>NZ_JACWZZ010000001.1:0-697500 GCF_014698995.1 Hymenobacter duratus
CCGGCGTAGCCCGTGCCACCAATCAGAATCATCTTCTTGGAGAAGTTGAGGATGGCGAAGTTCTTCTGGCGCGTGCCGTCCACGGCCGGGTCGGCCTCAAAGCCGGGGGCGCAGATAATGCTGAAGTCGGGCGTCCAGCTGGTGTCGGCGCCTTCAGCGGGGCGCAGGAACATGTTGTAGCAGAACAGGTTGTGCCAGGCCAGCTCGTTGACCACGCGCAGCTTCAGCTGATAGTCGGGGTTGGCGCCGGCGTAAGCGTCGCGCACGTAGATTTCCTTGTCGGCCAGGTACTGCACCATTTTCTGGTGTAGCTGTTCGAACTTGTCTTCGGCGAACGGAATATTGATGTCGCCCCACCACACGCTGTCGGCGGTGCCGGCGTCTTTCACCACGAAACGGTCTTTGGGGGAGCGGCCGGTGAACTGGCCGGTGTCGGCCATCAGGGCACCGGTGTCGGTGAGCACGCCTTCGTGGCGGCGCAGGGCTTCCTGCGTGAGCTGCTCAGGCGTCAGGTTCAGGTGCACCTGGGCGGCCTGCGTGATGCCCAGCGGAGCCAGGCGGGCGTCAAGCGTAGTCATAGGAGTAGGGGTAAAGTGGGAATTTGAGTGGGAAGGCTATAGCCGGAAGCCGCAGGCGACCAGACAGTAGCCGTGTTGTCCTAAAAAACCGCTTCCGGCCCACCCTATGTAATGGGCGGACAAACAAAACATGTGGGGCGAGGACCAGGGAGTGCAGACCGGAAAGGCAGTAGAGCAACTACTTCAACAAAACGGCATAAATTGTATGACAAAGCTACTGGCTGGCGCAGGAATCAAATGAGATGTTTCGGCATATTATCAGGACAAAAAGAACATTTTGCCTGGTAGTGGGCCGGCATCTTGACTCCACGTCAGCTAACAGGCCCTCTACTCCCCTTACCATGTCCAAGCAAATAGCTCACTACAACGGTCTTTACGGCGACGACAAGGCGCAGGTCTCGCACACCTACATCTACAGCCAACTGATTGCGCCGCGCAACCGCACCACCAACTGGGGCCTGAAACCGCATCTGCACGGCAACCTCTACCAGCTCTTTTTTTTGGAGGCCGGGCAGGCAACCCTCGATGCCGTGGCGGAGCCTATGGAGCTGGTGACGCCGTGCGTGGTGCTTATCCCGGCCGGCACGGTTCACGGCTTCACCTTCAGCCCACAGGTGAAAGGCCGTTCCCTCACAGTAGCCGAGGCATTGCTGGACACGATCCTGCAGGTGAGTCCTTCTATCCTGATTGAGCTTAACAGCCTGTATGTACTCAGCGACTTCACGGAGGAGGAGAGCTTTGCGGAGCTGCTGAACCTGGAGCGGCACATTCATGCCGAAATGCACTCCCAGCTACCGGAGCGGCAACTGGCCCTGAATGGCTATTTTAAGCTACTGTTTGTGAAGCTGTTCCGGCTCCTGAAGCACCAGGAGCGCAAAGCCGCCGGCAGCTCCAACCGCAACCTGCATTACTTCCACGAATTCCAGAAAAGCGTGGCCCGGGCGGCGCCGTTTGAGAAAAAGATTTCGGACTATGCGCGGGAGCTGAACATCACGCCGGTACACCTGAACCGCATCTGCCAGGCAGTAAAAGGCAAGTCGGCGCTGGAAATCGTGAATGCCAACACCATCCGGCGGGCGCACAACCACCTGGTGTACACGTCCTCCTCGATTTCCGAAATTGCCTACACCCTGCAGTTTGCCGATTCAGGCTACTTCACCCGCTTTTTCCGCAAGCATACGGGCCTGTCGCCGGTAGCCTACCGGGCCCAGGCCTACCGCGACGAGCCGCATGCCGGCAAGGCCGCCGCAGAACTCCCGCGCGCGAAGCAGCTGCCCACCTGAGACTGAAACTGGCCTACTTTACCGGGTCCGGTGGTGTGCGCCGTCCTTGAACCCAACTTTCTGCGTTATCTTGTTCCGCCCCCAACCAGCAGTAGCTGATGGGGCCTGTTTTCGACTTGTTATTTCTGGTGCCGTGACTCAGCCCTTAGCCGAAACCCTGACCCACCTGCGCGTTGGCAATCAGACGTTTCTGATCAAATTTTACCAGGAAAACCGCGACCTGTTTGCCCGCTGGGCCCGGCGGCAGCACCAGCTGCAGCCGGCGGTAGCGCACGAGCTGCTGCGCACGGTGCTGGTAGAATTCTACGACCAGGTGGCGGACGGACGGCTTACCAAGCTGCCCCCCGACCTCAGAGCGCACGTTTACGGCATGGCGGCCCAGAACCTGCAAACCACTACCGACGAATCCGATGTACTGCCGGCCGCTGAATCGGGGCGGCGCCGGCGACTGCTCGGGCTGTTCACGCAACTCACCGCCGATTGCCAGCAGGTGCTCATGTTTTTCTACTTCCGGGGCTATAATTTCGAGAAAGTAGCGGGCAAGATGGGCTTCGCCAACGCCACCGTGGCCCGCCTCCAGAAGTCGGGCTGCCTGCGCCGCCTCTACGACCTGCATCTGCGTGCACAACTGGCGGCTGACCCGGCTTCCGGCGACGCTTAAATTGTCTGCTGGTTCTGGCGGGCTTCTGCGTAGCTTCGCCGCTGTATCCTTCTCTCTGCTTATCCTTCTCTCGCCTCCTCTCGCTTATGACACCACCCATCGACCTGCGCCCCTACCTCGATGAGCTGGAACGCTTTGCCGATGGGCAGATGTCGGAGAGTGAGCAGGCTGCTTTTGAGTTGCGGATGGAGCAGGACGAGCAGCTAAGCGCGGCCTACGAAGCCTACGAGCGGTTTACGGCCGACCTGCGCTGGGTGGCCGGCCACGAAACCCTGCGCCACCGTCTCAAAGGGCTCGACAAGCGCCTCGACCAGCGCCAGGATGCGCTGGCCCGCATTCAGCGCCGCCGCCGCCGCACCCAGATCCGCTGGGGTGTAGCATCGGGGGTGCTGCTGGTGCTGGCAGGCCTAGCACTGTGGCTGTGGCTGCGCCCGCACACCCTGAGCCCCGACGAAGCCTGGGCGCGCTACTACTCCCCCGACCCCGGCCTGAGCGAAACCACTACCCAACGAACCGGCAACCTGCTGCTTACGGAAGCCATGCGCCAGTACCACAACGGCCAGTATCCGGAAGCGCTGCAGTCGATGCGCCGGATTTCCGAAGCCAGCCTGAGCCCCGATTCGCTCTATTATTATATGGGCGTAGTGCTCCTGCGCCAGGACGACGCCACGGCGGCCCGCACCTACCTGTTGCGCGCCAGCCGGCAGCCCGGCTCGGCCCTGGCCGGCAAGGCGCTCTATCATCTGGGGATGGCTCAATGGCGCACGGGCTTGCTTCCTCAGGCCAAAGCAACCCTGCAGACAGTGGCCGACGATGCCCAGAATCCTTATCAGGCAGAGGCCCGGAAAGTGCTGCAAGACAAGGCCGTATTTCCGCGTGACTAAGCTGATGGCTAATGAAGAAGAACTCGACGAAGCCGTAGTAACCGGAGCCGTAGCTTCTTCGTCTGGATAAGTATGACTTCTGCGCCTGCCCAATCGGCTGCTGTGCTGGCTTCTATCAGCATCATCATTCCCACCTATAAAGAGGCCGGCCACATCGGGCTGCTGCTGCGGCATTTGCGGGCGGTTGTGGACGCCGATGCGGCGCTGGAAATTCTGGTAGCCGATGCGCAGAGCCCCGATGCTACGGCCGCCGAGGCGCAGCAGGCCGGCGCCCGTGTGGTGCACTGCCCGCGCAAAGGCCGCGCCGCGCAGCTCAACTTCGGGGCCAGCCAGGCCACCGGCGACATTCTCTATTTCCTCCACGCCGATACGTATCCGCCCGCGGGTTTTGTGCAGGATATCAGGGCGGCAGTAGCGCAAGGAGCAGGCAGTGGCTGCTACCGGCTGCAGTTCGACCACCCCAGCTGGTTTCTGAAGGCTAATGCGTGGTTCACGCGTTTCGGTGCCGAGGTATTCCGCTTCGGCGACCAGAGCCTGTTCGTGCGGCGCACTGTGTTTGCGCAGTCAGGAGGCTACCGGGAAGATATGATTGTCTTTGAAGATCAGGAAATTACTCGGCGGCTTAAGCAACTGGCTCCTTTTCGGGTGCTGCCGGGATACATCGTCACATCGGCCCGTAAGTACCGCGAAAACGGGGTGGTGCGGCTACAGGGCATCTACTACCTCATCACGGCTATGTACCGGCTGGGCATGCCGCAGCAGCGTATGGTAGATGCTTACCGCCGCCTCATCCGGCAGGACAAGGTGTAGACACGCTCCATGCAGCATGCAGGGCGAGGCTTTTCGCTACTTTGTTTGGCGGCGTAGCGGATTCTGGATTAACTCGTTACCGATGAAGTTCTGGCCACCGGTGGCTTTGTATTGCTGGAATTTCTCCGCCTCCACCTTGCGGCGGTCTACGAAGTAGAGCCCTCCACGGAAGCCGCGCCGGCGCACCCAGTTGTTAATCAGAAAGGCGTGGGTCTTTTCCAGCTTGTTAACGCCACGGGTAGCAACACCATACTGGCCTTGGAAATACAGCCCCGGCCCTACCGGTGAACGCACGATGCTGGTAGTGTCGCCGTGGCGCAGGCGCTCCGTATCGGCCACCCAGTTGCCATTGATGATGTTTACGGCCGGATACGGCGACGGATTGCCCCACATTACGCGGCGCTGGGCCCCGTTTACGTTGGCAAACCACGGCAGATGCGACATCACGAAGGCCGAAAAATAGGCGTACTCCACCGGGTCGTAGTTTCGCTCCCGGAACACCAGCGTCACTTCGCGACGCTCCGTTTTTATCATGCGGCGCAGCTCTTTGCGGAAACGGGTATCGGCCAGATACTCCAGGGCTTCGGCGAAGTTGTTGAAGAGTACTGTCAGGCCGTTGTAGTGCACGGCCCCGTGTAGGTAGTTGATGGCGTGCGGCATCCGGCGGCGCGTGCCGTGCGGTATTTCCGGCGTCGGCACCGATTTACCTACCATCGTTGCCAGAAACTTGCCCACTTTGCTCACCAGTACCTCATCAGACTCCGGCGCATACCCAGCTTCGGCCCACTCGGTGGCTACCGCCGTCCGAAACACCACGTTACGGGGCCACACTGCCCCCTGGCCATCCGGCATTTGGCCACTCACCCACGGGTGGCTCGGCTCCAGCAGCCCCGCTGGCATCTTGTGCAGCGTGAGCAGGCGCATCACGTGCAAAGCACCACCGGTATTATGGATCAGGTTTCCGCGCACGATATTCTGGACCAGAAATGCCCGCTCCTTCACCCAGGCCCGCTTCCGGCGCCGGGCCGGCGCAAGAGCCGTATGGTGTAGGTGGGGCTGGGGCAGCGCCGGAGCGCCAGCAGGAGCAGAAGCTGGGATATCAGACATAACAGCGGCGGAGGAGAAGGATAATACGATGCTTTTAAAGCTACACGAATTGGCTGGCTCTTTTCGTATAAACGCCTGCTGAGATACTCAGAAAGCCTAACAATGTAAAGCTGCCACTACGATCAAAAAAAGAGCCGCTCCACCTGGAACGGCTCTTTCGGTGCTCTATAGAGCGTGTTTGAGAATTTATAAAAATGTCGTTTCCGTCATGCTGAGCCGGACGAAGCGGTAGAGATGCTTCGACAAGCTCAGCATGACAATTCCCAAACATGCTCTATACTGGCTGGCAGGCTACTGGCGTACGACGCGCTGGCGCAGCACCGTACCATTCAGGCGGGCCGTCAGCACGTAGGGGCCGGCGGGGCACTGCGGAGCAAGTTGCGTCTGGGTGAGGCCGGCCGCCAGTGGGGCCGTTTGCTCCCACACTACGCGGCCTACGGCATCCGTGAGGGTGAAAACGACGGGAGTCGCCGTAGGCATGGTCATTTCCACGGTCAGCTGCTGACCGAAGACCGTGGGGTACGCCGCCAGCTGCGTGGGCAGCCCTTCCTGGAAGGAAACCGTGGCCGGACCGTAGTAGGTGAGCTTGCCATCCTGGTCTTCCTGCCGCAGGCGGTAGTAGCGGATACCCTGCTTGCCTTCTTCCTGATCAACAAACTGATAGTTGCGCTTAGCTGCAGAGCCACCCTCACGAGCCGCCACGAAGCCAAGCTGCCGGAACTGGCGGCCATCGGTGCTTACTTCTACCCCAAAGCCACGGTTGTTGACTTCGGTAGCAGTGCTCCAGGTAATGAGAGCCTGGCGGCCTTGGCGCACCGCCTGAAATGCGCTAAGCCCAACTGGCAGCGGACGAAGCACGTCGCCGAGAGTCCAGCGTGAGAAACCATCGACACTGTTCAGCGTAGCGTAGCCGGCACCACTGCTGCTCACGCCGCGCATCTGCCAGTTCACGCCGGCATCCGTCGATTTAAAGAAGCGCAGATTGGCTGGCGTAATACCGTTGAGCTCATGAGCCAAGTAGCGCATCACCATACTCAGGTTCAGCCCATTGGGTGTGGTAGCCACCACATCGAAGTAGCGCTTGATGCCCTGGTTGCCGTTGGCGCTGGCGGCGGCCGTACCGGTTACGCGTAGCACATCTGTAGAGCCGGGCAGCACCGAGCCGCTGGCTGGGGTCAGCTCCAGGCCAAGGCCTCCGAACAACTCCGTGTTGTTGGCGCGCACGGTGCGGGTCGCCATCAGCTTGCCCAGTACATAGCTGTTATCCGACTCCGTGATGTTGGCCTGCTCCAGCAGCTCAATTGTGTGAGTGCCGGTTACCAGAATGCCGTTGGTCAGCGTCAATTGGCTGATGATGTCGGCATCGTTGGTGATGGTTTTGTTGCCGGAGCCGTTGATTTCCAGATTGAAATACACGCCACCGCTCACCAGCTGCGGCCCGTTGCCGGTAAGCTTCACCAAGCCCCCAACGCTGGTGAAGGTGCCGCCCTGGTTGTTCATGTCGCCCTTGATTTCGAGCGTGCCCTGGGTTTGGTTGTACGTACCGGAGGCGCTGTTTAGGAAGTTGCCTCTTACCAGCACGTCGCCGGCATTTTTGAGCACCCCGTCATTGCGCAGGTTGCCGCTTACGGTCAGGGCACCGCCTACTTCCACATTCACAATCTGGCCGCTGGCCACCGTGAAGTTGCTCAGGTCAGTATCAGCGCGCGAGTTGAGGCTGATAACGCCGCCTTGTCCGCTGTTGGTCACGTTCGTGACACTGATATTGGACACCGAAGCCCAACCGTTTTCCAGGCGCAGCGCCGTGAGGGGCTGCGTGGTGCTGGTCAGGCTTACGTTGCTGATCAGGTTGTTGCTCACGGTGGTGCTGGTGCCCGCGCCGCAGTTCACCACAATGCCCCGGAACTCGGCGCTGGTGTTTACCCAGGCACCACCGCTGGCAGCAGCAGCGCGCCCCCCAATGGTATTGCCGCTGATGACATTGTTGGTCGAGGAAGAGCCCGGCTCAAACGCAATAGCCGTTTGGGCAGTGTTGGGCATAGTGGCCGCGTCGTAGAAGAAGTCGTTGTTCGACACGTTCCAGTTCAGGCCGTTGCCGCTCTGTATCTGCAGGCCACTGCTCGTGAAGTTGGCTAGGTCGTTGTCGATGACGGTTGTGGCATCGTTCAGCGTACCGGGCTGAATGTTGAAAGCATACACCAGCGTTTTGGGCAGGCTGATGGCAGATGCGCTGGAAATCAGGTTGTCGCTGAGCGTGTTGTGGTCGTTGCCGGCACCGCCGCTGGCCGCGTTGCCAATGGTAATCACGCCCAGGCCCGGCATCTGGCAGCTCCCCAGTACGCGCGTCTGGCTGAGACTGTTGTGCGAGGCATCTCCCTGAAACAGCACGGTAGCCAGCGAAATATCCGTCTGGCGGAGGGTGAGCGTACGGGCATTGGCGCCATTGTGCCCGCTTATTACTACGTAGCTGCTGCCGGCCCCAAAGGTCAGGGTACCGTTGATTTCGGTGTATACCCCGGTAGCGGGCCGGATGGTGATGGGATTAGTAGCGGTGCCTGCCTTGTTGATTACTACGTTCTCCGTGTAGGAGGCGTCCAGCAGCTGAATTTCTACTGGCTGTGCTGCCACACCGGCAATAGAGCTGAGCGCCTGCGCAATAGTGGCGTAGGTGCCGGCGGCACCCACTGTTTTCACAATCGGGGCGGCCCATGCCGACGAGGAAGCCAGCAGAAATAAAGAACCAGCCAACCACCCGCGCAACTGGCGGGGCCGGGAAGAGGTAGCGGTAATAGGTAATGGTGTTTTCATGGTACCAGAAATGGGCAAGCGTGATTGAACAAGCGAAAGAGCAAGCCATTTCCATACAGAGTGGCCGGCTTCACAATCCAAGTATCCCATCTGCTGCATAGCAGATGTACCGCATAAGCGCAAGGCATAGTGCATACCTACAGCCGCAAGCTTCTTAGCAAAGTTTAATTACAGCTCTTTCGCTTAATCATATTTTATATGATCGTTCAAATATAGATTCAATTTGAATCTATGCAATAGGCATCATCTTTAATTTTGCATTATCAGCAGTAAGCCGCCTATGCACTCAATTATTATACTGCTTTAAAAAGCATTAAAAGCATTTTTTAACTTTACTATGCCAGAATACCTTCTCCCTGTTTTGACTTTTACAGCTACTCACTAGCTTCTCAAATCTTGTTTTATTGTTAACAACAGACGCCTGCAATCGAAGCACAATTATAACTATAACAACATAAGTTAGATATCCATTATAAACAATTTATCATATAATTATATTTTCCATTCCCTGCATGCGGGATAAATACCATTGCTCCCAAATACGAAAGCGACCAGCCTCTTTGCTTCGCGTTTTGCAAAAGCCAGGGGCTGGGCGCTTTCACGTCCATCAGTGCAGAAGTGAGTTCAGCGGCGAGCTATAGGATAGGGCTGCTCCCGGTTGGGTACTAGCGTCAGAGCGAAGGTGTCGAGGTTGAGGGCGGCCAGATGAGCCAGCTCCGGGTTGTGGCGGTATACACAGCCGGTGTCCAGGCCAATTGCACTACTGCGTACGCGCACCCGGCGCTGCACTTCGGCAGTAGGAGTGGGCACGTGGCCATGTACCAGCCGACGCCCCTGCAACCTAGAGTCATCAACCGTGAATTGCTTGATGTTAAGCATGGTATGCCAGTCGGTGCGCATCCGGTCGGGCGGGAGCTGAAAGTTGAACCCGGCATGTACCAGCGTAAAGCCCGGAATATCGAGCTGATAGGGCAGGGCACTCAGCCACCGCAGATAATGGTCCGGGATATCCTCGGCGCGACTTACCTCAAAGCTCTCCAGCGTTAGGCCCCGGTCGGCAGCAGATGCCCACGTGAGGTGACGATGGCCCAGTGCCGCATCAAGCAGCTCCTGGTCGTGGTTGCCGCGCAGGCAATGCACCTGGTAGCCCCGCGCCGACAGGGCCATGAGGTAGTCGAGCACCCCACGGCTATCGGGGCCCTTGTTCACGTAGTCGCCCAGCAGGTACAGTTCGTCGGTGGGCTGCAGCTGCAGCTCGTGCTCCAGCAGGTGCCGAAAGGTGCGCAGGCAGCCGTGCAGATCGGTAGAAACGTAGCGGGCCATAATAGAGCAGCGTAAGATAATAAGCAGAGCCGTAAAGAAGAAAAGAGCACCTTCTTCACAGAAAGTACTCTTTTGATACTACTTACAGCCTAGCTGTAGGGCGGCTTGTCGATATCGGGCTTGTCGAGGTTGCGGTTGGGGTGGCGCAGGCCGGCGTCAATAGCCTCCTGCTCCAGCCGCTCTTCCGTTTGCGCATCAAAGTCATTTACCGGCAGCGCATCGGCCTTGGCCTGGGTTTCCGTGTCGGGCTTGCGCGGACTATTCTGGCTCTGTTCGTTCTTATTGCTTTTCTCTGACATGGCAGTACACGTTAAATGAACGGAATATTACTGGTCGATGGCTGTGTCGGTGGCGTTGGGGTCGGTGAGGTCGGCGTTGGTGCCGGTTGGGCGGTCCATCTGGCCCATTCCCACACGTGAGTCGGGGTCCGACATTTCGTCGCGGCCCCGGCGGGCATCGTCGCGGTCCAGCTCGTCTACCGGGCGGCGGGCTTCCATCTCAACATCGTCTTCGGCGGGCATATCCTGGTTGGGGCGGTCGGGGCGGCCTTCGTCGGTGCTGCGGATGTTGTCGGGCGGCGAGCTGGCACGGTCGGCGTTTTCGTTGACTGACACGGCCGAGATGCCCGCGCCGCTGTCGGTGCCGTAGCCTTCCTTGCCTTCCCGGTTGCCGAAGCCGCCGCGGGCGTCCTCGTTCTTGGGCGGGTCGCCGCCGGGCGTGATGTGGCCGGCCTTCATTTCCTGCTCGGTAGTATCGTCGTTGATGACGCGTACGGGACGGTCGTTGGGGTCAATTGCCATAGGAATAGAGGTGTTGAGGTGGGGAACTGTCTGGAGGTATGTACTGTGGTTCGCGGCTTTGGGTTTAGGTTGTGCCACGCCAAAAGGTTTATGGCCCTGGCTATGCGCGGTAGCCCAGCCAAATCCAGCCCGCAGCCGTAAAACATGCCCGCAGCTGCATGCGGCACTCAATTTCATCTACCTACTTACTACTGCTGAACAGGAATCTGCCCGCAGCGTAGTATTAGGTGTTGCCGGCTCGCGCCAGACCAACGACCCTGCCAAGCCACAAACACGCCGTTTTTTGGGTGTCTACTGCCCACCACATCTGAATTTGAGCCGGTATGCGTAGCCGATACGTGGCCTTGTTCTTTACCTTTAGCTATGCCAAATGCTTTTCCTGGGCTGATTCCGGATAACGAAGGCCAACGTCTTGATGCGCTCAGCCAGTACGAGGTGCTTTTTCAGCCCAATCAGCCATTATTCAATGAGTTTGTAAGTATTCTGGCCAGGCTTTTCGCTGTCCCTATTGCCCTGGTGTCCTTAGTAGGAGCTGAGGAGGTAGTATTTGCCGGCAACGCGGGGCTGCAGGCAGTGGAGCGCACCTCCCGTTCCGCTAGTCTCTGCTCGGTAGCCGTGCTGCACGAAGGCATCACGGTGTTCGAAGACCTGGCGCAGCATCCGTGCGAGCTGGTCAATATGGATGCTGTGCGGGGGCTGCAGCTAGGCTTTTATGCCGGTCGGCCTCTCCGCTCCTCCGATGGCTCTGCCGTTGGCACACTGTGCGTGATAGACAGAAAACCCCGTCTGCTCTCCCTCACCGAGCAGGTATTGCTCGACTATATGGGGCAGGTAGCGTCGGATATTCTGCTGCTGGAGGCCAGCTTCGCCAACGACCAGACGTTGAGCCGTGAGTTGTGGCAGCGGGTACGGCAGCAGATTCAGTTTTCGCTCACCCGCATGGACACGTTAGCGGAGCTGAGCAAGCACGAGAATGACCAAACCACCGATGCCGCCCGCGCCTACCGCCAGTCCAGCCAGGAAGAAGCGCTGCTGGTAGTGCAAGCCATGCAGAAGGAGTTGAAACAGGCACTGGCCAGCATCAGCCGCTGAACCAACCGTGCACAAGGTGATAGAATTGCGGCTTCTTATCTTGCCATTATACTAGGCTATGTCTGAAAAGAAGCCTTGTGTAACTCAGAGCATGGCTGCACGATAGTAGATGCCGGCGCTGCTGTTGGTGCCGTAGCCTTCCCGGTTGCCGAAACCGCCGCGGGTGTCCTCGTTCTTGAGTGAGTCGTCGGTATGAGCTTAGCTTTGGTATCGCCAGTTCTCTAAAATATTCCTGCCTTTCCCTGGTTTATCATGTCTGATGCTCCTCTGCCCGCCATTCGTTCCGTTGAGAGCCTACTGCAGCACCTGGAAGCCGGGGCGGCCGTCAAGTACCTGTATTTCTGGGGCCACACCGGCGCCGGCCACATCGGTAAGGAAGTGTTCAGCCAATGGTATCCGGCACCATTTGAGGTGGCCGGCGACACCTACGCTACCGCCGAGCACTATATGATGGCTGAAAAAGCCCGCTTGTTTCAGGACGAAGCCGCCCGGCAGGCCATTCTGGCGTCTACCCATCCCGACCAAGCAAAAAAGCTGGGCCGCACCGTCCGCAACTTCGAGGAAGCCCACTGAATGCCGCCCGTTTTGCTATTGTGGTGCAAAGCAACGTGGCTAAGTTCAAGCAGCATCCGGCGTTGCGGGCGTTTCTGCTCGGCACGGGTTCCCGCGTCCTCGTAGAGGCCAGCCCCGTAGACCCGGTGTGGGGCATCGGATTGGCGCAAAACCACCCGCAGGCTGCCAATCCGGCTGAATGGCACGGCCTCAATCTGCTGGGCTTTGCTCTGATGGAAGTCCGGAATATCCTTGTTTAACTCCAATGCCCATGTGGACCGAACACGACAACGCCCTTACCTGCCGCTACCGCTTCCCCGACTTCAAAACGGCCTTCGCCTTCATGACCGACGTGGCCGAAGCCGCCGAGGCGCAGGACCATCACCCGTGGTGGGCCAATGAGTACAATACCGTGGAGTTCCGGCTGCGCTCCCACGACGCCGGCAACACCGTAACCAAGCGTGACCACCGGCTGGCAGAGCGCATTGAGGAGTTGGCCACCCGGCATGGGGCCGAGTCTGTAGCTTAGGCGGCACGGCCCTACCTTTGCTGCCATGTCAGAACCCACGCCCACGCTGCTCTACCTCGTGCCCACGCCCATCGGCAACCTGGAGGATATTACCCTGCGGGCCATCCGGATACTGGGCGAAGTAGATACCGTGCTGGCCGAAGACACGCGCACCAGTGGCCGCCTGCTGCAGCATCTGGGCCTGAAAAAGCCCATGCTCAGCTACCACCTGCACAACGAGCACCAGCAGGTGCAGCGCCTGCTCGACCGGCTGGAGAAAGGAGAAACCATGGCCCTCGTGTCGGATGCCGGCACGCCCGGAATTTCGGACCCCGGCTTTCTGTTGGTGCGCGAGTGCCTGGCCCGGGGCCTGAAAGTAGAATGCCTGCCCGGCGCCACGGCCTTCGTGCCGGCGCTGCTCAAGTCGGGGTTCGGGGCCGAGCGATTCACGTTTGAGGGGTTTCTGCCGGTGAAGAAGGGCCGCCAGACCCGCCTCAAGGAGCTGGCCCAGGAGCACCGCACCATGATTTTCTACGAGTCGCCGCACCGGATTGTGAAGACGCTGGAGCAGCTGGCCGAAGTGCTGGGCCCCGACCGGCCGGCCTCCGTGAGCCGCGAGCTGACTAAGCTGTTTGAGGAAACCGTAACGGCCCCGTTGGCCGAGCTGGCTGCCAACTTTGCGGCCCGCGCGGCCATCAAAGGCGAAATTGTACTGGTGGTACAGGGTCGCGAGAAAGAAGAACGTATCAAGCAGGACCGCTACGCAACCGACGACCGTGACGAATAACTCCACCCTGGCTTCTCCCGAAACGCGGACCTCACCGCCTACTGGCCTGGCCTACTGGCTGCCTAGCCTGCTGGCCCTGCTGAGCGCCGGCCTGCTGTGGCTGGGCTGGCCCGTGCACCCGGCCGGGCTGGCGCTGATGCTGCTGGTGGCCTGGGTGCCCTACCTGCGCCTGGAGCAACTGCTCACGCAACGCGGCGCCAGCGGCTGGAAGGTATTCCGCTACACTTACCTCTGCCTGGTGCTCTGGAACGCCTTCACTACTTATTGGGTGAGCTACAGCACCTTAGGCGGTGGCATTACGGCCGTGGTCTGCAATGCGCTGATGATGTGTGCGCCCGTCATGGCGTTCTACCACACCAAGCGGCTGGCCGGCCCGGCGCTGGGTTACTTTTCCTTACCCGTCTATTGGATTGCCTTCGAGCAGCTGCACCTGCACTGGGACCTAACCTGGCCCTGGCTTACGCTCGGCAACGGCTTCGCGCAGGCTAACTACCTGGTGCAGTGGTACGAGTACACCGGCTTTCTAGGCGGTTCGGTCTGGATGTGGCTGGTGAATATTCTGGTGTTTGGGGCGCTGTTCCGCTCCTCGGCCAGCAGCCCGGCCCGGCGCTGGCTGGCACCGGCGTTGGCCACGCTACTGCCCATGCTGGCCTCTTTCCTGATTGGCAGCCAATACCAGGAGAAAGGCAAAACGGCCGAGGTAGTTGTGGTGCAGCCCAACGTCGACCCGTTTCTGGAAAAATTCAGCAGCACGCCCAACTTCATTCCCTACGACGAGCAGATTACGCGCCTGATCAGCCTTACCGAGCAGCAGCTTACGCCCCAGACCAAACTGGTGCTCTGGCCCGAAACAGCGCTGGAGGAATCGTATTTTGAGCAGACATTCGATTCGAACCCGAAAGTATTTCGGCTGCGTTCCTGGCTGTCCACGCACCCCGGCCTAGAACTGATTACGGGCATTACCAGCGTCACGACCTACCCGACCAAGGAAACCGCAACGCCCACCGCTCGCTTCCGCGACGACCTGGGCTTTTATGATGTCTCGAACACGGCCGTGCATCTGCCGGGTGCTACCGGCGCTGCCATGTTCTATCACAAGTCGCGGCTCGTGCCGGGCGTGGAGAAAGTGCCGGTGGCGCTGGCCAAGCTCGTCAACAACATCGACCTGGGCGGGTTCGTTGGCTCGTATGGCAGCCAGGAGGAGCGTACCGTGTTTCGCACCTCGGACCCGAACCTGCGCCTTGCCCCCTCCATTTGCTACGAGTCGGTGTACGGCGACTTCATGGCCGAATACATGCAGAACGGCGCCACGCTCATCGGCATCATCACCAACGACGGCTGGTGGTCCGACTCGCCCGGCCACGAGCAGCACCTGCAGTACGCCACGCTCCGCGCCATCGAAACCCGCCGCGACGTGGCCCGTTCCGCCAACACCGGCATTTCGGCGTTCATCAATCAGAAAGGCGAAATCGTGACGCGCACGGGCTGGTGGGTGCAGGCGGCCAGCCGCCACACCGTGCATCTCAACGAAGAGCTGACCTTCTATGTCCGCCACGGGGAGCTGATTGGCCCTGCAACGCAGATGCTGGCCGTAGTGCTGCTGGGCTTTACGGTAATGCAGGGCCTGCGGCGCCGTAAACAACCTGCCATCTAATTCCGCCTGTCATCCTGCAAAGGCGCAGGCCGGCAGCCGCTTTTCTGACTTTATCGACCTCATGGAATTCACTCAACTCAGCCTCGAACTCGCCGAGGTATGTCGCCGCGCCGGCCAGTTCATTCGCCAGGAATCGGCTACGTTTCACCGCGGCCATATTGAAAGCAAAGGCGTACACGACCTGGTGTCGTATGTAGACAAGGAAACCGAAAAGCTGCTCGTGGCCGGGCTGCGGGAGGTGCTGCCGGAGGCCGGCTTCATCACCGAAGAAGGTACCGAGGGAGCCCACCGGGCCGAGGAATACAACTGGATTATTGACCCGCTCGATGGTACCACCAACTTCGTGCACGGGCTACCGGTGTACTCCGTAAGCGTGGGCCTGATTCGGGGGCAGGAACTGGTGGCAGGCGTGGTGTACGAAGTGGTGCGCGACGAATGTTTCCGGGCCGCCAAAGGCGCTGGGGCGTTCTGCAACAACACGCCCATCCACGTATCCGACGTACCCGACCTAAATAACGCTCTTATTGCCACAGGCTTTCCCTACACCGATTTCGGGCTGATGGGCGACTACCTGCAGGTGCTAGGCTCGTTTATGCGTAAGTCGCATGGGGTGCGGCGTCTTGGTTCCGCTGCCGTGGACCTTGCCTATGTGGCTGCCGGCCGCTTCGAAGGATTCTTCGAGTTCAACCTCAACTCCTATGATGTAGCGGCTGGCCTGCTCCTCGTAACGGAGGCTGGTGGCCGCACCACCGAGTTTCTGCAGGATGGCGACCCGCTCTTTGGCCGTCAGGTAGTAGCCAGCAACGGCCACGTACACCAAGAAATGCAGGCTACCATCCGGGAATACTGGAAGTAGCAAACTTTCCTTTGGCCTGCGTAGTTTTGTGGCTGTTATGTGGTTACAAACTTCCATCATTGTGCTGCTGTTTGCAGGCGCGGCGTTCTACGTGGGCCGGCTTTTCTGGCGGGCTTTCTTCGACAAAACCCAGGCGGGCTGCGCCAAAGGCTGCGGCGGCGCCTGCTCCACTATCGATGTAGACCGGTTGCAGCGTACCATTGAGCTGGCTGCGGCCCGCTCCGAGGCGAAATAGCCCGGTTCCGGCTTCCCGAAATTAAGACAACCCGCCCCCGTATCGGCCTCGTATAGCCGGTATGGGGGCGTTGCTATTCCCCCATCCCTACTGCGCTATTTCCCTCCCCCGAATACCACACAACCATGCAAGACAAAGAAGAAGAACGCTCGCTCGTTAACGTGGAGCACAAGCTCAACAAGGATGGCTTCACCGAGGATTTTCGCGTGATGGACGGCCGCCTGCACACCATCGGCAACGACCGGAGCAAAGGCTACTCGCCCAACGAGGTGACTATCGTAGACTTCTACCGTTTTGAGGGCGAAAGCAACCCCGACGATATGTCCATCCTTTACGCCATCCAAACCAACGACGGGGTGAAAGGCACTATTTCCACGGCCTTCGGTACCTACGCCGATTCTGATGTGGACGAGTTCCTGAGAACCGTGGAAGACCTCGGCAAAAACCTCAACAAAGGCCACAAATAGAGGAGCGTACCACCTCACAAAGCCCATGAGCCATTCCGCTTCCTGTTGAGGGGGCAGAATGGCTCATTCTTTTTCTTCCCCCGCCGGTTTTAGCCCCACACCTTGGTACCCTCGGTGCAGTTGCGGCACATGTCTATCTGGTCGCGGCCTTTGAGCAGCGAGGCCCGGAACTGGCGGTATTTGGTACCGTGCCAGAGCTGGCGGAAAGTCTGGGTTTTCAGGTCGCCGAGGCGGTACTCAGCATCCTTGTCGAAGCAGCACGGCACTACCAGCCCGTCCCAGGTGATGACGCAGCTGTGCCACATCTTCCAGCAGTGGTTGAGCAGGCGGTTTTTGATGCTCCAGGTGCCGTCCTGGTTGTTCTCGTAGCGCGAGTAGTAGTCGATGGTCGGAATCAGGGGGGAGCCGTGCTGGTAGTCGTAGATCTGAGCTGTCTTGAACCACACATCATCTACCCCCAGCTCGGCGGCCAGCTGCTTCGCCTCCTCCATCTGGTGCTCATTGGGCCGCACTACCAGAAACTGGAACACCACCCGCGGCGTCTGGCTTTTCAGCTCACGCCGCCATTTTATCAGGTTGCGGGTGCCTTCCAGCACTTTGTCCAGCTTGCCCCCCACGCGGTACTGCTGGTACACGTCCTGCGTGGTGCCGTCCAGGGAAATGATGAGCCGGTCGAGGCCGCTTTCCACGGTGCGGCGGGCATTATTGTCGTTGAGGTAGTGGGCGTTGGTGCTGGTAGCGGTATAGATGCCTTTGTCAGCCGCGTACTTCACCAGGTCCAGGAAATTGGGGTGCAGATACGGTTCGCCCTGGAAATAGAAAATCAGGTACCACAGCCGCGACGCTACCTCATCAATCGTTTTGCGGAACAGCTCGTCGGGGAGCATGCCGGTAGGGCGCGTAAAGGAGCGCAGGCCGCTGGGGCACTCGGGGCAGCGCAGGTTGCAGCTCGTCGTCGGCTCGAAGCTCAGAGCCACGGGCAGGCCCCAGTGCCGCGCCTTGCCCGTTAGCTTGCTCAGCGCGTAGCCGCCCACCACCTGCGCCGTATTCCAGACGCGGCGCGGCGTTGCTTTAGATAAGAAGTTGAGCGAGTCGGTAAGGAGAGAAGCCATGCGGGGGTAAAGGTACGGCGGCAGCGGTAGCGCGCACCTTCAAACAAAAACGCCCCCCGATGTTTCGGGAGGCGCTTTCATTATTCTGGTTGCAGCAACTGCTTTTACTTGGCTGTGGCTTCCGAAGTCAGCAGGCTGGTGTAGGTGCTGGCCTTGCCGAAAGACTGCTTGATTTCATCGACGGCCGCGCGGCTGCTCAGGCGCTTCGGCTTGGTATTCAGAAAGGTACCGTCCTCAGCCAGCAGAAAATAGGCTGGCACATCTTCTAGTGCATACGCTCGGGCAACCGGAGCGCGCAGGCCCCCTACGGCGCGTACATGCACGCCGGGCAGCCGCTTGCTTACTACCAGTTGTTTCCAGGCGCCTTCATTTTCATCAAGGGCAATGTTGAGGAATACGATGTTTTTGTCCTCAAACTTCTTGGCCAAATCAGCGGCATACGGCAGGTCGCGCAGGCTCAGGCCGCTGGTAGTGCGCCAGAAGTTGATGTATACCAGCTTGCCTCGGAAGTTTTGGAGGCTGATGGTGTCCCCTTTAGCAGTCGTCAGCTTGAAATCGGGCGCCATCGAGCCGATAGCAAAGGCCTTGTGCGTTTCGAAATCCTGGCGCAGTACCGGCGTGTAGCGGTTCTTACTGTCGACGTTTTTGTAGTCGGCCAGCATGGCCTCCGACTGCCGCACGTGCCCGAACCGGAACGACTCCTGCAGTACGCGACCCATAATGATAGGCCGCACACCGCCACTAAGCTGGTTCTTGGCCATGTCGTAGCACACCCGGTAGAAGTCGGGGTCGGAGCGCTGCTTGCCGGCCGCCGTGGCCAGGTGGTGGATGTAGTTGAGCAAAAACTCCTGGTACATCTCGCTCTGCATCGCCGCCTCGTTATTGACGATGCTCTTGTCGTTGAGAAACTCGTAGTACGAAGGCGACATTTTCAGGCGGCCCTCGGTGGCTACTACCTGCTCACGCAGGTCCTGAAAGGTCAGCTTGTCGTTGGCGTAGCTGTAGTCAATTTCGGCCTGTGCGTATTTGCGGAAAGCGTCGCTGAACTTGTTATCCTCGACGGCATTCTTCAGAAACTTCTGCTCCTCCTTGCGGCGGTACTCCAGAAACGACACAAAACCAGCCTCATACAGCATGATGTTGTCGGGCAGCACCTGAAAGCCGTCGTTTTCGATAAACTGCTCATCCAGATCCGAGAGGTAGGTATTGGCTTCCGCGCCTCGGCCTTTGTAGCGTACCGAACCGGGCAGGTCGCTGCCTCGGAAGCGGATTTCAAGCGCGTCGCCGGGCTCTAGAAACAGGTCGGCGACGTCGTCCCCATATACTAGGTCGGCGCGGGCAGGACCGTCGAGCTTCAGCGCCATCCGGAACTCGCCTTTGTCGTCGAGGCGGGCATACGTAATCTGCTCCTTGAGGTCGAGCGGATTCTCGCGCACCGATACGGCCACCGTATCATTCGTTCGGCCGCTTACCTTGCCCGTCAGGGTTACGGTGCCCTGAGCCAACGCTGCTGAAGACAGGGCCGTCAGGCCAGCGGCCAGAAGCCACCCGGAAAGAAAACGAATAGAGTACGACATCGGAGCAAGTAGTTCAGGCAGATAGCGTCAGAAACTGCCGCGAAAACGCCCGGAGGATATATGCACCTCTTCACATCATTCGCGGTAAAAGTCAATTCCTGTACCGAAGATACGGCTTTTAGGTTGTGATAGTCCAATCCATTTGCTCCCTTTTTTTCGTACCCGCCACTCGCCGGCTAGCTTTTGCAGGTATTATCCAAACAAACCCTCCAATACTTCATCCAGCCTCCCCGCCGGCTGCACCCGGATGCCGTAACGGGCCAGATCGAGGCCGCGGGCGTTGAACTGCGAGATGTACATTTCAGCAAAGCCAAGCTTCTCAGCTTCACTCAGGCGCTGGTCGAGGCGGCTCACAGCCCTGATTTCGCCGCTCAGGCCCACTTCTGCGGCCAAGCATACCTCCCCGCGAATAGCGACATCGTTCAGGGAGCTGACCACAGCGGCGCACACGGCCAGGTCCAAAGCAGGGTCGTCGAGGCGCAGGCCGCCGGCAATGTTCAGGAATACGTCGTGCTGGCCCAGGCGCAGGCCGCTGCGCTTTTCCAGCACGGCCAGCAGCATCTGCAATCGTTTGGTATCGAAGCCAGTAGAGCTGCGCTGGGGCGTGCCATAGGTGGCGGGCGTCACGAGGGCCTGCACCTCCACCAGCAGCGGCCGGTTGCCTTCCAGCGTGGCCCCGATGGCCATACCGCTCAGGCTTTCGGAGCGCTGGCTGAGCAGAATTTCGGAGGGGTTGCTCACCTGCCGCAGGCCCGTACCCTGCATTTCGTAGATGCCCAGCTCGGAGGTAGAGCCAAACCGGTTCTTGATGGTGCGCAGAATGCGGTAGCTCAGGTGCCGGTCGCCCTCAAACTGCAGCACCGTATCCACCATGTGCTCCAGAATTTTGGGGCCGGCAATGGAGCCATCCTTTGTAATATGGCCGATGAGCAGCACCGGCACGCTGGTTTCCTTGGCGTACTTGAGCAGCTCGGTGGTGCACTCGCGCACCTGGCTCACCGACCCGGCGCCGGCCTCTACCAAGCCCGAATGCAGCGTCTGGATAGAATCGACGATAACGACATTGGGCTGCAGCGCGTCAATCTGCTTGAAGATATTCTGGGTGTTGGTTTCGGTGAGGATGTAGCAGTTGGGGTGTTGCTCACCCAGCCGCTCAGCCCGCATCTTTATCTGCTGCTCACTCTCTTCGCCCGAAATGTAGAGCACCTTCATCTGGGTGAGGCTCATGGCAATCTGGAGCATGAGCGTGCTTTTACCGATGCCCGGCTCGCCGCCGATGAGCACCAAAGAGCCTGGCACCAGCCCGCCACCCAGCACCCGGTTCAGTTCGCCGTCGTTGGTATCAAAGCGCGACTCCTCTTCAAAGTGAATCTCGCTGATGACCCGGGGCTTGGCGGCTTTGGTGGTGCCTACCGTGGTAGATGCTTTCCAGGCGCCGGCCACCTTGGTGTCTTCCTTCTGGATAACTTCTTCCACGTAGGTATTCCACTCGCCACAGCTGGGGCAGCGTCCTATCCATTTGGCACTTTGGGCGCCACAGTTCTGGCAGAAATAGAGAGTTTTGAGCTTAGCCATTCTCAGAGGTTGGGATAAAAGATGGTAATGCTTCCGGCTGCTAAAAAGTTTGGCAAGAACGGGGTTTTTAGCCGTTTCGGCGCGGCTTTTTAATCGGGTCGTGGCGGGGCCAAAGGCCGGCGGGCGGGGGTTGGACAGTGGCTCGGGCCGCGTGAGTAACTGAGCGGCGGCGCACAACTCGCAGCCCCATTTATCTGGCGGCAGATGCGTTTTATAGCAAAATTTCAATATAAATATGTAGCATCTCAGATTCCCGGTATATTTGTTCGCTAATTCCTCTTCCTTTCATTCTGTATACATGAAACACTCTTACCGTCTGTTGCTGGGGTTTGGCCTCAGCGGACTGGCTCTTACGGCGCAGGCTCAGACCGGGGCCGTAGGCGTAGGCACCGCCACCCCCGATGCTAACGCCGCCCTCGACATTTCGGCGGGTACGGGCGCCAACAAGGGTCTGCTGGTACCGCGCCTGACGGAAGCCCAGCGCACGGCCCTTACTACCACCAGCCAGGGCATGCTCGTGTACCAGACCAACGGCACGCAGCCGGGCTTCTGGTACTTTCAGAGTGGACAATGGCTGCCGCTAGGCATTGGCTCGGGCACGGGCGCCCAAAGCTGGCTGCGCGCCGGCAATGCCGGCACCAATCCAGCCACCGACTTTCTGGGCACGACCAACGCGCAGGACCTTGTGCTGCGCACCAACAACACGGAGAAGCTCCGCCTCGACATCGACGGCACGCAGTTCGCCACCTCGGCCAAAGGCATTGTGCTAAACCAGGCCGATGCACCGCTCATTACGCGCGGCTGGGACAAGTTTACCTCGGGGGCTTACAACGGCCTGGGCCGCTGGGGCGTGTTTATGGAAGCCAACACGCTCACGTTTGGGGTACCGGCCATAGGCGGCAAGCAGTTTCAGTGGGTGAGCTATGATGCTACCTCTGCCCGCAACACCACCTTCATGACCCTGAGCCAGGAAGGCCGCCTGGGTATTGGCACCACGCCGGCCCTCACCCTAGACGCCCTTGGTTCGCTGGGCATGCGCAACGGGGCCGCCTGGGACCACCTCTACTTCACCCACGACGGAGGCACAGCCTTTATGAATGCTGGTGGCGCTGAAAACGGACTGGCCCTGCGCGTAGGCAGCGGTAGCCAGGGCAGCTACGGCGACCCCACCCAGAACTACCGCGACGTAATGCGCCTGCTGCCCAACGGCAACGTCGGTATTGGCGTCACGAGCCCGGCGCAGGCACTGGAAGTAAACGGGGGCATTTCGGCCGCCACGTTCAATGCCATCAGCAAGCAGGGCGCGTTTCTGCAGTGGAACCGCACCAACGGCGACGGCGAAACCTGGCTGCTGAACCAGCAGGGCCTGGGCGGAGCCAACGCGGGCATCCGGTTTGGTAGCGCAACGCAGGCGAATGCCGTAACCGAATGGGCGCGTTTCCTGAACAACGGCAACTTGGGCCTTGGCACCACCAACCCCGGCGCGAAGCTGGAAGTAGCCGGCCAGGTGAAGATTACGGGCGGCGCACCCGGCGCGGGCAAAGTTCTGACCTCCGACGGCAGCGGCCTGGCCACGTGGCAGACTCCGGCGGCCAGCACCACAGCCACCAACATCCAGACGACCAGCACCCTGGCCGTTCCCAGCACCGGCAACGCAGCCCTGGCTCCTACCACGGGCGTCGTGATTCTGACAGACAACACCAACGTCAGCAACGGCACCATTACGCTGGGCGCCGGCACCAACGGCCAGACGCTGCTGGTCACCAACCTCGATGCGCAGGCCGTGAGTTTGATCAGCACGAGCGGCACAGGCAACCTGTTGCCCAATTTCGCGGCGCAGTTCGTGTACATCGTGAATGGCAGCACCAACGGCTGGTTCCGCGTCAACTAATCTTTCCTCCTCCCGACTTTTCCTCTCTACTTACATGAGACTAATTGCTACTCCCGCCGGCATCGTACCGGCTTCCAGCCATGCTCCCCAGGCCGAGCCCGAGCGCCGCGGCTGGCTCAAGCGCCTCGGCGCCCTCATTGGGGGCAGCCTGCTGGCGGGTACTGCCGCCGCCGGCACCCGTGGCACGGCCTCGGTGCAGGGCGAGTACGTTTACATTGGCGAAATCATCATGTTTGCCGGCAATTTTCCGCCCAGGGGCTACGCCTTCTGTGATGGCCAGATTTTGGCAATTGCGCAAAACACCGCCCTCTTCTCTCTTCTGGGGACGACATACGGCGGCAATGGCCAGACCACCTTTGCCCTACCCGACCTGCGCGGCCGGTTTCCCATGCACGCAGGCCAGGGCCCGGGGCTGAGCCCGCACAACCTGGGCGAAAGAGCCGGCGTTGAGAATGTGACGCTGACTATCAATCAGATGCCGCTCCACAACCACACTATGGGCGGTGCCGCGGCTACTACCAGTCCCGGCAACACCAACAACCCCAGCGGGGCCCTGCTGGCCAATGATGGTGCCGGGGGCGCACAGTACGCTACCGGCGTCAGTTCTAACGCTACACTGGCCGGCGGCTCAACCAACGCTGCCGGCGGCAGCCAGCCGCACGACAATATGCCCCCCTATCAATGCATTAATTTCTGCATTGCGCTGGAAGGCATCTATCCGTCCCGGAATTAAGGCTTTATCTCTATGAAGCCACTCTACTCATCATTGATCCTAAGCCTAGCAGCCGGCCCGCTGGCCGCTCAGGGGCTGACCAACAACGGCGGCATTGTGGCGGTGCAGGCCGGCGCAACGCTCTACGTATCCGGCACGCTCGACAATAAGGCGGGCAGCACATTCTCGAATGCCGGCACCACGCAGGTAGGCGGCGACCTAACCAACGCCGGCACGCTTACCTCAGCTGGGCTGGTGCGCCTAGTGGGCACCACCAACCAAACCCTGAGCCCCGGCGGGGCCAGCCTCGCGCAGCTGGAAGCGGCCAATACCGGCGCGGCCGGCCAGAACGTGGTGAGCGTGCCCACGGACCTGCCCATCACGCAGCAGCTCACGCTCACGAGCGGCATGGTCCGGACTGCTGTGGCCGCTACCATCAGCCTGCCCAGCACCGCTACCGTAACCGGCGAAGCGCCCGGTCGCTACGTGCAAGGCAACCTGCAGGTGACGCGCACCGGCGTCAACAGCACGACCGACTTCGGTAACGGCGCCACGCTCAACCCCGGCAACAACATCGGTACCGTAACCGTGAAACGCACAGCCGGACTGCTGCTGCCCAACGTGAGCTACGGCCAGAACAACGCCCTGCCCGCGCTACAAGGCATCGACCGGATCTGGAGCATCACGAGCAGCAACAACCCTAACTCTGCAGTAGCCGTGGTGCTAAGCTGGCTTCCCGAAAACGACCACAACCTGAGCAGCTTTGCCCAGGCGCAGGCGTGGCGAGCTACCAGCGCTACCACCTGGGCCAAAGCCGGCGCACAGGCCGCAGCTGCCACTACGGCCACTAACCGCACCTTCTCGTTCAGCACAGCCGTGCTGGGCGTGCTTACGGTGAGCAACGCCGCCAACCCGCTGCCAGTGGAGTTGATTGAGTTCACAGCAGAGCGCCAGGGCGACGACGGCCTGCTGCGCTGGGCTACGGCCTCGGAGAAAAACAATGACCGGTTTGAGGTGGAGGCCAGCGCCGACGGTAGCACCTTCCGCCGCATCGGGCAGGTGCAGGGCCACGGCACCACCTCCCAGCGCCACGACTACCGCCTGCTGGACCTTAACCTAGCCCGCTACCAGGCCAGCCCGGTATACTACCGCCTCCGCCAGGTCGACCAGGATGGCACCGAAACCCTCTCGCCTGTCCGGACGGTGCAGGTGCCCGGCGCTACTCCGAAGCTGCTGGCCGAAACCTTCCCCAACCCGCACCACGCTGGCAAGCTCACGCTGCGCGTGCAGGCACTGGAGGCCGGCTTCGTAACGCTGAAGGTGCATGAGGCCACGGGCCGGGTGCTGTGGCAGGAAACGCGAGCCGTACAGGCCGGCTGGAATGAGCAGCCCCTCTCCCGCGCCGCCGAGCTGCCCGCCGGCCTCTACCTGCTGAGTGTGCAGCAGGCCGGCCAGCAACAGGTTGTGAAGCTGGTGCGCGAGTAATTGCCGCTATTACAAGCTATTAGAAAGCGCCTCCTGCATGGAGGCGCTTTTTTTGTTGGGCTTCGCCACCATTATCACGACAATATTCTGATATGCTGACGTATCCCGCGCCAAACCTGCCCGCGCTTGTGTATCTTCCTGCCACGCTTCATTCTATCTCCATCTGAACCCAACCTCTACTCCTGCTTTCTGCATGAAACACCTTCACTCCCTGGGGCTGGCGGCCCTGCTGGGACTGGCTCCGCTGCTGGCTTCGGCCCAGCCGGCCCAGCCCGCCGGCCGCTACGCCCTGCAGTTGGCCTCGGGCCCGGTAACCCCAGTTCCCAACGGCACCGAATGGCTCCAGCAGCCTGCCACCGCTCCTTCTGACGCGTGGCAGGGCCAGGTGTTTCGGGTGTTGCAGTTTGAGCAGTTGCCTACCGCCGCCCAAAAAGCTGCCTTGGCGGCCGCTGGCGTGCGCCTTTTCGATTACCTGCCCCGCAACGCCTGGACGGCTTCGCTGCCCGCTACGCTCAGCCACCAACGGCTGGCAGGGCTCGGGCTACGGAGTGTGCAACCCGTAGCGCCCACCTGGAAGCTGGCCGGCGACCTAGCCCGCAACGTTATTCCGGACCACATGCGGCGGGGCAGCTTAGTGGAGGTGAACGTGCAGTATTATGCCACCATCACGCCCAGCCAAGCGGCCCAGGCCCTGCGCCAGACGGAGTGGCAGGAAGCCGGCAAGCCGATGTTCGACCAGCAGCTGCGGGTACTATGCCGCGCAGCCGATATTGCTCGCATTGCGGCGCTGCCCTGGGTGAGTGCCGTGGAGCCTGCTACGCCACCCGCTGAGCCCGAAAACTTCCGGGGCCGTACCGACCACCGCGCCAACGCCATCAGCACCGACTACGGCGCCGGCCGCCACTACGACGGGCGCGGCGTGACCGTAGGCCATGGCGACGACGGCCGCATCGGGCCGCACATCGATTACCAAGGCCGCTTCGACCAAAGTGCCGCCGGGGCCAGCCAAGGCAACCACGGCGACCATGTGGCCGGCATTATTATGGGGGCCGGCAACATGGACCCACGGGTGCGCGGCAACGCTACGGCGGCCTTCAACCTATACTACTCCTACCCTGGCAACCTCAACAACACGCCCACGGCATACGCCGGCGCCCGGCGCATGCGCGTGACCAACTCCAGCTACGGCGACGGCAACAACGCGGGCTACACCAGCTTCACGCGCACCATGGACCAGCAGACACGTCAGCGGCCCTATCTGCTGCACGTGTTTTCGTCGGGTAATTCGGGGACGTCTGACTTCGGCTACGGCGCAGGCGCGGGCTGGGGCAACATCACGGGCGGCCACAAGATGGGCAAGAACGTCATGACCGTGGGCAACGTGCTGTATACTGATGCCCTGGCCGGCAGCAGCAGCCGTGGGCCGGCCAAAGACGGCCGCATCAAGCCCGACGTATGCGCCGTGGGTACCAGCGTCACCTCTACCGTCGACCCTAATACCTACGCCGTATTTACGGGCACCAGCATGGCCTGCCCCGGTGTAGCGGGCGTTACGGCTCAGTTGGTGCAGGCGTACCGTTCGCTCAACACCCAGCAGGAAGCTCCTACGGCGCTGCTGAAAGCGGCCCTCATGAATACTGCCGAAGACCTCGGCAACCCCGGCCCCGACTTCCGCTTTGGCTACGGCCGCGTGAATGCGCTGCGCGCCGTGCGGGTGCTGGAGCAACGCACCTATCTGAAGGATTCCCTGACCACGGGCCAGACCAAAACCCACACTATTGCGGTGCCTGCCGGCAAAAAGCAGTTTCGGGTGATGGTGTACTGGCACGATTACGAGGCGGCTGTCAATTCCACTTCCAACCTTGTAAATGACCTGAACATGCAGGTGGCCGCGCCCAATGGCACCAGCTACCTGCCCTGGGTGCTCGACCACCGGCCCACTGTGGCCCAGCTTAATGCCAACGCCATCCGGGCCCGCGACTCCATCAACAACGTGGAGCAGGTGACGCTGGATGAAACTCCGGCCGGCACCTATACCGTAACCGTGCGCGGCGCAGCCGTACCGCAAGGTCCGCAGACGTACTATCTGGTATACAGCTACATCGAGGATGGCGTGGAGCTGACCTACCCGCTGGGTGGAGAAGGATTTGTGCCCGGCGAAGCCGAAGTACTACGCTGGGATGCTCCCACTGGCACTGGCACTTTTGCGCTGGACTACACCACCGACAACGGAGCTACCTGGCTGCCCATTGCGCCTGCTGTGGCCGCCACCGCCCGTCATTTCGACTGGACCGTGCCAGCTGGTGTGGCCTCAGGCCGCGTGAAAGTGCGCGTGACCCGCGGCAGTGCCAGCAGCCAATCAGTGGTGCCGCTTACTATTTCGCCGCTGCCCGGCAACCTGCGCCTGGGCTACGTGTGCCAGAATACCGTGAAGCTGCAATGGGACACTCTTACAACAGCCTCGGCCTATGTGGTATATAAGCTGGGCGCCGAGTACATGGATTCTGTAACGACCGTGACGCGCACTTCTGTGGTGCTGACCGGTGTGGGTGCCGGTGCCGAGCAGTGGTACAGCATCCAGCCTATTCGGGCGTCGGATGGGTTGCGTGGCCGCCGTACGCGGGCCCTGAACCAGCCGGCCCTGCTCAACAACTGCCCCGGCCCGCCACTCATTGCCTTCCAGGCCAGCCGCACGCTGGTGTGCCCCGGCATACCCATTACCCTCACTGACCGAAGCCAGTCGCAGCCGACTACCTGGGCCTGGAGCATCACGCCCAGCACGGGCGTAACGTTTGTGGGAGGCACCACTGCCGCCTCGCAAAACCCGCAGGTGCAGTTCAGCACGCCCGGTACCTATAGCGTAACCCTGCTGGCCAGCAATAGCTACGGCCCCACTACGCTCACGCAAAGCGCCCTGATTACCGTCACGAACGGACAGGCGCTGCCGTTGGCCCAGAACTTCACGACCAGCACGTTCCCGCCCGCCGGCTGGGAGGTCCAGAACCCCAGCTCCAACTTCACCTGGCAGCTGAGCGCCCAGAGCATTATGGGCCCGGATACGCTGTTGCGCCCTGTGCCCATGGTGGAAGACTACTCCGACAACGTGCGCGGCGCTGAGGACTACCTCGTTACGCCTCCCCTGGACCTGAGCGGCCGCCCAACCGGCACCAACAGTCTGCAGCTCAACTTCTGGGTAGCCTACGCCGCCTATAGCGCCACGTATTTCGACGGTATCCGGGTGGATGTAAGCACTGACTGCGGCGCTACGTTCCAGCCTACGGGCTACCTGAAGCGCGGCACGGCGCTGGCCACTGTCACCGGTTTCCAGACCTCGCAGTGGGCCCCGAGCAGCCCCGCCGACTGGCGCCAGGAAACCGTGGACCTCTCCAGCCTACTGGCCGCCGGCGGTCCGTCCCGGATTCTGGTGCGCTTCGCCAACATCAACGACTATGGCAACAACGTGTATCTGACCAATGTACGCCTGCGCACAGCCGTCGTGACGGGTACGGCCGCTGCTCGCAATGCCAATCTGGGCCTTGTGGGGGCTTATCCGGTACCATTCAGCCAGGAACTGCACGTGCAGCTGGCACCTACAAGCAGCGGCGCGGCCACCTTGGTTCTGCTTGATGCGCTGGGCCGCCAGGTAAGCCGCGAGGTGCTGACGCTCCGCACCGGTGTGCCCCAGCAGCACAAGCTGGCCACCGGCGCACTGCCGGCCGGCGTCTACACGCTCCGCCTGCTCACGCCAGCTGGCAGCCAGCAGCTGAAAGTGGTAAAGTAATTTCCCTTCCTGCTCGTCTTACTGGAAAGCGCCTCTATCGGGGCGCTTTCTTTTTTGCCCGCTACTGAGTCCGTGAACTTGCGGACTGCAAAGCCCTTCGCGCCAGCAGGATTGCCCTGGTTGTATAGTACCTTAGTTACGTCCTGATTTGTACCGCCATGCCTACGACCCTCACATACACCGATCTGGCCATTGTGCCCACCTTCGCCGACCTGCCTGCGGAGGTGACCGACTGGCTGCTGGCCCATGGTGAGCGGCGCGCTTTTGCCCCGAATGAGGTAATAGTGGAGCCCGGTTCGGCCGCCGAGTACATGATGGCCGTGCTGGCGGGCGGGCTGCAGTTTTTTGCCATTCGCAACGGGCAGCGTGAGCCGGCTTTCCGGGTGGAAGCGGGCCATATCAGCGGGGTGCTACCTTACTCTCGCCTACAAACGCTAAAAGCACAAGGCATAGCCATCGGCGACACGGTGGTGTTTCTGCTGCACCGCCAGCTGTTTCCGGAGCTGGAGCAAGTCAGCCCGGAGCTGGTGCAGCGACTTGTGGGCCTGATGAGCGACCGGGCCCGCCTGGAAGCCCGCAGCCAGGAGCGCGACGACAAGCTGCGGGCGCTGGGCAAGCTTTCGGCCGGCCTCGCCCACGAGCTCAACAACCCTGCCGCCGCCATTGTGCGCGCCGCGGAGGCCCTGGCCCAGCGCGTCAACACGGCTCCCGACCTGCTCTGCGGCCTGCTCCGATATTGCCCCGAACCCGAACACCTCAACGGCCTGATGGCTCTGGCCAACACCCCGCCACCCACTGGCACGCCTCTTTCCGGCTTGGCCCGTGCCGACCAGGAAGACGAGCTGATTGACTGGCTGGAGGCGCAGCAGGTCACCGACTCCTACCAGCTGGCTGATGGGCTGCTGACGGCGGGCCTCTCGGTGGCCCAGCTGGAGCAGGCCGCCGCGCCGCTGCCCGCTCCGGCCCGGCCGGCCGCGCTGGCGTGGCTGGAAGCCCAGCTCACTACGCTACGCCTCATTCATGATGTGCAGGAAGCCGGTAGTCGCATCAGCACGCTGGTGGGCAACGTGAAGACCTACAGCCACATGGACCGGGGCGGAGAGTATGCGCCGCTGGACGTGCACACCGGCCTCGACAGCACCGTGAACATGCTCAGCTACCAACTCCGCACCAAAAACATCCGGCTCGTGCGCGACTATGCCCCCGACCTGCCCCGGGTGCGCGGGCAGGTAAGCAGCCTCAACCAGGTCTGGACCAATCTCCTCGACAACGCCATTGATGCGCTGCCGCCCGGCGGCGAAATCACGCTCCGCACTCGGCTCGACGGGGATTTTGTGCACGTGTCCGTCATCGATAATGGTCCCGGTATACCGGCCGATATTCTGCCGCGGGTGCTGGAACCGTTCTTCACTACCAAACCTGCCGGCGAAGGCAGCGGCCTCGGCCTCGATATTGCCCTGCGTACCTTGGAAGCCCACAGCGGCAAGCTGGAAGTGCGCTCCGACCCCGGCCACACCGAGTTCTGTGCTTGGCTGCCGGCCGGCAGCTAGCAGGGAATAACGCCGCTTTTTCCGTCAACAGTACAGTCTTCCACTCCACACTCCCTGGGTATGGCCACCGATAAAAAACCGATTCTGCTGTGTGTTGATGATGACCCGCAGGTGCTGAATGCCATTGACCGGGACCTGCGCCAGGAGTTTCGCAAAGACTACCGGGTAGTGCGGGCGGCCTCCGGCGAAGAAGCCCTGGCCACGCTGCACGAGCTGCGGGCCCGCGAAGAAACCCTGGCCCTCGTGCTGGCCGACCAGCGCATGCCCGGTATGGAAGGCGTGGAGCTGCTGGCCGAAGCCCGCACTATCTTCCCCGATGCCAAGCGCGTGTTGCTCACGGCCTACGCCGATACGGAAGCCGCCATCCGGGCCATCAACAACGCCCGCCTCGACCACTACCTGATGAAGCCCTGGGACCCGCCGCAGCAGCTGCTCTATCCCACGCTCCATGATCTGCTAGCGGCCTGGCAGCGTGCCTACCGCCCGCCGTACCGCGGGGTGCGGCTGATGGGGTTCCAATGGTCGCCGCTGTCCCACGACCTGAAGGACTTTCTGGCCGGCTATATGGTGGCGTATCAGTGGCTGGACTTTGAGACGAGCCCCGAGGCACAGGCGCTGCTGGCCGCAAAAAGCCTGACAGCGGCCGACCTGCCGGTGGTGGTGCTGGAAGATGGCACCGCCCTGCCGCGCCCCTCTCCCACCGATATTGCCACCCGCATCGGGCTGAATGTGCAGGCCTCGCAGGACCTGTATGATGTGGTGGTGATTGGGGCCGGCCCTTCGGGGCTGGCGGCGGCAGTATACGGAGCATCGGAAGGGCTGAAAACCCTCATTATCGAGCGGCAGACCCCTGGCGGGCAGGCCGGCACCAGCTCCCGCATCGAAAACTACCTGGGCTTCCCGACGGGCCTGAGCGGCTCTGAGCTGGCCCACCGCGCCTGGACGCAGGCCGTGCGCCTCGGCGCCGAGTTTCTGGCACCTCAGGCCGTCACGGAGCTATGCGTGCAGGATGGCTATAAGGTCCTGACCCTTACCGATGGCAGCAAAGTGAGCACCCGGGCCGTGGTCCTGACTACCGGCGTGAGCTACCGCACGCTGGAAGTGCCCGGCATCGACCGGCTGAGCGGCGCGGGCGTGTATTACGGCGCGGCACGCACCGAGGCCCGCTCCTGCGAAGAGCAGGACGTGTATATTGTGGGAGGCGGCAACTCGGCGGGGCAGGCGGCTATGTATCTGGCCACGTACGCCCGCAAGGTGTTCATCGTCATTCGAGGAGCTTCGCTGGCGGCCTCCATGTCGGCGTATCTGATTGAGCAGATTGGCAATACGTCCAACATTGAAATTCTGCCTTTCACGGAAATAGCGGAAGTATGCGGGCAGGATCATCTGGAAAAAGTAGTGCTGAAAAGCCACGGGCAACTGACTGAGCGGCCGGCGCGGGCGCTGTTCGTATTCATCGGGGCCAAGCCCAGCACCGAGTGGGTCTGCGACGTGGTGCTGTGCGACGGCAAAGGCTTCGTGCTGACGGGCCGCGACCTGGTAACGGATCCGCGCTACGCCGACAGCTGGAAACACCGCCGGGAGCCGTTTCTGCTCGAAACCTGCGTGCCCGGCGTTTTCGCGGCCGGCGACAGCCGGGCCGGCGCTATGGCCCGCGTGGCATCGGCGGTGGGCGAAGGGTCGATGGCCATCAAATTCGTCCATCAATATCTCGACGAATAAACAGACCAATAGCATTGACATAAATCGGCTCGGAGGCAGCCTTATGAGTTGCTCCGGGCCGATTTACGGTATAACGCCAGCTACATCTCCCCGGAAACGCAAAAAAAAATCAACCTGCCTTCGGAATTGATTTTGGCCTCAAACGTATCAACAGCCACATCCTGACGGAAACGTTTCCTGCTGAAAAGGTCGGTATAGGAGTAGAAACAGGCTTTTTGAAAAACAAGCAGCTGCCTCGGCTAGTATATACCCGTGGGCCTACCGGGTATGGCGGGCCCGTGTGCCACCCAATGTGGTTTCTGCCCTATGCCTTCTTCTACCTTGCTTCCTTTGCGCCGGCTCTCTGTAGCGGCCGCGGCAGCTTTCCTGTTCAGCGGCTGTGAGCTGCTTGAATTCAGCCCCAGTGATTTTCGCGGCCCCGAAAGCCAGACGAATCTGACCCAGAAAAACCTAGACCGCCTTGCCGAGCACCCGTTGCCTGCCGGCGATACGCTCAGGTTTGTATTTACCGGCGACTCCCAGCGCTTCTACGACCAAGCCGAGTCGCTGGTGGAGAGTGTGAACCAGCAGCCGGGCCTGTCATTGATGGTTGTGGCCGGCGACATTTCTGATTTTGGGCTGGCCCGCGAGATGCGCTGGGTTGATAAGCGCCTGCGCAAGCTCAACATTCCCTACCTCACCGTCATCGGCAACCACGATCATGTGGGCAACGGCCGCGCCGCCTACCAGCACATTTTCGGGCCTTTGAACTACTCGTTTGTCTACGGCGACACCAAGTTTATCATGGTGGATACCAACAGCCGCGAATACAACTTCAACGGCCGCATTCCGGATCTGCCCTGGGTGCAGCAGCAGGTGAGCGACCTGCAGGGGGCCAAGCGGCAGGTGGTCATGTCGCATGTGCCGCCGCAGGACCTGGATTTCGACCAGAACCTCATGCCCGACTATACCCGCATGCTGGCTGAAGCCCCGAAGCTGGCCTTCGAGTTGAACGGGCACCGCCACGATTTCAGCATTGGGGAGCCTTTCGGTGACGGTGTAACCTATATCAATTCCTACGCCTTCGAGGAGAATCAGTACGTGATTCTGACGCTGTGGAACGACGCCGACGACAAGCCGCAGTTCCGGCTGAAAAAGGTCCAGTTCTGATGCGGTTTCTAGTTACAGCCCTACTGTCGGCAAGCACCATAACCGCGCTGGCCCAGGAAAACACATCGGCTTCTGCTGAACCGCTGCCCTGGTACCGGCCACGCCACCTGATTGCGCAGACGGCGGGCGGCATGGGCATGGTAGCGGTGGGGGCCGGCTACAGCTTCTGGCGCGACCGGGCCGAAGCCGACCTGCTGCTGGGCTACGTCCCCGAGAAGTATGCCGGCTCTACCCTTTCCATTGCCACGGCCAAGTTCCTTTACAGTCCTTTCACGGTTCCGCTCAGCGAAAAGCTGCAGCTCCGGCCTCTCACGGTGGGCGTTTATGTGAGCTATACCCATGGCCTCATCAACGACGAGGCCATGGGGCAGTACACCAAAGGCTACTACTGGTTTTCGACGGATACGCGGGTGGGGCCGCTGTTGGGGGGGCGCCTCAGCTACCTGCGGCAACCTTCGCCCCAGGGACACTCCCGCCGCATTTCCGCGTATTACGAGCTGGGCACCAACGACTTGTACCTGTTCAGCATTGTGCCAAACGCCAACTATAAATCTCTAAGCCCGTTAGACCTGCTGACGCTGGGCCTGGGGGTGAAGATGGAGTTTTAGCACCGCATCCCGGCAGGCTATTTCCTCACGCCGCTGATTTTGAGCTATGAAGCAGCTTTCCACTATTTGCCGGAGCGTGGCGGGTATGCTGCTGCTGCACTCCGGGGTGGTCACCGCCCAGGATGCCGCACCAGCCAGCCTTCCGGCCGCCCGCAATGTTCCGTTTTTTCTGAGCCTGCAGATTGGGGGCGGGGCCGGAATGGTAGCCTTTGGCGGGGGAGTGCGCCTGGCCGGGCAGCGCCTGGAACCCGAAGTGCTGGTAGGCCACGTACCGCGCCGCTTCAGCGGTCAGCCGCTCACCATTTTCACGTTCAAAACCACCTACCTGCCCATCAACCCCAGCCTGGGCCAGCGCTGGCGGGCCAGCCCCGCGTTTGGAGGCTATGTGAACTATACCAGTGGCGCTACGCTGCTGGATAGCCACCAGTCCGGCAAGTATCCTAAGCACTACTACTGGTTTTCTACCAAAGTCCGCACGGGCGTATTTTTTTCGCCGAGAGTGTCGTATGCCGGTATCCGCACGCCTGAGCGGCCGGCGCCACCGCAAGTAGCGGCTTATGCCGAGCTAGGCACCAACGACCTCTACTTTCTAAGCCACACGACCAACAAGCACGCGCCCGCCCTTACCGAAATTATGACTCTCGGGTTCGGCACTAAAGTAGCTTGGTAGAACCGGGCAGGCTAAGCTGAGCCTAGAGCAGCGGCTTATTGTACGCCCTGCAGATAGGCTTGGCGGGCTTCGTTCAGCAGCCTCAGAATGGTGGAGCGCTGCCGCAGCAGGTTTTCCATAACGGGACGTTGGTGCCGGAACAGACGCAGGGCACGCAACCGCCGCAGCCGGCTGGCCAGCTTGTTGGCATAATACAGCGCATAGAAGCCGGTAGGGGCCAGGCTCAGGCCGTAGAGTAGCGTCCAGCGCCAGTCCTGAGTGAAATGGTGCACAAGCGAAATCTGGGCCGCGTATCCGAGGCTGAACGTTATCATACCCACTACCAGCATGATAGGCGCCACAAACTCCACTTCTTTGGTAGCACGTTTGGCTACCATGGACGGCAGCTTGTAGGGCAGATAGTTGTTCAGCGCGCCATACAGATACACTGGCAGGCCCAGCGCCAGTTGTAGCCCGGCCTTGATGGCACGCGTAGTCCGGGTATCGGCCCGGCCAGTGCGCTCCAGGGCTTCATCGTTGATTTTCAGGCGTTTTAAGTTTTTCAGGTAAGCCGCCAGCTTCTCCCGGACTTCGCCCAGGTGTCCGGGGTCGTGCTTCTCGAAGTAAGCCACGGCCTGCAGCAGGTTGCGGCTGAGCTGGAAATTGTCGTAGAGCGTACGGGGGTCGTCCTCGATGAGGTGGCCAGTAAACGTGCTTTCCAGCTGCTGCACCAGCTCATCCTCGGCCGCGTCGCGCGTGATGATGAGGCGCTGCTCCAGGTGCCGTCGGATATCCTCGGTAAGCTGGTCGGCGGCGGCGGTGGGGTCCTGGTAGTACGCGGCGGCATAGTCAGCCACCCGGATGGGTGGGGCCACGTTGATCAGCACATCCGACCGGAAGCGCTGCGGATCGAAGTAGTTGATGCCCACCGGCAGCACCCGCAGCCCCAGCTTGAAATTGTGGCGGGCTTCGGCGCCCAGCGCAATGCGGGCGGCTCCGGTTTTGAGCGGCCGCAGGCGCCGCTCACTCACGCTGGTGCCTTCCGGAAAGATCATAACCGTGCCGCCGTCGCCCAGGTAGTCGTAGCATTTGCCGAAAGTGGCCTCGTTCTGGGCCGCCAGCTCTTCGGGCGTCACGGCTTCGGCGCCGGTTTCCACATCCTGGCGCCGATAGATAGGAATAGAGTTGCCGGAAGTCAGCACGGCCTTCGACACGGGGTTCTTAAAAAACGTGCTTTTGGCCAAAAACGCAATGGCTTGGCGCCGGTTGGCGGCCACTACCAGCGGGTCCATGAGCGTGTTGGGGTGGTTGCTCACCATCAGCAGTGGCCCCGGCGTCTGGAGCCGGTCCCGGTGGCGGATTTCGAGGCGACGGAAGAACACGCGCAGGGCAACCTGCACGAGGGGCTTCATGACGGTGTAGAAGAGCATAGACAGCAAGTACGGTGGAACTTAACAGATGACCACTATTCGGGCAGCCGGCCTGCCACAATTATTGCCGGGCTTCCGCCAACTGCCTCTGCCCGGCGCACCGTATACAACCCGATATGCGCTACTGCTACTTTCTTTTTGCACTGCTGCTGGCCGTTTTCCCCAGCCAGGGCCAGGCCCCGAAAACTACTGCTGCCACTGAAAAGGAGGTGCTTGGCAAAGCCACCCAGCTGATGCAGGACCGCCAGTACGAGTCGGCCTGGAAGCTGCTCAACGGCTTCGACCCCAAGCACCGCCGGCCGGCTGTGGCCCTCCAGCAAACCGAGTTGGCCCTGAACTACCACCTGCGCAGCCGCGAGCTGGAAGGCTTCGGCTTCGTGGACCTGAAACCGCTGGAGCGGCTCGACTCGCTGCGGGCCAAGTATACGCGGGCGGCCATCCGGTACCCGTTTGCGGTGGAGCTGGTGCTGAAAAACCTGCTGAAACAGTATCCGGCCAACTACAAGCTTCACCGGGCCCTGGCCGACTACTACTACCAGGTAGAGCAGTGCCAGTGCGCCGAAGCCGACAAGTCGCCAGCCACGCTGTATGCGCTGATGGCCCGGTACTACACGGTTGCGCACCAGCACGGCCTGGGCGACTATAGCTCCTACTACAAGCTGGGCTACGCCCGCCTGAGTCAGGCCCGGATTGCCGAAAGCGTACCGCTTTTTCAGCGCGCCATCAAGCTCCGCCCCGATTATGCCCTGGCGCATTTTCAGCTGGCGTATAGCTACACCGAGCTGAAGAAGCTCACCAAAGCGCTGGAAGAAGCCCGCACGGCCGCCCGCCTCGCCGACACTCCGGAACTGAAATACGACGCCAACTTCGTGGCCTCCGAACTGGAGCGACGTCTGGGCATCAGCTCATCTGGCCCAAAAGCCGAGCCGACGAAGAAGCCCTGAAACCGATAGCTGTCGGGAGCTTGCTGCTCAGGCGTAAAACCAGGCAGCAGGCTCCCGACAACTGCAGTCAGCCTTTCAACATCGTTACCGCTCTACCGCTACCTCGCTGCTCAGCTCGGTTGCGCGCTGCACCAGCTCCCGAAACTCAGCCCGAGAGCCGTCAGCATCCGGACCCGTTACGCTTCGGGCCAGCGCAGCGGTGTTTTGCCAAGTGGCAGAGCCGCTGTATCTGGAATGGCGCAGCAGCAGGCCAAACTGGGTCACTGCCGCCGCAAAACGCAGATTGTCCGAGGCTTGCGCAATGGGCTCGTCGAAGCGGGTGCCGCGTACAGGCAGCGTGAGCAGCCGGCTGGGGCTGCCCTGCGGCTCCTGGTATCGCAGCTTCACGGTGAGCAGTTCGTTGCCGGCGGTAGCGGGGCCAGCCGTGGTTGGTTGCTGGTATTTCAGCGGGTCGATGGTGGCGGTGGTAGCGGCCGGCGCACCCATAGGCACTACTTCGTAGAGGGCCGTTACCTGCTGGCCCGCGCCCAGCTCGCCGGCATCTTTGCGGTCATCGTTGAAGTCCTCGGCGGCCAAGAGGCGGTTTTCGTAGCCCAGCAGCCGGTACTCGCGCACCCGGGCCGGGTTGAACTCGACCTGTACTTTCACGTCTTTGGCCAGCGTGAACAGCGTACCGCCGAACTGGCTTACCAACACGCGTTGGGCTTCGCCTAAGTTGTCGATATAGGCATAGTTACCGTTGCCTTGGTCGGCCAGCAGCTCCATCCAGCTATCCTGCAGGTTGCCGCTCCCAAACCCCAGCACCGACAGAAACACGCCCGATTCGCGCTCCTGCGTTACGAGCCGTTCCATGTCGGCGTCAGACTGCTCGCCCACGTTGAAGTCGCCATCGGTGGCCAGGATGATGCGGTTGTTGCCGCCGGCCCGGAAATGCTGGCGGGCCACCTGGTAAGCCAGCCGCAGGCCCTGCCCGCCCGCCGTGGACCCGCCAGCTTCCAGCTCATCCAGCGCCTTCAGAACAGTCTCCGAATCGGAGCCCGGCGTGGGGGGCAGCACCAGCCCCGCCGCCCCGGCATACACCACAATCGACACATAATCCTGGGGCCGCAGCGCCTTCTGCACCAGCTCCCGCAACGATTCTTTCAGTAGCGGCAGCTTATCAGAGTCGGCCATCGAGCCCGACACATCCAGCAGAAACACCAAGTTGGCGGGCGGCAGGTTTTCCGTTGAGACCTGCTTGCCCTGCACACCCACCAATACCAGCTGGTGCGCCGGGTTCCAGGGGCAGGCGGCTACTTCGGCATTCAGCGAGGCCGGCCCGGAGGTGGGTTGCGGATACGAGTAGGGGAAATAATTCACCAGCTCTTCCAGCCGCACGGCATCGGGCGGAGGCAGCTGGCGGTCCTGGGTCAGAAAGCGGCGCACATTGGCATAGGAGGCTTTATCCACGTCAATAGCGAAGGTGCTTAGCGGGTTGCGCCGGGCATCCAGAAACGGGTTTTCGTGGATAACGGCGTAGTTCTCGCGGCTTTCCGGCGCAGGAGTATCGGCGGCTTTGGCGGCGGCATCGGGCGCGGCGGCCGGTTCGGCGGCGGTTTCCACCTGTTCTGTTACGGCCATGTTTTCGGTAGAGTATTGGTGGCAGGCGGGCAATAGCCACACGCCAGCCAGCAGCCCGCACAGGGGCAGCAAGCGGTTCAGTTTCATCAGGACAGGAAGTGTGAAGGATGAAAAAGCCTCACCCGAACAAGTGCGCTGCACATGCTGCCCGCCGCAACTCGCGACCTTACGTGGGGCAGTTCTGCCGTTCGGTTTCCTTCGCGACGGAAACAACGCAACTAGCAGAGTCAGCGCGGCCGGCTCTGTGAGCCGGGCCTTCGGTGAAGAGAATAGACAAGCGGCGCCGCCTGTGTGTCTTTATGCAGCAAGGCCAGCGGATGTAACCCGGCCGCGCGCTAAAAAGTGAGGATGTGCAGGCTAACACTGTCATCCTGAGCGGAGCGAAGGACCTTATCCCGCCCGCCCGATTTTTTCCTTGGTACCACTCAGCGGAGCGAAGGTCCTTCGCTCCGCTCAGGAAGACACCCGTTACCACCCCCTTCCTAAAAAACTGGCACGGTTTTGTAAATACCCCCATTACAAGCCCGCCGCCGGAATTGCGCACCCCGGCCGGCCGCTCCCAACCTCCAACACCCCTCGTCATGAATACGAAACGAATTTTCGGCCGTCTGGCTGCGGCTACGCTATTGCTTTCAGTTTTCGGCACCGCCGCCCAGGCACAGGTCCAGACGCACCGCGTGCCGGCCTATACCGGCAAGGCCCAGGCCCGCCCCGTTACATCCTATAAGTCTTCTGCCAAGAGCACCGGCGGCCCTCAAATCGGCATTCGGGCTGGTGTAAACGTGTCGGACTGGTCCGGCGACGCCGTGCAGAGCGTGATGGATCTGGCGGGCTACACCAACGGCGCCGTCACGAAATCCATGAAAACCGGTTTCCATGCCGGCCTCTACGCCACGCTGCCGCTGGCACCCGGCTTCTCCATCGAGCCCGGCGTGCTGTATTCCGAAAAAGGCACCAAACTGACCGGTACGCTGCCGTTTGAGCAGTTTGATTTCCTGAATGCCCGCGTGACGGCCACTTCCCGCATGGCGTACGTGGATGTGCCGGTGCTGGCAAAAGTCGATATCGTGCCTGGTTTCTACCTGTTTGCGGGTCCGCAGGCTTCGTTTCTGGTAAGCGGCAAGGCACGTGTGGAAGCCGGCGTACTCGGCTTCGATGCCTACCAGCAGGATTTCGACATCAAAGACCAGTTCCGCCCCGTCGATTTCAGCGTGACGGGCGGCCTGGGCTACCAGTCCAACAGCGGCCTTGGCCTGAGTGCCGGCTACGACTACGGCCTGTCGTCGCTCGACAAGAGCAACCGCTTCGACGCCTACAACCGCGTTATCAAAGCGTCAGTAAACTACTCGTTCTAGCACCTTTAAGCTGCTAGTGCAACCACTAAAAAGGCCCCGCTGCTAACCAGCGGGGCCTTTTGCGTTTTCCGGCTCTCCTCCACAACTTCCCCGAAAAACGCGGTATACATCACCTCAATACCCTAGCCCAAAGGCCAGGCCGGGCCCGACGACACATGCCGGCCCCGACCCGCTGCAACCGGCCGGTGCCTGCGCCGGGAGGGTGAGTGAAGCCCCCGACCTGACCCAATTCCTGTAATTCCTGCCTAACGCGCCCCGTAGCTTTCCGCGCCGGGCCGCAGGCCTTCCGCTGCTTTCACCAGCCGCACAAACTCTGCCCGATACCCTTCCGCATCCGTACCACGCGCCGTTTCGGCCAGCTTCGCAGTGGCTCCAAAGGTCGCCTCGCCCCGGTAGTCCGACTCGCGCAGCAGCATCCCGAACTGGGCCACGCTGGCCGCAAAACGCAGGTTTTCCGAGGCCCGTTCCACGGGTATTGCCGGCCCGCGCAACGTGCGCTCCAGCAGCTGGCTTTTGCTGCCCTGCGGCTCTTTGTAGCGCATTTTCACAGTCAGCAAATCCGCCGAAACCGGGGCCGGCTTTTCGGCCGCGCCGGCCTGATACTTCAGCTTGTCTACCAAGACTGGCGCGCCTACCGGCACCACCTCGTAGAGCGCCGTCACGGTGTGGCCCGCGCCCAGCTCGCCGGCGTCTTTGCGGTCATTGTTGAAGTCCTCGGCAGCCAGGGCGCGGTTTTCGTAGCCGATGAGGCGGTACTCGCGCACCCGCGCCGGGTTGAATTCCACCTGCAGCTTCACGTCTTTGGCCAGCGTGAACAAGGTGCCCCCGAACTGCCGTACCAGCACCCGCCGCGCTTCGTCCAGGTTGTCGAGGTAGGCGTAGTTGCCGTTGCCCTTGTCGGCCAGCAGCTCCATTTTCTTGTCCTGCAGGTTGCCCTGGCCCACGCCCAGCACCGTCAGAAACACGCCCGACTCCCGCTCCTGCACCACCAGCCGCTCCATGGCGTCGTCGCTCTGCTCGCCCACGTTGAAGTCGCCGTCGGTGGCCAGCACCACCCGGTTGTTGCCGTCCTTCTGAAAATTGTCGCGCGCCACCTGGTAGGCCAGGCGCAGGCCCGCCCCACCGGCCGTAGAGCCGCCGGCCTGCAGGTTGTCAATGGCCCGCAGAATCTCGCCCCGCTTGCTGCCCGGCGTGGGGGGCAGCACCAGCCCGGCAGCCCCGGCATACACCACCAGCGCCACCCGGTCCTGGGGCCGCAACTCCTTCACCAGCAGCCGCAGCCCCGCCTGCACCAGCCCCAGCCGGTCGGCCCCGTACATCGAGCCCGACACGTCCACCAGAAACACTAGGTTAGCGGGCGGGAGCTTATCGGTAGCTACCTGCCGGCCCTGCAGGGCCACCTGCACCAGCTGGTGCGCCGGGTTCCAGGGGCAGCCAGCCAGCTCCGTCGTCACCGAAAACGGGTCGGCACCGGTAGGCTGCGGGAAGTCGTACTGAAAATAGTTGATCATCTCCTCCACCCGCACCGCGTCGCGCGGGGGCAGCTGGCCCTGCTGCAGAAAGCGCCGCACGTTGCTGTAGCTGGCCGCATCCACGTCAATGCTGAACGTACTCAACGGGTCCTTCCGGGTCGAATGAAAGCCGTTTTCCTGGATGCTGGCATACGATTCGCCTTCGCCCGGTACCGGCTGCGGGGCCGGGTAGTAGGGCTGGCTGGCCTGGCTGTTCGCCCCCCGAATCATAACCCGGGCCTTCGCCGCGTCGCCCTTCACCCGCTCACTCCGCCCAATGTGTACCCCGGCTACTTTGCCCTGCAACGCCCCGCCCGTCACCACCACTTCGCTCAGCTGCTTTTGGTCAGCCCGCAGCGCCACGTTCAACTCCCGCGTGGCAGGCACCGTTTTTTCCACCGTTGTATAGCCTATAAAGCTGAAGACCAGCGTCCGGTGCTGGCCGGGCAGCGCCAGCGAGTAGCTGCCGTCGTGGTTCGTGGACACGCCGGTGCTCGTGCCCTTCACCAGCACCGTTACGCCGGGCAGGCCCTGGCCGGTGCTGGCGTCCGTCACGCGCCCGTGCACGCTCATGGTATCCGCCAGGGCTGCTGGCCGCACGGGCTCTGTCGGGTTGCGCTGCGCTTCGGCAGCAGTACAGAAAGCAAAGGTGCCGGCCAGGGCCAGCAGCGGAAGAAGATAGGGTTTCATAAGGCAGGCCGCTGAAGTGGTTTGGTGGGTTGATACTCCCTTGATGCCGCCCTTTCCCCAATTCCACACGCCCCTGAAAAAAATCCTCCTGCCACCTGCCAGCCATCATCCACCGCCTGCCAGCCATCATCCACCGCCTGCCAGCCATCATCCACCGCCTGCCAGCCATCATCCACTGCCTGCCAGACGTCATCCACCGCTTGCCAGATAGCTCCTACTGCCTGCCTGCTGCCATTTTCTGTGTACTTGGCAGTTCCGGCCGGTAGCGTACCTTTGAAGGTATGGAAACGCAAGCCCCCGCCCTCGTGCAAGACACCGCCATTTTCGACCTGATTCAGCGCGAGAAAGAGCGCCAAACCCACGGCATTGAGCTCATTGCCTCCGAAAACTACGTTTCGGAGCAGGTGATGCGGGCCCAGGGTTCTATCCTCACCAACAAGTACGCCGAGGGCCTGCCCGGCAAGCGCTACTACGGCGGCTGCGAAATCGTCGACCAGATTGAGCAATTGGCCATCGACCGCGCCAAGCAGCTGTTCGGGGTGGAGTGGGTGAACGTGCAGCCGCACTCCGGCGCCCAGGCCAACGCCGCCGTCATGCTGGCCATCCTCAACCCCGGCGACAAAATCCTCGGCTTCGACCTCTCACACGGCGGCCACCTTACCCACGGCTCGCCCGTCAACTTCTCCGGCAAGCTCTACCAGCCCAGCTTCTATGGCGTAGAGCCCGAAACCGGCCTCATCGACTTCCAGAAAGTAAAGGAAACCGCCCGCCGCGAGCAGCCCAAGCTCATCATCTGCGGGGCCTCGGCCTACTCCCGCGACTGGGACTACCAGGCCCTGCGCGAAGCAGCCGACGAGGTAGGCGCGCTGCTGCTGGCTGATATTTCGCACCCCAGCGGCCTCATTGCCAAGGGCCTGCTCAACAGCCCGTTCGAGCATTGCCACATCGTCACGACCACCACGCACAAGACGTTGCGCGGCCCGCGCGGCGGCCTCATTATGCTGGGCAAGGACTTCGAAAATCCCTTCGGCCTAAAAACCCCGAAAGGTGAGCTGCGCATGATGTCGGCGCTGCTAGACTCGGGCGTGTTTCCCGGCACGCAGGGCGGCCCGCTGGAACACGTTATCGGGGCCAAGGCCGTCGCGTTCGGCGAGTGCCTCTCAGACGCCTACACCAACTATACCCACCAGGTAATTAAAAATGCCCAGGCACTGGCCAAAGGCTTTACTGACCGGGGCTACCAGATTATCTCGGGCGGTACCGACAACCACCTCATGCTCATCGACCTTCGCTCGAAAGGCCTCACCGGCAAGCTGGCGGAAAACACACTCGTCAAGGCCGATATCACCATCAACAAGAACATGGTGCCCTTCGATGACAAGTCGCCGTTCGTGACCAGCGGCATGCGCATTGGCTCGGCGGCCGTCACGACCCGTGGCCTCCGGGAAACCGACATGGCCCGCATCGTCGACCTCATCGACGACGTGCTCATGCACCACGACGATGACACGTACCTGCTGCGCGTACGCGGCCAGGTGAACGAGTGGATGCAGCAGTTTCCGCTCTTTTCTTACTAGACGAGTGAGTGGGGAATGGGCAGCGGAGTGAATGAAAAGCGGGCGAACAACATCCCACAAGGGCTGGTTTTCGTTCGTCTTGCATCCCGGCTCTCCAGTACCATTCTCTCATCCGCTCATTCTTTCATTCACTCATTGCTTTGAACAACGAACATCCTGTGCTGGGCGAACCCCAGGAAATGTCCTTCATCGACCATCTGGAGGCGTTGCGCTGGCACATCATCCGCGCGGCCATTGCTATTGTGGTCTTTACCACGGCGGCGTTTCTGGCCAAGGACTTCCTGTTTCACGACCTGATTCTGGGGCCTTCCCGCGCTGATTTCTGGACCTACCGCCTCTTCAACCAAGTGGGCGAGTGGCTCAGCCTGCCCGGCCTGCACATGGACAAGCCGTCGTTTGATCTGCAAAACCGCCAGATGAGCGGGCAGCTGACCATGCACATCAGCACCTCGTTTGTGGTAGGCTTGGCGTTGGCGTTTCCGTACACGTTCTGGGAAATCTGGCGCTTCGTGAAGCCGGGCCTGTACCCGCACGAGCAGGCCAATTCGCGCGGGGCGGTGTTCTTCGTGTCGGTGCTGTTTATCATTGGGCTGCTGTTCGGCTACTACATCGCCGCGCCGCTGAGCATCAACTTCCTGGCCTCGTATCAGCTGGATGCCACCATCGAAAACCAAATTGACCTGCAGAGCTACATCAGCACGCTGACCACCATGTCACTTTCGTGCGCCTTCGTGTTTGAGCTGCCGATGATTGTGTTCTTTTTGGCTAAAGCCGGCCTGATTACGCCGGAAATTATGCGGCTGTACCGCAAGCACGCTATTGTGGTGGTGCTCATTATTGCCGCCATCATCACACCGCCCGAAATCACCTCCCAGATCATCGTCACGATTCCGATTGTGCTGCTTTACGAGGTCAGCATCAGTATAGCGGCTGTAGTGGGCCGCAACCGCACCAAACAGCTCAACGAGCGGCTGGCCGAGAACAACGGCGTCGCGTAACCGAAATCTTCCCTGCAAATGAAAAGTGGCCGGTGAAAATGTTGATCTGAAACCCAGTCGCATTTCTCACCGGCCATTTGCTGTCTACACCTTCTCCTTCTTCTCCTCATGCCCGACCACAATACCATTGCCCTCGGCTCCGACCATGCCGGCTTCGAATACAAGCAGATGCTACTGAACTGGCTCCGCGACAACGGCTACGAAGTCCGCGACTTCGGCACCTATTCCGCTGACTCAGTAGACTACCCGGACTTTGTGCATCCGCTGGCCACGGCCATTACGGCGGGTGAGCTGGAGCGCGGCATTCTGGTGTGTGGCTCGGCCAATGGCGTGTGTATCACGGCCAATAAGCACCGGGGTATCCGCGCGGCCATTGCCTGGGAGCCGGAGTTGGCCGAGCTGGCCCGCCAGCACAACGACGCCAACATCATTTGTGTGCCGGCCCGCTTTGTGAGCGAGGAAAACGCCCGCGCTATTGTCAGTCAGTTCCTCAACACGGCCTTTGAAGGCGGCCGTCATCAGAACCGCGTCAACAAGATTGATTGCTGATTTAAGGCGATGAGGTGAATGGTAAAAGGTGACAGGTAAAATCCAGTCTACGTGGCCCATCCCTACTGTTCACCTCATCACTTCAATTGGTACACCCGTGGAGTGGCTGTAGCTTGGTAGCGCCCGAAAATGGCAGGCACTTTATACTGCAACTCGTCTAAGCGGTTGGTCTGGTCGATGAGGATAGTGGGCGGGTCAGAAGCGAGGTTGCGCGAGAGGCGATACACCGCTGCGTATTGGCTCAGATACCCAAAGTCGGCCTGTGCCAGGCGCCAGTCGAGATACGGCGACGCGGGACGGTTATCAATATACGGGCGCATATCGGGGCCCAGCACCAGCAGGCGCTGGCCTTTGATGGCGGCATACTGCGGGTTGGGCTGCACGGCGTAGCGGCTTTCGGCCGGGAAGCGCAACACGGTATCCAGATGCAGGATTTCGCGGTAGCGCAGCCCTACTACACTGGCCAGCACTGCTACAAACAGCACTTCCACCACCCAGCCGCGCGCCGCTTTCTGCCACAGATACAGGCTGAAATACGTGATGGGCGGCAGCACCAGTATCAATGAGCCGGGCGCCACGCCGCGGCCGGCCCAGGCCATCAGGCCCGCTACCAGCAGCCACACCAGCATCATCTGCTGAAATTTCACCTGAAAGACCAGCCCCAACGAGGTAGTGAACATGCGGGCCAGTGCCAGCAGTAGTACCGCGGCCGGCAGCACCAGCAGCCGCCACTGCAGCGGCAGCGGCAGCCCGTCGGCCCCCAGCACCAAGCCGCTCAGAGTGGGCACCAAATGGAACTGCCGGAAGTCGGGCAGCGCATCGTTGTAGAGAAAGAACGTGGCGGCCACCGCATACGGAAAGCCAAAGCCGCAGAGCAGCAGCAGAAAGCTCCGAAACGAGTTGGCCGCGAAGATGATAACGGCAAACAGCCCCAAGAGCAGAAACAGCGCCAGCGGCAGGTAGCACAGCGCCGCCACCCCAATCAGGAACCCCGCCCGAAACAGCCGCCGGTTGTCGTAGCCTTCGCGGGAAGTAGGCAGCAGCGCGCTCAGCCCCAGAATAATGAACGTGTGCCCCAGCAGCAGCGGCGACAGAATATCCAGGTCCGTGGTGACGCTGGCCAGTACCAGGTAGGTGAGAGCCGCCAGGTAGCCGCGCTCCGGATGCACATCGGCCCGGTTGAGCACGAAATTGAGGCGCAGGGCCTGCGTCAGGAGCAGAGCCAGCGAGATAATGCGGTAGAGCCACAACGGCCGCGACGCAACCAGATCCAGCCCGGCAAAAAGTGCCGCTGCCAGCGGGGCGGTGGCCTCATATAGGTCGCGGTAGGGCAGCGCCCCTTCGTGCAGCCGCTCGCCTACCAGTAGTGCCCGCAGCTCAATGGCCGTGAGCGGAATACCCCACCACAACAGCGGCAGCCGCACGGCCAGCACCAGCAGCAGCAGCGCCACCAGGCGCGTGGGCAAAGGACTTTTAAAAAATCGAAGCAAGCCAGTGAGGAGCTAACAAGTGAAGACGAGAAGACGCAAAGGTACAGCCTTGCCTCAATGCCTGATTTTATGCTTGCCGAGCCCCACTACAGGTTAGCCAAGCCCTATCCTTTCGTCACCGGTTTCCCTTATCACCCAATTACGTAATCACCTGCTTATCTTTGCCAATTCCTATGGAAAGTAAACGACAGCAAAAAGTATCCAGCCTGCTGCAGCAGGAATTGGCCGCCGTATTTCAGCGCGACCTGCCGCACCTGTTTCCGGGCCTGGCGCCGGGCATCAGCACCGTACGCGTCTCGCCCGACCTGGGCGTGGCCCGCGTGTACCTGAGCCAGCTATTGGTAAAAGAAGGCAGCGGCGAAGCTACCTTGGCCCTTGTGCGCGACAACCAGAAAGTGGTGCGCCAGGCGCTGGCCAAACGCATCCGGCAGCAGCTGCGCATCGTGCCCGACCTGGTGTTCTTCCTTGATGACTCGGCCGCCTACGCCGCCAAGATGGATCAGGTATTCGGCCAGCTCAGCATTCCGGACCCGGAGTCTGAGGCCGATGAGCAGCCTGGCGAGGCCGCGCCCAAACGCCCCAAGCTCTTCGCTGACGACGAAAATGAGTAACTGAATGGATGAATGACTGAGTGGGTTTGTCCTCCGTCGTCTCGTCTACCTGGCTCATTTCCTCCTTCACTTCTTCGCTCATCTATTCAGTGCATTACGATCCTATTAAACGCTCTCTGGGCGAAGTTTTTAACCGGACGCCGCTGCTGCGCCGCCTGTTCTATCATCTGCTCGATCTGCTGCTGCTCCGCACTTGGCACGTACACCGCGAGTTGCGGCAGTGGGCCAAAGGCCGGACCAGTGAAGCGCTGAATATTCTGGACGCCGGCTCCGGCTACGGCCAGTATACCTACTGGCTGTCGGGGATGAGTACGAAGTGGAACATCCTGGCCGTGGATGTGAAGGACGAGCAGATTGCCGACTCCAACAAATTTTTCCGTGAGATTGGGCGCACCAACGTGCAGTTTGCCGTGCAGGACCTGGTGCTGTATCAGGAGCCCAACACGTTCGATCTGGCCCTGTCCGTAGACGTGATGGAGCACATTCTGGAAGACGTGGAAGTGTTCCGTAATATCCACGCGTCGCTTAAGGATGGCGGCATGCTGCTCATTTCCACGCCCTCCGACCAGGGCGGCTCCGATGTGCACTCCGACGGCGAAACCTCGTTCATTGAGGAGCACGTGCGCGACGGCTACAACATCCATGAGATTCAGCAGAAGCTGCGTACCGCCGGTTTCGAGCGAATCGAAGCCCGCTACAGCTACGGCGAGCCGGGCCAGATTTCATGGCGCCTGAGCATGAAATATCCTATTCTGATGCTGGGCCAGTCGAAGCTGTTTTTTGTGCTGCTGCCCTTCTACTACCTCGTTACGTTCCCGTTTTGCCTGCTGCTCAACTGGCTTGATGCCCGCACGATGCATGATTCCGGCACCGGCCTCATCGTGAAAGCCTGGAAGTAACCCGCCACCGGCCGTTACCTTTTTCGGCGAGTGGCGTATCTTGGGGCTCCTCCTGTCTATTCAGTTTATGGCCAGCCAATCCGAATCTGAGCAGATACTTACCCGGTAGGTGCCAGTGCTTGCACCGCGCCAGTTAACTACCTTTAGCCAACCATCCACCCGTAAGCTTTCCACCTCGCACGCCCCGCATGGACGTTCCGTTGCTCATTGCCCGGCGTTACTTTTCCTCGAAGAAGAAGCGCAACATCATCAGCATCATCTCCAACATCTCCATGATTGGCGTGGCGGTGGGCACGATGGCGCTGATTATTGTGCTGTCGGTGTTCAATGGGCTGGAGGATCTGGTACGCACACTCTACGGCAAATCGGACCCCGATTTGCTGGTGACAGCTGTGCAGGGCAAGTCGTTTCCGGTGGATGAAAAAACGCTGGAAGAGCTTCGCCGAATCCGCGGTGTTGGTCTGCTCACCGAGGTTATTGAGGACAATGCCCTACTGCAGTACCATGACCGCCAGATGGTGGTGAAGATGAAGGGTGTTTCGGAGAACTACTACACCCAGAGCAATATCGACTCGGCCATTGTGGAAGGCGACCACCGCCTGCGCCGCGGCGGCGAGCCGTATGCGTTGCTTGGGGCCGGCGTGCAGCACGAGCTCAGCATTGCGCTCAACAACCGTTTTGCGCCGCTACACCTGCTCTACCCGCGCAACACCGGCAAAAAAACCCTTTCGCTGAATCCGGAAACCGCTTTCACCGAGAAAACCATCACGGCCGGCGGCGTCTTTCTGATTGAGCAGCATATCGACGACAGCTACATTTTTGTGCCGATTGAGTTTGCGCAGGAGCTTCTTAACTATGGAAACCGCCGTACGGCGCTGGAAGTAAACGTTGGTGACCAGCACGACATTCAGGAGGTCAAGGCAGTCATCAAGAAGCACCTGGGGCCGAAGTTCAAGGTGCTCGACTCCGATGAGCAACACGTGAGCCTGCTCAAAGCCATTAAGGTGGAGAAGATGTTTGTGTTCATCACCTTCGCCTTCATCCTGCTGATTGCCTCGCTCAATATCTTCTTTTCGCTGTCGATGCTGGTTATCGATAAGCGCAAGGATGTGGCCATCCTGCTGGCTATGGGCGCTACCCCGCGCGACATCCGCCGCATTTTCCTGCTCGAAGGTGCCATTGTAGCGTTGGTAGGGGCCGTTACGGGCCTAGCGTTGGGTATCACCATCTGCTGGCTCCAGCAGACGTTCCACATCGTGAGCATGGGCATGGCCACGAGCGTGGTAGACTCCTACCCCGTGAAGATGCAATTCACGGATATTGTGCTCACCGGTCTGGCGATTATCGTCATCACCATTGCCGTTTCGATACGGCCCGCGCTGAACGCCGCCAAGCTCGACGTGCGCGAAAACCTGTAACATTCTTCAGCACTGTCGAGTATTCCATCTACCTGAAAGCAACTTCAGGCATACTGGAATATATGATTCGTCTTATAAATATTACTATTTGTAGAATAAATTTTACTTTTTGGCAAAAAATATAGTATTTAGCATTTGTCCTTACTTTCAACACTGCATTTTGGCCGATTTTTATCCTCATGAAGGTTTCAACTTCTCAACCTTTTCAAATTGTTTATTCGTTGCTTGAGCACGAGTATTTAGGATATTTATTTGAGTCTTATGTAGTTCAGCGTAATCCTAAGGGCCAGCTCACCTTGCAGCATCAAACCGTTTCGGCCAAAAATGCCCCGGAATTTGCGGACGGTCTGGATGAGACGGACTTTGAGTTGGTAGCTCTCACCGACCAGATCCAGCAGGATGCCGTCATTAAAGAGTTCTGGCCGAAAAAAACTACCCCAACCGACTTTTTCCTGAAAATATACGACCCGGATAAGGGCGACAAAGCCCTCCAGGACGTCATCTGCCGCTACGTACAGGAGCGAATGGGCCAGATTCTGGCCCGGCTGCAGGGCAAGTACGTCTTCATTATGGGCAAAGACGGCGAGCCAACGTGGCGCGAGATGGAACTGGCGCCAGAGCCCGCTTCAGTGTTGTTCCATTTCCGCCGCAACGAAGACAGCACACACTATTTCCCCACGATTCAGTACCAGAACCAGAAGCTCGATTTCCAATATAAAAATGCCGTTATCATATGCGAACAGCCAGCCTGGCTGCTTCTGAACAACGTACTCTACCACTTCCGCAATGATGTGGATGGCAGGAAAATCAAGCCTTTTCTCAACAAGAAATTTATTGTTATTCCGCGCCAGGTAGAAGAAAGCTACTTTCAGCGCTTCGTCGCGCCGCTGGTCGAGTCGTTTGACGTGCACGCGCGCGGCTTCGATATTCGTTCGGAGCGCTACGTTGCCCGGCCGCAGCTTACGTTCTCAGACGCACCTACCGCCACTATTGTAGAGGAAGTGCGCCCTACCCGCCGGACCCTCGCCGATTCGGGTGGCGTAGCCGTGGCGTCGGCCGCCATTTCCGACCACATCCACTTCGACCTCAGCTTCCGCTACGGCGACCATACCGTCCACAACGGCTACGACAAGCGGGTGTGCGTGAAGCTGGAGAAGAAAGAGGATAACTACATCTTCCACCGCCTCGTGCGCAACCTAGACCGGGAGCAGGAGATTATCCGGGAGCTGGCCGACCGGGCGCTGGAAGTGCGCAACGGCCGGGCGGTGCTGGAAAAAGCTACTGCCTTCCGCTGGCTGCACCACCACGCCGACGAGCTGGCCCGCATGGGCTTTACGGTACACCAGGGCAGCACGTCCGGCAAAGACTACTTCATTGGGTCGGTGAGCGTGGAAGTGGGCATTACAGAGGCCACCGACTGGTTTGACGTACGCGGGACGGTGCGTTTTGGCGAATTCGAAATTCCGTTCATCAAGCTGCGGCCCTATATTCTGCAGCGCCGCCACGAGTTCCGGCTGCCCAATGGGCAGATTGCCATTATCCCGGATGAGTGGTTTACGCAGTATCTGGAGCTGTTTGCTTTTGCTGAGGAGCAGCCGCACAGCCTCACGCTACGCAAACACCATTTGGCGCTGGTATCAGACCTGCAGAACGGCAACCTGGCAACCGTCGTCATCAGCCGCAAGCTGGAGAAGCTACGCGGGTTTGAGTCGGTGGAGGACCAGCCGATGCCGGTGGGGTTCCGGGGTGAGCTGCGGCCTTACCAGAAGGCGGGCTACAACTGGCTGCACTTCGTAAAGGACTACCATTTCGGGGGTTGCCTGGCCGATGATATGGGCCTGGGCAAAACGATTCAGACGCTGGCACTGCTGCTGCAACGCAAGGAAAGCGGCGAAGCCGGCGGTGCAGCCTCCCTACTGGCCATGCCTACCTCACTGGTATACAACTGGTTGAGCGAGGCGCAAAAGTTCACGCCCGACCTGCGCATCCTGACCTACACCGGTACCTACCGCGACAAAAATGTGGCCCAGTTTGCTGACTACGATGTGGTACTGACCAGCTACGGCATCGTGCGGCTGGATGCCGAACTGCTGAAGACCTACAAGTTCGACTACGTGATTCTGGACGAGTCGCAGGCTATCAAGAATCCGGGCTCTACCACTTCGCACGCCGTGCGCGGGCTGCACTCGCGCCACCGCCTGATTCTGACTGGCACGCCCGTCGAAAACAGCACGATGGACCTCTGGTCGCAGATGTCGTTTATTAATCCGGGCTTGCTGGGCACCCAGACGTTTTTCCGCAAGGAATTTCTTAAGCCCATTGAGAAAGGCAAGGATGAAGGACGCACCCGCAAGCTGCACGCGCTAATCAAGCCCTTCATTCTGCGCCGCCACAAGGCCCAGGTGGCCCGCGAGTTGCCCGACAAGATTGAGCACCTCAGTTACTGCCCCATGACCGAGGAGCAGACCCACGCCTACGAGGAAACCAAGAGCTACTACCGCAACAAAATTCTGCGCAACATTGAGGAGCATGGCACCGCCAGCACCCAGTTTATGCTGCTGCAGGGCCTGACCAAGCTGCGGCAGATTGCCAACCACCCGCGCATGGCCGATGAGACTTATGAGCACGAATCGGGCAAGCTGCGTGAGGTCATCCGAATGATTAAGAGTGTGGTTTCGGAAGGCCACAAAGTATTGGTATTCAGCCAGTTTGTGAAACACCTTGACATCGTGCGGGCTTCGCTCGATGAGCGCCAGATTGACTACGCTTATCTCGATGGCAACACGCGGGAGCGGCACAAAGTGGTGAACCGCTTCCAAGAAGACGAGAAGCTGCGCGTGTTTCTGATTTCGCTGAAAGCGGGCGGCGTGGGACTCAACCTTACTGCCGCCGACTATGTGTTCATTCTGGACCCATGGTGGAACCCGGCCGTGGAAGCGCAGGCCATTGACCGGGCCCACCGCATCGGGCAGCAGAAGACGGTATTTACTTACAAGTTCATCACCAAGAGCACGGTAGAAGAGAAAATCCTGGCCCTGCAAAACAAGAAAATCCAGCTCGTCACGGACTTGATTACTACTGACGAAGCCATTATCAAGAGCCTGACCAAAGAGGACATAGAGGAACTGCTGGGCTGATAACCAGCTACTTCTTGAACACATACCGACAGCCCGATTATGGAGAGTATGCTCCGCAGTCGGGCTGTGTTATGTAGCATACACAATGGGCTTATTTGATGCGGCCAAGCCGGTTGGCGTAGAGATAAAAGGCAATATTCTGCATTGCGTGATATGCCGTCATAACCGGTTCTGGCGGCGCGATGCACAACTGCACACGGGTTCGTCCAGGTTTTTGCAGCTGGAGTGGCTCGATGCAACTGCCGTCTGCTACGAGTGCGACAACTGCGGCTATATCCACTGGTTCATGCCGCAGGGCTAAGCCTACGCCATGTGGTCAGCGAAAGCCCTTACCGCTTCTGCTACCTGCGCTACATCCTGGGACGTATGCAGAGCACTCAGCACGATGCGGGTGATGCGTGCATCGGTGGGAGTGGGGTAAGCAAAGCTAGAAATCAGGATATGTTGCGCTTGCAGGAACCCGCACAGCGTGTTGCTGGGCGTAAAGAACACCGGAAAGTCTTCGGCCATCTGAAACAAATCTAAGGCTGCTACCGCTTCACTAAACTGCCGGACATTCGTTGCCAGCTGCTGCCGAGCCTGCGTATAAACCGGAGCCGCCCGCACGAAAGCGTGCAGATACGCGGGCACAATGGGGGAGCTGGCAGCGAAATACGCACTACGCTGCAGGCCAGTGATAAAATCGGCATCTGATGACAGCACGACCCCGCCCGGAATGCCGCATGCCTTCCCCAGCGACGATACCACTACTACCCGCACTGAATCGGGCACCTGCAGCTGCGGAAATATGCCCGCTCCGTTGGGCCCCGTGACCCCAAACCCGTGGGAGTCGTCGATGAGCAGCGTGAGCGGCCTATCGGAAGGAAGATGTCGGGTCCAGCTGAAATCGTAGTGCTGCACCCGGAGCGGATCCAGTGAGTTGCTGACAATAACGGCTGGTTCTGGAGGGCTAGCGTGCAGCTTTTCAAGTAGCATTTCAGCCCAATCATCAAAGCGCAGTGCGGAGGACAGCCCGGGCAGGTCGGTGAGCCACGCAGCGGGGTGGGTGCCGGGCGCATATTCAAACCGGCCGGCGAGGGCCAGCGCCTTCACCGCCATTTGCCCGGCCAAATACCCCGACGACACCGTAAGGGCCGCCACTGCACCAGTCCAGCGGGTCAGATAGGCTTCCGCCTCGGCATAGATGCGCAGGCGCAGGTTGGAGTTGCGGGAACTGCCATAGTTAGTGCCGTAGCGAGCCAACCCCTCGGCTAGCAGAGCCGCGAAATCCGGGTTGTGGGCTATACCCAGGTAGCCCGTGCCGCTACAGTAGAGGTAGCGTCGGCCATCATGGTGAAGCCAGCGCCCGGGCAACTGGTCGGTTTCCCATACTTGATCCATATGAGCTTCTGAATGTGAAGAACTGAGAAATAAGGCATCTGGCAGGTGCCGTAACTGGCTACCATTCAATCTGCATAATCTGCTTCGAAAGCGCAATTGGCTTCCGAACAAACCCGACAGTTGCGCGTTTGCCTGTACTATGCACCTTCTCCTTCGCACCCACGTGGCGGCTACACCTGCGCAGGTGTGGGCTGGATTCACCCGGGAGCTGTTTCTGGATCTGGCACCCCCGTTTCCGCCGTTTCATCTGCTTCGTTTCGATGGCTGCCACCGCGGCGACGAGGTGCATCTGGAGCTGGGCGCGGGGCCGCTCCGTCAACTCTGGACCTCGCTCATCACCGACCACGGCACCCAGCCCGATGGCACGTATTTCTTTGTGGATGAAGGCCAGACGCTGCCAAAGCCGTTGCGCTTCTGGCGGCACCGCCACCTGCTGCAGCCCGCCCCCGATGGCGGCACATTCATCGTGGAAGACCTGGAGTACAGCAGCCCGTTCCGGTGGCTCGACGCGCTGCTGTACCCGGCCATGTGGGCGCAGTTTGCCTGGCGACGCCCCATCTACCGGCGCTATTTCGGCCGGCCGGGCGCTGGCGCACGTATTTCGGAACCGGGCACTCCCTGAGGCAGCGCTGAAACCATAGTAGCCGTATATGCCCCAGCCAACCCGCGTATATTGCCCCGAATCCGGCCCTGCCCATGCATATTCCTACTCCGTTTCACAGCCTGCGGGCCGTTTTCCGTTTGCTGAATGCCTTGCTCATCCTGAGCGTTGTGGCCAGCTGCAGTGGCAGCCGCTTGGCCTACCAGTTCCAGCCGGCAGCCACCGTAGCGGCCAAGCGGCCTGTCTTCGCCACCGATTCTGCGGCGGCTCCAGTAGCAGCAGCTGCGCCGGCTCCCGTTTCGGCAGCAAGAATTTCTACACCTTCCTTGCACCTTCACAGGCAAGAAGGAAAGCGGAAACCGCAGCAAGCAGTAGCACAGCTTGTTCAGCAAACCAAGGCGCCGCACAAGCAATTGCTGGCGAAGCCAACCCGGCAGCGAGAAGCCACCAAGGCATCTTCGTCGCAGCGGCCGTCGGAAGTTGGACTAGGCACGACGGTATTGGGTGTATTGGGGCTGTTGGTGCTGCCCATTGCACTGCTGGGCCTGCTGATCTGGGGCGGGCCGGTGTGGGCCGTGCTGGCGGGCCTGGCAGCGCTGGCCGTGCTTATTGCCTACCTCGACCCATTCGGCTAACCAGCTTATGCGCCGGGCTTGGTAGCTCGTCTGGCATACGCCGGCCGTTCGGTTCAGCCACAAAATCCGAGACATCCGGCTAATCCGAAAAATCCGTGGTCTACCTTTGTAGTCCAATTCATTTCGTTGCCTCTATGACTGCTGCCATCGTCACGCTCAAACCCGGAAAAGACCAATCCCTGCGCCGCCGCCATCCGTGGGTGTTTTCGGGCGCTATTGGCCGGATGCAGGGCGAAGTAGTAGAGGGAGAAGTAGTGACCGTACAGGCCGCCAACGGCGAGGTGCTGGGCGTGGGACATTACGCCCCGGGCTCCATTGCGGTGCGGATGCTCGATTTCGGCCCCGACGCGCAGCTGCCCGACGCCACGTTCTGGGAAAACCGCCTGCGCAACGCCTACCAGCTACGCCAGGGCCTGGGCCTGACCGGCACCGGCAGCACCGACGTGTATCGCCTCACCCACGCCGAGGGCGACGGCCTGCCCGGTCTCATTATTGATGTGTACGGTGATACAGCCGTGGTGCAGGCGCACAGTGCAGGCATGTATAAAGCCCGCCCGCTCATTGCCGAGGCGTTGCAGGCGGTCATTCCAAACCTGCGTGCCATTTACGACAAGAGTGCCGAAACCGTGCCCGCCAAAGCTGCTCCCGGCGCCCAGAATGGCTATCTGTTTGGGGAAGGCAGCGGACAGGAGCACGTGGTGCACGAAAACGGCCACCCGTTTGCCGTGGACTGGGAAACGGGCCAGAAAACCGGCTTCTTCATCGACCAGCGCGACAACCGCAGTCTGCTGGCCCGCTACGCGCCCGGCCGCCGCGTGCTCAACACCTTCTGCTACACCGGCGGCTTCAGCTCCTACGCCCTGCAGGCTGGCGCCGAACTGGTGCATTCCGTCGATTCAAGCAAGAAAGCCATTGAGTTGACGGAGCGCAACGCCGCCCTCACCGGCCTCGAAAGCAAGCACGCCGCTTATGCTGAGGACGTATTCAGCTTCATGAAAAACAGCCAGGAGCAGTACGACCTGATTGTGCTGGACCCACCGGCTTTTGCCAAGCACCTCTCGGCCCGCCACAACGCCCTGATGGGCTACAAGCGCCTCAATGCGGCCGGCATCCGGCAGATTGCGCCCGGCGGTCTGCTGTTCACATTCAGTTGCTCACAGGTAGTTTCGGCCGAGCTGTTTGAGGGCGCGGTGCTGGCAGCCGCCATCGAAGCCGGCCGCCCTGCCCGCATCCTGCACCGCCTCACCCAGCCCGCCGACCATCCCGTGAGCCTGTTCCACCCAGAGGGGGAGTATCTGAAAGGACTGGTGTTGGCCGTAGAGTAACCGCCAACCTTGCTTGGCCTGTCATCCTGAGCAACGCGAAGGACCTTATCACGCCGAAACGTCAACCGTAATAACGGTTCGTTTCGGCGTGATAAGGTCCTTCGCGTTGCTCAGATAACAGCTGTTTATGCAGCTACTTAGCGCCCGGGGTGGGCATTTGCATCAGAAACTGGCTTCCTCCGCTACCGGAAGTATAAGTGGGCACATTGCTGCCGCCTTTCTCCCAGGCCTCAATCCAGCGCATCTGTACCAGTAGCGGCGTGAGCGACTGCTGCTGCTTTTCGTTGGCATAGGCCTGGGCATCGGCGGCAATGCGGATGGCTTTGGCCCGGCCCTCGGCTTCGGCAATGTTGATGCGGGCCTGGGCTTCGGCCTGCCGGATGCGGTTTTCGGTTTGCAGGCCAGTCTGCACAGCGGTGTTTTTGGCGTCGATGGCGGCTTTGAGGCTGGCCGGCGGCTCCAGCTTGGTGGTTATTTGCTGCACGGTGAAGCCCATGGCCTGCAACTGCCCAATGAGGTTGGCTTTCACCTGCGCCTCGTAGCTGCCTCGGTTGCTGATAAGGCTGTCGGCGGTGTAGCGGTTGGTAGCCACGCGGTAGGCCTCGTACACGGCCGTTTTCAGAAAGCCGTCCTCAATAGCCGGCAGCGGACGCCGGTACTGCCGGAAGATGTCGTCCACCTTATCCGACTGAATGAAGTAGTTGAGGCTGGGTGCCACGCCAAAACCGGAGCCGTCTTTGCTCTGCACCTCAAACTCCTCATATTCTTTATGTTGCGTGTACACCGGAAACTCATACACGGCCGTACTCAGCGGGCTGTAAAACACCCAGCCGGTGGTGTAGGTAATATCGTCGACGCCCCGACCGGAACCGGCCAGATTCACCTTGATACCCACGTTGCCGGCATCAATGCGCTCCACTTTTATCAGGCTGCAGCCCGCTATCAGGGCCAGCAGCAGCAACCCGATAAATACCAGTGGCTTCAGCCAGTTGCGGCTAGGGTTTAGTTGAAATTCGGCCATTGGGAGTAGTTGGCGGAGTAGGAGAAGAAGGGGAGAAATAGCGCAGAATGGCCCGGCCCGCCTGATACAACGACCAGGCCACGCCTGCCGCCAGCACCAGAAAGCCCAGCAGCCCGCAGATCAGCCACCAGTCGGAGGGGCTGCTGAGCCACTCGAGGCAGAGGGGCACGGCGTAGGGCAGCACCACGGCGTAGAACACCAGCCAGACCCCCAACCACAGATAAGAAACGTGTTTTGCAGCCATAATAGAGCATTCAAATCTACTGATGTTGGCGTCAATATCTGCACCTTCCGGCACAACATCTGCGTCTATGCTATGGCGCCCCGCCGGCTGCCGGAAAAGGTCGGAACCGTGGACTATATTTCCGGGAGCTGCGTGTGTTGCTTCGGAAAAGAATTACCGGATCATTCTCACGCGTACATCTGGCTTTCTGGCACTTGCCAGCACTGCCAGATGTGCGCACAGCCCGGTCCCACTACTTTTTCAGCTTCAACCTGAAGCCATCCGGCCGGTTTTGGAGTTGTAGCTAGCGCACACCCTTTATATTGCCCTGTGGCCCGAAAAAAGACGTTCGTTTCTGCATCTTCCCGTCCTGTAGCCATTGTGGGGGCCGGTATTGGTGGTATTGCGGCCGCCGTGCGGTTGGCAGTGCGCGGGCACAAAGTCACGGTGTTTGAGGCGCAGGAGAGTTTCGGAGGCAAGATGCACCAGCTGGAACTACCCGGCGGCTACCGCTTCGACGGCGGCCCCTCGCTGTTTACGCTACCCGAGCTGGTAGATGAACTGTTCCGGCTGGCCGGCCGCAACCCCCAGGACTATTTCCGCTACCAGCGCCTCGACCCCATCACGCAGTACTTCTTCGCCGATGGTACCCGCCTCACGGCCTGGGCCGATGAGGAAAAGTTTGCGCACGAAGTGGAGCAGAAGCTGAACGTGCCGGCGGCGCAGGTACTGCAGTTTCTGCGCCGCAGCGGGCAGGCTTATGAAGGCACGGCGGGCACGTTTCTGCACAAGTCGCTGCACAAAGCCGGCACCTACCTCAGCCCCGAAGTGCTGAAGGCGCTGGCGGCGCTGCCCCAGCTGGGCCTGCTCAGCACCATGCACCAGCGCCACGCGGCAGCCTTCCCGCAGGATGCGCGCCTCGTGCAGCTCTTCGACCGGTTTGCCACCTACAACGGCTCCGACCCCTACCAGGCTCCCGCCACGCTCAGCCTCATTCCGCACCTGGAGCACGGGCTGGGCGCTTTCTACCCCGAAGGCGGCATCTATGCCATTGCCCAAAGCCTCGTGCGCCTGGCCGAAGAGCTGGGCGTGCAGTTCCGCTACCACGAGCCGGTGGAGGAAATTCTGACGGCCGGCGGCCACGTCACGGGCGTGCGGACGCCGCAGGACGTGTACGATTTTGGCTTGGTGGTCAGCAATATGGATGTGGTGCCTACCTACCGCCGACTGCTGCCCAGCCAGCCCGCGCCGGAAAGCACCCTGGCCCAGCCCCGCTCGTCCTCGGCCCTGATTTTTTACTGGGGCATTTCGCGGCGCTTTCCGGAACTGGGCGTGCACAACATCTTCTTCTCGGCTGATTATAAGCGTGAGTTTGAAGCCATTTTCCAGCAAAAAACCATTGCCGACGACCCTACGGTGTACGTCAATATCACGAGCGGCCACACGCCCACTGATGCGCCGCCCGGCCACGAAAACTGGTTTGTGATGATGAACGTGCCCCACGACCAGGGCCAGGACTGGCCGGCGCTGGTGGCCCGTACCCGCGCGGCTGTGTTGGCCCGCGTGAGCCAAGCGCTGGGCACCGATATTGCGCCGCTGATACGGGCCGAGCAGGTCTGGGACCCGCCGGGAATTGAAAGGCGTACCTCGTCGTTTGGAGGGGCACTATATGGCAGTTCCAGCAACAATCTGCTGGCGGCTTTCCTGCGCCACCCCAACTTCTCGCGGAAGCTGGAAGGGCTGTACTTTTGCGGCGGCTCGGTGCATCCGGGCGGCGGCATTCCGCTTTGCCTGCTTTCGGCCCGTATCGTGTCTGAGTTGATTGAGAATGAATAAACAGGTGTACGTAGAGAGCTGGCGGTGGCTATACGCCTGCCCGGCAGCCTATAAGCATCTGATTCTCATTCCATACTGTTAATTGGTTAATAATGCCCGAATCCATCCAACATCTTCCCACTGAAGCACCTCCAACGCATGAAGCTGCCGCTGCTGAGCGGACGGTAACCCAGCGCCGGCGGCTACGCGTGGCCCAGGGCATTCTACTGCTGTTTCACGTCACGGGCTTCCTGGGTCTGGGCTTTTCCGAAGACCCGTCGTTCTATCTGCAGTTTGTGCCCCTGAACCTGCTGCTGACGGTGGGCCTGCTGCTGGCCTTTCAGACTGAGCGGAGTTCGACGTTCTGGTGGTTCTGCCTCGTAACAATGGCCGTAGGCTTCTTTGTGGAGGTTGTCGGTATTCGCACCGGGCTGCTGTTTGGGTTCTACCAGTATGGCCCCACGCTGGGCACAAAGTGGCTGGGTGTGCCCCTGATGATAGGCGTCAACTGGCTGATGCTGGTATACACGACCGGAGTGCTGGCCCGCTATCTGCCCATCCCGGATTTCCTGCGAGCCGTGGTAGCCACCCTGCTCATGGTAGGCCTCGATGCGTGCCTGGAGCCCGTAGCCGTGCGCTACGACTTCTGGCAGTGGCGCTTCGATGTTATTCCGCTGCAGAACTTCAAGGGTTGGTTTGCTGTGTCGCTCATTCTACAGGTGTTCTTCAACCGCACCAGTTTCGAAAAGCGTAATGTGTTGGCACCGTTCGTGTTCATGCTGCAGCTCCTTTTCTTTTTTGGATTAAGCCTGATTCGCTAGAAATATTGGTGTCTTGGAATACTATTTGTTATACCTATCATCGTTCTTGAATAAATTCCATTCCTCCGATCAACTCTCTACTTCCACCTTATGGAGCAAGTACTACTCCATCAACTACTTGAACGGGCAAACCAGCTCTTCCGCGACGCGGGAATACGCCTCCTGCATGAAGAACAGCTGGCAGTAGCTCTGGACATGACACCCGCTACGTTTCGCACCGTTTTTGGCTCCAAAGCTGAACTGATGCTGCAGGTAACGCGCCATAACCTAGCCCGGCAACGCCATGAGCACCAGGAGCTTTTCTCCAATCTGGCGACGCCTATAGAATGCCTGCTGGCCTTACTGCACCACAGTGTGCAGGAGCTACGCAATTCCCACCACGAATACCATATTGTGCGGGAGCAGCTTCCGCTGGTTTGGGATGCCATGCAGGAACACATGCACGAATATGCCTATCCGCTGCTTACCCGGCTCATTCAGGAAGGCATTCAGGAGGGTCAGCTTCGTGCCGCCCTCGACGCGTCGTTCATTGCCAGAATCATTGTGGCGCAATTCAGTCTGGTACTGAACGAAACCTACTTCCCGCCTGAGCACACCAACCTCGCCGATGTCTATCGGAACATTTTCTTTCCTTACGTCCGGGGCCTTTGCACCGAGGAGGGAATGCGCCTGACGGCAGTACACTTTGGTAAAATGTGGGGAAACTAGACGCTTGGTTTTTCCAAAAATGAAAAAGGCCGGCCTCTAATAGGGCCGGCCTTTTTCATGAGGCGCGTGGCAGCCATCTTAGCTGATGGAGACGCGTACTTTTTTGGTGTACTCGCGAAGAGCATCCTTGAACTGGGAGCCATGGTCCTGCATGTGGTTGAGGATAAAGATGGCGGCAAACACGTGTGTCAGTTTCTCGCCTTCGTCTTCCCCTTCTACCTCAAAAGCTAGTTCCTGTTCTTCCAGTAGGGCTTCTTCGGCGGCTACTAGGGATTCCAGCGTTTGAGTTTCTACTAAGCGCTTAATAACGGGCATTTTCATGGACGGCAGACTTAGTTGAGGCGCGAAATCAGGGCCGCAACAGCTTCTTCCTTGCTGGCTGCTACCGTTTCCAGCAACTCGCCGTTGCGGAAAACAGCGAAGAAAGGCAGGTTCGTAACGTTGGCCAGCTTACGGGCTTCAGGGTTGGTTTCGGCATTCACATCCAAAAACTTGATACCCTGCTCCTGCATGGCAATAGCCATACGCTTGTATTTCGGAGAAAACAGGCGGCAGTTGCCGCACCAATCGGCGTAGTACTTCACTACTACTTTCTCGTTCTGTTCGAGCAATTCGGCAAATTCGGCGTCCGTGGCTTTGATAACGGGCATTAGATCAGGTTTTCGTGAAAATCAGCGAGATACTCAGATAAGAATGATTCTTATCTGCAGCAAAGGTAAAGCCGGAAACCGGTAAAAAAGTTTGCTCCGCCGCAAATTGCTGATGAGGCTGGCAACTTTTAACTGGGGCGGGCAAGTATACGCTGCGTGCCTAGCCTTTTGCCGGGCGACTGTTTTATGCAGTATCTCCTGATTTGCGTGTGCCTGCTGCTGGCCGCCTGCGGAACTCCCGATTCCGCAGCCGCTCTGCCCACTACCGCGCCGCCGCCTCGTATGCAAAACATCATTTTCTTCGGCAACAGCCTCACGGCCGGCTATCAACTGCCTGCCAGTGCCGCCTTCCCGAGCCTGCTCCAGCAGCGCCTCGATTCGCTGAACTTACCCTACAAAACTTTCAACTACGGCGTGAGTGGCGAAACTAGCGCCGGTGGCCGGCAGCGCGTGGCCTCCGTGCTGGCCCGCCAGCCGGTAGATGTGTTTGTGCTGGAGCTAGGTGCCAACGACGGTCTGCGCGGCATTCCGGTGCGCGCAACCACCCAGAACCTGCAGAATATCATCGACCAGGTACGGCTGAAATACCCGGAGGCCCGCATTGTGCTGGTGGGCCTGGAGTTCCCCTTCGACCTGAGTGCGCTGGGCGGCCACCAATACGGCCGCTATGCCGCCGAGTTCAAAGCCTCGTTCCGCCTGCTGGCCGAGAAGAACAGCCTGCCCTTCGTGCCGTTTCTGCTGCAGGGTGTGCTGGGCCGCCGCGAGCTGAACCTGGCCGACGGTGTGCATCCCAACGCCGCCGGCCACAAGCTGCTGGCCGAAAACGTGTGGGCGGTGTTGAACGGTGTGCTGCAGCAGTAGCTGGAAGAGAAAAACGTCCTGCCGAAGAGAGTTCAGCAGGACGTTTTATATGCAAACACCTAGCGGCAGCTTACTAAGAAATTACGCCTTGTACAGCTTCTGGTAGTACTCCGCAGCCATGCGGCCCGACTCAAACTCGGGCTCTACTTCGCGCATGGCGGCTTTGGCCACGGCCAGGAACTTGTCGGGCTGGCCGTAGTACAGCGGCACGATTTCGTTTTCCAGCACATCGAGCAGGCTGGTAGCCTCGATGTCGTCCTTCACCTGGTCGGGCTGGTGAATGTCGGTGTGCGGAATCAGGAAAGCGTTGTGGCCGTGCTGGGCAAACTCCGGAATCCAGCCGTCGGCAATACTCAGGCTGAGGCTGCCGTTCATGGCGGCCGTCATGCCGCTGGTGCCGGAGGCTTCGCGCGGGAAGCGGGGCGTGTTCAGCCACACATCGGAGCCGCGCTTGAGGTAGCCGGACAGGGCCAGCTCGTAGCCGGTGAGCACGGCGCAGGTTTTCAGGTGCTTGGTTTTCTGGATGATGTCGTTGAACAGGCCGATGGCGCCGTAGTCCTTGGGATAGGGCTTGCCGGCCCAGATAACCTGCACCGGCCGGTCGGTGCGGTTCACCAGCTCCTGGAACCGCTCGAAATGGCGCAGAATCAGGTCGGCACGCTTGTAGCCGGCAAAGCGGCGGGCCCACACTACGGTCAGCACCTCGGGGTCGAGGAGGGTGCCAGTCTGGTCGGCCACGATGTCGAAGAGCTGCTTCTTGAGCTTGCGCTTACGCGCGAGCAGGGCCTTATCGTCGTTGGCTTCCAGGGCCTCGTGCAACTGCTGGTCGCGCCAGTAGCGGCCGTTCTGCGAGTTGGTGATGGGAATGATGGGGCAGATGCCCTTGTTGGCGCCCCACATCTGGTTGGCCACGGTGCCGTGCACCTTGCTCACAGCGTTGGCCTTGCGCGAGAAGCGCAGGGCCGTGAGTGTGTAGTTGAGCACATCGTGCTCCACGCCGGCCACGCGGCGGATTTCGTCGGCGGGCACCGAGCCGAAGAAGGTCATGTCGGTGAGCAGCTTCATGGGGTGCTCCTCGTTGCCGGCCAGCTCGGGCGTGTGCGTCGTGAACACCAGGCGCTTCTGCACCTCTTCCAGCTTGCGGCCGTGCTTTTCGTAGAGGTAGAACGCCAGTGGCAGACCGTGGCCTTCGTTGAGGTGATACACGTCCATCTTCACGCCCAGCAGATCCAGCAGCTTGCCGCCGCCTACCCCCAGCAGAATGCTCTGCGCCACGCGGGCCGCCGTGTCGGCGTCGTAGAGGTGGTGCGAGATGGTGCGCGAGATGTAGTCGTTTTCGGGGATGTCAGTGGTCAGGAAGAACATCGGGGCCGTGCCGAACGTGTCGGGGGCCAGGTACATGGCCTTCACCTTCACTTCGGCCCCGTGAATGGTGATGGGAAAAATCAGGCCGGTGTCTTCGAGGAAAGAATAGTGCTTGTGGCGAAAGTCGCAACGCATGGTCTGGTCCTCGTTGCGGCCCTGGTCGTAGTAGCCGAACGTCCAGAGGATGCCGATACCAATGAGGTTTTGCTTGAGCTCGTAGGCGGAGCGCATGTGCGAGCCAGCCAGGAAGCCCAGGCCGCCGGAATAGGTTTTGAGGGCCTGGTCCAGGGCAAACTCCATGGAAAAATACGCAGCCTGAGTCGTGAATTCGGGGGCCGGCGTGTACGGTTTGAAATCGAAAGCCATAAAGAAAAAGTCGGGAAGGAAAGAAAGCCGGCCTCTGGGGTCCGGCGGATTCAAATATCGGATTTTCCTGCTGCTACGCTGCTATTGTAGCGTTACAGGCAAACATTGTGGTAAAATTGGTCAACACAACACTATTTCCGCGCAGTTCAGCATTATCTTCTCGGTGGCTTCCGGGCGTAACTTGGCAGCCTTTCTGACGGAATTCCCACTGCGCTCATGACATCTTCCCGTATTCTGCTGCTGGCCGGCTCGCTGCTGGCTAATTCTCTGCTGACGCCGGCTGCCCAGGCCCAGATCAACCCGGCGCTCGCCCGCCTGGCTACCAACGGGGCCCTACTGGCCGCCAACGCCCAGAAAACCGCGCCTATCCAGCGCATCGACCCCACGTTCTGGTGGGTGGGCATGAAGAACCCCAAGCTGCAGCTGCTGGTGCACGGTGCCGGCATCGGGAGTAGCAAAGTGAGCCTGAAGTACGACGGCGTGACGCTGGACGGCGTGCAGCCACTCGAAAACCCGAACTACCTGCTCGTCAACCTCACCATCAGCCCCGCCGCCAAGCCGGGGCAGCTGGCGCTGGAGTTTAAGGGCAAGAAAACGGTGCGCTACAGCTACGAGCTGCGCGCCCGCACCACCCCGCAGGACCCCACCAAAGTGCAGGGCGTCACGACGGCTGACTTCATCTACCTGCTTATGCCCGACCGGTTTGCCAACGGCGACCCGAAAAACGACAACATCAAGGGCATGAAGGCGCCGGCCGTGGCCCGCGACTCGATGTACAGCCGCCACGGCGGCGACCTGAAAGGCATTGCCGACCACTTCGGGTACCTCAAGGAGCTGGGCGTCACGGCTATCTGGCCCACGCCGGTAGTGGAAAACGACCAGCCCAAAGCCAGCTACCACGGCTACGCCCTCACCGATTTCTACGCCGTGGACCGCCGCTACGGCACCAACGCCGACTACGTGGCCTTCGTGCAGCAGGCACACCAGCAGGGGCTGAAAGTGGTGCACGACGTGGTACTCAACCACATGGGCACCCAGGGCTACCTCGTGCAGGACGCGCCGGCCAAAGACTGGTTTCATCAGTGGCCGGCCTTCACGCGCAGCAACTTCCGCGACGCCGCCTTCAACGACCCGTACGTGTCCGGCTACGACCGGAAGCAGTTCGGCGAAGGCTGGTTTGACACCACCATGGCCGACCTCAACCAGAGCAACCCGCTGGTGAGCACCTACCTGATCCAGAACTTCATCTGGTGGGTGGAGTACACTGGCCTCGACGCGTACCGCGTAGACACGTATACCTACTCCGACCGTAAGTTTCTGATGGACTGGGGCAAGGCCGTGCTGGATGAGTATCCCAAGCTGGGCATGTTTGCCGAAACCTGGGTGCAGGGCACGCAGCAGCAGGCCTACTTCGCCCGCAACGTGCTGCCCGAAATTGATGGCTTCAAGAGCAACATGCCCTCAGTGCTGGACTTCCAGAGCCAGTACGCCATCAACGAGGCCCTGACCAAGGACGCCGGCTGGACCGAAGGTATCAACAAGATGTACTACACGCTACAGGCCGACTGGCTCTACGAGGACGCCATGCGCAACGTGGTGTTCCTCGACAACCACGACGTGAGCCGGTTTTACTCGGTGATAGGGGAGGACTTTGCCAAGTACAAGATGGGGCTGGCCTGGCTGCTGACCACGCGCGGCATTCCGCAGCTTTATTACGGCACCGAGGTGCTGATGAAGAACTATACCAACCCCGACGGCAAGGTGCGCGAAGACTTCCCCGGCGGCTGGGCCGGCGACAAGAAAAACCTGTTCACGAACCGCACGGGGCAGGAGGCCGAGGCCTTCAACTACGTGAGCAAGCTGGCCAACTACCGCAAAACCCACCCGGCCCTGCACGCCGGCAAATACCAGCACTTCATCCCCAACGACGGCGTATACACGTACTTCCGCTACTCCGATGCGGGCACGGTGATGGTGATGATGAACTCCAACAAGGACGAGAAAACCGTGGACATGACCCGGTTTGCTGAGCGCCTCAACGGCTTCTCCTCTGGCACGGAAGTCACGACGGGTGCGGCCGTTGCGGACCTGAAAACGGTGAAGCTGCCGGGCCGCACGGCGTGGGTAGTGGAACTGCAGAAGTAAAAACAGGGGGCGGAAAGGAACAACCTGCGTTTGCTATACCTTGTAGATAAGCTTTCCTCTGAAGTGTATTGCCATGACTGACCTCACCGACCAAGTTGCCATCGTCACGGGGGCGTCCCGGGGCATTGGGCGCGCCACAGCATTGCTGCTGGCCATGCAAGGCGCCAAAGTGGTATGTGTAGCCCGCTCCGCCGATGAACTCGAAGAAGTGGCGAACAAAACCCAGGGCCTTGCCATTCCAGCCGACGTATCGGACCCTGATGATGCGCAGAACGTGGCTGATGAGGCCCTGCGCCACTTTGGGCGGCTCGATATTCTGGTCTGCAACGCCGGCGTAGGCTCGTTTAATCTGCTGGAGCACTTTTCGGCCACCGAATGGGACCGGATGTTTGATGTGAATGTGAAAGGCACTTTCCTGATGTGCAAGGCCGTAGTACCGCACTTCAAGGCACAGCGGAGCGGACATATTGTAGGAGTGGCTTCTGATGTAGCACGGCGCAGCTTCGAGCACGGTACCGCCTACGGAGCCAGCAAGTTTGCCCAAGATGCCGTGTTGGCCAGTCTGCGGAAGGAAGTGCGCCCACACGGCGTCAAAGTCAGCACTATTTATCCGGGCCTCGTCGACACCTATTTCAACGACTCGTTGCCGGGCAGCCCCGACGCCGAAAAAACCCATCTAAAGCCCTCTGATGTGGCGCAGGCCATCCGCTACGTGCTGGAAGCCCCAGCCCATGTGGTAGTGGATGAGCTCATGCTGCACCCGCTGACGCAGGAATGGTAAGCAGGGGATGAGGTGATGGAGTGAACAGTGATGGAGTGAACAGTGATAGGGTGAAATGAGAAGAACATCATTACTTCATCACCCCGGCCCCTAATTACTATCTTGCCTGATATGAGAAACCTGCTACTGCCCACCGTGGCCCTCTCTTTGGGGCTTGCTTCGCTCTCTTCTTTCCTTCTGACCTCGCACACCCCCGTTTCTGTGTCCGATTTTAAGACTACTGCTACCGCCGACCCTAACACCACCGACGAGGTACCGCAGGACAATAAGCTGGTTATTTACCAGCTGATGACCCGCCTGTTTGGCAATAAGGTGGCCGTAAACAAGCCCTATGGCACAGCGCAGGAAAACGGCGTGGGCAAGTTCAACGACATCACCGACAAGGCGCTCCAGGAAATCAAGAAGATGGGTGTCAGCCACGTTTGGTACACCGGCGTGATTGAGCACGCCACCATGACGGATTTCACCAAGCAGGGCGGCCCTGGGCCCGATGATGCCGACGTCGTGAAAGGCCGCGCCGGCTCGCCCTACGCCATCAAGGACTACTACGACGTGGCGCCGGACTTGGCCGTGAACGTGAAAACCCGCATGCAGGAGTATGAATCCTTGATTCAGCGCACGCACAAAAACGGCCTGAAGGTGCTCATGGACTTCATTCCGAACCACGTGGCCCGCAGCTACAAGTCGGATGGCAAGCCGGCCGGCGTGATAGACCTGGGCACCCAGGACGATAAAACCAAGGCCTTTGCGCCCAACAACAACTTCTACTACCTGCCCGGCCAGAGCCTGGTGGTGCCCAAAGGCGGCAACCCGCTGGCGGCAGCTCTGGGCCCGAAAGAAGACGGCAAATTCCTGGAAATACCCGCCAAAGCCACCGGCAACGACGTGTTTTCGGCCTCGCCCAGCGTAAACGACTGGTACGAAACCGTGAAGCTCAACTACGGCGTCGACTACCAGAACGGCCGCAAGCCGTACTTCTCGCCCGTGCCCGACACGTGGAAAAAGATGCGCGACATTCTAGTGTTCTGGGCCAAAAAGGATGTGGACGGCTTCCGCTGCGACATGGCCGAAATGGTGCCCGTGGAGTTCTGGACCTGGGTGATTCCGGAGGTGAAAAAGGTAAAGCCTGACATCATTTTCATTGCCGAAGCCTACGACCCCAAAGTCTACAGCCGCTACCTCAACGAAGGCAAGTTTGATTTCCTCTACGATAAAGTAGGTCTCTACGACGGCCTGCGCCGCCTGATGACGACCGGCGGCAACACCGAAGAAATTACGCAGGTGTGGCAGAAGGAAAGCCGGGGCTTTTCGTCCAAGATGCTGCGCTTCCTGGAAAACCACGACGAGCAGCGTATTGCCTCCAAAGACTTCGCCACCGACCCGCGCACCGCTATTCCGGCCATGACCGTGACGGCCACGCTGGCCTCTGGCCCCGTGATGCTGTACTCGGGCCAGGAAGTAGGTGAGCCGGCCCTGAAGTCAGAAGGCTTTTCGGGCGAGGACGGGCGCACCACCATTTTCGACTATTGGGGCGTGCCGGAACACCAGAAATGGATGAACGGCGGCAAGTTCGACGGCGGCAAGCTCGACGATAGCCAGAAGCAACTGCGCGACTTCTACAGCCGCCTGCTCAATCTGGCCAGCAAGAGCGAAGCCATCCGCAAAGGCAAGTTCTACGAGCTGCAGGACGCCAACAACCTGGGTAAGGAGTACGACCAGAAGGTGGTGTACAGCTACCTGCGCTACACCGATACCCAGCGCCTGCTCATCGTCGTCAACTTCAGCCGCGACAAAACGCTGCGCCCCACCATCAGCATTCCGGCCCCGGTGCGGCAGCGCATGGGCCTCGACCCGAACACGTTCTGCACCTACACCGACCTGCTCAACAACACGCCGCCTACTGAGTTTCTCAACCTCACGCTGCCCCCGCTGAGCGCCTACGTGTTCGAAATCAACCCCAAGAAGTGACGCACTGGCGGCGGATGAAATCCCTGTCGCACTGCTGCTTCTCTTGACCTCCTATTCCCCTAATTCCCACACTCTTACCTTATGGCAACCAACGTAGCGGCCGCCCCCCACGATACCCGCGAAAAACCCCGCCTGAGCTTCTGGCAGATCTGGAACATGAGCTTCGGCTTTCTGGGCATTCAGTTCGGCTTTGCGCTACAGAACGCCAATGTCAGCCGCATTTTTGAGACTCTCGGTGGCACCGAAATTGCGCTTTACTGGCTGGCTGCTCCGCTTACTGGTATGCTCGTGCAGCCGATCATCGGCTACATGTCGGACCGGACCTGGAGCCCGAAATGGGGACGGCGACGCCCGTTTTTCCTGATAGGGGCGGTGCTGGCTTCGTTTGCGCTCTTGGTCATGCCCAACGTGTCGGCGCTATGGATGGCGGTGGGCATGCTCTGGATTATGGATTCGAGCATCAACATCAGCATGGAGCCTTTCCGGGCCTTGGTCGGCGACTTGCTGCCTTCTGAGCAGCGCACCACGGGCTTTGCCGCCCAAACCTTTTTTATCGGGGTTGGGGCAGTAGTGGCCTCGTCGCTGCCCTGGATGTTTACCAACTGGTTCGGTATTGCCAATACGGCTCCGGCCGGGCAGATTCCACCTTCCGTGAAGTATGCCTTCTATATAGGAGGGGTAGTGTTTTTTCTTGCTGTACTCTGGACGGTACTGAATACCAAGGAATATCCGCCCGAGAATATGGATGCCTTTGAGGACGAAAAGCGGCGGACGGCGGGCTTCTGGAACGGTATCCGCGAGTCGTTTGCCGGTATAACCCACATGCCCAAAACGATGGCCCAACTGGCTATTGTTCAGTTTTTCTCCTGGCTGGCCTTGTTCTCGATGTGGATCTACACTACCCCGGCTGTTACCAGCCACATCTACCACACGACCGATACCACGTCTAAGCTCTACAACGAGGGCGCGGACTGGGTAGGCGTGTGCTTTGCTGTGTACAATGGCGTATCGGCCGTAGCAGCCCTTTTGCTCCCCGTTATTGCCCGTGCTACCAGCCGCCGCTTCACCCACCTGATTTGCCTGGTTGCTGGTGGTCTTGGCCTGATTTCCATCTACTTCATTTCCGACCCCAAAATGCTGTTGGTTTCCATGGTAGGAGTGGGCATTGCCTGGGCATCGATTCTGAGCGTGCCATACGCCATGCTGGCCGGCGCACTGCCTGCCAACAAGATGGGCTACTACATGGGCGTGTTCAACTTCTTCATTGTGATTCCACAGGTAGTGGCCGGCTTGATTCTGGGCTTCTTCACAAAAAGTGTTTTTCACGGCGAATCCGTGCTGACACTGGTGCTGGGCGGCTGCTCCATGATTATATCGGGCCTGCTCACGCTGCGAGTCAACGACGATGACGACGTTCGGCTGCCGGCCGCAGAAGCTACTATCCACACCAGCTCCCCGGCCTACGATACTACCATCGAATCAAACCCGCGCGTATAGCCCCGCTGAGTCAGCATCAAAAAAGCCCTGTCTGAACTATCAGGCAGGGCTTTTTTGGAATATATGGCGCCTGGTTAGCGGGTGGCCTGTAGCCATTCCTGTGCCGTTTGCTCTTCCGTAAACACGCGCACCGCTACCGTGTCCAACTGGTCGGTGGCCATTTCTTCGGCCAGGCGCTTGTTCAGCGTTTCCGCATGGTAGGGTGTGACGAGGTAGGCCAGGCGGGCCCGGGTGCCGGGCAATGCTGCCGCCAGCGACGCCCGGAAATTCTGCATTACCCAGCGGAAGTCGGCTGGCTCGGCCAGGCCACGGCTGCGCAAATCAATGAGCCAGCGGTTTATCTTCTCCCGCTCGGCCAGGCTCAGGGCTACCTGATAACCGGTGCGGTGCTCCTCCGACGTAGCCGGCCGGGTCCAGCGCAGCAGCAACTGCCCCAAATCGGCGCGGTGCGTAAGCAACAGGTATTCTAGGTTGGCAACGAGCATCAGCAGGGGGTGGAAAGCAACGTAAAGGTAGGCACTGGCGGCTGCGCAACATACATCGTGCCGATGAACAAATAATGAAAAGAGGAGGGGGAAGTTTTATCTTCCAACTCATAATCCTCACCCGTATACTTTTCACTTATGCTTCAACGCTACCCCCAGCGGCCCCTAATCGGCCTGAGCATGGTTCTGCTGCTGATTATGAACGCCATAGCCAGCCAGGCACAGTCCACTTCGCCACCCAAACGCGAGTTACGCGCGGCTTGGGTAGCCCACGTATTCAACCTCGACTGGCCCAGCGCCCGTACCCGCACCCCGGCGCAGCAACGCCAGGAGTTTGTGAGCATTTTGGACAGCCACCGGCAGAACGGCATGAACGCCGTAGTGGTGCAGATTCGGGCGGCCGCCGATGCCCTGTACCCCAGCACGCTGGAACCCTGGAGCGAGTGGCTGACCGGCACGCAGGGCGTGGCCCCCAACCCGCCCTACGACCCGCTGGCCTTTATGGTGCGCGAGACACACCGCCGCGAGCTGGAGTTTCATGCCTGGCTGAACCCGTACCGTGCCCTCACCAACGCCACTACGGCCAGCGTCGCGCCCACCCACGTCACGGTGCAGCACCCCGATTGGGTGGTGCCGTTCGGGACGCTGCGTGTGCTGAACCCCGGCCTGCCCGCCGTGCGCCAGTACCTGACGCTGGTGGTGATGGACGTGGTACGCCGCTACGACGTGGACGCCATTCATTTCGACGACTACTTCTATCCAGCCCCGCAAACCGGCGTGGTGTTCAACGACGACGCGGCCTTTGCCGCCGACCCGCGCGGCTTCGCGGCTACCACGGCGGGCCGGGCCGACTGGCGCCGCAACAACGTGGATATCTTCGTGAAAATGGTGTCGGACAGCATTCGGAGCGTGAAGCCGTGGGTGAAATTCGGTATTTCGCCGCCCGGCGTGTGGCGCAACGGCACGAGCGTGGGTGGCACCGCTACCACCGCTTTCCAGAGCTACTCCGACATCTTTGCCGACTCGCGCAAGTGGCTGCGCCGCGGCTGGGTCGATTATCTGGCCCCGCAGGTGTATTTCGCCATCGGCCAGACGGCGGCCAACTACTCGCTGATTGTACCCTGGTGGAGCCAGCAGGTAAATCCCGACACCGTGCGCCACGTCTACATCGGGCAGGGCGTGTACCGGATCAGCGCCACGGCCACCGAGCCGGGTTTCCGCTCACCCAGCCAGCTGCCCAGCCAGATCCGGCTGCTCCGACAGCAGCTCAACGTGCAGGGCAGCATGTTCTACAAAACCACCGAGCTGCGTGCCAACCCGCTGGGCTTCGCCGACTCGCTGCGGCAGAATTTCTACCGCTACCCGGCCCTGCTGCCCACTATGCCCTGGAAAGACAACACGCCACCCACCGCGCCCGGGCAGGCGGGCCTCTGGAACAACCCCAACACCGGTTTTGTGGAAATGAGCTGGCAGCCCGGCCCCGCCGCTGCCGACGGCCAGCTGGCCCGCCAGTATGTGGTGTACCGCGTGCCCGGCGGCACTGGCCCCATTACGGCCGCCGACCTGGCCAACCCCGCCAACATCCGGGCCATTACCGATACCACGTTCTTCCGCGAGCCAGCCACGGGCACGCCGTTCCGCTATGCCCTCACGGCCCTAGACCGCCTGCACAACGAAAGCGCCCCGGCTACCCTGACCATTCTACTATCCACCACGGCGGCCGTGCGGCCAGCTCCCTTGCTGGAACCGGCGTTTCCCAACCCCTTCCATTCCGAAACCCGCTTGGCCTTCACGCTGCCCACCGCTGGCCTGGCCGAAATGCGCCTGCTCGACCTTACGGGCCGCGAAGTGGCCGTGCTGGCTTCCGGCTCCCACACGGCTGGCCGCCATGAGCTGACGCTACGGGCCGCTACGCTGCCGGCTGGCCTCTATGTGCTGGTGCTGCGCACAGCTGATGGTGTGGCGCGGCAGCGGATTCTGCTGACCCGCTAGCGGCTTCCACTCTGCCACGCGCGGCTGTAGCGGAACCACCAATGCGTCCTGCGCGGTTGCGCGAACGTCTGTACCCTATATTCACGACTTCATTTCCCACATTTCCATTTCTATGACTTTTAAACCGCTTTGGCTGCTCAGCCTGGGCCTGACGCTGGCCCTGCAGCCGGCCGCCGCTCAGCAGAACACCGCCGCCAAACCTGCCGCCACTTCGGCTACCGGCACCAAACTCGTTGAGAAAGTGACCCGCAAGGGCACCGAGCTGGTGATTCCGTACGAAAAATACGTGCTGCCCAACGGCCTCACGCTGCTCATCCACGAAGACCATTCCGACCCCATTGCGCACGTTGATGTGACCTACCACGTCGGCTCGGCGCGGGAGCAGATCGGCAAGTCGGGTTTCGCGCACTTCTTCGAGCACATGATGTTCCAGGGCTCCGACCACGTGGCCGATGAGCAACATTTCAAGCTCGTGACGTCGTCGGGCGGCACGCTGAACGGCACCACCAACCGCGACCGGACCAACTACTTCGAAACCGTGCCCAGCAACCAGCTCGAAACGGCGCTGTGGCTGGAGTCGGACCGCATGGGCTTCCTGCTGGACGCCGTGACGCAGCAGAAGTTTGAGGTGCAGCGCTCCACCGTGAAAAACGAGCGGGGCCAGAACTACGACAACCGCCCCTACGGCCTGGCTTCCGAAAACGTAGCCAAGGCGCTTTATCCGTATGGCCACCCGTATAGCTGGCTCACCATCGGCTACCTCGAAGACCTGGACCGGTCGAACGTAGACGACCTGAAAAACTTCTTCTTGCGCTGGTACGGCCCCAACAACGCTACCGTCACGGTAGGCGGCGACGTGAAGCCAGCCGAAGTAGTGAAGCTGGTAGAGAAATACTTTGGCTCCATCAACCGGGGCCCGGCCGTGCAGAACATGAAGCTGCCCGCGCCCACTCTCACCCAGGACCGCTACGTGCACTACGAAGACAATGTGCGCTTCCCGATGCTGCAGATGGTGTTCCCGACGGTGCCCCAGTACCATCCCGACGAGGTAGCCATTGATGCGCTGGCCGAAATTATCGGGGGCGGCAAAAACTCGCTGCTCTACAAAAACCTGATCAAGACGCAGAAGTCGGTGCAGACCCGCGCCTACCACCCCACGTCGGAGCTGGGCGGCGAGTTCACCATCATGGCACTGAGCCTGCCCGGCAAAGGCCTCGACAGCACTGAGCTTATCGTGCGCCGCACGATGGCCGAATTTGAGAAGCGCGGCGTAACCGACGACGACGTGGCCCGTTTCAAGGCGACGCGGGAGGCTGACGTGGTGAACGGCCTGGCCAGTGTGAGCGGCAAAGTAAGCCAGCTGGCTGCCTACCAGACGTTTGCCGGCAACCCCAACCGCCTGCCCCAGGAGCTGCAGCGCATCCGCAGCCTCACCAAAGCCGATGTGCAGCGCGTGTACAATCAATATATCAAGGGCAAAAAAGCCGTGGTACTGAGCGTGGTGCCTAAGGGCAGCACGGCCCTGGTGGCCAAAGCCGACAACTTCACGGTGAGCAAGGACGGCTACAAAGCCCCTGCTACCGACGAGTACGCCGGCCTGAAATACGCCAAAGCCACCGACAGCTTCGACAGGAGTGTGCAGCCGAAAGGTGGCGCTAACCCCGTCATTCAGGTGCCCGCCGTATGGCGTCAGGAGTTTGATAATGGCCTGAAGATCATCGGCAACCGCAACACGGAAATTCCAACCGTGACCATGCTGCTCACTATCCGGGGCGGCCACCGCCTGGAGCAGCAGAACCGCAACAAAGCCGGCGTAGCCTCGCTCACGGCCGCCATGCTGGAAGAAGGCACCCAGAAATACACCGGCGAGCAGTTTGCTGCCGCGCTGGAGAAGCTGGGCAGCGACATTTCGACCAATGCCGGCGACGACAACACGACGATTGTGGTGCGCAGCCTCACCAAAAACCTGCCCGCCACGCTAGCACTGCTGGAAGAGGTGCTGATGCGCCCCCGTTTTGCACAGGCTGACTTCGACCGGTTGAAGAAGCAGACGCTGGAAGGCATTGCCAACCAGAGCACGCAGCCCGTAGCTATTGCCAACAACACGTACGCCCGCCTGCTCTACGGTCCCGGCGACGTGATGAGCATCCCGACATCGGGTTCGACTACATCGGTGCAGGGCCTCACGCTCGACGATGTGAAGCAGTTCTATCAGCAGAATTACGCCCCCAACGTGAGCTACCTGACCGTGGTAGGCGATGTGGACCAGAAGGATGTGCTGCCGCGCCTGGGCTTTCTGAAAACCTGGGGCCGCAAAGCCGTGACGCTGCCCGCCAGCGACCCAAACCCACAGCCCGACAAGACGCGCATTTACTTCGTGAACAAGGATGGGGCCGCGCAGTCGGAAATCCGGGTGGGCTACCTCACGCCGCTCACCTATGATGCCACCGGCGACTTTTACCGCGCGTATCTGGCCAACTACATTCTGGGCGGCGCCTTCAACTCGCGCATCAACCTGAACCTGCGCGAAGACAAAGGCTACACCTACGGCGCCCGCTCGGGCTTCCAGAGCACGCGCTACGTTGGTCCGTACACGGCACAGGCCGGCGTGCGCGCCGATGCTACGGCGGCTTCGGTGAAAGAATTTGTGAAGGAAATTAAGGATTACCGCAACGGTGCTACCGACGAGGAGCTGCAGTTTCTGCAGGCTTCCGTGGGCCAGAGCGACGCCCTGAAGTACGAAACCGGCCAGCAGAAAGCCGCTTTCCTGGGCCGCCTGCTCGAGTATGACCTGCCCACCAACTACGTGAGCCAGCAGAGCGAAATCCTGAAAAACCTGAAGCGCGAAGACCTGCAGACCAGCGCCCAGAAATACCTGCCCATCGACCAGATGTACATCGTAGTAGTTGGCGACCGGACCAAGGCCTTCCCCGGCCTCTCGGAACTGGGCTACGAAGTGGTGGAGCTGGACCTCAACGGCAATAAAGTAGCCACCCTGACGGCTCCGGCCGCAGCCGCTCCTTCGGCTCCGGCTGTCGCTCCGGCCACTGCTGAGAAAATGAAAATGGTGAAGAAAGACAAGGAAGGCAAGAAGAAGCGCAAGCAGAAAACCAACGAAGACGGCACCGCCGGCAAAGGCGAATAGCCGTTGCGCTTTCTTGCATAAAACTGGGTAAAAAGCCCGGCCTGGTTTTCAGGCCGGGCTTTTTTGGGTGCTAAAAAGTCCGAACGAAGGGCGGCAACCAACCGGTGCGCCGGCTACCTTTGTTTGTCTTCAGTCCTACTCGTTTTCTATTCTGCCGATGCTCCTTTTCTACCGTTTTCGCCGGTTTATGCTTGCCGCAGTGGGCAGCCTAGCTTTCTACAGCGCGGCGGCCCAGGCTCCCACCTTCGACCGGGCTATGGCCTTCGGCAACCTAAGCACGCCGGGCGGCTCCGATGTAGACCAAACCGTGGTGGACGCGCAGGGCAATATCTACATCGTGGGCACATTCGGGAGCACGCTACGCCTGGGCACCACCACGCTCTACAGCAACGGCGGCTCCGATGCTTTTGTGGCCAAGTTGGATGCGGCCGGCAACGTGGTATGGGCCCTGAACGGGGGCGGCTCCACCACTGACTATGGGCGGGGCATTGGGGTAGATGCGGCCGGCAACGTGTACGTCACGGGTATTTTTGCTGGGCCCACCGCTACCTTCGGTTCTACCACGCTACGGGCCTCCAACGGCGGCCTATTTGATATATATGTAGCCAAGCTCAGCCCCAGCGGCACTTGGCTATGGGCAGTGCAGGGCGGGGGCGGCAGTGGCGGCGAAGAGTACGCCCAAAGCTTAGCCGTGGACGGAACTGGCAACGCCTACATTACCGGGACATACAGCTCGGCCTCCGCTACCTTCGGCAACACAGCCCTTACCAATACTGGCCCTACTGGCTCGGCAGAAATATTTGTGGCCAAGCTGAATGACGCTGGTAGCTGGCAGTGGGCCGTGAGTGGTGGCGGCAGTGGGGCCGACTTCGCTGAAAGCATCGTACTGGATGGCAGCGGCAATGCCTATATCACGGGCTCAACCAACAGCCTAAACGCCGTATTCGGCTCCGTGGGCCTAGCGCGCACCAGCCCGAACTCGGGGCTGCTGGTGGCTCGGCTTAGCACGTCTGGTAATTGGCAATGGGCCACTGGCAGCGGCGGCACAGGCCGGGTTAACGGCTACGACCTCACGGTAGATGCCGCTGGCAACTCCTTCGTGGCAGGTCAATTCTTCGGTACTGCCACCTTTGGCTCGGCGCGCTTAATTAGCAACGGTGCCACGAATACAGATATGGTAGTAGCCCGGCTCGACAACACAGGAGCCTTTGTTTGGGCTACGGCGGGTGGTGGTGGCGGCACCGAAATAGGACATGGCATGGCCCTCGACGGTATGGGCAGCGTGTACGTAGGCGCTTCTTTCAATAGCGCCACTCTCACGCTGGGTAGCAGCAGCCTAACTTCGGCGGGTAGTTTCGACGCGCTGGTGGGCCGACTAAGTGCGACTACTGGAACATGGCAAGGAGCAGTAACAGCCGGCGGCACCGGCTCCGACCAGGTACAGCACCTGGCCAGTGGTCCCGGCAATACGCTGTACCTGACCGGTAATTTTGCCGATGCCCCGGCCGATTTTGGCTCGCTACGCCTCATCAACAACGCTGGGTCGCTGCCAACAGGGTTTCTGGCCCGTTTGACTGCCAGCCCGCTTTCCTCTAACTCTGCTTCCTCGAAGCCCTCCTTTACACTATGGCCCAACCCCTCTACCGGCACCGTCTGGCTGCTGGGCCCGGAGCCCGGCCAACAGGTGGAAGTATTCACGGCGCTGGGGCAACACTTGTCAACGCACACGCAGCCCAGCCAAGGCCCATTGCCGCTTACGCTACCGGCCGGCCTCTATCTGGTTAGAAGCGCGGGCACTAGCCAACGACTATTAGTGGAGTAAGAATGGCTTAGGCCTGGAAACGGGCAAAGGTGTCGTCAGGGGCTAATCGGTTTTTAGCCTATTTCTGCCTGAGGGAACTTATGGCGGATACGAAACGGTTTACGCGTGCCTTTGTGGCCTCAATTCCTTTATATGACCCTGATTACTCCTCCATCAAACGACTGGAACACCCTTACCGAGGAGAGTCCCCTTCCGTCAGGTCATACCCGGCGCCTGCTCCAAACCACGGGCTATATTGCTCTGATGCTGCTGTTGCTCTACCTGCTTTACAGTAGCAGTCAGGAACAGCCAGTATCCAAAACAAGAATCACGAAGAAGCCCTGGTCTATCAGCCAGGGCTTTTTGCTGCCCTTCTACCTAGGTTAATTTTCTGGCTTAGTGAAGTTGGAGCAAACCGCCTGAACGCCTAGGAGCTTAGCTGCCGCACGGTTTTTGCACCACTTGGTTATTTCGTTCGGAACCGCCCAGCAACTGCGCCGGTTCTATCGGCGGCGGGCGTGCAGCCCGCACCGCTTAATCCGTATCTTTCCCCGGAGGCCACTATGGCCGTTGGATATGCCTGTATCGCAAGAAACGTCTTCTACATCTTCTGCTTTGCGCGAAGTGCTGGCCCGCCTGGAGGCCTTCAAGCGCAAATTTTACCTGTCGTTGCTGGTACGTGGCGCACTGGTAGCCGGGGCGCTGCTGCTGAGTCTGTTCCTGGTGCTCAACCTGCTCGAATACTTCCTGTACCTGCCCACCTGGGTGCGTGGCGGGCTGTTGTTCGGGTTCTTGGGCTTGGCTGCCTACGCCTTCATGCGCTGGATCTGGCAGCCGCTGGCGGCCCTCACCAATCTGCGCCGGCTGCTGAGCGACGAGCAGGCGGCGCAGCGCATCGGGGAGCTGTTTCCGGATGTGCAGGACAAGCTGCTGAACGCGCTGCAACTCCAGGATAAAGCCCAGGGCAACGCCCTGATTGCGGCCAGCCTGGAGCAGCGCGCCGGCCAGCTGGCGGGCGTGCAATTCGAAAACGGCATCAACATCCGGCAGCAAACCCGGCCGCTGTGGAAATATGTGGCTGTGCCGGCGGCCGTCATCATGGCCGTACTGCTGATATATCCGGCCTTTTTCGTGCAGGGTACCGCGCGCATTCTCAACTACCGCCAGAAGTATGCGCCGCCCGCGCCGTTTAAGTTTATTGTTGAAAACAAAGATCTTACTGCGTTTCAGGGCGAAGATTTTAAGCTGCAAGTGACGGTAGAAGGGGAGGCCTTGCCCAACGATGTAACCATTCAGTACGGCGGACAAGAACGGCACCTCGTGCAGGACCGGCCCGGCCACTTCAGCTACCAGTTTCAGCAGCTGCAGAAGGACGTGGAGTTCCAGCTGGCCGCTGCCGACGTGACGTCCGCTGACTACGACCTGCGCCTGCGCCAACGCCCTAACCTGCGCGACTTTCAGGTGGACGTGACGTATCCGGCCTACCTCGGCAAGCCCCGCGAAATTATCCGCAACACCGGCAACCTCACCGTACCGGAGGGCAGTACCGTGCGCTGGCGCTTCGCCACGCAAGCCACCGAGCAACTGCAGCTCATCTTCAAAAGCCCCGACGAAACCCTGACGGCCACCTCCGAAGACGAGCAGTTTACGGCTTCGCGGGTAGTGAGCCGCACCCAGAGCTACGCCGTGCGCCTACAGAATCCGGCCAGTCTCAACCGCGACCCAATCGAGTACCAGCTCACGGCCATTCCCGACCAAGGCCCGGAAATCAGCCTCGAATCGTTCCCCGATACCACTTCACTGCGCTACCTCGCACTGGGCGGCAACCTGCGCGACGACTATGGCCTTTCGCGCTTGCAGCTGCACTACCGCGTGACCAGCAAGGCGCGCCCCAACGCCGCATTTCAGGCGCGGGCGCTGCCGCTGGGGGCTGGGCCGGTGCAGTCGTATGCCTACCAGTGGGATTTGCGCCCCTTGAAAATGCAGCCCGGCGACCGGCTCGAATATTTCGTGCAGGTGTGGGACAACGACGGCGTACACGGTCCGAAAGCTACCCGCACGCGGGCCGCGGAGTTCCGCCTGCCCAGCCGCACCGAGCTGCGCGAGCAGCTGAACTCGCAGTCGGAGTCGGTGCAGAGTCAGTTGAGCAAATCGGCGGAGCAGAGCAAGAAGCTGGAGCGTGAGCTGGCCAAAAGCCAGGACAAGCTCAAGACCAAGCGCGAACTGAACTTCCAGGACCGCAAACAGCTGCAGGACATGCTGGAGCAGAAGCAGCAGATGGACCAGCAGATGGCCGACATGAAAAAGATGTTCGACGAGCTAACCCAGAAGCAGGACGAGCTGGACCCCAAAAGCCAGGAGCTGGCCGAAAAGGCGAAGGAGCTGCAGAAGATGATGGAAAGCCTGCTCGACCCTGAGACCAAGAAACTTTACGACGAGCTGCAGAAGCTGCTGGAACAGCAGAAGGACATGGACCAGCCCGAGATGCAAAAACTCTTGCAGCAGCTCGAAAACAAAGAAAACACCCTCCAAAAAGAGCTAGAGCGCGCCCTCGAAATGTTCAAGCAGCTGCAGTTTGAGCAGAAGCAGGAAGCTGCTCTGGAGAAACTGGAGCAACTGGCGAAAGAGCAGGAGAAACTAGCGGAGGAAACCCAGAAAAACGACAAGGACAACCCCGAAAACAAAGACAGTAAGCAAAGCCAGCAGCAGAAACAGGACCAGCTCAAACAACAGCAGCAGGAGAAGCAGCAGCAATTCGAGGAGCTGAAGAAAGACCTGCAGGACCTGAAGAAGATGGATGACCAGCTCGGCAACGAGAATGGCGCCGACGAAATGAAGCCTGAGCAGCAGCAGGTGGACGAGCAGATGCAGGACAGTGAGCAGCAGCTAGGCAAAAACCAGAACCAGAAAGCCAGCCAGAGCCAGCAGAAAGCTTCTCAGAGCATGAAACAGATGGCTCAGAAGATGAAGCAGCAGATGAGCGACGAGGAACAGGACCAACAGCAGGAAAACATCGACGACCTGCGCGACATCCTCGAAAATCTGCTCAAACTCAGCTTCGATCAGGAAGGGCTGGCCAAAGACTTCCGCCGCGTCGACCAGTCTGACCCGCGCTTCGTGCAGCTCGGCCAAACCCAGCGCAAGCTCAAGGACGATGCCCGCGTGGTGCAGGACTCCTTATATGCCCTAGCCAAGCGCGTATTTCAACTGCAGAGCTTTGTGACGCGGGAAGTAGGCGAGATGAACGGCCGCATGGACGAAAGCCTCGACCATATCCGGCAGCGCGACGTGAGCCGTGCCACCGCCAGCCAGCAGCAGGCCATGACCAGCATGAACAATCTGGCCCTGATGCTGAACTCGGCGCTGCAACAGATGCAGCAGGAGCAGCGCGAAAGCCAGAGCCAGCAACAACAAGGTGGCGGCAAGCCCGGCAAGAAAAAGAAAAAAGGCAGCGCCGCCGGCGAAGGCCAGCTCGGCAAAATGCAGCAGCAGCTCAACCAGCAGATTCAGCAGCTGCAGCAGAGCGGCAAAACCGGCCGCGGCCTCTCCGAGGATTTGGCCAAGCTAGCGGCCCAGCAGCAAATGCTGCGCCAGGCCCTGCAGGAACTGGAAAAACAGCAGAAAGGCACCAAAGCCGGGCAGAAAAATGGCCAGGGCGAAATGGGTGGCGGTGGCTCCGGCGAGCTGAAAAAATTAATGGAACAAACCGAAACCGACCTCGTAAACAAGCGGCTGACGGAGCAGACTATTATGCGCCAGCGCCAAATCCTGACCCGCCTGCTCGAAGCCGAGAAATCGGCCCGGGAACGGGACCAGGACGATAAACGTGAGGCACAGTCGGCTCAAAATCGCCCACCTGTTTTTCCGCCTGCCTTTGACCAATACAAACGCCAGAAAGACCGCCAGACTGAGCTGCTCCGTACCGTGCCGCCAGCCCTCACGCCCTACTATCAGCGGGAGGTAAGTGAATATTTTCAGAAAATGAAATAGCGACTCGCTAAGTTTGCGCCCCGCCGCCCCTCACCACTACCTAATGAAGCAGGTTAAAATTCAGATTCCTTCTCTTGTTGAGAATATTCGTGTGGTTGAAAGTTTTATCGATAATTCGAAAGACACTTTCCACATCGAGGACGACATCTACGGCAACATTATGGTGGCCGTCACCGAGGCCGTCAACAACGCTATCCGCCACGGCAACAAGTTCGATAAAGACAAAAACGTCTATTTGTCGCTGTTCGTGGAGCAGGACAAGGTGAAGTTTGAGATAGAAGACGAAGGCTCGGGCTTCGACTATACCAACCTGATTGATCCTACGGCACCCGAAAACCTGGAGAACCCAGGTGGCCGCGGCATTTTCCTCATCCGCCACCTGGCCGATGAAGTGGAGTTCCACAAGGATGGCCGCAACGTGCAGCTCACGTTTCTGCTGCCTGCGCCTTCTGAGTCCGAGTCGGCCATCAATGGCGCTGAAACCAACTCTCACTAGCCTGCCTTTGCCAGCATGAGCGACCTGTCTACCGAGCACGACGACCAGGAAGACGATGATTTCGGCCGCGACGAAGGCACGGGCATCGAGTTTCTGGTGGAGGATGTCGACTTCAAAGTCGCTGATGCCGAGGAGCTGACGTCTTGGATTGAGCGAGTGGCTGAAGTGCACGAGTACGAAATCGTGCAGCTCACCTACATCTTCTGCTCCGATGAGTACCTGCACAAGGTAAACGTGGAGTACCTCGACCACGATACCTATACCGACGTCATCACCTTCGACAACGCCGACGACGCCGACATCATCGAGGGCGACATCTTCATTTCGGTGGACCGGGTGCGCGAAAACGCCGTGACTCACGGCGTCACGTTCCGCGACGAGCTGCACCGCGTGATGATTCACGGCGTGCTGCACCTGCTCGGCTACGCCGATAAGGACCTGCTCAGCCAGACTGCCATGCGCAAAAAGGAAGACGACTGCCTTTCGCTGCGCACGTTTTAGCCTGTGCTGTTCTTTAATACATTAAAACGCCTGCCATCCGGTGGGCGTTTTTTGTTGACTGGACTATTACCGTTTGATAAAAGGACGTCATGCTGAGCTTGCCGAAGCATCTCTACCTCTGGCTAACTCAATTATGCGGACAAAGCGGTAGAGATGCTTCGGCAAGCTCAGCATGACGTTCATTATCCCCGACTGCCCTGATTGCTCCTTCCTACTATGTCCGCTACCCCGCATCCTATCCGCATTATTCCCGGCCCGGCGCTGGATTACTACCTGGGGCAAGGTTACTACCGGATGCACCAGGACCTGTTTACCTGCCGGTTTCTACCCATCGAAAACGAGCTGTACACGGTACACTGGCTACGGCTGGAACTGGCCCGCGTGCACTACGGCCCCGAGCAGCGCCGCCTGCTGCGTTTAGCGGAGAGGTTTACGGTGCGGCGGCGGCCGTTCCGGCTCACGGCCGAGTTGGAGGAGCTGTACGCCGCCTACCGGGCCTCCATCACCTTTGATGCGCCACCTACCGTGGAGGCTTTTCTGCTGGCCGGCTCCACCCACAACGTGTTCAGCACCGAGGTACTGGAAATCCGGGACGGGGCGCGGCTGGTAGCGGCCGGCATCTTCGATAACGGAGCCCGCACGCTGGCCGGCATCATGAACTTCTACCACCCCGAATACCGCAAATTCAGCCTCGGCAAAGTACTCATGCTGCTGAAGCTGGAGCACGCCCGCGCCCTGGGCCACCACTACTACTATCCCGGCTACGTGGTCCACAACTACCCCAAGTTCGACTACAAGCTGTTCCCGTGCCCGGCCGCCACGGAAGTGTTCGACTGCCTGACCGGGCAGTGGCTGCCGTTTTCCTGGCCCGAAGTGAACCGGCAAGCAACTGAACTACTGGCCGATTGGAACGAGGACGACTTCGCGCCCATCGACGAGGCGTAAGCCCCGGCCGCGCAAAAACGCGGCGCGCTGCGTATCTTTACGCACGTTTTGAGCGTGTTGCGTGAGGCATTCGGCCACGGTTTCCCTGACAAAGCGCCTGCCACCTGCGGGCGTTTTCTGTTTAACCGTAACACGAACTTTCCCGCCGGTGCAACCTGTTTCCTGCAAACGGTCTGCGCAACGTAGCGTCGGTCAGCCGAATTGGCTAGCCGCCGTCAGTTTCCCGCTCAGACCGTCCTATTGGCTTAAATCCGCGAATTCATGTTTCAGCAAGAAGAGTACGATGTCATTGTAGTAGGAGCCGGGCACGCCGGCTGCGAGGCTGCCGCCGCGGCTGCCAACATGGGCTCCAAGGTCCTGCTGGTGACGATGAACATGAACACCATCGCGCAGATGTCGTGCAATCCGGCCATGGGCGGCGTGGCCAAGGGCCAGATTGTGCGCGAGGTGGACGCGCTGGGCGGCCAGTCGGGCATCATCACCGACAAAACCATGATCCAGTTCCGGATGCTGAACCGCTCGAAAGGCCCCGCCATGTGGAGCCCTCGGGCGCAGTCGGACCGGATGCGCTTCGCCGAGGAGTGGCGCCTGACGCTGGAGCAGACGCCCAACGTGGATTTCTGGCAGGAAGCCGTTACGGGCCTCGTGGTGGAAAACGGCGTGTGCGTAGGCGTAAAAACCCAGCTCGGCATCGAGTTCCGGGGCAAGTCGGTGGTGCTTACCAACGGCACGTTCCTGAACGGCCTCATCCACATCGGGGAGAAGCAGTTTGGCGGCGGCCGGGCGGCCGAGAAGGGGAGCACCGGCATCACGGAGCAGCTGATTGAGTTGGGCTTCGAGGCCGGCCGCATGAAAACCGGCACCCCGCCCCGCGTGGACGGCCGCAGCCTGGATTACAGCAAGATGGAGGAGCAGGCCGGCGACGCCGAACCCAGCAAGTTCTCGTACCTCGACACGCCCGCGCTGCGCAACCAGCGCCCGTGCTACATCACCTACACCAACTCCGAAGTTCACGAAATCCTGAAGGAAGGCTTCGAGAAGTCGCCGATGTTCCAGGGCCGCATCAAGGGCTTAGGGCCGCGCTACTGCCCGTCGGTGGAGGACAAAATCAACCGCTTCGCCGACAAGGACCGCCACCAGATTTTTGTGGAGCCCGAAGGTTGGAGCACGGTGGAAGTGTACGTGAACGGCTTTAGCTCTTCGTTGCCGGAGGACGTGCAGTACCGTGCCCTGCGCAAGATTGCCGGCTTCGAAAACGCCAAAATGTTCCGCCCCGGCTACGCCATCGAGTACGACTTCTTCCCGCCGACCCAGCTCCAGCTCACCCTGGAGACCAAGCTGATCCAGAACCTGTACTTCGCGGGCCAGATCAACGGCACCACGGGCTACGAGGAGGCCGCCTGCCAGGGCCTGATGGCCGGCATCAACGCCCACAACAAGGTGCACGGCAAGGCACCCTTCGTGCTCAAGCGCAGCGAGGCCTACATCGGCGTGCTCATCGACGACCTTGTGAACAAGGGCACCGACGAGCCTTACCGCATGTTCACGAGCCGCGCCGAGCACCGCCTGCTGCTGCGCCAGGACAACGCCGACCTGCGCCTCACGCCGCTGGGCTACGAACTGGGTCTGGCCTCGGAGGAGCGCATGCAGCTGGTGCGCGAAAAGGAGCAGCAGACCAAGGAAGTAGCCAAGCTGCTGAAGAATTTCGGCATCGAGCCCCAGGACATCAACCCCTGGCTCACGGAAATCGGCTCGGCCGTCATCAGCGAGAAAACCCGCGCCGTGAATCTGCTGCGCCGCCCCGGCATTGATTTGCCGGCCCTAGCCCGCGTGCTGCCCGAGCTCACCCTGGCCCTGGCCCCGTACCGCTCTGACGCGCTGGAACAGGCCGAAATTCTGGTGAAGTACGAGGCCTACCTGGAGAAGGAGCACCAGCAGGCCGCCCGCGTGCAGGAGCTGGAAAACTTCGTGATTCAGGGCCGCCTCGACTACACCGCCATGCCGGCCCTCTCGCACGAAGCCCGTGAAAAGCTGCTCAAAATCCAGCCCGAAACCTTGGGCCAGGCCAGCCGCATCAGTGGCGTCAGCCCCGCCGACGTGTCGGTGCTGATGGTGTATCTGGGGCGGTGAAAACCGGGACGGTAGCCAGTTATTGGTCCCGTTCCTTGTTTTGGACGGGTCTGCTGAATGGGCTTGTCGTATGTGGGTTGCTTATCGAGCTATTCATTAACCGCCAGTATGCGGAGGCTCACTTCTGGCTGACGGGCTGCTGGCTGCTGCTGGTAGCACAAGGGTTGCTTGCCCTTGTAGTTATGGTTCGCAGGCTCCTCCAGCGGCGGTGGGGCCCGGCCCTGGCCTGGCTGCTGTGGGCTACCCTCGGCTTGGGGCTTTGCGCTGTTGCTCTGGTCCCGGTGCTGGTGCTCAACGGACTCGGCACCTCAATAGGTGAGCCGCCTCCTGGCAGCCCAGGGGCAATAGAGGCAGAACGTGTAGACTCACTTCTCATACGACTCGATGCTGACGGCCTGGACTCACTTATCAACCAGCCGAACCCTGCGGTAAGAAGCCCGGAGCGAACTGAGGCAGACCGCCTACTGTGATGCAGGCCGCGGCCACAGTTTCTTCGTGATTCTGTGGCCGCTTTGGTTTCGTACCTTCGTGTTTCGCCGGGCGGCGGCACCTTGTCGTGGCCCAATCAGTATAATCAATCCGAGTCTGTGGTTTACGAGCGTTTGGAGAAGTGCCCGGTCTGTGGCAAAACGGAGTTTCGCAACAAGCTGGTCGTAGAAGATAAGTCCGTCAGCAAGGAGAGTTTCGCCATTCAGCAGTGCGTGGCCTGCTCTTTCCAGTTCACCAACCCGCGCCCCGACGCGGCGCATATCGGCCGCTACTACGAGTCGGACGAATATGTGTCGCACAACAGTGGGGCGGGCGGGCTCATCAACCAAGCCTACAAGGTGGCGCGCTTCTTCACGATGCGCCGCAAGGTGGGCCTGCTCAACCGCTTGTCGCCACGCAAGGGCAAGCTGCTCGACTACGGTTGCGGCACCGGTCATTTTCTGGCGGCAGCCAAAGGCAACGGCTGGCAGGTAGCGGGCTGGGAGCCCAACGCCCGCGCCCGCGAAGAGGCCACCGAGCGGGTAGGGCAGCCCGTAGGTACCGAAAGCCTGGTGTCGTATCAGCCCGGTTCCTTCGATGCCATTACGCTCTGGCACGTGCTCGAGCATGTGCACACCCTCAACGAAACCCTGACGCAGCTTATCAGCCTGCTGAAGCCTGATGGCGTGCTACTGATTGCAGTGCCGAACGTGGAAAGCCTCGATGCCCAGCACTACCGCCAGGACTGGGCCGCCTACGATGTGCCGCGCCACCTCTACCATTTCAGCCCCAAAACCATGACGCAGCTGCTCAAAAAGCACAAGCTCACGGTGCTGGAAACGCTGCCCATGGCCCTGGATGCGTATTACGTGAGCATGCTCAGCGAAAAGCACCGGGCCGAGCGCAACGGCGGTATGCTGTCGGTGCTGAAGGCGGGGTACAAGTCCAACCAATACGCCGCGCAGCACGAGGGCCAGTATTCGAGCCTGATTTACGTAGCGGCCAAACGCTGATTCTATGCCTACGCCGGCCACCTGGATACTGGGAATACTGCTGGCCGCCGAGCTGCGGATTCCAGCGCCGACGGCCGGGACAGGGGAGGAGGGGAGTAGTTGGCGCGTAATGCCGGCTACTTCTGCAAATGGCACCGTACATACGCCTGCGGTTATTTCCGGCGTTGCTACGTACTTGCTGCCAGATACCAGCCGCCGCGCCGCCGCGCCCGATACGCTGGCCCAACGCCCTGCGCTTGTTCCTGACACTACCCCTGTGGTGGATGAGGACAAGCCAACCCGCAGAACAGCGCTGTTTACGGCGCTGGCCATTGCGGTGCTGACTATTTCCACGCTTCTGCTCTACAATGTCCGCTCGCGCTAATCTTTTTCTCCTGTTTTCGGTGGCGGCTGGTGTGGCGGGCTGTGCCTCTATCAGTTCGCCGCAGGGTGGCCCGCGCGACGTGACGCCGCCTAAGCTGGTCAGTTCTTCGCCGGCCAATGGTGCCCGCAACGCACGCACGCAGGAAATACGACTGGTGTTTTCGGAGCCTGTGCAGGTGAAGGATCTGCAGAAGAACCTCATCATTGCGCCCACCATTGCCGAAGACAACAAGTACAAGGTACGCGAGGAGCGCAACGCCATAACGCTGCTGTTTGAGAAACCGCTCGAGGAAAACACCACGTACTCGTTCAACTTCGGCACCTCTATTTCCGATATTACGGAGAGCCTGCCCGCAGCCGAGGCCACGGTGAGTTTCAGTACCGGGGCCGTACTGGACTCGGGCGCGGTACAGGGCACCGTCCGCGACCTGCTGACCCAGAAACCGGCTGATGCCGCCGCGGTACTCCTCTATCCGGAAGCTGATACGGCAGCCTTGCGCAAGGGCAAACCCTATTATCTGGCCCGCACCGACAAGGCTGGCGCTTACAAACTGCGCAACCTGAAAGCCGGCCGTTACCGTCTCTATGCTCTGGCCGATAAAAACCAGAACACCCGCTACGATGAAGGGGAGAAAATAGCCTACCTGCCCCAGCCGGTCACCATCGGTCCACGCCCCGATACGGTTCAGTTGGAACTGGTACGCCCCGATGCCCGCCGGCCATTGGTGAGCGGGCAGCAGGCAGCTCCTACTCAATACCGTGTCAGCTACAACGAAGGGTTGCGTACCGCGGTGCTGGCCCCCCTGGGCGGCGCAACTACGCCGGCCTTGTCTGAAACCATCCAGCTAGCAGAAGCAGGCCGCACCGTCGCGCTTTTCCGGACTGCAGCTCTCACGGAAGGCCGCTACCTGCTGGCTGCCACCGATAGCGCCGGCAACACCGGCCGCGACACTATCAACGTGAAGTTTCAGGGAACTGCCCCAAGTCGCCGCCCACCTATCTATTCGGTAGAAGGCAATCCGCGCGAAGTGTACCGGCAGGGTGAAGTCCGCTACATCTTCACGGAGCCTGTCCGCATTGCTGCGGGCAAGTCCTTCGCAACTCTGCAGGAAGACTCCACGGCCCGCCGGCCGCTGGTGCTCGGTACTGATGGCACCCTGAACCCCGACCGGTCGCGCCTGACGGTACAGCTCAATACCAAGGCCAAATCCAGCCTCACGCTGCGCCTCGATACAGTCAACCTCACCACCATATCGGGGCAGCGGCTGGCCGCAAAACCGTTGCGGCTGCGTGTCACGGAACAATCCGGAACGGGCAGTCTGGCAGGTACCATTCAAACCAAGTACAAACGCTACGATGTACAGCTGCTTGATGCGCAGGGTACCATCGTCGCCACTCTAAACAGCCCCCGCGCCACCTTCCGCTTCGACCGGATGGCCCCAGGCGCCTACACCATCCGGGTCCTGATTGATGCCGATGCCGATGGCCGCTGGCGGGGTGCCGATCCTAAGTTGTTGCTGCCTCCTGAGCCGGTATATCTGCTGCCCCAGCCGGTGCAAGTGCGCGCCAACTGGGAAGTAGAAGATCTACGCCTCGCATTTTAGCTAAACGTTCTTCGCAAGAAGCCCTGCCATTACCGTATTCGGTGGTCGCAGGGCTTTTTGCTGCGCTGTAGTCTGCGGCCTCTAGTAGAGTGTCCGCCTAGAGCTACTCATGCTTTCTTCCTCTGATTGTGTTTTGGTTTCTGCCTTCAAAGGGACGAGTCCAGGGCCGTGGAACATTTTTGAAAGCTACTTACTCGAACCAAAATCCACGAATACGGGCTGCAACGGCTGTTTTAAGCTGCACACCATGTTCCACGGATTCCTATCCGGCTACGCCATACACCAGAGAACAGAGGCCGCAGGCGCAGTTTTCACGGCTTTCCACATTCCTGATGAGCGGTTTCCGGTTACTGAGAAGGGTTTTAGGCATCTTTCCACACCTATTCCACAGGTTTTTCCACTCTTAGTTGGCCAATGGGCTTAATCTGTGGATAATACTGCCACAACCTGGGGATAACCCGTGGAGAAAAATAGGATAAGTTTTTTTGGGATTCTCCGGGCTGCCGCACCCCCTTTTCTCTGTCCACAGCGTGTGGATACACGTGGACAATCCACACCCGTTTTCACCACAATCCACATAGCCCCTATGCTGTGAATTGTGGATTAGTGGATAAGCTATGTGGATTGTGAAAAACCTATTTAACTATCTCTTATACATTACTTTACTATCAACATACCCTGTTGATAGACGGTGCATAAACCAAGAGCTGTACACAAGTTATCAGCCCTGTGGATTACTCTTTCGGATTGTCCACTTATAAACAGCCCTAACGACAGAGATTAAAAAGATTTCTTAAAATTTCTTCTTTTAAAAAGTTATTAACCCTGTGGACAAGTCAGGCCTCAAAAAAAAAGAGGCGCCGCAAAAAGCAAAGCGCCGCAGGTACTCCGGAAAAGCTAGCGAAACAGTGCGGCCATCCTGCGGACCAATTTGGCGTACACAGCGTGCGCCTCTCCCGCTTCGTATGCCATTCAACTACAACCAGGATTTCCGTTCTCTCAACTTGCGCCAGCACCCCGAGTTGTACCGCGTGGGCAAAGGTGAGCAGGGCGTGCTACTGGTACAGCCTTATAAAGGCGAGATTCTACCCCACTGGCGCTTCCGGACCCCGGCTGTGGCCCGGGAGTCTTCCGAAACAATTTACGGGCTATTTGAGGCCTATCTGAAGGCAAACGATTTTGTGGGTGCCGATATGGCCCGCAAGTTTCTGCAGATGGGCTTCACGCGGGCCCGGCGCTATGCCAACCACCAAGGCGGCAAAAAATACGATGGTCCTGTGCCGGCGGATAAAAAAGGCCAGAGCGGAGCTCACGGCCGCCCCGAGCTGCCTCGCACTCCTGAAGACCCCGAGAAAGCGGAGGCTGCAGCCATCTTTAAGCGCAAGTGGGATGAGGCTAAGCAGCATCCGGAGTACCTGCGGCAACGTGCCGAATTTGAAGCCCGCTACGGGAAGTGACCCCGCATTGGCTACCTTTACTCTCTCCAAGCATCACCTCATTCCCCAGAGATATGACCCCCACTACCCCGACGCCTTCAAGCACCGACGAGAACGAAATCATTCTGGGTACCGGCATGGGCCCCCTGCGCTTTGGAGCTACCATGGACCAAGTGCGCGCCCTGATGGGGGAGCCTGAAGAAATTGAAGAGTCTGAAGACGATGACGAGTTCGAGCACCAAGCCTGGAACTACCTCGAGGAAGGCTACTCGCTGTACTTCGACCGGGAAGACGACTTCCGCCTGAGCTGCATCGAAACCGACCACCCCGGCATGCGCCTTTACGGCGAGAACATTCACGGCAAATCACCGGAGCAGATTCAGGAACTGATGAGCCGCCACGGCCACGAGTCCAGCGAAGTAGAGAAGATGGATACCGGCGAAATGCGCATCTCCTACGAGAAGGAGATGATTGACCTTTACTTTGATGAGGATGAGCTGCAATTCGTGAATTTCGGCGTCTTCATCTCTGAGGACCTGGACGTGCAGTGGCCTGCCTAACGCACGGTTATCCACAAAAACTGCAGAAATTACTGTGGATAAGTGGATAAGTGTCTGATTTGGTACGTATTTAGCTGCATAAGGCAACAGAAGAGCAGGAGTTATCCTCATTCTCTGCGTCTAGGAAAACAAAGCCATAAAAAAAAGCCGCTCTTGCAAAAGAGCGGCTTTTTGTATTCAGCTAAGATACTGCGTTCAGGATTCGATGCACTAAACTAGTCTACGAAGGCTCGGAATAGGAGGAACAACCCACCTGACAGGGCCATGGTGACGGGCAGTGTCAGCACCCAGGCAAGCGCAATGTTGCGCACCATCTGCGGGTTCAGATTCTTGATGCCGCGGTTGGCTACCATGGAGCCGGCAATGGCCGACGACAGCACGTGCGTGGTAGACGAGGGCAGGCCGTACCCGGTAGTAGCCCCAATCATGACGGCGGCTACGAGCTCCGAGGAAGCGCCCTGTGCATAGGTCAGGTGCTCCTTGCCGATACGCTCACCTATCGTCTTCACGATGCGCTGCCAGCCTATCATGGTGCCCAGGCCCAGCGAAATAGCTACCATCAGCGACACCTGCCAGGGGGCATAGTCCGTGAAGGTGCGCATCTGGGCAATACTGTCCTCGTACGTCTTGCGGTCGGCGGCGCTGAGAGGAATTCTTTCGCTTGCTACCAGTTTTTTGGCGCGGTTATACAGCAGCAAAATAGCTTTACGGATTTCGAACCGAGCCTGCTCCGGCAGTTGTTTTACGTTGGTTTTGCCCGCAAAAATCTGGTCCAGCGTAGCCGTTTGGGCCTGCACTTCCGTGAGCAGCTTCCGGTCGGCGGCACTCAGTTCGGTGGTATTCAGCTTCTGCATCACCTGCTCTACCCGGCCCAGCGAGTCGCGCATGTCCAGCGGGTTGAGGTTGTGGTTAAGCGCAAAATGCACCGGCACAATACCAATCAGGATGAGCATAATCAGGCCTACGCCCTTCTGCCCGTCGTTGGAGCCGTGAAAGAAGCTCACCAGCGTACAGGTAGAAATCAGAATCAGGCGAATCCAGATGGGTGGCGGCTTGCGCTTGTGCGGCTCCTTGAAAATAGCTTTGGAACGCACGAAGCGCTTGAGCAGAAACATCAGCCCAATGGTGAGCGAGAAGCCCAACAATGGGCCTACAAGCAGGGCAATACCGGTTTCACCGGCTTTGCTCCAGTTCACGGCTGCGTTCTGGCCACCGGGTAGCAGCGAAAACGCAATGCCCACACCCAGGATAGACCCAATCAGGGCATGCGAGGAAGACGAGGGCAGTCCGTAGTACCAGGTGCCCACATTCCAAATGATGGCCGCAATAATCAGGGCGCCTACCATGGCAATGCCATGATACACGTTCTGATCGACGAGGCTTTCGACGGGCAGCAGATACACGATGCCCATGGCCACGGCAATGCCACCGGTAAGTACGCCAATGAAGTTCCAGAACGCCGACCAGACCACGGCCACCCAGGGCCGCAGCGAGTTGGTGTAGATGACTGTCGCTACGGCGTTGGCCGTATCGTGGAAGCCATTGACAAATTCGAACGCGCAGGCCGCTACCAGACAGAGAATTAGCAGCAGCAGCACGTGAGGCTCTAAGCCAAACATAAAAAGGAAATTGGTGAGTATTCGGTTTTCATCATCCAAAGGTAGAGCTACCAGAGGCGGGGCAAGATTATGAAATTGTTACGGAGCGCCCACCGCCTCCGGTATTGAGGCGCTAAACGCAGGAATATTCAACAAGTTGAGTTAAGTGGCAGCACAAGCCCGCGCATGCGCTACTTTTGCCTTTCATCGTAGTAACGGAGAGCCTGAGAGCAGCGCATAGAAGTCCGGCGCTTCGGTTGCGGCTTCCAGAGGCTGTGTTCCGGTTTTCCCATCTACATTCCTTATTCTTCCATGAGCACCACTCCCCAGAAAGCGCCCGCTGCCACCACCGAAGGCACCCTGGCTACTATCGTTTCGCACGCCAAGGAATACGGATTTGTATTTCCCTCCTCTGAAATATACGATGGGCTGGCCGCCGTCTATGACTACGGGCCCAACGGCGTGGAGCTGAAAAACAATCTCAAGCAGCTCTGGTGGAAGGCCATGACGCAGCTCAACCAGAACGTAGTGGGCATTGATGCGGCCATCTTCATGCACCCGCTCACCTGGAAAGCATCCGGCCACGTCGACGGCTTCTCGGACCCCATGATTGACAACCTCGACAGCAAGAAGCGCTACCGCGCCGATGTGCTGCTGGAAGACAAGGCTGCCGAATACGAGAAGAACAACGAGCTGGCCCGCGCCGAAACCCTGCTGGCCGAAATGGGCCGCCTGCTCACCAGCGAAGACCTGGCTGGCGTGAAACAGCTCATCATTGATGAGAAAATCATCTGTCCGGTTTCCAAAACCAGCAACTGGACCGATGTGCGCCAGTTCAACCTCATGTTCTCGACGCAGGTAGGAGCTGTGGCCGAAGACTCCAGCAAGATTTACCTGCGGCCCGAAACGGCCCAGGGCATCTTCGTGAACTTCCTGAACGTGCAGAAATCGGCGCGGATGAAGGTGCCGTTCGGCATTGCCCAGATCGGAAAGGCCTTCCGCAATGAGATTGTGGCCCGGCAGTTCATCTTCCGCATGCGGGAGTTTGAGCAGATGGAAATGCAGTTCTTCGTGCGCCCCGGCACCGAAGGCGAGTGGTACGATACCTGGAAAGCCACGCGCCGCCGCTGGCACGAGGCGCTGGGCCTGCCCGCCGACAAGCTCCGCTTTCACGACCACGACAAGCTGGCCCACTACGCCAAGGCCGCCGTGGATATCGAGTATGAATTCCCGTTTGGCTTCAAGGAAATTGAGGGCATCCACTCCCGCTCCGATTTCGACTTGATGCAGCATCAGGCCCTATCGAAAAAGAAGCAGCAGTACTTTGATGCCGATATTGACCCCGAAACCGGCAAGGCATACGGCAACTACGTACCGTTCGTGGTAGAAACGTCCGTGGGCGCCGACCGCCTATTTCTGGCTACGCTATGCCAGGCCTACACTGAGGAAACTATTACGGAAGGCGAAGGCGAAAAGGAGCAGACCAAAACGCGCACCTTCCTGAAGCTGCACCCGGCCGTGGCCCCCATTAAAGCGGCCATTTTCCCCCTGGTGAAGAAGGACGGCATGCCCGAAAAGGCCGAAGAAATCTTCAACAGCCTGCGCCACGACTTCCGCGTGATAATGGAGGAGCGCGACGCCATAGGCAAGCGCTACACCCGCCAGGACCTCATCGGCACGCCGTTCTGCATCGTGGTAGACGGCCAGACCTTGGAAGACAATACTGTGACCGTGCGCCACCGCGACTCGCGCGAGCAGACCCGTATGCCCATTTCGGAGCTGCGCGGCTACATTGGCGAGGCCGTGAGCTTCTCGCGGATTTTCGAAAACCTGTAGAGTCCGCCGCGCTGCATAGAGCAGAAGTAGAATAATTTTTTTAGTATCGGATATAATAATTCTCCGGTTTCGGTAAGATTCTTGCTTACTGAGGCCGGAGAATTTTATTGCGTTTTGGTGCGGTATCAGCGCCCTATCGGTTCGCATATTTTTTCGGTCTGACTTTTTCTTCTTCCACTTTATAGTTTCTCTATGCCCTTCTCTACCCCTTCTGAGCGCCGGCCGCTCAGTTTGCCGCGTGTGCTGGCTGCCCTGAGCTTATTGGCCGCTGCGCCGGCTACAGCCCAATCGGTGGCTCCTAAAGTGGCTGCGCCTACCGAAACCCGCCAGCTGCAGTTTGTGGCCAACCGCAACCAGTGGGCCAAGCCCGTGCTATTCGCGACGGACGTGCCTGGTGGCCGCCTGTTCTTGGAGCGCGGCCGTCTGCTGCAGGCGCTCTACGACACAAAAGCCGTGGAAGAGCTTCACCACCACAAGCCCGATGGCAAGGACCACCGCATAAAGGCCCACGCGTATTCCGTGACGTTTGTGGGGGCCAACCAGCAAGCCACAGTGCAGGGAGAGGCCGAAACCGGCGAAATCAGCAACTACTTTCTGGGCAAGGACCAGAGCAAGTGGGCAACGAATGTGCCGTCGTTTGGGGAGGTGCGCTACCAAGGGCTCTATCCCGGTACCAACCTGCGGTTCTATACCAACGACAAGCACCTGGAGTACGATTTTGAGCTGGCCCCCGGAGCCGATGCCAAGCTGATAAAGCTGCGCTACGAAGGCCAGCAGAAGCTGAGCATCGTGAAAGGCGCGCTGCAGATTACCACTTCGGTGGGAAACGTGGTGGAGCAAAGCCCCATAGCCTACCAGCTGGTGAATGGGCAGAAAATAGGCGTGCCCTGTGAGTATGCCCTGAGCAAGGACAATACCTTGTCCTTCGCCTTCCCGAAAGGCTACAACCGTACCCAGCCGCTCATCATCGACCCGATTCTGGTGTACTCTTCCTACTCGGGCTCTTCGGCCAGCAACTACGGCTACACGGCCACCTACGATGCGCAGGGCAACCTGTATGCGGGAGGCGTGGTGTTTGGCACGGGCTACCCCACCACCACCGGCGCCTATGACGTCAGCTTTGGCGGCAGCCAGGACTACGGTATTATGAAGTTTAACCCCACCGCTACTACCCGGGCTGCGTCGCGCGTGTATGCCACCTACGTAGGCGGTGCCTCCGACGACCACCCGCACAGCATGGTGGTGGATCCGGCTGGCAACCTTGTTATTCTCGGCACCACGAGCTCCTCGGACTTTCCTACTACCACGGGGGCTTACGACAGGACTTTCAACTCCGGGGCCGATATCGTGGTTTCGAAGCTGAACCCGACGGGTACGCAGCTGCTGGCTTCCACTTTCTTCGGCGGAAGCGGCGTCGATGGGCAGGTTACCAGCTCGCTCGACAACAACTACAACGACACCTACCGCGGCGACGTGACTACCGATCCGCAGGGCAACATCTACCTGGCCACCCTGACGGCTTCTACCAACTTCCCGGCTGTTAATGGCTTTCAGACGACGAAAAGCGGCGCTTCGGATGCCGTAGTTGCCAAATTCAACTCCGGCCTGACCGGCCTGACCTGGAGCACGTTTCTGGGTGGTTCCGGCGAAGACGCCGCCTACTCGGTGCAGGTAGACAGCACGGGCACCGTGTTTGTGAGCGGTGGCACCACCAGCACCAACTTCCCCGGCACCATTGGCGGCCTGCACCCGCAGTACCGGGGCGGCAGCGCCGACGGCTTTGTGGCCCGGCTTTCCTCCGCCGGCAACGACCTGTTCCAGGCCTCCTACATCGGCACAACGGCTTACGACCAGGCTTATTTCCTGCAGCTGGACCGGCAGGGGGATGTATACCTGTTTGGCCAGACGGACGGGACGTACCCAGTGACTACCGGGGTCTATTCCAACCCGGGCAGCCCGCAGTTCATTCACAAGCTCAACCGGACTCTTACTTCTACGCTGTTTTCGACGGTAATAGGAAATGGCAGCACGGGCAATTCCAATATTTCGCCCACGGCTTTCCTGGTTGATAACTGCGGTCAGATTCTGCTGTCCGGCTTCGGCGGCAACATTGCCAACATGCCCATCACGCCTAACGCTATTCAAACGAGCTCCACGGGCTCGTCGGGCGACTTTGGCTACTTCTATATCATGCAGCTCTCGGCCAATGCTGGCGGGCTTGTGTACGGCACCTATTTCGGCAACGGCAGCTGCCACGTAGACGGCGGCACCTCGCGCTTTGATAAAAAGGGCATCATCTACCAGTCGATGTGCGTGGGAAGCGGCTCCACTACTCTGCCAACAACGCCCAACGGCTGGTCGGCCACCAACAGCTCCAGCTGGAACAATGCCGCCTTCAAAATTGACGTGCTGCAGCTGGATGCCACGTTCACGCCGTCTAATATTCCCGGTGGCTCACGACTCCGGACGGGTTGTGCGCCGCTCACGGTGTTCTTCACCCGGCCTTCCGTTAGTGGGACTTCCACCACCTGGAACTTTGGCAATGGCCAGACCTCCAGCAGCGCGACACCCATCGTAAACACCGTTTATACCACGCCCGGCCGCTACATCGTGCGCCTGACGGTTACGGACCCATCCAACTGCGTGCAGAGCGCCACGGCCACTGATACCATTGTGGTCTATGGCCTGCCTCGCGCGGCGGCCGGCCCCGATAAAACCATCTGCGGCGGCGGTTCCGTAACGCTGTCGGTGCCCGATGCCGGTCCGGGCGTTACGTACTCCTGGTTCCCGCCACTGGGCCTGAATACCACTACCGGCCGGACGGTAGTGGCCTCGCCTGCGGCCACCACCTTCTACGTCGTAACGGCCAGCAACATCAACAACTGCACCGGCACCGATACGGTTATCGTGAACGTGTCTCCGCGCCCGCAGGTAACGGCTATTGCCAGCACGCCTAACGAAGTGGTAGGTGCGCCCGTCACGTTTACGGCTTCCGCTACGGGGGGCACTGTGAGCAGCTACACCTGGGACTTCGGCGACGGTACCACCGGCACCGGCGCTTCGGCCACGCATTCCTACACCTCGGCCGAGCCAAACGGGACTACTTACCAAGTGCGCCTGACGGCCAAATACGGCCCCGATGGCGGCTGTGAGGAAGTCCGGACGCTGACCGTATTGGTGCGGGGCATCCAGAAGCCCAACGTCATTACGCCGAACGGCGACGGCAAAAACGACACCTTCCGCCCATTCCTGACCTTCCAGCCGGTGAACATTCAGATTTTCAACCGCTGGGGCAAAAAGGTATTCGAGCAGAGCAACTACACCGATGGCTGGGGCAAAAGCAACGTGCCCGGTGGCGTGTACTACTACCTGCTGGAAAGCAGCACCGGCGAAACCTGGAAAGGCTGGGTGGAAGTAGTCCGCTAGCTCTCCTGATTCTTCCATCCAACAAAAAGCCCCTGAACGCATTGTTCAGGGGCTTTTTGTTGTCATATGCGGCAGCTAGCTGTTGCCGAGCCAGTCGGCCGCTTCACGGCGCGAGGTGAAATAGTTGAACTCCACATGGGCCGGTGGGAGCGTAGTGGCACTGGCGGCCAGTGAATTGCCAATCTGGTACTGATACTGCCCCTCCGACACGACAGCCGCAATAAACAGAGGCCGCGTCTCGTAAGCTGGCAGCACGCTGGCCAACGGTGGCAGCAACTGCTCAAACTCATCATCGGTAGGGGGGCGTTCCGCTTCAGATCCAGCAGTAGCTTGCCCACATTGTGTTCCACCATCTGTTCCAGCGCCTGTTGGTACGCCATGCCGAACGAAACGGAAAGCTGGGTAGCATTGTAGCTCAGCTGCAGAATTTCGGAGGTCGGATGGTACGTCAGCGACACTTCGGGCGTGTGGAATAGATTCATAGATTAACCAGAAAAATTTCTACTATATCTGGACTAAAACACAATTTTGTATTTTGCCAAGTGCTTGAATTTCGGCTGTTTACGCTGATTTTAGCATTGTGAGTTGTCTATATTCTGTTAAATATTTCCGCTTTTCCAAAAAATAGCGGCTTAGCGCTCTGCCGGGCAGGTAGCAGGTTTGTGCCTCACAGCGCCTTACCTGCGGCGGGTTGCGTACCTTTGCTGCATTTTAGCAGCCTATGTGGAGAAACCTCGCCCTGTTTGTCATCAAGAACCGCCGACTCCTGATTGGACTGCTGGCGGCCATCACCGTGTTCATGGCTTGGGAAGCCCGCAAAGTCGAAATGACCTACGACTTCGCCCAGGTGGTGTCGCCCGACGACCCCGACATGGTGTACTTCCAGAAGTTCAAGCAGACCTTCGGCGAGGATGGCAACGTGCTGGTGCTGGGCATGCAGGACAGCTCTGTCTACCGGCTTGGCAACTTCAACGAGCTGCGTGCTCTTACCGATACGCTCAGCAAAGTGCAGGGCGTGAGCGGCATTCTGGGCGTTACGCGGCTGCCCAAGCTGGAAAAGGACACAGCCACCCAGACGTTCCGGGCGGTGCCTATCTTCCGCAACTTCCCGCAGACGCAGCCCGAACTCGACTCGCTGATGCGGGTAGTGAATGCGCAGGAATTCTACAAAGGCCAGCTGATTTCGCCTACTACCGGGGCCACGTTGCTGGCGCTTACCATGGACCCTAAGTTCCTGAATTCCAGCAAGCGCGAAGGCGTGATGCAGGAAATCCTGGGCCATGCCGAGCGGTTTCAGAAGAAGACCGGCATCAAAATGCACTACGCCGGCCTGCCCTACGTGCGGGCCACCATGACCACCAAAGTAGCTTCGGAAATGAAGCTGTTCGTGGGCCTGACCATCGGGATGATGGCCCTCACGCTGCTCATGTTCTTCCGCACGTGGTCGGCGGTGGTGTTTCCGCTGCTGATTGTGCTGATTGTGGTGACGTGGTGCATCGGGAGCATGGTGCTGCTGGGCTACAAAATCAACCTGCTTACGGGCCTGATACCGAGTATTATCATCGTTATCGGCATCCCGAACTGCACCTACCTGCTCAGCCGCTACCACTACGACTACCGCAAATCCGGCAACCAGGTACTGGCTATGGCGCGGGTAGTGCGCAAAATCGGCCTCGTAACGCTCATGAACAACACGACCACGGCCATCGGCTTCGTGGTATTCTGCTTCACCAACATTGCCATTCTGTTCCAGTTTGGGGCGGTGGCTACGCTCAACATCTTCGTGGCCTTTGCGGTATCGTTCATCCTGATGCCGATTGTGTTTACCATTCTGCCGCCGCCCACTCCCAAGCAGCTGGAGCACCTGGAAGCCAAGCCGCTCATGAAGCTGCTTGAGTTTTTCGACTACGTGGTGCTGGAGCGCCGCCGGACCGTCTACCTCACGGCGCTGGCGCTGGCCGTGCTGGCTTCGGTTGGAGTAAGCAAAGTGCGCTCAGTGAGCTACATGGTGGACGATTTGCCCAAAGATTCGTCGGTAAACTCGGACCTGAAATTCTTCGAGCAGCACTTCAACGGCGTGATGCCGCTGGAGCTGGTGGTGGATACGGGCAAGCCCAAAGGCCTGCTCAAACTCAAGAATCTGGAGCGGATAGACCGGCTGGAAAACTACCTGCGCACCCAGCCCGTGCTTACGTCACCGGTTAGCGTCGTGACGTTTCTAAAGGCTTCCACGCAGGCGTTCTACAACGGCGACCCGCAGTACTACCGCCTGCCCGACAACGACGAGAAGAACTACGTGTTCAGCTACCTGGCCCGCTCGCAGTCCACGGAAGGCAGCGAAGGGCAGCTGACGAGCAAGCTGCTGCGCTCCTTCACCGACAGCACCATGCAGAAGGCGCGCATCTCGCTCAAAATTGCTGATATCGGCTCGCACAACCTTGATACGCTGATCAACAACCGCATCCGGCCCGAGATTAACAAGATTTTCAACGGTACGGGCACCGATGTGAAGCTGACGGGCACCACCATCATTTTCACTAAAGGCAACGAGTTTCTGATTGGCACGCTCAAATCGAGCTTACTGCACGCGTTTCTGTTGGTGGGGGCAGTCGTCCTGATTCTGTTCCGCAGCATCCGGGCGGTGTTCTTCACGCTGCTGCCCAACTTCTTCACGCTGCTGCTCACAGGCGGTATTATGGGCTACTTTGATATTCCGCTCAAGCCCAGTACGGCCCTCATTTTCAGTATCGCGCTGGGCATTGATGGCGACAACTCTATCCATTTGCTGGCGAAGTTTCGGCAGGAAATGGCCGCCAACGGCCGCCGGGTGAAGGCCGCCATCAGTACTACGCTTTCGGAGGCCGGTACCAGCATGATTTACACCAGCATTGTGCTGTTTTTGGGGTTTCTGGTGTTTGCTTTCTCGGAGTTTGGTGGCACCAAGGCGCTGGGGCTGCTCATGTCGGCCAGCCTGCTCATTACCAACTTCTCCAACCTGATTCTGCTGCCCTGCCTGCTGGTTACCTTCGAGCACGGTAAGGACGAGGACGTCATCGACCAGTCGGGCATCAAGCATTATGACGACAACTACCACGAGGAAGACGACGACCTGGAGCTGAACCTAAGCCGCATGCAGATGCAGCCAAAACTGAACGGTTAACAAGCCTTTACCACTCAATTCCACCGTCATGCTGAGCTTGCCGAAGCATCTCTACCGCTTCGTTCTCACGACTGAGTTAGTCTGAGGTAGAGATGCTTCGGCCAGCTCAGCATGACGTTCTGATACAACGACCCTCCCCACAAATGAACTACCCCGAATTCAAGCAGCCGCTCAACTACGGCCAGGTCGGCACCGATATCCTGGCGTGGTGGAAGCAGAACGGCATCTTTGAGAAAAGCGTGAGCACCCGCGAAGGGCAGCCCACGTTCGTGTTTTACGAAGGCCCGCCCTCGGCCAACGGCGCCCCCGGTATTCACCACGTGATGGCCCGGACGGTGAAGGACATCTTCTGCCGCTACCAGACGCTGCTGGGCAAGCAGGTGCACCGCAAAGGCGGCTGGGATACCCACGGCCTGCCCATCGAGCTGCAGGTAGAAAAGGAGCTTGGCATCACGAAGGAGGATATCGGCAAGAAAATCAGCATCGAGGAGTATAACCAGCGCTGCCGGGAGACTGTCATGCGCTTCAAAGCCCAGTGGGACGACCTCACCGAGAAAATGGGCTACTGGGTGGACCTCGACGACCCCTACATCACCTTCGAACCCGAGTACATCGAGAGCTGCTGGGCCCTGCTCAAGAAGCTCTACGACAAGGGCCTGCTCTACAAAGGCTACACCATCCAGCCGTACTCCCCGGCCGCCGGTACCGGCCTGAGCTCCCACGAGCTGAACCAGCCCGGCACCTACCGCGACGTGAAGGACACCACCGTGGTGGCGCAGTTCAAGGTGAAGCGCGACGAGAAGTCGGAGCCGTTGTTCGGCAACGTGCAGCTTGATGAAGTGCCCCTGGCGGCCCTCTACGGCGACAATGCCTTGGAGCCGGACGTGTACATTCTGGCCTGGACGACTACGCCCTGGACGTTACCCGCAAATACAGGCTTGGCCGTGGGTAAGAATATCAGCTACGTATTGGTGCGCACTTTTAACCCATACACCTACACGCCGATTCGAGTGGTATTGGCCGAAGCGCTGGTAGGCAAGTACTTCTCGGAAAAAGGGAAAGATGCTTCGCTGGAAGACTTTAAAGCTGGGGACAAAGTGTTGCCTTGGCGCATCGAAAGCACCTTCAAAGGTGCCGACCTCGTGGGCATCAACTACGAACGTCTCTTCGGTCACGAAAAAGGCTTCCCGGCGTTTGAAAACGAGGAAAACGCCTTCCGCGTGATTCCCGGTGACTTCGTAACCACTGAAGATGGTACCGGCATCGTGCACATCTCGCCCACGTTTGGCGCCGACGACTTCCGGGCTGCCCAGCTGGCCGGCGTGCCCGCTTTGCTGGTAGCCGACGAAGAAGGCAAGCTCGGCCCCATCGTGGACCGGACGGGCCGCTACGTGGCCCAGATGGGCGAATTCGGCGGCCGCTGGGTGAAAAACTACGACGGCCACGACGAGTCGGGCGCCGACTACAAAACCCTCGACGAAAGCATTGCCATCCGTATGAAAGGCGACGGCACGGCCTTCAAAGTGGAGAAGTACGAGCACACCTACCCGCACTGCTGGCGCACCGACAAGCCCGTGCTCTACTACCCGCTTGACTCCTGGTTTATCAAAACCACGGCGGTGAAAGACCGGCTCATCGAGCTCAACAAAACCATCAACTGGCAGCCCGCCAGCACCGGCACCGGCCGCTTCGGCAACTGGCTGGAAAACCTGGTCGACTGGAACCTGAGCCGCTCGCGCTACTGGGGCACACCCCTGCCCATCTGGCGCACCCAGGACGGCTCGGAGGAAATCTGCATCGGCTCAATCGAGCAGCTGAACGCCGAAATCGAGAAGGCCGTGGCCGCTGAAGTCATGACCCAGAACCCCTACCAGCTGGTAGATGGTAACTGGGTGATGGCCAACGGCTCGACGGACCAAACCGCCAAAATCGACCTGCACCGGCCCTACGTGGACGACATCTTCCTGGTGTCGCCCTCGGGCCAGCCCATGTACCGCGAAACCGACCTCATCGACGTGTGGTTTGATAGCGGCGCTATGCCCTACGCCCAGTGGCACTATCCGATTGAAAACGAAGGGCAGTTCCAGAAGAACTTCCCCGCCGATTTCATTGCCGAAGGCGTGGACCAGACCCGCGGCTGGTTCTTCACCCTGCACGCGCTGGCCGTGATGTTGGAGGACTCGGTGGCCTACAAAAACGTGATGGCCAACGGGTTGGTGCTGGACAAGAATGGCAACAAGATGAGCAAGCGCCTCGGCAACGCCGTGGACCCGTTTGCCACCATCCAGCAGTTCGGCCCCGACGCCACGCGCTGGTACATGATTGCCAATGCCCAGCCCTGGGACAACCTCAAGTTCGACGTGGCGGGCATCACGGAGGTGCAGCGCCGCTTCTTCGGCACGCTCTTCAACACCTACTCGTTCTACGCCCTCTACGCCAACCTCGACGGCTTCCAGGCCCGCGAATTCGACCGCACGCCGCACGCCGAGCTGAGCGAGCTGGACCGCTGGATTCTGAGCAAGCTTCAGTCGCTGATTCTGGAAGTGCGCGGCCACTACGACAGCTACGACCCCACGAAGGCCGCCCGCGCCATCCAGGATTTCGTGACCGACCAGCTCTCCAACTGGCACGTGCGCCTCTCGCGCCGCCGCTTTTGGAAGGGCGAGCTGACCGCCGACAAGCGCGCCGCCTACGAAACCCTGCAGGAATGCCTGGTGGTAGTGTCGCAGCTGATGGCCCCGATTGCGCCCTTCTTCGCCGAGTGGCTCTACCAGAACATGACCAACGGCATGCGCGCCGAAGCCATTGAGCGCAACACCCCGCTGGCTGCCGAATCGGTGCATTTGACACTGTTGGTGGAAGCCGATGAGGCCCGCATTGACAAGGCTTTGGAAGAGCGTATGGAGCTGGCTCAGCGCATTTCTTCGCTCACGCACTCGCTCCGCAAAAAGTCGGTGCTGAAGGTGCGCCAGCCGCTCCAGCGCATCCTGGTGCCGGTATTCAACGAGTCCACCCGCGCTCAGGTAGCGCTGGTGGAAGACCTGATCTGCGCCGAGGTGAACGTGAAGCACGTGGAGTTCCTCGACGATGCCAGCGGCGTGCTGGTGAAGTCGGTGAAGCCCAACTTTAAGCGCCTGGGCCAGCAATACGGCGCCAAATTGAAAGCCGTAGGGGCCCGCATCCAGCAGATGAGCGCCGAGGAAATCAGCACCCTCGAAAAAACCGGTCAGCTGGCCGTGGAAATCGACGGCGAAGCCTACACCCTGGCCCCCGACGACGTGGAAATCCGTACCCAGGACCTGCCCGGCTGGCTGGTCGCCACCGACGGCCCCCTCACGGTGGCCCTCGACGTGACCCTGACCGACGAGCTGCGCCAGGAAGGCGTGGCCCGCGAGCTGGTGAACCGTCTCCAGAACCTGCGCAAAGACAGCGGCCTGGAAGTGCAGGACAAAATCCGGGTGACGCTGGGCCAGCAGCCTGAATTGGAAGCCGCCGTGCAAAGTTTCGGCAGCTATATCCGCGAGGAAGTGCAGGCCCTGGCCCTGGATTTCGCGCCGGAAATCAGCGGCGGCTCGGTACTGGAATTTGACGAGTTTTCTGTGCCCGTGTTATTGAACGTGGCAACTGCCTAAGCCTCAGGAGCCAACCGCCGCCTCAGAAACGGCGGTTGGCACACCGGCGCACAAAGAGTTTTCGAAGGATCTTTATTCCGCCCAAAACGGCACAAACCGCCCTTCCAAACATATACCACCGGTCCGAAGCAGCGGTCTGCCACCCAGCAGCCAAGTCTAAAAATCTTCGTCACTTTGTGCCACGAGAGGGGAGAGGGACAAGTTCTGACAAGACGTCAGCCCAGCGTCTCACTTCTCACTTCTAGCCTCTCACCTCTATAGAATGAAGTACTGGAAATACTACCTGGTGGCCCTGTTGGTCATCGTCATTGATCAGCTGTCGAAGTGGGCGGTGCACCGCTATATGCCCATGGGAATGCCCGGCGAAGTCCCTGTTTTAGGCGACTGGTTCAAGCTGCATTACACGCTGAATCCGGGTATGGCCTTCGGGGTAGAGCTGCCGGCACCGTATGGCAAAGTCATTCTCACGCTGTTTCGGCTGCTGGCCGTCACGGGTATCAGCTGCTACATCTACCGGCTCTGGAAGCAGCACGCACCCAGCGGCCTCATTTTCTGCATTTCCCTGATTCTGGGTGGTGCCATCGGCAACCTCGTAGATTCCATTTTCTACGGCGTGCTCTACGACAATGCCCCTTTTAATGCCCCCACGCCCTGGCTGCACGGCCAGGTGATTGATATGCTGTTTGTGGACTTTCCCGACGGGTTTTTCCCGGCTTCCTGGCCGTGGGTAGGAGGGCAGATCATACCGGATTTCCCCATCTTCAACATTGCCGATTCCTGCATTTTTATTGGAGTAGTCCTGATTCTGCTGTTCCAGAACCGTTTTTACAGCACGGAAGAAGATCAAAAAGCCCACCCCGTAGCTGCCGACGACCCCGCCGCCGCCCAGGCCCGCCAGGACGCTGAAGCTTCGGAAGTTGTGTAGCAGTTGCGTTTCTGCCTGAAAACGGCCCGCTGGAATCGTTCCGGCGGGCCGTTTTTGTTGTAGCGTGAAGTCTTTGTTTCACGTTCCCGCTATGTGGTTGGCGCGTTGTGCTCAACTTCTGCTGCGACACATCAAGCAAGCACTTCGTGCTACATTCATTTTACAATTAGAGCTTGGTTTCCTTCGTCAGCATGTTCTACAGGCACATACTTCTACAATGTCCTTCGTTTCACACTAAAGAAAAACAGAAAAGAAGCTAAAATCAAAACTGTATAGAGTATATTAGACGCTCATGGAATATGCTAAAACGCATCGTAAAAGTTACTTAATATGAGCAAAAACCTAGTCCCAATAATAGGCATAGCATTGTCCATTATGGCTTGTAAGAAAGAGTCTTCGAACGTAGTAGCACCAGCACCAACAACTCCTGCGGTGGCACCGACAGCTGATTTCACCTACTCAGGTGTGCTACAGAATATGACTCCCATCGCCTTCACAAGTACCTCGGTAGGAGCTGATACTTACAACTGGAAATTTGGTGACGGTAGCACCTCAACGGAACGAAATCCGATACACACCTTCCGTAAATCCGGTGTTCGTACTGTAGAATTGCAGGTAACCGGTCCGACCGGGATAGGCACTACTACGAAATCTATACCGTTGGCATTAGCAGATACAATGTCCATAATAGCCACTTCTCTGACAGGTAATTACAGAATGACGAAAAAAGTCTATCATCAATATGCACTTCTCTATCCTTATACTTCTTCTACTCAAACTACTCCGTGTGATATAGTTCTTGTAGTCACGAGGAATAATATGAATATAAAAATAGATAGTAATGAGCCTGATATGAGGTTACTTAGCTCGTCGGCATTGTTTTCGAGTGCAAATCCTGGCAATCTGTATTTCCGATACTTTGGTTTTAGAGGTACATCAGCTAGTAATAGAGATGAAGCATACTTCAAACTGGGGACAGACAGCTTGATTTATTACAGTGGTTATGGTGGTAGTGGAGGCGGTTCTTGGTCAATGTATTATGGTAAAAAGCAATTATAGATAATGGTCTTGGTAGAAATTTAAAATTATAACCACATAGATTTAGCATTGCGCTACCATTCTCTTGTGAGCGTTGATTTGAAGCCGCTAGGTTATATGGCGCCGGCTGCCATAATTTCTCGGACTACGCTTTAGCATTTGGTAGTATTTGCTGGTTGTATTGTGTGTTTGCAATGGCCCGCTGGAATCGTTCCGGCGGGCCGCTGTGTTTGTAGGAACGCCCTACCTGGCGTCTCGGCTTTGCCGATGATGTTCTGACCAGGCGGGTCTGGCCGTTCAACGGCGAGACGCAAAATATTGCGTCTCTACAGCAGCGCCTATCTTTACCGACTTGCCTATATGCCTGCTATGTCTCAGCCCATTCTCTCCGTTCGCAACCTCACCATCGACTTCCACAGCCACCGCGGCAACACGCGGGCCGTGGCCGATATTTCCTTCGACCTGCGGCGGGGCGAAACGCTGGCTATTGTAGGCGAATCGGGCTCGGGAAAATCCGTCACGTCATTGGCGCTGATGGGCCTGATTCCGCTGCCGCCCGGCCAGATTACGTCCGGCGAGGCGCGGTTTCAGAGTGAGGCGCTAGGGGAGGTGGACTTGCTGAAGCTCTCGGACGAGCAGCTGCGGAAGGTGCGCGGCAACGATATCAGCATGATTTTTCAGGAGCCGATGACGTCCCTGAACCCCGTGTACACCTGCGGCAGCCAAGTAGTGGAAGCCCTGCGCCTGCACACCAGACTCACAGAGAAGCAGGCCGAGGCCCGCACCGTGGAGCTGTTCACGATGGCCCAGCTGCCGCGCCCCGAGAAAATCTTCAGCAGCTACCCGCACGAAATCAGCGGCGGCCAGAAGCAGCGCGTCATGATTGCCATGGCCATGGCCTGCAACCCCGCCATCCTTATTGCCGACGAGCCCACCACTGCCCTAGATGTGACGGTGCAGGCCCGCATGCTTCGCCTGATAGATGACCTGCGCCGCCAGCACAACACGGCCGTCATCTTTATTACCCACGACTTGGGCGTGGTGGCCGAAATTGCCGACCGGATTCTGGTGATGTACCGGGGCCGTGTGGTAGAACAGGGCCCGGTGCTCGACATCTTCACGAACCCGCAGCATCCTTACACCAAAGGCTTGCTGGCGTGCCGCCCAAAACTTTCGGTTGGCCGGAAAAAACTTCCAGTAGTAGCCGATTTTATGCAGGAAAACGCCGATGGCACCTTTTCGGCTACTGAAACGGGTTTCGTGCAACTGCCTGCTACTGAAATTAGTGAGGTAGCCATACTAGGCTCTCAAAGCATACCTGAAACCGCCAAAACGTTCCCCGTGGAACATTCTGTTTCACGACCTGCAGAACCCGCGTTTGGTCTGGAATCCGCACCGGGCATGGAGTCGGGCCAGCCGTTGCTGCTAGGAAACGAGCCCTTGGCTCCGATGCAGACGGAATCAGATTTCAACATGGCAGAGCCGAGCATTTTGCCCGTTGCGTCACCAGGTGTTACCCAGGAAGCGAGTGTCTTTCCGGATTTCCAGGCGCCCCTACTCCGGGTTGAGAACCTGAACGTGCACTTCCCGATTCGCAAGGGTTTCTTCAACCGGAAGAAGGAATATGTGCGGGCCGTGGACGGCGTGAGCTTTGATATTTATCCGGGCGAGACAGTAGGACTGGTAGGGGAGTCGGGCTGCGGCAAGACCACGCTGGGCCGGACCTTGTTGCGGCTGGTGGAACCAACTTCGGGCAGTATCCTGTTCGAAGGAGTTGATCTGGCTACGCTTCCGGCTGAGCAGCTCCGCCGCCGCCGCCGCGAGTTTCAGATGGTGTTTCAGGACCCTTACGCTGCCCTGAACCCAATGATGACCGTGGGCGAAGCCATTCTGGAGCCCATGCGGGTGCACGGGGTAGGTGGCACCCGGCAGCAGCAAAAAAACCGCGTACTGGAGCTGCTGCGCACTGTGGGCCTGAAAGAGGACCACTACCTGCGCTATCCCCACGAGTTCAGCGGCGGCCAGCGCCAGCGTATCTGTATTGCGCGGGCCCTGGCGCTGCAGCCCAAATGCATCATCTGCGACGAGTCCGTTTCGGCCCTCGACGTATCGGTGCAGGCCCAAGTGCTCAACCTGCTCAACGACCTCAAACGTGAGTTCGGTATTACGTATTTATTCATCACCCACGACTTGTCCGTGGCTCGCTTTATGTCCGACCGGATTCTGGTAATGCGCCAGGGGCAGATAGTGGAAAGCGGCCTGGCTGCCGAGGTGTATGCCAACCCACAGCACGAGTATACCCGCACGCTGCTGGCCGCCATTCCCAAAGACGAGCCCGCCGATATCCGGGCGGCCGTGGCCAGCCGGGCCTAAGCCTTACGCTGCGTAACCTAACAATAACCGCCCATTTGCCGCCGGGAATAGTTATTCCCTGCTATATTCCGTATCATCTTCCCGAAGCCCTTTATGGGCCTGTATACTTCACCCGGAAAGCCTCGTAAAACGGCTATTCCTATCAACCCCGCCGCCTGCGAAAAAGACAACCACTGGCGGCTCCCATTTTCTAAATGAAAAGAAAAGACGACTCCGCCGCCCCCCGCGCCGACCGCGCGAAGGCAGCCGCTGGCAGCCCTGATGCTGCCCCAATTACCAAAGACATCATATTTCGCATTTTCCGCGACAACCCCGGCAAGGTCTTCGCCTACCGCCAGATTTCGCGCCGCCTCGGCGTGACAACCAAGGAGCAGCGCGAAGACATATTTGCCCACCTGAAAGCGCTGAAAAACGCCGGCATGCTCACGCTGCTGCAAAACGACGAGTACCGCCTCACGGACTCTGCCGCTGCTCACGAAGCTACGGTACCTGCCAGTAGCCGCCGGGCCCGTAACGCCGATAACACGCCGGTGCCTGCCCGCCGCAGCATCCGGCCCCCCGAAGCCGACTTTGGCCAGGACCCTGTGGTGCACCGCCGCCGCGAGGCCGGCTTCGACTTTCCCGATGCCGACGGTACCACCGAAACCCGCCGCCGCCGCGACTCCCACGCCGAAACCATCGTCGGGACCGTGGCGCTGGCTACCGACAAGTTTGCCTTCGTGATTTCGGAGGAAAGCGAAAGTGACGTGCGCGTGTTCACGGACCGGTTGAAATTTGCCATGCATGGCGACACCGTGCGCCTGCGCCTGCGCGGCTCCCGCGACGGTCGCCCTGTCGGCGACGTGGTAGAAGTACTCAAGCGGGTGCGCCCCGAGGTGGTAGGCCGCCTGCAGGTGCGCGGCGGCATCGGCTTCGTGAAGCCCGACAACCGCAAGATGTACTTCGACGTGTTTGTGCCTTTCGAGAACCTGCACGGCGCCGTAGATGGCGAGAAAGTGTTGGTGCGCGTCACGGAGTTTCCGGAGGATGATGCCGGCCGTTCGCCCTTAGGTGAAGTGGTGCGCAGCTTCGGGCAGGCCGGCGGCAACGAAGCCGAGATAAATGCCATCATGGCCGAGTTCGGGCTGCCGTTTGAATTTCCGGCTGAGGTAGAGGAGGAGTCGGAAGCTATTTCCGATGTCATCCCGCCTGCTGAGATTGAGCGCCGCCGCGACTTCCGCCACATCACCACCTTCACCATCGACCCAGCCGATGCCAAGGACTTCGACGATGCTTTGAGCATTCAGAAGCTGGAAAACGGCCACTGGGAAATCGGGGTGCACATCGCCGACGTGACGCACTACGTGCGGCCCGGCACGGCCCTGGAGCAGGAAGCCAAGCACCGCGCTACATCGGTCTACCTCGTAGACCGGGTGATTCCGATGCTACCAGAGCGCCTCTCTAACGGCCTCTGCTCGCTGCGTCCCAACGAGGACAAGCTGACCTTCTCGGCCGTGTTTGAGCTCGACGAAAACGGCAAGCTCTACGAGTCGTGGTTCGGCAAAACCATCATTCACTCCGACCGCCGCTTCGCCTATGAGGAAGCGCAGGAGCGCATCGAAGGGCTGGACTCGGACTACACCACCGAAATCCAGCTTATGAACAGCATTGCCAAGAAGCTGTGCGCAACCCGCTTCAAGCAGGGAGCCATCAGCTTCGAGACGCAGGAGGTGAAGTTCAAGCTGGACGAGAACGGCAAGCCGCTGGGCGTGTATGTGAAGGAGCGCAAGGACGCGCACAAGATGATTGAGGAGTTCATGCTGCTGGCCAATCGCAAGGTGGCCGAGTTCGTGTTCAAGCTCAAAACCCGCAAGCCGCGCTTCACGATGGTGTACCGCGTGCACGAAGCCCCCGACCCGGACCGCCTGCAGACCTTCGCGCTGTTCGCCAAGAAATTCGGCCACAACCTCGATCTGGCCAACCCGAAGAAGATCAGCACCGAGCTGAACGACCTTTCGATGGAAGTAATGGGCCGGCCCGAGCAGAACGTGCTGCAGACTTTAGCTGTGCGCACCATGAGCAAGGCCATCTATACCACCGAGCCGCTGGGCCACTTCGGCCTGGCCTTCGAGCACTACTCGCACTTCACCTCGCCTATCCGCCGCTACCCCGACATGATGGCGCACCGCCTGCTGGAGCACTACCTAGAAGGTGGCAAGAACGTGGATGTGGAGCCCGTGGAAGAAGAGTGCAAGCACTCCTCGGAGCGCGAGAAAGTGGCGGCTTCCGCTGAGCGCGCCAGCATCAAGTACAAGCAGGTGGAATTCATGTCCGAGGTCATCGGCGAGACGTTCACCGGCGTGGTGTCGGGCCTCACGGAGCGCGGCATGTACGTGGAAATCGAAGAGAATAAGTGCGAAGGCATGGTGCGCCTGAGCGAGATTCCCGGCGACCATTTCGAGCTGGACCGCGACAACTACCGCATCGTGGGCCAGCGCAGCAAGCGCATCATCCAGTTCGGCGACGAACTGCAGGTGATTGTCAAATCGGCCAATCTGCTCGACCGCACCATCGACTTCGAACTGGTAGACAACCGCCCCGACGCCGTGAAGCAGCGCGAGCTACAGGAGCGCCGCGAGAACAGCAAGCCCCGTGGCTACCGCCCCGAGCGTAGCAGCGGCGGCGGGCGCCCCGGCGGTGGTGGCGACAATAAAGGCAAGCGCCGCCGGTAGCTGTCATTGCGAGCGGAGCGAAGCAATCCTTCCTCTCGTGGCAGACACTTTCCTCATAGCAAAGCCCTCCGGCAGTAGGTTCGTAACCTAATGCCGGAGGGCTTGTCTGTAAGGGTAGTTTTCAGCATTGAGAGGTAGGATTGCTTCGTCGTTCCTCCTCGCAATGACAATCTGTTGCGCCGTACCTTTCCTCCCGAACCTTTACCCGTTTCTGTGGACCTCACTGCCCTCTCCAACAAACTCACCACGGCTCTGGCTGAGCTGCATTATGGCGACCAGCCTACCGCCCTATACGAGCCCATCCGCTATATCATGGCGCTGGGTGGCAAGCGCATCCGGCCGCTGCTCACGCTGCTGGGTGCCCAGCTCTACACCGATGCGCTGGATGTGGCCCTGAAGCCTGCATTGGCCGTGGAGGTGTTCCACAACTTCACGTTGCTCCACGACGACATCATGGACCAGGCTCCGTTACGGCGCGGCCAGCCCACGGTGCACGAAAAGTGGAACCCCAACGTGGCCATCCTATCAGGCGACGTGATGCTGGTGCGGGCCTACGAGCTGCTGTTTGATATGCCGCCCGCCCTGCTGGCACCCATGCTGCGCCGCTTCTCCCAGACGGCCGCCGAGGTGTGCGAAGGCCAGCAGTGGGACATGAACTTCGAGACGGAAACCGAAGTCAGCATCGATCAGTACATCGATATGATCCGGCTGAAAACGGCCGTATTGCTGGGCTTTGCGCTGGAGCTGGGCGCCCGGCTGGGCGGCGGCTCCGAGGAGGATGCCGAGCACCTGCGTCTGTTCGGGGAAGGCATCGGCGTAGCATTCCAGCTCCGTGACGACCTGTTGGACGTGTACGGCGACGCGGCCACTTTCGGCAAGCGCGTGGGCGGCGACATCCTCAGCGACAAGAAAACCTTCCTGCTGCTCACGGCCCAAGCCCAGGCCAACGACACGCAGCGCGCCCAGCTGGCCCGCCATATCGGCCAGCCCGTACCCGATGCCGATGCCAAAGTGCAAGCCGTGCGCGCCCTCTACGACGAGCTTGATATCCGCCCCCAGACCGAGGCCCGCATCAACCACTACTTCGAGGATGCCCTGCAGCACCTGGACCGTGTGAGCGTGTCCGCCGCCCGCAAGGAGCCCCTGCGCCACTTGGCTCTGCAGCTGCTGGAGCGCGAGAGCTAAACCAACCGGCTGCTATTCGATTTCAGCCCCTCTACGCCTCGCAGATAGTTTCAGGAATGTCCTTCGGCGTTTCACCTGCTTTGAGGCGTGTGGAGGCCTTATAAACACCTTTTCTCGCGCCCCGCTGCCTGTTTATGTCCTTGCTCAATCCTACTCTGATTCTGATAGCCCTCACGGCTGGTATTTCGATGTACGCGTGGTCGAACCGTGCCTTGCTTGATGGATGGATCATGAGCCCCTACCTGATGCTGCAGCGGCAGCAATGGTACCGGTTCCTCACCTCCGGCTTCCTGCACGCCGACCTGACGCATTTGCTGTTTAATATGTTTGCCTTCTACTCGTTCAGCCCCATCGTGCTGCGCGAATACATGGCCAACTATGGGGCGGGAGCAGGTCTTGGGTTCTTCCTGCTGCTCTATCTGGGCGGAATTGTTCTGTCTTCAGTCCCGACTTTTTTCCGCCACCGCCATGACCCCGGCTACCATAGCCTGGGGGCTTCGGGCGGGGTGTCGTCGGTGGTATTTGCCAGCGTGCTTTTCTTTCCGGTGGCGCCCGGCGGCGGCGGTATCTACATTTTCCCGCTGCCTGTTGCTATCCAGCCGTTCATCTTCGGATTCCTCTACCTGGGCTATTCCTACTATATGAGCCGCCGCAACGCCGACAACATCAACCACGATGCTCACTTCTATGGCGCGCTCTACGGCGTGGTGCTTTCGTTGCTGTTGGTACCGTCTGCCGCCATTGATTTCTGGCAACAAGTACAGTATTATTTGTTTAATTTACTGTAAATCAAATAGTTATACTGTAAATACTTGAATATTGATATCTATTCCTGAGTGTACACCGTAAACGTCACTCACACTAATACTCTCTACTCCCATGAACAAACTGACTTCCCTGGTCAGCCGCCTGCCGGTTGCGCTGCTCTCCCTGGCCCTGACGTTTTCCATAATTCTGAGCAGCTGCTCAGGCCGTAGCAGCAACGGTAGCATCACCATTTTTGGTGTCATCTACCTGATTGTAGCAGTTATGGCTTTCCTGAGCCTTATTAAGCAGGACTGGTCGATTGGCAAAAAGATCATCTGGGGGCTTATCATTTGGTTTTTCCCCTTCGGTGGCTCCATCATCTACTTCCTGTTTTCCGGTCGTAGATAGTCTTCGGTAGCACCCAACAAAAAGCCCCGGCACGGATTCGTGCCGGGGCTTTTTGTTGTTGATGGGTTTGCCTACTTGCCGCCGAAAATCTTCTTTTTTTCCAGGCGCGCCACGTGCTTGAGCAACTCACCCGAATTAGTGATTTCCGTGACCTGCCAATGGTCGCCCCGGTTCAGCATCTTCAGCTCCACTACCAGGGTGGTGTCGTATTTGGGCTGCGTGAATTCCAGCCCAACCAGTGCCTGCTCGCCCTGCTCATTCACGTACTTGATATCCTTGAACTGGCTGTCAGGGTTCACCACCTTGCCGGCCAGACCCAGCATCGATACGTTCACGAGCTTATCGGGCCGCGCGGCTGTTGCTGCTTCCACGGAGCCCGTTTCGATGTAGTGCTGCAGCTCTTTGCGTGCCGCCTGGGCCAGTTGAGGCTTCATTAGCCGGAGTGCCCCCTTGAACACCATGCCGCCCGGATTCAGTAGTCCCAATGCGGAGCCCTGGTTCGTTACCTGATCTACCAGGCTGCCCGTCACGCTGCTTACATCCACGTACCGCTCAAAGTCCGCTACATCATGGGTCCGTACGGCATTAGCGGCCTGCATCAACGAGTATTTCGGGCCCGATTTCAGGCTTTGGTAGTAGAAGTAGCCGCCGGCCACCATGGCTACCAGCACAAGCAGAATCAACAATCTTTTCATCGTGGATAAGAATGGAAAAGTGAATTTGCGACGAAAATACTCGATTGGCTCCGGCTTACCACCCATAGTTTACTCGCAGTAGCCCGGATATACGCTCTGGTTTTCTCCATTCGCAGCACCCACACCGTAGAGTAGCTATGACTCTACCGACTGCCTCTTCCGTACGCCCTGAGGTACACGGCCACCGTGGCTGCCGGGGCCTGTATCCCGAGAATACGCTGCCCGGCTTCCTGCATGCCGTGCAGCTTGGTGTGGATGTGCTGGAGCTGGATGTAGTGCTTTCTGCCGACGGACAAGTGGTGGTATCGCACGAGCCCTGGATGAATGCTGCCATCTGCCTTGATCCGCTGGGGGCCCGCATTCCTGTCGCTTTGCAGCAGAATCACAACCTCTACCGGCTTCCCTATGCTGCCATCCGGCGCTACGACTGCGGGCAGCTGCGCCATCCTGATTTTCCGGAGCAGCGCCTGCTTCCAGCCTTCAAACCTTTGCTGCGGCAAGTGGTAGAAGCCATTGATGCCTTCGCGCTGCGGTTGGGCCGGGCTCCGGTTCGCTTTAGCGTCGAAGTGAAGAGTGAGCCGGCCGGAGACGGCCTGTTTCATCCCGCGCCCGCCGCTTATGTGGACGTAGTATTGGCTGAGCTTCGTGCGCTCGGGCTGCTGTCCCGGAGTACGCTGCTTTGCTTTGATGTGCGCATTCTGCAGGAGTGTCGGCGTCAGTTTCCAGCGCTTACTCTCTGCTTGCTTGTGGAGGATGAACTACCCCTTGCAGAGCATATCCAGACCCTAGGCTTCAGCCCCGAAGTGTATGGGCCCCGCTACGATTTGGTGACACCAGAACTGATGGCGGAAACCAGCCACCGAGGCATACAGGTGGTGCCCTGGACCGTCAACAAGCAGTGTGTTATGCAGAGCCTGTGTGCGCTTGGTGTACGAGGTATCACCACTGACTATCCTGACCGTTTACTGGCGCTGTCCGCCGAGTAACATTGCCCTGAGTAGCGCCTTTCATTTTGCAGGGAGTTTGTATAGCACAATGAGGCGTATGGCTCCCGCTTACGGAATGTGGTAAAGGGTGCACTGTACAGTATGGTGTACAACTGCAAGATGGCTCCATTGCTTGCAAAGCGTGTTTGAATAGGACGCCCTTTGTCAGATAACGATACACTGTACATGCATCTGTAATGTGTAACATTACATGTGTTGCTGTAATAAGTGTAATGTAATACTCTTTATTCGATGTTACACTGTTCGTTTTTGTTCTAAAACTTCAACTATGTAAACTTGATATTTGAAACATAATTGTCATATTTACACTTCTGTTCTAGACCCGTTCTGCTATGCCACACCAAGGCGAAATCCTACAGGAAGCCATTAAAAACAGCGGTATTTCTATTACGCGCATCGTAGATAGTTTGGGTATTACGCGTCCTACCATATATCGTAAATTCAAGGAGGAGACGCTTGATTACGTATTTGTAAAAAGGGTAGGTGATATCATCGGACATGATTTTTCGAACGACTTTACATCTTTACAGCACAGCACGTTGCCATTTGTAACACAAACTGTTAGTGTTACGCCTTTACAATCTGTAACAAGCCGAAATTCGGTGTTACAACAGCCTGACACTGACAGCGCAAAGCAGCTAATGGCTCTCCAGGCTAAGTATATTGCCCTGCTTGAAGCCTACAATGAGCTACTGCTGAAAGTGTATGGACCACGGTGACAAAATTGTTCCACGTGAAACATTATTGTCCTCTGCTCAGTAGCCGCAAACGGATTGGCCACTAGAAAGCGTACTGGTGGGAAGCCCATAGGTGAGGTAAAGTAGCAGGTCTGCCAGTGGGAGAAAACAGGCTTTTTGTTTCGCGAGTCAGAACCGCTCAGCGAAATTCACTGGAGTAAACTGGTCGGTAAGGCAGTAGTTGAATAGCCTAACAAGCAAAATGAAAAGCGGCTGCGCCCGAGAGATTTTCTCCCGCGTGCAGCCACTTTTCGTTAGGCAAACTACACTTGGTGGTGTCAGCTTGCGGCGAATGAATTAGTAGCTAATCCGGCATCTCTCCGCCTGTAGTAGGTGAAGCGAATTCTCAACAGCAAGGTCAGTTCGAGCGTTATTGAATTCGCGGTTGAACTGGGTATTGAACTCGCGCCGCTTAATAGCTTCGAGGAAGCGCCGCGTGTCTTCTGGGCTTTCCAACGTGAGGCCAGGTACAGTAGTGGGCTTGCCCTGCTCATTCTTGGCGACCATCGTGAAGTAAGAGGTATTGGTGTGCTTAACCAGGCCGGTTCGCACATCTTCGGCAATTACCTTGATGCCGACCAACAACGATGTGCGCCCGACATAGTTTACGGAGGCCAATAGCGAAACTAACTCACCCACTTCGACGGGCTGCAGGAAGTTTACTCCATCCACACTCACCGTGACGCAGTAGGTGCCGGCATGCTTGGACGCAGCCGCATAGGCCACTTTATCCATCAGGGAAAGCAGAATGCCCCCGTGAATCTTGCCGCCAAAATTGGCATACGACGGAATCATGAGTTCCGTGAGAGTTAGGCGCGAATAAGAGACAGGCCTGAAATCAGGCAGCGGTGGGAGAGGGGGTGCGGGCGTGAGCGACATAGGCTGAGTACGCAGCAGGCCGAATTGCCTGCGCTGCCTTAAAGTAAGGAATAGGTCCTCTTAAAAAAGGCTTGTCACGAGAGGGGTACCAGCAGAACGAACCAGTCGCACGTTGAATGCCGGTAGCTGTATGGACAACACAGGGCAACTCAACTGCCAGAGCAGGAGAAGTTGGCTATCGAAACGTGCCGAAGTAGTCAGGTGCTCGTTTTAACCAAAAGTGACGAGTCTACAGAAACACTACCTCCTTAACTACAGTCTCGCCGACTGCGGCGTTGATGAGCTCCAGAACCCGAGTCTTGGCCATCACCAGCTCGTGTTTGAGCGGAGCGGAGGTAAGCCGTACGAACAGCTTGCCATTGCTGACATAAATCTCCTTGGTCTTGAGCGCAACTGCCTTTCCCATGACCTGTTCCCAGTTGGCCACAACGGTTACCTCGTTAAGCTTACCCTGCAATCGATAGGCCTTCAGAAGAGCTTTGATGCTGTCTTTGAGAGGGACAATATCTGCTTGACGGGAGTTTTCCGGCGAGTTTGCTTTTTTCACAAGGAGAAGGTATAATAACGCGCGGGAAAAAGGGTGCTTGCTTCTGTGGAGAAGGCAGGCAAAGGTACTCCAATCAGAGGGGCCGTACACTACCGCTCTCCACCTCAAACCGGCTGATCTGGTCTGTGATATTGGCAAGCGCAAGGTCAGTGCGGTCCAGATGCGTATCAGTTAGAAATACCTGCCCAAAGGTGTGGTCGGCTACCAGTTGCAGGAGCCGGGTAATACGCTTTTCATCGAGCCGGTCGAATATGTCGTCGAGTAGGAGTAGGGGTTTTTGCTGTTGGCGCAGGGACAGGATTTCAAACTGCGCGAGCTTTAGAGCAATAACGTAAGACTTCTGCTGGCCCTGAGAACCGTAACTCTTTACTGCCAGCTCATCCATCAGGAAAACGAAGTCGTCTTTGTGCGGCCCAACCGTAGTGCGCTGCAATGCCAGATCCTTTCGCTCCTGCACGCGCAGTAATTTTGCGAAATCGGCTTCCGGCAGCTGGCTTTTATAGAACAGCGTCACGACCTCACGGCTATCGGCAAGCTGCTGATAGTGGCGTTGGAAAATGGGCGTGAACTCCACCAGAAACTGCTGACGAGCATCTACAATCTTTTGCCCAGCCGGAACCAGCTGCTCATCGAGCACCAGAAGATAGTCACGGTCGTAGCCCCCTTGCCGCTCAGCCGCCAGCTTCAATAACGAGTTGCGCTGCCGCAGGATATGGTTATAAGAAATCAGCAGTTCCAGATATGCATGGTCGAGCTGAGAGATAAGACTGTCGAAGTACTTGCGCCGTTCCTCGCTGCCCTGCCGGATAAGGTCTGTATCGTAAGGAGAGATAAGAACAGTTGGGTAGCGGCCGATGTGGTCAGATATCCGGTCGTAAGGTTGCTTGTCATGGGTAATGGCTTTCTTCTGCCCCGCACGCAGGCTTACTTGGATAGTCTCGCTACCAGTGCCTACTGATTCAGTTGTGTCGCCCTGCTGAAACCGGCCTTTCACGACAAAGAACTCTTCGCCTTGCTTAATGCTTTGCGCGTCCAGTGAGGTAAATGCGCTTTTGGTTAAAGAGAGGTAGTGGATTGCATCAAGCAGATTGGTTTTGCCGCTGCCGTTGTCGCCAATAAAGCAATTGATGCGCGGGGAAAAGCGCAGATTCGCTTCATCATAGTTTTTGAAAAACAGCAGGTGCAGGCTTTCGAGTATCATGCGTAGGGGTTCGGAATTGCAATCCTTTTACGTACTTTCGCATCCCAAACGCGAACAACCGAAAGCAAGATGGCGGAGACGAAAGTAAAGGCTGCCCCGAAGGCTTCCAATTCGGCGAAGAAAACGCCGGCCCAGAAAGCCGTTGCCAAGAGCAATGCTGTTACCAATACGGTAGAACAGCCCGACCCGGTGATGCCGCCTGCTGTGAGCAAAGGCAAGTCAGCAAAAAAAGGCGACGTGAAGGAAGCCAAGGCTACCTCGCCTGCCAAACCCAAATTCTCGAAAGAAACCTACCTTACCTGGTATGAGCAGATGCAGCTCATGCGCAAGTTTGAGGAGAAGGCCGGCCAGCTTTATGGCCAGCAAAAGATCAAAGGCTTCTGCCACCTGTATATTGGTCAGGAAGCCTGCGCTGCCGGCGCCGTTTCAGCGCTGCGCAAAGGCGACAAGTGGATTACGGCTTACCGCGACCACGCCCACCCTCTGGCTCTGGGCACTTCGCCAAACGCCATTATGGCTGAGCTGTATGCCAAAGCCACCGGCTGCTCCAAAGGCAAAGGCGGCTCGATGCACATCTTCGATAAGGAGGTCAACTTCGTAGGCGGCCACGGCATCGTGGGGGCGCAGGTCCCCATGGGCGCCGGCATTGCCTTTGCCGAGAAGTACAACAAGACCGGCAACCTCTGCATCTGCTACATGGGCGACGGCGCCGTGCGCCAGGGCGCCCTGCACGAGGCCTTCAACATGGCCATGCTGTGGAAGCTGCCCGTCATCTTCGTAGTGGAGAACAACGGCTACGCCATGGGCACTTCGGTGCAGCGTACGTCTAACGTAACGGAGCTCTACCACATCGGCCGCGGCTACGACATGCCGTCGGAGCCGGTGAATGCCATGAACGTGGAAGACGTGCACGATGCCGTAGCGCGCGCCGCTGAGCGTGCCCGTGCCGGCGAAGGCCCGACGTTCCTGGAGTTCAAAACCTACCGCTACAAAGGTCACTCCATGAGCGACCCGGCCAAGTACCGCACCAAGGAAGAGCTGGAGGACTACCGCTCCCGCGACGCCATCGAAGCAGTGCGCCACACTATCCTGACCAACAACATGGCCACGGAAGAAGCACTGACGGCCATTGATGAAAAAATCAAAGCGCAGGTACTGGAGTCGGTGGAGTTTGCGGAAACCTCGCCTTATCCAACCGCCGACGAACTGTTCAAGGACGTGTACGTGCAGCAGGATTATCCTTACATCCGCGACTAACACGAAGCGGGCTTTACCCCGGCTCTGGCCGCTGTTACCAGAAACCACTCATGTCAAAGATTCCCTACACGGGCAAAACGCCCGGAGCACGTCAGCCGCAACAGCCTGTCTCGGCCGACCCGCTTGCTCCTGCTACCTTCTCTACAGAGCATCCGCTACTGGAAGATCCGGACGCCTTGGCTACTCGGCTGGTTGAGTCGGAGGATTTCCTGCGGCGCAATAAAAATGTGCTGTTGGGCTTGCTGGCCGTAGTGGTACTGGCAATAGTAGGGGCATTTGGCTTCTATACGTGGCGCTCATCGCAGGACAGCAAGGCACAAGCTGCCATGTTCCAAGCTGTGAACTACTGGGAGGCTGACTCGCTGAAGAAAGCCATGAAAGGCGACGGTCAGTATGTAGGACTGGAGTCGGTTGCAAACGAATACAGCGGTACCAAAGCAGGCAACTTGGCCAATTTCTACGCCGGTGTTGCAGCGCTGAAAGAAGGTCAGTACAAAGCTGCGGCCGACTATCTGGAGGATTTCTCGTCTGACGATTTGCTGGTGCAGGCCCGCGCCTATGCCCTGCTCGGCGACGCTAATCTGGAGCAAAACAAATACAAGGAGGCAGCAGAGTTTTACAACAAAGCGGCCAACCACAACGCCAATGAGCAATTCTCGCCCGGCTACCTCCTGAAGGAAGCTACGGCTCTGGAACTGGCCAAGGACTACGCAGGTGCCTTGAAAGCCTACGACCGGATTGTGACAGAGTATCCTGCCTCATTTGAGGTGAACGAAGCCCGCCAGTACAAAGCCCGCGCCGAGGCACTCAGCGGTAAATAGCATAATGCCTCCCTGGCAAACGGGGATGGCGCAAAAAGAAAAGGACGGTGTAGTGCCGTCCTTTTTTTTATCCGGTTTCCTTACCAGAGTCGCACGACAGCACGCACCCAAAACGGGCATCGATTACGCACTACGCACAACGCTTTTTTTCCTCCTACCTCATGGCCACTTCCCTCAAGAACCTGAGCGAGTACAACTCCGACCAATTCATCGACATTACCGACAAACGCTTCGGCTTGGTAGTGGCCGAGTGGAACCGCGAAATAACCGATACGCTGGCACGCGGCGCGTACGAGACGCTGCTAAAGCATGGCGCTAAGGAGGAGAACATCTTCCGCAACACGGTGCCGGGCAGCTTCGAGCTGACACTGGGTGCGCAACTGCTGGCCCAGCACGAGGAAATAGATGCTGTTATCTGCCTAGGCGTTGTTATCAAGGGCGAAACCAAGCACGATGACTACATCTGCCACGCAGTTGCCAATGGCATTACCAATGTGGGCCTGAAGTTTAACAAGCCGGTCATCTTTGGGCTGGTGACGACCAACACGCTGGAGCAGGCTTGGGACCGGGCCGGCGGCAAACACGGCAATAAAGGGGTAGAAGGGGCAGTGGCTGCAATCCAGATGCTGAGCTTCTAAATCAGCAATTTGCCAGAGTCGTGCTGTAAAGTGCCGACGCAAAAGGGATTGTCGCACAAAAGCGTAGCTTTGCGCCCGAAAACGCCAGGGCATCCCGCTCGTTTCTAGGTGGTTTTGCCGGTAGCGCAGACAAGTAGCTAAACTAATTTTCTGCTAAAGCTGTTGGCACCAACATCCCGAGGGCTGTTCACGGCATTCGATATCATCTTCTCTCTCCCATTTTTAGTTTACCTTTTCCGACCCCGACATGAGTGACGAAACCCTACGCTATTCCAGAGAAGATTTGGCCGAGTTCGAGCAAATCATCCAGGATAAGCTAACCGCCGCCCGCAAAGAGGTTGCTTTCATCAAAGAAACCTTAAGCCGCAAAAACGATACTGGCACCGACAATACAGCGTCTTCCTCGAAGGTGCTGGAAGATGGCGCTGATACGGCCGAAAAGGAAAGCCTGAACCAGTTGGCTTCCCGCCAGATGAAGTTCATTCAGCAGCTTGAAAATGCCTTGGTCCGTATCAAGAATGGTACATACGGTGTGTGCATTGGCACCGGCAAGCTGATTCCGAAAGAACGCCTGCGCGCAGTACCGCACACCCAGCATTCCATCGAAGCCAAAATGGCTCGTCGCGACTAGGTCCGACACCTTCTCTTGCAGCGCCCGGACCAACGGTCTGTCTTCTTTTAGAAGGAAGGCCGTTGGTCCGGGCACTGTTTTCTGGTCTGGCTCGTTCTCACCAGCGCGCTCAGACTAGCGCTTACCTGACGTTCTTATTTTCACCTGTACCGTAGCGATACGGAACTCATCCTTGCAACCATGGGCAAGAAGCACAACTCCGGCAATCCGGCCGGCCGTAGCGGCCGCACCGACCAACCCTCCAGCAGCACTGGCGGATCGGGTTTCTACCAAAAATTTAACGCGCCACGTGGCGGTAGCGACCGGCCCAGCTCGGGCGGCGACCGTGAGCGGCCAAACCGCTCCGGCGACGCAGGCAACCGAAACGGTTCTTCTGACCGGCCCGCTTTCGGCCGTGGCCCTGGCGACCGTACCGGTGGCTTTGGTGGCCCGAAGAAATTTGGCGGACCCAACAAGTCAGGTGGCAGCTTTGGCCGTAGCAACGACAGTGGTGGCCGTCCTTACGGCAACCGGCCGGCGGAAGGCGGCCGTGGCTTTGAGCGTGGCGGCCCGCGCCGCGACGATGACCGTCGGGGCAGCAACTTCGGAGGGCCACGCCGCGAGGACGACCGTCCAGTGCGCCCGTTTTCACCTAAAAAGACGTGGGAAGGCCAGCCCTACCGCCAGGAAGGCCGCCCAGCAGTGCCTCGGGGTGGTGCCGGCGAACGGAATCGGAAGTTCATCAAATCGGACCCCAACCAGCCAGAAACGCCGCGCGACTTCAAGCCGCGTGATACATCTTTCGATGCAGCTCCACGCACTGACAGCAACCTGGGACCCGACCGGGAAATCCGGCCGGCCCGGCCCTTCGATTTTCGGGGCCGTCCGGAAGGATTTGATGAGCAGCCAGCCCCCCGTCGCGAGCGGGATACCGAATCAGGCGATAGAACTCGTGGCACCTACGGCGAGCGGCGTGAAGGAGGCTTCGGCACCCGGAGCACTGGTGAGCGGAGCAGCTTTGGTACGCGTAGCTTCACTGACCGGAACGACCGGAAAGAAGGTGGTTTTGGTGCCAGCCGCAGCTTCGGCGAGCGGGATGCCCGACCTGAGCGCCCAGCGCCGACCCGCTTTGGCCGCGACGCCTCCACGCCCAACCGTGCCGACAAGCTGAAGCGCGGTGAAGTAGCTGGCCAAGCTCCCGACTACAAGAACCTCAAGCACTACGAAGACGACAAGAACCGCGGCAATAAGCGTCGTCGGCAGGAGGAGGAAAGCGGCGACGAGCTGCGTCTGAACCGCTACATCGCCAATGCGGGTGTTTGCTCCCGCCGCGAGGCCGACTCGCTGATTGCAGCGGGCGAAATCAAGGTGAATGGGGAAGTAGTGACGGAAATGGGCTACAAAGTGCTGCCCACCGACACGGTGCAGTACGGCAAGACCAATCTCAACCGCGAGAAGCTGGTGTACGTGCTGCTGAACAAGCCCAAAGACACCATCACGACGACCGAAGACCCGGAAGGCCGCCGCACGGTAATGGACCTCATCAAGGAGTCGTCGAAGGAGCGTATTTTCCCGGTGGGCCGCCTCGACCGTAACACGACCGGCTTGTTGCTCTTCACCAATGATGGCGAGGTGGCACAGAAACTCTCGCATCCTTCGCACCGCAACAAGAAAATCTACCAGGTAGAGCTCGACAAGCCACTCACGGAAGAGCACCTGAAGCAGATTGCGGCCGGTGTGGAGCTGGAAGATGGCAAGGCTGAAGTGGATGACGTAGCTGTGGTAGCAGGCAACGCACACTTTGTGGGCGTTGAGATTCACATCGGGCGGAACCGTATTGTGCGCCGCATTTTCGAGCATTTGGGCTACGATGTAGTGACGCTTGACCGGGTGCAGTACGCGGGCCTCACGAAAAAAGACCTGCCACGCGGCAAATGGCGCTTCCTGAACGAGAAGGAAGTTATCCGGCTGAAGTATTTCATGTAAAACGCAACCCCCGGCGTGCCGGGCGTCTCCTACAGGTGAGATGGGCTACATGGTGAGTTTGATGTTCAGGGCGGCGCAACGCATGCAAGCGGAACATTGAGCTCACCATCTGCCCAACTTACTGGTCCATCATCTCATATGCCATTACCGTTTCCGTGCGCACGTTAGCTCTCGATATTGGGAACACAGCTGTGAAATACGGTTGCTTCGAGGGAAACGACCTAGTAGAAACAGCCAGCGGCCAGACGCGGGAGCAGGTAGTGGCTGCTGTGCAACGCTGGCGCCCGCGCCATGCCGTGCTGGCCTCCGTAGCGGCTCCTACCGCAACGTGGGCCGCCATGCTCCGGCAGGAGGTGAACGGTACCGTATTGGAGTTTCAGCCTGCCGCTACGCCGTTGCCCATTAGCACTACCTACGCCACACCGCACACGCTTGGGGCCGACCGTCTGGCTGCTGCGGTAGGCGCTGCCTGGCTGCGGCCCGGCCACGATACGCTTATCGTGGATGCGGGTACGGCCATCAAGTGCGACCTGGTAGAAGGAGGGCACACGTTTCGGGGCGGTAGTATTGCGCCGGGGCTGGCTATGCGTTTTAGGGCGCTGCACACGTTTACGGGGCGACTGCCACTCGTCGAAATGCCGGAGGAAGTAGCGGCCCCGCTGCCCCTAACCGGCGACGACACGGTTTCCTCGATTCGGAGCGGCGTGCTCAACGGCGCGGCGGCGGAGGTCAATGGCTTCATTACCAGCTACCGGGAACAATATCCCGGGCTGGCGGTGGTCTTGGCAGGCGGCGACGCCGCTTTTTTCCAACCACGGCTGAAAGGCCTTATCTTTGGCATTCCGGAGCTCGTGCTGATTGGGCTCCACCGTATATTGGCATACAATGTTAAACTCTAAATACGCCGGGCTGCTGGGATTGACGGTGTTGAGCCTCGCGGGCGCTACGTACAGCCACGGGCAAAGCCTCGGCAACTCTCCTTATTCCCGCCTCGGGCTGGGCGACACCTACTTCAACGCGGGTGGTGTCCGGCAGATGGGAATGGGCGGAGCCGGCATAGCCGCTCCAAACGGGGTGCAGGTGAATGAACTCAACCCTGCGCTGCTCTTCTATATGAACCGTACCACGTGGGAGGCTACGGCAATTGGGCAGTACAAAACGGTAAGCAACAGCGTCACGTCCCAGAAGACCGGTAGCGGCAAGCTGGGGTACCTGGCGCTGGCTATTCCGCTGTCCAGCCGCTGGGGTGCTGCGCTGGGCCTCAAGCCTTTCAGCTCCGTCGATTTTGAATCGAATGAGCTGACGCGGGTGAACAACGACCCCAACCTGGCGCAGGTGCTCAACCGGTATAGTGGCGAAGGCGAACTGTCGGAGGCGTATATCGCGCAGGGCGTCCGGATTGCCAAGGGCCTGTCGGTGGGTGTGGCGGCTTCCTACGTGTTCGGTAGCATCGATATGAGCACGGCCACGCAGGTAATACCGGATGTCATAACGTCGGACAACGAGCTGGAAAAAACCATTCTGCTCGACCATATTCACTACTCCGACTTCAAATTTCGGGGCGGCGCGCACTACCGCGGCAAATTCGCCAAAACGCTCAGCTATAACCTGGGAGCCACATACGGCTTCCAGACGAAGCTGAACGGCGAACGGGCTCTAACGCTGAACCGCCAGACAGCCGTTGGCAGCCAGATTGGCGAAAACATCATTCTGGAAAGCGGCGAAGGGCAAGCCACCGTTCCGGCTCTGGCACAATTTGGTCTGAGTATCGACAACAACAAAAGCTGGTCGGCCAATATTGATGTGGCGCAGCAGCAGTGGTCTAAGTTCCGGGCGTTCAATGAGCGTGGCGGCACTGCAGGCGTACCGCTGGACGATACCTGGCGGGCTGCCGTTGGCGGCGAATTTGCTCCCGACCCCAGCTCGGTGGAGAACTACTTCAAGCGCGTGACCTACCGGGCCGGCCTGTCCGTGGCACAGATGCCTTACCGGCCCGGTGGGCAGGTGCTATATGACCGGGCGGTAAGCTGGGGCTTCTCGTTCCCAGTTTCTGCCACGGCCCTCGACGCTACCACCCTCAACCTGGGTTTCGTGTACGGACAGCGTGGCAACACCGACGTCCGGCAGTTGAGCACCGGCCTCACGGAACGGAATGTGAAAGAAAGCTACATCCGGGCCCAGTTAGGCATCTCCCTGAACAACCGCTGGTTTATCAAGCGCCGCATTGAGTAACCTGCCGCCGATGGCTACTGCTCGTCTGACCGTTTGCTGCCGGCCACTGCTGGCTCTGCTGCTGAGTACCGGGCTGCTGGCCACCGGATGCCAGAAAAAAGATCCGGCAGCCAGTAAAAAGCCCGTGGTATACAAGGGGCCCTTGCTGGAAACCACCAACGTACTGACGCTCTACAGCGACTCGGCTCGGCTACAGATTAAGTACCAGGCGCCCCTGGAGCAGCAGTTCGAAAACGGTGACAAGCTGTATCCGAAGGGCATTGACGTGACCTTCTACACGAAAGGCGGCACGGAGGTGCTGAATACGTTGCGCGGCAACTACGGCCGTTTCGATAAGGCCAAAAACCTCTACTTCATTCGGGGGGATGTGCGCGTGAGCAACGTGCAGAAGCAGCAGTCGATGAAGACCGAGGAAATGTATTTCGACCAGTCGAAGCAGCTCATCTACAACGACACCACGCAGCTGGTGCGCATCCAGACACCCACGGAAGTCCTCACGGGCTATGGCCTGACCGCCAACCAGGATTTCTCGCGCTACACCATTCTCAAGCCGGAAGGCGTGTTTACCATCGACCAGGCCGCCACGCCGCCCGGAAACTAATCTTTGCCGCATGAAACGATTCTGGGCGCCGGGTCTCGGGCGCACTATCCTGTTTGCGCTGGCCGTGGTGTCGTTCGTCATCGGCACCTATCAAACAGTGCAGCGCATGGACGATAAAAACGCCCTCCGCGACAATTACTGGCTCTTCATGATATCGTTTGCGTGCGTGATGCTCTACCGCTACCTCAAGCCGCCGGCCGAGCCCAAAGCGCCCGAAAAGCCGCAGCCAACCGCCCCCGCTAGGCCAGTGCCCCGCAACAAGCGCCGGAGCTAGCCGCGCCACAAATGCCATCTAAAACGACTGTTATTCTGCTTCCAGCGTCTGTCTGGTGGAGGACGATAGTCGTTTTCTGGCTTGTGGATCTACCTATGGCCTGCTGCTTGGTATATTAGCTTTGATTCTCCCGGCAATTCTGGTTATTTTGCACCTCTTTCCGCTTTTACATACTGCGCTTTTTTTCAAGTAAATGGCATTAATTAACACGATTCGGGAAAAATCTGGCTGGGCCGTGGGCGTCGTAGCTGTCGGTATGGTGCTTTTCATCGTGGGCGGCGACCTGGTGGGCGGCAACAGCAAGCTCTTCAACCGCGACCAAACCGTGGTAGGTGAAATTGCCGGCGAGAAAGTAGAGCTCGAAGATTTTAACAACACCCTGGAACAGGCCAAGCAGTCGTTTGTGCAGCAGCAGGGCCGCCAGCCCGACGAGCAGACAATGGGCTACCTGCGCGACCAGGCCTGGAACCAGACCATCTACCGCATTGCTTTCCAGAAGGAGTTCGACAAGCTGGGCCTGACGGTTTCCGACGAGGAACTGACCGATATGGTGCAGGGCAAGAACATTCACCCCAGCATCCGTCAGGCTTTCACCGACCAGCAAACCGGCCAGTTCGACCGGTCCAAAATCATTCAGTATCTGCAGGGCCTCGACAAAATGCCCCCGGATGCGCAGGCTGCTTGGCACAACTTCGAAGCCAACCTTGGTCCGGAGCGGATGGGCCAGAAGTACAACAACCTGCTCAAAATGAGCAACTACGTTACTTCGGCGGAAGCCAAGCGCTTCGATGAGGACCAGAACACGCGCGCATCGATGCGCTACCTGTTCGTGCCGTACTTCTCCATCTCCGACTCGGCGGTGAAAGTGACGGACGACCAGCTACAGGCCTATCTCGACAAGAACAAAGGCCGTTACAAAGTGGAAGACGGCCGTACCATTGAGTACGTGAGCATTCCGGTAACGGCTTCGGTAGAAGACAGCACCACTTCCCGCCAGGCAGTAGACCAGCTGGCGACGCAGTTTGCTGCGGCTCCGAACGACTCGCTGTTCGTGAAGCTCAATTCGGACCAGCCGTATAGCGCCGCTTTCGTTTCGCCGGCCGAAATGCCCGAGAAGCTACGTCAGCAACTGCCGCTGGCAGTAGGCAAGGTGTACGGTCCGTATTCAGAGAACGGCACTACCAGCCTCTATAAAGTAACGGGTGAGAAAGCCGGTGCGCAGCCAGCCGCTCGCGCCAGCCACATTCTCATCAAAGCCGATGGCACTACGCCGGAAGCTGACGCTGCTGCGAAAGCCAAGGCTACCGACGTTCTGAACAAAATCAAGGGTGGCGCTGATTTCGCTACGATGGCGCGCCAGTTCGGTACAGACGGCACCGTGAGCACCGGCGGCGACCTGGGCTGGTTCCAGCAGGGCCGCATGGTACCGGAGTTTGAAAAGGCCGTGTTCGGCGCTTCTTCGGCTGGCTTGCTGCCCGGCCTGGTGAAAACCTCATTCGGCTACCACATCATCAAAATCACGGCCCCCAAAACGTCTCAGACTTACCAAGTGGCAGCCGTACAGAAGCGCATTGCTCCTTCTGAGGCTACCAACGAAGCCGCTTACGCCAAGGCGCAGGCTCTGAAAGGGGAGATAACCGACCTGGAATCGTTCCGCAAGGCAGTAGCCAAGGATAAAACGCTGCAGAAGCAGGAAGCCAAGGGCCTCGGCCGCGGCGACCGGGCCGTAAACAGCCTCCAGAATGCCCGCGAAATTGTGCGGTGGGCCTATGGTACCGCCGGCAAGAAAACTGCCGTTGGCGACGTGTCGGAAGTATTCGATATGGGCGACCAGTACGTTATTGCCGTCCTGACCGGGGAGCGGAGCAAGGGCACTGCCGACGTTGCCAGCCTGAAGTCGGAACTGCAGTCCGCAGTCCGCAACGAGATCAAGGCCCAGCAGATCATGGAGAAGCTGAAAGGCAAAACCGGCACTCTGGAGCAGATTGCGGCTACCTATGGCCCGCAGGCGCAGGTAAAAACGGCTGAGGGGGTAGCACTCGGTTCGGGTACCATTCCCGGCCTTGGCGGTGAGCCGGTAGCAGTCGGCAAGGTGTTCGGCCTGAAAGCAGGTCAAAAGTCGACGCCTATCCAGGGCGAGCAGGGCGTGCTGATTGTGGAGCCCGTGAGCGTGCAGAAGCCCACGGCTGCTACGGATGTAGCCACCGTGAAAAAGCAGCTCATGGCCCAGCGCCAGAACCGCGCCGATGGCCTCATCTATGAAGCCGTGAAGAACCACGCCGACATCAAGGACGAGCGGAACAAGTTCTTCTAAGCGTAATAAGCTACTACCAGAAAAGCCGCTTCTTTGGGAGCGGCTTTTTTTGTGCGCGTCTGTCTGTTGCGTAGTGGTAGCGCCGGCTGCTAGCCAGATTTCCTGCCTATCTTGAAATGAATCCGGCCGCCGGGCCGTTTCCCCGAATATGCCTCATTCTATGCGTCGTTTCCGTCCTGTGCTGTTTTCTCTGCTGCTGCTGGCTTCTGTGCCTGTGCAGGCACAGCAGGAAGGCGGCAATATTTCGTTGGCCAGAGAGTATTCCCGCAAAGGGGAGCACGAAAAGGCCGTGTTTCTGTTCGGTAAGCTGCCCACTGAGGCCCAAACGGCGCCCAACGTGCTGCCTGATTATCTGGAGTCGTTGCAGCAGCTTAAGCGCTACAAGGACGCCGAAAAGCTGGTCAAGAAAGCGCAGCGCCAGCACTCTGATGAGGCCGTGTATGGTGTCACGCTGGGCGCCATGTATGCCGCCGCTGGTGACCAGGCCGCCGCAACAAAGCAGTACGAAAAGGTAGTAAGCCAGCTCAACTCAACCCAGATAGTACCTGTTGCCACCGAATTCAGCCGCCTCAAGCTGCCGGAATGGGCCGAGAAGACCTATCTGCGCGGCCGCGTGCTGGCCAAAAATGATACGGAGTATGGCCCGCAACTCATCCAACTCTACACCCAGAACGGCAACTCGGAGCGGCTGATGGCCGAAACGCTGCGGCTGGTGCAGGACGATGAGCAGCAGCTGCCGTTTGTGCGCAACATGCTCCAGAACACGCTGCAGGACGAAAAAGGCTTCGACGCACTGGAGCGCGAGCTACTCACCAACGTGCAGAAATATCCGGAGCGGGCCGTGTACAGCGAGTTGCTGCTCTGGCTGCAGGTGCAGCGCCGCGACTTTACGGGCGCACTGGTGCAGGCCAAAGCCCTCGACCGGCGCGGCCGCACCGAAGGCAGCCGCGTGATGGACATTGCGGCCATTTCCCAGCAGAACAAAGACTACGAAAGTGCCATCAGCGGCTACGAGTACGTGCTGCGGGAGTACCGGAGCGGCCCGTTCTACGCTACGGCCCGCCAGCGGCTCGTGCAGACCCGTGAGGCCCAGGTGCGGGATACGTATCCTATTGATCCGGCCAAAATCCGGGGGCTGATAGGGGAGTACCAGCAGCTGCTGACCGAGCTGGGCCGCACGCCTCAGACGGCCCCGGTGCTGCGCAGCATGGCCGTGCTCTACGCTTTCCAGCTCGATGAAAAGCCGGAAGCCGTGAAGCTGCTGCAGGAAGTAATCGACATGCCCCGCGCCAACCTTGATGTAGTAGACCAGGCCAAGATTGACCTCGCCGACATCTACCTGCTACGCGGCGAGCCGTGGGAAGCCACGCTGCTGTATTCGCAGGTGGAAAAGTCGCACAAGGACTCACCGCTGGGCTATGAGGCCAAGCTGCGCAACGCCCGCCTCAGCTACTTCGCCGGCGACTTCAAGCTGGCCAAGAGCCACCTCGATATTCTGAAGGAAGCCACCAGTCGCGAAATTGCCAACGATGCCATGCAGCTCTCGCTGCTCATCACCGACAACACGGCCATGGATACGTCTGGGGTGGCCCTGCGCGACTACGCCGTCGTGGAGCAGCTCGTGTTCCAGAACAAGCTGCCGGAAGCGCTACGCGGCCTCGATGCGCTGCTGCAGAAGTATCCGGGCCACGCGCTGCAGGACGAAGCGTGGCTGCTAAAGGCCCAGCTCCAGCGCCGCACTGGCGACTACAAGGCGGCCGTGACAACGCTGGAAAAGATTACCGCCAATCCTAAATACGACGTGCTCAGCGACGATGCGCTGTTTTTGCTGGCCAGCATTCAGGAGGAAAATCTGCAGGACAAGGAGCAGGCCAAAACGCTTTACAACCAGCTGCTGGTGAAATACCCCGGCAGCATCTACGTGGCCGAAGCCCGCAAACGGTTCCGCAAGCTGCGCGGCGACTCCCTGTAGCGTCTACTACCACTACCAGGCCCGTCATTCCGAGCGCAGCCGAGGAATCTCGCTAGTGTGGTAGAATTGCCATCACAACCTCAGCACGCGAGATTCCTCGGCTGCGCTCGGAATGACGTTCTGGGCAAGGCGAAATCCTAGCTGAAAAACAAAAACATCAGCCCCAGGGCCACGATGAAAATCAGGTACATCAGCCCGTCGGAGAGGATGTACTGACCGTATTTGCGGAAGAACTCGCGGAAGCTGGACATGCAGTAAAGGTACGCAGGCGGGCTGGCAGGGCGCGGTTTTCTTCGTACTTTTGAAGATACGCCGCTGTTAGGCTCCTGTAGGTTATGATGGAAAAACGATGGATTCGCAAGCCGGCGCCCGACGCTGAAAAAGTCCGGCACCTGGCCGACGCCCTGCGCGTCAAAGAAGCCATTGTAGCGCTGCTCTGCCAGCGCGACGTTTGCACCTTCGAGGAGGCCCGCGCTTACTTCCGCCCCGACCTGAGCACGCTGCCCAACCCGCTGCTGATGCGCGACATGGACCGCGCCGTGGCCCGCCTGCGCGAAGCCCTGCACGCCGGCCAGAAAGTGCTGGTATTCGGCGACTACGACGTGGACGGCACGACTTCCGTGGCCGTTACCTATAGCTTCCTGCTGCCCTACTTCGGCCCGGAGCGCATCGAATACTACATTCCGGACCGCTACAAAGAAGGCTACGGCATTTCGGAAGCTGGGATTGACTATGCTGCCGAAAACAGCTTCTCGCTTATCATTGCCCTCGACTGCGGCGTGAAATCCGTGGATAAGATTGCCTACGCCAACGAGCGGGGCGTCGACTTCATCATCTGTGACCACCACTTGCCGGGCGCCGAGCTGCCCGCCGCCGTAGCCGTGCTCGACCCCAAGCGCCAGGACTGCCACTACCCGTTCAAGGAGCTTTCCGGCTGTGGCGTGGGCTTCAAGCTGATGCAGGCCTTTGCCGAAGACCAGGGCCTCGACGAAGCGCCCCTCTACGACCTGCTGGATTTGGTGGCCGTGAGCATTGCCGCCGACATTGTGCCCATCATGGGCGAAAACCGCACGCTGGCCTACCACGGCCTGCGCCTGCTCAACGACCCGCAGCGGCCCCAGCGCGCCGGCCTCGATGCCCTGCGCGAGCTGGCCGGTTTGCAGAAGTCCGACCTCAACATCAGCAGCCTCGTGTTCGGGTTTGCGCCCCGCATCAACGCGGCCGGCCGCATGGGCGACGCCAAACGCTCGGTGGCCATGCTGCTGGCCGACAGCAAGCAGGAAGCCTTCGACAAGGCCGCCGTGGTGGACAAAACCAACCAGGAGCGCCGCGGCTTCGATACCAGCATCACGAAAGAGGCGCTGGACATGATTGAGGCCGACGCGCTGTTTGCCGACGCCCACACCACGGTGCTCTTCAAGCAGGACTGGCACAAAGGCGTGGTGGGCATCGTGGCCTCACGCTGCCTCGACAAGTACTACCGGCCCACCATCATTCTCACCGAAAGCAACGGCAAAGCCACCGGCTCGGCCCGCTCCGTGGCCGGGTTTGATGTGCACCAGGCCATTGAGGAGTGCGCCGATTTGCTCGACCAGTTTGGAGGACACATGTACGCCGCCGGCCTCACGCTACCCGTGGAGAACGTGCCGGCGTTTCGGGCGAAGTTTGAGCGAATCGTTGCCAGCCGCATCCGCCCCGAGCAGATGATTCCGCCCGTGGAAATTGACGCCGAGCTGGACCTGAATGAAGTGACAACTAGTTTCCACAAGCTGCTGTGTCAGATGGAGCCCTTCGGCCCCGGTAATAGCAACCCCACCTTTATGGCGCGGGGTGTGTATGCGGCGCCCAACTCAGCTCGCGTAGTAGGTAACTCTCACCTCAAATTGGCCCTCACTCAGGACGGCCACCACGTCCTTGATGCCATTGGCTTTGGATTGGCTGAGCATCTGCCCCAAATTCAGCAGGGCCAGCCGTTCAGCGTCTGCTACACCGTCGAAATCAATGAGTACCGCGGCGTGCGCACCCTGCAGCTGCGCCTCAAAGACATTCGCTGGGAGTAGGGGAGAGTGAGGCGAATGGAATATTGGTATAAACGCCAGCATTACCGCACCCACCATACCCCGCCCATCAGGAGCAGTTGCAGTGGCAGACGCAGCCACAGTGCCCAGAGTGGCACCGCTACACCCGCGCCGTGGGTTTGCAGCATATACACATTGGCCGGAAAGACCGCCACAAGCAGGAGTAGCAACCCCAGAACTGCCAGCCGGCGTGTGGCAGGGAACAGCAAGCCCAGCGCTCCGACTATTTCGGCCGCGCCGCTCAGGTATACGAGCAGTAGCGGCGCGGGCAGATAAGGCGGCACGATGCGTACGAATGTGGCCGGGGCCAGGAAGTGGAGAAGACCCGCGCTGAAGAACAAAAAGGCCAGTACGTAGCGGCTGATGTGGCGGAAATGGAGCATTCAGGCTGGAATAAGCGCAAGCTTACGGATAAGCGGATAAGGGTGGGGACACTTGTACACAAAACCCTGATTTTGCGTTACAGACTATCCCGTGCTACCCCGCGCCGCTTCGCTACCTTTGTCCCCGATGATTCTCAGAGCCGAACACCTGGTTAAGAAATATAAAGCCCGCACCGTCGTCAACGATATGTCGTTGCACGTGGAACAGGGCGAGATTGTGGGGCTACTCGGGCCGAATGGGGCCGGCAAAACCACTTCTTTCTACATGACCGTGGGCATGGTGAAGCCCAACGAAGGCAAAATCTTCCTCGACGACCGGGACATCACCCGGCTGCCCATCTACCAGCGGGCCCGCCTCGGCATCGGCTACCTCGCCCAGGAGGCCAGCGTGTTCCGCGACCTGAGCGTGGAAGAGAACATCCTGTCGGTGCTCGAAATGACCAAGATGCCCCGCCAGGCCCAGCTCGACAAAGTAGAGGAGCTGCTCCATGAGTTCAGCCTGACGCACGTGCGCAAGAATCTGGGCAAGGTGCTCAGCGGCGGCGAGCGGCGGCGCACCGAAATAGCCCGCGCCCTGGCCGTGGACCCCAAATTTGTGCTGCTCGATGAGCCCTTTGCCGGCGTCGACCCTATTGCGGTAGAGGAAATCCAGGGTATTGTGGCCAAGCTCAAGCACAAGAACATCGGCATCCTCATCACCGACCACAACGTGAACGAGACGCTCAGCATCGTGGACCGGGCCTACCTGCTCTTTGAGGGCAAACTGCTGAAAGCTGGCACCGCTGAAGAACTGGCCGCCGACGAAATGGTGCGGCGCGTGTATCTGGGTAAGCATTTCGAGCTGAAACGGAAGATATAGAGCGGGCCTGCGCAGTAGTGCGCTAACTTCCCTTTCTTCGCTGCGTTAAACGCACTCCGGTTTTTTCTGCTCGCTTTGTCTTCTCTGTGACGTTTCTTTCCTCCGCCCAATCTGCTGTTCTGTCCTGGGGGGCGCAGCGGCGCCTGCGCAGCATCTACCACTTCCGCGACCATCCGCACGAAGCGCAGCAGCAGGTGCTGCGGGAGTTGCTGCACACGGCACGCGCCACGGAGTGGGGCCGCCGCTATGGGTTTGCCGATGCGCTGAGTGGCCGGGAGTTTGCCGGGCGTGTGCCGGTTAGTGCCTACGAAGAGCTGGTGCCGGATCTGGAGCGGGTGATGCGCGGCGAGGCCGACGTGCTGTGGCCCGGACGAGTGCAGTGGTTTGCCAAGAGCAGCGGCACCACCAACGCCCGCAGCAAATACATCCCGGTCACGCGCGAAGCGCTGCACGAGTGCCATTACCGCGCCGGCCGCGACATGGTGGCGCTTTCCACGCTGCACTACCCCGAGGCGCAGCTGCTGGGCGGCAAAACCCTCTCGCTCGGCGGTACGCACACCCCCAATCCCCTGCGCCCTGCCGATGCCCTTTCCCGCGCCGGCGACGTATCGGCCGTGATTATGCAGAACCTGCCGGCCTGGGCCGAGCACATCCGGACGCCGCCGCTTGAACTGGCGCTACTGGATGAGTGGGAAGAGAAGATCGAGCGGATTGCCCGCCACGTGCAGCACCAGGATGTGCGGGCCCTGGCCGGCGTGCCTACCTGGATGATAGTGCTGCTGCGCCGCGTGACAGAGCTGGCGGGTGCCGACAACATCACCGATGTATGGCCCAACCTGCGGCTGTTTCTGCACGGAGCAGTGGCGTTCGGGCCCTACCGGGAGCTGTTCCAGCAGCTTATTCCCGGCCCGCAGATGCACTATCTGGAGGTATACAACGCCTCAGAAGGGTACATAGCCTTACAAGACGAACCGGATTCGGAGGACCTGTTGCTGCTGCTCAACCACGGCATCTACTACGAGTTTCTGCCCGCCGACCAGTGGGATGCGCCCGAACCACAGGCGTTGCCGCTGGAGGCGGTGGAGCTGGGCAAAAGCTACGCTCTGCTCATCAGTACCAATGCGGGCCTCTGGCGCTACAAAATCGGGGATACGGTGCGCTTCACCAGCCTGCAGCCCTACCGCATCCGCATTTCGGGCCGCACCAAGCACTTTCTGAATGCTTTCGGGGAGGAAGTAGTGATTGAAAATGCCGAAGCGGCCATAGCGGCGGCCTGCCGGGCTACCAGCACCACGGTCCGCGACTTTACAGCGGCTCCTATCTACTTTGCCGGGGCGGCTGATGGTTCGCGTGGCGGCCACCAGTGGCTTATTGAGTTTACGCAACCTCCTCAAGACGCCGCGCATTTTACCAGCGTCCTCGACCAAACCCTGCGCCAGCTCAACTCCGACTACGATGCCAAGCGCCACCGCGACATGGCTCTCGCCCCACCAACCCTCACAGTAGCTGCTCCAGGTCTGTTTGAGCGTTGGCTGGCTCGCCGGGGCAAGCTGGGCGGCCAGCATAAAGTGCCGCGTCTCAGCAATTCCCGCGACCTGCTGGATGATATTCTACGTACCAGCTGAGCAGCTACTGCCTTCCGTAGCGGGGGAAGGGCACGTCGTCAAGAAACATGGCGCTACGTGTAACAAGGTTTATAGGTTATAGAATAATTAAGCAAATTTTCAGGAAGATTCAGTGTTTAAATAAAACAAGCTATATATTAGGGGATTCGTTATAGCCCAACCGCTCCCTCCGTGTCCGCCGTAGCCACCTCTGCCAACCGCCCTTATGTTTCCCGCCGGAAACGTCGCCGTTTTTCTGAAGAAGCTCCTCTGCTGAGCAACCGCTCCATGCTTGGGTTCCTTGGTTTGTTGATACTGGGCTTGCTGGTCAGCCTGGGAATTATTGCCACACAGCTAGGCAGTTCCGACACGGTTTCGGCGTCGGGTACTGAAAGTGGCCGCCAGCTACCGGCTAACTTTCTCGTCAGCCGGTAGCCTGAAGCAATAGGCGGCTACTGGTCCAGAATTCCGCCGACCATTTTGCCCAGCACACTGCCGCTTTCCTTCTGCGCATTGCCGCCGGAAGGAGCCAATGCCTGAATCAGCTTTTTGATTGGCATAGACTGCAGCCACACGCGGCCTGTGCCGCGCAGGGTAGCCAGTAGCAGGCCCTCGCCGCCAAAAATCATGGATTTGAGGCCGCCGGCCCGTGCCACGCTGAAGTCGATGCCCGGCTCGAAGGCTACTACGCAGCCCGTATCCACGCGGAGCAGTTCGTTGTTGAGGCGCTTCTCGATGATGGTGCCGCCGGCATGAATGAAGGCCTTCCCGTCGCCGGTCAGCTTCTGCAGAATAAAGCCTTCACCCCCGAAAAAGCCGGCTCCCAGCTTCTGATTGAGGTGGATGCTCATCTTGGTGCCCCGTGCGGCGGCCAGAAACCCATCCTTCTGCACAATCAGTCCCTGCGGCATGGTGCCCAGGTCGATAGGAATAATAGTGCCTGGATAAGGAGCGGAAAAAGCAACCCGGCTCTTGCCATAGCCTCCCCGATGCGTAAAGTGCGTCATAAACAGCGACTCGCCCGTGAGCAGGCGCGTGCCGGCCGAAAACAGCTTGCCCATAAACCCCTGGTCCGGCTCCGAGCCGTCGCCCATTTTGGTTTCGAAGGCAATGGCCTCGTCCATATATACCATGGCACCGGCCTCGGCAATAACCGTTTCATTGGGGTCCAGCTCTACTTCCAGTACCTGAATATCAGTGCCCAGAATCTTGTAGTCGACGTCGTGCGAGTTCATGGCCATAGGAGGGGCGTTGCAGATGAAAATGTGCCTCAAGTATAGTGAAACTGCAGTTATTGTAGCTTACTCTGCCACAGTGGCAGCGCGCAAAAAAACAAACGTTCCCGACGCCAGCAGGCATCGGGAACGTTGAATGTAGCCCTCTGGTCGGAAGAAAACAGTGGGTGGCAGTGGCTTATTCCTCCGGGAGTTCTGCGCGGGTATCCGCTGCTTCGACGTCCGGGTCAGGCTCGGTTTTCGCGCTTTTTCGGCTGGTTTCGCGGCTGGTGCGGCGCATAAACTCATCCTCCGACTCTTCCGGTTCGGCTACGCCATCCTCCAGGGGGAAATCCTCCTCGTCTTCCGGCTTTTCGCCAAACTGTCCGTCGCGGTTCACCAGCTTCTTGTCGCGCACATGGCGGTTAAGAAACGTGTTAATATCCTCAATAGAATAGTTGGAGGTGATTTCGCCTAAGGGATTTACCTTGATTTCGAACCCTTCCAGCTCCTTGTGTACACGGGCCTTTTTCTCGGGGTCGTTTTTCTTCTTTTTGGGGCTGACGGGTTTCTTGGCCATAAGGGGGGCAGTAAGGCGTAGAGTAACAGAGCCGCTCCCAACATAAGGGCCGCTCCTAGCATCACACTACGAAGCGGCCCCGATGTCGGATAAGGTATCCCGGAATTTTTTGAGTATGGTAGGCTAAGCAGCCGCCTGCGCCAGAGCCGATACAGCACTTTCAATGCGCTGTGCTGTCTCCTGAGTGCCCAGAATGCTCATGATGGCCATCAGATCGGGGCCAGCGGCAGCACCGGTTACGGCTACACGCAGAGCCTGCAGCACTTGTCCCAGCTTCATGCCCTGGCCTTCCACCACCTGCGTGAGCAGCGCCTTAATGGCGTCGGGCGTGGTATCAGTGGCGGCGGGAAGCTGCTTCGCAAACTCAGCGAGTGCGCCTGCCACCTGCGGGTTCCACTTCTTGCTGATTACCTGCTCGTCGTAGCTGGCAGGGCGCGTGAAGAAGATCTGCGCTTCCTTGGCCAGGTCGGCCGGGAAGGTGGCGCGCTCTTTCACGAGGGCCGCAATCTGCTCGGCCTTGTCGGCCGGTACATCCAGGCCTTGGCCATTGAGGGCTTCCTGCAGGTACTGCGCCAGTTCGGCGTCCGGTTTGGCGCGCAGATACTGCTCGTTGTACCAGCGCACCTTGTTCTGATCAAAACGGGCCGGCGACTTGCTCACCCGCTCAATCGAGAACGAATCGATGAGCTCCTGCATCGTGAAAAGCTCCTGCGTTGTGCCGGGATTCCAGCCCAGGAAGGCCAGGAAGTTGATGAACGCCTCGGGTAGATAGCCGCTTTCACGGTAGCCGCTGCTCACAGTCGGCTCGCCGGTTTCGGCGTCTTTGCCGTGCCATTCCAGCGGGAATACCGGGAAGCCCAGCCGGTCGCCGTCGCGCTTGCTGAGTTTGCCAGTGCCATCGGGCTTGAGCAGCAGGGGCAGGTGGGCAAACTGCGGCATGGTGTCTTCCCAGCCAAAGTAGCGGTAAAGCAGCACGTGCAGTGGGGCCGACGGCAGCCACTCTTCTCCCCGGATAACGTGCGTGATTTCCATCAGATGGTCATCTACGATGTTGGCCAAATGGTAGGTCGGCATGCCATCCGACTTCATCAGCACCTTGTCGTCTACAGCCGAGGAGTGTACCACTACCCAACCCCGGATAAGGTCGTTGAAGCGGATTTCCTCCTTGCGGGGCACTTTCAGCCGAATGACGTACTGGGCACCACTTTCCAGCAACTGCTTTACTTCTTCAGCGGGCAGCGTGAGCGAGTTGCGCATCTGGGCGCGCGTAATGCTGTTGTACTGCGGATTGGGCACCTTCGCTGCCGTAAGACGGGCGCGCATGGCATCCAGGTCCTCAGCCGTATCGAAGGCATAGTAGGCGTGGCCGCTGTCGATGAGCTGCTGCGCGTACTGCATATACATGGGTTTCCGCTCGCTCTGGCGGTAGGGCGCGTGGGGGCCGGGCGTGGCCGTCCAAGGGCTTTCGTCCAGCTCGATGCCGGCCCATTCCAGGCTCTGGCGGATGTAGTCTTCGGCGCCGGGCACGAAACGGTTCTGGTCGGTGTCCTCGATGCGAAGCAGCATCTTGCCGCCCAGCTTGCGGGCCAGCAGATAGTTATACAGCGCTGTGCGCACGCCTCCAATATGCAGCGGCCCCGTGGGGCTGGGTGCAAAGCGCACCCGTACTTCTCTTTCCATAATACAGTCAGTTCGCGGCGTCTTCGGGATAGAAAAACGCGCCGCAAAGGTACAAAAGCTGAGACGGTGAAACAGGGAGCTGGTAAGTTTGGCGCTGGGGGCGAACAAACAGGCGCGCCGACTGCCAAACTTGCTGTTTACACTACCACTATTCCATACTTTGTGAGCAGGCCGGGCAAGGTGTGCAGCGCGAAGCGGGTGTTTTTCAGCTCGTTCTGCTCAGGGTCCAGCACCAGTTCCTGCGCGGTGGTCAGGTCGGCTCCGGTCAGGTTGGTCTGGCTGAAAACGGCTTCGGCCAGCCGGCACTCCTGAAACAGCGCCCCCGACAGATTGGTGCGGGTAAAATCGGCCCCGCGCAGGGAGCATTCCACGAAGCGCGTGTTGGGCATGCTCTTGCCTGAGAACAGGGCGTAGTCGAGCTGGCACCGGTCGAAGTGCACATCGAAAAGCATGTCGCGGCAGGCATGAAAGGGCAGGCCCAGCAGCTTACAGCCCTCGAAAGCCACATTTTGCAGCGCCGTATCGGCAAGGCTGGTGCCGGCCAGGTTGCAGTTCTCAAACAGGCACTCACTGAACCGTCGCCCGGCCAGGCTGGACTGCGTCAGGTCGAAGTTGCGGAAGTGGTAGTTCTCAAACTCCTGCTGGCCTACCAGTGCTGGCGGCATGGCGCGCTCCAGCACGTTTTCAGGCGGGAAATAAGAGGGCTTCGCCAAGGCCTTGGCGGGCTTGCGGGAGGCAGCAGAACGGCGCATGCAGGAGCGGTGCAGGCGCTAGCCTTTCACGGCGACACAGGAAATTTCCACCTGCACGTCTTTGGGCAGGCGGCTTACTTCCACGGTTTCGCGGGCGGGCGCATAATCGGCTTCAAAATAGCTGCCGTAGATGTCGTTGATGGTCGCGAAGTTGCCGAGGTCCTTCACGAAAATGCTGCATTTCACTACGTCGCGCAGCGTGAGTCCGGCCGCCTGGAGCACCGCCTCAATGTTGCGCATTACCTGATGGGTTTCCTGGGCTACGTCGCCGCCGCCTACCAACTGGCCGGTAGTGGCATCAAGCGCAATCTGGCCGGAAACATACACGGTGCTGCCTGCCTGCACAGCCTGGCTGTAAGGGCCGATAGGAGCAGGAGCCTGAGCGGAATAAATGACGGAGTGGGGCATGGGAGAGAGGGAAAAGCAGGTGGCAGAAGTAGCCAGAGACAAAGCAAAAGTAAGCGGAAAATTGGCGGTTGCTAAGAAGTCCGCCAAGGCTGGTATCCGGGTGTCAGGGCTGTACTATGGCCCGTATTTCTTTCTTCCGAAAGAACTTGGCGTACTCCTGATTGGTCCAGTCCTGCGGATTATCTGCTGATAAATCGAGGAAGGAAAGAGAGAATGGCGGCTCCCGCAGGGCACTCACTGTGCAGACTGTATTGGCCGGAGTGGCCTGCAGCTGTTGGTAGCGGGCCGTGAGTTGCGCATCGTAGCGGCCCGCTGCACCACCCAGCCAGTCGCGGTAAGCCAGCACCGAATTGTTGCTGTTGGCTAATTGCTCGGGGCCGCGCAGGCGGAGGTTGTGGTCGGTTACGAAGGCCAGTAGCAGCCAGGCGCCCAGTAGCACCGGAACATACGCCGGGACTGGCTGCCGGGGCCACCAGCCCTGGTGAAGCAGATAGCGGATCCAGGCGTGCGCCTGCAGAAACCAGCCTGCCAGAAAAAACAGATAGAGCATGTTGCGCGCCCGCAACGGGATGGGCATGCCAGTAGCCCAGAAGCTCGGGAAGAAGCCCACGACCAGCAACCCAAATAGGAAAGCGCTAATCAGCAGCGGGTTGCGCGTTAGCTGATTCAGCGGCAGCCCAGGTTGTTGCGCCAGCCGGGCGCTCAGTGGCGCCAGAAGCAGCGTGATGGCCAGCAGAATGCCATTGCCCAGCCAGTTGATAACGCAGTAGGCTGCCGCTGCGGCCGCCAGCACCGCCGCTTTGGCAATTCCGAAGTGCTGCGGCTCATTCGCCATCCGGATGTAGTTGCCGGGGGCCAGGAAGGATACCGCACAGGCCAGAGCTGCCACAGTCGTAAGCAGCGAATACCCCAGCGGAAGGCGCTTCTGCTGCCACGCCCGCAGGAGCGTAAAGCAGCCCAGGGCAACGAGCAGCGGCAATGCCAGCACCTCGTTGGCACCGATGACAAACATGGTCAGCAGCATTGCCGCCACCAGCCAGCGCCGCCTTGCAGGCGGCGCTGCGCTGCCAGCGTAGCGTGCCAGAATGGCAAGCAGCAGCAAGGCAAAGACACCCGGCAGCAAGTAGTTGTATATGCCTGTCACCCAGTAAATACCTTCGGCAGTACTGGGCAGCTGAAACAGCAGCAGCAGCAGCAGAGCACCACTCCCCAGCCATAGCCCACGCTTCGGCACGGATGAGCGCAGCAGCCCCCGGAGCAGCACATAGAAACTGCCCAGCGTAACCAGTAAAAAAACAACGGGCAGCAGCCTGTAGCTCAGTTGCCAGCCCTCGTAAGCCACCGGATTGAGCAGGCTCCAGAGCAGCACCGAAGTGTAGCGTCCGGTCCAGTTGAGGTACATGTAGCGCTGATATTCCAGCAGCCCGTGCTCGTGCAGACCATTGGCCAGCAGAAAATCATCGGAAGAAGGATGGCTGTACCAAGCCAAGGCGAAAAACGGCAGCAGGGCGAGTAGCAGTGCCGCAGTCAGCAGCCAAGGGCCACTGTGCCGGAAGGTGCGGCGTATCGTTGCGAAAGGAAGAGAAAGCATGATTACTTATGGCCGGGCGTGTGTAGGGAGGAGCAAGTAGCAATAAAAAATCCGTCTGCCGGAGCAGACGGATTCTTTAATAACAGACCGGAAAACCCGGTTTACTCCACCGTCACCGACTTGGCCAGGTTGCGGGGCTGGTCGACGTTGCAGCCGCGCAGAACGGCAATGTGGTAGCTCAGCAGCTGCAGCGGCACTACCGATACCAGCGGCACCAATACCTCCGACGTCAGCGGTACTTCAATAACGAATTCTGCCATGGCCGGAATAACCGTGTCGCCTTCCGTCACGACGGCAATGATGCGGCCTTTGCGGGCCTTCACCTCCTGAATGTTGCTCACCACCTTCTCATACGAGCTGTCCTTGGTGGCAATAACTACCACTGGCATGTTCTCGTCGATGAGGGCAATCGGGCCGTGCTTCATTTCGGCGGCCGGGTAGCCCTCAGCGTGGATGTAGCTGATTTCCTTGAGCTTCAATGCTCCTTCCAGCGCTACCGGGAAGTTGTAGCCGCGGCCCAGATACAGGAAGTTGGGCACATCCTTGAACGTCTCAGCAATCAGCTCGATTTCGTCGTTCAGCAACAGTGCCTTTTCTACTTTGGCCGGAATGCTGCTCAGCTCCACCATCAGCTCACGCAGGCGGGTGTCGGAAAGCGTACCACGCTTGTGGCCGACAATCATGGCCAGCAGCGTAAGTACCGTTACCTGCGCCGTGAAGGCTTTGGTAGATGCCACTCCAATTTCCGGGCCGGCGTGCGTGTAGGCGCCAGCGTCAGTGGCGCGGGCAATGCTGCTGCCTACCACGTTGCAGATGCCGAAGATGGTGGCCCCCTTGCTCTTCGCCAGCTCAATGGCGGCCAGCGTATCGGCCGTCTCACCGCTTTGCGAAATAGCAATTACGATGTCGCGCTCCGTGATGATAGGGTTACGGTAACGGAACTCCGAGGCGTATTCTACCTCTACCGGAATGCGGGCCAGATCTTCCAGCAGATACTCGGCCACCAGCCCGGCGTGCCACGAAGTGCCACATGCTACAATGATGATGCGGTCCGCATTCACAAATTTCCGCTCGTAGGCCCGGATACCGCCCATGTTCAGGTGGCCGGCTTCCAGTTCCAGGCGGCCACGCATCGAGTCGAGGATGGAGCGGGGCTGCTCAAAAATCTCCTTCAGCATAAAGTGCTCATAGCCACCCTTCTCAATGCTGTCGAGCGCCATTTCCAGCTTCTGGATGTAGGGCGTCTGCTGCACGTCTTCCTTGGAGCGGATGTCAAGCTGGCCGTCTTTGATGACTACAATTTCGTAGTCATTCACGTACACTACTTCGTTGGTATACTCAATGATAGGAGTAGCATCGGAAGCCAGGAAATACTCGTCTTTCCCCACCCCGATTACCAGCGGCGAGCCTTTGCGGGCCGCAATCAGCTGGTTCGGCTCGTCGCGGCTCAGCACCACAATGGCGTAGGCGCCCACCACTTCGTGCAGGGCCAGGCGGACGGCCTCTTCCAGCGTGCAGTTATTCTGCTTCTGGATTTCCTCAATCAGGTTCACGAATACCTCCGTGTCTGTATCAGAATGAAATACGTGGCCTTGCTGCTGCAAATGCTGCTTGAGGGCTGCGTAGTTCTCAATAATACCATTGTGAATGATGGCAATCCGCTCTGAAGTAGAGTAGTGCGGGTGAGCGTTGGAGTCATTGGGCTCGCCGTGCGTAGCCCAGCGCGTGTGGCCCATACCAACCTGGGCGCGGGTGTCCTTCTCCGCAATGAAGGCTTCCAGCTCCGCTACTTTACCCTTCTTTTTATAGACATTCAGGTCGCCGTTAAGCAGCGCGACACCGGCCGAGTCGTAACCACGGTATTCAAGACGGTGTAGGCCCTTCAGGATGATAGGGCAGGCTTCCCGGTAGCCGATATAAGCAACAATTCCGCACATAGTGGAACAGCAAAAAAGGGTTTGTTTCGTGAAAAAGACAGAAAGCTGCGGCTTGGCAAATGCCGTGCCGCAGCTTCAAAGGCAAAAATGAAGGCCGAAAGTTAGCGCAACTTCGAGTAGTAAACCCGCAGCTTGATGTTGTTGCCATCCAGAACTGCCCGGTTCAGGTCCAGCTCGTAGAATTTGCGCAGGTACGGCGACAGGACGAAAGCAGCCGGAGTAGGACCGCCCAGCTTGTCATAGACGTAAGCCTGCACGTAGGTTGTGATGCTCATCGTGTAAAACGTATTGAGCGGACTGTTGAGAGTGGCCTTGGCCGCATTCTGGTAGTAGCCGTTGCTGTACTGGTCGTCTACGATAGAAGTAAGGCCTGCCCCTGTCGGGTTGACTCCTTCCCGGAGCACCAAGCGCTCCACCCGGTTGTTCAGCAACGTGCGCTGCAACGACTGGTTTGTGGCATTGACTTCGTACAGGTAAGCTGAAGGCGCCTGTGGGAAGAGCAAATTCGCAAACGGGCTTACCGGTATCAGCAGCTCGGCCCGGTTGATGGCAATAGCAGGGCTGCCGCCATCAACCGGCTGTGCCAGTTGCCGCAACTCGTTCAGGCCCGGAATTTCCAGTTTAGCGCCGAATCCGTTACCGCTCTGCATGTACACCTTACCATCCGTTTCGCCTGCTGCAACGGACTGTGTCGCGCCGTTTGCGCCAGCCAACCTAGCAAGAGGGGAGCCGGTAGGCAGTTCATTGGTAATCTGGGTGAAATACCGTGGGGCATTCTCGCGGCTCTGGAAGCTCCCCAAACCAAAGGCAACACTGTAGCGGCCCTTCAGGGTTCCGGTGTTTTTCTTGTTGGTGTAATGATAGTAGAAAACCGCACGCGCCGCTGAAGAGGGTAGCAGCCCAACAACAGCCGTATTGAAATCAGCCGCTGGCTGAAGCGCCATGCCTTTCCAAACGGCTGTGAGGGCCGCCTGCGTGAAGCTGGTGCCTTTCAGCAGGGAGAAGACATCATTGGCCAATGGCAGGTTTCGCCCGCCACCGTGCAGCTTGAGCCGCACCGTGTTGTTGGGCACCGTCACTACAATGGTAGTGGTGTCGGTGCTGCTGCTGCTGTTGGTTCGCTCGCGCCGCCTAGCGGTGGCATTCAACCGGGTACTAACGTTGAGGCCAAGCTCGCTGCCCAAGGCCACGGAAGAAGCGGCATTGTACGTTTCACGGTCATCCAGCGGCTGAGCCAACTGATAAACGTTTACGCGCAGTGGCGTCGTAGACGAACCGTATACAGCGTCGAAAGCCGCCTCCACCACCAGGGAGTCCAGTTGCGGATTGGGGTCGACACCCGTCAGCTTGGTTACCGCCGAAGGCAGCGTGTCAGCGGCTACTACCGCTTGCGCAATTTTCAGGTTCAGGAAGGCAGTAGCAGTGGTAGTGCCCAACACATTGTCACGCACCCGGCCCACCAGAATGCGGGTGGCTTTCTGCGTTTCAAACGAGTCGCGGAGTACCGTAGAGGCCGTAACCGGAAAGTCGCGGTAGTCAGTATTGGCGGCCGCCGTACCCGGCAATTCTACGCCCAGGTCGTTGGCGTCTTCGCAGCCAGCTGCCGTAAAGAGCAGCACCGCGGAAAGAAGAGAAACCGACGAAAGCCGGCAGGCGCTAATTGGCCAGTTCATTATACAGTGCGTAGTAAGAAGTCAGTAGGTTTTCGTCGGCTCCTACCTGCCCGATCTGCTTGCTCTTCGAGTATTCCAGGAACAAGGCGTTCAGATTGTCGCTGAAATCTTCGTCAGATTTCACCACGGAGTCGGCATATTCCATACCTACTTTGATGAAGCCACCGAAGTCGGCTGTTTTCAGGCCGGACAGCATTTCATCATCGATATCAAGCATTTTGGCTTTTTCGATGATGTCGCCTTCGAATTTGTAATCGAATTCGTTGTTGTAAATCGTGAAAACCGACTTGGCGTCCTTGAAAATCGGGTCCTTCTTATAGGTCGTTTTCAGGTACATCGGAATCAGGCCCGTCATCCAGTCGTTGCAATGAACGATGTCGGGAGCCCAGCCCAGCTTTTTCACCGTTTCCAGCACGCCTTTGCAGAAGAAAATAGCCCGCTCATCGTTGTCGGCGTGGAACTTGTCGTTCTTGTCAACCAGGACTGATTTGCGGTGGAAATAGTCTTCATTGTCAATGAAGTACACCTGCAGCTTGGCGTTCGGAATAGAGGCTACCTTAATAATCAGCGGCTTCTCATCCTCACCAACGGCAATATTGATACCGGAAAGGCGGACTACCTCGTGGAGCCGGTTTTTCCGCTCGTTGATGATGCCAAAGCGGGGAACGAAAATGCGGATTTCCATCCCCATTTCCTGCATGCCCTGAGGCAGGCGCCGCAAAAATTCCGCTACTTTGGTCGTTTGCAAAAACGGATCAATCTCCGTAGCCGCGTAGAGGATTCTCAACTTGGACATATCAGTCAGAAAAGGGTATTTGGGGAAAGGCAACACGTTGGGGAGCACAAAATTAAACAAATTTGAGCGAAAATTCAACTAAACCCACCTGGAGCCTGCCCAAACAGGCTACTACGTCTATGGAGATACTGCACACGGCCGCCGCGTTGCAAGCCTACACCGAAAACTGTCGCCGCGCTGGTCTGCGCCTGGCGCTGGTGCCTACCATGGGCGCCCTGCACGAAGGCCACCTGCAACTGGTGCGGGCTGCTGCCCAGGCCTGCGACGTTGTCATCGTCAGCATTTTTGTCAATCCCACCCAGTTCAATAATCCCGACGATTTCCGGCTGTATCCGCGCCTGCCCGAAGCCGACGCCAACCTGCTGGCCCCGGCCGGCTGCACGGTACTGTTTCTGCCCTCCGTGGAGGAAATGTATCCAAAGCCCTCGGTCATGAAGTTCGACTTTGGCGCATTGGAGCACGTGATGGAAGGCACGCACCGGCCCGGCCATTTCAACGGCGTAGCGACGGTGGTTGGGAAGCTGTTTCATCTGAGCCGCCCACACCAGGCGTACTTCGGCCAGAAAGACTGGCAGCAAGTAGCCATTGTGCGGCAGATGGTGGCTGATCTGGCCTTTGATCTGGAACTGGTGTCGTTTCCCACCGTGCGGGAGGCAGATGGTCTGGCCATGTCCTCGCGCAACCGGCGGCTGCCCGCCGAGGCGCGCACAGTGGCTCCACGGCTCTATGCGGCGCTGCAGCTGGCCGCGGAGCAACTCAGGCAGGGAGCTAGCGCCGCCGCCGCCCAACAGGCTGCCAGCGCTTACATACTCTCGGAGCCGGCTTTTACACTGGAATATTTTGAAATAGCCGACGCCCACACGCTGCAGCCGCTGAACAGCTGGCAACCCGGCCAACCAATAGTGGTGTGCCTAGCGGCGCATCTGGGAGGAGTGCGCCTCATCGACAACCTGGTGCTGGAACCGTAAACAGGCAGTTTGAAGCAAGGCAAATACGCAGGGTGCTGCCCAAGCGCCCTGCGGCCGGCGTACAATTTCGCTTCCTCACAGTCTTGCCTTGCGTATCTTTGCGGCCTTTGTTTTTACCCCGCCTTTCTCATGCACATCGAGGTCCTCAAGTCGAAGATTCACCGCGTTAAAGTCACCCAGGCCGAGCTGCATTACGTGGGCAGTATCACCATTGATGAAGACCTGCTTGATGCTGCCAATATGGTGGAGAACGAGAAGGTTACCATCGTCAATATCAACAACGGGGAGCGGTTCGAAACCTATACCATCCGCGGGGAGCGGGGCTCCGGCATGATTTGCCTTAATGGTCCGGCGGCGCGCCGGGTAGCCGTCGGCGACATAGTCATCATCATATCCTATGCGCTGATTGACTTTGCCGAAGCCCGCGCGCACAAACCAACCGTTATCTTTCCTGACCAGCACAACCGTCTCGGGTAAGGGCCTGCAGTTATTCCTTCCTGGTGAAAGACGGTTGATATTACCTGCTGCAAAAAATAGCCGTGCACCAAACTGATATTTCCTTTGTGAAGCAACTGCTCAATATTCTTAAATACGCCCTGCTATTGTCGGTATCAGGCCTGCTGATGTGGTATGCCGTGCGCGGCCAGGACTTGGGCCGTATTGCCGAGACAGTGCGCACGGCAGACTACATGTGGCTGATGCTGACCATGGCTGCGTCGGTGCTGGGCTATTTCAGCCGGGCCTACCGCTGGAAAATGCAGCTCGACCCCATTGCGAAAGGGGCAAAGCCGGCGTTCTGGGATGTGTACCACGCCATGATGGCAGGCAATCTGGCCAACATGGTGCTGCCCGGCCGGGTAGGAGAGGTCGTGCGCTGCTCGCTGTTGCAGCGCACCAGTAAAGTGCCGCTGCAGGTAGCACTGGGCACGGTCATTACGGAGCGGATCATCGACGTGCTGGTGCTGCTGGGCTTGCTGGGCACCGTGCTGCTGCTGGATTTCAAGACTTTCTGGGGATTTGCCGATACCTACCTGCTGCAGGGCAAGGCCGACGCGCTGGCCCGCAACAGCAATACCCTGATTGCTGCGGCCGTGGTAGCGCTGCTGGCCCTGCTGATTTCCGGCTACCTGCTGTGGCGCAACCTGGAGCGGCTACGCAAAATCTCGGTCTTCGACCGGATGCTGAATTTTGTAAAAGGGCTGCTGGCGGGCGTGTTCAGCATCGTAAAGCTGGAGAACAAAGGCTCGTTCCTGTTCCATACGTTCTTCACGTGGCTGGTCTACTTCCTGATGGACTATCTGGCATTCTTCGCCTTCCCCGAAACCTACAACCTGGGGGTGCGGGCTGCCCTGGCAGTGCTCACGTTCGGGGCGTTCGGAATGGCAGCCCCGGTGCAGGGCGGCATCGGCGTATTTCACCTGCTGGTGCAAAGCACGCTGCTGGTGTACGGTATCAGTAAGGAAGGTGGCATTGCCTATGCGCTGGTGGTGCATGGGGCCCAAACGCTGCTCGTCGTCCTGATGGGTGGTATCAGTTTCATGATCAGCATGGGAAAATCGGGGCGGCTGGGACGCAAAGCACCTCTGCTGTCTGCGATGCCAACTGAAATTACGGCCGATGTGGACGAAAGATAAAATCATGAGCCGTACCGAGCTGCTGCCGGTAATAGCTGCCTGGAAGGCTGAAGGCCAGAAAATCGTGTTTACCAACGGGTGCTTCGACCTGCTGCATCTGGGCCACGTCGATTACCTGGAAAAAGCCCGCCACCTCGGCGACAAGCTGGTGCTGGGCCTCAATACGGATGCTTCTGTCAGCCGTCTGAAGCCCGGACGCCCGCTTCAGGACGAAGTGTCACGTGCGCGGGTTCTGGCCTCCCTTTTGTTCGTGGATGCGGTAGTGCTCTTCGATGAGCAAACCCCGCTGGCCCTTATCGAGGCCATCGTGCCCGATATTCTGGTGAAAGGCGATGACTACGCCATCAGTGGAATTGTGGGGCATGAGGTAGTGTTGCAAAACGGCGGGCAGGTGTTGACCGTACCCTTGGTAGCCGGCTACAGCACCACACGCATCGTCGAGCGAATTTTGCGGAGTTCCTGAGGAAGGTTTCTGGTTGCTGATAGCAACGGCCAGAGACGCCGTCAGGACTCAGAAACCACAAACCGTAACTCTCCATGTACTACAACTCAAGCGGCATCTACTTCATCGTCATTCTGGCGATGGTCGTGAGCTGGATTATCCAATGGCGTCTGCGCAGCAAATTCAGCCAGTACGCCCAGGTAGGGCTGCAATCCAACCTGTCGGGTAAGCAAATTGCAGAACTGATGCTGGCCGACCACGGCATCAACGATGTGCGCGTCATCAGCACCGAAGGGCGCCTTACGGACCACTATAACCCTACCGACAAGACCGTGAACCTGAGCGAGGCAGTATATGCCGAGCGTAGCGCCGCTGCTGCTGCCGTGGCGGCCCATGAGTGCGGCCATGCCGTGCAGCATGCCACGGCTTACAGCGCTCTGCAGTTCCGTTCGGCTATGGTGCCGGCACTGAGCGCGGTGTCTAAGTTTATGCCTTTCGTGCTGCTGGCTGGTGTGCTCATGATTCGTTCCACGGTAATTCCGCTGGGCGTGGGCATTGTCTTGTTCTCGCTCACCACGCTGTTTTCGTTCGTGACACTGCCCGTGGAGTTCGACGCTTCCAAACGGGCACTGGCCTGGATTGACAAGCGCGGCATCGTGACGCCTCAGGAGCATGCCATGGCCAAAGACGCGCTGTGGTGGGCTGCCATGACCTATGTGGTAGCCGCTCTAAGCTCCTTAGCCACACTGCTTTATTACGTGAGTATCTTTATGGGCAGCCGCGACCGGCGCTAGCTGCTGGCGACCGTGCTGCCTGCAGTGCTGTTGAAAGCCGCCGCTCCGGAATCCGGAGCGGCGGCTTGGCTTTCCTATTGACCAGTCAGGTTGGAATTGTTCAAAAACAAAAGCCGATTTTTAGCAGTTGAAGCCACAAACGGCATAAAAATCCGGGCCTTCTGCTTCATCTCAACATTTGTGATTTAATTTTGAAGGCGCCACAATGCCTTGCTGCAACGCAAGCCGGCCCTCGTCTGATCTTTTCCCCATCCCACCCCAAGCCCCGTCCGCATGGATTTCCAGCTTACCGAAGAACAACTTGCCGTACAGGCAGCCGCCCGCGAATTTGCTCAGAATGAGCTTTGGGCCGGCGTAATTGAGCGCGACGAACACCAGAAATTCCCGGCCGAGCAAATCAAGAAGATGGGCGAACTGGGCTTCATGGGCATGATGGTGAGCCCCGAATACGGCGGCGGCGGTATGGATACCGTGAGCTACGTGCTGGCTATGGAGGAAATCAGCAAAGTGGATGCGTCGTGCTCCGTTATCATGTCGGTGAATAACTCGCTGGTATGCTGGGGGCTGGAGAAATATGGCACCGAGGAGCAGAAGCGCAAGTATCTGCCCCGCCTGACTTCCGGTGAAATCATTGGAGCTTTCGCACTGTCGGAGCCTGAAGCCGGTTCTGACGCTACCAGCCAGCGGACCACTGCCGACGACAAAGGCGACTACTACCTGCTCAACGGCACCAAAAACTGGATTACCAATGGTACTACTGCTTCGGTATACTTGGTAGTAGCCCAGACCAACCCCGAATTGAAGCACCGCGGCATTAACGTGCTGATTGTGGAGAAAGGCATGGATGGTTTCCAGACTGCTCCCAAAGAAAACAAACTCGGTATCCGTGGCTCCGACACCTGCTCACTGCTATTTACGGATGTGAAAGTGCCTAAAGAGAACCGCATCGGTGAGGACGGCTTCGGCTTCAAGTTCGCTATGCAGGTGCTAGCTGGTGGCCGCATTGGTATTGCGGCGCAGGCACTCGGCATTGCCTCCGGGGCCTATGAGCTGTCGTTGAAATACTCCAAAGAGCGTAAAGCCTTCGGGGTTCCGATTTCGCAGCACCAGGCTATCCAGTTCAAACTGGCTGATATGGCCACCAACATCGACGCTGCTCGTTTGCTGTGCCTGCAGTCGGCCCATGATAAGGATGCGCATCAGGATTATGCCAAATCCGGAGCTATGGCCAAACTGTTTGCCTCGAAAGTAGCTATGGATACTGCCGTAGAAGCCGTACAGATTCACGGGGGCTATGGTTTCGTGAAGGAATACCACGTGGAACGCATGATGCGCGACGCCAAAATCACGCAGATTTATGAGGGAACCTCTGAGATTCAGAAAATTGTAATCTCGCGGGAAATTCTGAAATAAACGGCGAATAGCCTAAAAGTCAGAACTATTGCACAAAACCCAGCCACTATTCGGCTGGGTTTTTCGTTTTTGTGAATTTTTATATCTTAATTTGCATTACATAAGTCCGGCCACCCCGTTCACCGGACTTACCAAAGGACGCAAACCACCCCTGGAAGATGGAAGATTACAATAAAGTGATAGAGTCGCTTGGTGTGCGCTACATCAAAGCAAAAAATTTAGTACTGCAACAGCCATTCACAGTACGCAACTCTTATGATGTTGGCAACAACCTCATTTTGCTGCACAAGGGCCGTATTACGTTTGGCGAAGAGGAGCAGGTAGTGGAGGAAGGCGAGATGCTGTTCATCCCGGGTGGCCGTGCTACCAAGGTGAACTATGGCGAGTCGTCAGGCAAGGTCATCACCAACGATGACCTGATCAGCAACAAAGACAAGTTCTTCCATTCCAATTCCGACCTCGACCTCATCGGAGATGCTGAGGAAAGCCATTCCTTCGTAAGCTTCGAGGCCAAGGTATTTGATTCCGTAAACTTCTTCGCCTCGCTTGATGTGCCGGCTTTCCTGATTTCGAACAATTCGAAACTGGCAAACCTGGTTATCAAGGTGGTGGAAGAGAGCCTGCAGGAACTGCCAGGCCGCGAGCGGCTGATTACGATTTACACTGAGAATCTGGTGGTCGAAATTGTGCGCTACATCCTGAAAAACAAGATGTTTGTAGAGCAGTTGGCTACCAACAGCACCTACTTTAAAGATCCGCGCCTTATTGATCTGTTCAACTACATCAAGGAGAACATCGGCGGCGACCTGTCCAACAAGGTGCTCAGCAACGTGGCCAACGTGAGTGAGGATTATGTGGGCCAGTACTTCAAGATGCTGACCGGAATCAATCCGCAGGACTACATCGAGTACCAGCGTATGGAGCGTGCTGTATTCCTGCTGCGCACCACTAAAAAGAGCATCCGAGACATTGGTAAGGAAGTGGGCTACAAAGACACGGCTTACTTCTGCCGCCGCTTCAAGATGATGTTCGGTATTCCGGCCGGTAAGATGCGCCGCCGCGAGTCGGCAATGAATATCTAGCACCGCATCGGTATTACCTGCCGATCAGCCAACAACAGCAACGCCCCGCACTACTAGGTAGTGCGGGGCGTTGCTGTTGTTGGCCAAAATGCTTGCGGCAAAGATCAGGAGGACTTATGCGCTACAGCATCAGACACGGTATTGAAAGCTTGTACCACACGGGAAACATCTCCTAAGAACTCGGGCGTTTTCTCAATCTGGTTGCCTACTACAATAACGTCGGCACCGGCTTCCAGAGCCGCCTGAGCCTTATCTGCCGTGTTGATGCCTCCTCCAACAACGAGCGGTACCTCAATAGCTTGGCGTACGGCCCGAATCATGGTCGTTGATACCGGATACATGGCGCCGCTGCCCCCATCTAAGTAGATAAGGCGTAGACCAAGCTGCTCGCCTGCCATAGCAGTACAGGCCGCAATAGAAGGCTTGTCGTAGGGAAGAGGAGTGGTGCCACTTACGTAGCTGGCTGTCGTCTGGCGGCCCGTGTCAACCAGCATATAGCCGGTTGGCAGGATCTGAAGATTGCTCTGGCGTAGCAAGGGCGCCGCAATTACGTGCTGCCCAATCAGGAATTCAGGGTTGCGACCCGAAATCAGGGAGAGCAACAGGATACCATCAGCCTGGGGGTCGAGGTGCAAGCTGTGGCTGGGAAACAGCAGCACAGGCACTGCTGAATGCTCCTTTAGTAAACGAATGAGGGCAGCCTGGTGAGTCGTCATCACCAAGCTGCCGCCCACAAAAAAGTAATCTATTGGATGAGTCTCGCTCAGCTCCAGCAAACGCCGGCAACCTGCTTCGTCCAGATTATCGGGGTCGAGCAGAACCGCTAAGGCTTTGCGGCCATGCGTTCGGCGTTTGCTAAGGCCATCATAGAGGCTGGTGAGGCGCATTCGCGTCGTCGTGGTGATAGGTAAAGTCGATGTCCCGGGTTTCCGGCTCCGTTGGAGAAGTCGCAAGGTCGGGATTTTTGATCATCGGCAAATACTCACTCATCTTTTTGGCAACTACTGCCATCAATACCGCCGTAGCCTGCGCTACCAACATCTTGCCCGTATCAGACTGCAGAAACGAGCGGAATGCTGAGGCCATGATGGAAGAAGCCTCGTCTGAATGGGACACGGTCACGGGCCGCGACATGGGCACAGTGCCTGAATTCACTGGTTCGAATGGGTCGTCGGAGCTTAGGGCGCTGGCATGGTAGACGTCGGGGGCAATGTGCACCCGTTCGTGCGAAGCGTGCTGTTGGCCCCGGTCAGCATGATGCTGGCCCACGCCAAACCCCAAGTCGTCGCTCGAGGCTACGTCGGTAGCGGTGGTATGTGCCTTGCGTAGTGTCCGGCGAGGACGAGAACCTCCTGCTAGCTCACGCTTGGGCTTTTTTGATGAGCCAAACGCCTTCGATAGAAGCCAGATGCCGCCCAGTACACCAGCACCGATGGCTACGTACTTGCTTACCTGTTGCGTTTTCTCTTTTATTTCCTCCACATCGCCTAGCAACGCGCGCTCATATTCCAGTTTCTGGCGTTCCAGAAACTCCTTTTCGCCTTCAAACAGCGGGTTAGTCAGTTCGGCCATGTTAGATTAGGCTTGACGTTTGTCGGATTTATAAATGGTATTGTCCAGCGTCTTATCAGCAAGCCCCTGAAAAGCTTTCTTATCAACACCGACCAGAAAAATAATCAACAGCACCAGATAGAACCCCGCCAGAATGCCGAAGCCCCAATAAGTACTATCTAGCTTTTCGTTGAGCAGCAAGCCAATAAAAATGTTCAGGAAGAGGAAGAAGAATAGCCCGATGGCAGCCAGCGCCACACCGTGCAGAGTGCCAACGAAAGCGCTTTTCACCTTTTCCTGCACTTCTAGGCGGACCAGGTCGATGCGGGTATCAAGGTAACCTTTCAGGTTACCGATGATATTATCGGTTCGGGGCGTCTTGCTTGCGTCGTCTTCGTCAGTGAAAATACCCATAGGTGGGAGAGGATTTGCGGAAAACAATGTTACCAAAGTGTCATCCGGAAAGCAGGTGCGAAACCGAATTTTCGGATAGCCAGTTCATACGGAAAATGCGGGACTGTGTCTGGAATCTACCGTATTTTTACCCGCAACCTGCTGCATTTTGATTCAAACCCATTACCAGATACTAGGCGTAGCCGCCACTGCCACACCGCACGACATCAAGCGGGCGTATAAGCAGCTGGCTATAGAATTGCATCCGGATAAGCATGGCGGCAGCCGTTTGTATGAGGAGCGGTTCAAGGCAGTAGCGGCCGCATACCGGGTGCTGAACGACCCGGCACGACGAGCCTCCTACGACCATCAACTACGGGTGGCGGCGTTGCGGGCAGCGGAGGCTGTACGCCAGCAGCAGTACCAAACTTCTACACAGCATTTGTATGGGGTGCCTATGCCCCCGCCTGCACCTTTGCGCACACGGCCTCCGGCAGGTTCTGCTGAGCGGCATTACCGCCCTATTGCACGGCAGCGCAAATTTACCCGCCGCGACTATCTGCTAACATTCGGGTTGCTGGCTGGGCTGCTGCTATTTGTGCTGACGGTGAAGCTCACCATGGACCACGTTACGGCAGTGAGTAACTATGAAGACGGCTTGCAAGCATATGGGAAACAAAAGTGGGAAACGGCGCATGCGTATTTCACGGAAGCGCTTCGCTTTAAGCCCAACTATAAAGAAGCATTGCGTCGCCGTGCAACAATAGAGCAACTAGTTAACCGCAACTATAAAGCGGCGCAGGAAGATTATTTGGCTGCCCTCGCTGGTACCGAACAGGCTACCGAGCGGGCACGGCTGCTGTTCCGGTTGGGCCAGTGCCAGGCGGGACTCGGTGAGGCGGATGCTGCCGAACAGAGCCTCACCTACGCGCTAGCCCTCGACTCAACACAAAGTGGCGCGTGGCTGGCTCGTGGCGAAGTGCGGCTGTTTGAGCAGCAAAGATTCTCGCAGGCTATCCACGACCTTTCCGTGGGCCTGCGGCAACGAGCCGAATTGGGCAAGCCGCTGCCGATAAAGTACCTGACATACCGTGGGCTGGCCTATTACAAGCTGCAGGACTTAGCGCAGGCACGTCTCGATTATCGGCATGTGTTGGAAGCCAACCCCCAGAATGGCCAAGTCCATTTCCTGTTGGGGCGGGTAGCACAGCAGGAGGGAAATGCGCCAGCTGCTTGTGAGTTTTTTCGCCGCGCTGTGCGTCTGGGTTACGTATACGCCGACGAAGCCCGGCGGCAAAATTGTCCTTAGTACCGACTACCCATAACAAAAAAGGTGACCCCATTAGAGGCCACCTTTTTTGATCTGATTACGCTATGTGTAATGCACTAAGGCATCAGCACCTTGTCAATTACGTGAATCACACCGTTGCTCTGGATGACATCGTAGGTAGAGATAGTAGAAACACCACCTTTCTCGTCTACCAGCACCACGTTCTTGGGGCCGTTCATCATAGCTTTTAGCGTGCCGCCACTCACTGTTTTGAGTGTGGCCGTGCCCTTGCCCGCCTTGATGGCGGCCATAATCTTGTCGGCCGTCATGTTGCCGGCTACCACGTGGTAGGTCAGGATTTTGGTGAGAGTGGCTTTGTTTTCCGGCTTCACCAGTGTCTCTACGGTGCCAGCCGGCAGGGCGGTAAAAGCCGCGTCAGTAGGAGCGAAAACTGTGAAAGGGCCTTTGCCCTGTAGCGTTTCAACAAGGCCGGCTGCTTTCACCGCAGCCACCAAAGTCTTGTGGTCGGCAGAGTTTACGGCATTCGCTACAATGTTCTTATTCGGGTACATCGCCTGGCCGCCTACCTGTACCGTGCCAGGTGTCATTTGGGCCTGAGCCAAAGCGGACGTGACAGATGCAGCACCCAACAGGGCCGCCAGAGCGAGGGAAAGCAGGTTTTTTTTCATGGCACAAATGCAAGAGCAGTGGAGTAGATGATTTGACAGCACTTACGCCGCCGCTTGCGCAATTGGATTTATCGTACCACGAAATAATTTTCAGTTGGCCTTTTCTGCCGCTTTCGCGCCTGCATGCCGCTGGTGGGTAAGTACTCACGTCAAAGCAGAAAGTCAGCAATAGCCCGGGCAGTGGCAGCGGTACTGTGGGAGCAAATGCGCCAAACGCAAACCGGCCGAACCAGTTAGACTGGTTCGGCCGGGGTGGGATTTTCGAAACCTTGAGGTTATCGAAGAACAGGGGGCCAGATGGGGTGGGAGCTCATCTGGTAAACGGGGCGTGGGAATTGGCCATCAGATAACCGGGGGGATTAGCTGCCTGATGACGGGACAATATTAAGCAAACATTCCAAAATACTAGTGAGTGTTAGCTTTTTTTAGGTTAGTGCGCACTCAATTCACTGAAATACAGATTGTATTATTGAATGGCATTTCGCCGTACAGCAGGCGCGTCAGCCCAAATACGGGGGGCGTTAAGAAAATAACCCCATAAACTAACAAACGTTTGTTTATGAGGTTAGATGTCTTTACCTTCAACCTGCTATTCATCCTGAACCCAGTCTCATGCTATACAATCCTGCTATTGAGCGTCTGCCGTTGCCACAACTCCGCGCTTTACAGAGTGCCCGCCTGAAAGAGCAGGTCGCATACGTATACCAGCGTGTACCGTTCTATCAGCAGAAGTTCGATGCGTTGGGAGTCAACCCGACTACGTTCAAAGGGTTGGAGGAGCTGCCGAAGCTTGGCTTTACCAAGAAATCTGACTTCCGGGATAATTATCCTTTTGGGCTGTTTGCTGTGCCTCAGCCGGAGGTGGCGCGTCTGCACTGCTCAAGCGGTACTACCGGTAAAGCCACCGTAGTTGGCTATACCGCCGCCGACCTAGAAGTTTTCTCGGAAGTTGTAGCCCGCTCTTTGGCCGCGGCCGGTTGTCGGCCGGGCATGAAGATGCAGAATGCCTACGGCTACGGCCTGTTTACGGGTGGTATGGGAATTCATTACGGAGCTGAAAAGCTTGGCATGACAGTGATTCCCATATCGGGGGGCAGCACCGACCGGCAGCTACAGTTGCTACAGGATTTTCAGCCGGAAGTTATTTGCGCCACGCCTTCCTATGCACAGGTACTAGCCGAGGAGCTGAAGCGCCGTGGTATTCCGTTGGATGCCATTAATCTGCAGCTTGCGGTGCTGGGGGCCGAGCCATGGAGCGAGGCAATCCGGGGGCAGGTACAGCAAGGCTTGAACGTTCGGGCGTCTAACATCTACGGCCTGAGCGAAATCATGGGACCAGGCGTGTCGCAGGAGGATGTGGACGAGCAAGGCACGGGCAGCTACATCTGGGAAGACCACTTCTACCCCGAAATTGTGCATCAGGAAACCGGCGAGCCGGTAGCGGAGGGCGAGATGGGCGTGCTGGTACTCACGACGCTCACCAAAAAGGCCATGCCCATTCTGCGCTACTGGACCGGCGACATCACCAACATTTACTACGAGCACTCCCATAAGCGTACCCACGTCAAAATGGGGCCCATCCGTGGCCGCGCCGACGATATGCTCATTATCCGGGGCGTCAATTTCTTTCACACGCAGGTCGAAGACATCATCAACAGCCTTGAAAACGTGAGCCCCTATTATCAGGTGGTGGCTTCGCGCCGCGGCAGCATGGATGAGGTGGAAGTGAATGTGGAAATCGGCGAAGTGCTGATGCGGGAACTGGGCTTGGAAAGCCTTTCCGACGATGTAGTGCAGCAGCATGAGTGTCTGAAGACGCTCAAGGGCGCATTCGCCAAGAAAATCAAGGACAACATCGGGCTCAGCATGAAAGTGACGCTGCTGGGCTTCGGGCAGTTGCCGCGCAGTGAAGGTGGCAAACTCAGCCGCGTCAAAGATTTGCGCAATCTTTAGAAGGCCGTTAGCCACCTGCTCCTGACCTTCTACCTCCCACCTATGATTCCGACGCGTAAAGTCAACAAACGTCAGCTTATTCTGGACGAAGCCGCCAAGTTGTTCAAGCAAAAAGGCTTCGGCGGCACCTCCATGCGTGATTTGGCCAGCGAAGTAGGCATTGAGGCTGCCAGCATGTACAACCACATCAAGTCTAAGGATGAAATTCTGGAGCTGATCTGCTTCCGCATATCAGGCATTTACATTTCTCAACTCGCCGAAATTGAAGCAACTCAGGCCGCGTACGGCGAAAAGATCAAGGCGCTGATCCGGCTGCATATCCGCCTCATGATTGAGGACGGCGCGGCCGTATCAGTAGCTAACCACGACTGGAAATACCTGCGCGAACCGGCCTTGACGGAGTTTAAGCAGGCCCGCAAACAGTACGAGAAAGGCTTCGCAGCTCTCATTGAGCAGGGCATTGCCGCCGGCGAATTTCAGCCTGTGAATGTGTCGGTAGCGTTGTTCACGATTCTTTCGGCAGTGCGCTGGGTGGAGCTGTGGTACCGCCCCGGCCGCGAGCTTTCCGCCGAAGAGCTGGAAGCCAATATTATCACCATGCTCCTCACCGGGCTGGAAAAGAAGTAACCGATGAGCCGTTTTCATAAAGTCAAAATCAAGAGCATCGTTCGGGAAACCCCGGACTGCGTGAGCGTATCCCTGGATGTGCCCGCCGACCTACGCGAGACGTTCAAATTCACGCAGGGCCAGTACCTCACGTTCCGCCGCGACCATGACGGCGAGGAGCTACGCCGCTCGTATTCTATCTGCAGCAGCCCGCTCGATAATGAGTGGCGCGTGGCCATCAAGAAAGTGCCGGAAGGTCGGTTTTCCTCGCTGGCAGTGGAAACGCTGCGGGTAGGGGAGGAGCTGGAGGTGATGCCGCCGATGGGCCACTTCTACACCCAGCTGCACCCCGAGCAGCAGAAGCTGTACGTAATGTTTGCGGCCGGCTCAGGCATTACGCCAGTCATGTCCATCATCAAAACGGTGCTGCTGACCGAGCTCCACAGCCAGGTGTACCTGATTTACGGCAACCGGGGCCGCAACTCTATCATCTTTAAGGAGGAAATTGAGGCCCTGAAAAACAAGTTTGTGGACCGCCTCAGCGTGTACCACATCCTCAGCCGCGAACAGGGCGACACTGACCTGCTGTTCGGCCGCATCAACGCCGAGAAGGCTCGTCTGTTCCTGCAGAAAATAGTGCCCGCCAGCGAGATTGACGAGGCGTTTATCTGCGGCCCGGAGGAGATGATCAACGACGTGAAGGACGTGCTGGCTGAGGCCGGCGTGGCGCCCGAGAAGATCCACTTCGAGATGTTTGCCTCTGCGGGCAGTGCTCAGCGCGCCGCCGCCCGCCAGGCCCAGCGCCCCGCTGGCGAAGACGACAAGCACAGCCAGGTAACGGTGCAGCTGGAAGGCACCAAGCGCATTTTGGAAATGTCGTACTACGGCGACACGATTCTGGATGCCCTGCTGGAAACCGGTGCTGATGCGCCCTACTCCTGCAAAAACGGCATGTGCAGCACCTGCCGCTGCCGCGTGACGGAAGGCACCGTAGAAATGGACGTGAATTACTCTCTCTCCGACACCGAAGTAGCCAAAGGCTACGTCCTCTCCTGCCAAGCCCGCCCTACTTCGGAGAAAGTGGTGGTGGACTTTGACCAGTAGAAGGGGCCGCTCAAGTAGAGCAGAAGATTTTTCCTTACATTTAACTAACGATTGTTAGTTAACCTTTGTTGAACCGGTATGGAAACGCTAGAACTCACCCAGGAAGAACAGTTTCAGGCCCGCATTGATGCCGATGTGCGCATTGAGCCCAAGGATTGGATGCCCGACGCCTACCGTAAGACGTTGATTCGACAGATTTCGCAGCATGCTCATTCTGAGTTGGTTGGGATGCTGCCCGAAGGCAACTGGATTACGCGGGCTCCTTCGCTCAAGCGCAAATCCATTTTGCTGGCCAAGGTGCAGGATGAAGCCGGCCACGGTCTCTACCTCTACTCGGCAGCCGAAACCCTGGGTGCTTCCCGTGACCAAATGCTGGCCGACCTGCACTCGGGTAAGGCCAAGTATTCGAGCATTTTCAACTACCCCACCCTGAGCTGGGCCGACATGGGCTGCGTGGGCTGGCTGGTAGATGGCGCCGCCATCCTGAACCAGGTGCCGCTGTGCCGCACTTCCTACGGCCCCTATGCCCGCGCTATGGTGCGCGTGTGCAAAGAAGAAAGCTTCCACCAGCGTCAGGGCTTCGAAATCATGCAGACCCTATGCGAAGGCTCGCCGGAGCAGAAGGCCATGGCCCAGGAAGGCCTCAACCGCTGGTGGTGGCCCACACTGATGATGTTCGGCCCGGCGGATGCTGACTCACCAAATACGGCCCAGTCGATGAACTGGCGCATCAAGCGCTTCACCAATGACGAGTTGCGCCAGAAATTCGTGGACATGATGGTGCCTCAGGCCGAATTCCTGGGCCTCACGGTGCCAGACCCCAACCTGAAGTGGAACGAAGCCAAGCAGGGTTACGACTTCGGTGACGTGGACTGGGAGGAATTCTGGAACGTGGTGAAAGGCAACGGCATGTGCAATAAGGAGCGTCTGCAGGCCCGCGTGCAGGCTCATGAGGAAGGCGCCTGGGTGCGCGAAGCCGCCCTGGCCCACGCCGAAAAGCGCAAGCAGCGCGAAGCCGTAGCGGCGTAATCCTAGCCTGAATCCAGATTGTTCGGTGGCGTGCAATATGCCGCCGTTTTCCCAGCTCCTTCCCGAGCTAAATTCCCCAAATCATGACCCAGAAAGAATGGCCGCTGTGGGAAGTTTTCATCCGCAGCAAGCAGGGCCTCGACCATAAGCACGTGGGCAGTCTCCACGCCGCCGACGCCGAAATGGCTATCCAGAACGCCCGCGACGTGTACACGCGCCGCCTTGAAGGCGTGAGCATCTGGGTAGTGGAGTCGACGAACGTGCACGCCTCCAACCCCGACGACGCGGCCGCTTTCTACGAGCCGGCCAACGACAAAATCTACCGCCATCCGACCTTTTACCAAGTGCCGGATTCCATCAAGCACATGTAATGATGACGGATTCCACGATGCCCGCCCAGGCCACCGCCGCGGCTCCTTCTGAAGCGCAGGCGCAGCTGTTTCCTTTCGTACTGCAACTCGCTGATACCAGCCTGATTCTGGCGCACCGTCTGTCGGAGTGGTGCGGCCACGGCCCCATTCTGGAGCAGGACCTGGCTATGGCCAACATTGCGCTGGACTTTCTGGGAGAGGCCCGCAGCTACTACCAGTATGCTGCCGAGCTGGAAGGCAAAGGCCGCAGCGAGGATGATCTGGCCTACCTGCGCAGCGCCGTGGAATACCGCAACCCGCTGCTGGTGGAGCAGCCTAACGGTGATTTCGCAGGCACCATCGTGCGGCAGTTTATCTACGACTGTTTCCATTATCACCTGCTGTTGCAGCTCAAATCGGGCCCCGATGCGCAGCTGGCGGCTATTGCCGAGAAATCGGTGAAAGAGGCCGCGTACCACATCAAGTGGAGCGCCGAGTGGGTGATTCGGCTGGGTGACGGCACAGAGGAAAGCCGCCGCCGCGTAGAAAAAGCCATTGAAAACCTGTGGCGCTATACCGGCGAGCTGACCACTCCTTCGGCCACCGAGCAGGCCCTGCAGGCCGCCGGCTTTGTGCCTGACTACGCGGCCATTCGGGAGCAGATGGACGCCCACATAGCCCGCGTGTTTGAGGAAGCTACGTTGGCGGTGCCCGTGGGCGTGTTTATGCAGAAAGGTGGCAAAGACGGCCGCCATACGGAGCACCTGGGCTACCTGCTGGCCGAGCTGCAATACATGCAACGCACTTACCCCGGTTTGCAATGGTAGAGCAACTGGCACCCCCGAATGAGGAGCACATCTGGCAGTTGCTGGAAGGCGTTTCCGACCCGGAAGTGCCTGTGCTCAGCATCCTGGACCTGGGTATCGTGCGCGCAGTGCGGGTGGAGGGCGAGGACGTCCACGTCACTATCACGCCCACGTATTCCGGCTGCCCGGCCATGAACGTTATTGCCACCGAAATCCGGCTGCTGCTGCTGGCGGAGGGCATTACCAAGCTGCACATCCACAACCAACTCAGCCCCGCCTGGACCACGGACTGGATGAGCCAGGCGGGCCGCCGGAAACTGGAAGAATACGGCATTGCTCCGCCCGTTGATGGAACGGCAACCGGCCACATGCTCAACCTGTTCGGCAAGGATACGGCCGTGCGCTGCCCGCTCTGCAAGTCCGATAATACGCACATGGTCAGTCAGTTTGGTTCCACGGCCTGCAAAGCCCATTACCAGTGCGACGACTGCCTGGAACCCTTCGACTACTTCAAGTGCCACGCGTAGGCGGGCGCACTCTCATAAGCCCGGAGTGTTAGGCAAAGCCGGAGCAGCTTTGCCGCTTCATTCAGCCTGACAGCCGGTTCTGTTCTTTCCCACCCCAACCAATCATGTCCGAAACTCCTTCTCTGCTTTTCTCCCTTGATGGCGGTGTCGCCACCATCTGCTTCAACCGGCCCCAGGTTTTCAACAGCGTTAATAAGGAAGTGGCGCTGGCGCTGCAGCAGTATTTGCAGGAGTGCCAGCAGAACCCGGAAGTACGCGCTGTATTGCTTACGGGTACCGGCAAGGCATTCTGCGCGGGTCAGGATCTGGCGGAAATTACGGGCCCGGATAGCCCGGAAGTAGCGGAGATTGTGGAGAAGCACTATAACCCGATTGTGGAGCTGATTCGGGCGCTGGACAAGCCGGTGGTGGCCGCCGTGAATGGCGTGGCCGCCGGCGCGGGCGCCAACCTGGCCCTGGCCTGCGACATCGTAGTAGCTAAGGAGTCAGCTTCTTTCATCCAGGCTTTCAGCAAGATCGGGCTGATTCCGGACAGCGGCGGGACGTACTTTCTGCCCCGCTTGATTGGCATGCAGCGCGCCTCGGCCCTGATGCTGACCGGCGACAAGGTTTCGGCCGCCGAAGCCGTGCAGATGGGCATGATTTACAAGGCATTTGCCGACGACGTGTTTGAGCAGGAAGCGCAGGCGCTGGTGCGCAAGCTGGCCGCCATGCCTACCAAAGGCCTGGCCTACACCAAGCAGCTCCTGAACGTGACGTTCAGTAAAGACCTGACCCAGCAGCTCCGCTACGAAGCCGACTTTCAGCTGCGGGCCGGCGCCACTTCCGACTACAAGGAAGGCGTATCGGCGTTCCTTGAAAAACGCCAACCTAGCTTCACCGGGCAATGAGCAAGTTCACCGTCGGAATCATCGGGAGTGGGGCCATGGGCGCGGGCATTGCGCAGGTAGTGGCCCAGGCTGGCCACCCCGTGTGCTTGCTCGATAAGAATGCCGCCGCTCTGCAGCGGGCCACTTCTGGTATCGAAGCCAGCCTGCGCAAGCTGGCCGAAAAAGGCAAAATCACATCATCCGACGCGGAAGCCGCCATTGGCCGCATCCGCGCTTGCTCCGACATGGACCTTTTCGCGGAGTGCGGCCTGGTGATTGAAGCTATAGTGGAGGATCTGGCGGTGAAGCAGGCCGTTTTTCAGGATGTAGAAGCGGTGGTGTCCGATGACTGCGTGCTGGCCAGCAACACGTCCTCGCTGTCCATTGCCTCCATTGCGGCGGCCTGCCAGAAACCGGAGCGGTTTATCGGCATTCACTTCTTCAATCCGGCCCCGGTTATGCAGCTGGTGGAAGTAATTCCGGCCGTGCAGACCCGCGCTTGTCTCGCCGAGGAAATCCGGACGCTGGTGCAGAGCTGGGGCAAGCTGCCGGTGCTCGCCAAAGACACGCCGGGCTTCATTGTAAACCGTGTGGCGCGGCCGTTCTACGGCGAAGCCATCCGGATTCTGGAAGAAGGAATTGCCGATATGGCAACCATTGACTGGGCCATGACTGAGCTGGGTGGCTTCCGGATGGGGCCGTTTACGCTGATGGATTTCATCGGTCACGACGTGAATTACCGCGTCACGGAGTCGGTGTTCACCAGCTTTTTCTTCGACCCACGCTACAAGCCCAGCTTCACCCAGAAGCGCCTGTTTGAGGCCGGCTACTACGGCCGGAAGGCGGGCCGCGGCTTCTATGACTACCGCGAAGGTGCCGTACCGCCCAAACCCACCCGCGACGAAGCGCTGGGCCGCCAGGTGCTGCACCGTATCCTGGCCATGCTTATCAACGAAGCCGTGGACGCGCTGGCCCTGAACGTAGCGTCCAAGCAGGACCTGGAGCTGGCCATGACTAAAGGCGTCAACTATCCCAAAGGCCTGCTGGCCTGGGCCGATGAGCTGGGCTTGCAAAACGTCCTCACTACTCTCGACGACCTCTACCACGAGTACCACGAGGACCGCTACCGCGCCAGCCCGCTGCTGCGCCGCATGGTGGCGGCCGGGCATACCTTTTTTCAGCATGGAGCACCCGTCGAAAATCGCCAGCACTAGCAGCACCGCCGAGGCCGTAAAGGACCGGATGCTGCAGCAGGATGCGTTCAGCAAGCTGCTCGGGCTGGAAGTGCAGGAAGTGGGAGCGGGCTATTGCCGCCTGCGCTTCACGGTGCGCCCCAATATGCTCAACGGCTTTTCGGCGCTGCACGGCGGCGTGACTTTCGCGGCCGCCGACTCGGCGTTTGCTTTTGCCTGCAACAGCCACGGCCGCCAGAGCGTGGGCCTCACCGTCACCATCGACTACCTCGAAGCCGGTAGGCTCGGCGACGTAATTACCGTGGAAGCCCGCGAAGAAAGCCTCAAGCACAAAGTCGGCGTGTACCAGGTGCGTGCCACCAATCAGCACGGGGTGGTGCTGGCCCTTTTCAAAGGCACTGCTTACCGCACCAGCAACGAAATACTCATGTAGCTGTTAGCCGTTCAGCTGACAGCTATCAGCCAACAGCTAATAGCTAAAAAAATGAGCCAAGCTTACATCATCGACGGCATTCGGACGCCCATCGGCAACTTCGGCGGGACACTTTCTGCTGTTCGGCCCGATGACCTCGCCGCCCTGACCATCCGGGAGTTGCTGCGCCGCAACCCCTCAGCCGACCCGGCCGCCATTGCCGACGTTATTCTGGGCTGCGCCAACCAGGCCGGCGAAGACAACCGCAACGTGGCCCGTATGGCGCTGCTGCTGGCCGGCCTGCCCACCACCGTGCCCGGCGAAACCGTGAACCGCCTCTGCGCTTCGGGCCTGTCGGCCAGCATCGGGGCGGCCCGCGCCATTCAGAGCGGCGACGGTGACCTGTTCGTTTCGGGCGGCGTGGAGAACATGACCCGGGCTCCGCTGGTGATGTCGAAGCCCTCCAAAGGCTTTGGCACCGACTCGCAGATGGCTGACTCCAGTTTCGGTTGGCGCTTCATCAACCCGCGCATGCAGGAACTGTACGGCACCGATGCCATGGGCGAAACCGCCGAAAATCTGGTGGACCAGTACGGCATCAGCCGCGACGACCAGGACCAGTTTGCCCTGCACTCCCAACAAAAAGCCGCCGAAGCGCAAGGTAGTGGCCGGCTCGGTGAGGAAATTGTGGCTGTGGGCATTTCGCAGCGCAAAGGCGAGCCACTGCAATTCGCGCAGGACGAGTTCCTGAAGCCTGCTACCACGCTGGAAGGCCTGGCCAAATTGCGCCCCGCCTTCCGCAAAACTGGTACCGTAACGGCCGGCAACGCCTCGGGCCTGAACGATGGCGCGGCTGCCTTGTTGCTGGCCTCAGAAGATGGCATCAAACAACATAACCTCACGCCCAAGGCCCGCATCGTGAGCATGGGGGTGGCCGGCGTGGAGCCGCGCATCATGGGCATCGGGCCGGTGCCCGCTTCCCATCAGGCCCTGAAAAAGGCCGGCCTGACGCTCAACGACATCGACATAATTGAGTTGAACGAGGCGTTTGCTGCCCAAAGCATAGCCTGCGTCCGGGCCCTGGGCCTCCAGGACAACGACCCGCGCATCAACCCCAACGGTGGCGCCATTGCGTTGGGGCACCCGCTGGGTATGAGCGGGGCGCGCATCCTCAACGCCGCCGTTCGGGAGCTGCACCGCCAGCAAAAGCGCTACGCCCTCGTGACGATGTGCATTGGCGTGGGCCAGGGCTACGCCGCTGTTATTGAGCGGGTATAGCCCGGAATTGTAAGCACCCAGTACGGAATCAGACCCAGTACGGAATCAGGTTGCTTGATAAAAGCGTCTGTTTCCCGATTCTTCCATCATTGCATCCTCCCTATATCATGCCTGAACTTCTCGGAAACTACGCCCTGGGCCGCTGGATGGCCGGTACCGGCGACCAGCAGGAACTCTACGACGCCAGCACCGGCGAAGTGGTGGCCATTGCCAACGGCGAAGGCCTGGACTTTGCCGCCATGCTCGACTACGGCCGCCAGGTCGGCAATAAGGCGCTACGCCGCATGACCTTCCACGAGCGGGGCCGCATGATCAAGGCCCTAGCCCTGCACCTCGACAGCAAAAAGGAAGATTTCTACACGCTCAGCTACCGTAGCGGCGCCACCCGCGCCGACTCTTGGATTGACATTGAGGGCGGTATCGGCAACCTGTTTGCCAATGCCTCGCTGCGCCGCAAGTTCCCCGACAAGCCCTTCTACGTAGAGTCGGACCCCATTGCGCTGTCGAAGGCCGGCAACTTCATGGGCCACCACATTATGGTGCCGAAGGAAGGCGTGGCCGTGCACATCAATGCCTACAACTTCCCCATCTGGGGCATGCTGGAGAAAATTGCGGTGAACCTGCTGGCCGGTATGCCGGCCATCATCAAGCCGGCGCTGCCCTCCGCTTACCTCACCGAGGCCGTAGTGCGAGAAATTATTGCCTCCAAAATCTTGCCAGAAGGCGCCCTGCAGCTGGTCGTGGGCTCGGGCCAGGGCATCCTCGACCATGTGACTTACCAGGACGTGGTGACCTTCACGGGCTCGGCTGAAACCGGCCGCAAGCTCAAGGGCCACCCGCGCATCCTCTCCGAAGCCGTGCCTTTTACCATGGAAGCTGATTCGCTGAATGCGGCCGTGCTCGGGCCCGATGCGGTGCCCGGAACAATGGAATTTGACCTGTTCATCAAGGAGATACGGAAGGAAATGACGGCCAAGGCTGGGCAGAAATGCACCGCCATCCGCCGCGCCATCGTGCCCGAAAACCTGCTGGAAGACGTGCAGATTGCCCTTGGCAAAGCCCTGGCGCAAACCACCGTGGGCCATCCGCAGGCTGAAGGCGTGCGCATGGGTGCCCTGGCTGGCCTTGAGCAGGTGAAGCGCGTGCGTGAGCAGGTGCAGCGCCTGGCCAAAAACACACCCATCGTGTACGGCGACCTGGACAACGTGCAGGTTATCGGCGGCGACTGCAAAACTGGGGCCTTCATGTCGCCGATTGTGCTGCTGAACTCCGAGCCTTTCAAGTTCACCGACAGCCACGAAATCGAAGCTTTCGGGCCGGTGGCGACGCTCATGCCCTACAAGAACGTGGACGAAGCCATTCAACTGGCTAACCTCGGCAAAGGCTCACTGGTATGCTCCGTAGCCACCAACGACCCCGCTACGGCGCAGGAATTCGTGCTGGGCGCGGCCACACACCACGGCCGCATTCTGGTGCTCAACGGCGAAGTAGCCAAGGAAAGCACCGGGCACGGCTCACCGCTGCCGTTGCTCATCCACGGCGGGCCCGGCCGGGCCGGTGGGGGCCAGGAAATGGGCGGCATGCGCGGCGTAGAGCACTTCATGCAGCGCGTTGCCATTCAGGGTTCTCCGAGCATGATTACCGCCATTACGGAAGTATATCAGCCGAAAGCCAAGCAAATTGAGAAGGACAAGCACCCCTTCCAGCACTACTTCGAGGAGCTGGAAATTGGGCAGACGTATACCACGCACCGCCACACCGTGTCGGAGGCGGATATCACCAACTTTGCGCAGGTATCCGGCGACAATTTCTACGCCCACGTGGATGCTACCTCACTGGAAGGCACGCTCTTTACAGGCCGCGTAGCCCATGGCTACTATGTGCTCAGCAAGGCCGCCGGCATGTTCGTGGATCCGCGCAAAGGTCCCGTCCTGCTCAACTACGGCCTCGATGAGTGCCGCTTCACCAAACCCGTCTACCCCGGCATGACCATCGGGGTGAAGCTGACCGTGAAGGAGAAGATAGGGCAGGAAAAGCGCGACGCCGAAGACGTAGCCAAAGGTATTGTGCGCTGGCTGGTAGACGTATCGGACGAAACCGGTGAAACCGTTGCCGTTGCCACTATCTTGACGATGGTGAAGAAAAAAAACCAAGAATAGATTTTCAGAACGTCATGCTGAGCATGTGGCGCATCAAGCCAGGGACGAAGCATGACGTTCTTTTTTCAGCGTACTTCCCACATGACAACAGGAACCGTTACTACCCAGACTACCTCGGAAGGCATTGCCACCATCAGCTTCTTCCATCCCAGCCACAACTCCCTGCCCGGCGCGCTGCTCACCCAGCTGGCCGAAACCATTACGCAGGTAGGTCAGGCCACCGATACCAAGGTAATCATCCTGAAAAGCGAAGGCGAAAAAACCTTCTGTGCCGGCGCCAGCTTCGATGAGTTGATAGCTATTGAGGACGAAGCGCAGGGTTTGGCGTTTTTCTCGGGCTTTGCCAAGGTGATTAACGCCTGCCGAACTTCGCCCAAAATCATCATCGGCCGGGTGCAGGGCAAGGCCATTGGGGGCGGCGTGGGCGTGGCTGCCGCCACCGACTATTGCTTTGCTACGGCCCAGGCCAGCGTAAAGCTCAGTGAGCTGGTAGTCGGTATCGGCCCGTTTGTAGTGGGCCCGGCCGTGGAACGTAAGATTGGCACTGCGGCCTTCGCCCAGCTTGCGCTGGACGCCGCCGAGTTCCGCAGCGCCGACTGGGCCCGGCAAAAAGGCCTGTACGCTGAGGTAGTAGAGTCGATTGAAGCGCTGGATGCCGCTGTATTAGCGTTTGCCCGCAAACTGGCCGCATACAACCCTGAGGCTCTCACCGACCTCAAGCGCGTTATCTGGCAGGGCACAGAGCATTGGGACAAACTGCTCACCGAGCGCGCCGGCATCAGCGGCCGGCTGGTGTTGTCGGACTTTACCCGTCAGGCCATACAGCAGTTTAAGAGCCGCTAGTCTGGCCCCGGGTAATAGCAAAAAGCCGCTTCTCATTGCAGTGAGAAGCGGCTTTTTCGCTTAGTAGAGTAGGGCAGATATCAGGCAGCCATAGCTTGCTTGGATTGGCAACGACAGATAGATAGAATTTGCAGTCCTAAGAGCCGCGGGCCGCGGAACTGCGCATATAAATCCGAGAATACCTCGTTAACCTCATGAGTATCCGTCAGCAGCCTATGCTCAGTCTGCCGGGTACTAACGACCTCGCCATGCTGTAGTTCTGCTGTCGTCACCTGGCAAAGCACCTGATAAGAAGCCTCCTGTTCCATGACCACATCGGGGTTAAAGTGAGCCGCTGATATCTGAAACAAATATACTAATATAATTAGTTTTGCCAACTATATTGGCTGAATAATAATGCTTCTAAGTTAGCTTTGGTGCATGTTTATGGCTTGGATATGAACATGTTACTTTGAACTGTAAAGTCTGCCCGGCTCTGAGCGGCTAGTAGCGCCAGCAGTTGGCAGGTCTCAGCTACCGACGAAGCAATGCGGGGCACTGATTAAAACAAAAAACCCTCTCAGCGCAGCGCTAAGAGGGTTTTAGTGGTAATGATTGGAATCGAACCAACGACACCAGCATTTTCAGTGCTGTGCTCTACCAACTGAGCTACATTACCAGCTCCGGGTGCTCCGCAGGCCATTGTAGCCGTTGGAGAGCACAAAAGTAGTAAACCATTTTCATCCCGCAAGCCGTAACGTAAAAAAATGTTCTGGTCGAAAACTATCGGAAGCAAAACAGGTAATTTGTTATGCATAACGACTATATTTCGGCTCCAACCTCAAACCTACCCTTTCCCGTGCATTTCTCCTTTCAAAACATCATCTTCCTGCTGGTGGCGGTGGCGGGCTTCGGCCTGTTTGCCTGGCAAGCGCAGAAGATCCGGGCCAATATCCTCGTCGGGCGCGACCGGGACATGAGCGGCAACGTGAACGAACGACTCTGGAAGACACTGCTGGTGGCTTTCGGGCAGCAGAAGATGTTCAAGCGCCTTACGCCGGCCTTCCTGCACCTGATTGTCTATGTCGGCTTCATTGTCATCAACATTGAAGTCATTGAAATCCTGATTGACGGCATCTTTGGGACACACCGGGTGCTCGGGTTCATGGGGCCGCTGTACTCGGCGCTAACGGGCACCAATGAGGTGCTGGGCGCGCTGGTGGTATTGGCAGTGGCGGCCTTCTGGTGGCGTCGCAACGGCAGTGTCGTACGCCGGTTTACGGGCCCCGAGATGCGCGCTTGGCCTCGGATGGATGCCAACGTAATCCTCTACATCGAAGTAATTCTGATGGTGGCGCTGTTCACGATGAACGCCGCCGATCTGAAGCTGCACCAGCTGGAAGGCAAGGCCCTTCCCGGAGCATTCCCAATCAGCAGCCTGCTCACAGGCCTGTTTCCGGATAGTGTTACTGCGCTGCATGTGCTAGAGCGTGTGGGCTGGTGGGCGCACATTGTAGGTATTCTGCTGTTCCTGAACTACCTGCCCAGCTCCAAGCACTTCCACATCATCATGGCCTTCCCGAACGTGTACTTCTCGCGGCTGATGCCGCAGGGGAAGTTCTCGAACGTGGACAGCATCACGCACGAGGTGAAAGCCATGATGGACCCCACGTACCAAGTCCCTACGCCGCCAGTTTCGGAAGGAGCGGAGGCGGCGCCCACGTCCTTCGGAGCCAAAGACGTGAACGACTTGGCCTGGACCAATCTGCTGAATGCGTACTCCTGCACCGAGTGTGGCCGTTGCACCTCGGTGTGCCCCGCTAACCTGACCGGCAAGCTGCTCTCGCCGCGCAAAATCATCATGGATACGCGCGACCGGATGGAGGAGAAGTACAACTCGCCGCTGATTTTCAACCCCAACCTCTACGGCAAGGAAGCCAAGCACGACCCGCAGGAACAGCTCGACAAGGAGAACCACACGCTGCTGCGCGGCTACGTGACCCCCGAGGAACTGTGGGCTTGCACCACTTGCAATGCTTGTGTGGAAGCCTGCCCCGTGAATATCAACCCGCTGGAAAGCATCATTGAGATGCGCCGTTTCTTGGTGCTGGAAGAGTCGGCTGCGCCAAACTCGCTGAACGTGATGTTCTCGAATATCGAAAATAATGGTGCGCCGTGGGCTTTCTCGCCGTCGGACCGCTTCAACTGGGCCGATGAGCTGTACGTGACCGATAAGGCCGGAGCAACTGCTTAAGAAGCACATCAGGCAGCACAAAATAGGCAGTGCATCACTGCGCTGCCAATACATCAGATAATCAAACAGGCTCTGCGTTTTCGCTCTGCCTGATGACATAAAAAACGACCTTATAATGGCTGAGCAAACTGCCAAACGTCAAGTATCTGTTCCGATGATGGCCGACCTAGCCGCTCGGGGCGAAACGCCGGAAATTCTGTTCTGGGTGGGCTGTGCCGGCGCCTTTGATGACCGGTACAAGCGCGTAACCCGTGCTTTTGTGCGCATTCTGGAGCACGTAGGTGTGAACTACGCCGTGTTGGGCATGGAAGAAAGCTGCACCGGCGACCCGGCTAAGCGTGCTGGCAACGAGTTCCTGTTTCAGATGCAGGCCATGCAGAACATTACCACGCTCAATGGCTACGGCATCAAGAAGGTGGTAACGGCATGTCCGCACTGTTTCAACACCATCAAGAACGAATATCCGGCGCTGGGTGGCGAGTACGAGGTGATTCACCACAGCACTTTCCTGCAGCAACTCATCAACGAAGGCAAGGTGAAGGCGGAAGGCGGCGAGTCGTTCAAAGGACGCCGCATCACCTTCCACGATTCTTGCTACCTGGGCCGTGCCAACAACATCTACGAAGCGCCCCGCGCCGTGCTGGAGGTGCTGGACGCCGACTTGCTGGAGATGAAGCGCTGCAAAACAAACGGCCTCTGCTGCGGCGCTGGTGGTGCCCAGATGTGGAAAGAGCCCGAGCCCGGCAAGAAAGACATCAACGTGGAGCGCGCCGAGGAAGCCCTGGCCACCCTCGACGGCGACGCCGACGTGCTGCTAAATCTGCAGGGCGTAGAAAGCACCGCGCCAGTTCTGCCAGCCGGCTCCAACCGGGGCGGTAGCGTTATTGCTGTGGCCTGTCCGTTCTGCATGACCATGATGGCCGACGGCGTGAAAAACAAGGAGCGTGAATCGGACGTGCAGGTATTTGACCTAGCCGAACTCATTGCCTCGGCAGAAGGCCTGAACGCTTAGAATCCGTTTAACCCTGCTGGAAACGTGAAATACCAAACAGCCCTGCCGGAACTTCCGGCAGGGCTGTTTCTTTTGTAAATAATTAGCGCCCCAAAGGCTTGCGCCACCGGGGTGGCACGCTCTAACCTGCTCACGATGTACGTTCCTTTCGACCAATTACCTGCCTCTGCCCGCGTCTGGATTTATCAGGCCAGCCGCCCGCTCACAGAGGCAGAAGAAGCCCGTATCCAGCCCCTGTTAAGTCGTTTTGCGGAGGAGTGGACCAGCCATGGCCGCACCCTGCAGGCTTCAGCAGAAGTGTTGCACCATCAGTTTCTGGTGGTCGGGCTCGATGAAGCGGTAGCTGACGCAAGCGGCTGCTCCATTGATGCTTCCGTACGGTTTGTGCGGGAGTTAGAGCAACTGCTGGACATATCGTTGTTGGAGAAATCCCAGTTGGCCTTTCTAGTAGATGAACAGGTGCGCTTACTGGACCGGCGCCAGTTGAAAGAGGCGGTGGAAGCTGGCCAGCTAACCTCAACCACACCTTATTTTGATGCTACTGTTTCTCGAAAAGATACCCTGAAAAGCGCATTTCCAGCCCCTGCGGGCACAACTTGGCTCTCTCGGTACTTCGGCTAGAAATGGGAAAAATTTCGCTTTACGGCTATAATCCTGCTCAAACTTAGTATTATTAGGCCCAGGTTGGCCCAATTGAAGGCCGGCTCGTCTTCAACTCCACCCTTCACCACCTATGAAGAAACTACTACTGGTTTGCGCCGCAGCCGGTTCCACCGCCCTGCTGAGCGGCTGCGCAACCTCCGGCGGCATGAGTAAAGCAGACAAACGCTTTGCTCGTGGCGAGTACGAAACCGCCATTGAGCTGTACAAAGCCGATGTCGCAAAAGGCAAGGATGTAGCCACGGCAAACTACCGTTTGGCAGAGGCCTACCGCCTTTCCAACCGCCTTGAGCAATCAGAAAGCTATTACAAAGCTGCTATCGACGGCGGTGTAAAAGCCCCCGATGCCCAGTTCTACTACGGCCAGGCACTGAAGGCTAACGGGAAGTATGACGAAGCTGCGCAACAGTTTGATGCCTACACCCAGGCAAATGCTGGCCGCGCCCTCGCTCCCCGCGCCGAAATGGAATCGAAAAACGCCAAGATGGCTAACACCATCGTGGCAATGCGCACCAACAACGAGGTGATGCCTCTTGATCAGGTGAACACCCCATCCGCTGAATTTGGCTCTTCCTTAATTCCGGACACCAAGGAGCTCGTATTTGCTTCCGGCCGCGAAGGCAAGAAGTTTCTGGGCAACGGCGAAAATTTCAATGATCTGTACGCCGTTAAGTTTGACGATGCCGATAAGATGACCGGCGGCACCGTGCGTAAGCTGGAGCCCATTTTCAACACGGAAGACAAGCACGAAGCCAGCGCCACCTATACCCCGGATGGCAAAACGATGGTATTCGCACGCTCCAACGATGGCTCGAAGAAAGGCCTGCTGAGCGTTGACCTGTGGATTTCGTACTTCAAGAATGGCGCCTGGAGTGAGCCGGTACTGGCCAACATCAACGACCGTACTGCTGATGACTTCGCTCCGGCTTTCGCTCCCGATGGCCAGACGCTGTATTTCGCTTCCAGCCGCAAAGGCGGGCTGGGCGGCAACGACATCTACAAAGCTACCCTAGGCCCGAACGGCCGCTTCTCGCCCGCCGAAAACCTGGGTGACCAGATAAACACCCCCGGCAACGAAAATTTCCCGGCGGTGTCTCCCGACGGCACGATGTATTTCTCGTCGGATGGGCAGCCTGGTCTGGGCAAGCTCGACATCTTCATGGTAGATAAGGGCAAGGTGACCAACCTTGGAGCCCCTATCAATAGCTCCGGCGACGACTTCGCCCCCTATTTCACGACGAAGGATGTTGGTGTCTTCTCCTCCAACCGCGCAGGCGGCAAAGGCTCGGACGACCTCTACATGTTCCGCAAGAAGGCGCTCAAGCTGGTTACGTTCTACGCTGATGGTACAGTAGTAACGCGCAACGACAAAACCGGCGTAACGGCTCCGGCTAGCAACGAAGAAGTGGCCCTGTTCGGCCGCGACGGCCAGAAGCTGCAGACCGTAACAACTGATGCAGAAGGCAAATTCAGCATCAAGCTGGACTCGGCGGCCGCCAACTACTCGCTGGTAGCTGACCGCCCCGGTTTCTTCACGGCCCGTGCGCCATTGAGCACGGTAGGCCGCAAACCTTCGCAGGACCAACTGCCCAACGAAATGAACGACGTTCGTCTGCCGGTAGCTCTGACCCTGACCGAAATCGTGAAAAACAAGGCTATTCGCGTCGAGAACATCTTCTACGATTACGACAAGGCTGATATCCGCCCGGATGCTGCTGCCGAGCTGGACAAGCTGGTAGAAACGCTGAACGACAACCCGAAAATCACTATCGAGCTTAGCTCGCATACTGACTCTCGTGGTAAGGATGCCTACAACCAGACTCTGTCGCAGAAACGTGCACAGTCGGCTGTAGACTACATCATTTCGAAAGGCATTGACAAGTCGCGCATCACGGCCAAAGGCTATGGCGAGACCCGTCCGGAAATCAAGAATGCCAAAACGGAAGAGCAGTATCAGCGCAACCGTCGCACGGAATTCAAGGTGACCAAGATTGCTGAGTAAGCATTGCTGAAAAGCTGAGCACAAAAAAGCCCCTGCGTTTCTGAAACGCAGGGGCTTTTTTGTGCTCGAAACCAACGCAAATAACCTCGTCAGACAGGTTGTAAGTAGTAATTTTTGGGGTGCGGAAAGGCCGCCAAGTATTGACTTCATGAACTGGCACAATCCTTGGCTTAGCAGGAATACGGACGCAACCGAACTGCTTCCGACTAGACTTGCTACTACGATGAAAAAGGCGCTACTCTTCTGTCTGACTATGGTTTTGGTTGCGGCAGCTCGCCTGCAAGCTGCTCCAGCTAATGTCAATTTCGCTTCTGAGCGTGGGGTGCCGTTCGACCTGCGTTTTGATGGTCGCCCACTCACGCGTGGTGGTGCCCGCCAAGTACACATCGACCGGATTGCGGCCGGCACCCACATGGCCGAGTTTCTGATTCCGACGGCTAATGGCCGGGCTATCAGCTACCGCACCCGAGTATTTCTCGACCCTGGCTTGGAAACTAGCTTTGTGCTTCTGACCCGCCCTGGTCGCGCACCGGAGTTGCGCAAAGTAGCAGCTGTTCCTTTGCGTGGGGGCTACTATGGTAATGGGCCTGGCGGCTACCCAAACGGCGGCCCGGTTTATGGAAATGGCGGCTATGGTAGCCAGCCTCCTATCAATCAGCCGGGTGGTTATGGCAACGGGGGATATACTACTGGCAACCAAGATAACGAAGGCTATTACCCTGGCGGTGGCGTGAGCTATAACCGCCTGATGGCTCCTCAGGATGTCGATGCACTCCGTGCGGCCGTGCAACGCCAATCGTTCGATAAGGACAAATTGCCTCTGCTGCAGCAGGCCTTGAACGAAACCACCATCCAGGCGGATGACTTGGCTCTGCTGATGAAAGAGTTGAGTTTTGAGTCGTCGAAAATGGAGTTGGCCAAGTTTGGAGCCGGGCGTGTGGCTGACCGCCAGAATTTGTACCGTTTGAATGAAGGCTTTACGTTTTCGGCTACTGCCCGCGAATTCCAGGAATATCTGGCTCAGCAGCAACGGTAAAGAACTAGATACATGCACACAAAAAAGGCGGCCCCACACAGGTGGGGCCGCCTTTTTCATGTGGAAGACGATACTAGACTAGCGTAGGCGGTCCATGCTACGCACCAACTGCTCGTCGCGGCGGATAAAGCGGTTCGCCAGCAGATTTAGCATCAGCGCCAGCGTGGGCAGGTAGAAGCCGGCCTGGTAGGAACCCAGCATCTTCACGTTAAGCGCCTGCTCGCCCAGGGTGGAGAAGTAGAACCCGGCCCCGATGGTGCACAAAATCAGCAGCAGGTTGAGCATGCCCAGTTTAAGCTGCAGAAACCGGTTGCGGAACTGGAAAATCTCAAACAGTGCCACTGCAGCTGAAGCACCGGCGAAAAGAGCAATCAACCATACATTGCCGGGAGGCGTGAGGCCCACCCCAGGCTTATTATAGCTAAAGCCCAAGGCCGTCATGGTCAGTTCCTGGCCGGTAGTAGGGTCGGCTTTTTGCCAGAGGGGCAGAAACAGCACGGCCAGCATGCACAAGGCCAACAGTAGCAGGAACACGCTTTGGATTCTTTGTATCATCTTTGTGTTTTGTCAGTTTAGGCCGTCGGTATTGCCGCCGGGCCGGCAAAAGTAGCCAACAACGACTGGAATAACTGCATCCGAACTTACCAATGCCTACCGCTTACATAGTTGACGCCGTCCGGACTCCAATTGCCCGTTTCGCAGGAGCCCTGAGCAGCGTCCGTCCCGACGACCTGGCCGCCCACATTCTGCGCGAGCTGCTGCGTCGCAACCCTTCCCTCGATAAAGCCGCGGTAGAAGACGTAATTATTGGCGCCGCCAACCAGGCCGGCGAAGACAACCGCAATGTGGCCCGCATGGCGGCGCTACTGGCCGGCCTGCCCATCACGGTGCCGGGCTGCACCGTGAACCGCCTGTGCGCGTCCGGCCTGCAGAGCATCACCGATGCCTCGCGCGCCATCATGGCTGGCGAGGGCGACGTATACCTGGCTGGCGGGGCCGAAAGCATGACCCGCGCCCCGTTTGTGATGGCCAAGTCGGAAACCGCCTTCGGGCGCGAGCTGACGGCCCACGACACCACCCTAGGCTGGCGCTTCACCAACCCCAAGCTCAGCAAGATGCACCACCCGTTTGCCATGGGCGAAACGGCGGAGAACGTGGCGCGCAAGTACGGCATCACGCGCACCGAGCAGGACGAGTTTGCCTTCAACTCGCAGCGCAAATACCACCGGGCCGCCGAGAAAGGGCGCTTCCGCAAGGAAATTGCGCCGGTATTCGTGGCCAACCCCAAGGGAGCTGCCGCGCTGTTTGATACCGACGAGCCGCCGCGCCTGAGCACTATGGAAAAGCTGGCTTCTATCCGACCAGCCTTCCAGCCCGTTGATGGCACCGTCACAGCCGGCAACTCGGCCGGCATCAACGATGGGGCTGCGGGCGTGCTGGTGGTGAGCGAGGTGGCCCTCAAGCGCTTCAACCTCAAGCCTATGGCCCGCGTGGTGGCGTCGGCGGTGGCGGGTGTCGATCCGGCCTACATGGGCCTGGGGCCGGTGCCGGCTACTCAAAAAGCGCTGCAGCGCGCCGGCCTGACCTTGCAGGATATTGGGCTGATTGAGCTGAACGAGGCGTTTGCCGCGCAAAGCATTGCCTGCGTCCGTGACCTGGACCTGAACATGGACATTGTGAACGTGAACGGCGGCTCCATTGCCATCGGGCACCCGCTGGGCGCGGCCGGCTCGCGCATCACGGCCACGCTGCTGCACGAAATGCAGCGCCGCGAAAACGTGCGTTATGGCCTCGTGACCATGTGCGTAGGAGTAGGGCAGGGCGCTTCCGTGATTTACGAGCGGATGTAGATTGGTTGGCTGATTGGTAGTTGTTGATTGCTGGTTGTCAATCGCTAGGACCTGGTTTTGGCTTTTGGTGAATACTTTGCAACCAGTAATTATCAATTACCAATCAACTATTAACCCAATGGCCGCCCCCCGCCTCAAGCCTATGCTTCCTCTGCCTCAGCCGGGCGCTTGCCTGCGGCCCTGGCAGCCGGCCGATGCCCCGGCCCTGGCCAGCTACGCCAACGACCGGAGCATCTGGCAGAACCTGCGCGATACGTTTCCGCATCCCTATACCACCCACGACGCCGAGTACTTCCTGGCCGCCGTGGCCGACAACCAGCGCGACCTGCACCTGGCGTTTGCCGTTGATGGCGTGGCCGTGGGCAGCATTGGCGTGCACTTCAAGAGCGACGTGCGCCGCCGTTCGGCTGAAATCGGCTATTGGCTGGCGCGGCCATATTGGGGGCGGGGGCTGGCTACGGCCGCCGTGCAGGCCGTGGCGGCCTACGTGCTGGCGAACTTCGACGTCTGCCGGCTGTATGCTGTGGTATTTGAGCCCAACTCCGCCTCGGCGCGGGTGCTGGAAAAGGCCGGTTTCGTGCTGGAAGCCACAATGCGCAAAAGCGTGGTGAAAGACGGCCAGATGCTAGACTCCCGCCTCTACGCGCTGGTGGTGTAAACTGTAGCATTGGCATTAGCCTGTGCCGTGGACCTCGCCCCAACCCCTCACCAAAAGAGAGGGGCTCTGGCTCTAAAAAACAAAAGACAGAGCTAACATCCATTTCCGGTTTCCCCTCTCTTTGGGAGAGGATGCTAGTGGGGGAGGCCCCCGTCATCCCTTCATCACCTCATCCCTTCATCACCCAAAACAGTGCGCTACTTCCTTCATCTGGCCTACGACGGCACCCGCTACCACGGCTGGCAGGTGCAGCCCAACACGCTCACGGTGCAGCAGGAGCTGGACCGCTGCTTGTCGCAGGTGCTGCGGCAGCCGGTGTTCTGCCTGGGCAGCGGCCGCACCGATACCGGCGTGCACGCCAGCCACCAAGTAGCGCACTTCGAGGCCGAGCTGCCGGAAACGCTGGATATCAAAACGCTGCTCTACCGCCTCAACCGCGCCCTGCCGCCCGACATTGCCGCCTACGCGCTGCACCCCGTGCTGCCGCAGGCCCACGCCCGCTTCTCGGCCGATGCCCGCACCTACGAATACTATGTGCGCCAGGTGCCTGACCCTTTCAGCGTGGGGCGGGCCCTCTACTTGGACTTGGCTCCTGATGTAGCCGCCATGAACGAAGCCGCCGCCCATCTGCTCGGCTCGCGCGACTTCACGGCGTTTTCCAAAGTGAAGGGCGGCGAGAACCACTATGTGTGCGTGGTGTATGAGGCCGGCTGGCACCAGATGCCCGGCGGGCTGGTGTTCCGCATCCGGGCCAACCGCTTTGTGCGGGGTATGGTGCGGTTGGTGGTGGGCACGCTATTGAGCGTGGGCAGGGGCAAAATCACGCCTGCGCAGTTTCAGCAGATTCTGTGGGCCCAGAGCCGCGTAGATGCCAGCGGCGCCGCTCCGGCCCAGGGCCTCTACCTCAGCCGCGTAGAATACATGCCCGACGTGGTGCCCGCCGAACTGGTGCCGCCCGGTTTGCCGTACTTTGTGGGCCGATAAAGACCACGGCCCCTCTGTCATCCTGAGTGCAGCGAAGGACCTTGCCACGTTGGAGTTACTACCACACGGATTCATTCTAGTGTGGCAAGGTCCTTCGCTGCACTCAGGATGACAGGCGGCCCTGCAACTTCCCGCCGCCGGCCCCGGTTACTACGTTTCATTCCACCCGCTATTTTGGATCCAACTACCGCTACCCCCGCCAAATCTGGCAACATCTTCGACTGGCAGGTGCTGCGCCGGCTGATGGTGTATGTGCGGCCCTATCGGCGCATCTTCTACTTGCTGGTGTTCCTGACTGTGGCCACGGCCGTATTGGGCACGCTGCGGCCCTTTCTCATTCAGCAAATGGTTGATGTGACCATTGAGCAGAACGACTGGGTGGGCCTTAACCGGGGCTTCGGCATTCTGTTGGTGCTGCTGGTGGCGCATGCCTTCGTGAGCTACCTCCAAACTTACTTTGGCGGCTGGCTGGGCCAATACATCGTGCGCGACATTCGGGTGGACCTGTACAAGCACATCCTCAACCTGCGCCTCAAGTTCTTCGACCGCACGCCCATTGGCGTGCTCGTCACGCGCAACATCTCCGACGTTGAGACGCTGTCTGACGTGTTCAGCGAGGGGCTGGCGGCCATGATAGGCGACATTCTGCAGATCGTGTTCATCATGGCCTTCATGTTCTACATCGACTGGCGCCTGACCCTGGTGAGCCTCTCCGTGATTCCGCCGCTGCTGTTCAGCACTTACGTGTTCAAGGAGAAGGTGAAACGCTCGTTTCAGGAGGTGCGCACGGCTGTAGCCAGCCTCAACGCCTTCGTGCAGGAGCACCTGACGGGCATGAACGTGGTGCAGATCTTCAACAACGAGCAGCGCGAATACCGCAAGTTTCAAGCCCTTAACCAGGAGCATACCCGCGCCAATATCCGCTCGGTATTGTACTACAGCATCTACTTTCCGGTGGCCGAGGTGCTGGCGGCAGTAGGAGTGGGGCTGCTGGTGTGGTACGCCGCGCAGGGCCAGATCGAAGGCACTATTTCCAAGGGCGCGCTCATCGCCTTCATCATGTACAACGCCCTGTTCTTCAGGCCTATTCGTCAGATTGCTGACCGGTTCAATACGCTGCAGCTGGGCTTGGTGAGCACCGAGCGCCTGCTCAAGCTCCTCGACAGCCAAGAGTTTGTGCCCAACAACGGCACGCTGGCCCCGGCCACGCTACGCGGCGAAGTGGAGTTCGAGAACGTCTGGTTTGCTTACAATGACGAGGAGTGGGTGCTGCGCGACATCAGCTTCCGGGTAGAGCCCGGCCAGACCGTGGCCTTCGTGGGCGCTACCGGCGCCGGCAAAACCAGCATCATCAACCTGCTCAGCCGCTTCTACGACATCAACAAGGGTCATATCCGCATCGACGGCCACGACCTGCCCCTCTACGACCTGAGCGTGCTGCGCCGCCATATCGGCGTGGTTTTGCAGGATGTGTTCCTGTTCGCGGGCACTATCCGCGACAACATCACGCTGGGCCACGAGGACATCACTGACGCCCAGATCTGGGAAGCCGCCGACCTGGTGGGTGCCCGCCGCTTCATCGAGCGGCTGCCCGGCGCCCTGAGCTACCCCGTGATGGAGCGTGGCGCTACGCTTTCCGTAGGCCAGCGCCAGCTCATCAGCTTCGTGCGGGCCATGGTGTATCAGCCGGCCATCATCATCCTAGATGAAGCTACCTCGTCCGTCGACTCCGAAACAGAGGAGCTGATTCAGGAGGCCATCGAGAAGCTGATGCAGGGCCGCACCGCCCTCGTCATTGCCCACCGCCTGAGCACCATCCAAAAAGCCGACCGCATCATCGTGCTCGACCGGGGCGAAATCAAGGAATCGGGCCGCCACGAGGAGCTGCTCCGCCAGGATGGCTATTATCGCCAGCTCTACCAGATGCAGTACAAAGACGTGCTGGCCGGCTGACACAGGCCAAAGTCTGCCACCTAGTTTGTGCCCGATACCGCCGCCGACCGGTATTTTTGCGCGGCGTTGCGGCGCTTACATCTCTCTCTCTTCCTTCGTGCTGATTTATGAACCGAATTTTCCTGCTGCTTTCCCTGCTGCTGATTGTGGCCGCCGGCGTGGCCTACTATTTCCTGGGCGGCTTCAAAAAGGCTGACGTTACGCTGGAAACTACGGCTCAGCCTATCTTTCTGGCCGGCCGCTACTTCGAAGGCCCGGCCAATAGCGAGCAGTTCGGCGACCTGACCCGTGAGGCCTACGAAATCCGGACTTCCGGCAAGCTGCGCGGCACCTTCGGCAACATCTTCTACAACGACCCCGCCAAGGCCAGCGAAACAGCCAAGGTGTTCGTGGGCCTGGTAGTGGAGGATACTGTGTCGCAGCAGTTGCCGAAAGGCTACCGTTACCGGGCCTTTGGCGCCGGCCAGCGCGTGCTGCATGCCCGTATCATTGCCAGCTACCTTGTAGCGCCAGACAAGCTCTACACCGGCGTTAAGGCAGCGGCCAAGGAGCAGGGGCTGACGTTGCAGAACGTATACCTGGAGAAGTTTCCTGCTACCGGCCCGGTAGAAGTGTGGGCCGCAGTGAAATAATCCATACCGACCTGTTTTTCAGAAAAGAGCCCGACTGGAAACTCCTTCCAGTCGGGCTCTTTTCTGAAAAACAGGTCGGTATTTACAGCGAGTAGCCGCGGCCCAGGTAGAACGAAGCCCCCAGGCGCAGGTCGCGCAGCCGGAAGCCCATATCGAAGGCCGATGAAGTTGGCTTTTCGCCAGTATAGTCATCGCCACTATAGCTGAGGCGCTGATAGGAAAGTCCCCGCAGGCCTACTTCCAGCGCAAAAAAGTGTGTGGGAAAATACACGAAGCCCGGACTCAACTGGCCATAGAAGCCGGAGTTTTTGGCGTCGGAATTTCCAAAATAAACGGGCGGCTTATCCTTGTAGGTGGCTGCTGAGTACCCGGCGCCCGCGTGGCCGTAGAAAGCTGCTTTATCGCCAATAAATTGGTAGTAGCGAACAAATGGCCCCAGTTGCATCCAGCGGGTGGTGTTTTCGCCATACAGCACGGTGGCAGTGGGCTGCCCGGGGCCCGGGTTGATAACCACCGGAATAATAGCCGGGTAGTTGCGCGTCTCCTGCTGCCAGTTCATTTGCACGCCCACCACCAAGTTGTTGGCCACAAAATAGCCAGCTGTCGGGCTGACCGTAATCTGGCGCAGCCGGTCCTCGTACGCCGGCAGGAAACCGGTAGCAGCCACTTTCGTCAGCTGCTGCCGGTAGCCAAGGCTGCCGCCCAGCAGCACTGTGCCCGCTGAAATCTGCGCCTGCGCGGCGCTGGTCGTTGCCGCTGCCAGCACGCCAAGTAAGTAGTATCTCATGGTGCAGTGCGCTAGTTACGGCCCAGATAGAAGGAAGCCCCGAAGCGCAGATCATTGAGGCCAAAGCCGAAGTCGAGCGCACTGGTTTTCATCTCGGGGGCAAAATCGTGGGCTTCCTCTTTCATCTGCTCGTAGCTCAGGCCGCGCAAGGAAAGCTCCAGCCCGAATTTGGGAGTAGGGAAAAACACGAAGCCGGGGGCCAACTGCCCGTAAAACCCTTTTCGGTCGTGCTGGAAGGAGGGACGGCCGAGGCCCGGCTCCGTGAGCTGGCGGGCACTCCGATAGCCGCCGCCGACCTGCCCGAAAAAAGCTGCCTGGTCGCCGCCAACAAACTTGTAGTAGCGCAGTACCGGCCCGAGGCTGAATTCCTTGGTGTTGTATTCGCCATAGGCAACATACGGGTCAAATGGATCAATGGCATTGTAGATAGGATAGTCTTCGTTGCCATTGACATAGCCCACATTCAGTCCCAACATCAGGTTGTCGGCCAGAAAGTGCCCTGCCCCCAGGTTGCCTTCGAAGCGGCTGATTTTGCTGTCGTAGTTGCCCGACTTGTTGGTGACGCTGGTGTAGCCAATGTTGCCAGTCAGAAGGGTAGTGCCTTTGGCAATCTGGGCCTGCGCCCCCGAGGCTGCAGCAAGGCTGAGTGCCAGGCTGCTAATAAGGATTTTCATGTGAAAAAGGATAAGAGAAGAGGAAATAGGAATGGCAAAGTAACGGGGAATCCTGCGGGCAATTATGGCCGGCTACAAATAAAAAAGCCCACTGAACGTAAGTTCAGCGGGCTTTTGGTAACCTAACATATAAAGTCGGGGTGGCAGGATTCGAACCTGCGGCCTCCTGCTCCCAAAGCAGGCGCGATACCGGGCTACGCTACACCCCGAATTTTCCTGTTGATGCAGTATACTGCACCCATAAATCCAGGCTTTTGGCCGAAAAAAACCTCCGGGTGGGGTTCCCAGAGGCTTTTCGAGCAAGAAACTCTTCAGTCGGAGTGGCAGGATTCGAACCTACGACCTCCAGCACCCCATGCTGGCGCGATACCAGGCTACGCTACACCCCGAGAGAATTGAGACACAAAGGTAAGCGAAGAAGTGAGAGTTTCGCAATAGCTGCCGAAGAAAATTGGGCCTGCAGCGCATATAGCCGGTTTTTAGCGGGTTGCTAACCCGCCAAAGACCAGAAAGGCGCCTCATATTCTGCAGCTTGCGCCGCTGGCTCGCTTTTCGGCAAGCCCTGAAAAATATTTTACGGCAGCTGACGGCTCAGCAAAAAGCCGCCCCTCCTGCTAGGCAGGAGGGGCGGCTTTTTGCTGATAAGCTGTACCGCTTACCGCTGCTGCTAGGGGCGACGGTTCACGGCGTTCAGGTCTTCGAAAGCCTGCTTGAGACGAGCTACGAAGGTCTTTTCGCCTTCGCGCAGCCACACGCGCGGATCGTAGTACTTCTTGTTCGGCGAATCGGGGCCGTTAGGGTTGCCGATCTGGCCCTGCAGGAAGCCTTCGTTCTTGACGTAGTTGTTTTTGATGCCTTCCCAGAACGCCCACTGCAGGTCGGTATCAATGTTCATCTTGATAGCTCCGTAGCTGATAGCCTCGCGGATTTCTTCCTGGCTGGAGCCGGAGCCGCCATGAAATACAAAATCAACGGGCTGCGGGCCGGTGTTGAAACGCTCCTGCACATAGAGCTGCGAGTTGTGCAGGATTTTAGGCTGCAGCTTCACGTTGCCGGGCTTGTATACGCCGTGCACGTTGCCGAAGGCTGCAGCCACCGTGAAACGGGGACTTACTTCGCTGAGCTCCTTGTAGGCATAGGCCACTTCTGAAGGCTGCGTGTAGAGCTTAGAGCTATCCACGTCGGAGTTGTCGACGCCATCTTCCTCGCCGCCGGTTACACCCAACTCGATTTCCAGCGTCATGCCGATTTTGGCCATCCGCTCCAGGTAGCGCTTGCAGACTTCAATATTCTCCTCAATCGGTTCTTCCGACAGGTCGAGCATGTGGGAGCTGTAGAGGGGCTGCCCGTACTGCGCGAAATGCTTTTCGCCGGCCGTGAGGAGGCCATCAATCCAGGGCAGCAGCTTCTTGGCGGCGTGGTCGGTGTGCAGAATCACCGGCACATCGTAGAGCTCGGCCATGGCGTGCACGTGCTGCGCTCCGGAAATGGCGCCGGCGATGCTGGCCCGCTGGTTCTCGTTCGAGGGGTACTTGCCCGCAAAGAACTGAGCCCCACCGTTAGAGAACTGAATGATAACCGGCGAATTCACCTCGTGGGCGGTTTCGAGCACGGCATTCACCGTGTTGGTGCCGGTGACGTTTACGGCTGGCAGCGCGAAGGAATGCGCCTTGGCATACTGGAAAAGGGATTGAACTTCGTCGCCGTGCAGGACACCGGCACGTAGTCCGGTAAGGGTTGGTGCAGCCATTGCGGAAAGGATAAAAATTGAGTTGTGAGCCTTCGAACTTACTCACTTTCTGCTTAGCACACCTCACCAAAACACCGTGGCAGACCGGACGAGGCGGCTGGTTTAGAGAGTGGATAGTGGTATAATTATTTGAAAGACAAAGGTTTTCTGTCGTTTAAATGCCTTCGGTTCGGACTGGTTTATAAAGTGCCAATATGTTTCGATAAGCGTTTCGATAAGTAGGAGGTTTGCTGCCGAGCGCACCGTCAGTGCCTGCTAACCGGCAGCATGGACAATGATAGCAGGGGAGAAATATTATTTTTAAACTATTGAAGTTGGGGTGTTGAATATGTGCTTTGATTATGAGGGGATTATGTATATTTCCCGTGGTGGAATATGGATTTTGGCTATCTTTGTCAAAATACTGTATTGCTCACTTTTGCGTTAGGCGTGCGTATGAAAACACTCTTTACACTCGTTTGTCTGATAGCCACTTTCTCGCTGTCGGCACCCGTTCAGGCCCAGACCAAAACCGCCGCTAAGCCGGCCGTTAAGAGCCCCGCGGCTAAAGCGCCGGCCACGGCTAAGCCTGCGGCCAAACCGCCGGTAGCCGCTACAGCTAAGCCGGTTGCCAAGCCAGCAACTGCTGCCACTAAGCCTGCTGAAGCAGCGGCTACACCTCCGGCACTGGTAACTGATAAGATGGAGCAGCCAGCCACCAACACCGGCGCGCTGAAAGTGCGGGCCGAAACCAATCCGGTGACCAAGCGCCTCACGGTCCGGACGAATGCTTCGGGCCCAACCCGCGTGGAAATCAACGGTCCGGATGGCCGCCCGGTCATCACCCGTGACCTGCTGAGCAGCAACGATGTAGCCACGCTCGATGTGAGCGGGTTGCCGGCTGGCGCCTACATCGTGCAATGCACCTCGGGTGAGCGGCACGGCATGAAGCGCGTGATGGTAGGACAATAGGCTTGAGCTTACTAGTAGAAAGCCCGCTTAGCAGTTGCCGGGCGGGCTTTTTTTATGCACAAATACCCCGTAGCCGCTTACTGCCCGGGCTGGCGGAATCAGGCAAGAACCCGGGACTACTTACTTTCGCCGGATGAGTATTCCAACGCTTTCCTATTGGGAGCATCAGACGTTTCTGCACGGCTTCGATGTCGTTGTTATAGGAGCAGGACTAGTTGGGCTGACAGCGGCGCTGCACCTGCGGCAGCTGCGCCCTGGTGCGCGCTTGCTGGTACTGGAGCGGGACACGCTGCCCAATGGAGCCAGCACGAAAAACGCCGGATTTGCCTGCTTCGGGAGCATATCGGAGTTGCTGGAGCAGGAAGCACGTGGGGGCACGGCTGCGCTGTTGCAAGTAGTACAGGCCCGCTGGGAAGGCTTGAGTGAGCTGCGGGGCCTGCTCGGCGACGAGGCCTTGCGCTACGAGCCGGTCGGCGGGTTTGAACTGTTTCGGCCTGCCGAGGCAGAGCTGGCGAAACGTTGCCGCACGGCCGTACCGTACTACAACGAGCTACTGGCATCCGTCATCGGGACACCGGCAGTATTCCGCGACGCCACGGCCCACCTGCCTGCTACCGGCTTTTCAGGAGTCGAGGTGATGCTTGAAAACACCGCCGAAGGAGCACTACATACCGGCCGCATGATGGAAGCCTTGCTGCGGCGTGCCTGGGCGGCAGGCATTGTGGTGCTGCACGGTTGTGCCGCGCAGGCCCTTGAATCAGGTTCCAACCTGGTCAATATCCAAACTTCGCTGGGGCCACTGGCTGCGCCCCAGGTTCTGCTGGCTACCAATGCCTTCAGCCGCCAGTTTTTCCCGGAGCTGGATGCGCAGCCCGGCCGTGGGCAGGTACTGGTTACGGAGCCTATAGCCGGCCTGCACCTGCCCGGCACCTTCCACTACGACAAGGGCTACACCTACTTCCGGCAGATTGACGGCCGTATTCTGCTCGGCGGTGGCCGCAACCTTAACTTTGAAGCCGAAGCTACCACCGAGCCCGGCCTGACACCGCAGGTGCAGCACTACCTGGAGCAGTTGCTGCGCGAGGTAATTCTGCCCGGCCGCGCCGTACGCATCGACTACCGCTGGAGTGGCGTTATGGCCTTCGGGAAGGAACTTGAGCCAATTGTGCGGCCATTGGCGCCGGGCGTGTTCGGGGCCTTGCGCTGCAACGGCATGGGCGTGGCGCTGGGGGCAGGCGTAGGCCGGCGGGCGGCAGAGATGCTGTGTCGGTAAGCAGGTGCTTCAGCCAGCAGGATCATACAGCAAAGACACACAACTCTTCACGTTCAGGAGGCTAAGGAAAATGCCGAATATTGTGCCGAGAATACGCGTTACGTCTGCATCACATAATTATAGCATCTCTCCCGTTTGTCTACGTTCTCTTCTTCCAGACTTGCAGTCTGCCTGGCCTTGTTTCTTTTACTGGCTCTGGCATTCTTCTCGTTCTTTTTCCGGTTGGGTAGCGCGCCCATGCAGCTCTGGGACGAGTCGCGGCTGGCCCTGAACGCGGCCCAGATGCTGAAGCACCAGCAGTGGCTTATCACGATGTACCAGGACCAGCCGGACCTGTGGAACACCAAACCTCCGCTGATGATCTGGCTGCAGGCGCTGAGCATTCAGGCGCTGGGCTACACGGAATTGGCGGTACGACTGCCAGCGGCGCTGGCGGCGCTGGCTACTACGTTGCTGTTGTTCTGGTATGGCCAGCGCTATTTGCGCGGGCCGCTACTGGGGTGGCTGGCCGCTGTCGTGTTGGTTTCGGCACCCGGCTATGTGGGCTGGCACGTAGCGCGCACCGGCGACTATGATGCCTTGCTGGTGCTCTGGACAACTGCGGGAGTACTGGCTTTCGGACGATACTTAGCCACCGAGTCGCGGTGCGCCTTGTGGCTGGCCGCAGCCGCCTTCACGCTGGCGGTATTCACAAAAGGGGTGGCGGGAGTACTGGGCTTGCCGGCCCTGGTATTGGCCGCGGCCTTCACTGACCACCTGCCTACGTTGTGGCGGCGGCGTGACGTATACCTGTGCGGACTGATAGTGATAGGTATTGTGGGCAGCTACTATGCCATTCGGGAAGCCGCCGGACCGGGGTATTTAGCTGCTGTCTGGGCTAATGAGCTAGGCGGCCGCGCCGGCGGATCGTTGGAGGGCCACCAGGAGTCTGTAGGCTGGTATACGAGCCTACTGGCAGAGTTCAAGTTTTCGTTCTGGCTGGCTTTTGCTGTAGTTGGCTTCGGCTTAGGCATTCGCCATGCCCGCACCACATCCGAATACCAGTTGGCTGTACTGTGCGGCGTCTGGGTAGGCTGGTATCTGTTGCTGCTCAGTAGCATGCAAACCAAGCTCACCTGGTACGACGCTCCCATCTATCCGGCACTGGCGCTGTTGGCGGCACTGGGCATCGGAGCCTTGGCACAGGCGGTACACACCCACTTTCAGCTTCCTGTGCTTCCGCCCGTGCTGTGGGTGTTGGGGGCGTTGCTGCTGCTTTGGGGGCCGTACGCCAACCTCATGAGCGACCTGACGACTCAGCACCGCCATCGGTTTGTAGAGGCTGAGCTGCAGTTTGGCCGGCACCTGCAACGGCAACACGCAAACCTGCCCGTCCTGACAGCCTACACCCTACTGATGCCTCCGAGCTACAATGGCAGTATGGAATGGTACGGGTTCATTGCTGAGCGAACCCGCCAGCACCAGCTTACTTACCGGCCTGCCAACGCAATAGACCAGATTGCTGCTAATGAAACGGTGGTAGTCTGTGGCAACAAGCAGCGCCAGCAGCTTGTGCAGCAGCACGCAGTAGAGGTATTGTGGCAGCAGGACTCGTGCGCTACGCTGCGCGTAATTCGTTAATAAAAAGTGGTGCTGACGCGCAAGCCTACGCTACGTCCTCGCTCTGCAGCTGCCGTTCGTAGAGCGCCCGATAAAGCCCTGCTTCTTCCTGCATCAGTGCTTCGTGGGTGCCGTGCTGCACAATCCGGCCATCGTCGAGCACCAGAATTTCGTCGGCCAGCTTCACGGAACTCACGCGGTGCGAAATGATGAGGCTGGTCCGATTGTGCATGATACGCTGCAATGCGCCCAGAATGGCGTTTTCGGTGTTGGTATCCACGGCCGACAGCGAATCGTCGAGGATCAGGATTTTGGGCTCCTTCACCAGGGCCCGCGCAATGCTCACGCGCTGCTTCTGCCCGCCCGACAGCGTAATGCCCCGTTCGCCTACTTTGGTGTCGAAGCCTTCTGGGAAGCGCATGATGTTGTCGTAGACGTTGGCATCTTTGGCAGCCTGCAGCATACGGGCCTCGTCGGCAGTATCGAGGCCGAAATTGATGTTGTTGCGGATGCTGTCCGAGAACAGAAACACGTCCTGGGGCACGTAGCCGATTTGCTCGCGCAAACTCGTTAGTGCGTAGTCGCGCACGTCTACCCCGTCGATTTTGATGGCGCCTTCGCTCACATCGAACAGGCGGCAGAGCAGCACGGCCACCGTGCTTTTGCCGGAGCCCGTATTTCCGATGACAGCCAGCGTCTGGCCCGGCCGAATGCGGAAGCTCACGTTGCGCAGCGCCTGAATGCCGGTGTCGGGGTAAGTGAAGCTGACGTTGTCGAAGACGATGTCGCCCTGAATTTCCTGCTGCACGTTCTCGCGCGACACGATGTCGGTTTTCTGGTCCAGGAACTCGTTGATGCGGGCCTGCGAGGCTTCGGCGCGCTGCACGAGGCTGCTGGTCCAGCCCAGCGCCGTCACGGGCCAGGTGAGCAGGTTCACGTAAATCAGGAACTCGGCAATGCTGCCCGTAGTGATGGTGCCCCGGATAACCTCCTGCCCGCCCAGCCACACTGTGACGATGGTGCTCAAGCCTACCAGAAACAGAATCAGCGGGAAAAACAACGAGTTCACGAAGTTCAGGCTCAGTGACTTGTCCTTGTAGTGCTCCGAGGCAATGGCAAACTGCCGGTGCGAGTCTTCTTCGCGCACAAACGACTTCAGTACCCGGATGCCCGAAAACGCCTCCTGCACGAAGGTGGTCATGGAAGCCAAAGAGCGTTGGATTTCGTCGGATTTACGCTCAATCAGCGTGTTGACGTAGAAGATGCTCACGCTCAGCACCGGCAGCGGCAGCAGCGTGTAGAGCGTCAGCTTCACGTTCACCATCAGCATCAGCGGCACGATGAGCACGAACAGAATCACGAGCTGCATAAAATACATCAGCGCGGGCCCGATGTACATGCGCACCCGCCCCACGTCCTCCGAAATGCGCGACATCAGGTCGCCGGTGCTGTGGCGGCGGTAGAAGGCCAGCGGCAGGCTCTGGTAGTGCTGGTAGATTTCGTTTTTCTGGTCGTTTTCCACGTGTCGGCTCATCACGATAAGCGTCTGGCGCATGAAGAACAGAAATACGCCCCGCAGCAGCGCCAGCACAATAATGAGGGTGCCATACAGCAACACGTTGCGCCCGAACAGCGAATACACCTCACTCTGGGCCGCGGTGCCCGCAAACAGATGGTACAGGCCGATGCCCTCACTCACCAAATCGAAGGCGTAGCGCACTATCTGGGCCGGGAAAATGGCCAGCAGCGTGCTCAAAGCCACGAACAGCACGCCACCGAGGAAGTGCCATTTATAGCGAAACAGGTATTTATTGGTAGCGGAAAGTGCGCGCACGGCAGAAGGGAATAGAAGCCGGAAGTCATACGGCCTGTCCGTCGCGAAGATAGCGCCGCCAATGGCCGTAACCGGAAATTGGGTTACTTTTGCACCCGAATTGAGGTGTGTGTCACGGAGCGGGGCTTTGTGCCGGACTAGCAATAGCCGGTTTTGAGCCATTCAACGTAAACGCTGTGCCGCGCCGCCGCGCACTCCTCAAAGATACAACACGCAAGTACCGCTCTGTTCCTTCCCCCAAAATTCCCCCACCCTCATTTTCTCCATCGCCATGGTTGAAATCCAAGAAATGACCGACACGTCGGTTTTCGGTCAGATTGCTGAGCACCAGCACGAGCAGGTAGTATTCTGCCACGACCACGAAACTGGTCTGCGCGCCATCATCGGCATCCACAACACGGTGCTGGGCCCGGCTCTGGGTGGCACGCGCATGTGGCACTACGCCTCCGACATGGAAGCTCTGAACGACGTGCTGCGCCTCTCGCGCGGCATGACTTACAAAGCCGCCATTTCGGGCCTCAACCTGGGTGGTGGCAAAGCCGTCATCATCGGCGACCAGACTATGAAGACCGAGGCGCTGCTGCGCAAGTTTGGCCGCTTCGTGAAAAACCTCAACGGCAAGTACATCACGGCCGAAGATGTAAACATGACCACCAAGGACATGGAGTACATCCGGATGGAAACCAAGCACGTTGCGGGTCTGCCCGAAAGCATGGGTGGCTCCGGCGACCCGTCGCCCGTAACGGCTTTCGGTACTTATATGGGGATGAAAGCCGCCGCCAAAAAGGCCTTCGGTTCTGATTCGCTGGCTGGCAAGCGCATTGCGGTGCAGGGCGTGGGCCACGTGGGTACCTACCTGCTGGAGTATCTGCAGAAAGAAGGCGCTCAGTTGGTAGTGACCGACTACTACGAAGACCGTGCGCTGGAAGCCGCTGCCCGCTTCGGTGCCCGCGCTGTGGGTCTCGACGAAATCTACGACCAAGAGGTGGACATCTATTCGCCCTGCGCGCTTGGTGCGACCATCAACGATAACACGATTGACCGGCTGAAGTGCCGCGTTATTGCCGGCTGTGCCAACAACCAGCTCAAGAGCGAAAACGTGCACGGACCGGCTCTGGTGGAGCGCGGCATCGTGTACGCCCCCGACTTCCTCATCAATGCTGGTGGCCTCATCAACGTGTACTCGGAAGTAGTGGGCGGCAGCCGCCAAACGGCCCTCACCCAGACCGAAAAGATTTACGACTACACCACGCAGGTGCTCAACAAAGCCGAGCAGGAGCAGAGCCATCCGCAAGCCGCCGCCATCCGGCAGGCTGAGGAGCGCATTGCCTCGCTGGGCAAAGTCAAATCCACTTATTAATTCCTGATTGTTGATTGCGGATAGTTGATTGTTGGTAGGCTCCCGGCTTCCGGCAACCAGAATCAATCAACTATCCGCAATCAACAATCAACCCGACAACTCATGCTCAACCGTCGCACGCTCCGCATCAAGGTCATGCAGGCCCTCTACGCCTACCATCAGGCAGTTGCGTCTGATTTTTCGCTGGCTAATGACCAGATTGCGGATGCTTTTGCGCCCGATCTTACCTCACCGGAGCCGCAGGACCGCCGCAAACTGCAAGGGCAGCGCAAGCTGGCCGAAGTAGTGCTGAAGGAGTGGTACAAGAGCGGCGAAGAGCCTGAAAAAGGCGACGATGCCGACGTGTACGGTGCCGTGCAGGATGCCATCAAATACTACCAGAAGGCGGTTGCCAAGGACGCCAACTTCTACGGCGGCCAGATGATTCATGCTGCCGAGAGCATCCACGACCAATACCTGCACCTGCTCAATATCCCGGAAGCGCTGCTGCAGGTAATTGAGGAAGACAAGGCCCGCGCGGCCCGCAAGCACATTGCGTCGGCTGAGCCGCAGCTGGATACCACTCGTCTGGAAGAAAACCAAGCAATTCAGAAGCTCATCAGCAACACGCAGCTGCAGGCCCTCACCATTCGTCGCTCCCAGCAATGGCATGGCGAGGAGGAGATGGAGGCGGTGCGTGGCGCCTGGCGCAACGAAATGCGGCAGGACCCGGAAATAATCAGCTATCTGGCGGCTCCGGCCGGCAACTACGCCGAGGACCAGGAAATGCTGAAGCACCTCTTCAAGTCCTACGTGTTCAAGGGCGAAAGCCTGCCGCGTTACATCGAGGAAGACGACCTGAACTGGGAAGAAAACCGGTCCATTGTCAAGAACCTGGTGCTGAAGACGGTGAAGATGCTCGATGAAGCCGCAACAGAGGAGCTGGAGCTAATGTCGCTGTCGGCGAACTGGACGGAGGACAAGGAGTTTGCGGAAAGCCTGTACAAGCAAACCCTGGCCGACGACGAGAAATACGAGAAGCTGATTGCCGAGTCGGTGCAGAACTGGGACGTGGAGCGTGTTGCCCTCACCGACAAGATTCTGCTGAAGATGGCCCTCTGCGAGATGCACCTGTTCCGGGGCATTCCGGTGAAAGTGACCATCAACGAGTATATCGAAATCAGCAAAATCTACAGCACTCCCAAGAGCAAGCAGTTTGTGAACGGGATTCTGGATAAATTGGCCCAGGATCTGACGGCCAGCGGCGCCATTCGCAAATCGGGCCGCGGCCTCTTGGACAACCAATAGCCCCTGGGCCGGGCAACCTCGTAGGGGGCTGCTTCGTCTATTAAGGTGTTGTTTTCTCTCTTCCCACCACGCCACGTTTCCAATTTTATGGGTAGCAAAACCACTACCGGTATTCTGTGCTTCGCGGGCGGTGCCCTCACCGGGGCCGTCATCGGACTTCTGTACGCACCTGAGAAAGGCCGCGAAACCCGCAGCTGGCTGAGCTATCAGCTGGAAAAATACCGCGAGACGCTGGCCGACCTCACTGAGAACCTTGTTACGAGCCGCGCCGACCAAAGCCCCAGCTCTGCCAAGAGCGAAGGCCAGCGCGTGATTCAGGATGCCAAAAGCAAGGCCGAGCAGCTGCTCGGCGACGTTGATCAGCTCATCAACCAGATCAACTCCCGCAAAGGCAGTTGAGAATGACGCCAGTGACCGAAATGTGCTGATGCGCTGATTTGCAGGAGGCTTACTCCCACTCTGCAAACGGCACATCGGCACATTTTTCATGTGCGGCACATTCTGGCGTGGTACCTTTGCGGCAACATAGCCGGCCGGTTGGGTCGGCTTCCCCATCTCCCCATCCCTCATTCATTACTTGATGCATCTCATCACTCTCATCCCCGGCGACGGCATTGGGCCGGAAATCACGAAAGCTGTAACCGACATTTTCGCTGCCGCCAAGGTGCCTGTGCAATGGGAAGAGCAGAACGCCGGCCAGACGACCTTCGACCAATCGGGCGAGTTGATTCCGCAGGCCTTGCTGACGTCGCTGGAGAAAAACCGCGTGGCCCTGAAAGGCCCCATCACGACGCCGGTAGGCAAAGGCTTCCGCAGCATCAACGTGACGCTGCGCCAGAAGTACGACCTGTACCAGAACGTGCGCCCTTCCAAAACCACCGACGGTATCAAGACGCGCTACGAAGGCATTGACTTGGTCCTGTTCCGCGAGAATACCGAAGGCCTGTACTCGGGTCTGGAAGTGTACGATGAGCGGCTGGGCATTGCCGACTCGTTCAACCGTATTACCAAAGAAGGCTCGCGCAAAATCTGCCGCGCCGCCTTTGCCTACGCCGATAAGCACGGCCGCAAGAAGGTAACGCTGGCTCACAAAGCCAACATCCTGAAAATGGCCGGCACCCTGATGCTGAACGCCTGCAAGGAAGCCAGCAACGAGTTTCCGCACATCGTGTTCGAGGACAAAATCATCGACAACATGTGCATGCAGCTCGTGAACAAGCCCGAGCAGTTTGATGTGGTCGTAACCACCAATCTGTTCGGCGACATCCTGTCGGACCTGTGCGCGGGCCTCGTGGGCGGTCTGGGTGTAGTAGCTGGCGCCAACATCGGCGACGATATGGCCATTTTTGAGGCCGTACACGGCTCGGCCCCGGACATTGCCGGCCAAGGCAAAGCAAACCCTACGGCGCTGCTCCGTTCGGGTCTGATGATGCTCCATCACCTCGGTGAGCACACTTATGCCGACCAGATTGAGAAGGCGCTGGAAAAGACGCTCAAAGACAAAGACAAGTGCACCGGCGACCTGGGCGGCAAAGCCACTACTACTGAGTTTGCCCAAGCAATTATTGCTAATTTGCAGAATGCATAGGCAGCTGCCTATGCCCACATTTTTCTTCGCATGAAACGTATTCTTTTTCCTTCTTTCCTGCTTGCCGGTGCTTTGCTGGCAGGCGCCTGTTCCAACGATAAGACGGCCGAAGTCGGTACGGAGGGCATGAACGCCGCCGCTACGGAAGCCGCTGCCAACCCGACCGTTGACAACCCCAACGTGACGGCCGAAACGGAAGTAGCCAACCCCAACGCGCCGGTAATGACCTTCGCCAAAACCGAGCACGACTTCGGCGACATCAAGCCCGGCGCTGTGGTAAAGCACACGTTTGAGTTTACGAACACCGGCAAAACGCCGCTGCTCATCGAGAATGCGCAGGCTTCGTGTGGTTGCACCACGCCTTCCTGGACCAAGGAGCCCGTGCAGCCGGGTGGCAAAGGCACGATTGAAGTGCAGTTCGACAGCCACGGTAAATCGGGTATCCAGAACAAGCAGGTGGCCGTGCGTGCCAACACCACGCCTAGCATCAACCAGATTTCCATCAAGACCAACATCCTGCCCGATGGCGAGCAGGGCCCCGTTCGTCAGTAGAACATAGCAGGCAACTCAGCATGAGGTGAAGCAAGGTTCTGGTTATCAAGGAGCCCTGTTTCACCTCATTGCCGTTTTCTGTTTTCCGGCTATCGTATTGCCTAATTGACCCTTCTCATGTTTGCTACTCTTCTCCTGCAGGCAGCTGCGCCTTCTTCCGCCAACAGCTTCATGTCCTACCTGTTTCCGGTAGCCATTGCCGTAGTGCTTTACTTCTTCATGATCCGGCCCCAGCAGCGCAAAGTAGCCGAGGCCAAGAAGTTTCGCGAATCCATTGTGAAAGGCGCTACCGTGGTTACGATTGGGGGCCTGCACGGCAAAGTGCTTGACCTCACCGACGAAACGGTTATTATTGAGGTAGACCGGGGAACCAAGCTCAAGTTTGACCGCTCGGCTATTTCCCGCGAAGTGAAACCCGCCAAAGCTGTCGAAACGCCGCCAGTGGCCTAATCCAGCCCTGTTTGTATGCCCCTCGCTCGTTCTGCCCGTATGCTGCGCTGGTTCTTCAGCCCGTTCTACGGGCAGGAGCGTAGCTATTGGCGGGCCGTAACGGCATGCTTTCTGGCGGCCAGCACCTTCTGGCTGCTGAACGCCCTGAACAAGACGTATACCACCCGCATCACATATCCGCTGGCTTGGCGCTACGATGTATCGCGCTACGTGCCCGTGAAGCCCCTGCCGACGGAAGTAGCCGTGAACGTAACCAGCCGTGGCTGGAAGCTGCTGCGCAAGCAGCTGATGCTGGACGTGAAGCCGGCTGAAATAACCCTGTACGCGTTGCCCAACACGCGCTACGTGACAGGCATGGCTGTGCGGCCGGCTCTGCAGGCAGCTATGGAGGGACTACAGTTCAATTACCTGATTTCGGACACGCTCTGGGTGGAGTTTGACCGGCTGGTGAGCCGCCGCCTTACGCTGGCCCTCAGCCCGGCTGCCGATGGCTCGGCGCTGCCCTTTGCGGCGCGCTTTATGCCGGCGCAGGTGCTGTTTCAGGGGCCGGCCAGGCAGGTAGAGGCGCTGGCCAACCCGTATCCGGTGCATCTGCCGCAGGCACCCGCCGGCAGCAGCAACGGCGACCTGAGCGTCCCGATTGGGGGGCCGGAGCTGGTGCAAACCAATGTGCAGGAAGTGCGGGTGCGCCTGCAGCCTCGTCCGCTGGTGAGCATTGCACTGGATGTGCTGCCGGAGCTGGCGGGCTTTCCGCCCGGCCGCGAATACCGACTGACCCCGGCTACGGTACGCGTGCGGCTGCAATGTTTTCCCGAAGATAGTGCCCGCCTCGACCGTAGCCAGGTGCGCGTGCAGCTGCATTACGGTCAGTTTTTCGGGCCTGACTCCAGCCTGCAGCCGGTGCTGGCGCAGGTGCCTGAGGTGGTGCGCGGCCGCCGCGTTATCACAAAGCTGGTGCGCATTGCCACGGTTCCCGCAGACTAGCGGCACCCCGCTTGGCCTTCGCCTGCTTCTATCCACTTACTCAGTTCTCACAGTAGCGTATGCGGCGGATCGGAATTACGGGCGGTATCGGCTCGGGAAAAAGCGTGGTCTGCCGGCTGTTCCAGGTGCTGGGCGTGCCCGTCTACGATTCCGATTTCCGGGCCAAGTGGGTGATGGTGAACGATGCGCAGCTCCGTGATGAACTGTTGGCTGCTTTCGGCCCGGAAACGTTTGACGACACCGGCCAGCTCAACCGCGCCCACATCAGCCGCCTCGCCTTCTCCGATCCGGCGCAGCTGGCCCGCCTCAATGCGTTGGTGCACCCCGCCGTCGGCCGTGATTTTGCGCTGTGGTCGGCAGACTGTGCGGCGCAGGGCCACGCCTACATTCTGAAAGAAGCGGCCTTGCTCTACGAATCGGGGGCTTACCGTCAGCTGGACCAGATTATCACGGTGTTTGCGCCGCTGGAAGTCCGGCAGGCGCGCGTGCTGCACCGCGACCCGCACCGCACCGCCGACGATGTGCTGGCTATTATCGGCAAGCAGATGAGTGAGGAGGAGAAGATGCAGCGCGCCGACCACCTCATCCGCAACGACGACCAGCACCTGCTGATTCCGCAGGTGCTACGGCTGCACGAGCAGTTTGGTCGGTAAGTAGTGAAGGGGCAAAATAAAACTGTCATCCTGAGCAACGCGAAGGACCTTCTCACGCTGCAACAACTTGTTCTGGCGTGGGAGGGTCCTTCGCGTTGCTCAGGATGACAGCCTTGGCTATTCGTTATCTGAAGCTTACCGGATAATAGGGCTGCGCTCGAAGGGCCGCTGCCGGTCGAAAAGGTAGCGGTACGTGACGTGCGTTTTGTAGATGCGGGCGCCAATGGAACGGGTCAGGGCGAGCATCCGGGGGTTGAAGTCGCCTATCCAGTTCATTTCGATTTCGGTGTAGCCAGCACGCATAAACTCGGCACGGGCGTGTACCATCATGGCACTTTCCACGCCTTTGCCCTGCCACTCCGGCACCACGCCAAAAATAACTCCGAACAGTTTTTTATCGGTTCGCTGCTCGTAGCGGCGCTTCTGCCACAGAAAGCGGAGCTTGTTCCAGAGGTTGAAATTGCGGCCCACCTGCTTAAAAATCTGGTTCAGCTCGGGCAGACTCACGAAGAAAGCCACCGGCTCTTCGTTGTGATAGGCAAACCAGAGTAGCCGCTCATCTAGCACGGGCTTCATCTGGCGCACCAGTTCGTGGGCTTTTTCCAGCGGCATGGCCGCAATGCCGCTGTGGTTGGCCCATGCTAGGTTGTACACGTGGTGAAAGTCGCGGGCCAGCTTGTCAGGGTCGCGCTTGCTGGCGTGCCGGAACTGGAAGGTCGGGTATTGCTCGGCATAGCGCACGGCGGCGGCGCTGAACGCCTGATGCAGCGGCATGGCTACTTCGCGGTAGCAGGTATACTGCTTGAAATACACCTGAAACCCGTAGCCTTCAAACAGCTGCTGATAGTAGGGCGGGTGGTAGAACATGCCATAGTTGGGCTCCGTGAAGCCCGCAACCAGCAGCCCCCAGTATCGGTCCCGCTCCCCAAAGTTGATGGGGCCATCCATGGCCGCCATGCCGCGCGCCGCCAGCCAGGTCTGGCTGGCTTCAAACAGTGTGTTGGCCGCCGTCTGGTCATCAATACACTCGAAAAAGCCCATGCCGCCGGTGGGCAGCGTGGCATCAGCGTGAGCGGTCTGCTGATTTACGAAGGCGGCTACCCGGCCAATTACTTCGCCGGCATCATCGGTTAGAATCCAGCGGATAGCTTCGCCGTGCTTGAAATTGACGTTTTTCTCAGGGTCGAAAACGGCTTCCAGCTCGTGGTCGAGCGGTGGAATCCAGTTGGGATGCTCCCGGTAGATTCGCTCCGCCAGGTCGCGGAACTGACGGGCACGGGTAGAGTCGGTGACTTCGAGCAGAGGCATAGCAGGTGCTGTTGGGTAGAGGCTAAGGAACTGCCCGCCGATAAGCAGAGACTGGCGGACACGGGCCCGAAGGTAAGAACAGACTTACGGACGACGGAAAACGGACAGCACCTTGACACCTCCGGCCTGGATGGCATGCACTTCCGTTCCCAGCGAATCGAGGTAGGACTGCGGGTGCCAGCGGTAGCCGGCCAGGTAGTAGCGGGCCGTGCCGCCGGGCGTATACCGGATGCGGGCCCGGTCCTGCGGCGGTAGAATCAGGGAGTTGTTGTAGAGTGGATAGTGCCAGAACACGTTGACCGTCAGGGTCGGCGACGAATCGTGAGCCAGGATCCACTCCAGCCCCTGGCGGTAGCCCAGGCCCCAGTAGTCACGCTCGAAAAGCTGCTCGGCCACTTCGCCCGGCAGAAAGCTGAAATACACATTCTGATGCGGGTGCATCTGCACGATACGGATGGCAGTGTGGCCCGTTTCGAGCGCGCCCAGCCCGATGGCCAGCCGGGCGGTGGTGCGGCGCCAGCCGGTTTGCCTGCTTAGCTGCGCCAGCTGCCGGATGCCCTGCACTGCCCAGAGCAACAGCGCCGGATAGATAAAGTACAGGTGCCGCCAGCCTTCATACACCACCGTATGCGTCAGCATCACTACCAGCATCGGACCCAGCAGCCAAAGCAGCAGCAGCACACCCGTACGGCCCGCGGGAGTGCGCAGGGCCGCCCGCCCGCGCAACCAGCCGTACCGTAGCGCGGCGCCTATGCCGGCCACTGCTGCCAGCGAGAACGGCAGCGGAATCGTGATGCCCATCCAGACCGGAATGTAGTGCCACGGCAGCTCGCCCACCAACAGAAACCGGCCCATGTAGAAGTTGGTGAAGCCCCACGGGTAGCGCACGGCGTGCGAACTAACCTCCAGCAGCTCCGGCAGCGAATGGGCCCACAGGTAGGGCCAGCCGGCCAGCACGCCCACCACGGTAGCCCCAGCGTAGGCCAGCGCCACCTGCAGCAGCTGCCGAGCCGGAAGTGGCTCCGTGCCCCACCGCTTTTCCAGCCACAGCCCCACCACCGTAAACAGCGCCAACTGCAGCCCCTGCACCCGGATGTCCATGGCCAGCGCTGTAGCCAAGCCGTGCACCAGCGCCCGGGCTACAGTAGGCCGCTGGCACAGGCGCAGCAACGTGAGCATGGCCAGCGTGAAAAAGGCCATGTACACAATGTCCTTTCCATTGTAGAAGCCCTCGGCAAAAAACCTGGGCGAAAGCACCAGCAGCCCGGCCCCAAGCAGCCCCCAGCGCCAGTCGCGCAGCCAGTGGCTCCCCAGCCGGTACAGCGCCCAGGCTCCTGTAGTGAAGATGCTGAATATCAGAAAGTGGCGCAGCAGGAAATAGGAGCGGGAATCGTGGTCGGTGAGCAGGTAGCTCAACACCACGGCGCTCATTTCGAACAGCGGCCCGTGATGGGCATCCGGGAAATCCAGGATATCAGGCGTGGTGGCAAACGTAGGGTGACTCTGAATTGGGTGCGTGGCAGGCAGCAGTCTGGACGCAATGAACTTGAGGTTGACCAGCCCATTGAGGTGGTTGTTCGTCTCGTCCCACGATACGCCGTAGTCACGGTGCAGCCAGGCACCCAGCAGCAGCAGAACCCCGAAAAAAATGCCCGTGCTCAGCCGGCGGGCGCTACTGGCAAGAAGCATAGAAATGGACTGTGCATTAAAAGCGGATAAGTGGTCAGCAAGTCAGCCACGAAGATGCGAAGCCCCGTATCAGGGCCGCCGAAAGACAGAAAGAATCTTAACGCCCCCGGCCCGGACGGTATACACTTCCGGCCCCAGACTGTCGGGGTAGGGCTGCGGATGCCAGCGGTAGTTGGCTATGAAGTAGCGGGAAGTAGCGGCGCTACGGGCCGGCACCCGGCGTAGGCGGGTCTGCTCGGGCGCGGGCAGCAGAAAGGCGTTGGCGTATACTATATCCGGCACGTCGCTGGCGACAGTTACCTGCGGGGCCGAGTCGTGAGCCATAACCCACTCCAGGCCTTGCCGGAACGCCAGGCCCCAATAGTCACGCTCAAACTGCTGCTCTACCACCCGGGCCGGCAAGAAGCTGAAATACAGGTGCTCGTACGGGTGAAGCTGCGCCATGCGAACAGCGGTTCGGGCTGTTTCGAGGCCTGCGACTACCAATACGCTCCCGGCCAGCCAATAAGCCCGGCCGCGTTCCGCTACGGCCCGAAATAGCACCAGCAGCCCCTGCACCGCCAGCAGCAGCAGCGCCGGATACACGAAATACAGATGCCGCCATCCGTCATACAAGGTTGAGCGCAGGACTATCACCATTAGAACCGGGCCACCCAACCAGCCGGCAAATAGCAGATCCAGGCGGCCCGCCAGCGTGCGAAGGCCAGCGAGCGGATGCCGGAGCAGCCGGCCCAGACTGTATCCGAGCCCCAGCAAGGCCGCCAGCGAGTAAGGTAGCGGCGTAGTGATGAACAGCCAGACCGGGATATAATGCCACGGCAGTTGGTCGGCGGCCACAAACTGCCCGAAGTACAGGTTGGTGTAGCCCCAGTTGTAGTGGCTCACGCGGCTGTATACCTGAGCGAAACGCACCAGTGGATCCTCCCATAGATAAGGCCAAAACACTATTACTGCCAACGCCGTGACGGCCAGGTACACTGCCGCACTTTTCCATAGGCGTCGTCTGGGTACTGAATCAGAAGGGCCGGGGAAGCAGGCCAGCAGGCAAAGGCTACTTATCGTGAAAGCCACCAGGATGACACCGGGCATCCTTACCCCAATGGCCGCGGCTGTCGCAATGCCGTGCAGACAGGCCCTGCCCAGCGTGGGCCGCTCGAACAGGCGCGCCAGTGTATACATGGCGAGAGTGAACAACGCCATAAATACGATGTCCTTACCGTTGAAAAAGGCTTCGGCAAACATGCGCGGCGACAGCACAAGCAAAGCAGCCGCCAGCAGCCCAACCATCCGGTGCTCGAATCTTAGCCAGGTCAATCGGTACAACGCCCACACTCCCCCCACAAACACTAAGAATATCAGCAGATGACGCATCAGAAAGTAATGCGTGGAATTGCCGTGGGTCAGGAGCCGGCCCAGCCCGGCCACCGGCAGCTCAAATACCACGCCCTTGTCGTAGTCCCGGTGGCGAAACAGAGGCGTTATGACGGATACCGTCGGATCATCCTGGCCGAAGCCTGCAACTAGCTTCTCCGCAACGTACTTGCCGCTGACCGCCCCGTCTTCGTGACTTACGGGCTCATCGACGGATACGCCGTAGTCGCGGAACAGTAGCAGGCCCGTTAGCAGCAAAAGCCCGAAAAAGGCGCGTACCAGCCAGAGTTGCCACGTATTATTTACTCGCATAGCCCCAAACAAAGTGGTCTTTACTGGCCCTGACGCCGGCCGGAAAACAAAAAAGGACAGCCGGCAGGGCTGTCCTTCTAGTGGTGGGAGATACTGGGTTCGAACCAGTGACCCTCTGCTTGTAAGGCAGATGCTCTGAACCAGCTGAGCTAATCTCCCGAGGGGTAAGGCAATAATAGTGGGAGATACTGGGTTCGAACCAGTGACCCTCTGCTTGTAAGGCAGATGCTCTGAACCAGCTGAGCTAATCTCCCATGGGCGTGTCCCGTTTGGGATGGCAAATATGGCAGGTCATTTTCGATTACGCAACTCTTTGTGCGAACTTTAAGCCGTGAATTTACCCGACATGGGGGTGGATGAGAAGACAACTCTTTTAGGGTCAGAAATTTTCGGGTATTGAAAAAGCTGCGGCGACTACTATTTTTTTCTTTGGGTGGGGTGCTTTTGCTCTTCGTGGCAGCAGTCGGCGGCGTGTGGCTGGGGCAGGAGCGCATCATTGCGCTGTTTGTGCAGGAAGCCAACCGCTACTTGGCCACGCCAGTGAAAGTGGGCCGCATGGAAGTGTCCTTGCTCGACCAGTTTCCGCAGGTTTCCATCACGCTGCACGATCTGCGGGTGAGTGGCTCGCTGCCGCAGGATACCGTGCCGCTGGCGCGGGCCCGCCGCCTCTACTTCGCCTTTGATGCCTGGGACATGGCCCGCGGCCACTACCGCATCCGGGCCGTAACGCTCGCCGACGGCCAGGTGCGCGTGAGCCACGACCCGCAGGGCCGCGCCAACTACGATGTCATCCGCTACGATACCACGGCCACCGTCACCGACCAGCCGTTTGCTTTTGCGCTCGAAAATATCCGGCTGGAGCGGGTGGGAGCGGTGTACGACGACCAGCAACGGCAGCAGCGCTACGCCGTGCAGGTGCATGACGTGAAAGCCCAGCTTGATGTGGAGGATATGCTGGTGGGAGTGAAGGCGCAGGGAACGATGCTGACTGGGGCGTTGCAGCTGGGCTCCGATGCATATTTTCGCCGGAAAGAGCTGACCCTGAATACCCGTCTGCGGGTAGACCGTGCTGCCCGCCTCGTCACCATCGAGCCCTCCGAACTGAGGGTGGGGGCTGCCGCCTACAGCGTGGCCGGGCGCGTCAACTACCGCTACGCTACTACCCTGGACCTGCGGGCCGAAGGGCGCAATACCGATGTACAGTCGGTGCTGGCGCTACTGCCCGCGCGGTTAGTGAGTCGGCTGAGTGCCTACCGCAGCCGTGGCGACGTCTATTTTGGCGGGACAGTGCGCGGGGAAATGTCCGCCAAAGCCAATCCGCGCATAGACGTGCAGTTTGGCTGCCGAAATGCCTCCCTGTATCATCCGGCGCTGAAACAGGCTGTGGAGCACATATTTCTCAAAGGGAGTTTCAGCAACGGCCAGGCGCAGGCTGCGCGTACTTCGGTGCTGCGCCTGCGCGAAGTACGAGGCACACTACAGAGGCGGCCTTTCAGCGGCGACCTGCGCTACGAAAATTTCTCGGACCCCAGCCTCGCCCTCAACCTGCGCACTGATTTCGATGTGGCGCGTGCCCTACAGTTTTACCCGCTGGCTGCGGTACGAAGCGGGAGCGGCACGGCACAGCTCACTCTGCAGTTTGCTGGCAATTTGCGCCAGTTTCGGGCCCGGCCTACTACGGCCGCTGTGCGCTCCAGCGGCGAGTTGGTAGTGCGAAATCTACAGTTGCATCTACGCGACTTCAGCCAGCCCTTCACGGGCCTGAACGGGAGCTTTGTGCTGCGCCGCAACGATGTGGCCGTAAGTGGCTTTGCTGGCCGTTTGGGTGCTTCTGACTTCCGGCTGAGTGGGATGCTCCGCAATGCCTTGCCCTGGCTGCTACTCCCCGGCCAACAACTGGCAGTAGACGCTAAACTGGATTCCCGTTTGCTCGATTTCGACCAGTTGCTGCGCCTGCGCCAGCCCACACCTGTGGCCGGCACCAAGACAGCGGCTGCAGCTTCCCCAGCCGGCGACTACGGGTTTCGGTTGCCGCCCCAGCTGGCATTGCAAGTGCAGACTACAGCGCAACGGGTACGGTTTCGGCGGTTTCGTGGGCAACACCTGACGGGTACCATCCGGCTGCAAAACCAAGTGCTTAGTGCTCCGGTGCTATCGGTGGCGGCGGCGGGTGGGCGGGTCAGCTTCCGGGGCTCTCTCGATGCTCGCCAGCCGCAGTTGCTACGCCTCAGTTCCACAGTCAGCTGTCAGCAGCTGCCGCTTGATAGCCTGTTCTATGCTTTCGAGGATTTCGGACAGCGTTTCATTACGGCCCATCACCTGCGTGGTGCCCTCACCGCTACAGCCGAATCAGACCTATACTTCGATGGCGCTTTGAACCCGCTCACCGACCGAATGGAAGCGGAGGTAAATCTGACGGTTCGCAACGGGGAGCTGAATAATTTTCAGCCGCTGCAGAAGCTCTCCATGATTGCGGGCCGGGAGCGGCTGCGGCACCTGCGCTTTGCCCAGCTCACCACGCCGGTCTACATCCAGAGCCGGACGGTGTATCTGCCGGAGATGGAAATCCGCTCCAATGTGCGCGCCGCCTCGCTCATCCGCGTCACCGGCACTCATACCTTCGACCAGCAGATGGATTACCACGTCAGCATCCCGATTCTGCCGGGCCTACTTCAGCGCACAGCCAGCATGGGAACCGGGCCTAGTTTGCTGCTGGCTATTCAGGGTGATGAGGACAATTTCCGGGTGACCTACGACCGGAGCCGCACGCAGGCAGCACGGCCGGCACCTGCCGCTGCGCCAGCCACCGGCCGCAAACCCGGACTGGGAGAAATAGTGAAGCCAGCACCGTCGGCAAACACGACAGTTCCTTCGGAGCCTCGCAAGGCGTTCGAACTCAAGAAGCCCGAGAAGAAGCCAGCTCAGCCGCAGCCAGACGAGTATTTTGACTTCTAAAAGGAGGAATAGTTGGAATCTGAATCAGGAGGTTTAACCTAAACAGCTGACGTGCGTTAAGAGCAGCAGCGAATTATTTGCCCACCCTCCAATCGCACCTACGATGAACGATTCCCAACTCCTTCAGAACTACTCTGACCAAGAAAAAGCAGCCTACCTGAGCGTAATTGCCAGCTTGGCCTCCGCCGACCGTGAAGCCTCCGCTACCGAAATCGAGTTTCTGCAGCAGCTTTCGCACCAGGCTGGCCTTTCTGGTGGTGCCACGCAACAAGTGCTATCTGCCGCCCGCGACTCAACCAACGAAAGCATCAAGACCAATTTGGATGTGCTGCGTGGCAGCGACCTGCGCTTCTCGCTCGTTACGGACCTCATCAGTTTTGCCCGCGCCGATGGTGCCTATGCCAACGATGAGGAAGATATGGTGAACAAAATTGCGTCCTATCTTGACATTACACCCCAGCAGACGCAGGCGCTGAACCAGGTTGTAGATCAGGCTGCCCATGTTCCTCATGATGCCAGCGACCCGGCCAAACAAGGCTTCTTTAGCGGTATCACTGATAAGCTCGATAATGCTGGCATCCCGAAAGGCGCGCTAATGGCCGGCCTGCTGGGCGTAGTAGCACCAATGGTTCTGTCGAAAGTGATGGGTGGCCGCAGCCAGAGCAGTGGCGGTGGCCTCCTAGGCGGCATGACTGGCGGCGGCACTATGGGTGGTCTGATGAGCGGCGCTATGGGCGGCAGCTCGATGGGTGGCCTGCTCGGTGGCTTGCTCGGCGGAGGTTTGCTGAGCGGCATGATGGGCGGCGGCTCTTCCGGCGCTACGGACCAGTATGGCAATGTGCCACAGCAGGGTTCTCATGTCGGTAGCGGTGGCCTTGGTTCACTGATGTCTATTCTGGGCGGGCTGGGCGGACAGCCTAACTCACAGCCTCGGAGCGCCGGTGGCGGTGGCCTCGGCAGCCTGATGGGCGGCGGTATGGGCAGCTTGCTGGGCGGTTTGCTAGGCGGCCGTCGATAAATAACTGAACCACCACACAACAAGGCCCGGTTGCTTCTGGAAGCAGCCGGGCCTTGTTGTGTGGTGGTCAGGAAGAAGAGACGCTTTACAAGACCGAAGTGTCTAACGCGTTAAGGCCATCTAGCCGGCCACCGGTGTTTAGCTGCACGACTGTAGTGCCAGAACTGGCGAACGAGCCGCCTGCTCGCTCCACAGCCTCTACCAAGTGGTAGTTCAACTCCTCTTTCACTGCCAGATACTCGTCGTAGTTTGTTGTTTCTACAAAATACTGCACCGTTACTTCCTTGGCGGCTGGCGTGAGGGCTGAAAACTGCATTTGCACATCCTGAGTCACCAACGGATTTTCGCCGATAAGGCGTTTGCCTTCCTGAACAATTTGGTGCAGCTGCTGGCTGGTAGTAGCATGGCTGAGGGCCAGCGTAAACGTAACGCGCCGCGCCGTCCGCAACGAAAGATTGTCCAACGGCTTATCAATCATGGCTTTGTTGGGCACCGTCACGTAGCTTTTTTCAGCGGTGCGCAGGCGCGTGCTCCGGAAACCTACTTTTTCTACGGTGCCCGTTACGGCGCCTACTTCCACTAAGTCGCCTACGGCAAAAGGCCGGTCCAGAAAGATGGTGAAAGAGGCAATCAGGTTTTCGAGGCTTTCCTTGGCGGCGAAAGCTACAGCCAGCCCCCCGATGCCCAGGCCCCCGATAAGAGCCGTAACGTTGACCCCAAATACCCGGCCCAGCAGCGCCAGAAAGGCCATTGTAAGCACCATCACCTTCAGCAGGTCTTTGGCAAATGGGATAAGCTGGTTATTGATACGGGAGGCGTTGGATTCGGCCCGGCGGCGGAACACCAGCACCAGAAAGTCCACCAGGCGGAGCGCAATCCAGGTAATGCCAGCAATGAGGCCCACCTGATATAGCCGAAACAGCGCCACCTTGGGCCAGGGCTCGTGCCGCGTAATCTCAGAGCTGCTCACCGGATAATCGAGCACCTGAAATGCGAGGTATATCGTGATGAAAAACACGACGATAGACATCGGGTCAATCAGCAGGGCCTGAAATTGCGCTTCACTGACTCCCTCCGTCCGCTTGCGGATAAAGCGGAATACCAGCCGTGATAAGAGTTTGGAAAGCAGACTCTTGAAAAGGTATCCGAACACCAGAATGCCCGCGCACGTCAGGTACGCGGCCACGTTGTTGCCGAGAAAGCGAAAATGCAGGATTTCCTGTAGCGTCATGAATAGGTAGCTTGAAATCTGTGGCACTTAGAGTCCGGGCGGTAGTTCAGCCAGCCAAAATCCCAGGTCTGCAAGCGCCTGCTTGCCAAGTTATACCAACTGGCGGAGTGCCATTTCAAACGACTTCTGCGCTACACCGATACGCGAGTCGCCTTGCTTGCGCGTGCGCTCCAGGGCCCGGCGGATGATGCGCGACGTGTCGCCGAAGATGGCCTGGTCGGTGATTTCCGCATTGGTTTCCATCAGGTAGGCAAACACCCGCGCCATGCCGCAGTTGGCAATAAAATCGGGAATGACCGAAGTATGCTGGTCGGCAAATTCGCCGGTAGGCCCGAAGAAGATTTCGGGGTCCTGGAACGGCACGTTGGCGCCGCACGAAATAACTTCCAAGCCGCCCGCAATCAGCTGTTCTACCTGCCCGCGGGTAACGAGCCGCGAGGCCGCTGCCGGAATAAAGATTTCCGCGCCGCTGCTCCAGATACGCTGGTTCACGTCTTCAAACGACAACAGATTGTCAGCCGTCAGGGCGTTTCCTTCGCGCTGCAGAAAGAGGGTCCGTATTTCTTCCAGCGAGAAACCATCTTCCTTGATGAGGCCACCGGCCCGGTCGATGATGCCGGTGATGCGCGCACCCTGGCTGGCCAGGTAGTAAGCGGCGGCGGCACCCACGTTGCCCCAGCCCTGAATAATGGCGCGCTTGCCTGCTACGTTGCGGCTGCCCCATAGCTCATAGTAATGCCGAACGGCTTCTGCTACCCCGTACCCTGTAATCAGGTCTGCAACAGTGTACTTGCGGCTTAGGTCCGGCGTAAACGTAACGTCTTCCAGCACCTTCACTACGCCCTGGCGCAGTTGGCCCAGCTTCTGGATCTTCTGCGGCTCAGTGGCTCGGTAGTGTCCGTTCACGATGCCTTCCTGCGGGTGCCAGAGGCCGTAATCTTCCGTAATCGGGATGACGTCGTGAATTTCGTCCACGTTTAGGTCGCCGCCAGTGCCGTAATAGTTCTTGAGCAGCGGAATGACAGCGCGGTACCAGCGCTCCAGCACACCACGCTTGCGCGGGTCCTGCGGGTCGAAGTTGATGCCTGACTTAGCACCGCCGATGGCCGGGCCCGACACGGTAAACTTCACTTCCATGGTTTTGGCCAGGCTCTCTACTTCGCGCTTGTCGAGGCCTTTGCGCATACGGGTGCCCCCACCGGCTGCGCCGCCCCGCAACGAGTTGATAACCACCCAGCCCTCGGCTTCGGTTTCGGCATCTTTCCACTCAAACACGATTTCAGGACGCTTATTCTCGAACTTGGCCAGTAGGTCTTTCATGGGGAAAAATCGGGAAGGGGTGGAGAGGGTAGGGGGAAGTTTTATCAGCCAAAGGTACGCAGCCCTGGGTAAGAATGTGGGTCTTTTGCCCCGAACAGTACCAATTGAAGGCCTTGTTCGTTAAGTAGAAAGCCACAATTTTTTACCCCTAACTCCAGCAGATAGGAACTCTTTAAGTCGGAAATATCGTAGTAGGCATATTCCTGACTGAAACGCCCGCTTTTCCACCTAGCCACCGTTGTACACAGTATGAAACCTTTGCTTTCACGCGTAGAATCGAAAAAAGTAGATAAGGCCGCTGCAATGCTCAAGGTCTTGGCTCACCCCAAGCGCCTGGCCATTGTAGACCTGCTCGGTAAAGAGGATAAAATGACGGTAACTGAAATTTACCGCTCCCTCGATTTGCCACAGGCCATTGCCTCTCAGCACCTTATCACCCTCAAAGACCGCGGCATCCTGTCGTCGTTCAAAGTAGGTACCAAAATCTATTACTCCCTGTCCATCCCGAAGCTGCTCGATGTTATCGACTCGCTGGAGGAATGCTGCGACACGATGTAGTACAGGCATTCCGCCTGCGAGTAACCGAAAAAGACCGCCAGTTGACGGTCTTTTTTCGTTGGGGGCTGCCAAGACGCTGCCCTAAAATGCAACAAGCGCCCTGATGTAGCTACATCAGGGCGCTTGTTCTATGTTATGGGGGTATGTGCGTCTGGTAGTCAGGCTGTAGCGGCTTGGTTTTCCAAGTCAAACAGGTCCGTTAGCACATCGATTAGCTGGTCGGCTTCGCCACGCTTGCAGGCCGCTTTGAGCTGCAGTACAGGCTGCTTCAGAATCTTTTGCATCAGGGATTTGGTCACCTCGTCCATACGGCGGGCTTCCTCCGGGCTCATCTTCTTCTGGAAACGGTCCATTTCCTCCTGCCGGATAAGCTCCAGCGCATTTTTGAGTTTCTGAATCGTCGGCGAAACCAGCATTTCCTTAGCCCAGTCGTTGAGGCCGGCAATACTTTCGGCAATGATAGCGCGCACGTGCGGCACGGCAGCCAGGCGGCGTTCCAGCGCAGCCGAGGCCTTGCTCTGAATGGCGTCGATGTTGTAGACGAGGACGCCCGGCACAGTTTCTACTTCGGCCTCAATGCTGCGCGGTACCGACAGGTCGATGAAGAATTTGTAGCTCAGCACATCCAGGTGCTGTACCATTTCGCGGGTGAAGAAAGGCGTGGCCGCCGCAATGGATGATACCACCACATCGGCTTCCTTCAGCCCCTGCACCAGATTCTCAAAATCCAGCACTTTCAGGCCACACTCGGCGGCCAGGTCCACGGCTTTGGATCGGGTTCGGTTGCAGATAGTAACGTCCTGAAACAGCTTACTGTCGCCGAAGTGGCGGCACACATCGGCTCCAATTTCGCCCAGCCCTACCACCAGCACGCGCGGATTGGCTACATCGGCAGTTAGCTCTTCTACCAGCTCCAGGGCGGCATACGACGTGGAGGCAGCGCCGTCGCGGAAAGAAGTTTCCTGCTGTACACGCTTATTGGTGAAGAATACGGTGTGTAACAGCCGGTGCAGAAACGGACCAGCCGCGTCTTCATCCGCCGACCACTGATAGGCCTGCTTTACCTGGTTGCTGATTTGCAGGTCGCCAACTACCTGCGCATCAAGGCCCATAGCTACTTCGAAGAGGTGGTGTACCGCCTCGTTGGCATCCGTGAGGGTATCGAAATAGGGCGTGTAGCTGCGGGCTTCCGGCAGATTTTTGAGCTGCCCCAGCGCGTCGATGATGACGGAGCTGTGGTCGAAATCGGCGGAGTAATAGACCTCCGTACGGTTGCAGGTACTCAGCACCAGCAGGTCCGTGAGGCCTAGGTCGTGGTGCAGGGTGTGCAGGAAGCGGCGGCAGGCGGCTTCGTCCAGTGCAATCAGCTCCCGGATTTCCAGGGGCGCTTTCTTGAACGAGAGACTGACGGCCTTAAAGGGGTGAGGCATAGCGGGTGGCTACTGCAATTGTAGAGGGCAAAATTACGGCACAAATCGGTAGCGTAAAAACAGTCAAGTAGTCATCCTGGTTCGGGAGCCGGCAAAACCCTGTTTATGGGCTCTGGAGGCCTTTCCTGCGCGGATAAACTGACAAAAATCATTTGAGCGCCAGTGGCTGGCGGTTGCCGGGCAGGCAACGGCCGTGCTCCGCCGCGCGTTGTACCTTCGCTGCCCCGGCCCGCCAGGGTGCTACTCGTGCCCTCAGGCCGAAAGGTTGCCTTGGCGCTTTCCTGCATTCCACCCGCGTTTCTCTCGTCCTTTGATAGCCATCTACGACCAAAAATCCCGCATCAAGCTGCTAATTGTGGCAGTAGCCCTGCTGATTGCGGCTGCTACCGTCATTTATACCAATATTCTGGTGCAGCGCGTGTCGGAGCGCGAGCAGCAGCAGATTGACCTGTATGCCAAGGCTCAGCGGTTCATCATCAATTCCGAAGTAGACTCGAACACCAATTTCGTGTTCGAAGAAATCATCAATGCCAACACCACGATTCCCATCATTCTTACCGATGATGCGGGCAACATCGTGGACGCCAAGAACGTGCTGGTACCCAAAGGGCTACCAGAGAAGGCGGCCATTGCGTATCTGCACCGCGAAATTAAGGTGATGAAGCAGCAGCATGCGCCCATCGTGGTGGAACTGACGGGCACACGCAACTATATATACTACAAGGATTCGGTGCTGCTGACGCAGCTGCGGACGTATCCGCTGGTGCAGCTGGCGGTTATCGGCTGCCTAGGCGTGATGGCCTACTTCGCGTTCAGCTACTCGCGCCGCGCCGAGCAGAACCGTGTGTGGGTAGGGCTGGCCAAGGAAACGGCGCACCAACTGGGCACGCCGCTGAGCAGCCTGATGGCCTGGCAGAGCTACCTGAGCGAGAGTGAGCGGTTCCGCGACGAGCCGATTGTGGAGGAGTTGAGCAAGGACATCCGGCGGCTGCAGATTATTACGGAGCGGTTTTCCAACATCGGGTCGGTGCCGGTACTTAAACCCGAAAACATCCTGCGCACCACCCAGAACGCCATTGCCTACCTGCAAAGCCGCGTCTCGAAAAAGGTGACGTTCGAAATCAAAACTGACCTGCCCACCGATACGCCCGCGCTGGTAAACGTGCCGCTCTTCGACTGGGTGATTGAGAACATCTGCAAAAATGCCGTGGATGCCATGGACGGCCGCGGCAGCATCACGCTGCACCTGCGCCGGCCCCTGCGCGACAAGTCCAGCATTGCCATCGACATTACGGACACCGGTAAAGGCATCCCGAAAAGCAAAATCGACAACGTGTTTCTGCCGGGCTACACTACCAAAAAGCGCGGCTGGGGCCTGGGGCTGGCCCTGGCCAAGCGCATTATCGAGAACTACCACGAAGGCAAACTCTTCGTGAAGTGGAGCGAGGTTGGGCGGGGCACCACGTTTCGAGTGGTGCTAAAAGGGTAACGCCGGGCCGCTACCGCGACGCCCCGGCGGCCCCGGTGGCGGCGGATGGCGCGGGGGGCAGCTTCACTTTCATCTCCTTGCGGTTGGTGATTTCGACGTAGCTGGTGCCCGTGACGGGCCGCCCGTGGTGGGTGCCGGTGACGCGGCACATGCCTTCCCAATACGGCAGCTTGATACCGGCAAACAACCGCAGCACCAACTCCTGGTCGGGCACGAGCGGCTCAATCGTGAGGTCATAGCCCTGGCCGGGAACGGTCAGGTGCCACTTGGCCGGATACTTGCGGCCGGTGGCAGGGCTGGTCCACCAAGCGGTGGTTTCCAGCTCAAAATCATCGGCGGCGAGGTGCGTGTTCTGTCCCTCGGGCCCAAAGTGCGAGCCCCCATCAATAGCCCGCCCGCTGGACTTGTCGTAGAGATGATAGGCCATGATTTCTTCCCGTGGCTCATCAAGCTGAATACTGAACCAGTCCCAGCCGATGCCCTTGTTCGTGACGGAGTTGCAGTTCCATTGCCGGTCGTACCACAGCTCGCCTTCCACTTCGTGGGTTTTGCCGTCTACTTCCAGCGTGCCGGTGGTAGCCAGGCGCGGATAGCTGTAGTAGCCGGCTTTGGCTACGTCGCCGTAGTTTTCGTAGCCGGTGCCGCCGTGCAGCAGAATGGGTTTGGCGGGCGTGGTGCTGAGGCTGATGGCGTGGCCGGGGTTGTTGGTCATGCGGGCCTGCAGCTGGTAGCGGCCTTCCTGCCCGCTGAGCGTCCAGCGCTGGTCTTTTTTCTGCAGGGCCAGCTGCAGCGGCAGCGTGACAGGGAGCAGGCCAGCACTTTGCTCCACCTTATAGTCGTAGCGGAACTGCTGGGTCTTGGGGTCGGTAAGGGCAAAGTTCACCATCTGCCAGTCCTTCTTCCCGTTCAGGTTGAAATGGAAGAAAACGTATTCCACCCCGAAGATTTCACCGGTTTTCCTGTCTTTCAGGTGCCCCGTGAAATACCACCATTCCAAGGAGTTGCGGGCATGCACGGCTTCCTCCTGCGGCATCTGGGCCCGCTCCGTGAAAACATCGTGCTTGTTGGTGGGCTTCAGGGCGCAGCCCGAGGTGATACATAGCAGAACGAGGGTAGCAAACAGCAGATTCTTCATACCCCGGAATAAGGATTTCGGAGGCAGAAAGGTTTGGTGCGGCTTAGGCTAAAAAGTGCGGAAAGGACGTGAAATCCGGTACCACAGGCTGCGTGGAGCGTACCAGCGTCATGATCTAACACCGCCAGCTACTACTACTACTAACTCTCCCATCAAACCTTTCACATCTGCCTCTAATTGAACTGTGGGATGAGTGGCGGCTTGTTCCAGTGACATCACCTGAGTGACATATCCGACGAAGGAGTAGCTGACCTGTGCTGCAGTTCTTCCGGGGATGTTCAACTCAAACGTGCCATCAACGCTGGTAGCAACGCCTATAGTCGTGCCCGGCACCATCACCGTCACGCCCGGGAGTCCTTGGCCGGTTGCCTTGTCCGTGACCCGGCCGCGTACCACTGTTGTATCTGCTGGTGCAGCCGCTGCTTGCCGTTGCGGGAGGAGTGCAGCTTTTTGCTCATCGCGGCTTATCAGCCTGGGAGAGTACACCGCTGCTGACGGCTGGCCCCAACTGTCCTCGGCGGCTACCTCCCGCAACCCCAGCACTGCTGCTGCGGCCAACCAGGTGCGCCAGCGCGGTGCCGGAGCTGGTAGCGGGAGCAGAGGCCGGCCCAGCTGGTCGGGGCGGAACCGGCCGCAGGGTGCCGCCGCCCGCCGGAGCAGCGCCAGAATTTCGGCATCAGTTTTTTGGGTGAAGTCCAACACTACTTTATTGCAGGTGGCGCAGTGGCGGCCCTGAGCGGTAGGCGTCATAGACTGCCAGCTCTCGTGGCAGGGCCGTGGAACGGTGAGCGAAACAGGACGAGGCATAGCAGCGAGTTGTAAGGTCTGCCTGTCTGATGCCAGCTTCCGCTGCATTCCACAATGGCCCGGAATAATTTTCAACAAAAAGGCCCCGGCAATTTGCCGGGGCCTTTCTTTCAGCCAGAATTTCACTTTGCTACTGTAGTGGTGGTTTCTGAGGCGGCTCGTGCTGCGCAATACGACCCATGATCTGCCCCCGGCCGGGAATGGACTTCAGGCGCACGACGAGCGGCGCCGGGGCCGGCGAGACCTTCACGGCTACTTGCTGCGTGACGAATACGAAAGGGCTGGCCTGCACCCGCAGGCTCACGAGGTTGTTCTGCACCGGCGCCCAAAGCTGCTTCATGGTGAAGCTGAAGTTGCCCTGCTCGTCGGTTACGGCGCCATAGGGTGTGTCGCCGATGAAGATTTCGGCCCCTTGCACGCCCAGCCCGGTAGAATCGTCGAGGACGCGGCCCCGCACCGTAACCTGGCCTTTCGGGGCTTCGGCGTGGCTATCGGCCTGCTCGGTGGCGCGCGGTACGTCACGCCGCGGCGACAACGCCGCCGCTTCTTCCATGGCCAGCAGCGGCTTGAGGCCCAGCAGCGCCACGGCGGCCAGCACCCACTGCCGCCAGCGCGGCTGCGCGGCTGGTGCCGGCGCGGCTACCGGCGCAAACTGCCCGGCCCGGAAAAAGCCGCAGACGCTGCCCGCCGCCGGCCGTGCCAGCCAGGCCGTGACTTCGGCCTCAGTCATGCGCGAGAAATCCACGACTTCGTGCTGGCAGCTGCCGCAGTGGCGGCCGTCGGCGGTGGGCGTCATGGCGGCCCAGGATTTGGGGCAGGGATTCGGGACGGAGAAGGCCATGGGAAATTGGAAAAATGAGAGAAAAAGTGAAGCGGCTACAGCTACTTACGCAGTCAGAGAAGGAAAGCTACCGAAAACCGGGCCATGATACCAGAAGGCATCATTGCGAAGCCAGAAAGCAGCCTAGCCGCATTATTCTGTATCTTTTGCCCCTTAACCTCTCTCGCCAGCTGATTTTGTCTACTCCGCTTCCCCCCTCACGCCTGAGCGGCCTGTTTCGCCGCAAAAGCCTCACCGACATCCTGCACAACCCGCCCGCCGACGCCGAAGGCCACAGCCACGGCGGTCTGGAGCGCCACCTCACCGTTCGTGACCTGACGGCGCTGGGCATTGCGGCCGTTATTGGGGCCGGTATTTTCAGCACCATCGGCAATGCCTCCCACGACGGTGGACCGGCCGTGTCGCTGCTGTTTGTGTTTACGGCCATTGCCTGCGCGTTTTCGGCGCTGTGCTACGCGCAGTTCGCGGCCACTATTCCGGTCAGCGGCTCGGCCTACACCTACGCCTACGCCTCGTTCGGGGAGCTGGCCGCCTGGATTATTGGCTGGGCGCTGATTATGGAATATGCCGTTGGCAACATCGTGGTGGCTATTTCCTGGTCCGATTACTTCACCGGGCTGCTGAGCGGCATGGGCGTTACGGTGCCGGTCTGGCTCACGATGGGCATGCAGAGCGCGCACAAATACTACAACGAAGTGCTGGCGCTGATGCAGGCCGGCAAGCCCCTGGCCGACGCCTCGGCGGCGCAGCTCGAAGGCTACAAAGCCTGGAATACCGCCCCTGAGCTGTTCGGTGGCCTGCGTCTGGTCATCGATCTGCCGGCCGGCCTCATCACGCTGCTTATCACGGCCGTGGTGTACATCGGCATCAAGGAGTCCAAGAATGCTTCGAATATATTGGTATTGCTGAAGTTGCTGGTGGTGGCCACGGTTATCGGGGTGGGCGTGTTCTACATCAACCCCGACAACTGGAGCCCGTTTGCTCCTAATGGCGTGGGTGGCGTGCTCAAAGGCGTGTCGGCAGTGTTCTTCGCCTACATCGGCTTCGACGCTATTAGCACCACGGCCGAGGAATGCAAAAATCCGCAACGCGACCTGCCCCGCGCCATGATTTATGCCCTCATTATTTGCACGGTTCTCTACGTTATTATCACGCTGGTACTCACGGGTATGGTGAGCTACACGGAGCTGGGCGTCGGCGACCCGCTGGCGTTTGTGTTCCAGAAAGTGGGCCTCAACTGGCTGGCGGGCGTGGTGGCGGTGTCAGCCATCTTCGCTATGGCCTCGGTGTTGCTGGTATTCCAGATCGGCCAGCCTCGCATTTGGATGACCATGAGCCGCGACGGACTGCTGCCCCCGGTGTTTGCCAAAGTGCACCCACGGTTCCATACGCCTTCGTTCAGCACCATTGTCACGGGCTTTTTTGTGGGCGTACCGGCCATGTTGCTGAACATGGATCTGGTGATTGATCTGACCTCTATCGGGACGCTGTTTGCCTTTGCGTTGGTGTGCGGCGGCATTCTGGTGATTGATCCGCACGGCAAATCCGATGCCCGCTTCAAGGTGCCGTACATCGACGGGCAGTATCTGGTGCCGTTGGTGCTGCTGGTAGGCGCCGTGCTGCTGTTCGTGTACAATGCGGCCGGAATCGAGGAGTTTCGCAAGGCCCTGAGCAGCGGCTACGAAGAAGGCCGCCACTACATCCCGATGCTGGTGTTTTTTGTGGCCAGCTTGCTGCTGGCGTGGTATTCGTTCCGCAAGCACCTTTCGCTGCTGCCCACGCTGGGCCTGCTCACCAACCTCTACCTGATGACGCAGCTCGGCATCAACAACTGGCTGCTGTTCTTCGGCTGGCTGATCATCGGGCTGGCGCTGTACTTCAATTACGGCTTCAAAAACTCGAAGCTGGGGTTGAAAAAAGCGGCTGCGCGGTAGAGCTGAGCGTTTGTATTCTCTTTCCTTGCGTTCTAACTTGAATCCGGCAGGGCTTTGCACGTGGCAAGGTCCTGCCGGCTTTGCTTATGTCTTCCTCTGAATCGTTTGTGTTATCTATTGAACAGGAGCGGCTACTGGCCCTGCTGGCTTATACCAAAGAAAGCGTGCGGCTGCGCGCGGCACCGGTTACCGATGTGGCCAGCCACAATTTCCACGCCCTGGAGGCGCAGCTGGCTGGCCTGCCGGGCGTGTGGCTGCCCGGCCAAACACCTGCCACAGCCCCCGCAACGGGGCCCGACACCGACTTGTGGCTGCGCGTGGAACGCCTCAAGGAGCAGGCTCCGCCTCCCATTGCCGATGTGAAACTGGCCACGCTCACCGAACTTGTCAATGACCCGGCCCGCCCACCGGTGCTCCGCCCGCAGGTGCCGGCCCAAACGCTGGTGCGCCTGGGTTTGCTGCCCGCTGGCTTGGCCGCCGCGCCCGAATACGACCCCGTGGCGCCAATGCGGCTGCCGGAGCTGGCTGAAGCGCCCCGGCTGGCCGCCGCCCTGGAGCAGTATGTCAAGCAGCACTGGCAGGACTGGTCCCTGAGCGAAACGCGGCGCCGACGGACCATCGGCTGGTATTCGCGCATCTATGCCCTGAAGCAGCAGCTGGAAGGCGGCCTGACCGATACCGCTCTGGAGCTGGTGTGGGGCATGGGCATGGCCGTGTGGCAACTGCCCGGCGGTACCGTGCGCTACCCGCTGCTGACGCGTCTGGTCGAGCTGGCCCTGAACCCCGACGACATGGCCCTGGAAGTGCGGCCCCGACAACTGCCGGGCCGGCTGGAAGTCGATGCGTATGCAGCACACGAAGTGGCCGGGCTGGCACAGCTGGAGCAAGGCAGCCGCCCGCTGCAGGCCGCCGAGCCATTCCTGTCGCCCGCCGAGCCGGCCACGTATGAGCCAGTTCTGCGCCTGGCTGCCGCAGTCCTCGATGCCCAGGGCCGCTACCTGCCCGACGACGCGCCTGCTCTGGCCCGCCTGCTGCCCGGGGCCACACCCCAACTACAGGTCACGGACACGTGGGTGCTGTACGCCCGCCCCCGCACCAACAACACCCTGCTGCAGGACCTGGATGCCCTGCGGACCCAGGTGGAGCAGCCCGCTCTGCAACTGTCCGCCGCCGTGGCCGCGCTGGTGCGTGACCCGGCTACTTACCACACCGACCGGGTATTGCCCGCATTTCGGGGACTGTCGTTGGTCGGCGAGCCGCAGCAGGGTGCGGCTATGCAGGAGCTGTACTTTCCGTTGCCGTTCAACGACGAGCAGGTGCGCATCGTGCAGCTGCTGGAACACGCGCCGGGCGTGGTAGTGCAGGGCCCGCCCGGCACGGGCAAGACGCACACCATCGCCAACGTTATCTGCCACTACCTGGCCCTGGGCCGGCGCGTGCTCGTCACGTCGATGAAAGACCCGGCCCTGGCCGTGCTGCGCGACAAGCTGCCACCAGCCGTGCAGCCGCTGGCCATCAGCCTGCTCACCAGTGAGCGGGAAGGCATGAAGCAGTTTGAGCATGCCGTGCAGCGCATTGCCGAAGAAGTGCAGCGCCTCGACCCCGCTACCACCAGCCAACGAATCGGGCACCTGGCGGCGCAGCTGGATGCCTGCCACAGCCAGCTGGCCCACATCGACCGGCGCATTGGGTACTGGGGCGAGCAAAACCTGCAGCCGCTGGAGCTTGACGGCGAACGGGTGGCGGCTCCGGAGGCCGCCCACGAAGTAGTGGCCGGGCTGGACCTGGCCGAGTGGCTGCCCGACACCCTGAACGCCACGCCTGCCTGCCGCCCGCAGTTTGACGATTCGGACATCGCCGCTCTGCGAACCGTTCGGGCTGAGTTAGGGGCCGACCTGCAGTACCGTATGGCCCAACTGCCAGCGCTGGCGGAGCTGCCCGAAGCCCGCGAGCTGCTGCTCACCCATCAACAGCTACGCAGCTCCCTTGCTCTGCAGGCGGCGGTAGTCAGCGGCGAGCTGCCGCCGTTGTCGGCCGGGGGCGACCCGCTGCACGAGCTGGCCGAAACCCTGACTCAGATAGCCGAAGTGCAGCAGCAGCAAACCGTAGCGGTGCTGCCCTGGGCCGCCGCACAACCGGCTCACCCCGCCGACGCTCGGAATGACGGGCTTTATGAGCTGCTGGAGGCGCTGGGCAATGAGCTACGCGCCGCCAAGGCCGCGCACCGGGCTTTCCTGGTGCGCCCGGTGCGCGTGCCGGCGGGGGCGGAGCTTGACGATGAGCTGCTCAACGCCGTAACCAACCAGGCCCAGGGACGCAGCCCGTTCGGGGCGGCGGGCTGGTTTGGCAAAAACGCACAGAAGCAGCGGCTAGCCGAAATCAGGGTGCTCACATCGGCACCCGGTACGGCAGCCGACTGGGCGCACGCCGAGCAGTACCTGCTACTGTTGCGGCACTTGCATGAGCTGGCATTCCGTTGGAATGCGCTGGCTCCCGAACTGGCGCTGCCGCTGCTGACCGCCGCCGAGCCGATACCCGCCACGCAGGAAGCCTTTCGGCTATACGAAAGCCACGAGCAGCTGCGCGACGCCCGCGCGGCCGAAGACCAGCTCAACGCTGCCCTGCAACGCCTGCTGCCCACCTGGGCGCCGGCCCGAAACGCGGCCCAGCAGCCTGCTGCGCTGGCACAGGCCGCCGAGCTGCTGCGACAGCACCAAGTGCGCCTGCAATCGGAAGCTGCCTGGGCCGTGCGCGAGCAGTACGAAAATGCTCTGCACGGCACCACCGGCCCCATCAGTGATACCTTGAGAGGATTTTTTGCGGATAGTCTGGGCCAAGCTGCCCTGACCGACGCTGAGTTGCGTGAGCAGTGGGCGGCGCTGATGCAGGAGCTGCGGCGCGTGCATGGCCTACGGCCACAACTGGATACCGTTACCGACCTCACCGGGCGCATTGCTCGTTCCGGAGCGCCGCGCTGGGCCGCTCAGCTGCGCGAGCAGCACGCCGCCGGGGCCACCGATGAGCTGCTGCCCGCCGACTGGCGCAGGCGCTGGCGGTTGCGCCGGCTCAGCACCCATCTGCAGGCCCTGGACGGCCGCGCCGAGCTCCGGCAACTGGCCGCCGACCGCCAGCAGGCTGAAACCACGTTGGCGCGTGCGTACCAGGAAATCATCGAGCAGAAAACCTGGCTGCAGTTGGCCCATAACGCTACTCCACAGGTGCGCAGCGCTTTGCAGGCCTACCGCAACGCCGTTGTGAAGATAGGTAAGGGAACAGGCAAAGGCGCCGGCCGCTACCGCCGCGACGCGCAGGCAGCGGCCGCGGTAGCCAACGCCGCCATTCCCTGCTGGATCATGCCGCACTACCGCGTGTCGGAGTCGTTGCCGGCTGAGCTGGGCGCGTTTGATCTGGTCATCATCGACGAGGCGTCGCAGTCGAACCTATTGGCGCTGCCAGCCCTGCTGCGGGCCCGCAAGGTGCTCATCGTGGGCGACGACAAGCAGGTGGGGCCGGGCTTCAGCGGGCTCACGCAGGAAAAGGAAGCGGAACTCATGAATCGGTTTCTGAGCACGCAGCCGACGCTTTACCGGCCGCAGCTTTCGCCCAGCCACTCCATCTACCAACTGTTTCAGGTGGTTTTCTCCGATTCGCAGCTGCCGTTGCGGGAACATTTTCGATGCGTAGGGCCCATCATCGAGTATTCCAAGCGCGAGTTTTACGGCCACGGCCTGAACCCCTTGCGCCTGCCCAAAGCCTCAGAGCGGCTGGACCCGCCGCTAATCGACGTGTTGGTGGAAGACGGCGTGCGGCTGGGCGACACCAATCCCGCTGAGGCACGCTTCATCGTGGAGGAAATCAAAGCCTTGGTGGCTGACCCCGCATTTGCCGGACGCTCTATCGGCGTGATTTCGCTGCTGGCCGACAAACAGGCTCAGCTGATCTGGATGGAGCTGGAGCGGGAAATCGGGCTGGAAACCATGCTGCGCCACCAGATGGCCTGCGGCGACGCACACACGTTTCAGGGCAAGGAACGCGACATTATGTTCCTCTCAATGGTCGTTTCGGGCAAACCCAAAGCCTTGGGCCACAAGGACGACGAGCGGCGCTTCAACGTGGCGGCCTCGCGGGCCCGCGACCGGATGTACCTGGTGCGCAGCATACAGGCCGATGAACTGAGCCCGGCCGACCACCTGCGCCGCAACCTGCTGGCGCATTTCGTGAGCCCGTACGGCCAGGACGAAGCCCGCGTCAGCAATCTGCGGGCCCTTTGCGAATCCGCCTTTGAGCGGGAGATGTACGATTTCCTCACGGAGCGCGGCTACCGGGTGCAGCCTCAAGTGAAAGCCGGGCAGTACCGCATCGACTTGGTGGTGGAAGGCGACAACGACCATCGCCTCGCCGTGGAGTGCGATGGCGACAAGTACCACGGCCCCGACCGGTGGCACGACGACCTGCGGCGGCAGCGGGTGCTGGAGCGGGCCGGCTGGCGCTTCTGGCGCTGCTTTGCCTCCGCCTGGGTGCGCTGGCGCTCCGAAACCGAGCATGATTTGCTGCGGCACCTGACCGAGCTTGGCATCGGTCCGTCAGCGGCAGCCGCGCCGCCCAGCCGGCACACGGCCGGCCGCTGCTACGTAGCGTTTCCGCAGGGCCAGTCTGCTGCTGTCTCGCCGGAAACGGACATTGGCATGACGACGAAACACATACCCCTGAATTTTCTGTCTCTTTTCGATAGTTGAGCTGACCGCGCCGCCTCCTTATACACAGGAGTTCTGCGGCGCCCTCTGCGGGCTAAAAACATTCGAAAGAACCACCGTATGCTTCCATCTGAAGGCGCAACCATCCTGCTCACCCTGCGCTTGGCCGGCTCCATTCCGGCACGAGCCGGCCGGGAGCTGCACGCCCAGCGCGTAGCCGCTCAGCAAGCCGCCAACTCCCCGGGGGCGCACCGCCGCGCCGAGAAGCAGTTTTTCTTGGATTTTGATGCGCTGCTGGATGCCCGGACCGTGGGCCCGGCGTATCTGGAGCGGGAAAAACTGGCCGAAATAATTGCTGGGGAACTGCTGATGCTGGAAGAGCAGGGGCTGCAAGTGCCGGGCTTCGTGCTGCTGCCCAACCACCTGCATGCCTTGCTGCACCTGCCGGCCAACGCGGGCCTCTCGCTGTACAAAGCTGTGGAGTTGCTGCACCAGCGCACCGCCGCCCAGGCCCGCCGCCTGCTGCGCGGGCAGCTCCCACCCGAAGCCGACTTCTGGCAAACCGGCTTCCACGAGTTGCCGATAGTGGATGAGCTGGAGCTACGCCGGGTGCAAACGTATCTGCAGGCTCACCCGCAACGCCTGAGCCTGCCCGAACGGTTCCACAGCTGGCCCTATCTGCCCGACAAGGGCTGAAACAGGTGTAGAGACGCGTATTCGCGTCTCGTCGTTGCTGACGTTGTTCAACAGGTGCGGTGCCGCTCGTTCCGCTACAAAGACGCGAATACGCGTCTCTGCACTCGCCCGGAAAGCCGCGCCTGGGCTTGGTGCGTAGGTAGCGGAAAGTATATCTGCCGATGCAAGCCTTTCTGTTGCTGATTTTCCTGCTTACCACCAGTCTCGCCAGCGCCCAGCGCCCGGACAGCGCCCAGATCAGCCCCGACCGGCTGGTGTACTACACCTTCGCCAACGACGCCTTTTTCCGCTCCGACTACTATTTCACGCAGGGCCAGACCCTGATGCTGGTGCTGCCGGGGCTTGGCCGCTCGCCCGTAAACCGCTTGCTGGGCCTGATACCGACGGGCAGCACACGCTACCACGGCATCCGGTTGCGCTACGACGGGTTCACGCCACTGCGCATCCAAGACCCGTTCATTCGGGTCGGTGACCGGCCGTACGCTTCGTATTGGTACGCCGACTTTTTTCGGGTGGCCAACCAGCCGACGCGCAAATTTCGTCTGACGACGGCACTGAATTTGGGCTTTATGGGGCCGGCGGCCGGTGCCAAGAGCTTCCAGACCAAACTGCACCAATGGCTGGATGCGCCCACGCCCCGCGGCTGGGATTATCAAATCCGCAACGACCTAGTGCTGGGCTACGAGGCCCACGCGGAAAAGCAGCTGTTGGCCGTCGGCCGTGGGGCCGAGTTGATTGGCTCGGCTGATGCTTCGCTGGGCACGCTTTATACCTATGCCGGCGCCGGCGCACGCCTGCGGGTCGGGCTGCTCAATCCGTATTTCGACAACCTGGGCGTGAGTGGCCCGGCCTCTCGCGCCGGCCAGCGCCGCGTGCAGCTCTACGCCGAAGGCCAGCTGGAAGGCCGCCTCGTCGGCTACGATGCCACTCTACAGGGCGGCCTGTTTCGCTCCGACAACCCTTACACACTGCCAGCTAATGCTATCAGCCGTACGGTGGCGCGCAGCACGGCTACCCTCGGGCTCGGCTACGCGGGCGTGCGGCTAGAAGCGTCTGCCGTACAGATTTCACCTGAGTTCGATGGCGCACGCTCACACAAATGGGTGCAGTTCGGCGTACGAGTGGGGTTTTGAGTGGAAAGATGAGGATAGCAGGATAGAACGTCATTCCGAGCCTGCGAGCAATGACGTTCTTCATCCCCTCACCACCTCATCACTTTGCCCGGTGGATGATGAACACGCCGGCCAAAATGATGACCATGCCCAGTAGATGCCAGAGGTTGAAGGCCTCGCCATCGAGCACGCCCCAGGTGAGGGCCACGATGGGAATGAGGTAGGTGTTGGAGGCTGCGAAAAGCGTGGTACTCTGCTGAATAAGCTTGTTGAAGAGTACCATGGCCACAGCGGTGCTCATGGTGGCTAGCAGGGCAATGTAGCCGAGGGCCGTCCAGGCACCCGGCACCGTGGCCAGCTTGTGCGTGAAATCGGAGAAGCCGAACAGATAGAGTAGCCCCAGCGGCCCGATGCTGAGCAACGTGAGACTGGTGACAGCCACCGGCGAAGGACCGTGCAAATGTTGCTTTATTACGTTCACGCTGATGCCGTAGCCGATGGTGGCGGCCACAATGTAGAGCCCGTACCAAGCATTGGATTCGCCGGAGGGCGTGGCCGCGCCGCCACTGCCGCCCAGCAGCATCAGGACCACCGTGCCCACTAGGCCCAGCGCAATACCCAGTACCCGCAGGCTGGTGAGCTTCTGTCCGAACAGCACCGCACCTACCACCAGCGTAAATACGGCCGTCAAGCCATTGAGCACCCCGGCTAGGCCTGAGGCCAGCTTAGTTTCGGCGTAGGCGAAAAGGAAAGCCGGAAAAAACGTGCCCACTACCCCGCTCAGCAGCAGCCATTTGTAGCGGCCGGAGTCGACGCGGCGCACGTTGCGGAGCGCAAACGGCAGCAACAGCAGCGCCGCAATGCTCACTCGCGTTGCGCCCAGCTCCATGGCCGAAAACACGACCAGCCCCTTTTTCATCAGAATGAACGAGGTGCCCCAGATGCTAGCCAGCACCACCAGGAGCACCCACGCCGACGCCGAAATGCGCTGCGGCGGGGGCGGCGCCACGGGTGGCAGGGTAGGAGCAGAGGTGATGGCCGGGGCGGGAGGGGTGGGCATGGGAGCGAGGGAGCAAAAGCTTACAAAGATAACCTGCCTGTAGGTGCTAGTTGGGAAAACCTATTGGTAGTAGGTGTACTGCCAACGCGTGCGGCTCTGCGCGTCAGCGGGAAGAAATACAGTGTCAGGTCGTGAGTTTTTGGCCTCAATGCTCTCTGCCAAATGGCCGCGCTGGTTGTAGCGGTTGGTAGTGCGCTGCTTGTCAATTTCCTGCGCCCGGTACCAAAGCTCAGGTGCATTATCGTAGCGAGTGACGCGGAACAGGCTGTCGACCGGATGCGTGACGGCGCGGAGTGCTTCGGCGGCCAGGTAGGGCCTGTTGTGAGCGGTGTACTCTGTTGCGTCGAGCAGTTGGCCATCGGGGCGGTAGCGCCAGTAACTGATGTGGTGCCCGTAGAGGTTGGGCTGCTCGGGGCCGGTACGGGGCGTATATCGGTTATCGCCGTCGTAGCGGGAATATTCGCGTACCTCGCTCATCCACAAGGAATTTTCGGTGAGTAGCTGGTGCTGGCTGTTAAAAGTTAATAGGCGCAGGTCGCGGAGTTGGGTCATGCCGCGGCGCAGGTTGTAGCTCACGCGGCGCGTCATGTTGCCGGCGGCATCGTAGTACATCGAGTCCAGTTCTACGGGTACTATCAAGTCGTCCAGTCGCAGTTTGGCAATCAGGCGGCGGTTGGCATTGTAGAAATAGAGGTAGCGGGTGCCTAAGCTAAAATGGTCGGAGCCACTACCGCCGGGGGTTACTTGTTCCGTAAAGTTGCCCCAGTCATCGTAGCTGTAGAAGTTGGTGGCGTGGAAAGAAGCTGGGCTGGTGGAGTCGGCCGGGTACTCATCATACTCCTGTATCCGCTGGCCGCAGTCCGTGAATACGGCGTGGTGCGTGTGGTACCACTTGCCATCCTGATAAAACCGCGTCGCCAGCACGTGGCCCATGTCATCCTTGACTGCGTCATGCCATCCGGCCGACGTGGAGGACTGGCTTGTCTCTTCGGGCGTCTGCGGAGTGATGGAATACACTAGGGCACCCGAGCGCGCAAACCGGTAGGTGCGCTGCTCCCGGACCCAGTGCCCGTCCTCTTCATCTGGATAGTAGGAGCGTACATGTATCGTCTGCAGGTGGGCCTTGCGTACGGCAGCCGAGTCCTGAAAATCGGGCAACTGCGCGTAGCTCCGCACTCCGGCAGCTGTCAGCAGCAGGAACATGAAAAGCCAGACGCGCATGTAGCCAAGTCGTAGCAGGTCAACGAGCTATAGAACGTATGCTACCCTACCAAAACTGGCTCGGTAGCAATAATTTCGTTCAGGATGGCGTGCACTTCATCTACCGAATCGGTTTCGACGAGGCGCATACGCCACTGCTTGGCGCCTTCGAGGCCCCGGAAATACTGGGCGTAGTGACGGCGCATCTCAAAGATGCCCACGCGCCCACCTTTCCACTCAATGCTCTTCTCAAAGTGCATGCGGCACATGTTCACGCGTTCCTCCACGGTAGGCGGAGCCAGTAGCTCGCCGGTAGCAACATAGTGCTTCACTTCCCTGAAAATCCAGGGGTAGCCGATGCTGGCGCGGCCTATCATCACACCATCCACGCCGTAGCGGTTTTTGTACTCCACGGCTTTCTGCGGCGAGTCGATGTCGCCGTTGCCGAAGATGGGAATTTTGATGCGCGGGTTGTTCTTGATTTTGGCAATCAGGCGCCAGTCGGCGTCGCCTTTGTACATCTGCACACGGGTGCGGCCGTGTACGGTAAGCGCCTCGATGCCAATGTCCTGCAGGCGTTCAGCCACGTCTTCTACGTTCTTGGTGTCGTCGTCCCAGCCGAGGCGGGTTTTCACGGTCACGGGTAGGTGGGTGTTGCGCACCACGGCGCTGGTCATTTCCACCATCTTCGGCACGTCGCGGAGCAGGGCGGCGCCGGCACCGCGGCAGGCCACCTGCTTCACGGGGCAGCCGTAGTTGATGTCGATGAGGTCGGGGCCGGCCAGCGTGCTGATGCGGGCGCACTCGCCCATCGTCTCCACGTCGGAGCCGAAGAGCTGAATGCCGATGGGTCGCTCGTAGTCGAACACATCGAGCTTCTTGCGGCTTTTGGCGGCGTCGCGGATGAGGCCTTCCGAGGAGATGAACTCGGTGTACATCAAATCGGCTCCGTTGGCCTTGCAGACCGCCCGGAAAGGCGGGTCCGACACGTCCTCCATGGGCGCGAGCAGCAACGGGAAATCGGGCAAAGCAATGTCGCGGATGTAGACCACGGGTAGGGGAGTTAGCGGATTTTACGCAAATTTACGACAATCTGGTGCCTAGTGCTCGGGGCTTGGTGCTTAGGGCGTTCTACTGGCCTCTGAGCCACCCTACTTTCCAAGCCCCGAGCACTAGGCACAAAGCTCTAAGCACCAATTTCCCATGAAAGGTTTCGTGTCCAGCCGTCTACACCCATTTGTCAACCTGCTATTGCTGGTGGGGCTGATGCTGCTGGCCCTGTGCCTGGCCGGTTTCCTGATGGCGGTGCTCAGCAACCTGTTTTTTGGCGTCGGTTTGCTTGAAATCGGCAACGTCACGAAAGACCCGTCGGCAAACCCGCAGGGCTGGGGCGTCTCGATGCTGAGCCAGGGCGTGCTGCTGTTTTTGGGCTTTGGCGGGGCTGCGCTGGCATTGCCCCTAATTACCGGCTACTCGTTGCAAGACTATTTCACGCCGCGCCGGCCCGTGCCGGCCGTGTGGTTACTGGGCGCAGCCGGCGCCGTAATTCTGAGCGTGCCGTTTATGTCGGGGCTGGTAGAATGGAACGCCAACGCGCACTTCCCCGGCTTCCTGAAAGGTCTGGAAACCGAGGCCCGCGAGCTGGAAGAACGCGCCCAGGAGCTAACGCGCTACCTCACGCAGTTCAGTTCGCCCACTCGGTTTCTGGTGGGGTTGCTGGTTATTGCCGTGGTGCCGGCTATTGCCGAAGAACTGGTGTTCCGGGGCGTGGTGCAGCGGAATCTGGTGCAGTGGTTTGGCTCCAGGCACGTAGGCGTGTGGCTGGCGGCGGCCATTTTCAGTGCTATTCACTTTCAGTTTTTTGGCTTCATCCCGCGCTTCATTCTGGGGCTGCTGCTGGGCTACCTGTATGAGTGGAGTGGCAACATTCTGGTGCCAATGGCGGCCCACTTCACGCAGAATGCCTTCCAGATTGTGCTGCTTTATGCCCAGCAACGCGGCGCTTTCTCCACCTTCGACCCCGATTCGACGGAGGCGCTACCGTGGTGGCAGCAGCTGATTTCGCTGGTTCTGACTGGCGCGGCGCTTTGGTTACTCTACCAACGCACGCTACAGCCCACCACCGCGCAGCTGCCCACCGAAATGCACACGCTGGGCCGTGGCGGCGCGGCCATTGCGCATCCCACAACCCCGCCTCCCGCTGGCCGTACCCTCAGCCACGACGGCGTTGACATCAGCCGCGACTAGCCGCGTGCCCGGTGTGCGTGGCTTCGGCCGCCACTGCCTGCTCCTGCTCCTTCTCTTTGTTCCCTGACCTGGGCCCGTGCCCTTAGTACTTCCCCTTTTGTCCGAAACCGCTCCTTCTGTCTCTACTGATCCTGCCACGCCGGGCAAAAAGCCGATGTCCAACTTAGGCCAGCGGATTCTTTTTGGTCTGATTGGGGCTGCCATGCTGCTGGTCAGCATCTGGTATAGCGCCTGGACGTTTGCGGCATTCTTTGCCGTGATGCAAGTGCGCATGCTATGGGAGTTTTACCGCATGATGCGCGAAGCCGGCTACAAACCCGCTGCGTTGTTGGGCAGTGGTATCAGTGGGTTAATTTTTGTTGGTGTGTTTGCGGTAGTAATCGTAAACAATGTCACTAACTCAAATGACCCAGACTTTCATGTAATAGTAGGCAATGGTGTACGCTTTGCAGGACCTGCACTAGTAGGCATTATTTTATTATTGCCAACGGTGCTGATTTTACGTGAGATGTATGCTTGGCCACGCGAAAAGCAGGATTTCTCGCCTTTTTCCAACGTAGGCGTGGCCCTGCTGGGCCTTCTTTACGTGAGCCTGCCGATGAGCTTGCTCAATGTAGTGGCGTTCAACGAACAAGGCTACGATTACCGGCGCATTCTGGCGCTGCTGCTATTGGTCTGGTCCTCGGATATTGGGGCGTATGCAGCAGGCAAGTCGTTTGGCAAGCACAAACTCGCCCCCAAAATTTCGCCCGGCAAAACCTGGGAAGGCGCCATTGGAGGCTTTCTGCTGACGCTGGCTATGGGCTGGGCGCTGGGCTATCTGCTGCCCGAACTCTCGCTCACCTACCGCCTCGTGGTAGCTGGGGTAGTGGCTGTATTCGGCCCGCTCGGCGACTTGGCGGAGTCCATGCTCAAGCGTAGCGTGGGCGTGAAGGACTCCGGCCGCATCATGCCTGGCCACGGTGGCCTGCTCGACCGGTTTGATGCTTTCCTATTTATTCTGCCTGTGCTGGCGCTGCTACAGTTGCTGCTAGGCTAATTGCCGAAACTATCCGGCTCTGCCTGGTCGCGCGCTATTCTTCGGACTCGTGTAGCGCGCTACGCCGAGCAAAGGGGCTTTTCTTTCACTTTCCAAGTCTGGCCGAGTATGTGGTAAACCCACTACCTTTGGCCCCCAAACTGACCTGCGTGCACTCTTTGCCGCCCCCGGCGGAGTGCCGTTTATTCAAATTCCCCACCCACCAAACCTAACCCCGTATGGCTGCCACCACGGTGTACAAAGAGCCGGCTCCCCGCGTCGATGCCGAAAATCCCCTCGAATCCATGATGTCGCGTTTCAACGTGGCCACGGAAATCCTGGGTCTTGACGAAGAAACTTACGACGTACTCAAAGCGCCCGACAAGCAGGTTATCGTGCACATTCCCGTCACGATGGATAACGGCAAAGTGCGCGTGTTTGAAGGCTACCGGGTGGTGCACAACACCATTCTGGGCCCTTCGAAAGGCGGTATCCGCTACGACAAAAACGTGCACCTCGACGAGGTAAAGGCCCTGGCCGCCTGGATGACGTGGAAGTGCGCCGTAGTTGACCTGCCTTATGGCGGTGCCAAAGGGGGTATCATCTGCGACCCGACGACCATGAGCGCCGGCGAAATCGAGCGTCTGACCCGCGGCTATACTATGGCCCTGAAGGACGTGTTCGGGCCTGATAAGGACATTCCGGCTCCCGATATGGGCACCGGCCCACGCGAAATGGCGTGGCTGATGGACGAATTCTCCAAAACGGTAGGCGCAACGTCGCCGGCTGTCGTGACGGGCAAGCCCTTGGTGATGGGTGGCTCGTTGGGCCGCACCGAGGCTACGGGCCGGGGCGTGATGGTATCGGCGCTGGCGGCGCTCAAGAAGCTGGATCTGGACCCTGCTACCGTATCGGCGGCGGTGCAGGGCTTCGGCAACGTGGGCTCATGGGCCGCGAAGCTGCTAAGCGAGCAGGGCGTGAAAATCAAGTGCATTTCAGATGTAAGCGGCGCTTACTGGAATGAGGCCGGCATCAACATCGATGAGGCAGTAGCCTATAAAAACGCCCACAAAGGCCGCCTCGACGGTTTCCAGGGTGCTACCCTCATGGACAACGCCGACGACCTGCTGACCTCCGACGTGGACGTGCTGGTACCGGCTGCCGTGGAAGACGTTATTACCGAGCACAACGCCCACAAGATCAAAGCCAAGCTGATTGTGGAGGGGGCCAACGGCCCGACTTCGGCTTCCGCTGACCCTATTATCAACGAGAAAGGCATCATGGTGGTGCCGGACATTCTGGCCAATTCGGGCGGCGTAACCGTGAGCTACTTCGAGTGGGTGCAGAACCGCCAAGGCTTCAAATGGACTGAGGAAATGGTAACCGAGCGTGCCGACCGGATTATGTCCGATGCCTTCGAGAAGGTGTACGCTACCAGCCAGAAATACAACATTCCGATGCGCATTGCGGCCTACGTAGTAGCCATCGATAAAGTAGCCCAGACCTACCGCTTCCGCGGCGGCTTCTAAGGCAGCCCGGCTGCCTGCTCCGGATTTTCCGGCCAGTAGCTCGACTTTTTTAGCAGCTAATTCGTACCATTGATTGGCCCGGACCATACGGTTCGGGCTATCTTTGTAAAAAGAGTACCCTATTTTGTCACGCAAGCAGGCCTGTCTGCTTTGTATTCCGATTGATTAACCGGCCGCCACTACCCGCGAAAACCGTGTAATCTGCCACATCTGCGCTTCATGAAGATCCACAAAGAAGGACGACGAATACTGTTCTTTACCCTGCTGGCCCTGCTGGCCGTTAACCTGCTGCTGTTCCGGGTGAATGCGGAAAACCTGCTCTTCAACCAGATTTTCGCGGGCGCCTCAGCCATTGCGTTTCTGCTGTTGCTGCAGTTTTTCCGGAGTCCGGCGCGGCGCCTGTTCACGCACGAGGACCTGCTCGTGGCCCCAGCCGACGGCAAGGTGGTGGTGATTGAGGACGTACATGAGCCGGAGTACTTTGATGATATGCGCAAGCAGATCAGCATTTTCATGTCGCCGATTAATGTGCACATCACCCGCAACCCAATTTCGGGTATTGTGCGCTACTTCAAGTACCATCCCGGCAACTATCTGGTGGCGTGGCACCCCAAAAGCAGCACCAAAAACGAGCGTACTACAGTGGTGGTAGAGTCGGAGGCTGGTCCGTTTGTGCTGTTCCGCCAGATTGCCGGCGCCATGGCCCGCCGCATCGTGTGGTATGTAAATGAAGGGGACGAGGTAAGCCAGGGCGAAGAGTTCGGCTTCATCAAGTTCGGCTCCCGCGTCGATATTTTCGTGCCGATTGATACGGACGTGAAAGTGCAGATCGGCGAGAAGGTAAAAGGCGGCCAGACGGTTATTGCCCAATTGAAAACCGAAGCGCCAAGCCTGTTTTAGAGCCTGCCAACTCGGCACAGCTATATGCATAACTACACAACAAGGCCCGACGCTAAAGCGCCGGGCCTTGTTGTGTAGTTGTTGGTTGTTCTGGCGTTAAGCAATGACAGGATAGTCGTTTAAAACCAACGAGCTGCCAGTTGCATCAGCTGCTCCAGGGCCTGCTGATCGTCGTGGTCGAAATCGTTGAGCTGGTCGCTGTCCACATCGAGCACAGCCACTACCTGGCCGGCTTTCAGCACGGGCACCACTATTTCAGATTTGGACTCGGAGCTGCAGGCAATATGGCCGGGAAACTGCTCTACATCGGGCACCAGCAGGGTAGTGGCCTGGGCCCAGCTGCTGCCACATACACCCTTGCCGCGCCGAATGCGGGTACAGGCGATAGGGCCCTGGAAAGGCCCCAGCACCAATTCCTCGTCTTTCACAAGGTAGAAGCCCACCCAGAAAAACCCGAAAGCCTGCCGGAGCGCGGCTACGGTATTAGCCAGGTTGGCCACCAGATCCGGTTCGCCGGTAGTCAGGGCTTCAATCTGGGGTAGGAGCTGGCGGTATTGTTCGGCTTTGGTGAGGGTGGTATCGAGGTGCAGTTCTTCGGCCATGGGTTGGATTGGATACGGAAGTGAAACGACAAGTAAGCGTACTATACGCTATGGTGCGCTGCCGTATCAACAAAGGTAGCGGCCGGTTGGCTCTGGCTGGCTGTGTCTGCTTTACTTGTTGGCTCCGTTCACGTACACAAACAGCTCATCTTCGCCAAGCTGGCAATGCTCCCGCAACCCGCTCAGGCCCGGCTTGGGGGCCGATACGCCGCCGCCCAGCCGCTTGGGACTGCGCAACACCCGAATTTCGTCCCAGAGCCCATCCTTCAGCAGCGAGTTGAGCACGGTTGGGCCACCTTCTACCAGCACCGACTGCACATTGCGCTGGTGTAAGTTGTTGAAGATCTGAGGAAACAGGTCTTCGGCTTCGGAAAGCATTACAAACCCGAGGTTGTTTTTGGTAGCCCGCTCCCGGTAGGTATAAACTACGGTAGGTTGCTGCCCATTGAAGAGGTGATGCGTAGGCGGCAGACTTAGGTTTTTGTCGATAACGATACGCGTTGGGTTGGGGCCTGGCCAGTCGCGCACGGTCAGGTGCGGGTTGTCGTGCAGGGCCGTGCGGGTACCCACCAGAATAGCCTGCTCTTCGGCCCGCCACTGGTGCACGGCCACCCGCGCCAGGTCGCCACTAATAGGCACCGATTGATAATAGGGCCCTGCTAGGTAGCCATCAGCCGTTTCGGCCCACTTTAGCACAACATATGGCCGCTTTTTCTCCTGAAACGTGAAAAACCGGCGGTTCAGCCAGCGGCCTTCGTGCTCTAGCACACCCGTTTCTACCGTTATGCCTGCTTCACGCAACCGGGCGAGGCCACGGCCTGCTACCAGCGGGTTCGGGTCGAGGTTGCAGACTACCACTTCTGGAATTCCTTTTTCAATAAGCAGGTCGGCGCAGGGAGGGGTTTTGCCGTGGTGGGAGCAGGGTTCCAGCGTTACGTAAGCGCGGCTATGCGGGAGCAGAGTAGGGTCGGCTACGGCTGCTACGGCATTCACTTCGGCATGTGGCCCGCCATACTGCCGGTGCCAGCCTTCCCCAATAATGCGGCCCTCATGCGTGATAACGCAGCCCACCAGCGGGTTGGGGCGGGCGGCGCCGGTGCCAAGCCGGGCCAGGTCCAGGGCACGGCGCATCATGAGCAGGTCGAAATCAGGAGTAGGCATAGGCGGGAAGGCTGAGCGGAATGATAAGCGAAATGTAACCCGAACTTTTAGCTTGCGCTACCCATCGGCAGCCAGCCGTGTACCTTTGCCGCATGCCCACGCTCCGCCAACTCACCGCTGACCTCTCTACCGATCTGCAGGCACACTATCCTGTGCCGGAAGCAGCCAGCATTGCCGGGCTGGTGCTGGAGCATCTACTGGAGCTTACGCCGCTGCAGCGCCGCATGCAGGCCGATACGCTGGTACCCGCAGAAGTGCTAGCACAACTTCCGGCACTGCAAGCACGCCTAATGCGCCACGAGCCAGTACAGTACGTGCTGGGAGTAGCGCATTTTGCTGGTATGGAACTGGCCGTAACGCCTGCCACACTCATTCCGCGCCCCGAAACGGAGGAACTGGTGCAACTAATCGTAACCGAGCAGCGCGGCCAGAGCACTACGCTTTCGGTGCTGGACGTAGGTACTGGCAGCGGCTGTATTGCGCTGGCACTATGCCGGGAGCTGGAGCCGGCTCGCACAGTAGCCGTCGATGTTTCGGGAGAGGCACTGGCCGTAGCGAGCCGCAACGCTGCCCGCTACGGTTGCGAAATCGACTTCCAGCAGGTAGATATACTGACGCAAGAGCCCCAAGGTATTGCGCCGGCTACGTTGGATGTGCTGGTCAGCAACCCGCCCTACGTACTGGAAAGTGAGCGGCCTCTCATGCGGGCCAATGTGCTGAACTACGAGCCGGCCAGCGCACTGTTCGTGCCCAACCACGACCCGCTGCTTTTCTACCGCTGCATAGCCGAGTTGGGAACCAAGCTGCTACGACCAGGCGGCGCGCTCTATTTCGAAATCAACGAGCAATACGCTACCGAAACTGTGGCACTGCTGGTGGGGCTGGGCTATACAAGTGCTGCTGCCTGCCCCGATATGTTCGATAAAGCCCGTATTGTGCGCGCCAGTTTGCCGGGCGTGTAACGGGTCCGGCACTGATCTGCTGCTCAGGGCCAACGCTGAAAAAAGGGCTTCTACGCACCAATCAGCCGGATGCAGCACTCAGCTGTACACAACAAAATTCAAAGCCCTACCTTTGTCGGCTGAACTGCCGTGCCCCTATGACTATTGCTCCTGCCTACTTCGCGCACCCCACTGCCGTCCTCGACGATGGGTGCCGTGTAGGTGCCGGCTGCCGTATCTGGCACTTCAGTCACCTTAGCCCCGGTTCAGAGTTGGGAGAGGGCTGCAGTCTGGGCCAGAACGTGTTTGTGGCCGATGGCGTACGCCTGGGCCGCAACGTGAAGGTGCAGAACAACGTGAGCCTGTATACCGGCGTGGAATGCCACGATGATGTGTTCATCGGGCCATCGGCCGTGTTTACCAACGTGCTGAACCCTCGGGCGGCTGTTGTGCGCCGCCACGAGTACCGGAAGACAATAGTGGAGCGGGGCGTGAGCATAGGGGCCAACGCCACGGTGGTATGTGGTGTGCGGCTGGGCGAATACGCGTTTGTCGGCGCTGGCTCCGTCGTCACCAAAGACCTGCCACCTTATGCGCTGGCCTATGGCAATCCGGCCCGGCAGCGCGGCTGGATGAGTACCCACGGCCACCGGCTGGCGTTTGATGCGGCCGGCCACGCTACCTGTCCGGAAAGCGGCGAACAGTACCGGCTAACCGAAGGCCGGGTTTCTCGTATCAGCCCCGAATCATAGCAAGATTTCCGGTGCGGCAACCACAAATGGGTTGCGGTGCCAACCAGAACAAGTTCAAGACCTTACGTCACCAAGATTCTAAGACCCTTCATCGTGTACGAGCAACTACTTCGCAAAGAGGCCACGCTGGCCGTTATTGGCCTCGGCTACGTCGGCCTGCCCATCGCCCTCGAGTTTGCCCGCAAAATCAAGGTTATCGGTTTCGATATCAATGCGAAGCGCGTAGACATGATGCGCAACCACGTGGACCCCAGCGGCGAGCTGGAAACCAAGGACTTCGAGGGCTGCGACATCGAGTTTACGGATTCGCTGGAAGTACTGCGCGAGGCCCGGTTCTTTATTGTAGCTGTGCCGACGCCTATTGATGAGCACGCCCAGCCCGACCTCAAGCCGCTGCTCGGGGCTTCTTCTACCGTAGGCAAAGTGCTGAAAAAAGGCGACTACGTGGTGTTTGAAAGCACCGTGTACCCTGGCTGCACCGAAGACGACTGCATTCCCGTGATGGAAAAGCTTTCGGGCCTGAAATTTCCCGACGACTTCAAGGTTGGCTACTCGCCGGAGCGCATCAACCCCGGCGACAAGGAGCATACGCTTTCCAGCATTATCAAAGTAGTAGCCGGCTGCGACGACGAGTCGCTGGATGTTATTGCCAAGACGTATGAGTTGGTGGTGAAGGCTGGGGTGCACCGCGCCAGCAGCATCAAAGTAGCCGAAGCCGCCAAAATCATCGAAAACACGCAGCGCGACGTTAATATTGCCCTGATGAACGAGCTGTCGATGATTTTCGACCGCATGAGCATCAACACGTACGAAGTGCTGGAAGCGGCTGGCACCAAGTGGAACTTCCTGAAGTTTTCGCCCGGTCTGGTGGGCGGCCACTGCATCGGTGTCGACCCGTACTACCTTACGTACAAGGCCAAAGAGCTGGGCTACGATGCCAAGGTGATTCTGAGCGGGCGCACTACCAACGACAATATGGGCGCTTACATCGCACGCAAAACCGTGCAGATGATGATTAAGAAAGGCAAGGACGTGGCCCGCAGCCGCGTGCTGGTGATGGGGGCTACGTTCAAGGAAAACGTGGAAGACATCCGCAATTCCAAGGTCGCCGATGTCATTCAGGAGCTGAAAAACTTCTCCGTAAACGTAGACATTGTGGACCCACATGCTGATTCCGATGAGCTGCACCACGAGTACGGCTTCCGCCTGACGCCCGCCAGCGAAGTGCGCGACGACTACGACGGCGTAATTGTGGCCGTGAGCCATGCGCCTTACACGTCGCATGACGAAGCATATTTTCAGTCGATTACCGCTGAAAATGCGGTACTGGTAGACATCAAGGGTCTGTTCCGGGGCAAAATCCAGGACATGCAATACTGGAGCCTCTAGTTTTACTGAATGAGCGAATGAGTGATTATCGTCTAACGATACAGCTGCCATTCACTCATCCACTCATTCACCTATTCACTCATTGCATATGGAACGCGCGAAAATACTGGTGACCGGTGGAGCAGGCTATATTGGCTCGCACGCGGTAGTAGAGCTGTATGAAGCCGGTTTTCAGCCGGTTATTGTTGATAATTTCAGCAATTCGCAGGAATCAGCACTCACTGGTATCGAGACGATTCTGGGAGTGAAAGTGCCGTTTCACCGCATCGACTGCAATGATGTGGAAGCCATGCGGGCCGTGTTTGCGGAGGAAGGTAGTCTGCGTGGAGTCATCCATTTCGCGGCCTATAAAGCCGTGGGCGAATCGGTACAGAAACCGCTGGAATACTACCAGAACAACGTCGGCTCGCTGCTGACCCTGGTGCAGGTGATGCGCGAGTTTGGGGTAGAGGCCCTGGTGTTTTCGTCGTCGTGCACGGTGTATGGCATTCCGGACGTGCTGCCCGTAACGGAGCAGACACCGACCAAAAAGGCTACCTCGCCTTACGGTGCTACCAAGCAGATGTGCGAAGACATTCTCAACGATGTAGCCGTTGCGCCGGATAACAAGCTACACACCATTCTGCTGCGCTACTTCAACCCGGTTGGCGCCCATGCCTCAGCTCAGATTGGGGAGCTGCCACTAGGCGTACCGAACAATCTGGTGCCGTTCATTACTCAGACTGCTGCTGGCCTGCGCCAGGAACTGACCGTGTATGGCGACGATTACGATACCCCCGACGGCTCCTGCGTCCGCGACTATGTGCACGTAGTAGATCTGGCAAAAGCCCACGTAGTAGCGGTGCAGCGCCTGCTCGATGGCAAGGGAGCCGCAGTAGAAACGTTCAATGTGGGCACTGGTCAGGGCAACACTGTCCTGGAAGTTATCCGGACGTTTGAGCAGGTGAGCGGGCAAAAGCTTGCCTATCATGTTGGCCCGCGTCGCCCGGGCGACGTGCCTGCCATCTACGCCGACGTTACCAAGTCGGTAGCCGAGCTGGGGTTCAAAACCACCGCTACGCTAGCCGAAGCCCTGCAAAGCTCCTGGAAGTGGCAGCAAAATTTAATGAGTAAATGAGTGAATGAGTGGATGCGCGAGTGGCTCTGCATGAGCGGCCGTCCTCGTCCATTCATTCACTCATCCCTTCATTCACTCATTACCTCATTGGAAAAATGAAAATTATCATCACCGGCGGGGCCGGCTTCATTGGGTCGCACGTGGTGCGCCTGTTCGTGACCAAATATCCGGAGTATCAGATTCTGAACCTGGATGCGCTGACGTATGCCGGCAACCTCGAAAACCTGCGTGACATCGAAAACGCGCCCAACTACCGCCTGGTAAAAGGCGACATTACGGATCAGGCTTTCGTCGATCAGCTGTTCGCGAATGAGGAGCCCGACGCCGTGATTCACCTGGCTGCCGAAAGCCACGTGGACCGGAGCATTACCGATCCGCTGGCTTTCGTGAAAACCAATGTGCTGGGCACCGTGCATCTGCTGAACGCCGCCAAAAACCTGTGGAAGCCGCTAGGCTACGAAGGCAAAACCTTCTACCACGTGAGCACTGACGAGGTGTACGGCTCCCTGGACTTCGGCCCGGAGATGTTCACGGAAGACACCAGCTACGACCCCCGCTCGCCTTACTCGGCCAGCAAGGCATCGTCGGACCACTTTGTACGGGCCTGGCACCACACGTACCACATGCCCGTGAAGCTGAGCAACTGCTCTAACAACTACGGCCCTAATCATTTCCCTGAAAAGCTGATTCCGTTGGCCATCCACCGGATTCAGCACGGCCAGCCGGTGCCGGTGTATGGCAAAGGCGAAAACGTGCGCGACTGGCTGTTTGTGAAAGACCATGCTACCGCTATTGACGCCGTGTTCCATCGGGGCAAAGTGGGCGAAACCTACAATATCGGTGGCGTGAACGAGTGGGCCAACCTAGAGCTGATTCATTTGCTCTGCGACACGCTGGACGAGAAAACCGGCAAGGAAAAGGGCACTTCCCGCAAGCTCATCACCTTCGTGACGGACCGCGCCGGCCACGACCTGCGCTATGCCATCGACAGCAGCAAAATTATGAACGAGCTGGGCTGGAAACCGTCCGTTACGTTCGAGCAAGGACTGTCCCAGACCGTAGACTGGTACCTGGAAAACCAGGAGTGGCTGGAGCACGTCACCAGCGGGGCCTACCAGGACTACTACCAGAAGCAGTACAACCGCTAAGTCAAAAAGAACGTCCTGCTGAGCTTGCCGAAGCATCTCTACTGCTTCGCCTGAACTCTACTTAAACGTCAGCAGTAGAGATGCTTCGGCAAGCTCAGCAGGACGTGCTGATTATCCCCAAGAAATGTACGACACTCCATTCCACAACCAGCCGCTCGATAATCTGAGCTTCCTCGTAACCGGCGGAGCCGGCTTTATTGGCTCAAATCTGGTAGAATATCTGCTGAAATACGGCGCCAAAGAGGTGCGCGTGCTGGACAATTTTTCCAACGGTTTCCGCAAGAACGTGGCCCTGTTTGCGGCCAACCCGGCCCTGCGCGTGATTGAAGGCGACATCCGGGACCGGCAGACCTGCATCGACGCCTGCCAAGGCATTGATGTGGTGCTGCACCAAGCGGCGCTGGGTTCCGTGCCCCGCTCCATCAACGACCCGATTACGTCTAACGACGTGAACGTAGGCGGTTTTGTGAACATGCTGGTCGGAGCGAAGGAAGCGGGCGTAAAGCGCTTCGTGTACGCGGCCTCCAGCTCCACCTACGGCGACCATAAGGCACTGCCGAAGGTAGAAGACCGGATTGGTAAGCCCCTTTCGCCCTACGCCGTGACCAAATATGCCAACGAGCTTTACGCCGACGTATTTGGCAAAACCTACGGCATGGAAATCATTGGGCTGCGCTACTTCAACATCTTCGGTCCGCGCCAAGACCCGAATGGGGCCTATGCAGCCGTTATTCCGCTCTTTATTGATGCGGTGCTGGAAGGCAAGCCGCCTCGTATGAACGGTGATGGGGGCCAGACGCGCGACTTTACGTTCGTCGAGAACTGCGTGCAGGCCAACATCAAGGCGGCGCTGACGCAGAACCCCGAGGCCGTGAACCAGGTGTACAACGTGGCCGTGGCCGACCGCACGTCCCTCAACGACCTGTTCAACATCCTGAAGGAAGAAGCCGGCTCCGACATTACGCCCGAGTATGGCCCCGACCGTGCCGGTGACATCCGGGATTCTCTGGCCGACATCAGCAAGGCGAACAACCTGCTCGGCTACCAGCCCCAGATCCGCATCCGGGAAGGCCTGCAGAAAACCCTGGACTGGTTTAAAGCCAACCAGGCGTTCATTGCCGAACGGAATTAGTCCGGCTGTCGGTCGTGCCTCGGTAAGCGTAGCATGCCGGTCTTTTATCCAAGTCCCAAGTCGCTAAGTTCCTACTTATGAAAGGCATCATTCTCGCCGGAGGCTCCGGCACCCGGTTGCACCCGCTGACGCTGGCTGTGAGCAAACAGCTTATGCCCGTCTACGACAAGCCGATGATTTATTATCCCTTGTCGATTCTCATGATGGCCGGTATCCGGGAAATCCTGATTATCACCACCCCCCACGACCAAGAGCAGTTCAAAAAATTGCTCGGCGACGGCAAGAGCCTGGGCTGCAACTTCCAGTACGTGGTACAGGCAGTGCCCAACGGTCTGGCCCAGGCCTTCGTGCTGGGAGCCGACTTCATCGGGGATGATAAGGTGGCGCTGGTACTCGGCGACAACATTTTCCATGGTGAAGGAATGGAAGAGCTGCTGAAATCAAACAACGACCCGGAAGGCGGCGTGGTGTATGCCTACCATGTGCACGACCCGGAACGCTACGGCGTGGTGGAGTTTGATGCCGATAAAAAGGCCCTTAGCATTGAGGAGAAACCGGTTACACCGAAAAGCAACTATGCCGTTCCAGGCCTCTATTTCTACGACAACGACGTAGTGCAGATAGCTCGCGACCTGAAACCCAGCCCTCGTGGCGAGTATGAAATAACCGACGTAAACCAAGAGTACCTGCGCCGCGGCAAGCTGAAAGTGGGCATTTTGGGCCGCGGCACCGCTTGGCTCGACACGGGTACCTTCGAAAGCCTGATGCAGGCCGGCGAATTTGTGCGGGTGCTGGAGCAGCGCCAAGGCCTGAAGGTGGGTTCCATTGAGGAAGCCGCTTATCGTCAGGGCTTTATTAATGCGGACCAGCTGCGCAAAATTGCCGAGCCCCTGCGCAAAAGCGGCTACGGCGACTACCTGCTGCGCCTGCCCGAGCAACTCGTTATGAAAGGCATGTAACCGGTTGCGCGACTAGCTAGTAAGTTTCATCAAGCCCACAGCCCTTCTGCTCCCTAAGCAGAAGGGCTGTGGGCTTTTAAGGATGGTACCTAATTAAAATATCACACCTGCCAGCAGGCCAGCCAGCACAATCAGGTAGGAGGGAATCTTCTCCCAGAGCAGCACCAGAAACGTAGCGCCAATAAGCCCCAAGTTGACTGGGGTATCGGGTAGCGGGTGATACAGCAGGAACACCGCGGCGCATACCAGTCCCGCACTCACCGCATTGATGCCCTCCATGGAGGCCTTTACCACCCGATACTGCTTAAGCTGGTCCCAGAACCGGATCAGAAAGAAAATCAGGAGCGTGCCGGGCATGAAGATGCCGGCCGCCGCTACCAGCCCGCCGGCTATCTGGCCCCCCAGACCGTAGTCGCGCATGGCCAATGCCCCGATATAGGAGGCAAAGGCGAAATTGGGACCAGGTAACGCCTGCGTAAGCCCGTAGCCCGACAGAAACTCCGGCGCCGACAGATAGCTTTTAAACTCCACGAACTCAGCAAACAGCAGCGGCGCCAACACCTGCCCGCCGCCAAACACGAGGCTGCCGTTGCGGTAGAAGTTCTCGAAGAGCAGCACGGGCAGCTCACGGGTGTAGTGGCCCAGCACGGCCGCCGATATAAACACCCCGCCCCACAGCATAAAGTTGGCCCACTCAATGCGCAGCGGCTGCTTATGCGTCACGACGGCGTGCTTGCGGTACCGGAACGTAGTAACCAGGCCCCCACCAAACAGCAGCAGCGGCAGCACCGAGGGCAGCTGGAACCGGTATGCCAGCATAGCTGCCGCCACCATCAGCGCTACCGAGGTTTTGGTATGAATGACCTTCTCGGAAATCTTATAGGCGGAATAGGCAACGAAGCCCACGGCAATCGGCTGAATGTACTGGACCAGCCCGGTCACCTGCTCTTTGTCGAGGTAGTTCATGGCCAGCCCGGCCGCCGTCATGATGCATACGGCCGGCAGCATCCAGACCAGCAGCGTCAGGTAGGCCAGATTGGGGCCGCCCAGCCGAAAGCCGATGGCCGTAATGGTCTGGGTGGAGCCGGGGCCCGGCAGCAGCTGGCACAGTGCCATAATTTCGAGCAGCTCGGCCGAGGTAAGGTAGCGCCGCTTGTCTACGAGCAGGCGCAGCATCATGGCCGTATGCGCCTGCGGGCCCCCAAATGATGTAACGGCCAGCAGCGCCACATCTTTCAGGAAGATAATGCCCCGCACCCGGCGTGTAGGCAGCCGACGGCGCCCACGCGGAGGCGGAGCCAGCTTAATCTCATCGGGCGGGAGGACGGGCGGAGTGGAAAGCACGAGCCTAATGTAGCAGAAGCGGTTGGTTGTGACGCTGGTTGAGCCAGAAAAATGCGCTTTCCGTCATCACAAAAAAGCCTCCGCAACCCAACGGCGCGGAGGCTTCACGAAGCAGAAGAAAAGGGTTATTTCTTCTTGAGGCCCAACTCAATCAGGCGCTCATTCAGAAATTCGCCCGCCGTAATGTCGGCTTCCTTCTTGGGGTTTTCGGGCGTCACGCAACTTTCGAGAGCGGCCAGGCTCATTTCGGAGCGTGGGTGCATAAAGAACGGAATGCTGTAGCGCGAGGAGTTCATTTTCTCCCGGACCGGATTCACGACGCGGTGAATGGTGCTCTTCAGAACGCCATTGGTCAGGCGCTGCAGCATGTCGCCGACGTTCACCACAATCTGGTCGGGCAGGGCCGTAATCGGAATCCATTTACCGTCGCGGCGCTTTACTTGCAGGCCATCGGCTGAAGCGCCCATCAGCAGCGTAATCAGGTTGATGTCGCCGTGCTCGGCGGCGCGTACGGCATCGGCCGGTACCGCGTCGGGGTTTTCAATCGGGTAGTAGTGGATCGGGCGCAGAATGCTGTTGCCATTGCGCACCTTGTCGTCGAAGTAGTTTTCGGGTAGCTCCAGATACAGGGCAATGGCGCGCAGCACGTCTTTGCCGGCGGATTCCAGCGTTTTGTAAGTGGTCCGCGACGTATTTGCGAAGCTGTCCACCTCATTGGGCCAGATGTTGTCGGGGTATTCGGCGCCGATAGGGTCATTGGCATCGTCCACTTCCTGGCCCACGTGGTAGAACTCCTTCAGGTCGCCGGTGTTGCGGCCCTTGGCATGTTCCTTACCTTTGCTCACGTAGCCGCGCTGGCCTGCCAGCTCCGGCTTTTCATATTGCTGCTTTACATCGTCGGGCAGCGAGAAGAAAGCTTTTACATCACTATACAGCTTCTGCGTCTGCTCATCGGTGAGGCCGTGGTTCTTGAGGGCAACGAAGCCGATGTTCTGATAGGCTTCGCCGAGCTGTTGAACAAAGCGGGCTTTGCGCTCCGGGTCACCGGAGCGGAAGTCTGCGAGGTCGAGGGAGGGAATTTCTTCCAGCAGTTTTTCTTCCATCTTGGAAAATCACTATACTTTTGAACAATGAATGCGTGCTGCGCAAGGTACTCAAAAAACCAACGTTGTCCCGCTAACGCAGGTTTCCGAAAGGCTCCTGTTTCTGTCTTTTTCATCCCTGTTTTCCCTACATGAAACCATTTGCTTTACTGCCTGGCGTGGCCTTGCTGCTGGCACTAGCTGCCTGCGACGCAGCCAAGATTCAGTCGGATACGTCCAACTCCTCTACCGCCGAAATGGTGACGACCACGGCGGCTACCCAGGCCAAGAACGGCATCCGCGTCACGCCTTTCAACGACTCGCCTAAGTTTCCGGAAGCCCAGCTGATTCTCAAGACGCCACCGGCCGGCTCCACCGTGCCCAGTGGGGCCGTGGCTTTCGACTACGACCTGAGCAACTTCCTGCTCACCAAGATGACCGGCGGCATGCACGCGGCGCATCTGGCCAACTCGCAGAAAGGCCAGCACATCCACAACATCGTTGATAACGAGCCCTACACGGCCCATTACGACACGGAGTTCACTAAGAACCTGGTGGATGGGCAGCATGTGGTACTCTCGTTTCTGTCGCGCTCCTACCACGAGAGCCTCAAGCACCGCGGCGCCTACGACCTGCGCGTTGTGACCGTGGGCAAAGTGGCGCCCGGCACGCCAAAGTTCGATGTAACGGCTCCGCACCTGTTCTATAGCCGCCCCAAAGACGTGTATACCGGCAAGGATGCCGAGCGGGTCATGCTGGATTTCTACCTCGTGAACACCACGCTGGAGCCCGGCGGTACGCAGGTGCGCGCGACCATCAACGGGGCCGAGTTCATGCTAGACCAGTGGGCGCCCTACATGATGGAAGGCCTGCCCATCGGCGAGAATACCGTGAAGCTGGAGCTCGTAGATGCCAGCGGCAACCTCATTCCCGGCCCCTACAACTCCGTTACCCGCAACTTCTCGATTCAGCCGTAGCACGGCCGGCTGCTTCCTTGTTTCGCTGCCCATCCTCCGCCCGCCGGAAGATGGGCAGCGGCTTTAGGGGGGTACAATATTCTGGCATCCTTGTAATTTGGCGGCTTTTTAACCTGCGCTTAATGTCGGATGCAGCCTGTTTTCAGTAGCTTCACGCTGCAGGAGTTGTGCCTGCCCAGTATACCACCACCCTTTTCAAATTTTTCATGCAACACCTTTTACGCTTGACAGCAGGGCTAACTAGTCCGACTGCCTTCAGCCGTGTGCGTGTGCTTGCGGCGCTGATGCTTAGCCTCTGGCTGGGCGTAGCCCGCCCGGCGCAGGCGCAGGTAGACACCTATCAGTTTGCGGCCTCACAAGGCACATACACTCCGCTGGTTGGCGGCACGGCCCTGCCCGATATGCTGGCCGACACCTATATCACCCCCACGGCTATTCCGCTGGGCTTCACGTTCGTGTTCGATGGGGCTCCTTTTACGGCCGTGAAGGCTTCGTCGAATGGGTTCCTGACCTTTAACGCTACGGGTTCATCCAGCATCTCGACGCTGGCAGCCGCCGTAGCAGCCAATCGCCCACTGGTGGCGCCCCTCGGCGACGACCTGGATGGCCGGCCGGTAGGGGCTACCGCCCAGGCTTCGTACCTGACAACGGGCACGGCTCCAAACCGGGTGTTCACCTTCGAGTGGCAGAACTGGGAGTGGCGCTGGGGCGTCAACCTGGCCGTTATTTCCTTCCAGGTAAAGCTGTATGAAGGCAGCAACCGGGTAGAGTTCATCTACCAGCAGGAGCCCAACCCGACGAATGCCACGGCAACGCTGGGCGCTTCCATCGGTCTGGCCGGCACCGGCACCGGCTCGGGTTCGTACCTGGCGCTGAGCGACGCTACGGCTAACCCAACGGCCAGCTCCACCACCGAGAACACCAACATCAACACGAAGCCTGCTACCGGCCAGGTGTACGCCTTCACGCCAGCAGCTCCGGCTGCCTGCCCGGCTCCGCGTAACCTCGCGGCTACTGCCACCAGCACCACGGCCAACCTGACTTGGACGGTAACAGGCGGCGGCGGTACGTTCCGCATTGAGTACGGCCCGCAGGGCTTCACGCCCGGCTCAACGGCCGGTACGGTAGTTACGAGCACCACCACCAGCGCTTCGCTGACGGGCCTGACGGCTACCACTCCCTACGACTTTTACGTGACGCAGATCTGCGGCGGCAGCAACGGCAACAGCCTGGTAGCCGGTCCCGCTACCTTCACGACGCTGGCCAACCCGCCCGCCAACGACGCCTGCACCGCCGCTGTTTCCCTGACGCCGGGTGCTATATCGGCAGCCTGCCCGGGTGCTACCAGCGGTACGCTGCTGGGCGCTACGCCTACAGCCGGCCTGGCCACGCCCGTTGGCACCGCCGACGATGACGTGTGGTACAGCTTCGTAGCTACTTCCCGGGCACATACCGTAACCCTCACGGGTTCCGGCGACTATGTGCAGGAATTGCTGAGCGGCAGCTGCGGCGCCCTGACCACGGTAGCCTTCTCCGACCCGAACGTGAAAATCTACTCGGGCTTGACGGTGGGTGCTACCTACTACCTGCGCGTGTACTCCTACAGCGCTACGCTGCCCAGCGCTACGGCGGCTCCCTTCACCATCTGCGTAACCACGCCTACGCCGCCGCCCGTCAATGACGACCCGAGCGGTGCCATTGCCCTGACCGTGAATGCCACCTGCACGCCGGTTACGGGTAACAACGAAGAAGCCACCACCACTACTCCCAACGGCTATGCCAACCCCGGTACGTCGCCGAACAGCTGCGGTATTGCTGTTTCGCCGAGCGACGTATGGTTCACGTTCACGACGCCTGCCACGGGCGTGGCCTCCACGGCCGTACGCGTACTCGTGACGGGTGTGCCCGCCAGCCAGCTGCGCGCCTTCTCGGCCGCCAGCGCCGCTGGTCCGTTCACCCAGATTGGGTGTTCTTCTACCAGCGCTACGGTAGCGGCTCCGCCACTCGACCTGACCCAGCTCACGCCGAACACCACGTACTATGTGCGGGTGTCGGGCTACGGTACCGGTAACCCCGAAGGTGCTTTCACGATTTGCGTAACGTTCCCGCCTACCTGCGGCGACCCGCGCACCCTCACGTTCACGAATACCACCCAGACGGCTACGCAGGTGAACTTCGTGCCCGGCAATGGCCAGCAGACCTTCACCGTGACGGCTACGCCAACGGCGGGCGGCACGGCCGTTACGGCTACCGGCACGGCTTCGCCGATCCAGCTGACCGGCCTCACGGCCGGCACTCCCTACACCGTAACGGTAGTAGGCCTCTGCCCCGACGGCTCTTCTACGGCTACCCTCACCGGCACCGTGAGCACGCTCATCATCAACGACGACCCCAGCGGTGCCGTGCAGCTCACGCTGGGCTCCGACTGCCTGACGCCCACCAGCGCCACGCTGGTAGGGGCTACCAGCACTACTCCTAGCGGCTACACCAACCCCGGCACGGCCTGTACGCCATCTACGGCCACGGCTCCGCGCGACGTGTGGTTTAAGTTCACGACGGCGGCGGCTGGCGTAGGCTCTACGGAAGTAACGCTGACCACGACCGGCAACAACGCCAACGTGCTGCGTGTATTCTCGGCGGCCAGCAGCGCTGGTCCGTTCTCGGATGTGGCCTGCAAAAGCAGCACCGGCAGCACCGTAACCGCCGGTAGCCTCATCGTAACGGGCCTCACGCCTAACACCACGTACTACGTATCGGTAGCGGGCTACACCAACACCACAGTGCAGAGCGCCTTCACCATCTGCGTACGCGGCAACTCCAACTGCCCGCTGCCAGTAGGCCTCACCACGGGTGCCACCACGGCTACCACTGCTTCGCTCACGTGGAACGTGGCCGGTACTACGCCAAGCGGCACGTTTGTGATTGAGTATGGCCCGCAGGGCTTCACGCCCGGCACGGGCGCCGGTACCACCGTTACCAGCACCACGCCTAGCGTTACGCTCACCGGCCTGACCTCGGACACGCAGTACTGCTACTATGTAAGCCAGAACTGCGGTACCCTGAACGGCAGCAGTGAGCGGGTAGGTCCCGTGTGCTTCCGCACCGACATTGCCCCGGCTAACAACGACGACCCCTGCACGGCTACCGTGCTGACGGTAAATGCTACTGCTACCAACGCCACCACGCTGGGTGCTACCACCACGCTGCCCAACGGCTACGCCAACCCTGGCTGCACCACGGCCGGCAGCCCCCGCGACGTATGGTTCTCGTTTGTGCACACCAGCGCCCTGAGCTCCGGCGGCATTGTGGTAGGTGGCAACACGGCCGGTCAGGTTCGCCTGTTCTCGGCCGCTACCTGCAGCGGTCCGTTCACGCAGCTGGCCTGCCAGGCTGGCCCCGGCGCCAACACGCAGGCTCCGGCGCTGCCCCTGAGCGGCCTGACGGTGGGTACTACCTACTACGTATCGGTATCGGGCTTTGCCTCCAACGATGCGCAGGGTCCATTCACGATTCAGCTGCGCCCCGTGCTGAGCACGGGCAAGGGCGAGCTGCCCGGCGGCGAGGTGAGCGTATTCCCGAACCCAAGCCACAACGGTACGCTTAACCTGGCTATCCGTGGGGCGGGTGCCGTGAAAACCGCGCAGGCCCTGCTGTTCAACAGCCTCGGCCAGCAGGTACTCACCAAAACCGTAGTCGTGCGCGCCGGTGCTGTGCAGCAGGCGCTGCCGGTACAGGGCTTGGCCAAAGGCCTCTACACGCTCCGCGTGCAGGTCGGCGAGCATACCATCACCCGCAAAGTAGTCCTCGACTAACGGCGGCAACGCAGGGGCGGCCTCGTCTCTGCGAAGCAAAAAGCCCGCTGGCCTTATGGCCGGCGGGCTTTTTTTGTGCTGTATGAAGGGCTGCCGCCTATTGCTGTCGGGCAAGATTCAATTTCGCTACAACCGTATTCCCAGTACAAACCCTACCACTGCCGCAGACGCCAGGCTAGGGCCACTTCGAAGTAGGGATAGAGGTCGTGGGTGGTGCGGGTGAGGTCGTCGGGGGTGTAGCTGGTGCCCACGAACGAGCCGGTGCCGGGGCGGTAGCGCGATAGAGTGCGCAGCTCCTGCAGCCACAAACTAGCCGAGAAAGCCAGGGAGCCGGCGCGCCGCTCGTAGGTCACATCGGGGCCCTGCTGGCGGGTGAGGGCGCGCAGGTAGATGAGCGAGGTGCCGGCATCCTGCACCAGCGCGGCGCGGCTGTGGGTGCGCTGCTCCAGAAAGCGGTAGCCGAGGCGCAGGCTGCTGGCGCTGGCCACGGGCCGGCGGCGGCCGGTCCAGCCGTAGCGCAGGCCGCCGCGCAGGTCGTGGGTGATGGTGGTATCGAGGGGACTTTCCTTGAAGGCGGGCCAGCGCAGGAGCCCCACCCGGTTTTCGCGGCGGGCATAGTCTACGGTGGCCAGCAGGCGGGGTGTGAGTTGGTACGTGAGGTTCTGCTGCTGCTCCAGCACCCGGCTGGCGCGGTTGCGCAGCTGCTCGCTGGCCCGGTCGCGCACCTGGTAGCTCACCCACAGGTGGTAGGTGCTCCGGATGCTGAACTTGCCCGGCGCCCACGTGAAGCCCGGCTCCCAGTGCAGCAGCCGGTCGGTGTAGTTTTCGGCGCTGAGGGCCGCCCGGATAAACACGAACTGCCGGTACTCGCTGGCCAGGGCCAGGCTGGTGCGGAAGTTGCCGCGCCAGCGCCCGGTCCAGGTCATGCGCAGCTGGTGCTGGGCTTCGTCGCGGTCCTGCTGGTTGTCGCGGCTGGGGGCCGTCACGCGCAGCAACTGGGCCCCCCCGATGAGCGACAGGGCGTGGCGCGACGCGGGCAGCCAGGTCAGCTCGCTTTGCCACTGCGTCGTGCGCTCGTTGATGTCCTTGATTCGCTCCCGGGCCAGGGCGGCTTCGTAGAGGGTGGGGGTGAGGCTGCGGTTGTTTTCGAGGTTGTAGGCGCGGTTTCGCTCGCGGTAGCCGAAGGCCAGCACCGCCTGCACCTTCTGGCTGCCCAGGCGCAGCTCCTGGCGGGTGTCTAGCTCCCGCTGCCGGTAGCCCAGGTTCTGCAGCGTGTCGGCCTCGGGCCCCAGGCGGCGGTACTCAAAGGCTCGGCTCGGCAGCGCCAGCGCATTCACCGACCGGAACGACACCTTATCGGAGAGGCGGTAAGCCCACGTCAGCTGCCCGGCCAGTGTGTCACTCTGGATGCGCTGCACGTTGCCGGGCACATAGTCTTCGGCGCGGTGGGCGCGGTAGGTGCCGCGTAGTGTGCCGCTGGAGTATTCGTCGAAGGTGTGCTCGTAGTAGCCTTCAGCAAGCAGGCGCTGCCACACCCGCGGGCCCAGCTGCGCCCGGGTGCCGAGCAGCCGCAGCGCCAGCGGCGGTGCGGCTGCTCCGCGCAGAAACGCCAGCGTCGAGAAGTCCACGCCATACGCCACGCCAATATCCTGGCGGCCGTTGCGGGCGTCCTGCACTGCGCCCCCAAACCCAATCAGCCGCATCACCGACAGCGAGTCGGTGGCCTGGGTGGGCAGCAACCGGGGCAGGGCCTGCTGGTAGCCGAAGCGCGCCAGCCACAGGCCGGTGCGGGTGGCGTTGGCGCGGCTCTGCTCGTAGCGGATAAACTGCCCGGTGCGCCAGCCGCCGCCCAGGTCCACAGTGTGCAGGGCATCGGCTGCATAGTCTTCGCGCACAAACGGCGGCTCCCCGCGCGAGTCATAAATCCACTCGCTCAGGAGGCGGTAGCGCACCTGCTGGCGCTTGCTGAGCTGCACGGTGCCCAGCAGGGCCGTGCGCTGCGCATAGGTGCTGATGCCCACCCGCCGGGCCTGCACCGTGAGCAGCAGCAAAGAGTCGGGCGGGGGCAGCACGGTGCGGGCCAGCAGCGGCAGCGAGCCGGCATCTACCAGTGCCTGCCCCCGGCCTGGCCGCGGCAGCAGTAGTAACAGAAGAGAGGTGAGGCTTAGCCAGACCAGCACTTTTCGCCCCGCCCCGCCAGTCCGCGCGCCGCCCGTGCGACCCAGGGAAGCAGAAGCATAAGCGGAACTTTTGGCGGGTACGGGTAGCTTCATGAAAAGCAGTCAAAGACAGGCAGTAGGGCCAGCGTCTGCAGCAGCTAGCATTGTCGGCAATCTGTTGGGAAAGCAAGGTACTTCATCGGGGCGCCGGCCGCAACGGGTCGGCTATTTCCGTTTTTCATCAAAATTTAACCCATGCAGGAGGTTGGTATCCCTACCTTTGGGGTTCTGGTGGCGGGCCGCCGAAACTTAGCGGCCCTCCCTCACGTCTCAGTCAGTTCGAGACCATCTTTCCGGGTTTGGGCGGGAGCTACAAGCCGTTGTTTTGCCAGTCAGCTTATGAGTGTTCAGAAATTACTGCTGTCGGTGGGGTTGGTCATGGGAGTTGCGGGGAGCGTACAGGCGCAGCATGCCGTGTGGGCTGCCAAGGTGGTAGCCGTATCGTCGCAGAAAGCGGAAGGCAAAGAGGCCTTTTCGCCCGAAAAAGTATTGGGGGAACCCAATGCCCAGCCCCTGGGCCAGGTCAGTAACGAGGCCTGGATTCCGCGCAAAGAAGGAAGCGACGAATTCATTGAAGTGCGCTTTGGCAAGTCGCTAGTAGCGAAACAGGTGACCGTAGTGGAGAACTTCAACCCCGGCTCGGTGGTGAAGATTGAGCTGGTGGACACCCGCGGCCAGAAGCACCAAGTGTACGAGAATACCAGCCCCGGCCCTATTCCGGAGCAGTTTCGGTCGCTACAGGTGACGTTTTCGCCGGCCACCTACCGTACCATTGGCGTGCTGGTGACCATGAATACCAAGGCCGTGAACGGCGTAAACCAGATTGACGCCATCGGCATTGCCGACGTGGCCGAGACGATGGTGAAGAAGGAATTCAAAGGCGAAAACGACGGGGTGAAATTCGACTCGGCCATGGTGAATCTGGGGCCGAATGTCAATTCCAAGTACGTTGATACGCACCCGGTCATCTCGCCTGATGGCCGTACGTTGTTCTTTGCCCGCCAGGAAAGCCCCCAGAACTCGGGCGGCGCCCGCGACGTGCAGGATGTCTGGTACAGCACGCTGGCTAATGCGGCCAACAAAGCCTGGAACCCCGCCAAGAACATTGGCGGCCCCATCAACACGCCCGGCCCCAACGGGCTGGCCTCGATATCATCGGATGGCAATACGGCCGTGCTGATCAACGTCTACAACGAAGACGGCTCGCTCGACCCCAAGGGCCTGAGTACCAGCAAGCGTACCAAAACCGGCTGGAGCCGCCCCGAAAAGGTAGTCATCGAGAATTTCTACAACGACGACCCCGAAAACGTCGATTACTTCCTGGGGCCGTCGGGCAAGGCGCTGCTGATGGCTGTGGACCGCAAAGACGGACAAGGTGAGCAGGATATTTTCGTGAGCTTCCGCAATGCCGATGGCAAAACCTGGAGCAAGCCCCGCAACCTGGGCCCCACAGTGAATACCAAGAAGCCGGAATTCGCCCCGTTCCTCGCCTCCGACAACAAGACCCTGTACTTCGCCTCAGAGGGCCACGGCGGCTACGGCAAGAGCGACATTTTCTACTCCAAGCGTCTCGACGATACTTGGACCAACTGGACCAAGCCCCGTAACCTGGGACCCAACGTCAACTCCCCTGATTTCGACGCTTACTATGTCGTGTCGGCAGCTGGCGAAGATGCGTATCTGGTGTCGGCCCGCAACGGCATGAACGGTTCCAAGGACATCTTCCGCATCGGGCTCACGCCCCAGTTCAAGCCCGAAGTGGTGACGCTGGTACGCGGCCGGGTACTGGATGCCGCTACCAAAAAACCAGTGCAGGCCGTTATCAAGTATGAAAACCTGCTGACGGGTGAGGAAATAGGCGTAGCGGAAACCAACCCTGTGGATGGTTCCTATACCATTGTGCTGCCCTCGGGCGTGCAGTACGGCTACCGCGCCGAAGCGCCTAACTACCTGGCCGAATCCGACAACCTCGATGTAACGGACCGCCAGAAGTATTCCGAAGTGACGCAGGACTTGTTTCTGGTGCCCTTCGCCGTGGGCCAGACCATCAAGCTGAACAACATCTTCTTTGCCCAGAGCAAATACTATCTGCGCGAGAATTCTTACCCGGAGCTGCAGCGCCTGATCCGGACGCTAAAAGAGTATCCGACGGTAGAAATCAAGCTGGAAGGCCACACCGACAACCAAGGCGACCCAACCCTGAACCTGAAGCTGAGCCTGGACCGGGTGAACGAGGTGAAGAAGTATATTGTCTCGAAAGGCGTTAGTGGTACCCGCATCACGACAGAAGGCTTCGGCGACAAGAAGCCCGTGGCCAGCAACGACCAGGAGGAAACCCGCAAGCTAAACCGCCGCGTAGAGTTCCGGATTACGAAGAAGTAATGTCCTGTTAGGCTGCTTTGACAGTTGCTTTTCCTGAAGCGAGTAAACGAGAAGGCCCGATTCTGTTAAGAATCGGGCCTTCTCGTTTGTGGTGTTTAGCTGGCTTGGTTGCTTAGCTCAGGCGGGTTTCGTCGCGGCCGGGCTTGCTGCTGCTGCTTTGGTTGCCGGGGTTGGCAATGGAGTCGCGCATGTCGGTGTCGGACTGAATGTTGCGCATTTTGTAGTAGTCCATGATGCCGAGGTTGCCGGAGCGGAAAGCCTCGGCCATGGCCTTCGGTATTTCAGCTTCGGCTTCTACCACGCGGGCTTTGGCTTCCTGCGTTTTGGCGCGGTTTTCCTGCTCCACGGCCACGGCCATGGCCCGGCGCTCTTCGGCTTTGGCTTCGGCCACTTTCAGGTCGGCAGTGGCCTGATCTATCTGCAGCTTGGCTCCGATGTTTTCTCCTATATCAATGTCGGCAATGTCAATGGACAGGATTTCGAAGGCCGTGCCGGCGTCGAGGCCTTTGCTGAGCACGAGCTTAGAAATCTTGTCGGGGTTTTCGAGCACCTCTTTGTGCGACTTCGAGGAGCCAATGCTGGTTACGATGCCTTCCCCGACGCGGGCCAGAATGGTTTCCTCGCCGGCGCCGCCCACCAGCTGCGTGATGTTGGCGCGCACCGTGATGCGGGCCTTGGCAATCAACTGAATCCCGTCCTGCGCCACGGCGGCCACGTTCGGGGTATTAATTACTTTGGGGTTTACGCTCGTCGTGACGGCCTCAAACACGTCGCGGCCGGCCAGGTCGATGGCGGTGGCCTGCTTGAACGTGAGGGGAATGTTGGCTTTGTCGGCCGAAATCAGAGCCTTGATAACGCTGGGAATGTTGCCGCCGGCCAAGTAGTGCGTTTCCAGGTCGTTGGCAGTCAGCTCCAGGCCAGCCTTCGTGCTCGTAATCATCGAGTTGACGATGAGCGACGGCGGCACCTTGCGCACCCGCATAAACGCCAGCTGGAACAAACTCACCTTCACGCCCGAGAACAACGCCGTTATCCAGAGGCTGATGGGGAAAAAGTACAGAAAGACCAGCAGAACGATGGCCCCGACAATGAGCGGAAACAGAGGAAAGTCCATAGAGTGTAATGTAGCACAGGCGCGGGCTTGTGCTGGTTTGGGAAAGAAAGCGGACAGGTCATGGCCGCTCTACCGACTGCTGAGGGCACAAGCTAAGCCTTATGCCACACTTTCCACCACAATCCGGTTTTGCTCGATGCGAAGCACGCGCACTTCGGTGCCGGCCGGCACAAACTCGCCGCGGGTGGTTACTTCCCGGCGGTTTTCCTCGAACAGCACCGTGCCGGCCGGCCGCAGCGCCGAAAGCGTGCGGCCCATGGTACCGGGTTGCACATCGGGCAGGCGGGCATCCCGCACGTGCGAGTTGTTGACGTCGGTGAGGGCTACGCGGGCCATGTTCTTGGGCTTCAGTCCGATGTAGACCATCAGGCCCGTGACAGCCAGCGACGATAGTAGCAGAATATGGCCGGTAGCGGAGCCAAAGTCGCGGTAGGCAAACCACACGCCGGCGGCCAGCAGCGCGAACCCAATCAGACCCACAATGGTGGTGCCCGGAATAAAGACGACTTCGGCGGCCAGAAAGAGCAGGCCAAAGAGCAGAAGCATTGCAACAGTAAGCCAGTCCATAGGAGAGGGGAGTTTGGTTAGCAAAAGATACGCAGAAACCTTGCAGGAAAGGTATAGCAGCACCCGGATGTTTGCTATTTTGCCACGGCTGGCTCCATCTGTAGTCGTCCGGCGCGGGTTATATGGCTGCACGTTCGTCTTCTTCGGCAACCGGTATAGAGGCACTTCGGCATTTGCTGCAGCAGGTGCCCTATTTAACGGCCGCCGATGTGGAAGCCTTCGTGGCCGGTTGGCAGAAGCCCGTGCAGCTCGCCCGCCACGATTTTCTGATTCGGCCGGGGCAGGTAGAGCATCACCTGTACTTTGTGGCGGAAGGTGTGCTGCGCATCTTTCTGCCGGTAGCTACTGAGGAAATCTGCGTGGGGTTTGGCTACGCGGGCACGCTCATCTGCTCGTTTCCTTCGTTCGTGGAAGGCCGCCCATCCGATTATGCCATTCAGGTGCTGCGCCGCAGCCGGCTGCTGGGTATCAGCCGTGCCACAGTGCTGGCGTTGCTGGAAAGCCACCCAAACATTGCCCGTTTCTGGCGCACCGAAATGGAACGAGCGGTGGTAGGCCGCATTGAGCGGGAAATAGATTTGCTGCTGCCCGAGCCCCAGCGCCGCCTCGACCGGCTACGGACCCGCAGTCCGCACCTGTTTCAGCTGGTGCCCCGCAAATACATTGCCTCCTACCTGCGCATGACTCCCGAGACGCTGAGCCGCCTGCGCTAAATCTTGCGTGAAATCAAGGTTTCGGGGACTATGCTGCCCGACCTTTGGGCATCATCCGGCCATTTCCTATGCACACCCCCAACTTTCTTCAGCAGTTGTGCACCAATGTTCGCAGCATACAGACCCTGGTAGAAACCGAGCTGCTGCCGCTGCCCGAAGCCTTACTCAACGGCAAGCCAGCTCCTGAGCGGTGGAGCGCGCTGGAATGTGTGGAGCACCTGAACCGCTACTGCCGCTACTACAACCCCGCCCTGGTGCGGGCGCTGCGCCACCCGGCTGCCGCCCGCGCCGAAGTACAGTATAGCTGGCTGGGCCGAAAGTCGTTGGACATGGTGCGGCCCGGTAGCCGCAAGCAGCACAAAACGGTGAAACATATGAATCCGGCGGGGGGCCTGCTTACCGTGGCCGTTCTGCGGGAGTTTCTGCAGCACCAGACGCAACTGGCGGCACTGCTGCAGCAGGCTGCCACTGCCGACCTAAACCGCAAAGCCGTGCCCGTAGAGTTTTTTCGGCTGCTGAAGCTGCGAACCGGCGAAGCCCTGGAGTTTGTAGTGCTGCACGAGCAGCGCCATGTCCAGCAGGCGCTACGGGCCGTTCGGCAGGCACAGGATGCCGCCCTGTAACCTGCGTCACTGCCGAATGTGGGCCTTCGTAGCTACTCGCAGTCTTCAGGTACGTATCAGAGGCGCATGATGAAACAACGAGAAGTAACCGACCAGCACAATACCACTTGGACCTGCGTGCAGGCCTACGCCGCCGTAGAAAGCTCTGCTACCGAAGAGGCAATTGCCCGCAGCGAAACCGATTCCGGAGCTGTGCCGGTAGTGTGCACGCCCAGCGGCGGCGCCCAGACCGTACGCCTGGAACTCGAAAAGGACTGGCTCGATAATCTTTCCGATGACGAGTTGGCTACCGCCATTTCAGCCGCTCAGTAACAACCAAAACACAAAAAGGCGCCCGGCTACTGCAGCCGGGCGCCTTTTTGTGTTTTGGCTCAGGCGCTAGTAAGCCCGAGCGAAGTATACGCGGCGCTTGCTGGGCTTGCCGGTCAGGATGCAGGTGCCATCCTCATCAGGCTCGTTCAGCGCAATGCAGCGGATGGTGGCTTTGGTTTCTTCCTTGATGCGCTCCTCAGTTTCGGAGGTGCCATCCCAGTGCGCCACCACGAAGCCGCCTTCGCCTTCCAAGGCCTGCTTGAACTGCTCGTAGGTGTCCACGCGGGTCGTATGCGTTTCGCGGAACTGATGCGCCTTGCGGTAAATGTTAACCTGAATATCGTCGAGCAGCGCCGCCACGCTGTTCACGATGTCGGCCAAGGGCAGGTTCATTTTCTCTTTGGTGTCGCGGCGGGCCACTTCCACGGTACCGGCGTCTAGGTCACGCATGCCCACGGCCAGCCGAACCGGCACGCCTTTCAGCTCCCATTCGGCAAATTTGTAGCCAGGGCGCTCCGTGTCACGGTCGTCTACTTTCACCGAAATGCCGCGCTCAATCAGGCCCATCTGCATCGGCCGGATGCGCTCCAGCAGCTCATCGAGCTGGCCGGTTTTGTAAATGGGCACAATGACCACCTGGATAGGTGCCAGCTTGGGCGGCAGCACCAAGCCTTCATCATCGGAGTGAGCCATGACAAGGGCGCCCATCAGGCGCGTGCTTACGCCCCAACTGGTGCCCCACACATACTCCAAGCCGCCTTCCTTGCTCTGAAACTGCACATCAAACGCCTTGGCAAAGTTCTGGCCCAGGAAGTGCGAGGTGCCGGCCTGCAGCGCCTTGCCGTCCTGCATCAGACCTTCGATGCAATACGTATCCTCGGCACCGGCAAACCGCTCGTTTTCAGTTTTTACACCTTTCACAACGGGCAGCGCCATCCATTCTTCGGCAAACTGCGCATATACCTCCAGCATCTGGCGGGTTTCAGCCACGGCTTCCTCGGCGGTGGCGTGGGCCGTGTGGCCTTCCTGCCACAGAAACTCGGCGGTGCGCAGAAACAGGCGGGTACGCATTTCCCAACGCACTACGTTAGCCCATTGGTTGATGAGTAGCGGCAGGTCGCGGTAGCTCTGGATCCAGCCTTTGTAGGTGCTCCAGATGATAGCCTCCGAGGTTGGGCGCACTATCAGTTCTTCTTCCAGCTTGGCATTAGGGTCTACGCGGAGCTTGCCTGGGTTGTCGGGGTCGGTCTGCAGGCGGTAGTGGGTGACTACGGCACATTCCTTGGCAAATCCTTCCGCGTTTTTTTCCTCGGCTTCAAACAGACTTTTGGGGACGAAAAGGGGGAAGTATGCGTTCTGATGGCCCGTGCGCTTGAACATATCGTCCAGGGTGCGCTGCATCTTCTCCCAGATGGCATAGCCGTAGGGCTTAATGACCATACAGCCCCGCACAGCGGAGTTCTCGGCCAGCCCGGCACGCTTCACCAACTCATTGTACCACAGGGAATAATCTTCGCTCCGCTTGGGCAAACTTTTGCTCATGTTTCAGGTATCTTTGGTAAGTCGAAATAGTTCCCGGTTTGGCCCAAGATTTGTATTAAGAAATCCGGCACCGTTTCGCCGCCAAATTACGTTATTAAACCGGAGCCTCCCGCCACAGTCAGCCAGCTAGTTCAGGCAACCCTTTGACTCGTACGCTGCTCTTTCCTTTTGCCCGCCTTCTTTCCGTGTTAGCCGCCATGAAAAATTTCCTGCCCACTTTATTGCCTGCTCTCTCCCTGCTTGCGCTGGGTGGCTGTGCCGGCACCGCTGCTATTTCCTCCACGGAAAATGACGGCGTTTATTATTCTTCCCAGGACCGCACCACGCAGAATACCCGGACAGCGGTAGCCTCTACTACCTCTTCCGGAATTGTTGCCGGTGACGAGCTAACCAACCCGGACTATGCCGGTGAAAGCACGGCTTCATCATCGTCGGGTGGCACGGAATACTATGACGAAGACTATGCGTATTCGTCACGTATACGGCGGTTTCACCAGCCTTACTACCGTGGCTTCGGCTACGGCTACAACGACTTCATTTACGCCGACCCCTTCTGGTACGGTGGCCCCGGCTACTACTCGGCCTGGGGCCCAAGCTACTACGGCGGCTACGACCCTTTCTGGGGGCCAGGCTTCTACGGTGGCAGCTTCGTGAACATCAATATTGGTTTTGGCAACCCGTATTGGGGCCGCCCCTGGGGCTGGAACCGCTGGGGTGGTGGCTATGGCCGCGGCTTTTATGATGGCTACTACAGTGGCCTGTATGGTGGTGGCTATGGCGGCTACTACGGCAACGGTGGCTACTACGGCGGCGGTATAGGTGCTGGCTCAGTACGTAACGTGCGCTACGGCCCCCGTAGTGGCCGCAGTGCCGAAGCCACAACGGCCGGTGGCCGACCCAACACAACAACTCCCGGTGGCCGGGGCCGTGTAAACCAGGGTGGTATTGTTGCACCAGGAGGGACTACTCCTGTAGGTGGCGTAGTGGGCACAAGTCCTACGCCTGCCACGCGTGGCAGTATTCGCTCGGCGGAGGTGATGCCTGATGCCGCAGCCAAACCAGCAGTCCGTAACGGCCGCACGGTGCAGGTTGCCGAGCAGGCAGCAGATGCTGCTACTCCAAATCAGAAAGCGCCTAACACCCGCTACCAGCCACAGCAGGAAGCTACCACTACCGGTGATGCTGCCGCTCCTGGCCGCGTTGGCGGAGAGGGGCGCCGCTGGCGGGTAGCGCAGGATGCCAGCACGGGCAGTGGCCAGGCCGCTCCTGCATCTTCCGAATACTCGCAGCCTCGCCGTACTAGGAGCATTTTTAGCCCAGGTGCTACCCAGAATGGCAACGGCCAGACGGCCGACCAGCCCGTGCGCCGCCAGCAGCGTACGTATGAAGCGCCACAGCGGACCTACGAGCAGCCGAGCCGGGCTTCGGAGCCCTCGCGGAGCTACTCGCCGCCCGCAGGCAATGGCGGTGGCCGGAGCGGCGGGGGTGGTGGCGGTGGCCGTGGCCGCGTGAATTAAGTGTTATTTCTCAGCAACTGAATCTGCGACTGGCTACTTAGCGGCCACCTTCCTTTCCTCAGATGAAAAACCTGAAATACTGGCTTGCCATGGCTTTTGTAGGCCAGGCCAGCTACGGCTTTGCCCAATACGAAGTAGATGCGCTGCGCTTTTCGCAGAACCAGCCCAGCGGCACAGCCCGCACGCTGGGTATCGGGGGCGCTAACTCAGCGGTGGGCGCCGACCTGAGCAGCCTTGTAACAAACCCGGCTGGTTTGGGCCTCTATCAGCGCTCTGAGTTCAGCTTTACGCCCGGCTTGGGTTTGGGCAGCACTGAGAGCAAGGCATTTGGCACTACCACCACCGACTCGCGCAATAGCCTGCATGTTGCCAGCCTGGGTGCCGCTTTCGTCAACCGCCGACCTGATTCGGATGGCAGCGACTGGCGCAACGGCACCTTTGCAATTGGCTTCAACCGGATCAACGACTACAACCAGCGCTTCCGCTACCGTGGCACGCCAGCCCTGAACCAGGATATTCTGCAGCGCCTGGCCGACCCGGTTAACAGCGTCGCCGATGTTGTAGCGCAGGACAATAGCCAGAGCTACTACTCGCTTGACGGCTTGGCGTATGGCGCGTTCCTGACGGACCGTTTTACTAATCGGCAGGGGCAGGATAGCCTGGGGCTTTCCACGCCGTTCACCACTACTGGCGCGTTGCAACAGGACGAAACCGTACTTACTACAGGTTCCCAGACGCAATTTGACTTCGGCTACGGCGCCAGCTACCGCGACCGGCTGTATCTGGGTGGTGCCATTGGTATTGTGAGTACGCGCTACAACTCGACCAGCGTAATCACAGCCTCAGAGGCTACTCCCGATGCCAATACGGCTTTCAACAGCCTCAACTACCGTGACGTGCTGGAAACGCGGGGTAGCGGCATCAACCTGCGGGTAGGTGCTATTTACCGTGTGAATGATGCTGTGCGGGTAGGTGCTTCCATTCAGACTCCTACTTGGATGCGCCTGTCAGAAAGCTACAGTTCCTCCCTCAGTGCTAATTTCGACCGGCCGCTGGTAGTCGACGGGCAGAGCTACAGCAGCCGTACCGCCAGCTCCGACCCCAGCGAGTTCAACTATGTGTTGACGACGCCTTTCAAGGCAACTGGCGGCGTGGCCGTAGTGATTGGTAAATACGGTTTCCTGAGCGGCGACGTGGAATACCTCAACTACAGCCAGGCTCGTCTCAGCAACGATACGAACAACGACCTTGTGGGAGGCACCGATTACGACTTCAGCGCCAGCAACGACGCCGTGCGTAGCCTCTATCGGTCGGCCGTGAACGTGCGGGTAGGTGGTGAGCTGCGGTTCGACATCTTCCGGGTGCGGGCCGGCTATGCCCGCTACGGCGACGCCTACAAGCAGAACGATTTTGACCGCACCCAGAACTATTTCACGGGTGGCGTGGGCCTGCGCCAGAAGAATTTCTTTCTGGATGCTGCCGCCGTGTATGGCACCAGCAAGCGGTTCTACAGCCCGTACACCCTTAGCGAAGCCGGTGCTGCACCAGTGGTTAGCATAGACGGCAACAAGTACACGACTACCGTCACAGCAGGTTTCCTGTTCTAGCTTCCGCACTCAGAATCACCATTCATCAAAAAAGGCCGCCTCCAGTTGGGGGCGGCCTTTTTTGATGAATGGCGGCGGTTTATTTCGTGATGCGAACCTGCGCCTGAATAGCCGCGGCAGGGGCTGTCGGAAAGTCCTCAATCAGAATAAGGCCGGACTTGCCGGTGGCGGTCCGAAACGCTACTACCTGGCCTTTGCTGAGTGAACCGGTGCGGGTGACGGGCGTGAAGGCAGTGCCTGCGTCGAAGGCCGCTACCAGTTCTGGAGTTGTGTCGGCGGAGCCAAACGCGTTGGCGTCCAGGGTAGTGCGCCGAAACTGGGTGGTGCGCTTGCGGAGCCAGCCGCTAAGTCTTACTGTGGGGTCGGCGGGGGCTGCTAGCCCGGCCTGCCCACCAGTAATAGGCTGATACACCAAGTCAACTGAGTCACGGTTGGCAATCTGGTCGGGGGAGGAGCCCAGCGCAAACGCCGGCAGCACCAGCCCCGATGCCAGCGTGGCAAAGCTCCGCGACTTGCGGGTACGCGGGGCCTGCAGGCGCATAGAGTAGCGGTGATAGGTCAGCAGGGAGTCGGGGTTGCGGAGCGTGAGTTGGTAGCTGCGCTTGTTGGAGCGGCCTTCGGCATCTTCTATCTGAAACGTCCACCGTTCCTGGCCGGAAGTGCTGCGCGTAACGGCAGTATATTGAAACGCAATAGCGCGCGTGCCCGGCGCCAGCACCGAGTCGAGGTACACGAGCGGGAGCGTGTCTTTGGGTACAAGGTCCGGATCGAAAGCCGTGGTAGTGGGGTAGGTGTAGGGGTTGCGGGTAGGGGTGTAGTCTACTGTAATGCGCAACCGCGTAAGAGCCGGACCATTCACTGTGTCGCGGGCTTCGGCAAACAGGCGCGTCGTGAACGTATCGGTGGGGATAGTGCTCAGTCTATCCGACGAAATAAAGGCCGGCGACGTGCTGCCCACCAAGTCGATGCGTGGACCGGGGTTGGGGTCGGGGTTGCAGCCGGCCAGCAGCACCGGAAACAGAAGCAGAAGAAGCAGGCGAAGACGCATAAGTTCGGTAAAGGTCGGAGTTTCGGGCCGGATGTGGAAGGCGGGCTTTTCGCCGGCCCGCGTGCAACCATGCAGGCAGCATTGCCTACCTTAACGACTCCATTGCCTTTGTCATTTTCCTTGACCTGCATGAAATTCCGCTCTTTTGGGCTGGCCCTGTGGCTGGCCACTGCCGGCCCCGCGCTGGTTCCCACCGTGCTGACCACCGCTTCGGCTCAGCAGAAACAAAACCTCACCCTCGAAGACATCTGGCAGAAAGGCACTTTCGCCGCCAAATCGGTGCCCGGCTTCAACTGGATGAAGGACGGGCGCTACTACTCGTCGCTCGAACAGGGCAGCCTCGTGCAGCACGACGTAACGACCGGCCAAGCCGTTCAAACGCTCGTGGCCGCCGCCGACCTCAAGCTGGCGGGCCAGGACAAGCCGCTGCCCGTGGATGGCTACAACTTCAACGCCGATGAGCAGCAGATTCTGTTCAGCACCGACACGGAGGCCATCTACCGCCGCTCCAGCAAGTCGAATTTCTACATATACAACCGCCAGAGCAAGCAGCTGACGCCCCTGAGCAAAACGGCCGGCAAGCAGCTCTACGCCACTTTCTCGCCCGATGGCAAGCGGGTAGCTTTCGTGCGCGACAGCAATCTGTTCGTGACGGAACTGGCCACAATGCAGGAAACGGCCATCACGACGGATGGCGTCCTCAACAAAATCATCAACGGCGGCACCGACTGGGTATACGAGGAGGAATTCTCGTTTGCCCAGGGCTTCCAATGGTCGCCCGATTCGCGCTACGTGGCCTACTACACGTTCGATGAAAGCCAGGTGCCCGAGTACAACATGCAGGAGTGGGGCCCGCTCTACCCCAAAGACTACCGCTACAAGTACCCCAAGGCTGGCGAGAAAAACTCCATCGTCAGCATCTCGGCCTACGACGTAGCCGCCGGCAAATCCACCAAGATGGACGTGGGCGCCGAAACCGACCAGTACATTCCGCGTATCCTCTGGACCCAGACGCCCGAGCTGCTCAGCATCCAGCGCCTCAACCGCCTGCAGAACAAGCTCGAAATCCTGCATGCCAACGCCAAATCCGGCCAAAGCAAAGTGGTGCTGACGGATACCGACAAAGCCTACGTCGACATCACCGACGATGTGCGCTATCTGGCCGGCGGCAAGGAGTTCCTGTTCACCAGCGAGAAGGACGGCTACCGCCACCTCTACCTCTACAACATGAACGGCAAGCTGGTACGCCAGCTCACCAAAGGCAACTGGGAAATCACCGAAATCAACGGGTTCGACGAGAAAAAGGGCCTCGTGTACTACACCAGCACCGAAAACAGCCTGCTGACGCACGGCACCTACTCCACGGCCAATGTCGGGATGGGGCAGAACCGGCCGCTGGAGCGCCATCTGTACCGCGTCAGCCTCAAGGGCAAAGACAAAACGCGGCTCAGCGATGCCACGCGCGGCACCGACGTGGTAAACATGAGCCCCGACTGCCGCTACTACCTCAACTACCATTCGGAGGCTGGCGACCCGCAGGTGGTGAGCCTGCGCAACGGCCAGGATGGCAAGCTGGTGAAAGTGCTGGAAGACAACGCCAAGCTGCGCCAGAAGCTCACGGAGTATAACCTGGGCAAGCTGGAATTCACCACCCTCGATGTCGACAACGGAGCCGGGGGCGAGCCTAGCATAGTGAAGGGCAAGCAGAGCCTGGTGGCTTCGGTGCTCAAACCCGCCAACTTCGACCCGAGCAAGAAGTACCCCGTCCTGATGTACGTGTATGGCGGCCCCGGCTCCCAGACGGTCAAGGATGATGCTGGCGGCGGTATTGCCTTCACCAACTACCTCTGGCACCAGCTGCTGGCCCAGAACGGCTACATCGTGGTGAGCGTGGACAACCGCGGCACCGGCGCCCGCGGCTCCGACTTCAAGAAAAGCACCTACGCCAACCTCGGCAAGCTCGAAACCGAGGACCAGGCCGCCGCCGCGCGCTTCCTGGGCCAGATGCCCTACGTCGATAAGAGCCGTATCGGCATCTGGGGCTGGAGCTTCGGCGGCTACATGACCGCCCTGGCCCTCACCAAAAACGCCGACGTGTTCAAGATGGGCATTTCCGTGGCGCCCGTCACCAACTGGCGCTACTACGACACCGTGTACACGGAGCGGTTCCTCAAAACGCCCCAGGAAAACCCCGCCGGCTACGACGACAACTCGCCGGTGCAGCACGCCGACAAGCTTAAAGGCAAGCTCCTGCTCGTGCACGGTACAGGCGACGACAACGTGCATTTCCAGAATTCGGTAGCCTTTACCGATGCCATGATCAAGGCCAACAAGGACTACCAGACGCTCTATTACCCTAACCGCAACCACGGCATCTACGGCGGCAACACCCGCTTGCACCTCTACCGCCAGATGACCGATTTCGTGCTCAAGAACCTATAGCAGGTTCTTCCGACAACGCATTGTTGCAGGCTTCCAATCGGTAACCTGCCTTCAATAGAAAGCCCCTAGCTTCTTTAGACGCTAGGGGCTTTTTGCTGCTGCACAGCTACTATTTGCCCATTGTGTCAGACCGATTCTGGCATACGCTGGTGTTTTCCGCCATACGCCAGCACATTTCTTTCGCGGCTAAATGCCTATACTTGAGCTGTTGGCGCTGCGCGACTGACTGAAAACCATCTGTAGAGCACACGCAGCCTAGCCTTTTGTTCGTTTGTGCGTAGAAACCCAGCAATGCGAATACCCCGGCTACCTTCATTTATTATTGGCCTGGCCCTGTCGGCCGCCCTGCCCGCCTGCCAGCCCGATAAGCCCGCCAGCACCGAGCAGCGCACGCCCGCTTTGGCCGATTCGCTAGCCCTCGATTCTCTTTCCGACCCCGTTGGCGCCCTCGATACCACGCCCGTGCGCCGCGACTGGCACCGGCTGGCCCGGCCCACGCGCCGCAACGCCCCGCTTATCGTGTACCGGAGCGTGCGCCGCGCTCCGGCCGGCCTCCAGGATACCGCGCCGCCGCCCGGCGAAGCCACGCTCTTCGACCTCGCCCGCAAAGCCAGCGAGTATTTCCAGATTGACCCCACCCAGGCCGCTGAAGTCCGGGGCCGCGACGGAACAATCGTCCGTATCAGTGCCGGCACGCTGGTTGATGCCCAGCAGAAGGCCGCTACTGGTCCTGTTTGGGTAGAGCTGAAAGAGTGCCTGACGCCCGCCGAAATGGTGCTTACCAACCTCAGCACCACCACCACTGATGGCCAGCCCCTCCAGACGGCGGGTATGGTGTTCATGAAGGCCACCGCTGCTGGCCGCCCCCTGCAGGTAGCGGCCGGCCGCACGGTGCGTCTTGAGCTGCCCGCCCCCAATGGACGCCCGCTCACCGATATGCGTCTCTACTACGGCCAGAGCACTACAACCCCGGTACGCTGGGAAAAAGCGCCCGAAATGGCTGCTCCCGTCTCCGAAACGGCCGAAACCATTTACACCGACGCCCGCCCCATGCCCGCCTACGGCAGTGGCCCCGCCGACATCAACCGCCTGATTCGCTATCCGCAGGAAGCCCTGGCCAGCCGTACGCAGGGAGTTGTGTTTGCGTCGTTTGTAGTGGATGAAGGTGGTAAAGTGCTGAATCCGAAAATCCTCTATGGCCTCGGCCACGGCTGCGACGAGGAAGTGCTGCGCGTGCTACGCCAGACTTCCGGCCGCTGGACACCCGGCCAGCGGAACGGCGAGTTTGTGAAGGTGAAGATGATGCTGCCCATCCGGTTTTCCTTCAACGAAGGCCAGCTGACTGCCACCGACAGTACGCCGGCGTCGGGGCAGGAAGCTCCCGTTATGGCCGCGGCCTCACTCCCCACCGCAGCTTCTGAAGAAGCTGCGGCTGCACCCGAACCCACCGACCGGTACGTGTTTCACTGCAGCCAACTCGGCTGGTTCAACGCCGACCGCCCTGTTTCCGGGGCTACCAGCAGCTACCAAGCACTGTCCTCCGAAACCGACGCCACTACGTCCGTACGGTTGGTAATGCGCGGTGCCACGCCTTCTGTTTTGGTTGGGCAGCCCACAGAAACCGGCTATCAGTTCGATAACGTGCCGGCCGGCCGCCGCGCCATTCTTATCGGGTTGCGCTACCAAGGCGGCACGCCTTACTTGGCCTGGCAAGAAACCACCACCGGCCAAGAGTCCACCCCGCTGGAGTTCCAAGAAACAACGCTTGAAGAGTTGGAGCGCCGCCTAGAGCGGTTGTAGTCAGTGTCAAACCTGACTGCAAGCGCCGGATGCGTCGCTATGATTCGGTATTACAGTTTCACGGTAACGCTCTGAGGCTCCGTGAAAAACCGTAGCGCCTCTAGACCACCTTCGCGCCCTACGCCAGAGTTCTTCATGCCCCCAAAAGGCGTACGCAGGTCGCGGTGCAGCCACGTATTGATCCACACGATGCCGCTGTGCAACTCGTGCGCCACACGATGGGCGCGGTTCAGGTCGCGGGTCCAGATGGTGGCGGCCAGCCCGTATTCGGTGCCATTGGCCCAGGCCAGGACTTCCTCTTCGGTATCAAACGGCGTGAGCGTAACCACGGGACCGAAGATTTCCTCCCGGTTCACGCGGCAGTCGGGCGCCAATCCCTCAAACACGGTAGGCTGCAGGAAATAGCCTTCGGCGCAGCGACCCTCCAGCGTTACGCGCTTGCCGCCGGCCAGCAGCGTGCCGCCTTCCTCGTGGGCCAGCGCAATGTAGCTTAGTACCTTTTCCAGATGCGCCTCGCTCACTAGCGCGCCCTGCCGGCTGCCGCTGTCCTGCGGGTCGCCGACGGTAAGAGCGGCCACGCCCGCCAGAAACTCCTGCCTAAACTGCTCGTAGATGCTGCGCTCCACGAAAATGCGCGAGCCACACAGGCAGATCTGGCCCTGATTGGCGAAGGAGCTGCGCAGGCTGGTGCGCACGGCCTCGGCCAGGTCGCAGTCGGCGAAGATGAGGTTGGGGTTCTTGCCACCCAGCTCCAATGAAAGTTTCTTGAACATGGGCGCGGCGGTACGGGCGATATGCTCGCCGGTTTTGGTACCGCCCGTAAAGCTGATGGCTTTGATGCCCGGATGCTCGATAATCGACTGGCCCGCGCCCGGCCCCGTGCCGTGTACGATATTGAGCACCCCGGCCGGCAACCCCGCCTCCATGCACAGCTCGCTCAGCAGAAACGCCGTGTAGGGCGTGATTTCCGACGGTTTGGCTACCACGCAGCACCCGGCGGCTAGTGCCGGCGCAATTTTCCAGGTAAACAGATACAGCGGCAGGTTCCAGGGCGAAATGCAGCCCACCACGCCCAGCGGGTGCCGCACCGTGTAGTTCAGCGCCACGCCTTCCTGAAAATGGGTTTCGGAAGCAAAATGCTGTGCTGCCGTCCCGAAAAAGGCGAAGTTGCTGGCCGCCCTGGGAATATCCACGGTGCGGGCCAAGCTGACGGGCTTGCCGTTGTCCTGGCTTTCGGCCTGCGCCAGCCGCTCCAGGTCCCGTTCAATCAGCTCACTGATGCGCACCAGCAGCTTGCCCCGGTCTCCGGCCGGCAGACGGCGCCACGCGGCCAGCGCGGCCTGTGCCGCCGCCGTAGCACGGGCCACATCTTCCGCGTCCGAATCCGGAATCTGAGAAAATACCTGGCCGGTAGCGGGCTCAATATTGGGCAGGTAGTGGCCGGCGGAAGGCGGCACAAGCTGGCCGTTGATATAATTCTGGAGGTGTAGCATGGTGGGAGGGGGCGGATATGGACGGCAAGGTAAAGCCAGCCGGTTTGAATAGCTACTTTTGCCGAACGCCGGCGTAGCTGCGCTGCCGTTTTCACCCGTTTGCAGTATCACCTCTATGAAAAACTGGCTGCGCCTGACACTTCTGCTGGCCTTTTATGCCCTGTTGTTCGTGGTATTTACCTGGCCGCTGGCGGCCAATTTCACCTCGTCCTTTCTGGCTGTACCCGGCCGAGACTCGTATCAGTTCTTCTGGAACGTCTGGCACTTTCGCGACGCGGTGCTGAGTGGCCACAACCCGTACGTCACGGATTGGGTGTTTTATCCGCACGGTTCGGGGCTGGTGATGCACGCTTACACGCCCCTTATGGGTTTGGTAAGCGTACTGCTCGGCAATGAAATGCTGGCCGTCAATACCGGGCTTCTGCTCAGCTATGCGCTTTCGGGCACCGGAGCCTATCTGCTGGCACGGCGCTGGATAAAAAGCCCCATTCTGAGCCTGCTGGCGGGGTTTGTTTTCGCCTATTCCCCCTACAAGCTGCAGCGCCTGCCCGAGCACTACAACCTGGTACTCACGGCCACGGTGCCGTTCTATATCCTGCTGTTTCTGCGGGCGTTTGAGTTTCGGGAAGGCCGGTTTCTGCCGATAGTGCGTAGCTGGGGCGCGGTAGCAGGCTGCTTCGCGCTGGGCATCGTCACGCTGCTCTCCGACTATTACGTGCTCTTCGGGCTGCTGTATTTCTCGCTGGCTTATGCCGCCTGGTTCTGGTTCCGGATTGGGCGCATCCGGTGGCGGGAGCGGCGCACCTGGTTCTGGCTGGTCGGAATTCTGGTCGGTAGCCACCTCATCATCCGGCTGTTGCGCCTGAAGCACGTCAGTGAAAACGGCGGTATCTGGTGGGGCGGCGACGTGGTATCGTATCTGATGCCGCCGCCCACGAGCCGCTTTGTGTACTGGGACTGGGCCGAACGACTCTACAACAACGCCGAGGTGTTCAACATGCCCGGCAACCTGGAGAATACCGTGTTTATCGGGTACGTACTGCCGCTGCTGGCGGTAGTGCTGTGGGTGTTGCGGCTGGCCCAGAAGCGGCCGGTTTCGCAGCGTTTTCAGGATGTACAGGGCCGCCCGCTATTGTGGGTGCTCATCATCTTCCTGCTGTTTACGGTGCCAGCGCTGCGCATTTATGGCCATGAGCGGTTGAATCTGCCCACAGCTATTCTACATTTCATTCCTTTTTTCAACAATATTCGCTGTCCTACTCGCTGGATTATGATGGTGGGCCTGTTGCTGCCCCTTGTCTCGTTCAGTGCGCTAGAGGCGGCCTGGCACGGGCGGCTGCGCCCGGCTACCCAAATCCTGCTGAGCCTGGCCCTAGCCGTTCTGATTGGGCTTGAATTCTGGCCCCAGCCGTACCAGCGGGCGTCGCGGGCTGCCATTCCGGCGGTGTTCAAAGAAGTAGCGAAGCTGCCCGGCACTACCCTGGTGCCTATTCCGCTGGGTATTCTGGATGGCTACCGGCAGGTGGGCGTGATGCAGTCGGAGCAGATGTTCTACCAGACGCTGCACCGCAAGAAGCTACCCATTGGGTATCTCTCGCGGGTGCGGCCCGAGCTGTTTGCCTCCCTGGACCAGGAGCCGGTACTGCATGCGCTGCTCCACCAGCAGATGAAGCCCGATACCATTCAGCCGGCGCCTCCTACTACCGCGCAGCTGCAGTCTTTCCTGCGCACCTACGACCCCGCCGCCTTCGTCATCGACCCGGCCTACCGCAATAAGCCGGTGCACCTGTACCTGCGCCAGCTGCTGCTGCCGTTCGGCTACCGGGAGCGGCTGGTAGGCGGCTACGTATTGCTGGCAAAACCATAGGCCCCTGCCTGCATTAACAAAAAGAACCGCCCCAGGGCGGCTCTTTTTGTTAATGCAAGATGCTCTAGCGCAGTTGCTTATCTGTTTGCGGCGCGTGCGTGATGTTGGTGTCGGAGATGATGTAGAGCGGGCGTTGGCGCACGTTGGCCGAGAGGCGCGCAATGTACTCGCCGATAATGCCTACGGCAATCAGCTGCACCCCGCCCAGAAACAGGATGCTCACCATAAGTGAGGCCCAGCCCGGCTGGTAGTTGCCACTCACGAAGCGCGAGTACAGCGTGTAGAGCATCACAAGAAACGCCACCGCCGACACGATAAACCCACTAACGGTAGCCGCTTTCAGGGGCGCGTCGGAGAAGCCGGTGATGCCATCCAGGGCCAGCCGGATCATTTTGCGGTAGGTGTAGCCCGTTTCGCCGCCCGCCCGCTCGGCCCGGTCGTACTCGATGAACGTCTGGCGGTAGCCAATCCAGGAAATCTGGCCTCGGATAAACTTATTCTGCTCCGGCATTTGCTTCAGTGCATCCACCACTTTGCGCGAAATGATGCGGAAGTCGCCGGTGTCCACCGGAATGGAAATGTTGGTGATGCTGGCCAGGATTCGGTAGAACAGCTTAGCAGTAAGCTTTTTGGCGGCACTTTCGCCCTGGCGGGAGCGGCGTTTGGCATACACCACTTCGTAGCCCTGCTGCAATTTCTGGTAGAGCGGCACAATCAGCTCCGGCGGGTCCTGCAGGTCGGCATCAATAATGACTACGGCCTCACCCATGGCTAGGTCTAGGCCGGCCGTCACGGCAATCTGGTGGCCAAAATTCCGGCTGAAGTCGATGAAGCGCACCCGGTCGTCGCGCAGGGCCAGGGTCTGCACCAGCTGCAGCGACTTGTCGCGCGAGCCATCATTGATGAAGATAAACTCGTAGCGCAGCCCCATAGGGTCCAGCACTCCCCGGAGCCGGTCGTAAAGCGTCGGGATGTTGGCTTCTTCGTTGTAGATGGGAATAATGACGGAGAGGTCCACGGGCGGGAGGAGAAGGAGGGAAATCAGGCGGGCTTGCTGGCCAAAGCAAAGACGCTCACGCCGGTCGGAAGATTGAAGCGGCGCAGCCAGCGGTTTTCGGCCTGCACCAAACGGAATAAGGACTGGTTGAGAACGGCCGGCAGCCGGATCAGGTCGCCGCTCATGTCCGGCGAGGCAGACGGGCGCTGCCAGCGTCTCAGCAGCCACGTAGGAAAGAACAGCCAGAAGTTCCAGTAGGAACTGCGGGTCAGCTGGTAGCCGGCCTTGCGCAGCGCCTGCGACAGCGAAGCCGCCGTGTAGCGGCGGAAATGATGGTTGGCCACATCGTGCCGGCTCCAGAGCGAGGGATGCGCCGGCACGTACACCAGCAGCTGCCCGTTGGGCTTGAGCACGCGTTGCCACTCGTTGAGCGCCTGTTCTTCGTTCTGGATGTGCTCCAGCACATCGGAGGCTACTACCAGGTCAAAGCTGCTGTCGGCAAACTCCAGCTTGATGCCGTCCATGACCGCTACGTTGGGGATGCCCCGCTGCTGGGCCAGGGCAATGGCCGTTTCGCTGATATCGATGCCGCTTACCTCGTGGTAGCCGGTGTCCCGCAGGCGTTGCTGCAGCGGTCCTCCCGAACAGCCAATCTCCAGGATGCGGGCGTCTTTGGGCAGGTTCAGGTGCTTGATCTGGTCAAAGACGATGTCGCGGCGGGCCTGAAACCACCAGTGTTGTTCTTCCAGCTGATGATAGAGTGCTTCGTACTGCAGGTTCATACACAAAAGTAAGGCTTATTACGCCAGGAAAAGGGCAGCAGGGCCAACTGGAGAAACGGGGTTCGGCGGTGGCAAAGAAAGCAGATTAGAGCGGTTTTCGGCTCAGCAGCAGCAGCGTCTGGCACGGCTGGTCCTGGTGTAGCTCTACCACCTCAAAAGTGGAGTCGATGCGGGCACGGTAATCCGGATTGCAGAGCAGCGTCACCATGCCCGGCACCAGGTTGCGGATTCCGCCCTGCGGGTAGATGGCCATCTGCTTCTGCTGTTCGCGCAGGGCCAGCTGGTAGAACGTGAGGGTGGCATTGTAGCCGCCCCCGTACAGCACAACCAGGCTGTCGAGCTGGGGCTGCTGGCGCACCACGGTCTTCAGGTAGCCACCCAGATACCCGTCGGGCCCGATGCCATAGTCACTGTGCCGCTCGCCCACAATACGGTTGACAATCGTTTCGTAGGGCGCGTAGAACAGCAGCAGCAGCGCCAGCAGCCCGGCCAGGCTTCTGCCCAGCCAGCTGGTATGCGCCAGATACGTAGTGGTGATGGCGCGCAGCATCAGGGCCAGCCCCAGGCCCACCAGCAGGGCCAGCGCCGGGTAAATGGGCGCATCGTACCATTCGAGCTTACTGGTAGCGGTGCTCAGTACCGTCAGCCAGCTCCCGACAAAGCACACCAGCAGGCCGGCCGCCCAGCGCACCGTGCGGTCTGGCTGCAGCAGCGCCAGCAGCAGAGACGGGAGCAGCAGCCAGAGCCAGGGCTGGAACAGGCCATTCTGAATGTTGGTCAGGTAGTAGTCCCAGGGGTGCGCGTGGTCCAGCTGGTCGGTGAGGTAGCGGCCGCCCAGGTCGTTGTAGGACATAGCTTTCCAGTAGCCCGGGTCGGCCAGCTCGCGGGCCCAGAAGTAGCTGCTGACTACCAGCAGAAACGCGCCGGCTGCCAGGTAGAAGCGGCGTTGCCGCAGCACCCACAGAAATTTGCCCCGCACCACCGTATACAGCAGCAGGCCAGGCATGCCCAGCAGGGCGGCAATGCTCTTGGTCAGAACGGCCGCTGTCAGGCCCACCGCCAGCCAGAGCAACGCCCGGGAACGGCCCGTTTCCAGGTAGCGGAACAGAGAAGTCCAGATGACTACTTCCCAGAGCGTAAGCAGCACATCGTAGTCGGCGGTGCGGGCCACGTGCAGGCGCACGTAGCCGATGCTGGTGGCCAGAATCAGGCCACCGAGAAAGCCGGCTGCCGGCAGGCGCAGGTCGCGGGCGGCAAAGCGAAACAGCAGGACCACGGTGGCCAGGCTGGCCAGCGCGGTAGGCAGCCGCAGTGCCCAGGCAGAGAAGCCAAACAGCGTGAAGCTCAGCGCCTGCAGCCAGATCATCAGCGGTGGCTTCGTATTCCAGTGGTCGGGCTTCTGCTCGAAGTGCGTGACGAGCAGATTACCGTTCTGCGACATTTCGGCCGCATTTACGGCCAGCCGCGACTCGTCCCAGAGCTGAATCGGGTTGCGTCCCAGCTCGTAGCACAGTGGAACGGCCGCCAGCGCCAGTAGCAGCAGCAGCAGTTGGTTGGCCGGCACGCGTACCCAGTTTCTGACCGGGCTCAAAACTCGAGAAGATAAGCTGGACGGATGTTCCAAGGATTGATTCACTATAGTATACTCCACGTCACACGACGGTGGGTGGCGTGCTCTACGGCCTCAAAAGGCCGGCAGGGCGGCGGCAGAGGCCGGCATGAAGAGCAAAGATATAGAAAAGGTTACGCGCCCCGGAGCGAATTATCCACGTATCCTGCCGGCTCCGGCCGGCAGAAAACGTGCCTTGCCTGTGCCCTGCCGGGCGCAAAAGGCGGCACGGGCCCACCGGCCGGCAGCGGCCCGGAGAGCCGCCCGGCCGCCTGGCACAATCAGTTGGGAATAAGAATTGTTAGAGTTCCGGCTTTTTCTGTGCTTTGCCTTTTAGTTACTCTTCCTTCCGGCGGAAAACGGTAGCAGCCCCATGCTTTGCCGCGAACAAGAGCTTTACCCTGTAGAACTACATTCATCAAATGAAAAAAACACTCTTCTCGCTCGGAATTCTGGGCGCTTTGTTGTCCGCCTGCTCCAAGTCGGAGCCGGAAGCATCCGACAACGCCAAAGTCATTACCGCGAATGATTTCGAGAGCGTGGATGGCTGGATGCCCACGGTTCCGTCATTGACCCGCGACCAGGCGCACTCCGGCAAATATTCTATTCGCGTGGATGGCAACACGGAGTTCAGCCTTGGGTACGGCAATCTGCTGGGCAAAGTAAGCCCCACGAAGCTGCGCAAGCTGAACGTGGAAGCCTGGGTGTATGCCGCAAGCGCGAAGTCGCAGGCCCGCCTGGGCGTTCAGGTTACTGATCCGGTTACGGGAAAGGAAATATTCGGGGACGGCATTACCATTACAGATCAGGTAAAAGACTACAAGAAGTGGGTGAAAATCAGCAAGGAGATTGTGTTGCCGGAAAACATTACGGCCACGCAGGTGCTGAAAGTATTTCTGTGGCGCGCCTCCGCCTCCGATGCGGCCTACATGGATGATATCCGGGTAGTGGCCGTAGAATAGCCGCCCCGCAACGGCGGTGCAAGCCGCCCGCGCTCAGGCGTACCAGCGTGCTGATGAATAGCGTAAGTGACGTTATTCATCAGCACGCTTTGTGTTCCGGCCCCCTCGTCTTGCGGCACGTTTTCGGGGGCGTGCCAGGAGCCGGAAACGCGCCGGCCACTGGCACGCTGCCAGCTTCTATCTTTGCCCTGAGCCCGCCTTTTCTCCCTGGTAAAGCGCCTGCGTGCGCCCCGTTTGCCCCAACCACCGATTTCTATGCCTTCTTTACGCCGTATGGCTGCCACTGCGTTCTGGCTTCTGCTGGCCGCTCTGGTGCTGATTAGTGCTGCCCTCTACAACGGCTTCCCGCTGGTTACGTCCGATTCGGGAACGTACCTGAACAGCGCCACGCACCTCACCGTCCCCGACGACCGGCCCATCACGTACGGGCTGTGGGTGCTGCTGACCGGGGCCCACAAAACGCTGTGGCTGGTTGTGTTTGCGCAGGGCCTGCTGCTGGCGGGCCTGCTGTGGCGCTGCACGGCGGTTTTTGCGCCCCGGCTGCGGCAGCCGGCCAGCCGGCTTGCGCTGGTAGCCGGCATGGCCTGGCTGACCGGAGTGTCGTGGTATTGCAGCCAGCTGATGCCGGATATCTTCACGGCCATCGGCCTGCTGGCACTGGCGCTGGTGCTGCTGGGGCGTCCGGCCCGTCTGGAGCAGGGGCTGCTGCTGCTGCTGCTGCTGGTAGCCGGGTGCATGCACTCTTCCAATCTGCTCACGTTCACGCTCACTGTGGCCGGAGTAGGGGTGGTAGGCTGGTTGCAGGGCCTGTTTCGGCGGCAGGTACTGCACCGCCCGGCCTGGCTGCGGGCCCTGGCAGTAGTGCTGGCCAGCTGGCTGGCCCTGCCGGCCCTGCACGCTGGTATGGGCGGGCAGTTCGAAATTTCGCGCGCTTCATCGGCCTTCCTGATGGCCCGCCTTTCTGAAAGCGGGGTGCTGGAACAGTACCTGCAACAGGCCTGCGGCCCCGAAAACCAGTACCAGCTGTGCGCCTTCCGCGACCAGCTGCCCAACGACGCCATTACGTTTATGTGGGACGCCAACAGCCCGCTTAACAAAACCGGGGGCTGGAATGCCAACCGGGAGGAATACACGACCATTATCCGGCAGATTGCCACCTCCCCGCGCTACTACCCGCTGCTGATTTCGGAAACCATCCAGGCCACGCTGCGCCAGCTGACGCACATCGGGCACGGCGACGGGCTGACGGCGTTCCGGGAGAATACCAACCCGTACTGGAAAGTAAACGAGTACGCGCCCTACGAGCTGAAAGAGTACATGTCGTCGTTGCAGAACCGGAGCCAGCTCGATTTCACCAGCCTGAACGAGCGGACCTATGGTGGGCACCTGCTGGCGCTGCTGGTACTAGGCGGGTTGCTGTTTGGGGCGTGGCGGGCACATCTGGAAGCCACTTCCGTGCTGCTGGTGGTGGTTTTCGGCCTGGGTATCTTCAGCAATGCCCTGGTGACCGGGGCGCTGGCCAATGTGCTGGACCGCCTGCAGGGCCGGGTGGCCTGGCTGCTGCCCTGGGCGGCTTTTCTGCTGGTGGCCCAGCATGGCCCGGCCCTGTGGCAGCGCTTGCGCAGCGCCCTGACCGGGGCGGCCTAGCCGCTGGTGCTACCCACTAGAAACCAACAGCGCCCTTTCCAAACGACTTGGCCGTCGGGAAAGGGCGCTGCCGGTTTCGGGGAAGGGAGAAGAGCGGCTAGCCGAACAAGCCGTATTTGATGATGCAGTAGATGGCGCGGAACCCGTCGCGCCACCCGATTTTCTTGCCCTCGGCGTAAGTGCGGCCGTAGTAGCTGATGCCCACCTCGTAGATGCGCACATCCTTCACCCGCGACACTTTAGCCGTTACTTCCGGCTCGAAGCCGAAGCGCTTCTCCTCCAGCGTTAGGCCCTGGATGATGTCGCGGCGGAACATCTTGTAGCAGGTTTCCATGTCGGTCAGGTTCAGGTCCGTGAACATATTCGACAGGAACGTGAGCATCTTGTTGCCGATGCTGTGCCAGAAGAAAAGAATGCGGTGCGGGTTGCCGCCCATGAAGCGCGAGCCGAATACCACGTCAGCGAAACCCTTCAGCACAGGCTTGAGCAGCACGTTGTACTCCTCCGGATCATATTCCAGATCCGCATCCTGGATGATGACATAGTCGCCGGTAGCCTCGCGGATGCCGGTGTGCAGCGCGGCACCCTTGCCTTGGTTTACCGTGTGCTGGAGCAGGCGCAGGCCCATTTCGGGGTAGCGCTGCATGTAGGCCTGGATAGCTTCTACCGAGTTGTCGGAAGAGCAGTCATTGACCAGGATAATTTCCTTCTTGATATCATTGACCAGCTTCAGTTCGCGCAGCAAATCCAGAATCTGATGGATAGTGCGGCCTTCGTTGTAAACGGGAATGACGATGGAAAGCTTGTCGATGTGTACCAAAACGCGAAATGGCTTGACGGAAAGTCAGCAAAAATAGGACGGATTGACCAGTGTTGGCTACCCATAGCCCGGAATGATTGACGGCAGAAGAAATCAGGCCTGCTTCCGGCGCTTACAGGCTGCCGGTGCGGCCGCCATCCACGGGCACGTTGATGCCGTTGATATAGCCCGCCGAGCCGGACGCCAGAAATGCTACTGCCGCCGCCGTTTCCTCGGCCTGCCCGAACCGGTTGGCGGGAATCAGCTTCAGCATGCCGGCCTCAATCTCCTCTGCCGACTGCCCGGTCTGGGCAGTTTTCTTCTCGATAAGTGAGGTGTGGCGTTGTGTGATGGTGGCGCCCGGCAGCACGTTATTCACGGTGATGCCATGCGGCCCCAGCTCATTGGCCAGCGTTTTGGCCCAGCTGGCCACCGCCCCCCGGATGGTGTTCGACACGCCCAGGCCCGGCAGCGGCTGCTTCACGGAAGTGCTGATGATGTTGATGATGCGCCCATACTGCCGCTGGCGCATGGCCGGCACCACAGCCTGCGCCAGTAGATGATTGCAGATGAGGTGCTGCTCAAAAGCGGCCCGGAAAGCATCTACGGGAGCGTCCAGAAGTGGTCCGCCCGCCGGGCCGCCGGTGTTGTTCACGAGAATATGGAAGCCCTCTGGATGCGCCGCCAGATACGTGTGCAGGCGTTCGGCCAAAGTAGCAGGCTGCGAAAAATCGGCTGCCAGGTAGTCGTGCGCCTGGCCGTGGGGGGTAGGCAGCGCCGCCGCGGTTTCGCGCAGGCGGGCTTCGTCGCGGGCCAGCAGCGTAACGGTGGCTCCCAGGCGCGCCAGCTCCTCGGCTATGGCCCGGCCAATGCCCTGCGTGCTGCCGCCTACCAGGGCGCGTTGGGATGTAAGATCAAGATGCATGAAAATCAGGATTGGAAATGAGCTTAAAAGTAGCAAAATGCCTGTCGGGTACCGGTGGCGCCTAGCTGAAACGGGCTTTTGCGTAAGTTCGCCGGCAATTGTGGGGCGGCCCGCCCGGCCCTGTCTTTATCTGACGTAGTATGTCTTTTGCCGGTTGGCTGCTGATAGCCGCATTTGTTGTTGAGTTTCTGCTGTTCACGTTTCTGCGCAATATATTTGGGGCGGCCCTCAGTCCGGTTGTGCTGTGGCTGGCGGGGGTGGGAGTAGGGATAAGCGGACTGTGGGCGTTCCGGGGCCGTTCACTGCCGGTACTACGCCCTGCTACAAAAGCGCAGTTGATGAGTGCAGCTCTATTGCTTGGCGCATTAGTAGCTTTCGGCCTGCGGGTGGCCCGGATGCTGGGGAAAGTACCCATCGATCCGGCTTTGTCGGATGTAATTCCGTCCATCCAGGTGATGGTGCAGCGCTGGCTGGCCCACGAGGCTGTGTATGTTCCTATTCTGGACTTTGGCTACATCATCTACCCCACCTATCTGCCCCTGACCTGGTTGCCCTTCGTACCGGCCGAGCTGATGCATATCGACTACCGCTGGGTGGCGTTTGCCGGGTTTGGGGTGGCGTTGGCAGTAGGCGTAGGGCTGCTGATGCGGCGCCGGCTGCCGCTGCCGATAACGCTGGCCCTGGCCGCAGCGCCACTGCTGCTGCTGCAGGCCATTCTGCAAACCGACCCGAATACGCTTACACGCACGGTCGAGCTGCTTATAGTCGGGTTCTATCTGCTGCTGGCCTTCAGCTTGTGGCGCGGGCCCTGGTGGGTGCAGGCTTTGTGCCTGACTGTGTGTTTGTTGTCGCGCTTTTCGCTGGTGTTCTGGGTGCCGCTGTGGCTGGCAATACTCTGGCAGCAGCAGGGGCGCATAGTGGCTTTGCGCGTGACGGCGCTGGTAGCCGCGCTGGTACTGGCCATCTATATTGTACCCTTCCTGAGCCACGACTGGGGCACCTTCGCTCGGGCCCAGGACACGTACACCGGGGCTGCCATTGGCGAGTGGGAGCAGCCGCCCGCCGGCCGGCCGGAGCATTTGTACCGGGGCGTTGGGCTGGCCGCATTTTTCCACCGCCTGGCCCCCGGCGACATTGCCCAGCGGGTGCAGCTGGTGCGGCTCGTGCATGCCGGGGTTTGCGTGGCGGTGGTAGTGGCGGCCGCGGCTTATTGGTTCGGGCGCCAGCCCCGGCTGGATTACCGCATCTATGGACTTCTTGCTTTAAAAATCTATCTGGCAACCTTTTATGCCTTCGTGCAGGTGCCGTACATCTACCTGACGCTGGTAGGCGTGGCCATGGCCTGGCCCATCCTGCTGCTGCTGCGCGGCGGCGGCCCTGACGAAGAGCCGGCGTTGGTGCCGGCCAGTGCCGGTGTGAGCTGATGGGGAATTGGTGCAGGGTTTTGCGTAAGTTCGGCCACGCTGTCCGGCCCCGGTCCGCGGCAGCTATCCTTCACCCAACCACCCCCACGCCATGCCCGTTGCCCGTCCTTTCAACTTCCAGAAATGGATTGACGAACACCGCCACCTGCTGAAGCCTCCGGTCGGCAACCAGCAGGTATTCAAAGACAATCAGGACTTTATTGTGATGGTAGTGGGCGGCCCCAACGCCCGCAAAGACTACCACTTTGATGAGGGCGAGGAGCTGTTTCTGCAGATCGAAGGCGACATTGTGGTGAAGATTATCGAGGATGGCAAGCCGGTTGATATCGAAATCAAGCAGGGCGAGATGTTTCTGCTGCCGCCCCGCACACCCCACTCGCCACGCCGCCCGGCGGGCACCGTGGGGCTGGTGCTGGAGCGCTACCGCACGGCCGGTGAGCTGGACGGCTTCCAGTGGTATTGCGAAAACTGCGGCAACAAGCTCCATGAAGAGTATGCGGAAATTACGGACATCGTGACCCAGCTGCCGCCCATCATGAATGCCTTCTGGCAAAACGACGACCTGCGCACCTGCAAGCAGTGCGGCACCTATATGCCCGCGCCCGCTCCTGTAGTGCCTCCTGCCGAGTAACCACCCTTTCCGCCACCCACCCAAGCCCAGCTGTGGCAATGCCTTCTACCACCCCTCACGCCGCCTCGCCACCCGTTTCCGCCTTTCTCGCCAACTCGCTTTCCGTCGATATCCACACCCACATCCTGCCGGAGCGCTGGCCCGACCTGCGCGAACGGTACGGCTATGGGGGCTTCATTCGGCTGGACCACCACAAGCCCTGCTGCGCTCGGATGATGCAGGACGACAAGTTCTTCCGCGAAATCCAGGATAACTGCTGGGACCCACAGGTGCGGATGCGCGAGTACGACCAGTTTGGGGTGCAGGTGCAGGTGCTCAGCACCGTGCCCGTCATGTTCAGCTACTGGGCCAAGCCGCTGGATGCGCTGGACCTGAGCCAGCTGCTCAACGACCATATTGCCGACGTAGTGCAGCGCTACCCTACGCGCTTCGTAGGCCTCGGCACCGTGCCCCTGCAGGCCCCCGACCTAGCCGTGCGGGAGCTGGAACGGTGCATGAGGATTGGGCTGGCCGGCATCCAGATTGGCTCACACGTCAACGACTGGAACCTGGATGCGCCGGAGCTGTTCGAGGTATTTGCGGCGGCCGAAGAACTGGGAGCCTGCGTGTTTGTGCATCCTTGGGACATGATGGCGCAGCAGAAAATGCCCAAATACTGGCTGCCCTGGCTGGTGGGTATGCCCGCCGAAAGTACGCTGGCGCTTTGCTCGCTGGTATTTGGAGGCGTGCTGGAGCGGCTGCCGAAACTGCGCGTGGCGGTGGCGCACGGCGGTGGCACCTTCGCCAGTACCATCGGCCGCATCGAGCATGGCTTTCAGGTGCGCCCCGACTTGTGCGCCGTCGATAACAACGTGAATCCGCGTGAGTACCTGGGCCGGTTCTGGGTCGATTCGCTGGTGCACGACCCGCTGATGCTCGACTACCTCGTGAAAACCCTGGGGGCCGACAAAATCACGCTTGGCACCGACTATCCGTTTCCGCTAGGCGAGCTGACGCCGGGTGAGCTGATTCATTCCATGCCTTTCCCAGATGAAATGAAAGCCCGCATGCTGGGCCAGAATGCCCTGGACTGGCTGGGGCTGCCCGATGCGAAGGTGGCCCAAATTCTGGCGGGCCGCTAGCCATTCGCCCGCCTATCTTTGCCCCAATGACTTCCTTCCAGCCCACCCCCGACTTTGCCGCCCAACTTGACGCGCAGGATACACTGCGCGACTTCCGTTCCCGCTTTCATATCCCGCCCGGCCCCAATGGGCAGGAAAGTGTGTATCTGTGCGGTAATTCGCTGGGGCTGATGCCAAAAGCTGCCCGCGCGGCCGTAGAGCAGGAGTTTGCCGACTGGGAGCGGCTGGGAGTGGAAGGCCATTTTCATGGCACCTCGCCCTGGATGCATTACCACGAAACCCTCACCGAGGCCAGCGCCCGGCTGGTAGGAGCGAAGCCTGTGGAAGTAGTGGTAATGAACAACCTGACCACTAACTTGCACCTGCTGCTGATTTCGTTCTACCGCCCTACAGCCACCCGCTACAAGGTGCTGATGGAAGGTGGCGCGTTTCCGTCGGACCAATACGCGCTGGAAAGCCAGGTGAAGCTACACGGCTTCGCCCCCGATGATGCCATTGTGGAGCTGGTGCCGCGCTCCGGTGAGCATACGCTGCGCACCGAAGACATTGAGGCCAAGATTCAGGAGCTGGGCGACTCGCTGGCCACCATCATCATGGGCGGCGTGAACTACTACACGGGCCAGGCCTTTGATATGGCGGCCATTGCGCGGGCCGGCCATGCGGTGGGTGCCATTGTGGGTTTCGACCTGGCCCACGCGGCCGGCAACCTGGAGCTGCACCTGCACGACTGGGACGTGGATTTCGCCTGCTGGTGCACCTATAAATACCTTAATTCTGGTCCCGGTGGCACAAGCGGCATATATGTGCACGAGCGGTTCGCTAACCGGCCCGATTTGCCGCGCCTGGCGGGCTGGTGGGGTCACGACCCGTCCGACCGTTTCCAGATGAAAAAGGGCTTCCGGCCCATGGCTGGTGCCGCTGGCTGGCAACTGTCCAACGCCCAGATTTTCCCGATGGCCATTCACCGAGCTGCGTTGGCGCTGGTGGGGGAGGCCGGGGGAATGGCGGTGCTTCGCCGCAAGAGTGAGCAGCTCACGGCGTATCTGGAATTTCTAATTCGGGGGCTGAACCTGCCCGCTAGCCGCTTGGAAATTATTACGCCGCAACGCCCGGAGGCGCGCGGCTGCCAACTGTCCTTGCTTGTGCATCAGCAGGGCCGGGAACTGTTTGATTTCCTGGCCGCGAAAGGCATCATTGCTGATTGGCGTGAGCCCAACGTTATCCGGCTGGCACCAGTGCCGCTTTACAACTCATTTCAGGATGTGCAGCGCGTAGGCGCAGCACTAGCCGACTGGCTGACCCGCTAGCGGCCGGACTTGTAGTGTTCCGATGAAAATGCAGCCCGTGTAACATTTCGGGCATCATTTCCTTCGGTGCGCTGTTTTACGTTTTACTACCGAACTTCGGTGGTTTCCCTTTCACCCCCCAGTGCCATGTCTGAAGAGTACGCGGAAAAAATGAGCCGCAAAAAACTGCCCGAACTGCTCCTGTACGTGCGCAACCGCACGGAATATCAGGAAGAGGCTGTTCTGGCTGCCCTCGAAGAGCTGGAGCTGCGTGGACAGCCCCAGCCCGAAGCGGCGGCCATCCGCACCGAATTTCTACCCGTAGTAGAGCAGCAGCGGCAACAGCAGCAGCTTCGTGAGCGGGAGCTGGCGCGCACGCCTGTAGCCGCTCCGGGGGAACCTGAGCCTGCCGCTGTCGATGGTCCTGCGCTGTATTCGCCGGGTACTATCGTGCTGTTTTCGATGCTGCCTATGTCGATGATGATAGGTGGGGGCGTGTTGCTGGGTATGAACCTGTTCCGGCTGGGACGCAAGCGTGCTTTACTCGGCCTGGTGCTGTTTATTGTGGTCTATCTGCTGGTGGCTTCTAATGTGCTAGCTTGGGCCATGATGCAGGGCCTGAACCCGTATCTGGCTATCGTGCTCTTCAATGTGCCCGCCGTGCTGGCCTATCTGCTCTGGTTCTGGCCGCGCTATGTGCGCACAGCCACTTACCGCAGCCGCAGCCTGATACCGCCCATCGTCATTTGTTTTTTGGTAGTCTGGGGCCTGCAGAAAGCTATGCCCTATATCATTAAGCAGCAGCCGAAGGAGGTGCAGATGCAGGTGGAGCAAATGATGAAGCAATAAGCCGCCTGTAAAGTCCTGTGCCACTCCAGTCACTTGCCCTGCCCGATGCTGATGTGCTGCTCGATGCGCAGTTTCTGAGCCTGGATGCTGCCGCTGCCCTGCTATCAGAACTGACCACTACCATTGCGTGGCGACAGGAACCCATCAAGCTATTTGGTAAGGAGGTCATGCAGCCGCGCCTTACTGCTTGGTATGGCAACCCGGCCGCACGGTATCAGTATTCTGGCCTGGCCCTGGAGCCGTACCCCTGGACTCCGGCTCTGCAGCGGCTCCGGGCACAAGTGGAAGCTGCCACGGGCACCCGCTTCAACAGTGTACTGCTTAATCTGTACCGCTCCGGGCAGGATAGTATGGGCTGGCACGTTGATAATGAGCCAGAGTTGGGGCCGACTCCCATTATTGCTTCTGTAAGCCTCGGTGATACCCGCCGGTTCCGCTTGAAGCCCCGCGACCCGCAACGTACGCAGCACGCACCGGTTTCATTAGAATTATCGGCAGGAAGCCTGCTCGTCATGCGTGGCTACACGCAGCGCTATTGGCTGCATGCCGTGCCCAAAACGGCCCGGCCTACCGGCCCACGCCTCAACCTGACCTTTCGGGCCGTTACGCCTTCTTCCTGAAGCCGCTGCTATTACAGCAGCAGTACATCTATGCGGTGCGCGTGCACCATCTGCAGCGGCTCCGACCAGGCAAATACCGTGAAATAGCCATCCTGAGAAGCTACTAGTGCCAGTGCATCGTGTTGGTCGTGCACGAACTGGGCGGCGGCTAAGTGCCGGGTGCCACCGTTCTGGGCCGGGTGCATTTCCTGAGCCTCACCACCCACCACGGGGGCCGTCATCACCATTTTTTCTACGGGTACGCTGGAAGCCGCTCGGGTTACTTTCGCCCCGAAAGCCAGCAGATGATACTGCCGGGTAATGACAGTAGCACCATCCACCGCCGTGAAGCCACCTACAATATCAATGGCGCGCAGCAGGGTTTCCTGCCATTCCAGGCTGTCCTTGTTTGTCAGCTTCTGGCTCAGGACTTCTGTAATGGTCGTGTAGGCCGGCACCACCGGGTAGCTCATAGGCTGCACGATAGATGTCCGCCACCGCTCAGAATCGGGCGGTACTATCAGTACCAACCCGCCCCGGCCGTGGGTGCGCATGGCAGCCGCCAGCTCTACCAATACATTATCAGACTGGCCAGTAGAAGCCAGCGTAAAACTCTGCAGCGACTTGCGCAGCGCCGGGCAGTCGGCTACGCCTGCGTTGTCTTCATCCACCACCTGAATCTGGTCGCCGCGCAGAATGGCAACGTTGATAAACTTGCCGAAGCCATCGGCCCGGCGGTGCTTGGCTACCAGCAGGCCCGGTTCTATTACTTCCAGCACAAAGCACAGAGGCGGTACACTGGTTGCCGTTCCCCATACGTATAGGCCATCTTCATCGTGCCACACGCCTAAGTGGGTGCCGGGCTGCTCTACAGCCGGGGCCAGCTTAATCAGGTTTGATGGTGTAAGGCGCCGCCGGTGCCCGAATATCAGGGGCTGTGCGGTTTGATCGGGCTGCAGCAGCGCCAGCGAAATTTTGGGAGGCCGGCCTTCTTCCCGGCGCAGGCTCGCCCAGAAAGCCACATCAATAATAGCTTCTACCAACGGCACTTCGGGCGGCGGCGCCAGGTGCGGAATATCATGCTGGCTGGCCAGCGCCCGGTGCTGCGCGAAATGCGTTTCGATGACCGGCGCCACCATGCGGGCCGCCAGATAAGTAGGTTCAGAAAGCATAGGCTGGCCGCCGGTTGTGGCGGCGCAAATTACGGGTTAGCCGGAACGTACAAACGGCCGGCTTCCGCGAGGAAACCGGCCGTTTGCAGAGAATGTTTCTGGTGCCTCCGGGCACGCAGGGCTGCTTATTTGATATCGAACAGCAACCCCACGAATACCAAACGGCCGATGTTCGGGCCGCCGTACACCTGCGTGTTGGTGGCATCGAGCATGTTGGAGCCACCGGCCTGCACCGTGGTGTACAGCTTCGGAATGGCATATCCTACGTAGGCATCCACCGAACTGTAGTCGTTCAGCTCGCCCACTGCGAAGGGCAGCTCGTAGAGGTGGCCCTGGGCCCAGCGGTAGTTTACGGAGTAGCTGAGGTGGTTGAATGCCACACCATTGGCACCCACGTTGTATTTGTGCTTCGGGGTGTTGAAGAACGTCTGGAAGCCTTCGGGCAGGTTGCTCTTGTCCAGTACGTTCAGCGAATAGTTGGCCGTGAACGTGAGTGGGCGAGCCACGCTGTAGCTCAAGCCTACGGCTGCGCCATAGGTGCGGACTTCCTGGCGGGCGTTGGTCCAGACCTGCAGAATGCGGGTAGGAGAGGTGGCATCCTGAAAAGGCTGGGCCTTGCCGGATTCCGTGGTCAGCTGGGCCAGCGTTGGGCGGCTGCCGTCGCGGTTGCCGATGAAGCGCTGCGCCCCGATAAAGTCGTTGTAGTAGCTCTGGTAGTAGTTCACATCCACGGCCAGCTTTTCGCCCAGCGTGCCTTTGTAGCCCGCTTCGTAGGTGCTCAGGCGCTCCAGCTTCAGTGGAGCAGCATTGTATTCGAAGGGCGTCAGCACGGCGGGGTTGCTTTGCGCTGCGGTGATGTTTGCCCGTGTGGCAACGCCGGTGCTGTAGCCTTGGAAGCCGTTGTCTACGTTGCCGAGCAGCAGCACCTGGCGCACGTCCAGACGGATGTACTGGTCGAGTTGCGTGGGTGAGCGGAAGGCACGGCCGTACGAGACACGGAAGTTGTGCTGCTTGTTCTCGCCAGCCGAGTACACTGCCGAAGCCCGGGGAGAGAAAGCGGCATCGAAGTTCTTGAAGGCATCAACGCGGCCGGCTACTGCCAGTTTCAGGCGCTCATTCAGCAGCTTTTGCGTCAGCTGAGCATAGCCGCCCAGTTCGTGGTTCTGAATGCGGGCGTTGTCATCGGAATACAGGTTGCCGTTGGAGCCCAGCCGGAACTTGCGGTACGCACCCCCCACAATCAGGTCGGTGCCTTCGGCCAGCGGCAGGTTGTATTGGGCGTTGCCTTCGTTCAGCAACGAGCTGGGGTTGAGGCGGGCGCCGGCGCCGGGCGTAGCATCGGTAATGATGCGCGTGCGCAATTCCTGGAAGCGCGGATCAGACGGTTGCAGCTGCGTGGCGTTGGCGGCGGCCTGGGCCTGCTCCAGCGAGCCGGTCATCTGGAATTTGGTCAGGTACGTCTCGTAGAACCGGCTGGCGTAAGTTTCGCTGGGGCGGCTGGGGTTGTTGGTCGAGGAAGTCTGGAGGAAGGAACCCAGGAAGCCCAGGTCGTACGATTCGCCCCCGAAGTCCTGCAGCGACTGGCCCCGCAGAAACCAGCGGCTACCCTTGATTTCGCCGTGCAGCTGGTTGGTTCCGAACTCCTTGAAGCGGTAGCGGCTGCTGCTCTGGTAGCTGGAAGTCCCCCGGTTGTAGTTGAAACCAACCGTCATCTTGATGTTGCTGGTCAGCAGATACGACAGCGACGGATGAATCTTCACGGACCGGGCCTTGTAGTCATCGGCTACCAGCTCTTTCTCCGTGAAGCCCGGCATAAATACTGTTTTGCCGCGCAGGGCGGCTGGCGTGGTGGCATAAGCGGGCGAGGTCGGGTCGTTGGTGAACGTAAAGCCGCCTACGTCGCCGTAGCGGTTCACGGCATCGTAGCCCAGCGCCGAGCCTTCGGCGTTGTTGCGGCCCTCAATGAGGGTGCTGGTAGCCGCGTAGTTGCTGGCCAGCCAGTCGTCGGCTGTCAGATACGAGCCTACAACTTTGAAGGCAAACTTTTCCCCTAGCTTCTTGGCGTAGCGAAACTGACCGTCTAACAGATTGCGCTGGCCGCCGCGCAGCCGCACGCTCAGGCCTTCCGTCACGAAAGGGTCTTTGGAGTTGAGCAGCAATACGCCGTTAAAAGCATTGGCTCCGTAGAGTGCCGAAGCCGGGCCATGGATAATTTCGATGCTTTCCACATCCAATTCGGGCAGGCCCGTCAGGTTGCCAGCATTCACGTTCAGGCTCGGCGACTGAGTATCGAAATAATCCGTCAGCTGAATCAGGCGCTCCGACTTGGCCGAGTTGAAGCCGCGCGTGCTCAACGAGTTCATCAGCAGGCTGCTGCTGTTTACATCAATGCCTTTGTAGTGGTTCAGGCCCACCTGCAAGTCGGCTGTGGGGATGCGCTCTACTTGCTGCGTGTTGAGCTTTTCCACGGTTACAGGAGCCTGTAGTATCCCTTCCTGCACCCGCGAGGCCGAGGCAATTACCTCATTCGTGAGCGTAGAATTGATTTTGAGCGTCACCTGCACGTTGTTGTCGGGCTGCGCCAGCGAAACTTCCCGGGTTTCGTAGCCCACAAACGACACCGACAGTACAACCGGTGGAGCCGAAAAATCGGCCCGTAGCTGGAACCGGCCTTCCCGGTCGGTGCTGCTGCCGATGAAGGTGCCTTTGATGAAAACGGTAGCACCCGGCAGCGGTTCGCCGGCATCAGTCTGCACCAGGCCGCTGACCGTAATGGCTTCCTGAGCCCAGGCTGGAGCATAGCTCAGCAGCAGTAGCAGGAAGAAAAGGAAATAGTAAGGTTTTCTCATGTCAGAGCAGGCAAAAAAAGGGAGTTAGCAAGGGGTATAAGTTCAAACAGCCTGCAAAATTATAGTAGTTATGCATAACAAAAAAAGAAGCCAAGCATTTGAAAGTCAAAAGTTTATTGCTAAGAATTTTATTGTATTTAAATCATATAAAACAGTATATAATTATTTGCTGATGCGCGGAAAAGCAGGCTAAGCGGATTGCGGGCCAGCAAGTGGCGGGCAAAAAAAAACCGCCCGAAGGCGGTTGGATAAAGAAATAAGGATAGATAGCTGAACAGTAGGCCCCCAAAGGCCGATTAGTAACGGATATCCGGGTGCCCATAAAGCTGCGGACAATCACCGCTGCCAATAAGATACTCTCCGATCTGCAGATGTTCGGGCCCAATAGCCGGGAGGCTGGAAGCAGCCGGAATGGAACATAGCGTTTCAAGAGTAAGACTTGGAAGCATGGGCAGGATGGTTTCAGGAAATGGAACAGAATGAAGAGGCAGGCAGCAACTCTTTATTGGACTTTAGATACGTATACTGTCAGATATTCGGATTTATTGATACATGAAATCATTGTATAGTTCAAAATAGCAGGCTCTCCGGTGCTCCCGGGAGGTGTAAGCTGAGGCAGGGGTAGCTATGTGGCCAGCCGCTGCGGCCGGGGTACCCGAACAAATCCGCCGCCGAACTAGTAGCTTCGTTACCCCTTCCTTACCCACCCACCTTATGTCCGCTACTGCTGCCCCACACTCTTCTGATTCCGTTACGCTCATGGGAGCTGGCCTGGTTGGCTCGCTGCTGGCCCTCTATATGGCGCGTCGTGGCCATTCCGTAGAGGTGTTTGAGCGCCGCCCCGATCCGCGTCTGGCGGGACCGGTGGAAGGCCGCTCCATCAACCTGGCGCTGTCGGACCGCGGCTGGCGGGCTCTGGAAGGCGTCGGCATCGGCGACGAAATCCGGCGGGTAGCTATTCCTATGTACCGGCGCGTGATGCACGACGCGAAGGGGCAGCTCACGTTTCAGCCCTACGGCCAGGATAATCAGGCTATCTACTCGGTGTCGAGGGGCGGGCTGAACCGCACGCTGCTGGAGTTGGCTGAGGCCGAGCCGGGCGTGACGCTGCACTTCAATCAGCAGTGCCTGCACGTGGGCCTGAAGGAGCGCGAGCTGCACCTGCGTGATGCCGCTACTGGTCAGGAGCAGGTACGGCCGTTTCAGCGGCTGTTCGGTACTGATGGGGCGTTTTCGGCGGTGCGCGCGGCTATGCAGAAAACGGACCGCTACAACTACTCGCAGAGCTACCTGGACTACGGCTATAAGGAGCTGAACATTGCACCCGCCGCCGAAGGCACGTGGCAGCTGGAGAAAAATGCGCTGCACATCTGGCCCCGCGGCCAGTACATGATGATTGCGCTGCCTAACCTCGACGGCTCTTTTACTTGTACCCTGTTTTTCCCGTACGAGGGCAAGCACTCCTTCGCGGCGCTGCAAACGCCAGCGCAGGTGCAGGAGTTCTTCGCGGAAGTGTTTCCGGACGCCGCCCCGCTGATGCCGGAACTGACCGAGGACTTCTTCCAGAACCCGACCGGCTCGCTCGTGACGGTGCGCTGCTTTCCGTGGGCGGTTGAGGATGACGTGCTGCTGCTCGGGGACGCCTCGCACGCCATTGTGCCGTTTTATGGGCAGGGCATGAACGCCGGCTTCGAGGACTGCACCGTGCTCAGCCAGCTCATGGACCAGCACGGCACCGACTGGCTCACTATTTTCCAGGAGTTTCAGCGGCAGCGCAAGCCCAATGCCGATGCTATGGCCGACCTGGCCATCTATAACTTCGAGGAGATGCGCGACAGGGTAGCGGACCCGCGCTTTTTGCTGCAGAAGAAAATCGAGAGCAAAATCTCCGCGCAATACCCCGACCAGTGGCTGCCGCTCTACTCACAGGTCACGTTCTCGCCCGATACGCCCTACGCCGAGGCGTTGGCCAACGGGCAGCGGCAGGAGCGCATCATGCGCAATCTGATGAAGCACATTGAGGCCGAAGCGGACTTTGATAAGCCGGAAGTGCAGGAACTGGTGTACCACGAAATGGGCCGCATAGCCGACTAAGCCTGCCCGGAGCTACCCCAGCGCCAGCCCTACACCAAACCCCAGTACCAGACTAGCGCCCAGCCCGAAACCGGCCCAAACCTGTTCCGGCGTGTGTGCGTTCAGGGCCAGCCGCGCACTCATCACGGCTCCGGCCAGTACAATGCTGCCCGTCAGCCACCAGATGATGGTGCTGCCGGCCTCGCCTCCCAGATACAGGAGGGCCAGCAACCCGACCGTGCCGCCCATGCCCACGCCGTGCGCCGATATTTTCCAGCGCAGCGAAATCAGTAGGGTAAGCAGCACGGCCAGGGTCATGCCGGCCATCATTTGCACCAGCAGCATATCAAACGCCTGCGGATAGCGGCCCATCATCAGAGTAGCGGTACTAAACCCGATGACGGCCAGCAGCAGGGGCAAGGGCCGCTGGCGCCGCTCCCGCAGCTCCAGGCTGCTTACGTAGCCGCCCCACAGCAGCAGCGCCGTACCTACGGAAGGCAGCACAAACGTGAACAGCAGCACTACGCCCAGCACCAGCCACCGGTCGGGCAGGGCGGGGCGCAGGACCACACCGGGCAGCTGGTAGCAGACCACATAGAAGAGGTAGCTGGGCACAAGCAGCGGGTGGCACACCGACGATAAAATGGTGGCGAGCAGGCGGTTCAAAAAAGCAATAGGTAGCGGTAGAGGAGCAGCAATAGCCAAAGCTACCAAAGTGCCGGCCCGCTACCAAAGCAGTGAGCCGGCCGGAAGCAACAACTTCCGGCCGGCTCACCGTTCAATACTCAACAGTAACCTACAGCTCTTTGCGCAGCCGCGCTACCGGAATATTGAGCTGCTCGCGGTATTTGGCCACGGTGCGGCGCGCAATGTTGTAGCCGCGGGCATTCAGCATCTTCTCCAGCTTGTCGTCGCTGAGGGGACGGTCTTTCTTCTCGCCCTCGATGATTTCCTTCAGAATGTGCTTCACCTCGCGGCTGCTGGCGTCCTCGCCCGAGTCGGTGGCAATGCCTTCGGAGAAGAAATACTTGAGCGGGTAGATTCCGAACTCCGTCTGCACCGATTTCGAGTTGGCTACCCGGCTTACGGTGCTGATGTCCATGCCAATTTCGGTGGCTATGTCCTTGAGAATCATCGGCCGCAGCTTGCTTTCGTCGCCGTCCAGGAAAAACTCGCGCTGGTAGCGCACAATGGAGTCCATGGTGCGCAGCAGCGTGTTCTGGCGCTGCCGAATAGCATCAATAAACCACTTGGCCGAGTCCAGCTTCTGCTTCACGAAAGTCACAGCTTCCTTCAGCTTCTTGTCCTTCTTGGCGCCCTTGTCATAAGCCCGGAACATATCCGTGTAGGCCGGCGACACACGCAGGTCCGGGGCGTTGCGCGAGTTGAGCGTGAGGTTCAGAATGCCGTTGTCGTTGGTCAGAATGAAGTCGGGGATAATATACTGCACCTTGCCCATGCCCACCGGGCCAGTGCCGCCGGGCTTGGGGTTGAGCTTCAGAATCAGGGCAATGGCTTCTTTCAGCTCGTCGTCTTCAAGGTCGAGGCGCTGCTGGATGCGGGGGTAGTGCTTCTTGGTAAACTCGTCGAAGGTTTCGTTAAGAATTCGCTCGGCGTGCTCCGTTACCTCGTCCTGGGGGCGGCGCTCCAGCTGCAGCTGCAGACATTCCTGCAGGTCGCGGGCCGCTATGCCAGCCGGGTCGAAGCTCTGAACCACGTGCAGCACGGCTTCTACTTCTGCCACCGAGGCCTCCACGTTCTGCGCAAAAGCCATGTCGTTGGCAATGGCCGACAGGTCGCGCCGGATGTAGCCGTCGCCGTCAATCGAGCCGATGAGCTGGCGGCCAATGGCTTCCTGCTTCTCATCTAGGTCAGCGAAGCCCAGCTGGTCGAGCAGATTGTCGATGAGCGAGCCGCTGGTATCGGCCAGAGGCATTTCCCGGTCGTCTTCGTCCTCGCCGGGGCCGTCGCCCTGCATCTTGTAGCCGGCTATTTCGTCGTCGTTGAGGTAGTCGCTCAGGTCCAGGTCGTCGGCGCTGTCCGACTCTTTCTGGTCCACCGGCTCGTCCTTCAGCGGCAGCTCTATTTCGGGCTGCTCCTCGCTGCGGCTGTCGTCGAAGTCCTCATCCAGCGTGTTATCCGGATTGTCGAACTCCGAATCCGGGTCGTCGAAATCATCCGTGTCGTCGCTGGAATCGTCGCCGACTTCCTGGTCCTCGAAATCGTCGTCCGCGTCGTCGCCTTCCTCCAATGCCGGATTGGCCTCCAGCTCCTCCTTGATGCGGGCTTCGAGCTCCACGGTCGGGATTTGCAGCAGCTTAATGAATTGTATCTGTTGCGGGCTCAGCTTCTGCGAGAGAAGCTGTTTCATGTCCAGTCGTTGCATACTCTAAAACGCGTACGCCCCGCCTAGGTGGAAACGGGGTGTGGTAGCCAAAGATATGCCTTTCTGTACTTGAGTTAGGGGTAAAATGTTGGCACATTATACCCCGAAGCGGCACTTTGGCCGGCAGGCAGTTTTGGGCGTTTCCGGTCGGGTAGGCCGAAGCGCCGCTTCGGGGTACAATTTCGGGATGCAAACCGGCTAACAAATCCTCTACCTTTGCCATCTTATCTATTCCAAACCCTGAGAACCGAAATCCTGATGTCCGACCTCCGAAAAACCAGCGTGCAGGAGCTGCTCCGCAGCACCGACCTGGACCGCGAAGTGCTGGTGAAAGGCTGGGTACGCACCCGCCGCGGCAACAAATACGTGCAGTTCATTGCCGTGAATGACGGCTCCGGCTTCAATTCTATTCAGGTAGTAGCCAACGCCGAGCAGTTTCCGGAGGAAAAGCTGAAAGCTGACGGCGTAGAAAACGGCGCCGCTATTGCCGTGCGCGGCAGGCTGGTAGCCTCGCAGGGCAAAGGCCAGTCGGTAGAAATTCAGGCCGAGGAAATTACGGTGTATGGCTCTGCCGACCCGACCACGTATCCGTTGCAGAAGAAAGGCCACTCGCTGGAATTTCTGCGCGAAATAGCCCATCTGCGCCCCCGCACCAACACGTTCGGCGCGGTGCTGCGTATCCGGCACGCTATGTCGTTTGCCATCCATAAGTATTTCAACGACCACGGCTACTTCTACATCCACACGCCCATCATCACCGGCTCCGACGCCGAGGGTGCCGGCCAGATGTTCCGCGTAACCACGCTGTCTGACACCAAGCCGCCCCTGAATGAGGCCGGTGAAGTAGACTACACAGCCGACTTCTTCGGCAAAGCCACCAACCTCACCGTTTCGGGCCAGCTCGAAGGCGAGGTGGCGGCCATGGCGCTGGGCAAGGTGTACACGTTCGGTCCTACGTTCCGGGCCGAAAACTCCAACACCGCCCGCCACTTGGCCGAGTTCTGGATGATTGAGCCGGAAGTGGCCTTCAACGACCTGCAGGACAACATGGACCTGGCCGAGGATTTTCTCCGCAGCCTCGTCCGCTATGCCCTGGAGCACTGCCCCGACGACCTGCAGTTCCTCAACGACCAGTACGACAAAGAACTGCTCAATCGTCTGCAGTTCGTGGTGGATAACGAGTTCAAGCGCCTCACCTACACCGAGGCCGTGGAAATCCTGAAATCGGCGAAGCAGAAGTTCGAGTTTCCCGTGGACTGGGGTACCGATTTGCAGTCGGAGCACGAGCGGTACTTGGTGGAGAAGCACTTCAAGAAGCCCGTTATCCTGACCAATTACCCCAAGGATATCAAGGCGTTCTACATGAAGCTGGACGAGGATGGCCGCACGGTGCGCGCCATGGACGTGCTGTTTCCTGGTATCGGTGAAATCATCGGTGGCTCGCAGCGCGAAGAGGACATGCAGAAGCTCACGCAGCGCATGCAGGAAATGCACGTGCCCGAAGAGGACCTGTGGTGGTACCTCGACACGCGCCGCTACGGCAGCGCCCCGCACGCCGGTTTCGGGCTGGGCTTCGAGCGTCTCATTCTGTTCATTACCGGCATGGCCAACATCCGCGACGTTATTCCCTTCCCCCGCTTCCCAAAAAGCGCGGAGTTTTAGGAATTACGTTTCGTTTTATAACCAGAGAGCCAGCATCACTACAGATGCTGGCTCTCTGGTTATAAAACGGTTAAGACTGACTTTTCATAAATTGTCAAAAAGCGGTTACGCTTTGTTCGAGTGCACATATTAGTGGTTAAATAAGGAATAACTTTTTTGCCGGAACCAAAAATATCAGTGGGGTCTTGGTCTGTTAATTCACTGTAGATTAAGTAGGATTTGTTAAGCATAAAGTAGCTGCCACAATCAACATGTGCAGCGGGAGTAGTCAATGATACAGTATCGGCGATGACTTTACCTTTGTAAACGTGCTGCACTTTAAAGGTGTGTATAATGTGTCTAGCCTGCTTGCGGTTCAGAGAGTCTTTGTACAAATTAGTTTTTGTACTAATCAATATGCCAGTCAAAACCAGTTGGGCGCTTTTGCGACTTTTACAGATGCCAATGCGCCCACAAGAGCAAGCTTTTAATGAGTAAGGAAGAAGATATAAAATAGAAAGAAAGAGTAGTTTTCGCATCGGGATTAAATGTAGGTTCCCTAAACTTAGCAGTAATTCCGTAGCTCCTTGTCGTCCACGGCCAGCAGGTTGTCCAGCCGCAGCTCGAAGCCGTCGGCGAGGCGCAGGTATTCTACTTTGTCCTGAATGTAGAGGTCCTGGATGATGCCGTGGTAGGTGCTGGGGGGCGTGTCGGGCTCGGTGCGGTAGGTGAGGGTGCAGGGCTGGCCGGTGGTGGCGCGGGCTTCCAGCTCGTCGTAGAAGCTGCAGCTGATGGGTTTGTAGGCGGTAGGCATGGTACAGGTGAGTCTGAAGACAACAGATACCCGTAACAACGTCTCTGCCAGGAAGTAGTTATATTCCGCTTTCCTTCACCTTCCACCACCACCCTCAAAACCAGTTGCATGCAGAAATTACTACCCTCCTTCGTTTCCCGGACCTTTTTAAGCCTGTCGTTGCTGGCGCTGGCCACCGGTTTTGCGGAAGCCCAGACGCCGGTAACCGTCACGATTGGCACCGGAACTTCCGCTGGCTCTACTAACGCGCTGCTCAGCACCAGCACCACCACCAACAAGTACGCACGCACGGTTTCCATCTATTCGGCTGCCGAGCTGCAGGCGGCCGGAGCCCGGGCCGGCTCCATCACCAGGCTGGCTTGGTACAAGGATGGCACCGGCGAGTACACTTCCGGCGACGCGCAGCTGCGCATCTACCTCAAGCGCACGACTGGCACCGCCCTTTCTGCCAACCCGGTGGTGTGGGATACGGAAGTGCTGAGCGCCACGCAGGTGTACAGCAACACCACGCTGAGCCTGCCAACGGGTACCGGCTGGAAGGATTTCGCCTTCACAGCCCCCTTTGTCTGGAATGGCACCGACAATATTGAGGTACTGGTAGACTGGTTCCGCAACAGTGCTCCCACCGCCGATATCAGCTGGCGCTATACGGCCGTTTCTGCAACCGGCGGTGCCCATGCCACGCAGGTCAACAGCGCCGTAATTCCGACCGTCCGGTGGGCGGCTAACCGTCCGAACGTGCAGTTCCAAGTGGCCATTGTCAATTCTACTCTCGGCCAGGCACCCGCCGACTGGGTACAGGTAGCTCCTAACCCATTCGCGGCAGACCTCAAACTTCGGATTGGCGCCGGCAGCGAAAGTCAGCGGCTGCATGTTACCCTCACCGACATGCTGGGGCGTAGTCATTTCCAGCAGCATACAGCAGCCGGAGCAGAACGCACTCTACAGTTGCCCGCCGATTTGGCCGCCGGTATTTATTTCCTGACTGTCCGGGACGACAAATGGCAGCAGACCCTGCGGGTAGTGCGTGAGTAGCGGTACAGAGTAAGGAAGCGGCGTAAGAATATCTAAAAAAACAGTTCAGCTGATTCCACAAGCAAAAACGCCGGCCCTCATAGGCCGGCGTTTTTGCTTGTGGAGAGCTACAAGCAGCTAGTGCTTGCCTTTGCCGTGGCCTTTACCGTTCCCTTGGCCGCCATATACTTTCTTGGCCTGGCCGGGCGGCAGACCTTTGCCTTTTTCCAGACGCTTAACCTGGCCGGGTGGCAGGCTGGCCGGGTACATCGTACGGTGGCGGCCCACGAGTATCCAGGGCTGGTTGCCTCTATAGTCGATAGCCACCGGATGGAAAGAGGACGGCGTGTAGCCGCTGATGGAGCTGAGGCGTTGCCATTTGCCGTCGCGCTGCACAATGTAGCGCTGGTCGCGCAGGTCGTAGTAGCCGCCGTATTCGGGCACGTAGTAGTACTGGGTGCCGGCCGGCACTGCCGGGCCCCAGCTGGGCGGCGTGATATTGATGTTGACCTGCGCCTGCGCTGATTGCGTCAGGGCGGTGAGTGAAAGAGCCAACAGGCCCGACAGGGCAAATTTGGGTAGGAGCTGCATGGTGGAAAGGGAAGGTGAACGGATGGAACAGCAGCTACGAGACAAGAACCAAGCCGCAGAGCTGCCGCTCGTGATGGGTCGTAGCCGGAATGACGTGCTTAACGTGGGTTGCGGCGGTTATGTTGGTTGGTTGCCGGGGAACCCAAAAAAAGGCTTTCCACACCGTGCGGAAAGCCTTTTGAACGGATGGCAACCTTACATCACCCGACCCCTGCCGCGCCCGTTTGCAGAACCATTCGGACCCTGTTGCCCGCCTTGTTGCTGCGGGCTGCCGGGGCTCTGTGGTCCTCTTGGGTTGCTGTAGGTGCTCTGCTCGTTGCGGCCGTTGCCGCGGGTGTCAGGGCCAGTGTTGTTGTGGCCATTCTGGTTGCGGTAGTCGTTGCGGCCACCGTAGCTGTTCTGGTTGCTGCGGTTGTCGTGGTAGTCGTTGCGGACGTAGCCGCCTTGGTTGGCAGGTCGGTTGCCGTAGTATGCCGGGCCATAGGCGCCATAGGGCGCGGCGTTGTAGCCCCGGCCCGGCCAGTTGGCGCCATAGTAGCGGCCGGGTGCCACGCCCCAGCGGCCACAATAGGCCCGGTGGTCGCGCAGGTAGCCCCAGGGCTGGCGGCCTACATACTCAATCACGACAGGGTGAAAGAAACGCGGGTCGTAGGAGGCGTAAGCCCGCGGAAGCATCGGCGAGCTGACCCAGGCACCGAACCCCGGATCATAAAACAGGTACGACTGCGCATACAAATCATAGTAGCCGTCGATTTCCGGGATATAGTAGTACTGCACGTGCGGCGCGACGGCCGGGCCCCAGTACGGGGCATTCACCCAGACCTGCGCCTGGGCCTGCGTGCGGCTGGTATACAGCAACAAGCCCAGGGCCAGCACAACACCCGATTTCAGGAGAGTTTTCATAGAAGTAAGACTGAAAAGAAAGTCTGGCAGCCGTAGTGCAAAACCTGCACCATAAATTTTAGCTGGTGTTTAGAAAGGCGCTTTGCGGTCATGCTGAGCTTGTTGAAGCATCTCCACCGTTTTTTTCGGCACCGCCTGACGAAGCGTAGAGATGCTTCAATAAGCTCACCATGATGTTCCGAGCGAGTTGTCAGACTTTTTAAACAGCATTTTTAGCAGCTGCTGCAGTCGGAACTGCCGGCCAGGAAGAACTTTTGCTTCTGTCGGGACAATTCCGGGGGCGGCCGTGTTACAGACCACCTGCCCCGCTGCGGCCGGGTGGCACCTCTGCGCCAGGCAAGCTAAAACTGCTGGCAAATAAACTATTGGGGGTAGCTGTCCGGGCGCGTTTTGCGTACTTTTGCAGACTTATTCGCTTCGCTGCTGCATGGCCAAAAAATCAACTGCTGTTCCTGTTACCACTTCCACTGCTGAGCCCAAGGCTGCGGCGGCCAAGACCGGCCGCCCGGCCAAGGCTCCGAAGGCTGCCTCGGTATCCAACAAGCCCGCCGCTAAAACGCCAAAAGCGGGCAAGCCGACTGCAGCTGCTGTAGCTGATGGCGCTACCCACCACGGCACGGCCGCCGTGCAGGCTGTGCCGCGCCAGGAGCAGGTGAGCGAAGCGGTACTGGAAAACCAGGCCCGTATCAGTGGGCAGCTGCTGGGCCCGGCCGACTTGGAAGCACCGTATATTGAAGTATACGGCGCCCGGGAGCATAACCTTAAGAACGTATCCATACAGATTCCGCGCGGCCGGCTGGTGGTATTCACCGGCATTTCGGGCTCGGGCAAGTCGTCGTTGGCGTTTGATACGATTTACGCCGAGGGCCAGCGCCGCTACATGGAAACGTTTTCGGCCTACGCCCGCAGCTTCATGGGGGGGCTGGAGCGGCCCGATGTAGACAAGATTGAGGGCCTGTCGCCGGTTATCAGCATTGAGCAGAAAACCACCTCGCGCAACCCCCGCTCCACGGTCGGCACCATCACCGAGATTTACGACTTCCTGCGCCTGCTGTACGCCCGCACCGCCGAGGCGTTCAGCTACGCAACGGGCAAAAAGATGATCCGGCAGTCGGACGACCAGATCATCAACTACATTCTCAAACAGTACGACACCAAGAAGCTGGTGGTGCTGGCACCGGTAGTGAAGGGCCGCAAGGGGCACTATCGGGAGTTATTCCAGCAGATTGCTAAGCTGGGCTTTACCAAAGTGCGCGTGGATGGCGAGTTACTCGACATCACGCCGAAGATGCAGGTGGACCGCTACAAAATCCACGACATTGAAATCGTAATTGATAGACTCGTCGTGAAAGAGGAAGACCGGTTCCGCCTCTCGGGCTCGGTGCAGAATGCCCTTACACAGGGCAAAGGCACCATGCTGGTGCTGGACCCCGACAAGAAGACCGATAACACGCAGTTCTTCTCGCGCTTCCTCATGGACCCCGTAACGGGCATTGCCTACGACGACCCGGCTCCAAACACGTTCAGCTTCAACTCGCCGTACGGTGCCTGCCCTACCTGCAACGGTCTGGGCGAAGTGCAGGAGATAACCGAGGAAACGGTGATGCCGGACAAAAAGCTGAGTATCAGCCGAGGTGGTATTGCACCGCTGGGCGAATACCGCGACATCTGGATTTTCCAGCAGCTCAGTCTTATCGTTAAGAAAAACAAGGCCAGCCTGAGCACGCCGCTGGAAAAGCTACCAGCTGAGCTGATTGAGCGTCTGTTGTTTGGGGTGCCCGAGGACGAAGATGCTGACCCCAAAAAGGCCAGCTACGTAGAGCCATTTGAAGGCATTATCCCGTTTTTGCGCCGCCAGATGGAGTCGGAGTCCGACAACATTCGGGAGTGGATTCAGCAATACACGCAGGCCAAAGAGTGCCCCGAGTGCCATGGCTACCGTCTCAAAAAGGAGTCATTGCACTTCAAGCTCGCTGATAAGCACATCGGCGAGCTGTCGGTGATGGATCTGAATGATCTGGCCGACTGGTTTGAAGGGCTGGAAACGCGCCTTTCCGACCGTCAGAACCTGATTGCGCGCGAGTTGCTCAAGGAAATCCGCAAGCGTATCGGCTTCCTGCTGGAAGTGGGCCTCGACTACCTGAACCTGCACCGTTCCGTCCGGACGCTTTCGGGCGGCGAAAGCCAGCGCATCCGCTTGGCTACCCAGATTGGTACGCAGCTCGTGGGCGTGCTCTACATCATGGATGAGCCTAGCATCGGCCTGCACCAGCGCGACAACGAACGGCTTATCAAGGCATTGCAACACCTGCGCGACTTGGGCAACTCAGTAATTGTGGTGGAGCATGACAAAGACATGATCATGCACGCCGACCACGTGCTGGACATTGGCCCCGGCGCCGGTATCCACGGCGGGCAGATTGTGGCGCAGGGCACGCCCACTGAAATCTTCACCTCTGGCTCCCTCACCTCGCAGTACCTTAGTGGGCAAAAGCACATTGAGTTGCGCAAGAAAAAGCGTGCCGGCGAAGGCAATGACTTGGTGCTGAAAGGTGCGAAAGGCCACAACCTCAAAAACGTCACGGCTAAGTTTCCGCTGGGCAAGCTCATTGCCGTCACGGGCGTGTCGGGCTCAGGCAAGTCCTCGCTCATTCATGACACGCTGTACCCAATTCTGAATCAACATTTTTTCAATGCCAAGCGCGAACCGCTGGCGTATGATAAGGTTGAGGGACTGGAGTTTATCGATAAGGTGATTGAGGTAGACCAGTCGCCGATTGGGCGCACGCCACGCTCCAATCCGGCCACCTATACGGGTGTGTTCACCGAGATTCGCCAGCTGTTCTCGTCGTTGCCGGAAGCTAAAATCCGGGGCTATGGACCGGGCCGCTTCTCGTTCAATGTGAAGGGTGGGCGCTGCGAAACCTGCGAGGGCGCCGGTATGCGCACCATCGAAATGAACTTCCTGCCCGACGTGCACGTGCCCTGCGAAACCTGCAAAGGCCGCCGCTACAACCGCGAAACGCTGGAAGTGCGCTTCAAAGGCAAGAGCATCACCGATGTGCTGGACATGACGGTAGAGAAGGCTGTGGAGTTCTTCGAGTTTCAGCCCCGCATCCTGCGCAAAATTCAGACCCTGAATGAAGTAGGGCTGGGTTACCTCACGCTGGGCCAGCAGGCTACCACGCTGTCGGGTGGTGAGGCGCAGCGCGTGAAGCTGGCCACCGAGCTGAGCAAGAAGGATACTGGCAAAACGTTCTACATCTTGGATGAGCCCACCACCGGCCTACACTTTGAGGACATCAACCACCTGGCCGTGGTGCTGCACAAACTTGCTGATAAGGGTAACACGGTCCTGATCATCGAGCACAACCTGGACCTCATCAAAGTGGCCGACCACCTCATCGATATCGGGCCGGAGGGCGGCGCGGGCGGCGGCACCATTGTGGCGCAGGGTACGCCCGAGCAGGTAGCCAAGTCGGGCAAGGGCCACACCAGCCGCTTCCTGGCCGAGGAGCTGAAGGTGAGCAAATACGCCGAAGAAAAACCTTCGAAAGCAGACGCGGCGTAAGAGCCAGCCGCTTCCGAAGCACCAAAAGCTTCCTGTTTCAGCTACACTCTGGTAGAGTTGGTTGAAACAGGAAGCTTTTCTATTTTGCTGCTTTCCTCCTCTCTTCTCTGAATGAAACTACTGCTATTCCCTCTGCTTCTGGCAGCTGCAATTGCCACTGCACCACCCAAGCCCGCCCCACCAAAACCCACGCACTGGACCGGCACATTCAGCAATGGCATGAAAGGCGCCACCATTAGCTTCGATGTTTCGGCCGATGGCAAAACCCTATCCGAACTGACATTTCAGGGATACTGGCGCTGCTCTGGCAAGCTGGAGCTTACCACCGCCGGGCCTACGCACAGCTTCCCTATCAAAGGCGGCAAGGTGAGCAGCGTGGTAGTAGATCCGCCGGGTGGCGGCGCTACGGCATGGCGCTTCGAGTTGGATGGGCTGGTGGGAGCGAAGTCGGCGCAGGGTACGTTTCGCATGAATATTAATGCCCTGAGTTGCGACACCTACAAGCTGCAGTGGACTGCTGCACCGGCCAAATAAGCCGGAGCAAACAGTGCGGTAGGCTATTTCAGGGCGTTGATAAGCTCGAATAGGGATCGGGTAGGAATACATCTGCTTCTGGCGGGGCTCAGCGCCAGTATGGTTCCGGCCACTGGAAGACGGGAGTCAACTGGAGCTACACACAAAAGCCCGTTCCGGCGAACGGAACGGGCTTCTTGGCTCAGGTCTGAGCTGAAATTACATTGTGCTATGCTGCTTGAACATGCTCAGGTGGCGTTCCACAACAGGCAGCGTCTGCGTGATGAAACCCTGCAGATCAGTGTCTTGGGTCATTTTCTGGTGAGCGGCCATGGTATTCGCTGTTTTCTGGTGGTCCAGCGTCATCTGCTCCATGTACTTCTTCTCCAGTTCAGCACCCGAAAGCTTGCCCATCTGCTCGGCAATGGCTTTGTGCTCAGCGTCCATGTCGGTAGGCAGCGTCACGTTCTTCTTCTGCGCTATCGGCTTCAGCGCTTCCGTCGATTTGGTGTGGTCCGTAATCATTTGGGTGGCGTGGTCCTTGGCCATGCCAGTCACCCCTTTGTCAAGCGCCAGCTTGCTGAGTTGAATCTCATTCTGGTCGCTGTGGGCCGCCGACTGCATAAATTCGGGGTCGTCTTTGTGCGGAGCAGTAGGGCCATTGGGGTCCGCCATAGCCGCGTCATCCTTGTTGCCCATAGATGGCTCAGAGGCAACTCCCATGGTATCAGCACCTGCAACCGATTCAGCATTGACCATTTCATCGGCTTTGCGCTCATTGGAACAAGCCGTAGTCAGGAGCAGCGTAGCCGCCGTCAGGCTCAAAAAAATGCGTTTCATATAGGATGTTATAGGAAGTGGAACAAAAAAGACACCCGCTACAAACGGGGCCGCACCCCTGTGCAGCAACTGTGTCGTGCTAAAAACGAACGGCTTAGCCAGCAGAAGGTTGCTAGTGTTCAGCTCGTTGCTGTTGCTGAAACGTCAGCGCCCGGCCCCTGTGCGTGACAGAAGCCGGGCGCCGAAGCAGAAGAAATCGGGCGCTAGCCCTACGGCCGGGCCGCAGGATCGGCCGCCATGGCAGAGTCGGCGTCGGCCGTCACGGTCGGGCCCGCGTCATTGTCGATTACAGTGGCATCCGCCTGCACGCCGCCTTCGGCAGCGGCTGAGTCCATATCGGTAACCACGGTGCCAGCCGTGCCGTCAGTGCGTTGGGCGGAATCGCCACAGCTGCTCAGAGAGAGCACAGCAGCCAGAGCTACAAGAGAAAAAAAGCGCGTTTTCATAAAAAATGGAATTGGTTGGTGATGTAAAAAAGAAGGTAAGGTGCTACTTGGGAAGCTTGTCGGAGAGGTCCTTGGCGGCATCCAGGTGGGTTTTGAGTGGCGCCAGGTAGTTGGCTGCAAAAGCACGGATGTCGCCATCGTACGCATCGTCGCTCATGTCATCAAACTCATCGATGCTGGTTTTGTGGCTGATTTCCAGCAGTTCCACATACTTTCGGTCGAAGGCCGGGCCATTCAGCGCCCCCAGCTCGCCTAGGCGTTTGGCCTGCTCTGCGCCCAGGCCAGTGGGCAGCACAATGCTTTTCTGGCTAGCCAGTTGCTGCAGCGCCTTTTGCATAGCTGCATGTTCGCTCGCAATCAGCTGCGCCAGGTATTTTACATCGGGCGAAGTGGCTTTGCGCTGGGCCATCTGGCTCATTTCCGTGTCCAGCATGCTGTAGCTCATAACGTTTACCACAAAGGCAGCGTCGCGCTCCTGCTTGCTTGTTACATCTTCGTTGCCGATGCGCTTCTCATTCTGAAACTTGGCTTCTGCCACCGGGTCTTTGTTGGTTTCAGTGCCGCAGGCTACCAGAAGTGTGGCAAGCAGCAAAAAGGAGGATGTGAGTAAAAAGCGCATATTTTCAGCGGTTTGGCCGTGGGAGAGGGGTTGCTAAGCCTATACGGTCGGTCTGCCGGCTGGTTCTAAAATGGCCGTGTAAGTAAGTTTTTGAAAAAAGTTCCTCAGGGCATTAAACTCTCGCTGGCTGGTGGCTTCCAAGCAAAGAACCCCGGGAATTTTATTCACACCTTCTTGCTCAACTTCCATGAAAACCACTTTCCACACTTTGAGCATAGCGGCTCTGGCGGGCGGTATGCTGCTCTTTGGTACGGCGGCCTGCAACAAAGACGAGGAGCAGCCTGCTCTCGAAAGCATCGAATCGGCGGAAGATGCGGGGGCCGCTGAAGACGAAACCGGTAGCCTCAACGACCTGCTAGAAGCGGCGGCCCCCGCCGATGCTTCCATCGCCAACGGGCCGGTAGCAGAGCCCGCCGACATGGCCCGCCTGCTCTCGGCGTGCGCTACCCGAACCTACGATCCGGCTACCCGCACGCTCACCATCGATTTTGGCCTTACCAACTGCATAGGGCCAAACGGAGTAGCGCACCGCGGCAAAATTGTAGCCATGTACAGCGGGCCTTTTCGTCAACAGGGCTCCTCGGTTGCCGTTACGCTTCTGAACTACTTCCGCAACGATAACCAGCACACTGGCACCCGCGTCATCACAAATGCCGGCGACGGTTCCTACACGCTCAGCGTGCGCAATGCCAGCGTCATCACACCCAATGGCACCCATTCCTGGACCGCGCAGCGCACCTACACCCGTCTGGCCGGCCAGGGCACCCGCACGATTCTGGACGACCGGTATTCTGTGACAGGCCAAGCTAGCGGCACCAACCGGCGCGGCGTGGAGTATACAGCCGCCATTCAGCAGCCTTTGCTCAAAGAGTTTACGGTAGGCTGTGCCCGCTTCTTCACGGCCGGAACCGTCAGCATCAGCAACAGCCGCGGCAAAACCATGCTGCTCGACTATGACCCCACCGGCACTCAGGCCTGCGATAATATTGCGTCCGTAACCTGCAACGGCCGCACGCGCACCATCCGTCTGGGCCGCTAAACGACTACTGGCCGACGTAGCCACGGCTCGGCAAAAAGGCCGCTTCCCTCCGGGAGCGGCCTTTTTGTTGCCTGAAAAGCGGCCGCCCTTGTCTATCGGCTTAGGGGTTGGCGCTATTTGGTTGGGGCAGTGGTGAGCAGCGTGTAGCCCATCAGCTTGTCCTTGCGGTAGGTTTCCGACCGCACCGCGCCTACGCCGGGCGCATACCACTCCACTGTGCGCATACTGAACGGTATGGCCAGATTGCCCATGCCGGTCTTCATCAGCACATCCTGCGAGATTTTGGTGCAGGCAAAGCTGCCAGCTTCTGTTTTGATGGTCTCGGAGCCCTCTACCCGCCGGTTGCTGATGCTGATAGTGGTGGTGGACAGGGCTACTCCGCTCTTCTTGTCCCGCATGGCTACCGTCATGGTGCCGTTTTTCAGGGTAGTGCCTTGCTTTGGGTGCGCCGGAATTTCCAGGAAGTCGCCGCTTACCTGCACGTCCATATCAGGCTGGGCACCCTGCGCATTGGCCTGCGGATTCATCATAGCGCGCATATCGAGGCGCACGAGGCCCGCCTGGCACTCCACCGTATAGTCGTTGGTGGCACTGGGCTTGCCCTTCTTATCAAATACCTGCTGATGAATGAGGGCTGTGGTTTTGCCGCCGCTGGTTTGGGCTTCGCGCACTTCCTGCACGATGCGCCCACTGGGCTGGTCGCGGTTGTCAAACGTGGTCAGCTCGTACACGCCACCTTGGCGAAGATCATAATACAGGCCACAGTCCTGCGCCCTGCCCGCCCGATTCAGAACCAGAGCAAAGGCCAGCAAAACGAGCGTTTTCATAGTAGAAGTCGGAAGCAGATGGAACATATCCTGAAGGTACCCGTCTGTCCGCTTCGGCGGTATCGCATGATAATGTGAGTTTTATGCGCTACTCAGTGCGCAGCAGCGCTTCCGCCAGCAACATGTCTTCCGGCGTCGTTATTTTGAGGTTGCGGTAGTCGCCTTCCACAATATGGATGGGATGCAGGTCTTCCACCACACTGGCATCGTCGGTGAATGTGTTGAGCTCCGGGAGCTGGTAGGCCCGCCGCAGCAGGCTCAACTCAAAGCACTGCGGTGTCTGGACCAGGCGCAGGCGGCTGCGGTTGAGGGCGTAGGAACCCTGCTGGCTGAGGTTGCGCACCGAGTCTTTGGGCACCACGGCCGCTACCGCGGCACCGTGGTTGTGAGCCGCCTCAAACGTAGCCTCAATCACCCGTTCCGGCGTGAGGGGGCGCACCCCATCGTGCACAGCCACTGTACCGGCTGTTTCCGGCCCGAGTAGCGCCAGCCCTTGCTTCACGGAGGCCCAGCGGGTAGCGCCGCCAGCTACCAGCTCGTGCGGCGGTACGGTAGCATAGTGCGCGCAAAGCGCCTGCCATATAGCCACTTGTTCGGCGGGTAGCACTACAATCAGGCGCCTGATGCCCAGTGCCGGTGCCGCGAAGCGCCGCAGCGTATGCAGCAGCACCGGTTCGCCCAGCAACTCCAGAAACTGCTTAGGTCGGTCGGCGCCCATGCGCGTACCGCTGCCTCCGGCCACAATAATGGCAAAGCGCGGCTGAGATGAGGAGGAAGCAGAAGGCATATGACAGCAGAAAAAGAGGTGCGAAAAGGGGACCGGCAGTAAAAGTAAAAGCCCGGCCGAGTATAACGGCCGGGCTTTTCCCGATAGAGCGAAGACCATAGAGCATCCCTCACTCAGCACGCTTCTTCTGCCTTACAGAATCAGCATGGCGTCGCCGTAGCTGAAGAACTTGTATTTCTCCTTGATAGCCGTCCGGTAGGCTTCAATCAGCAACTCGTGGCCGGCGAAGGCCGAGGCCATCATCATGAGCGTGCTTTCCGGCGTGTGGAAATTGGTAATCAGGGAATTAGCAATTTTGAAGTCGTACGGAGGGAAGATAAACCGGTCGGTCCAGCCTTCGTTGGCTTTCAGGCGCGAGTTAGCCGATACCGACGATTCCATGGCGCGCATCGACGTGGTGCCTACGGCGCACACCCGCTTCTTGGCATCCAGGGCCCGGTTCACTACCACCGCCGACGAGCCGGGTACGATGAAGTTCTCGGAGTCCATCTTGTGCTTGGTCAGGTCTTCCACGTCTACCGTCCGGAACGTGCCCAGGCCTACGTGCAGCGTTACGGGTACTACCTCTACACCCTTGATTTCCAGGCGCTTCATGACCTCGCGGGTGAAGTGCAGGCCCGCTGATGGGGCGGCTACGGCACCTGTGTGCTTGGCATAAATAGTCTGGTAGCGCTCCTTGTCGGCAGGCTCGGCTTCGCGGGTGATGGACTCGCGGGGCAGCGGCGTCTCGCCCAGGTTGTGCAGCGCCTTGTAGAACTCCTCATCAGAGCCGTCAAACAGGAATTTGATAGTGCGGCCGCGTGAGGTAGTGTTGTCGATAACTTCCGCTACCACAATGCCTTCCTCGTCGAAATACAGCTTATTGCCCACCCGGATTTTACGGGCCGGATCTACCAGCACGTCCCAGAGGTGAATTTCCTTGTTCAGCTCGCGCAGCAGAAACACTTCGATCTTCGCGCCGGTCTTTTCCTTGTTGCCATAAAGGCGCGCCGGAAATACCTTCGTGTCGTTCACCACAAACACGTCGCCTTCACCGAAATACTCAATGATATCCTTGAAGACGCGGTGCTCAATCTTGCCGCTGTCGCGGTGCAGCACCATCAGGCGGGACTCGTCGCGGTTCTTGGCGGGGTGTTGCGCGAGGAGGGCTTCGGGCAATTCGAACTTAAACTCGGAGAGCTTCATAGGGGCAGGAAAGGCAATAGCTGGGGAAGCTAAGAAAAATTTGGGTCGGCGAAATTACGCAACTCCGGCGGATTTATCATTACTTTTCGCCTGGAATCAGTGCGCGGGTATATAACTGAGCGAGCAGCCGCCTCGTTCCGACCATCCCCCTTATCTGCTCATCCACTCAAGCACTTATTGATGAAAACCATACGCCTGACTCTGGAAAGCTTCCGCTTCGCGTGGCAAGCTCTCAAATCTAACCTGCTGCGTACGGTGCTGTCGTTGCTGGGCGTAACGGTGGGCATATTCGCCATCATTGCGGTGCTGACGGTAGTGGACTCGCTGGAAGCCAACGTACGACAAAGTATGAGCTTCGTTGGCGACAAGGTCATCTACGTGATGAAGATGCCCTGGACCTTCGACCAGCCTGACTACCCGTGGTGGCGCTATTTCCAGCGGCCGGCACCTACCGTGCGCGAGTTCCGGGAGCTACAGCGCATGCTCAGCGACAATCAGAAGGGTGTGGCCGTGTATGCTGCCACAGGTGGCAATACGCTGCGGTCCGGTTCCAACAGCCTCGAAGGCTGTGCCCTGATGGGGGTATCATTTGAATACCGTAACGTGTCGGAGCTGCCTATCGAGGAAGGGCGCTATTTCACGCAGCAGGAAATGGATGCGGCCCGCAATGTGGCCGTGGTAGGGGCCGATATTGCCACCAGCCTCTACCCGAATGGTTCGGCGCTAGGGAAGGAGTTCAAGGCCAAAGGCACCACGTTCACCATCATCGGCGTAGTAAAGAAGGAAGGCAAGAAGATTCTGGATACGCCCAGCAACGACACCAACTGCGTTATTCCTTTTGGCTCTTTCACCAAGATGTTTGCCCTGAGCACCAACGGCCTCACCGGCGTCACGCCCACTATTGCCGTGAAAGGCCGCGACGAGGATGTGGGCCTGCTTGACCTGGAATACGAGATGAAAGGCCTGCTGCGCAACATCCGTAGCCTCAAGCCCCGCGAAGAAGACAACTTCGCCCTCAACCGCCCCGAAATGCTGACCAACATGGTGGGGAAGCTGTTTTCCGTTATCGGGCTGGCCGGCTGGGTGATTGGTGGGTTTGCCATGGTGGTAGGCGGCTTCGGCATTGCCAACATCATGTTCGTGTCAGTGAAGGAGCGCACCAATATCATCGGTATCCAGAAGTCGTTGGGCGCCAAGAACTACTTCATTCTGTTCCAGTTTCTATTTGAGGCTGTGTTTTTGTGTCTGCTGGGCGGCTCGGCCGGTATTTTCCTGGTCTGGCTGATTACGCTGATACCGCAGGACGCCATGCCGCTCACACTGTCGGCGTGGAATATCACGCTGGGGCTGACCGTATCCGTGGTGATTGGGGTGCTGGCCGGAATCATCCCGGCCGTGCTGGCCGCCAACCTGGACCCCGTAATTGCCATCCGGAGCAAATGACCCGGCGTGCTACGGAATAGCCTAGCTTAGCTCCCTCAGCTTTATAAAGTGTAGCGGTTTGGTCATTTACTGTTAACAAATTGTTAACTTGCCCTTCTGTACTTTTGGTCGCCCCGCTTCGGCGGGGCGGCTTTCTTTTTGTCAAATTCCCCCAATTCCCATGGAGCCGTGCCTTTTGCCCGGTGCCAACAGTAAGTAGCGTACCATGACCAAGCTTAAAAAAACCAGCCGCACCAAGGTGGCTGATGAGGTGCTGAATGCTGGCAGCGGCCAGACCATCATGCAGCCCAACATCAACGACAACAAGGTTAAAACCATTAGTGATATCCGGGAGCAGACGCACGGCGAGCGTACGGTTCAGGTAGACGATGAGCAGCGCATCCGCAAAGCCTTCGTTGACAAGGACTGGAACGAAATCAAGATTGCCGACTCCTGGCAGATTTTCAAGGTGATGGCTGAGTTCGTGGAGGGCTTCGAGAAGATGTCCAAAATCGGCCCGTGCGTATCCATCTTCGGCTCGGCCCGCACCAAGCCCGACAACCCATACTACCAGATGGCCGAGGAAATTGCGGCCAAGCTGGTGCGCCACGGCTACGGCGTTATCACGGGCGGTGGTCCCGGCATTATGGAGGCCGGCAACAAGGGCGCGCACTCAGAAGGAGGCCGCTCCGTGGGCCTGAACATTGAGCTGCCGTTCGAGCAGTTCAACAACATCTACATCGACCCCGACAAAATCATCAACTTCGACTACTTCTTCGTGCGGAAGGTGATGTTTGTGAAGTATGCGCAGGGCTTCATCGGTATGCCCGGCGGCTTCGGTACGCTTGATGAGCTGTTTGAGGCTATTACGCTGATTCAGACCAAGAAAATCGGCCGCTTCCCTATTGTATTGGTGGGCACCAAGTACTGGCAGGGCATGTTCGACTGGATTCAGAAGGTGATGCTGGAAGACGAGAAGAACATTTCGCCGGAGGACATGAACCTCGTGCAGCTGGTAGATGATGCCGAGTCGGCGGTGAAAATCATCGACGACTTCTACTCCAAATACCTGCTCTCGCCGAACTTCTAAGCTTGGCAAAAGCGCTAAATTCTAGCACTAAAGCCAGCGGCATCTTCGGAAGCTGCTGGCTTTAGTGCTTTTGGGCATCACAGCAGTTGAGCTAGAAGATTAATTACGAAATAGCAGAATCAGGAATGTTAAATTGGATTTATCTTGGTGAATTGTTCAAAATAATCCACGAAGTATGCAGCAAGCAACAACTGCTGAAGAAGTAAAGAAGGTGTTTATAGTCCCCCGCTGGGCTGGCGGCCCCCAGGACGACTGGTATCCCTGGCTGGGGGAGCAGCTGCAGGCCGTTGCCGCGGAAGATGGAGTCAACTACAAGATTCAGGCGCTGAATATGCCGGCCTGGGACCTGCCCGTTATAGACCGGGCTGTGGAGTATCTGCAGAAAGTGCTGCCGCCCGATCAACTGGGGCCCAATGTGCTTCTGGTAGGGCATAGTGTGGGCTGCCTGGCCATTTTGCACTACCTGGCCCGCGTAGCCGAAACCCACCCCGAGGCGCAGCCTGTAGGTGGCGTGCTATGTGTAGCCGGCTGGTTTTCGGTAGACAGCCCCTGGCAGGATATCCTGAATTGGATGGATGCCCCCATCAACTACGAAGCGGCCCGCCGCCTCATTCCGCAGGACAAGCTGATGGTGCTGCTCTCGGATGACGACCCGTATACCTCCGGCTACCAGGAAAACGAGCACCTCTGGGAGGAGCGCCTGCATTCCCGAGTAAGCATTCTGCCCGGTCGCCAGCATTTCAGCGCCCGCCTGGACTTTGACGTGCGCGACGCTGTGCGCGACCTGGCCGGCGCGCTGTCGGGTATGGAAAGCCACTAGCCCGAAGTAGCGCAACTGCCCTAACTTGCAACGGCGGCCCTTTTCAGGCCGCCGTTTCTTGTGGCTGTACCTCCTCTAGATTTCGACTACCTTATTGTGGGCGGCGGCGCGGCCGGCCTCAGCCTGGCGTACCATATCAGCCAGGAGCCGCGCCTGGCCAGCAAGCGGGTGCTGTTGCTGGAGCCTGAAACCAAAGACCAGAATGACCGCACCTGGTCGTTCTGGGCCGATGAGCCGCTGCTGTTTGATGGCATTGTGGCCCATGAATGGTCGAAAATAGCGTTCCGAAGTCCGGGGTATGAGCAGGTGTTTCCGCTAAAGCGGCACCGCTACAAGATGATTCGGGGGCTGGACTTTTACCGGTTTGTGCGCGCCGCCCTGGCAGAAAACCCCCGGTTTACGCTGCTGCAGGCCAGCGTGGAGGCGCTGGAAAATACGCCGCATGGTGCCCAGGCAACCAGTAGTACCGGCATCTTTACGGCCCGCTATGCCTTCGACAGCCGTCCGCCGCAGATGCAAAAGCAGCCCCAGAAGTACCGCTACCTGCTGCAGCATTTTGTGGGCTGGGAGGTAGAAACCACCGAAGACGTTTTCGATCCGACGACGGTGGAGTTCATGGATTTTCGGGGCGAGCAGCAGCAGCAGGCGCGCTTTATGTACGTGCTGCCCTTTAGCAAGCGCCACGCGCTGGTAGAGTACACGCTGTTTTCGGAGCAGGTATTGCCGCAGGAGGAATATGAAGCGGCCCTGCGGGAGTATCTGGCGCAGCTGGGCGTAACGGAGTTTCGCATAGCGGCCCGGGAGGCCGGCGCCATTCCCATGACTGACCACCCGCTGCCCTCGGCTGCGGGCGCAAACATCATCAACCTCGGGACCCGCGCCGGCCGGGCCAAACCCAGTACCGGCTATGCCTTTAAACGCATCCAAGCGCACTCGGCGCGGCTGGTGCAGGCGCTGGCGGCTACCGGCATGCCGCCGCCAGACCTTACCGGTGACAAATGGCAGTTTCACCTCTTCGATACGCTGCTGCTCGACATTATGCGCCGGCACGGCGAAACCACCCGCACCATCTTCGCCCAGCTGTTTCGGCGCAATCCGGTGGAGCGCATCTTCGATTTTCTGGATGAGCGGACGAGTTGGAAGGAAAATCTGCAGATTATGAATTCCGTGACGCCGTGGCCTTTTCTGCGCTCCATCTGGCATGTGCTGCGCGGCCGGCCGGGCCAGCGAGACTAACTTTTGCCGCTTTCTTATAGGCTTAAGGAAGCTTCACTTTCCAGAAACTCGCGGGCGGCACTGACGGTGGCAGGCGTAAGCGGCTCCAGGTTGGGCTGCGGCCGGGACAGGTTGAGCAGGTAGCCGCCCGGCAGCGCCAGCAAGTTGTCAAGGTCGTGGGTGATGCAGAGCACGGTTTTGCGCTCCTGCTCTACCCAGCTGGCCAGCAGATCGAACACGCGGCGGCGGTAGTACACATCAAGCTGCTGAGTTGGCTCATCAAGAAGGTACAAAGGAGCATCCTGCAGGCTCAGTTGGGCCAGCCATATTAGCTGTTGCTCACCTCCGGAAAGCAGCGTAAAGTCGCGCTGGGCAAGATGCGCGCCTCCCACGCGGGCCAACGCCGCATCAGCCAGTTGGTAGTCAAGCAGGGAGTAGGCACTAAGCAGACCGTGGTGGCGGTAGCGGCCCATCACCACCAATTCGCGCACCCTGATTGGGAAGCCAACTGTGGTACGCTGCGGCAAATAAGCTAGGTGCCCGGCGGTAGCTGGGCGGGCTATCTGGCGCAAGTCCTGGCCGCCGAGTTCTACAGAACCGGTATAAGGTATTTGTCCCGTCAGGACACGAAAAAGGGTGGTTTTGCCGCAGCCATTGTGCCCCACTATGGCTACAAACGCTGGCTCAGGTATAGCAAAAAAAAGGTTGCGGAGTAGAACACGCTGTTCATACCCCGCAACCAAATTCTGGATGTCAAGTGTTGCTTGTTGCTTGTTGACGGGTTGATTACTCAAAGCGGAGTTAGCAGCCTGTATTCGACAAGCAATAGGAACAACCAGCAGTTACCTAGTACTCGTCTTCGTTGAACATAAAGTCCTCCTTAGTCGGGTAGTCAGGCCAAACCTCCTCGATATTCTCGTAGGGCTGACCATCGTCTTCCAGGGCCTGCAGGTTTTCCACTACTTCCATCGGAGCACCCGAGCGGATGGAATAGTCAATCAGTTCATCCTTGGTGGCAGGCCAGGGAGCGTCTTCCAGATACGAAGCGAGTTCCAGCGTCCAGTACATAGTGGTGTGGGCTACTTAAAAAAGGTGGTCGAATGAAAAGTCCGGCTATCAAAAATCCGGCCGGGACGGAATATACTGACAACGTGGCTCGCCGAGTCACAGTGTATGTGGCAGGCAACGTAAGATAGGCGCTAAGGTTGGGCTACACAACCAGCCGCTGTCGCAATAGCGTAATCAGCTCGTTTTTGGTTCGGATTTTTCGCTCAAATGCACGGATTTTTCCCTGCAGCATCTGCCGGAAGGCATCATTAGCGGGTGCGGCACTGAGCTTACCCAGGTTCTCTTCCAGCGCTTCCTGCTCTTGCTTATCATATTTGATGAAGTCGCGCAGGGCTTGTACCCGGATGTTTACCTGGTCCTCCGCCGAGCCGCTGGCATTTTCAGGGCGTTTACGAATAAAGTGCTCCAGCGCGCTCATTTCAAATACCTTGTCGCAGGCCAGAATAAACTGCTCCCATACCCGGTCCGATTCTTCGCCGCGCACAGGCCCTACCTTTTTCCAAGCGGCCTGCAGCTCTTTGGCGCGCGCTACTGCTTCGTGCATGGGCTTGTCCAGCAGCGCAACAGCCTCCTCCACGAGGGCCCGCTTACGCGTCAGGTTGTCGTCCATGAAATGCTCCTTGGCATCGGTGCGCTTGCTGTCAATATGCTGCTTGAGACGCTCGAAAAACAGGTTGTGCGCCGCCCGGAACTGCGTCCATAGGTCATTGGCCTGCTTGCGGGGCAATGAGCCGCCCACTTCCTTCCAGGCCTGCTGCAACTCCTTAAGCTTACCAGTAGTGTTTTCGAAGTCGTCGGAATACTGCAGGGCCTCCGACTGCCGAATCAGGGCTTTGTACTGGTCGGCGGCGCGGTTGAGCATCGACTTCTTCTCGTTCTGGAAGTTCTTGCGCCGCTGGAAAAATTCGTCTACTGCCACCCGGAACCGGGTTTCCAGCTCGTCGGTGTGCTGCTTGTCTACGGGGCCAGTCTTGATCCAGGCCTGACGCAGCTCATGAATCTGCTCGCCGGCAGTGGTCCAGTCCAGCGTGTTTTGCAGTTCTTCCGCTTGCTGGATAAAGTTGATTTTGGTTGCCAGATTTTTTTCACGGTTGCGTGCTACCGTCTGTTTAATAGCCTCTTCGGCATCCGTAAGCCGCCGATGAATGGCTTCAAAGTCGCCGAGGCCGTCGTAGGAGGCAACTTGCTCTTTAAGGTGCAGGGCCTTCATCAGGAAAGAACCCTTGTTCTCAGAGGTTTCAATCTTATGCAGCAGTTCATCCACCTTCCCGCGGAAGGTTTCGAAGCGGTTGGCGAAGTACAACAGGGAAGCGTCAGCTGACTCCTTTACCTGCCCAACTTGGCGGGCAGGAAGATCCATAAATGGCCGCAGCCACACCTGGTCGCCCTCGATGTAGCCATAACGGCGGGCTTCGGCCAGCAAGTGGTCTTGTTGTTCCATAATGTGATAACGCGGAAGCGAATAGGTGGAGTGGTGAAAATGCGCGGAGGTAGTACTCAGAGCGGAAAGATGTGCAAGTTTACAGCTTGTTGCAACATTCGCTGCATCCAATGACGGTAGCAAACTCCATCGGGGCTGCCTACCTTTGATGAGGCAGGAGGGCCGTCAGACGGTTTTTCTCCGAACGTAAGCCTGATTCTGAAGGTTAGGCCCGGCGTTCAGGGTAAAAGTAAACTGCCTGAAAATAGTGTTTTCCGGCCAACCGTCCCGCGTGTTGGCCATTTGCGTCACGCTTCTATCATACCTCTTTTCGCATGAGCGACCAGCCCACCATTATTTTCTCGATGGCCGGGGTAAGCAAGATTTACCCGCCTCAGAAACAGGTTCTCAAGAACATCTACCTTTCTTTCTTCTACGGTGCCAAAATTGGCGTCCTCGGCCTCAACGGCTCGGGTAAGTCGTCGCTGCTGAAAATTATTGCCGACGTTGATAAGCAGATTCAGGGCGACGTGGTGTGGTCGCCGGGCTATTCGGTGGGATACCTGGAGCAGGAGCCGCAGCTCGACCCGACCAAAACCGTACTCGAAGTAGTGCAGGAAGGCGTGGCCGAAACCGTAGCGCTACTCAAGGAATTCGACGAAATCAACGAAGCCTTCGGGGCCGAGGACGCTGACTTCGACAAGCTGCTGGAGCGCCAGGGCACCGTGCAGGAACGCCTCGACCAGCTCGATGCCTGGAACCTCGACTCCAAACTGGAGCGCGCCATGGACGCCCTGCGCACGCCCGAGGCCGATGCCATCATCGGCAACCTCTCGGGTGGTGAGAAGCGCCGCGTGGCGCTGTGCCGCCTGCTGCTGCAGGAGCCCGACGTGCTGCTGCTCGACGAACCCACCAACCACCTCGACGCTGAAAGCGTGCTGTGGCTGGAGCAGCACCTGCAGCAATACAAAGGCACCGTCATTGCCGTAACCCACGACCGGTACTTCCTCGACAATGTGGCCGGCTGGATTCTGGAGTTGGACCGCGGCGAGGGTATTCCGTGGAAAGGCAACTACTCTTCGTGGCTGGAGCAGAAGTCGAACCGCCTGGCACAGGAAGAGAAAACCGAGAGCAAGCGTCAGAAAACCCTGCAGCGCGAGCTGGAATGGGTGCGTATGGCCCCGAAAGCGCGCCAGGCCAAGAGCAAGGCCCGCCTCGCCGGCTACGACAAGATGGTGAACGAGGACTCCCGTGAGAAGGAGCAGAAGCTGGAGCTGTTCATTCCGGACGGTCCGCGCCTGGGTTCCCAGGTGATTGAGGCCGAAGGGCTGCGCAAAGCTTTCGGCGACAAGCTGCTGTTCGATGGATTGTCATTCAACCTGCCGCAGGGCGGTATCGTGGGCATCATCGGGCCGAACGGCGCCGGCAAAACCACCCTCTTCCGCCTCATCACCGACCAGATGCAGCCGGATGCAGGCACGTTCGTGGTCGGCCCCACGGTGCAGACGGCCTACGTCGACCAGCAGCACGACACGCTGGACCCCAACAAATCGGTGTTCGAAACCATTTCGGGCGGCACCGAAACCATGCTGCTGGCCGGCCGCCAGGTGAACTCGCGGGCCTTCGTGAGCAACTTCAACTTCCGCGGCGGCGACCAAGAGAAGAAAGTGGGCATGCTCTCCGGTGGCGAGCGAAACCGCGTGCACCTGGCCACCACGCTCAAGCAGGGCGCCAACCTGCTCCTGCTCGACGAACCCACCAACGACCTCGACGTGAATGCCATCCGGGCGCTGGAAGATGCGCTGGAGAACTTCGCCGGCTGCGCCGTGATTATCAGCCACGACCGGTGGTTCCTGGACCGCCTGGCCACCCACATCCTGGCCTTCGAGGGCGACTCGCAGGTGGTATGGTTCGAGGGCAACTTCTCTGACTACGAAGAAGCCAAGAAGAAGCGCCTCGGCGACGTGGAGCCCAAGCGGGTGCGCTACCGGAGCCTGAACTAAGCCGCTGACTGACAAAGCAAAAATGCCACGGGACGCTGTTCCGTGGCATTTTTGCTTTGCCTAATCAAGGTTGGCCGCACTGTATGTAAAGCAAACCCGGATTTTCTTTACATATCTTTCAGTATATGATAAGCAAACCGTGCTTTGCTTATCATATACTGTTTTTGTCTATCATCCTACTGCCCCTATGGCAACGTCTCCTTTGTGGCAACCTGCCGATTTGCCTCCCCGCGAGGAAATAGAAACGCGGGCTGTTTTGAAAAAACTGGCGTCGGCCCGTGGGGCGTTGGCAGAGCTTAAAGGCGTATCGAAAACAATTCCTAACGAAGGAATTCTACTCAATACCCTGCCCTTGCAGGAAGCTAAAGACAGCTCGGCCGTGGAAAACATCATCACCACGCACGACGAGCTTTTCAAGGCGGCTCTACAAACAGAAAATATCAAGTCGCAAGCCGCCAAGGAAGTAAGCAACTATGCCGCCGCCCTGCGGCTGGGGTTTGGGCTGGTGCAGCAGTATGGCTTTCTGAGCGTGAATCATCTGGCCCAGATTCAGGGGGAACTGGAGCAGAACAACGCGGGGTACCGGCGTCTGCCAGGCACCACCCTCAAAAACCAGCTGGGTGCGGTGGTGTATACACCGCCTCAGGACTCGGCCGAGATGATGCGGCTGATGGGTAACCTGGAAGCCTACCTGAACGACGACACCCTGAGCGACGCCGACCCCTTGGTGAAGATGGCGGTGCTACACTTTCAGTTCGAGAGCATTCACCCGTTTTATGATGGGAATGGTCGCACGGGCCGTATTCTCAATATTCTATATCTGGTACTGAAAGGGCTGCTCGATATTCCGGTGCTCTACCTGAGCCGGTACCTTATCCGCCACAAGGCCGAATACTACCAGCACCTGCAGCAAGTGCGCGACACCGGTAACTGGGAGCCGTGGTTACTGTATATGCTCGACGGGGTGGAGCAAACGGCCCGCGAAACCATCACGCTGATCGGAAACATGCGGGAGTTGATGCAGCACACCAAGAAGCAGCTGCGCAACTACCGCTTCTACAGCCAGGACCTGCTCAACAACCTGTTCCGGCACCCCTACACCCGCATCGAGTTTGTACAGCAGGAACTGGGCGTAAGCCGCATTACCGCCGCCGCCTACCTGAACCAACTGGCCACCGATGGCCTGCTGCAAAAGCAGAAGCTAGGCGTATCGAACTATTATATCAACCAGCCCCTGTTCGACTTGCTGGCTCAGTGATGCTGTGAAACACTTCTCCGACTACGAGGAAGCCAAGAAGAAGCGCCTCGGCGACGTAGAGCCCAGGCGGGTCCGGTACCGGAGCCTGAACTAACGAAAAAGGATGTAGGCAAAAGCGCCGCCGGAACTGCTTCCGGCGGCGCTTTTTCGATTGCAGAAGGTCAGCGGTGAGCCTACCGGACTGCATGTTCGCTACCTTTAAAGCCACCTATGACCACCGACCTCGCGTTTTATCTCACCCGTTTCCGCAAGCTCAAAGTCAGCCGCCTTGGCGGCGAGGAAGCGCCGTACAAGCCTGCGCTACTGCTGGCGGTGCTGGAAGGAATTGAAGAAGGCAGTATTCTCGCCAATCAGATTATCATCACTCCCGAGCTGCTGGCTGCGTTTCAAAGCAACTGCCGCGACCTGAGCGTGTCAGGGAGGTTCCGGGCCAACAACTTCGCCCTGCCCTTCTACCACCTCACCGGCGACGGGTTCTGGCACCTGCACACTTACTCCGGCCAGCCACTCCAGCTCACCACATCCGGCTCCCCCCGCAGCCTGGGCCACCTGCGCGCCATGGTCGCCTACGCCGCCTTCGATGCGCCGCTGTGGCTGCTGCTACAGCAGGCGGCCACCCGTCACCTGTTTCGGGAGGCCCTGCTGGACCGCTATTTCTCGCAAACCCGGTTTCGCTACCGTCCCACCGCCGGGCCCGATACTCTGCGCGACCTGGGCCAGCAGATGCTGGAAGAGCCTGCCGCCGTTTACCAAACCCACCTCAACCTCGCCGACGAAGTGGAAACCGCCGTGCGTAGTGCTGTTTTCAAGCGTGAAGTACTACGAGCCTACAACTATACCTGCGCTATTTCCGGCCTAGAGCTTATCAGCACCGGCACCAGCGCCGTGGCGCCCCTGCTCGACGCCTGCCACATCATCCCTTGGTCGCTCAGCCACGATGATACCATTGGCAACGGACTGGCCCTCACGCCCACCCTGCATCGAGCCTTCGACCGCCACCTGCTTCGTATTGATGACGGGTACCGCGTACGGGTAGCTAGTTCCTTCCGCGAGCTGCGCGGCGCAGAACATGGGCTGCTGCAGTTTGAAGGGGAGAAGCTGCGACTGCCCGAGCGGTCCGAGTGGTGGCCCCGCACGGAGGCATTGGCGAATAGATAAGAAAGTCGGTTCAACTTCACCAAAACAGCCCCGCCCGCACTGTGGCGGACGGGGCTGCTGGTTTCGGCAGCACTACCCGAAGCTTACGCCACGGGCGAAGTAGTACCATTGGTGCTACCCTTCGCGGCTTGCTTGGCGGCTTTGCGGGCCTTGGCGGCAGCGCTGCGGCCGTAGCTGGCGTCGTCTACGCGCATGGCTTCGCGCAGGCGGGCATAGAGCAGCGGGTGCGTATCCACGAGCAGCTCAGTGGCCGGTTTGAAGTCGTCTTTGAGGTAGCGGTTCAGGTCCTGAATCAGCTGGGTAGTGGCGGCGGTAGTCACCTTGCCCGCCTCGGTAGCCGTTTTGGGCTTGTCGATGCTGGCGTCGTAGGTCTGGGCACCGGCGGACAGCTTCTGCACGGCAGTCGCGTCCAGGTTGTAGTCCTTCAGGCTGCTCACGCGCTGCGTGGCCGCTTTGCTCACGGCCTGCGCCTGCTCGTTAAACAGCAGCGCGCTCAGGTTGCGGTACTCGCTGCGGTTGCGCAGCAGCGTGCGGGCCGCCTCCAGGTTGCCCTCTTTCTTGTAGAGCAGATACAGCGCGTTGGCGGCCTTCACGAGCCCGGCCGTCAGCTCGTCGCGGTTGAGGCCCTTCTGCTCCGTCGCGCCCCCCGACTTGCGCCGCGGGCCCACGCCACTCACCAGGTCCAGCTTCTCTCGAAACCCGTCAGCGGCCTCCTTGAAAGCGGCCACCGCCTGCACTTCCTGCGGATATTCATCTAACACTTCTACCACCTTGCGGTGGCGCAATACCTGGGCTGCTTGCTTGCGGTCCATATAACGAATGAAAAAAAAGTGGAAAATTGTATTACGCTGGGAATATGGGCATCCACCGCGTTATTTCCTAGTTCCCGGCCTTTTCCCGTGCTGCCGATGACCTTCCCGAAGCCGCGGCCGCCTTTCCCGCGCCTGAGGGCAGCTTTCTGGCGCTGGCCGTTAGCGTTTCAGCGTCCGCCGGCCGCCTTCCCACACTCGCCGGTCCCGTTCCCGCACCCGCCGCGCCCTTTCCCGGGTGCGCCGCCGCCGTTCCTGCTCCCGCCGATAGGATTTCTTCAAGCGCCGGTCGCCTTACCGCTACCGCGGAAATGCTTCCCGCAACCGCCGGATTGCTTCCTGATACCGCCGAAATCCGGAAGTAAAAAGCCGCCGGACTTCCCGGCCAATCTGCCCGGCAACCTACTCGCAGGCTAAGCCCAACACCTACTGCACACCCCGCACCCGCATCGGCAGCACGAACACCGCTTCCGAGGCCGTAATAAACAGCGTGCTTCGGTCGGCCCCCCCGAAACAGACGTTGCCGGTCCACTCTTCCGGCACTTCGATATGCTGAATCTGGCGGCCGGTGGCATCGAACACCGTGACGCCCTTGCCGGTGAGGTACACGTTGCCTTCGGTATCGAGGGTCATGCCGTCGGAGCCTAGTTCCACGAACAGCTGGCGGCCGGAGAGGCGGCCGTCGGGGGCTATCTGGTAGCGGTAGGTTTTGTTGGCTTCGATGTCGGCTACATACAGCTGCTTGCCGTCGGGCGTGCCGATGATGCCGTTGGGCTGCTGCAGCTTATCATCCACCACGAACGGCTGGCTCTGGCCTTTGGGCAGGCAATACACCTTCCGGCCGCCCAGGCTGGGGTCGGGCGCCGTGCGGGTCCAGTAGTCGCGCTGGTAGTAGGGGTCGGTGAAGTAGATGGCGCCGGTAGTGGGGTGGACCCACAGGTCGTTGGGGCCGTTGAGGCGGCGGCCGTCCACGTCGCGCAGCAGAATGGTGCGCTTGCCATTAGGCGCAATCGACCAGAGCTGGTTGTTCTCATCGGCGCAGGCCAGCAGGTTGCCCTGCGCATCAAAGTACAGCCCGTTCGCCCGGCCCGACTTCTCCAGAAATACGCTGAGCTGCCCGTCGGTATCATACTTCCAGATCCTGTTGTTGGGCTGGTCCGTGAAGAACACGTTGCCGGCCTTGTCCACGGCCGGGCCTTCCGTGAATTTGAACTGCCGTGCCACCAGCTTCGGGGTAGCTTCGCCGGCGGCCAGGTTGCGCTGCGCCGGCTCGCCGGTCGTCTCTGTCGTGGTCGAGGACGACGCGCAGGCGCCAAGTACCAGGCCGGCCAGCAGCAGCGCCGCCAGCGAAGGATAGCTGATAGGGAGGAAGGAGAACAACGACATCGTCAGGCGGAAGAGTGGCGGATACTGGTACAGACGCAATTCCAGGCCCTGTTGTTGCCGGCCAAACCAGGCCTCCCGAACTGCCTAGCGCAGGTTCCGCAGCGAAAATCGCCGGAACGTTACCGTTGCGGTTTCCTCGCCCTGCGCAAGCAGCCCGACCCGTACGCCCCGGTCCCAGGGTGGCAGGTAGGTTCCGTTGATGGCGTATTCGTCGGCGCGCAACGGGTGCCAGAGGTTGCCTTGGTTGAGGCTATAGGAGAAACGGAAGCGGCTGCCGCCCCAGCACTCCAGCCGCAGGCCCAGCGTAGCGCACGGCTCCTCGAAGATGACTTCCAGCAGACGCTGCTTTTTGCCCATTCGCACCAGCCAGAGCTGCAGCATATTGTCGCCGGCTACCAGGGCCAGGACATTATATGGGTCGCCGATGGCACCGAGGCCGGCGAAAGTTCCCTGGGGTAGCGTGGTAGCATCCAGCAGTACACTGGTAGCATAGGTGGCGGCGTAGGTGCGCTGGGCCAGCACGGCTCCCAGGCGGGCGGGGCTGGCTCCCAGGCGCAGCTCGCCGTCGGCTATTTCGAGGTGGGGCAGGCTACCTATCGGCCACTGCCAGCCCAGGCCCAGCGTGTCACCCTCAAAATTGTCGGTCACGTTCATCACGCGCATGTCGGCCAGTGGCGCGGCCTGCGGGCTGTTGTTCACGAACTGAGGCCAGCCCTCGTCGTTCCAGGTAAACTCGCTGAGCAGACCCTGGCGCCCCACAAACTCGTGGCTGTTGGCGTGGTAGGCGTGGTGCAGCAAAAACCAGCGGCCGTCTTTTTCGGTCACGGTGCCGTGGCCGGGGCATTTCCAGGTGCTGTTGTCGGTGAGGATGGGGTTTTGCGGGCACTTCTCCCACGGGACCAGCAAGGTGCGTGAGCGGGCCACTCCCTCGGCGTAGGTACAGTACTTGCCGCAGCACGCATTGCCGGCATAGAACATGTAGAAATAGCCATTGTGGCGCACCATGGCCGAGCCTTCCACCAGCGGCCCTTCCCAGGGTGCGTCGTTGCGGAACAGCTCGTGGCGCGGCCCCACCAGCGCCAGCCGCTGCTCGTCCAGCTCCTGCGCCCAGAGCGGGGTGGCTTCGCCGCGGCTGTTGCCGTCGTTTTTCCAGACCAGGTGCAGCACGCCGTGCTCGTCCCGAATCGGAAATCCGTCGATGGAGCCGGCTTCTTCGCCCACCAGCGGGCCGTGGTCGGTGTAAGGGCCTTCGGGGTGGTCGGCGCTGGCTACGGCCACGCAGAGCATGCCGCCGCGCCGGCGGGCCGTGTAGTAGAGGTATACTTTGCCGCCTTCCCAGAAGATTTCCGGCGCCCAGAAGTTGGAGTCGCACCACTCGGGCAGGCGGCCCGGAAACACGTGGCTCACCAGCTCCCAGTGCAGCAGATCCGTGGATTTGAAGAGCGGAAACACCGCGCCCCACTCCGCCGACGTAGCGCTGGCCCAGTACGTATCCCCGATTTTGGCAATGGTCGGGTCGGGGAAGTCGCCGGGCAGTACCAGTTGGTCGTAGCTGATGCGGGCCGGCGCCACCGGGGCCGTTGTGGCAGTGCCAGAGAGAAACGGCTGCGGACGGTCGACCAGCAAAGGCATGGCCGGCGTTGGAACGAGAGTTCCGGATTCCAGTTCGAAAGACAAGGCAGAGAAGGGTTAGGTGGGAACGGCGCCTACTCAACAAGCGGTTTGAGGCATTGCCCACCGCGCAGGTTCTCGGTGGATTGGGCGGGCAGAGTGCCGGTCGGCTGCTTGTTTGTTTTTGGTACTTACAGAAGAAAAGTTGTGCCTGAAAAAAGTGGCCCCCGGCAGCGCCGAGACAGGACGAAGCCGAATCGGAAAGTTGCGGACGACAACAGCGGTAAGCGGCTTAGCCGCTGACTGTTCAAAGGTATTGAAACCAACAGAAGGCTAATCAACGGCGGCCGGTTTTTTGTCCGGAAGGCTGCCCAGGACGATAAAAGTGCGTGGCCGCCCGATGAAAGAATTTGCACTCAATAGCTATAGCCCAACGGTAAGCCAACGGATGAGCTAAGAAACCCGGCATGGTTTGCTCGGCCGGAAAGTGCTAAATGTGCGTAGTTTTAGGCGTACCCCTGCACCCCCAACGCCCCTCCGCTCTATGTCCACTGCCGCCGAAATTTCCGCCACGTTTCAACAACAGTTCGGGTACGCAGCGCCATTGCTGGTGCGGGCTCCCGGCCGGGTCAACCTCATCGGCGAGCATACCGACTATAACCAGGGGTTTGTGCTGCCAGCCGCCATCGACAAGGAAATCTACTTCGCCATCGGCCTGACCCAGGGCACCGACATCCGACTGGTGTCGCATGACCTGCACGACTCCTGCACCATTGCCACCGACCAGGTGCACCGCACCGGGACGCAGTGGGCCAATTATCTGCTGGGCGTGGTGGCACAGCTGCAAAAGCGCGGTGTGGAGATACCCGGCTTCGACTGTGCATTTGGGGGCAATGTGCCCGTGGGGGCCGGGATGTCGTCGTCGGCGGCGGTGGAGTGCGGGCTGGCTTTTGCCCTGAACGAGCTGCTGCACCTGGGCCTCGACAAGATGACGCTGGCCCACGCGGCCCAAAAAGCGGAGCATGAGTACGCGGGCGTGCTGTGCGGCCTGATGGACCAGTTTGCCAGTCTGTTCGGGCGCCCCGGTTCCGTCGTGCGCCTCGACTGCTGGTCGTTGGACTTTGCGTACTATCCTTTCAATACCGACGCCTGCCGCCTGGTGCTCTGCAACTCCGGCGTGAAGCACAGCCTGGCCGACTCCGAATACAATAAGCGCCGCCAGGAGTGCGAGCGGGGCGTAGAAGTTCTGCGCCGCCACTACCCCGAAGTGCAAAGCCTGCGCGACGCCACCATGACCCAGCTGGAAACCCACCGCGACGAGCTGGGGCCCCTCACGTTCCGCCGCTGCGCCTACGTGGTGCAGGAAAACCAGCGCGTAATAACCGCCTGCCAGCATCTGGAACAGCAGGATCTGGCCGCTTTCGGGCAGCAGATGTACGCCTCACACGCTGGCCTGCGCGACGACTACGAGGTAAGCTGCGAGGAGCTGGACGTGCTGGTAGAAGCGGCCCGTACGGTGCCCGGTGTGTACGGCTCACGGATGATGGGCGGCGGTTTCGGCGGCTGTACTATCAATCTGGTAGCCCCCGACCAGGTGGAAAACTTCATCCGACAGGTCGGGGCCGCGTATCAGCAGCGCTTCGGCCGCGACCTGGAAACCTACCAGACGAGCATCGTGGGGGGCGTATCGGAAATAGCAAGCAACGGATAATAAGCAGTGAACAGGAACAGCAGCTTTGGGCTACGGCTGGGTTGTCACTCCTGTTAGTTCATGATTAATACACTACTACATGGCCACTTTCGATAGTACTGAGCACGCACACCGCCGTTTTAATGCCCTCACCGGCGAGTGGGTGCTGGTGTCGCCGCACCGTTCCAAGCGGCCCTGGCAGGGCCAGCAGGAAACCCCCGAGCCAGAGGTTCGCCCCGCCTACGACCCCACCTGCTACCTCTGTCCCGGCAACACCCGCGCCGGAGGCATCCTCAATCCTGAGTATACCTCTACATTCGTGTTCGAAAACGACTTCGGCGCGCTACAGCCCGAGGTGCCGACCGGGGGCATCGATGAAGGCGGGCTGCTCCGCGCCGAGGCCGAGTCGGGGGTGTGCCGCGTCATCTGCTTTTCGCCGCGCCACGACCTGACGCTGCCTGAAATGGACACCGCCGCTATTCGCGAGGTGGTGGACCTGTGGGTGGCGCAGTACCAGGAGCTGGGCGCCCGGCCTGATATCAACTACGTGCAGATTTTCGAGAACAAAGGCCAGGTAATGGGCTGCTCGAACCCGCACCCGCACGGCCAGATCTGGGCGCAGCGCACCGTGCCTACTGAGCCCGCCAAGGAAACCGTGCAGCAGCTGGCCTATTTCGAGAAGCACGGCCGCACGCTGCTCAGCGACTATCTGGAAATTGAACTGCGCGAAAAACAACGCGTGGTGCTGGAAAACGAGCATTTTGTGGTGCTGGTGCCGTTCTGGGCCGTGTGGCCCTTCGAAACGCTGGTAGTAGCCCGGCGGCCGGTGCAGGACACTGCGCAACTGACCGAAGAAGAGCGCACCGCCCTGGCCGATATGCTGCGCCGCCTCACCATCCGCTACGACAACCTGTTCCAGATTTCCTTTCCGTATTCGGCCGGCCTGCACCAGCGCCCGACTGATGGGAAGGAGCACCCCGAATGGCACCTCCACATGCATTTCTACCCGCCGCTGCTGCGCTCGGCCACCGTGCGCAAGTTTATGGTGGGCTACGAAATGCTGGGCAACCCGCAGCGCGACATTACGCCGGAGTTTAGCGCAGAGCGCCTGCGCACCCTGCCGGAAGTGCACTACAAAAATGCGGCCGAGTAGGAGCGGGGCAGGGTGCGTTTAGTGCGGCATATGGCTGATTTTGGCTTCGTCCAGGTCGAGCTGGGCTTCCTGATGGCGCAGCATTTCGTCCTCGAACACTCCTTCCCGGCGCAGTGCAAACAGCTCTTTCCGCTGCACCTGTAGCACATCAAGTAGTACCTGGTGGTAGCGCTGCAATGCTAGCCGCTTCGACTCATCGTAGTCGAGGGCTTCCAGCAGGTTGCCGGTGCGCTGGGCTTCGGCATGCATGCGCTGGTGCAATGCCCTGATCAGCTCGTTTTCCTGCATATCAGAGGTGTAATGCTGCCCCATGTGGGCCAGCGCTACGGTGCGCAGCCGCAGCCGGATACCGGCTTCCTGCTCGTCGGTCGGTATAGCCTGGCTGTCGTATTCGGAGATGCGCGTGAAGCGGATGATAGCCGGCAGCGTGAGGCCCTGGAATACCAGCGTGACGAGAATGACGACGAAGGTGATGAACAGGATCAGGTTGCGCTGCGGAAACGCCTGGCCGCCTGCCAGCAGCAGCGGCACCGACAGCGCCGAGGCCAGAGACACCACGCCCCGCATGCCAGCCCACCCAATAATAAGTGGGCCCTGCCAGCCGGGGCTGGGCTCAGAGGTGCGAATACTGCGGCTGAGCCAGCGCGGTATGAATGCCGCCGGATACATCCACAGCAACCGGATAATGATGACGATGCCACTGATACTCAGGCCATAGGCAATAGCCTGTTTCAGAGAGTAGTTGCCCAGTCCTTCCACGGCTACCCGCAGCTCCAGCCCAATCAGAATGAACACCAGCCCGTTCAGAACGAAGCCCACGCTGGCCCACACGCTGGTAGACTGCAGGCGGGTGGCGGCATCGAAGACGCGGTGCGAGTGGTAGGACATCAGCAGGCCGCCGCTTACCACGGCCAGCACGCCGGAAAAGTGAAATTCCTCGGCCAGCAGATACATCGAATAGGGCGCAATAAACGTCAGAGCCGTGTTGATGCTGGGTGTGGTGGGTAGGTAGCGGTGGATGAGGTAGAAGCCCTGGCCGACCACCAGCCCCACCAGCAGGCCCATGCCGCTCACCAGCAGAAACGTGGCGGCGGCCTGCTGCCACACAAACGTGCCCGACACTACCGCCGCCAGCGCAAACCGAAACACAATCAGGCTGCTGGCATCGTTGATCAGGCTTTCGCCCTGCAGAATGGCCGTCACGCGGCGCGGCACTTTCACGCCCTTCAGCACCGATGTGGCCGCTACGGCATCCGGCGGCGAAATGATGCCGCCCAGCAGAAACCCCAGCGGCAGCGTGAAGCCCGGAATCATGGCCCGCGACACGTAGGCGACGATGGTGGACGTGAAAAACACCAGCCCGAATGCCAGGAGCCCGATGGGCCGTTTCCAGCGCCAGAAGTCCTGCCACGACGTGTACCAGGCCGCTTCGTAGAGCAGCGGCGGCAGGAAAATCAGGAAGATCAGCTCATGGTCGATGACGATGTGCGGCAAGCCGGGCACCAGGCTCAGCGCCAGCCCGCCCAGCACCAGGAAAATGGGGTAGGAGATACGCAGCTTCTGCCCCAGCATCACGAGCAGGAGCATCACGAACAGCAGACTCAGGACAAGCAGTATGGTTTCTTGCATAAAAAGCGGGGCGCCGGCCGGGCGAAGACTCAGAAGTATTCCGCCCGAAAAGGTAGCGGTTCGTAGGGAAAGCAGGCGGCTCTAAACGGCACTTACCACAGGCGGGGAATGTTTTTGTGTAGCTACATGTAGTTTACTGCTACCAGGTGCAGCAAGCTCCTCGGTATTCTATCTTTAGCTGATACCGAATGGTGGGGTAAGCAGAAAGTCCGCTTTTTTATGCAGTTAGAGTACATACTTCAAACCGAAGGGCTCGTCATCGGCTACGACCACGACAACCAGTGGCTGTACGTTGACTGGCGAGGGGAACACACGAAGGAAAGCTCCTGGGCTGCCTGCCTGCAGATGCTGGAAGTAATGCAGCTGTGGCACTGCGAAAAAATCCTCAACGACAACAGCTCCATCACGCACCAGACGGCGGAGCTTTCGGAAAGGTCGTTTGGGTGGCTGGAGCAAATGCGGCTGGCCGGCCTGCGCTACATGGCCTGGGTATATCCGCGCAACTTTCCGGCCCGCAAGCCGTCCGAAGAATCGTTGCAACTCATCCGCCGTCCGCTGGTTGCTACCTTCGACGACGTGGCCTCGGCCTGCCTCTGGCTCCGGCGGCAGCAGAGTACACTGAAGTAGGACCGCTTTCTTCCCGGCGTAGTCTTGCTCACCCGCTACCCCTTACCTTGCATCTGCTGCACGTTAGTCGGGTGTGGCCTGTGGAGGTGTTCGTGCAGTTGTACGCGTTTGATTATAAGCCTTAAACTCAACAGTCGAGCTTCTCTGCCAGCAGAATTTCCGCCTCATGCCAGACTTTTCCACGCTGTTCCGTCCGCTCGCCGAGCATAGCCAGGTGCTCTATTTTGTTTATCACCTCGAAGCGCGGCAGTTTCTCTACGTCAGCCCGGCTTACGAAACGATACTGGGCCGGCCAGCTACGGCCGTGAATGAAGAATGGCCGAATCTGCTGGCCCTGGTGCACCCCGACGACCAAGCCTACGCCGAGGGGTGTTTCAGACATTTGCTGCATGGCACTTTTCTGGAAGATGTGGAGCTGCGCCTGCTGCATCCCGATGGCCGGGTGCAGCATCTGTGCTTCGCAGTGTCGCGGGTGAGCGAAAGCGCCGGCTGCAGCTACCTAAGTGGTACCGTGCATGACTATACCAGCACCCGCGAGTACCTGGATAACGCGGACCGCTTCAACAAGAAGAAAAACGCAACGCTCGAAATTCTCTCCCACGATCTGGCCGGCCCCTTCGCCATGATGGAACAGCTGGCCGGCTATGTGGGAGAAAAAATACTGCCGCTGCAGGATACCAAGCTCAATGAGCTGCTGCGCATGATGAAAACCACCTGCCAGGACAGTATCAGCCTGATTCGGGACTTCGTGGACAACGAGTTTATGGAGTCCTCGCACGTGGAGCTGAAGATTGAGCGGGTGGATATGGTAGCTGAATTGCGCGAAATGCTGGAGGAGTACCAGCGTTCCGAGGAGCATCTGGCCAAAAACTTCCTATTCCGCCCCGAGAGTCCCAGCGCCTACATTGAGGTGGATAATAACAAGTTCATGCAGGTGATGAATAATCTGATTTCCAATGCTATAAAATTCACTCCGGACGGGGGGCAGATTGAGGTAAGCGTGGTCGAAGAGCCGGGCCGCGTGGTGGTTTCCGTTGTGGATAACGGAATTGGTATTCCGGAGCAGCTGATGCCCGTACTGTTCGACCGGTTTACGCCCGCCCGGCGGCCGGGCCTGCGCGGCGAAAAAACCACCGGCCTGGGCATGTCCATCATCAAAACCATTGTGGAGCTGCACCAAGGCCAGATTCATTGCCAGAGCGTGGAGCAGCAAGGCACTACCTTCACGATAGAGCTACCGCGCAAAGAGCCTGCCTAGCGCACGGAAGCCAGGGCAACCCCACTTTTTCGGGTGTGGGCCGTTTAACTGCGGATGAGAAAACTGCTTTTTGTGTGCTGCCTGTTGCTGGCAGCCAATAGCTACGCGCAGCCCACCCCACGCCAACTGTTTCCGGGCCTCTTTGAAGCTGTGCAGCTGGGCCGGGTGTTTCCGGATAACAAGACGTTTGTAGATGCCGTGCCCCTACAGGCGCCACGTGTTATTCTGGCCGCCTGGCAGCAGCAGAAAGGCACCCCAGGCTTCCGGCTGGAGCAATTTGTAAGGACCTATTTCCGACTGCCCGAAGAAAACACTGCCGCATACCGCAGCAACGTAGCCGCGGGCCTGCGTCCTCACCTCGACACGCTCTGGACCGTGCTGCAGCGCCCGGCGCAACGCACTGCTGAGCCCTACAGCTCGTTGTTGCCGCTTCCCAAGACTTACGTGGTGCCGGGCGGACGTTTTCGGGAAGTATACTACTGGGACTCCTACTTCACGATGCTGGGTTTGCAACAGGCTGGCCGCACGGCGCTAGTGCGCAGCATGACCGATAATTTCGCCTACCTGATAAACCGCTACGGCTTTATCCCGAACGGCAACCGAACCTACTACCTCACCCGCTCGCAGCCGCCCTTTTTCGCCCTGATGGTGCAGCTGCTGGCCCAGGCCCAGTCCGATACGGTGCTGCGCCGCTACCAACCGGCTCTGTTGCGCGAGCATGCCTATTGGATGGTGGGTGCCGACTCGCTGACTCCTGGTAACGCCACGCGCCGTGTAGTGCGCCTGCCTGGGGGCGAATTGCTCAACCGCTACTGGGACGACAGTACGGAGCCGCGAGAAGAGTCGTATGTAGAGGATGTGGAGGCTGCCCGTCAGAGCAAGCAGCCGGCTCCTCAGTTCTACCGCAACATTCGGGCGGCGGCAGCTTCCGGCTGGGACTTCAGCACCCGCTGGTTTGGGCCCGAAAACACGCTGGCCTCCATTCGCACCACCGAACTGGTGCCCGTAGACCTGAACTGTCTGCTTCTGACGCTGGAAGAAACCATTGCCCGCACCTATGCCGTGCAGGGCAAGCGGCAAACAGCGCGCCAGTGGGAGCAGAAAGTCCGGCAGCGCCGCCAGGCCATCCAGCTATACTGCTGGAACCCCACAGTCGGCTGGTTCACCGACTACGACTTGGTGCAGCGCCGCCCAGCCGCTATCCGGACGCTGGCTGGAGCATTTCCACTGGCATTTGATGTGGCCACGCCGCAGCAGGCCCGCCAGGTTGGCGCGGGGTTGCAGCGGGACTTTCTGAAAGACGGCGGCCTGCTCACTACACTCACGGCCAGCGGCCAGCAGTGGGATGCGCCCAATGCTTGGGCTCCACTACAGTATATAGCCGTACAGGGCCTTGCTCGCACGGGCCAGCAGGCTCTGGCCGATACGGTCACCAGCCGCTGGGTACGTTTGAACGCACGTGTGTTTCAGCAAACAGGCAAACTGCTGGAGAAATACAACGTGGTAGACACGCACCTGCCTGCCGGGGGCGGCGAATACCCACTACAAGACGGTTTTGGCTGGACGAACGGGGTGCTGCTGAAATTTCTGGACAGCAAAAAGTAAAAGGGTGCCTACTAGGCTACAGATTCTTGAGCCAAGCCTGGCGCAACGCCAACTGGGCGGGCGTGGGGCTGGGCATAGCTGTGAGTTGGTAGCGTTTCACTTCCTCTTTGCCCTGCAGCTTGCACTTGATTTTCTTCTCGCTGCCCGCCCGTCGCACCGTTAGCTCGTATTCCTGGCCGGGCTTGCCGGCTTTGGCTTTGCTCATTAGCGCGTTTAGGTTGTCTGGCGTTATGGTTTCGCCTTGGTAGGCCACAAGCAGGTCGCCTTCGGCCACACCGCAGGCTTTCAGCGCCGGACTCACCTGCTCGAACACGATGCCGTTTGGCCCACTGTTGAAGCTGGCTCCTAAGTTGGCAATCTGCCGGCCGGTGCGCAGCACCGGCGAGTAGTGCACGCCTACTTTGGCATAGTACTCGGCCAGCGGGAGAGGCTGTGCCTGCTGCACGTAGCGCGCAAAAAAGTCGCCGATTTCTGGGTAAGTAAGCTGGGCGAAATCCTGGAAAAAAGTCTTTTCCGAGAATGGCTTATCGGGACCGTAGCGCTTGGTAAGGTCCAGTATCACTTCGCGCAGTCCGCGCTTCCCGCCAGACAGTTCCAGCAGGCGCAAATCCAGCAGAGCGGCCGTGACGGCGCCGCGCTGGTAGATGTTGCCATACTGGCGCTGGCCTTCATCAGAAAAGGAGTTGAGGCCGAGGCGACTGAGCGAGTAGGTGGTGTCGGCGTACTGGTGGTCGTAGGCAATCTTGCCGCTCATTTCCTGCAGATACTCGTCCAGCGGCATCAGGCCACCGCGCAGTTGCATCATGCCGGCCGCCCACTCCGTGGTGCCCTCGTATAGCCACAAATGCTCCGAACCGGTCGGCTGCACAAAGTTGAACTGCTGAATGATTTCGGAGTGAATGTTGAGCGGCGTCACGACGTGGAAGAACTCGTGGGCCGCAATGCTCGTGACGCGGGCTGCCAAGTCGGGCGTGAAGGGCGCTTCGCGCAGCACATATTCTGAGCTATAGGAATGCTCCCAGGCGCCGTTGCTCACGTCGTCGAAGTGGTAGAGGAAGGTGTAGCGCTGTACCGGCAGCTGCACCAGAAACTGCTGGGCGGCGTTCAGCATCTGCTGCATTTCTTTCAGCAGCGGCTCGGCCTGCACTTGGTCGGTTTTCGAGTAGCAGAGCAGGTCAACTTCGGTAGTGCCAATCATGGTTTTGGCCTCCGTGAGGCGGCCCAACAAAAACGGCGAATCCACGGCCTGGTCGTAAGTTTTGGCCGTATAGTAGCCCTGCGCGTCGGCCGTCAGGGCCGTCCCGATTTTCCAACCCTGCGGATAGTTCAGCTTGATGCGCAGCGGCCGGGCCTGCCAGCCCTGCGGATAGCCCAAGATGGTCTGGCCGTTGAGCAGCGCATGGTCGGTTTCCAAAGACGAACCGCACATCCGGTACACCGCATGCTCCTTCACCGGCGTGTCCCAGGTTTCGGCAATGGTGTAGCGGATTTCGCGGGTCTTTTCGGGCTTTAGTAGCTGCCACTGGTTAGTCGAAAGCTGCTTCACTTCCAGCGGTTTTCCCTTCTTGTCGAAGGCCTCGAATTTGCGCACGAAGCGGCCAATGTCCATTACCTGGTAGGTGCCCGGCGCGGTGGCGGCAAACTGATACACGCCCTGTTCCTTTTTCAGCTCCGGCAGTTCCAGCTTCACCTGAAAGGCGTCACTGTCGGTGGCCGGGTCCATGCTGATGGTGTAGGTGAGCGGGGCCTGGGCCTGAGCCGCGACGAATGGGGCCGTGAGCAGAGCGGCCAGAACGGCAAGGCGTGGGAAGAGTTTCATAGACCAGAAAGATAGGAACAGACTAAGGAATGCAGAAAAACGGCAACCGTTGCGCCCCGGTTTGTGATAGGGCGCGGGGTGAAAGTATGTCCTTCGGCAGCTTCCCTCCGGAAGCGGTATCTTTGAGCTTCGCTCTACTACTACACACCTGTTACAACATGCTGAAACCCATTACGCTTCTCCTGGCCCTGTGCGGCTGGGCGACGCTGGCGCGCGCGCAAACGCCCACCGCCTACAACTTCTACTACGGCAACCTGCACGCCCACTCCAGCTACTCCGATGGCAACCAGGATGAGGCCCGCACCGGCTACGCCACGCCTTACCAGAACTATGGCTTTGCCGATGCCTCGCTGCATTTAGACTTCCTAGGTATTTCGGAGCACAACCATAGCCAGGCCGGCATGCAGCTTCCCAACTATGCCCGCGGCCTGCGCCAGGCTGATAGTGCCACCGTGGATGGCTCTTTTGTTGCGCTGTATGGCATGGAGTGGGGCGTTATTTCGGGCGGCGGCCACGTGCTGGTATATGGCGTAGACCAGCTGCTGGGCTGGGAAGCTGGCAACTTCAGCGTCTTTGTGCCCCGCAGCAACTACCAGGCGCTGTTCAAGGAAATCAATCGGCGGCCGGGTGCGTTTGCCATGCTGGCCCATCCCCAAACCGGCGACTACGGCAACCTGGCTAGCGGTACGTTCAGCCCCACTGCCGACAGTGCCATCGTAAGCACCGTGTTGCGCTCCGGCCCGGCCACGTCTACCAATATCACCTATTCCAACCCCAGCACCAGCTCTTACGAAAGCACCTACCAGCGGCTGCTGGCCCGCGGCTACCACATCGGTATCAGCCTCGACCACGACAACCACAACACCACCTTCGGGCGTACCACGCCGGGCCGCCTGGTGGTGCTGGCCCCCACGCTCACCAAGGCCAGTCTGATGCAGGCGCTGCGCGCCCGCCGCTTCTATGCCTCCGACGACTGGAACGCGCAAGTGAGCTTCACGCTGAATGGCGAGCCGATGGGCAGCGTGCTACAGGGCGGCACCAATGCCGACATTAACGTGTCGGTTGCGGATGGCGACAACGAAGCTGTCCGGTCCCTGACGCTGATGCGCGGCGTGCCCGGAAACGGCGTCAATGCTATAGCCTTGGTCAACGCTCCTGCAGGCGCGGCGGCTCTCACCTTCACCGATACCAACGTTCCGAATTCGGCCTATTACTATTACGCCGTCATCATTCAGAATGACGGCAACCGCATCGTCACGTCGCCTATCTGGTACAACCGCACGGCGGCTCTGAGTGCGGCGGCGGGCCAGGAGCTGGCTCAGCTGGACGTATTCCCGAACCCTGTGAGCGGCGGCACAGCCACGCTTTCCTACTCGCTGCCGGCTACGTCCAGCGTCACGCTGGAAGTGTTGGATGCTTTGGGCCGCCCGGTATATACGCTGGCCCGCGGTGAACGGCAGGCTGCCGGCCCACATGCCTACGAACTCAACACAGTGCAGAGCCAACTGGCCGCCGGCCTCTACACTGTCCGGCTGACGCAGGATGGTACTACCACATACCGCAAGTTGGTAGTAGCGCAATAAAGCGCCCAAAGCGGCCCTCATTTTCGATTACGCCCCGGCCCCACAAGGCCGGGGCTTTTTGCTGCTGAAAATGAGCCGGCGCATGCCCCAAAAGCCGAACTCAGTCTTTCGATATGGCGTTACTAGAAAGGTAAGGTATCTGTCTTCTGAACCACTAATTTTCTACAGCTTATGTGTGGCCGCTATACTACTACTGCCCCTCGCCCTGTACTCGAAAAGCGCTTCGAGGCTACTTTCAAAGCGGAGGCCGCGCCGAACTACAATGCCGCCCCGTCGCAGCAACTCCCGGTGATTCTGAACACCGAGCCCGGCCAGATTCAGCTGTTGCAGTGGGGCCTGATTCCGGGCTGGGTGAAAGATCTGAAAGCCGCACCCAAACCTATTAATGCCCGTGCCGAAACACTGGCCGACAAGCCTTCTTTCCGGCAGTTGCTGCAGCGCCGCCGCTGCCTTGTGCCCGCCGATAGTTTTTATGAGTGGCAGGTGACGGCCGCCGGCAAAGTGCCCCACCGCATTCTGCTACAGAACGAGGAGCCGTTTGCCTTTGCCGGCCTCTGGGACGAGTGGATAGACCGCCAGACCGGCGAAGTGCGCCCTACGTTCACCATCATCACCACCGAGCCCAACGAGTTGATGGCCTCTATCCACAACCGTATGCCCGTGATTTTGCAGGGCCGCGAGGCAGAGCTAGCCTGGCTGGATGATAGAGTGAGCCTATCTGACCATCAGCACCTGCTCCAGCCTTATCCTACGGATCTGATGCGCGAATACGCTTTGACAACCCGTGTGAACTCACCCGCTCACAACGACCCGGACGTGCTGGCCGCCGCCTGATAAGCACATCGTACGGACACAAAAAAGCCCCTCATCTTTTACATGAGGGGCTTTTTTGTGGAGCCTACCAGCATTACGCTGGTTTGGCGCTAGTGTGTTTGTGGTCTTCGGAAGTGTCGGTGTCATCATCAGAAATGGCATCGGCAGCCTTTTTGGCGGCAATGATGGCAACGACGGCAATGCCCGCAATACCGAGAATAAGCTGGGTGGTAGTGAAGCGCTGCGACGCTTTTTTCAGTAGAATGCCGCTGTGTCTAATTAAGTCGTCGAGCTGGTCGGACTCTCCCTGGAATACTTTGTAGCCGCTTTGCAGGGCATTGATGATGTCTTCGGGCAGAATCTTCTCGATTTCTTTTTCCACGTTTGAGAGTTGGTTTGCCATAAAGCGGAGGGTCGAAGGAACGGTGAAACAAACTGAAGCCGCTGGCGGCTTCGGAGGGACTATACGCGAAAACCCGCCGCCGGGCTGCCCCGGTAGCGGGTTTTTCAACCGAAAAAACAAAAAAATCAAACGCGCTGGCGCGTTGACTTCTTACAAGGTCAACCGTAGTGAAAACGCGGTGCTGGTTCAGCTATTCCACTACTACCAGCCGGGAGCTGACCCGCTGGCCTTCCTGCACGTGGCAATTGTAGGAACCGGCTGCCAGGGCGCTGGCATCCAGTGGAATCTGGCGCAAGCCGGCAGGGAGTTTTCGGTCGAGGAGGCGCGCTACTTCGCGGCCCAGCGCATCGTAAAGCACCACCTGCACGTGGCCACCTTCACTTTCAAATTCTACCGTGGCCCGTTCCCGCACCGGATTCGGATACACACTGAACGCCGCCACACTAGTGTTGGCGGCGCTGGTGCCTGCCACCACACTGGGCCGGATGATGGGCATGTACGGAAACTGCCCGATGCTGGAGGGGAGCAGGGCATTGAGCGTAGCCTGTGGCACCCGGAACCAGTCTTTGAGCAGGCTGGCATATACGGCCCGGAAGTCAAACTGCATCTGTACCTGGTCGTTCACGCCGGCATTAGCAGGTAGTACCGGATTGGCACCGTGAATGACGGGGTTGACACTGGTGCCAAACACGATGAGCGGAGCCGCCGCGCCGTGGTCGGTGCCTTTGCTGGAATTTGCCTTGATGCGGCGCCCAAACTCCGAAAACGTCATGCCCACCACCCGGTCCTGCACCGTCAGGCGGCGCAAATCATCCTGGAACGCCTCCAGCGCCTGCGAGATTTTGCCGAGCAGTGTAGCGTGAGTGCCCGTTGTGGTGCTGCCCGTGGTAGGAACCTGGGTGGCGTGCGTATCGAAGCCGCCGAGGTTGCAGACGTAGATGCGGGTTTGCAGGCCGCCCGCCACTAGCTGCGCCACTATCTTGAGCTGATCGGCGAGGGAGTTCTGGCCAGCCGTGGGGTAGAGCGGCGAAAGGTTGCGGGCCCGGGCTGCTGCCGCCTGAATGGCAGTGGTGTACACCTGCGTCTGCGAAATCACCTGCCGGATGAAGGTCAGCTCGTGCCCGGCTGGTGTGTTGGGCGCCACATCTACCCCACCCGACAGCAGCTGGTAGAACGAGGCCGTGCTGGCAATGGCCATGCCCATGTTCACGGCGGGGCCCTGCACACAGTTGCTGACTACTGACCCGATGCTGATAGCCAGCGGGTCGGGGTTGGTGGCGCTGGGGTAGCCGGTGGGGTAGTTGGCATACTCCGAGTTGAGGTAGCGCCCGGCCCAGCCCGAGGTGATAGTGACATTGGAGTCGGAAGCGGAAGTCCAGATGTCGGTGGCGCGGAAGTGCGAGTAATTGGGGTTGGGGTAACCAACGCTCTGTACCACGCCTATTTTGCCATCATCGAATAGGTTTTTCACGCCTGCCATGGCCGGATGAATGCCCGTTACGGCGCTAAGCGGCAGCACCTGGTTTTGCGGAATGGCAATGTCGGCGCGGGCATTTAGGAGGGCCGCGTACTGGTCAGTTGGGATAATCGTGTTCAGCCCGTCGTTGCCGCCGTTCAGCTGAATCAGCACCAGTACCCGGTCGGTTTGTGTTGCGCCGCCCGTTATGTCGAACAGCTCCGGCGAGAAGCCATAGGCCCCAATGGGCAGACCGCCGAGCAGCGTGGGAAGCACCGTAGCCGTGGCAGTAGTCTGGAGGAAATGTCTGCGTTTCATGCGTCGTCTGGTAACTGAGTGAGAGAGTAACGGAGTAAAGGGTGGCGGCTGCTCTGCCCACGTGGCCTGTGCCTGGCACGGGCCTGCGCAGGGGCAGCTCCTCGGTTACTCCTCAGCTAAGATGATATTCTGCCAGTCCCATCAGCTGGCGCAGCAGGGCCTGCAGCTTGGTGCGAACGGCAGCTTTTTTGGTGGCGTTGGTAGGGGCCGCCAGGTATTCTTGCCACTCCACGGTCCATTCAAAATCGGGCAAACCCGGCAGGAGCGTGTCGTTGAGAAAAGTGAGCTGGTTGGTAGTCAGTTCGATGGGCGTGAGTAGCCGGGCCAGTTCCGCAATCAGCAGGTTAGGGTCAGCAGCCGTGGCAGGCGGCAGCGTGAGAACCAGTTCAATTGGGTCTATCTTGATGGTGGCGCCGCTAGTAGTGTAGCCGTTGGTGCTGATCATCAGGTCCGTGAACTGGTTGCGGCGGGGCAGCGTCACGGCATTTATCCACATTTCGTAGTACTGCGGCGTCTGCCAGTAAGCAGGCCAGCCCGCTACGTTCGGCGGGTCGCCGAGGTACTGCTGCTGCAGATTCGTGACGCTGTTCAGGTAGTTCCACATAGCGTATTGCCCCGTGAGACTGATGCTGGCCGGAAAGGCTATCTGCAGTTGCCGGGCAGTCCCCACTGTAAAGTCGAGCGGACTTTTGATAACGCAGCCCATGTTCACGGCATCAAAGAAATGCTCACTCGACAGCAACGTGCGCAGCACAGGGGCCACGTTGTAGTTGTTTTGCATGAGCAGCTGCGCCAACGGCTGAATCACCTGGGCCTCGGCCGTGGCATCAATAACATAGTACACAAACCAACGGTAGAGCTTGCGGCACAGGAAACGCGCCGTTTCTACCTGCGCGAAAATCAGGGCAATCAGCGCCTTGTACTCCTGGTCGCCTTGGTTAGTGATGGTGGTATTTTGGAAGGCGCTGCTGAAGAGCTTGGCCGTGGTGCTGTGCCGCGAGGCCGTGAAGTAGCCTGCCTGCGTGGTGGCATTGTCGCGCCAGCCCGTGAGCACGCGGGCGGCGGCCTGCACGTCATCCTCGGTATAGGTAGTGTAGTTGCCGGGACCAATCAACGGGCCTTTGCCCACCGTAAACAGCTCCAGTAGCTCACGGCCGTAGTTTTCGTTGGGGGCGGTAGCCGTGCTTTGGTTGCCGTTGAGGTAGCGCAGCATGGCCGGAGCCACGGTAATGTCCTCGGTCAGACGCTGAATGTTGCCCAGCGCATGCTGGCGCAGCAAGGCGCAGTACTGATAGCCGTAGCGCGCGTCGTTGATGTCGCCCAGTTCAATTACGAAATGGTTGTGCCAGAACAGCGTCATCTTCTCCACCAGCGAAGGCCCCTGCCCCAGCAGTTGCCCCATCCACCAGGAGCGGAGCGACGTGCGGCGCACGCCCTCAAAGTTCTGATCAAACGGCTGAGCCACCCAGGTCTGCCCGATAGCCACGCTGGTATCGGTAGCAGATACATTAAGTGGCGGCGCGGGTGCGGGTGGGGCAGCCAGTAAGGTGTTCATTACCTGTGCCAGAGACTGGCTGGCAGCCGTGGTAATTTCGGTACGATTGGGGCCAAACAGGCAACGCCGAAGCAGATGTGCCGCCTGCGCGTAGCTCCAGGGGCCAACATATGGGCTGAGGCCCGCCGTAGAACGAGCAGCCGTGGGCAGCTTGGTATTGGCATATCGGCTTACCGTTTCGTCGTCCCCTGTTAGGGTGCCGGAAGGTTGAGGCCGCTCCAGTACGGCGGCAGCTGAAGCAGTAAGCGTGGTGGCCGGCTTGCGGAGGAAAGCTCTACGGTCCATAGGCGGGAAGTGGAAAAGTGTAGCGGTAAAGTCAGACCGGAAACGGCTTGGTACTAGGCAGGTAAGTTCGTTGTTTTCAAGGCTCTATCCTAAGGACTTGCGCATATAGTGAAAGTTTAATGAAGCAGGGTGTTTTCCTGCATAAGCCCACACAGCTGACTGCTAGAATGCACACTGCCGGTCGGCTGTGCGCACAAAAAAAGCCCTGCCGGAGAGGCAGGGCTTTCTATCGTATTTCAGGCCGCTTCAGCGGAGAATATCATTCGTACACTTTCACCACGAACACGTAATCCTGTAGCTTCCGGATCTGTTGGGGGCGGGAGCTGCCGGCCAGCTGGTTGGTGCGTGGCAGGTTGTAGGGCTGCACCGAGTTCATGGAACTCAGCGAATCCACCAGCTTCATCAGGTACGACGACTTAGTGGCGAATGCCGCGCTCTGCACGTCCATTTGCCGGCCGCTGATGATGCCAATCAGGTTGCCTCGGTCATCAAGCAGTGGGCCGCCCGAGTTACCGGGGTTCACCGGAATGCTGATCTGATAGAAAGCTGAGTCGCCTTCGAAACCCGTGCGGGCACTCAGCGAGCCGTCGTTGTATACTTGGTCTTCACGTGGGTAGCCCAGCGTGTAGATTTTCTCGCCCAGCTCAGCCGTGCCACGCTTAAACGAGTAAGGCAGGCGGCCAAAACCGCTGAAGTTCCGGTCTTTGATGCGTAGGATAGCCAAGTCGTGGGCTACATCAGAGAAGACGGGCTCGGCGCGGTACCGCTGCCGGTCGCGGCCCTCAATCAGCAGCGAGTCAGCTCCCTGAATGACGTGGTAGCTCGTCACGATATAGCCATCTGAGGTGAGGGCGAAGCCTGTGCCGCTGAACTTACCGGGGTTGATGGCTGCCGGCAACGCGCCAATCTGGTTGATGGCCTTGTTCATCACGCGCTGGGTGCGCTTGATGCGGTCCACGTCGCGGCGCAGCACCGTGTAGCCGTATTGGGTAGGCTGCTGGCGGGCTTTCCACCATTCCAGGCCCAGCAGCGTCGTGAATACGGCCAGCACCGCCACCGAAGCAGCTACCATCATGGTAGCCCGGTGTCCATGCCAGAACTCACGCAACTTCTGCTCGGTGCGCGAAATGTGGAGCTGCGGCATCTGTGGATTGCCGGTTTCCAGTACCTCGTCGTCAACTGTCAGCTTCACTGCCTGCTCAGCATCCAGATCGGCCTGAATGGCGCGCAGCTTGCGGCGCGTACTCAGCCGCTGGCCGTAGCTGCTCAGCGTAGAGGTTAGGTCCGCAAAATCAGCGTAGCGCTGCGCCAGCACCGGATCAGACGACAGCCGACGCTCCAGGTCGGTGCGCGCCGGAGCAGCTAGCTCGCCGTGCTGGTAAGCCTCAAATAAAGCGTAATAGTCAGCTTCAGTCATCATGGAGTAAAGCGGGTGGGTGAGGTCCGCGTTGGCAGGTCAGAGGCGAGATGTCAGAACGATTCTTCTTCCTTGTAATGGGTGAAAAACAGTTTTTTCAAACGCACCAGACACTTGTATTTCTGATTCTTGGCATTGTCGGCGTTGGTGTAGCCGAAGTCTGCCGTAAGTTGCTGCATCGACTTGTCGAGCAGGTAAAAGCCTTCCAAAAGCGAACGGCAGGGCTCCCCGAGTCGTTCCAGCGCCTCGCCCATGGTGGCAAAGCGCCGGTCGCGTTCCTCCGCTTCCAGCAGGTCGGCTTCAGCGCCGGTTTCCAGATACGGCTCGTGGTCATCGAGGCGGCCGCCGAAACGGGTTTTCTCGGTGAGACGCTTGAGCCATAGCCGGCGGCAGACAGCATACAGGTAGGTTTTGATCTGGCAGCTAAGCTCCAGCGAGCCGTCGCGTACTTTCTCATAAAACACCATGATGCCCTCCTGATAGACGTCCTTGGCTTCGTCTTCGGTACCGCTATTCTGCAGCACGTAGTGCGAAACCATGGGCAGGTGCAGCCGGTAGAGCTGAGCCAGGGCCCGGTCGTCGCCGCGGCGGATGGCCGCCACGAATTCGTCATCGGTGTAGGAAGCAGTGGCCTTCGCCATTCACTTTGGTCTTTAATACCTTGAGCGGGGTGAAGTAACCCGCTCAAAAAAATATTTATGTTCTGGGTTACCTTCTTCCTTCAGGAGTATGAAGGGGGTTTTCAGACAAATTTTTCAAACTTACCACAACCATGAAGAACCTTCTCAAGGTATCTGCTCTGTTTTTCGCCGTAGCTCTGTCGTCTTGCGAGTCGAAGCCTGCTACTACCGAAGAAACCACCACCACAGAAACCGGTACCGTAGAAACCACGACTCCCGCTACTACGGACTCGACGGCTATGATGGCTGATACCACGGCTGCTGCTACCACGGCTCCCGCTGCTACTACCGAGGCTTCGTCGACCACGACGACGACCACCACTGAGCAGAAGTAATTGCCAGAGACTGACCTTAGTCAGTCTCTTATAGAAAGGCCGGTTTCCTGCAGGAAACCGGCCTTTTTTTGGATATGTTCAAAATCGGAGTGTAAATAGTCATTGAATATTGAAGTATTTGATATTTAAAATGCAACCTTTGCTCTCTGCCTCTAACAATTTAGTAATAGCAGTTTCTTTATACCACCCTATCGTGTCAGTCGCGCTACCTCATTCCAGCCATATTACTCCCCTTGAAGGAGCAGATACGACCACTACGCCCACGGCCAAACCAGCCGCTGAGCGTGAGCAGGTGCTGGTGCCCATAACTAATACCGTATATAAGGTTGGGGATTACCTGATTGGGGACGCCGACGACGCGAAACTGGGCGGGCACCCTGATATCCGCTACTAGACAACTTGCAGTGTACTCCATGCAAAAACGGCCTATGAAGGCCGTTTTGCGTTTGTGGAAGGAGCTACTGATGGAAACTAAAGCTTCTCTTCCAGCCACAAAAAACCGGCTGCCAAGACAAACAACGCAAAAAACCACCCCGCCGGCCAGGCAATGGTCACTACCAAGAGTGCCGGTTTGCCGGGCGCGCTCTGCGCCGATGAAGCCATCTGCGCCCAGCTTTGTTGCTGCGGCCCCAGCCAGTGGTTCTTACCGAAGACATAGACCCACTGATTTGCCTGCCCCGGGCGCTGCAACTGCTGCCAGCCCGCTTGTGCGGGCCAGTAGGTAACTGTATTCCACTCCGGAAGGCCGGTATCCTGCAGCAGTGCCAACTGTGCCAAAGGTTTTCCGGTAGCATCGGAAACCACTGGCGCTCGGGTTGGCCGGGCAGTAGCGCTAAGCTGCACCGTGACTGGCAAACCCAAGCGCGGCCACGGTGTAACCACGGTCCAACGGGAGGAGTACTCGGCCGGGCGGGCAGCGGCAGTCAGCAGCCGGCTCCAGTAGGTGCTGTAGAGTGCAGGCGTGTTTTGCAGCAGCCACGGATACGTTTCAGGCAAAGCAGACACCACTACAGTGCCCTGGCCCAGGCGCTGAGCGGCTACTACCGGTCGGAACAGGCCAGCCACCGAAAACAGGGACTGCGCCGTGCCGTTGAGTTGCAGCGTAGCAGGCACCACTGCGGTAGCGGCCACTTCTGCTAAGCGGCGCGGCCGGTCGATGCCGACACCCGGTTGCATCTGCACCCGAATGCCCGGAGCAAGTGCTGCTCTGGGCAGCGTAGCCGATTCAGCCAGCAGGATGAGCCCTAAGCCGCCGTTGCGCTGCGCTGAACGTAGCGCCTGCGCTTCTGAAGGGGCACAATTGGCTAATACAGCTGCATCGGCTATCAGCACATCATAGCGGGCAAGCAGGGCAGTAGTCAGGCGGCTGAGGTCGGTGGCGGCGTGGTTGCTGAACTCGGTCTGGGTAAGGCCCCGACTGATACCCGCCCGCCATGCTACCGCGTGCTGCTGCGCAGCCAAGTGGTTTTTCAGGAATTTCAGCTCGAAGGAAGGTGTGGCAGCCAGCAGCAGCACCCGAAGCGACCTGGTAGGCAGCACTTCGGCCGGTACCGGCTCCTGGGCCAGCAGGCGCGCAGTAGGGCCAGCCGAAAGCGTGGCGACCAGGCGTCCGGCCGCTTTGGGGGTGTAGCGCAGCCGAAAAGCACCCCGCCCGCCCGGTAGTCGCACCGAATCCTGCGTGGCGCCGGCCGACTGCAGGCGCACCCAGACAGCAGTCCGGGCCGAGCTGGTGAAAAATCCTTCCAGCAGCAGCGGCTGCCCTAACTCTACGCTCCGGTTCCAGTAGGCTGTCCGAAAGCCCGTGAAAGCCGGTGGTGTGTGCGGTATCATGCGTATCGAGCCCAGTTCTGGCACTACGGCCGGCGGAAGCCCGGTGCCCAGCACGTGCAGCTGGCGCAACACAGGCTGCTGCTCGCGCAAAATGCCGAGACGGGCAACTGAGGGCGTGTCTGAGCGAACGGCAGCAGACGTATTAGGCTGATAGTGCCAGATGCGGGTGGCAGGGCCAAGTCGGCGTAGCAGGGCACTGAGCGTATCAGGCTGATAACCGGAAGTGAGTAGGATGGCTTCGGCCTGCGGAACAGTGCTGGTCCTATGAGGCGGGTATGCCGTTAGCCAGAGCGCCGCCACAGCTAGTATACTGGCCAGGATGCGGGCCGCCCGACGGCGTGGGTCGGGGCGTTTCCAGGCGGCCACGGCTAGGCCTAGCGCCAGCAGCAAGCAGGCTATCAGGAGAATATACACTATCATAGTGCTTGCAGGTAGCGTTGGCCCAGCCGGTCGGGGCGGGGCGGGCGAGCCGGCGCAGCGGGTGGGGCCGGCAGTAAAGTCGCCAGTGCCTTCTCAGAAGGAGCAAAGCAGTGTTGGCAGACCGTTCTTCCAGCACGAATGTCGGTGGTGAGTTGGCGTAAGGCACGCAAGGCGGGTAGATAGGCTCCTGGGCGCTGCAGGGCCGCCTGCGCCACGGCCTGCCCGGCCCGTTCCAGCACCAGTGCATCGGCAGGAGTGGCTGCCTGGCCTGCCTGCAGAGCAGCCAGCAACCGCACCGCTGCTCTTATTCCCGGCTGGCCTGCCGGCGCCGGAAGCTGCCGGGAAATGCGCGGTACTGCTGTGCCGGCCAGGTCGCCGGAAAGGCGCAGGGTAGCTTCGGGCAGCACGGGTGGCTCGTAGCCCGACTTCCGAACGAAGGCCCGAGTTTGCTGCTGCACCTGCTTCAGAAGTCGCAGCGCGCGGTATTCAAATGGGCGGGCTTCGGCAGGCTTGGCCAGTCGCAACCGTAGCTCTGCCTCCCACATCTGGTTCAGCACGCCTCGCAGCTTGGCTTTCACGGCCGGCTCCAGAAAATCGGCCGTTTCCGAGTCGTCGTGCTTGTGGATGTACGGGTCCATCAGCTCCTGCGTGTTGCTGGAGCCGCTAGGTGAGCTGTGGTCATCGGTGCCATGGTCGTGGGCGGCATGTTCGGCGGGGTTTTCGTTGGCGTGCTCGTCGTGTTCCTCCGTCGTGTCTTTTTCAGCCGCTGGCGGAGCGGCTGTTTCTCCAATGCTGCCTTCAAACTCCTCACCCAGAAACTTGCCGTAGCGCAGGCGCAGAATTTTCTGGTCGTGGCCCAGGTTATTGGCACGGTCGGCGAAGGTGGCGGCCGGCAAAGTAGCGCGCTCGGCCATCAGCTTTTCCGTGTCGATGATGATCTGGCGCTGGCTGCGGAAATAGGCCGGCACCACGTTCACGCTCAGCGACAGATCTGTGAGGCCGTCCTGCACGGTCGTATCCTCCCACTGCACGAGGTAGGTGTCGGAGCGGGTGAGGTGACGGGCATTGTCGTGGGCGCGCACATAGAAATACACTTCGTCGCCGTAAGTGAGGCCCAGCGCCGGCAGCCGCAGCAGGGAGGACAGCGTGGCTTGGCGGGGCTGGCCGCGCAGGCCACGGCTCAGGTCCGTCACTACTTCCCTGAATTTCACGGCCTCGCCCTGGCCCTGCGCTACGGTAGCGACCAACTGCGCGTCCTGCAGACCATATTCGTCGCGCAGCGCCACCCGGATGGCTACCTGAGGGCGTTGGCCGAACTCGATGAGAGTATAAGGTTTCGGGGTTTGAATCTGGACGACGGGCGGCTGGTCGGGTAGCACTTCCAGCGCGTAATCATCAGACGTCTTGCCCGCGAACCGCAGCCGGTACAGACCTGAGGCTGCCACTGGCAGTTCTACGGCATACTCCAGCGGCTGGCCTGCTACCGGCTGAAATGTCAGGCGCTGCCGGCCCAGCTCCAGTACTGGCGCCGCTGCGCCAGCCCGCGAGACCCGCACCGTCCAGCGGACCCGTGAGCCGGCCGGGCAGCTGAACGACAGGCTGGCGGGCGCGAAAGCCGGGCGACGCGTGTAGGCCGGCGGCTGCACCAGAATACGGGTTTCCAGGAGCTGCGGCGGAGCTGGTTTGCCAGGTTGTGCGGGCGTTGGAGTATCCGGGAAATGCACCGCCAGCTTCGGCGCTGTTGTTGCTGCCTGGCTCGGCCTGTAGAGCCAGCTGCCGGCCGCTGCCAGCAGCAGGACACCTGTGAGCCAGCCCGCCAACCGCCACGAAAACGGTAGCAGTTGCCGCTCACTCTGCTGCAGCTCCAACAATCGGGTGTGCACACGCTGCTGCTGCAACTGTTCCAGCAGGTTCAGGGGCGGCTCCGTTGAGCTGTGCAGAAGCAAGCCGGTGCTGTCTTCCAGCGCCGGATGCAGCCGGTCGAGGCGGCGGGTTACGGCCGCCAGCCGCAGCTGACGCACACGGTAAATGCCATACGCGGTGCCAAAAAGCACCAGCAGTAGCCCTGTACCAACAGCCGGCCACATCTGCGGCCAGTGCCGTGCCCAGGCCAGAACGGCCAGCAGTCCTGCACCTACCGGCACCAACAGCGCCACTGTGCGCCGGTTCGCCTCCTGGCGGGCTATGCTCTGCAGCACCTGAGAGCCGGCTGGGATAGAAGTAGCAACCGTGCTCATAGCGACGAGGAAGAAGGGGAAACTGATCTGCGACGCGCCAGCCAGCGTTCCAGCGCAAACAACAACAACGCCGCCAGTAGCAGCCCAGGCCGTAGCTCTACTGCCTGAGGAGCGGGTTGGATGGTGGCCGGAGCGTTTGAAACAGGAGCCGCTACAGAAGCCGGAGCACCGAGCTGACGCGGATCAAGCTGCCGCAAATCGTGAGCGGTAATACCTACGGCGGGTTCCGATTCGGAGCGGAGCAGCTGCAGGAGCAGCGTAGGCAGCACGGGGCTTTCCGGCAGGCTGGTCCAGTCCGCTTGCAGGCGGGTGCGCAAGTGGTAGCGGCGGCCCTGGCCCAGCGGCTGGCGCAGCAAAACCGGCTGCCCCGTTCCGGCCTGCCACAAAATGGTCTGGCGTGCTACCGTGCTGGTATCGAGCCGCCGAATGGCAATAGGAGCTGCATCAGCCAGCCCGGTTACATCCAGTCGGGTATCTACGAGGCTGCCTTTCAGGGCTTCCTGCCAAAGGTTGCCGCCCTGCCGGACCTGCCGCAGCAAGCCGGCCGGAACTGGCTGGTCGCTCAGCCAGAAAAACCAGTCGGTTTGGTTCGGCAGCGGGGCGGTGGGCGTGGCGGTGCGCAGATCCAGAGGCCGGTGTAGGCCCAGCGCGGCGGCCCGTAGCGCCGCCCGCAGATAGCGCTCGGCCGCAGCATGTGCGGCATCAGCATACAAGACTACCCGTAGCGGTGCTGTGTGGATGGCAACAGCTGGCTGGCCGGCGAGTTGTAGCACAGGTTTCGGGCCTGGCACGTATTCCAAACCGGGCAGGGCAGCTACCGACAGGCGACCGGCAGTGCGAGGATGGCGCAGGGCTACAGTACGAAAGACAGTGCCTTCTTCCTGGCTGCGGCCAACGAGCAGCCGCAAGGTGTCGGGGTGAGGCTGCCAAGCCTGCGCCAGCCAGACGGCCGAATCGGGTAAAGGCACAGTTTGCCACGTCAGGCGAGCCGGTAGCGCTGGGCGAGCCCCGATGAAATACGGCAACGCGGCCCCGGTAATAAGGTGCAGTGGTCGGCCCGGAAACGAGTCAGCTGCCTGCCGGGCACGGGCCCAGTAATCGTCAGCCACAGTTGTAGCAGAATCGGCAACACGAGCTAAAGTGAGCAGTTGCCGTAAGGAGTCTGGCTGATTCCAGGCATGAGCAGAAACCGGCCGGAAGCCTGGTGCAAACAGCCGCAACGAGTAGCCTTGCCGCCGCAACGAATCGAGAGAAGGGCGCAGGGCCGGCAGCACATCGGGATGCAACAGTTGGGGGGCCAGCAATACCACTCCGCGTGCCTCCTGCGCTGGCCGGGGCCGCATCCAGACCGGATCTGCTACCACCAACGCCAGCAACGCCACCAAGGCAGCCCGAAGCAGCAACAGCCACACCTGTTCGAGCCGCAGATTGCGCAGGCGGCGATTGGCGGCAGCCTCCAGCCAGCGCACACTGCCTACTCGTACCGTGCGCCCCGGCCGCCGGTTCCAGAGGTGAATGGCCACTGGTACCGCCAGCCCCAATAGGGCCAGCAATCCGGCGGTGGCATGGTGAAAGAGAAACGCGGGCAAGGAAGGGTGAATGAGTTGCTGGTAGAAAGGTCGGAAGTAAGGGACTAAGGCTGCGCGAACCGCAAGTAACTCCCAAAGGGAAGCGCCATCAGGAGTGGATGTTCTAGTGCAATAACCCAGCGGCTGGTGCTACATAAGGGCCTTGTCGCGTCGGCGCAGGAACTCGCGCAGAGCCTGGGTGAGGGGTTCGGCAGTGCTGAGCTGATGGTAATCGAAGCCGTGGCGGCGGGCCTGCCGGGCCGTTTCACGCAGCCACTCCTGCAGCTGCTGCTGCCAGCCGGCACGCTGCTGGTCGGCGTTGAGCTGCAAGCGCTGGCCGGTTTCCAGATCCTCAAACGTCACGGCGCCACGGAAGCTGAACTCCAGTTCGTTGCGGGCCATCAGGTGCAGGAGTAAGACTTCGCCAGAAGCCGCCCGCAGCCGCGTGAGCAAGCTATTTATTTCCGCATCCGTCTCGTACAGGTCGCTTACGCAAATGGTCAGGGCACGCTGGCGGCGGGCCGTGAGGGGGGCAAGGGTTTCGAGGGAAGGAAAAGAGCCGGTAGCCTCCGCCGTTTCGAGGGCATGGTAGAGGCGCGGCAACTGACGGGCATCGGCACGGGGCGGCAGATGGCGCAGGCCCGCCGGGTGCAGAATGGTTAGGCCCACAGCATCGCCTTGCTGCGTAGCCAGGTAGGCCAAGGCCGCCAGCAGCAGCCGGGCGTAGTCGAGCTTGGTGAGGCCATTGTCGTCGGCGTGATTCATGCTGGCGGTAGCATCCAGCACAAGATGTACGGTCAGGCTGGTGTCCACTTCCGATTCGCGCAGATAATACCTATCCGAGCGGGCCGCCAAGCGCCAGTCGAGGCGGCGCAGGTCGTCGCCGGGCTGGTAGGGGCGGTATTGGCTGAACTCCATGCCCGCGCCTTTGCGCCGGCTCAAGTGCTGGCCGTGCAGAAACCCTTCAGCCGCCTGCCGGGCCGCCAGCGGCAGATTCTGTAAGGCGTGCAGGAGTTCGGGGCTGAGCATGTGGTTGGTTGAGTAGTAAGGGCCGGGCAGTGTAGGGGCGGGGCTTGCCCCCGCCCGCCATCGTGGAACTGGCGCTGGAACCGTTGCGGTAGGAATCGTTCAACGAGGGCGGGGGCAAGCGTCGCCCCTATACCTGTACCGCCTTCAACAGCTCCCGCACGGCATCATCGGCGGTTAGGTTTTCGGCTTCAGCATTGAAGTTGAGCAATACGCGGTGGCGCAGGACGGCCGGAGCCAGCGCCCGGATATCGTCGAGGGTAGCCGCGAACCGGCCCTGCAGCAGGGCGCGGGCCTTGGCGCACAGAATCAGCGCCTGGCCGGCCCGCGGGCCCGCACCCCAGCGGCCATAGTCTTGGATGAATTTCACCTCCGACGTGGCCGGGCGCGTGGCTCGCACCAGCCGGTTCACAAAGGCCAGCAACTCGGGACTCAAGCTCACTTGCCGCACCAGCTGCTGTAGTTGCCGTACGTCCTCGCCGGCCAGCACCGGGCGCACTTCCGGCCGCGCCGTGCCAGTCGTGCCGCTCAGCACCGCCAGCTCCTCCTGCTCCGTAGGGTAGCCAATGCGGATGTAGAGCAGAAACCGGTCGAGCTGGGCCTCAGGCAGCGGGTAGGTGCCACTTTGCTCGATGGGGTTTTGGGTAGCCAGCAGGAAGAACGGCTTGGGCAGCGCGTGCTCCTGGCCGGCATAGGTCACGTGGCCTTCTTGCATAGCTTCCAGCAGCGCCGCCTGCGTTTTGGGTGGCGTCCGGTTGATTTCGTCGGCCAGCACGAGGCTGGCGAAAATGGGCCCCTCGTTGAACTTGAACGAGCGGTGGCCGGTGCCGTGGTCTTCCTCCAGAATCTCGGTGCCGAGAATATCAGTCGGCATCAGGTCGGGCGTAAACTGAATGCGGCGGAAGGGCAGGTCGGTGGCCTGGGCTAGCGTGCGTACGAGCAGTGTTTTGGCCAGGCCTGGCACGCCTTCTAGCAGCGCGTGGCCGCCAGCGAGCAGCGCTACCAGCACCTCATCCAGCACGGCTTCCTGCCCCACAATTACTTTGGCAATTTCCTGGCGTAGTGGCGGCAGCTTAGCAAGCAGGCGGGTAACGTCTTGTTCGGTTGAAATCACGAAAAGAGGAACGTAAAAGAAGGCGTGTAAAGTCTGATTCTAAGCGGTGGTTGCTGCCTTAAAAGGTATGGTAGAGCGAAAATGGCAGGTGGTGAAAAGTCTGATTCAGGGCGAGAATGGTTTGCCGACGGGCTGCCACTCGCGCACATTTGACTCATCCTTATCCACTCTCTCTGTCTCGTGTCATGAACTCATTTACCAATTTCCGGCAGCACTCCTACAAACGGCTTTTCGTACTAGTGGCTGCATCACTGCCCGCCTTTGCAGCTTTGGCGCAGGAGCACGAACCAGCCAATCCGCGTGTACTGGGCCAGCGGTTGCCAAGCCAGGAACTGGCTGCCGCCAGTTTCGGCTCTGAAACCAGCGCTGGCCTGCTGGCTAGCGCCAGTCCAGTGGCCCCGGCGCAACTAAGATACGAGCAGCCAACAGACCAGCCGCTTCTGCTCAGCAGCAACACACCCGATTCTCTCAAGGCCAAGCCGATGGCCCCGGCCGAGGGTTTTCACAACGCCGTGCGGTTTGATGTAGGCGGGGTACTGGCCAGTAATTTTGCCAATACGGCCCTGGGCAATGGCGGCACGCTGTTTCCGATTCTGGTTTCCTACGAGCGGCAGGTTGGCGCCCGGTTTAGCGTGGTAGGCGAGGGCCTCCTGAATGGCGGCAGCTCCTCGGAGCGCAAAGCCGGCGTATCGGTGCAGGGGCGCTACTATTTCCGCCCGCAGCGGGGCACGCAGGCCCTGGCCGGTTTCTATCTGGCCCCGGCAGCGGCTTTCCGCACCGTGAAACTGTCGGGCCGTTACGAGCCAACGCAACAGCGGCGGTTTGTAGGTGCCGGGGCGTTGCTAGGATGGCAGGGTTCGGTTAAATCCGGCAGTCGGTTCTTCCTGGATGTGTCGGCCGGCCTGATGAGCTGGCAGCACGTGGGGCAGGACAAGTTTAAAGCAGCGCCCTATGGTGGCTACCAGACCGAGCAAAAGGCCTACTACGACACGCACCAGACCGATTTTGACGGACGCCTGGGGCTGGGCTTCCGGTTCTAAACAAGCCGAAATTTTCCGTTACGCTGTAAGCGCGTAGAGCAGGATATTCACGCCGAATTTGGTGTTGTCTTCAGCCAGAAAGCGTTTGTTGCGGAAGTCGTAGTCCCACTCGCAGCCGTAGTCTTTGTTGGAGTAGAGCACGCCCAGCCGGCCGTTGATTTCGATGCCTTTCAGGTAGTCGTGCACTAGGTCGTCGCCCCAGCCATTGAGCTCAAAGCTGGTAGGCGGCGGCCCATCCGGAAATTTGAAGAACTGCGAGTAGATAGGGTGCGTCTTGGCAATTTTCTTGAGCGCGCCGGCCCCGAAACACTGGCGCATCTGCTCCTCAAAGGAGCGCGCAAACAGCCCGTCAATGTCGTGGTTGCAGTCATCCACGAACACGAAGCCGCCGTTGCGCACGTACTGGGTGAAGTTCTTCTTTTCCTGCGCCGAAAACTGCACCAGCTTGTGCCCCGACAGGTAGCAGAACGGGTAGCGAAATAGCTCCACCGAATCCAGAGCCACTACTTTCTCCTTCTGGTTCACCGGAATTTTAGTGTACTGAATCAGGGAGTGCAGCAGGTTGGTGGGCATCCGCTCGTCCACGCCGTCCCAGTCGCCGGAACGGTATTGCAGGCGCACAAAGGTGAAGGGAGCGGGCATTTAGTGAGGGTGATGAGGCGAATGGTTGTGAAGTGATGAGGCAGCCCTTGATGGTCTCCCTCAGGGCGTTGTGGGCGGCGTCGGAAGCGAGGGAGTGAGGTGACGGGGAACAAGCCTTGCGGTAGCTAACAGCTACAGACACGGCGGTGGCGGCAAGGTGGCTTGGGTGGCAAAATACTCTCCGAATGGTGCTTAGGAAGCTGTTGACCAAAAGTTGTGGGCCGTGAATGTATGCGCGGGACCTGTGTTTTACGTTAAGAGCTTCTGCATCAGTAAACTGCTTCCCACTATGAAAGCTAACTTTCTGATACTTCTGCTGCCGCTATTGGCCGCTACCAGCGCCCAGGCGCAATTCGGAATCAAGGCCGGAATCAATGGCGCGATACTCGATGGACAAAACATTGAGATGGAAACGCGCTACAAAACGACTTTTCACGCCGGAATTTTTGCCCGGATTCCGGTGCTGGGGCCGCTGTCTATTCAGCCGGAGGTGCTCTACTCGCTGCAGGGCTCGGAGTTCCGCTCCACCGTAGCCAACTACGAAACCAAGCTGCACTACCTCAATGTGCCCGTGCTGGCCCGCGTGAAGGTAGGCCCTGTGTTTGCCGAAGCCGGCCCGCAATTTGGCGTGCTGCTTGGGGCGCGTGAAGATGGCACCCTGCGCATCAGCGCTGCCGATGGCTACGGCCCCGTAGACCGCCCCGCCGACAGCAACTACAAGAAAACCGACTTCGCCCTGGCAGCCGGAGCCGGCATCGAAGTCGGCCACCTGATTCTGGGGGCGCGCTATACGGCCGGCCTCAACGATATCAATGATGTGCGCGACCTGAACGGTGCCAACGACCCACGTCTGAAAAACCGCGTCATCCAAGGCTATATCGGCATCCGGTTCGGCGACGAATAACCATAGCAGATACACTAAATAAAACCCCCGCTTTCCAGCCGAAAAGCGGGGGTTCTATCTGTGCTACCCAACGTTTGCTACACCGCGTCGGAGAGGCTCGTGAACGTAAAGTCGCGCACTTTGAGCGGGGGCACCATGTTGCCGCCCAAGCGTTGTGGTTTGCCGATGGCCTCTATGTTGTTGAGCATAATCACCGGGCTTTCGTTGAAGCGCATGTTTTTGATGGGGTGCTTGATCTTGCCATTCTCGATGTAGAAGGTGCCGTCGCGCGTGAGGCCCGTCACGAGGAGCGTCTGCGGATCAACGTCGCGGATGTACCACAGGCGCGTAATCAGGATGCCCTTGGCCGTGCCCTTTATCAAATCCTCGACGCTTTGCGTGCCGCCTTCCATCACGAAGCCGCTGGGAAAAGCCGTGGCTGGCTTTTTGTTCTTTTCGGCCCAGAAACGGGAGTAGTAGAGGTTCTTCATCACCCCTTTTTCTATCCACGTCATGCGCTTCACGGGCAGGCCGTCGCCGTCGAACACGCGGCCGGGAGCGCTGGCGTTCAGCGGATCGGAGTAGATAGTCACGCGTGAATCGAACATCTTTTCGCCCAGCTTATTGCCGCCTCCTTTCTTGCTCAGAAACGAACGGCCCTCGTCGGCTTCCCGCGCATCAAGCGCGTAGATAAGCCGGTTCAGAATGCCTTCGTCGGATACCAGTGCGGCGGGCTCCAGAATCACGGTGTACTTGCCAGGCTCAATGGCTTTGGCTGCTACTGAACCAGCTGCTTTGTCGGCTGCACGCTTGGTCATGGCTTTGGTATCGAACTTCGCGGCGTCCGTGAAGTCGCCCACGGCGTAGCCCGAGCCGGTGCCGTCGGCGGTGCGCACGGTCACGGAAAAGTCGAGGTTGGTAGACTGCTGGTAGCCTTCGAGTCCCCTGTTGTTGCGGATGGCCACAAACCGGGGCCCGTCTTCGAGGTAGCCAGCGGCCGTGAGCTTGCGGCTCTCGCACAGCGTAATGCTGTCGGCCGCTACCTGGGCCCGGAAATCGGGGCTGATGGCGGCGGTGCTGGCGGCGTAGGTGATGGGCGTCAGAAACTGCTGTGGGCCTAGCATGGGCACGTATTCCGGGTCTTCGGGGGCGAGGCGCGCAATTTCCTCAGCCCGCTGTACGCAGCGGCGCAGTGTAGCGTCATCGAACTGGTTGCAGGTAGCCACGCCGGCCCGCTTGCCGAATCGGGCCTCTACCACCATACTCACGTCGCTAGAAGAACCGGCCGTGCTTACCGCATTGCGGGCGTAGCGGATATTGCCGGTAGTGCTGCCATTGAGCTGGGCGGCGCACTCGTCGGCAGTCGAGAAGCTGAGGACTTTTTTGAGGATAGCCTGGGCTTCGTCTTTGGAAAGAATTGCCATTGTGAATGAGCTGAATACTTAGATTTTGCGGGCCGTATTGATGACATTGACGCCGTTGAAGCGCGTGGTGCTGGAGCCGTGGCTCACGGCGGATATCTGGCTGGGCTGGCCTTTGCCATCGAAGAAGGTGCCCAGGAACCGATAATCGGAGGCGTCGCATATGGCGGCGCAGCTGTTCCAGAATTCCTGCGTGTTGGCCTGGTAGGCCACGTCCTCTATCATCCCCGTGATTTTGCCTTTCTCAATGGCATAGAAGACTTTGCCACCGAACTGGAAGTTGTAGCGCTGCTGGTCGATGGAGTAGGAGCCTTCGCCGGCAATGTAGATGCCCTTGTCCACCTTGCTGATCATCTCATCCACGCTCAGTTTCTCCTTGCCGGGCCTGAGGCTCACGTTGGGCATGCGCTGAAACTGCACGCTGCTCCAGGAGTCGGCGTAGCAGCAGCCATCTGATTCCGTCTGGCCCACAATGTGCGCCTGGTCCCGAATCTTCTCATAGTTTACCAGCTTGCCTTCCTTTATCAGGTCCCATTCTTTGGTTTTCACGCCTTCATCGTCGTAGCCGACCGCGCCCAACGAGCCCGGCTGCAGCTTGTCGGCCACAATGTTCACGAGCTTCGAGCCATACGGCGCACCCTTGGCCTTCCACTCCAGCGTCGCGAAGGAAGTACCGGCGTAGTTGGCCTCATAGCCCAGCACGCGGTCCAGCTCCAGCGGGTGGCCCACCGATTCGTGAATCGTGAGGCCCAGGTGCGAGGGGTCGAGCACCAGGTCGTATTTGCCTGGCACGACGCTCTTGCAAGTGAGCTTTTCTTTGGCCTGCTTGGCGGCCAGGGCGGCATCTTCCAGCATGTCGTAGCGCTGTTTGTAGCCGATAACGCTGGTGCCCTGCGGACCGGCCATCTTATCACTGGCGCGAGGCGTCAGGTACTCGTAGCCCAGGCCCATGGGCGAGGCCATAGCGCCGCGCGACCGGAACTTGCCGGTAGTGCGGTCTACCACCGTCACATCGAAGGTGGGCCAGATGCGGTGCACGTCCTGGTCGATGTAGGAGCCGTCGGTGCTGGCGAAATACTTCTGCTCGTTCACCTGAAACAGCGCGGAGTTTACGTAGCTGGCGCCGTTTTCCAGCGCTTTGCCGTTGGCGGCCAGCAGCAGGTCTACTTTCTCCTTCACGGGCACCTCGAAGAAATTCTTCTCAATCGGCGTTTTCCAGCTCACTTCGCCGTAGCCTTTCTGCGGAGCCAGCTGCACGGGTGCTTTCTGCACCTTCTGGTTGGCTTTGGCAATGGCTACGGCCGTGCGGGCGGCTTCCGCGAGGCCGGCTTCCGTCACGGTATTGGTGGCCGCAAAGCCCCAGGCGCCGTTTACCAGCGCCCGTACGCCCGCCCCAAAACTCTCCGTGCTAACAATGTTCTGCACCTGCTTCTCACGCGTGAAAACGTACTGATTCAGGTAGCGTCCGATCCGCACATCGGTGTAGCTGGCCCCAGCCGACTTCGCCGCGTTCAGGGCCGCATCGGCCAGCCGCTTTTTCAGGGCCGGGTCGATGACGTCGAGCAGCTGGTCGGGCTCCACAAAAATGCCCCCCATGCCGGGCAGGCTCGGGAGCAACAGGCCCCCGGCCGCCAGACCGGTAAGCCCCACAAAATCACGTCTTCTCAAGGTGTTTGGGGTGAAAAATGGTGGGAAAGAGAGTGAGCCCGGCAGAGCCGGCAAGCGGAATCAACCGACAGATGCGCTACAGCCGGTGAAGGTTGTGCGGAGGGCTGATAAATATTAGAAAATTCAGATGATAAAGCAACGGCCTGCCGGGTAGATTCCAGCAGGCCGTTGTAGCATGAGCAGTAGCAGCCGCGCTTAGATTTTGCGGGCCGTATTGATGACGTTGACGCCGTTGAAGCGCGTGGTGCTGGAGCCGTGGCTCACGGCCGAGCTTTGCGAAGGCTGGCCCTTGCCGTCGTTGAAGAAGCCTGCAAACCGGTAGTCGGAGGCGTCGCAGCTACCGGCGCAGCTGTTCCAGAACTCCAGCGTGTTGGTCTGGTAAGCCACATCTTCGAGCATGCCCGTGATTTTGCCTTTGTCGATGGCGTAGAACACCTGCCCGCCGAACTGCGAGTTGTAGCGCTGCTGGTCGATGGAGAACGAGCCGTTGCCGGCAATGTAGATGCCTTTGTCCACGCCCTTCACCAGGTCGTCCACGCTCATCTTTGTAGGACTGGGCTTGAGGCTGATGTTGGCCATGCGCTGGAACTGCACATCCTGCCACGACTGCGAGTAGCAGCAGCCATCCGACTCCTTTTGGCCCACGATGTGCGCTTGGTCCCGGATTTTTTGGTAATCCACCAGCTTGCCTTCTTTAATCAGGTCCCACTCTTTGGTTTTCACGCCTTCGTCGTCGTAACCAACCGCTCCCAACGAACCGGGCTGCAGCTTGTCGGCCACAATGTTGACCTGCTTGGAGCCATAGGGAGTGCCTTTGGCCTTCCACTCCAGCGTCGCGAAGCTGGTGCCGGCGTAGTTGGCTTCGTAGCCCAGCACGCGGTCCAGCTCCAAGGGGTGGCCCACCGATTCGTGGATGGTCAGGCCCAGGTGGTGTGGGTCGAGTACCAGGTCGTATTTGCCGGGCACCACGCTCTTGGCCGTGAGCTTTTCCTTCACCTGCTTGGTGGCCCGCACAATGTCCTCCAGCATGTCGTAGCTGTTGCGGTAGCCGAACACATCGGAGCCGGCCGGGCCGGCAATCTTGTCGGCAGCCTTGGGTATGAGGTACTCGTAGCCCAGGCCCATCGGCGCGCTCAACGCCTGGCGGGAACGGAACTTGCCCGAAGCCCGATCAATGGCCGTGACGCCGAACGTGGGCCAGATGCGGTGAATGTCCTGGTCGATGTAGGAGCCGTCAGTAGAGGCAAAATACTTCTGCTCATTTACTTGGAACAGCACCGAATTCACGAACGAAGCGCCATTTTCCAGCGCTTTGGCGTTGGCATTTAGCAGCAGATCCACTTTGTCTTTGATGGGCACCGTGAAGGCGTTCTGCTGAATAGGCGCCTTCCAGCTCACTTCACCGAAGCCTTTCTGCGGGGCCAGCTGCACCTTTTCCTTCTGCACCACCGAGTTGGCCTTGGCAATGGCTACGGCCAGCTGGGCGGCTTTGGCCATGCCGGCTTCCGTCACGATGTTGGTGGAGGCAAAGCCCCAGGTGCCGTTGGCAATAACCCGGATGCCTGCGCCGTAGCTCTCCGTGCTGACGATGTTCTGTACCTGCTTTTCGCGAGTGAACACGCCCTGATTGAGGTAGCGCCCGATGCGCACATCGGTATAGGTGGCGCCGGCGGCTTTGGCGGCATTCAGAGCCGCATCGGCCAAGCGCTTCTTAATGGCCGGGTCGTCGGCTGCATCCAGCAGGCGCAGCGTATCTACGCTAGTGCCGTTGCCGAAGCCCGGAATGCTGGGCACAAACAGGGCACCAGTGGCCAGGCCAGTAAGGCCTACAAAATCACGTCTTTTCATACGAAGAAGGGTATTCAGATAGGTTGGGTTGGGTGGCACAGATTGCGCTGTGCGCTACACGGCTTCTGAAGGCTGATGAAAGAGAAGCCACGGATGTTGAACAAAGGGTAGCGGGCCCCGGCTTACCAATGGCTTTCGAGTTGATGGGTATGATGTCAGCGTTAGCAACACTTATTGGCCAGTGCCCGAGGTACTACCGATATGAGCGTTGAACTCCGTGATAATAGAAATCATGTTGCGGTAGTGATAGTCTTTTTCGCCTGCCCGCACCTTGGCAGCCAGCTCAGGGTAGTCCTGCAGATACTGACTCATCACCTCTTTAAAGGAGCCCCGATATACCTGCATCAGAAAGCCGTTGCGCCGGACGAAAAAGTGGCTGTTGGTGTAGGGTATGGCCGCGCCCAAAATAGAGCCGGCCACGGGTATGGGTACCGGTATGCTCTGTGCTTCGGCCTGCAGAAACACTTCTACCGGCCCATTCACAAACCGCTCAGCCAATATTTCCTGGTCATATAGTTCGTCGGAGCCGTCAGGCAGCAACATTGTCTCTAAATAATGGGCTCCGGCCGTTATGCTATGCACCCGGGAAATTTCCACCGTCTGCTTCTTTGGCTTAGGTTTGCTTTTAGGGTGAGCCCGATAGTAGATGAAGTCAGTGCCAATACCGGGGTACATAGTTGGGATGGGCACATACCCCTGAATAAGGTGCCCATCGAGCAGACGAATAGTGCCGGGTAGGAAGGATACGTAGTTGTTTTCGCGGTATACAGCCTTAGCAGAAGCTTCGGCAGCAGATGAGTCAGGCTGCTGAGCAGTGCTTGCGAAAGGCAGTAGAAAAGCAGTTGCGTAAAGAAATTGCTTCATGCTGATATATTTAAAAAAGAAATAAAACGACGTCCTCCGACCCGAAGGACGCCGTTTTATTCCGAAAATAAATCCAGACGTTACACGGCGTCGGAAAGGCTCGTGAAGGTGAAGTCACGGATTTTCAGCGGCGGAACTAGGTTGCCGCCCACGCGCACCGGTTTGCCAATGGCTTCCAGGTTATTGAGCATGATAATCGGCGACTCGTTGAAGCGGAAGTTCTTCACCGGATGTTTGATCTTGCCGTTCTCGATGTAGAACGTTCCGTCGCGTGTCAGGCCGGTGTAAAGCAGCGTCTGCGGGTCAACGGGGCGAATGTACCACAGGCGCGTCACGAGGATACCTTTGGCCGTGCCTTTAATCATGTCCTGCAGGCTTTGCGTGCCGCCTTCCATCACCCAGCCGCTAGGGCGTGGCAGGTCCGGAATGCCGGCTTTCTGAGCCCAGAAGCGCGAAGTGTAGAGGTTTTTTACCACGCCTTTCTCAATCCAGGTGGTCTTTTTCTGCGGCCGGCCGTCGCCGGAGAACGTCAGGGTAGCCACCTCGGGCATGGTCGGGTCGGAGTAGATGGTCACCCGCTCGTCGAAGAGCTTTTCGCCCTTCTTGTTTCCGCCTCCTTTTTTGCTCAGGAACGAGCGTCCTTCGTCGGCGTTGCGAGCATCGAGGGCGCCCATCAGTGCCTGCAGCAGTGACGCATCGGAGTTGGCAACCAAGGCCGCCGGCTCCAGAATCACGGTGTATTTGCCGGGCTCCAACGCTTTGGCATTGCGCGACATGGCCGCTTTATCGGCAGCAGTGCGCGTAAGGGCGGCGGCGTCGAACTTGCTGGAATCGTTGTAGTCGGCGGTGGCGTAGCCGGAGCCGGTGCCGTCGGGCGTGCGCACCGTAATGCTGAATTCCAGGTTGGTAATCTGCTGGTAGGCTTCCAGGCCCTTGCTGTTGCGCTTGGCCACGAAACCGGCCTCATCATTCAGGAAAGCAGCCGACGAGAGCTTCTTCTCGTCGCAGATTTTCATGCTGGCTCCTACTTGCTGGGCGCGGTAGTCGGGCGTGATACCGGCCGTGCTTTTGGCAAATGCCTGGGGTGCGGCTGAATACTGCTGCGGGCCCAGCAGCGGCATGTATTCGGGGCTCTCGGGAGCGAGACGCGCAATTTCTTCGGCCCGCTGTACGCAACGGCGCAGCGTAGCATCGTCGAATTCGTTGCAGGTAGCCACGCCGGAGCGTTTGCCGAAGCGCGACTCCACGACCAGACTCACGTTATCGACGGCGCCGCTGGTGCTGATGGAGTTACGGGCCGAGCGGACGTTGCCGCCGGTTTCACCATTGAGCGTGACTTCACACTCGTCGGCGGTAGAAAAACTGATGACTTTTTTGAGGATGGCCTGGGCTTCATCCTGGGAAAGAATTGCCATTGTTGATGGGCTGAGTTTGGATGACTGGATATGCTGGAAGCGCCCAGCCGGCTCTAACTGGGTCAGGCGGCTGGGCAGAGGGCACAGAGGCCCATCAACCAATTTTGCGGGCCGTGTTGATGACGTTGACGCCATTGAAGCGCGTGGTGCTGGAGCCGTGACTTACGGCCGAAACCTGGCTGGGCTGGCCTTTGCCATCGAAGAACGAGCCGAACAACCGGTAGTCCGACTGGTCGCAGATGGCGGCGCAGCTGTTCCAGAACTCTACTGTGTTGGTCTGGTAGGCCACGTCTTCGAGCATGCCGGCAATTTTGCCTTTCTCGATGGCGTAGAACACCGTGCCACCAAACTGGGAATTGTAGCGCTGCTGGTCGATGGAGAACGAGCCGCGGCCGGCAATGTAGATGCCTTTGTCCACCTTGCTGATCATCTCATCCACGCTCAGCTTCTCTTTGCCGGGCAGCAGGCTGATGTTGGCCATGCGCTGGAACTGCACATCCTGCCACGACTGCGAATAGGAGCAGCCGTCGGAGTGGTCCTGGTTCACGATGTGCGCCTGGTCGCGGGTTTTCTGATAATCCACCAACCTGCCCTCCTTGATGATATCCCACTGGCCGGTTTTCACGCCTTCGTCGTCGTAGCCGACAGCGCCGAGGCTGCCGGGCTGCGTTTTGTCGGCTACAATGTTCACGAGCTTCGAGCCGTAGGGCGCGTTCTTCGCCTTCCATTCCAGTGTAGCGAAGCTGGTGCCAGCGTAGTTGGCTTCGTAGCCCAGCACGCGGTCCAGCTCGGTGGCGTGCCCGATGCTTTCGTGGATAGTCAGACCCAGGTGGTTGGGGTCGAGCACCAAGTCATATTTGCCGGGTACCACGCTTTTCGCCGTCAGCTTTTCCTTGGCCTGTTTGGCGGCCAGGGCGGCATCTTCCAGCATGTCGTAGGAGTTGCGGTAGCCTATCAGGCCCGTGCCGACGGGCCCGTTAATCCGGTCGGCGGCTTTCGGCGTGAGGTACTCGTAGCCCAGGCCCATGGGTGCGCTCAGGCCCTCCCGGGTCCGGAATTTGCCCGAAGCCCGGTCGATGGCCGTGACGCCGAACGTGGGCCAGATGCGGTGAATGTCCTGGTCGATGTAGGAGCCGTCTGTGCTGGCGAAATACTTCTGCTCGTTGATCTGGAACAGGGCCGAATTCACGAACGAAGCGCCGTTGTCCAGCGCTTTGGCGTTGGCGGCTAGCAGCAGATCTACCTTCTCCTTCACGGGTACCTCGAAAGAGTTTTTCTCAATCGGGGTTTTCCAGGATACCTCACCGTAGCCTTTCTGCGGGGCCAGCTTCACCTGGTCTTTCTGCACTTTGGCGTTGGCCTTGGCAATCTGGACAGCGAGTTGCGCGGCTTTGGCCATGCCAGCTTCCGTTACGGTATTGGTAGCCGCGAAGCCCCAGGTACCATTGGCAATAACCCGCACGCCTGCACCGTAGCTTTCGCCGCTGGCAATGTTCTGCACCTGCTTTTCGCGGGTGAAAATGCTCTGGTTCAGGTAGCGCCCGATACGCACGTCGGCGTAGGATGCGCCGGCCGACTTAGCGGCATTCAGAGCCGCATCGGCCAGGCGCTTCTTGATGGCCGGGTCCACGGCCTCGAGCAGGCGGGCCGGGTCTACGGGCGAGCTGGCCAACCCCGGAATGGAGGGCAGGAACAGGGCGCCGGTTGCCAGGCCGGTGAGGCCCACAAATTCGCGTCGTTTCAAAAGAGTAGAAGTTTGGTGATGGAGTTGGAACGGAGGGGTAGTTTAGGCAGAATAGCCCCGAATTGCAACCTACTGACGCAACTGACGTAGCGGGGCTGCACAAATGCAGAAAACGGCCCGCTATGTTATGAAATTCTCAATCCAGAAGCGCCAGCAAGGCCGCTGAAATCTGCGGCCAGGGCTGCGCCAGGTCCACCGTCACGATGCGGACGGGGTGGCCGCCCAGGGTGTAGCGTACGTCCACAAACTGCGTGGCGGCCGGGTAAAGCAGAATGCCTTCCAGCTGCTGGCCGGGCTGCGTGGGCTGGTTCTGGAGGTAGGCGTAGAGCTGGTAGAGGTGGGGCGAAATCAGCTTCTGCTGGTCGTAGCGGGTGCGAAGTGCCGCGGTATAGTACTTCGTGTCGAGGATGATTTTGCGGTCTGGCGCTTCCAGCGACGTATCCGTAACCATAGCGGGCAGCAGCGCCAGCGCTTCCGCCGACTCGGCCTCCGCCTGCCACTGTATGACTTCCGAGGCCACCCGAAACCGGCGCTGCTCCAGACGATAAAAGTTGCGGACAAACTGCTCAAACAAGCGCGCCATCAGCGCCTCGTCGCGGCGAAAGTCACGGAAGCGGGGGCGGCCAGTAGCCTCCGGCGACGGCAGAGCACTGTGGTAAATCAACTCGCATACATTCAGCAGAAACGCCGACAGCCCAGTTGGCCGCAGTCGGCGCACCGCGCGCAGGCTGGCTGCAGAAAGCGGCTGCGGCGCCATGGCAGCCGGAAACCGGCGTAGCGCCAGCTTTAGGTCGTGGCGGAGGGCAATGGGCAGGGCACGGCTGCGGGCCAGTTGGTGCAAGGTGCCCAGCAGCAGCTGGCTGAAGGGCGTATCGGGTCCTAGTTCATCAAACTGACACACTGCCCGGCCTTGGGGTAGCAGCTGTTGCGCCAAGGTAGGTGCCAGCAGCAGGCGCCCGCGCAACTCGGCCAGTTCCTCCGTACGCTCGGTGTAGGCTACCGGCAGGCCCTGTTGCAAAAGCCGTCGGGTACCAGCCAGTAGCACATGAGCCAACAGTTCCAGCGGCCGATGAAACGGGACGGCTTCTACGGCCAAAAGCTCCGCTCGCTCCGGCAGCCGATTCCAAGCGTAGCAGAGCAGGTAGTAGAGGTTCTGGATGGGAATCAGCATAGCTACCGGGCCAGCAGCTTTTTCTTTTGAGCCGTAGCTTTGGCCGGCTGGTCGAGCCAGTACTCATCCAGCAACGGCGCAATTTCCTGCTCCAGAATCAGTGTCAGCCACTCCTCAGCCGCAGCCGGGGCTGCTGGCGGCGCGCAGAAGTAGCTGTGCCCGATTCGGAAATCGGGCCCCAGGTCGGGGTCGTCGGTGATGTTCTGGTTCAGGTCGGTGAGACGCTGGGTGAGGCGCTTCACTACAGCGGCAGGCACGCCTTTTCCGGTTAGGTATTCCTGCAGCGGTGGCCCAAATTCTGGGGGCATCTCCACGAAGGCGAAACGGCGGCGCAACGCATAGTCCAGCGGCGCAAGGCTGCGGTCGGCTAGGTTCATGGTCCCGATGAAAAACACGTTTTCGGGTACGAAGAATCGTGGAGCGTCGGCAGGAGCGTAGGGCAGGCGCACAGCGTGGGCGGAGCCGCGCTTATCGGCCTCCAATAACAGCAGCAGCTCGCCGAAAATGCGGCTTAGGTTGCCTCGGTTTAGCTCGTCAATCAGCAGAAAATAAGGATGCTCCGGCTCCTGGGCAGCTCGGCGGCAAAAGTCAAGCAGCACGCCGTCCTGCAGCCGGAATGTGCCCTGCGCATCGGGCCGGAAGCCCTGCACAAAGTCTTCGTAGCTGTAGCTGGGATGAAACTGTACCAGCTCCACGCGGGTGGCATCGGTAGCGCCCAGCTCCAGCCAGGCCAGCCGCCGCGCCAGAAACGTTTTGCCCGTGCCCGGCGAACCCTGCAGAATCAGGTTGCGGCGTCGGCGCAAGGCAGCCAGGGCTGCATCAAGGCGAGCCTCTGAAATAAAAAGCTCCTGTAATGCCTGCGCCCGTTGGTAGGGCCGAGAAGGGGGCATGGAATACGCAAAAGCCAGCTCGCTCACGGCATCAGCTTCTAGCTTCACTGCTTGCTTTGGCTGCTTCGGTACTGTTTCGCGGCCGGTGTAAAGCGCCTGCATGGCCTCTTGGGCGGCTACGTCTCCATCGAGCGGTGAGTTGGCGAGGGTAGGACGCTTGGTGGCAATGGTGAAATCGAGCTGCTCCAAAACCCGGTTAGTGGCTGCACCAGCCGGCAGGGGCCACGCAGCATCCGGCTGGCCAATAGCCAACTGATAAGCCAGCTTTGCTACAGCGCGCGGGGCATAGCGCCGACCCCGGTACACCAGGTCATAAACGGTGCTAAGCGGCATACGCGGCCCTTCACGGTCCATCTGGCGCAGGGCGCGCAACACCTGTTCGCGGGTGAGCTGAGTGGGGTCGAAGTCGGGAATGGGCATTCGGCTAAAAGTACGTGCAAAACGCATCCGTGGCGCGTTTAGCTCCCGAACCACGCAATTTACCGGCCCAAAAAAGCCCGGCTACTTGCGTGGCCGGGCTTCTCGCTGAGCAGAAGGGTTACTTCTGCTGCGTGGTTTTCTTTTTGCCGTCGGGCTTGTCCTTCACGGTTTCTTCGTTCTTTTTCTCGTCGCGCTTGGTGGCGGGGTCGGTATGCTGGGGCGTGGTGGCAGGTTGAGCCATAGTTGCAGGAGCTTAAGTGGATGGATAGCCAAGTGTACGGATGTGGTGCGCGGAGGGCTGTCGGGATGGCTAATCATTTCTCTCGGCATAGTCTTCTGTATCCGCCTCACCTATGGAAGAGTGGTATAGTTTCCGGATATATCTATTAATTATGTTATTGTTTTATATAGTACCTTGTTTTGCATAGTAGTAACTTGTATGTTTGTCTCAGCATCCCGAAATACTACGTGCGCCAGCTGCTACAAGTGCAGCCCGACCTCATTCATCCTGTCTCTCTCTTTCCCATTCCTTACTACATGAAACAACTACTTACTGCAGCCGGCTGCCTGCTGGCTACTGCCGCCCTGGCCCAACAAGCTACCCCTGCCACTCCGGCCAATCCGGCGCTGCAGATTTACCGCGCCTCGGCCACCAAATCCAACGACTTAGTGCACACCAAGCTGGATGTGCGTTTCGACTACGCCAAGCGCTACCTCTACGGTAAGGAATGGGTGACCCTGAAACCGCACGCCTACGCCACCGATTCGCTGCGTCTTGATGCCAAAGGCATGGACATTAAGTCGGTGGCGCTGGTGAACGGCCAGCAGTTGCAGCCGCTCAAGTTCGACTACACCGACAAGAACAATCTGCGCATTTACCTGGGCAAGACTATGGCGCCCGGTACCAGCTACACCATCTACATTGAGTATACAGCTAAGCCGGATGAGCTGAAAGCGGAAGGCAGCGCGGCTATTTCCGATGCCAAAGGCCTGTACTTCATTAACCCAGATAGTGCCGTAGCGGGCAAGCCGGTCCAGATCTGGACGCAAGGCGAGACGGAAGCTTCATCGGCCTGGTTCCCAACGATTGATAGGCCCAACCAGAAAACCACCTCGGAAATCAGTCTGACGGTGCCCAGCAAGTATGTCACGCTCAGCAACGGCGCCTTGGTAAGCCAGACGCCGGCCGGCCCCGGTCTGCGCACCGATACCTGGAAGATGGAGCTGCCCCACGCGCCCTACCTGTTTATGATGGCCGTCGGCGACTTCAAAATTCATAAGGAAATGTGGCGCGGCAAGGAAGTCAGCTACTACCTCGAGCCGAAGTACGCGCCTTTCGCCAAGCAGATTTTCGGCAACACGCCCGATATGCTGGAGTTCTTTTCTAACCGCCTTGGCGTGGAATACCCGTGGAACAAGTACGCCCAGATTGTGGTGCGCGACTACGTGAGCGGGGCCATGGAAAACACGTCGGCGACGCTGCACGGTGATTTTGTGCAGATGACGGACCGCCAGCTGCTGGACCGCGAATACCAAAACGAATCGGTTATTGCCCACGAACTGTTTCACCAGTGGTTTGGCGACTACGTGACGGCCGAAAGCTGGAGCAACCTGACCGTGAACGAGTCGATGGCGGACTTCTCAGAAGGGCTTTATGCGGAGCATAAATATGGTGCCGACGCCGGCGACTCGCATAACCACCGCAACCTGCGCAACTACCTGCGCAGCCCGGCCGAGGCGCAGAAAAACTTGGTGCGTTTCCACTACGCCACGCAGGAGGACATGTTTGATTTGGTGAGCTACCAAAAGGGCGGCGCTATTCTGGACATGCTGCGCACCTACCTCGGCGACGACGTGTTCTTCGCCGGTCTACAAAAATACCTGAAAGACAACGCCTTTGGCAATGGGGAAGCCCACCAGCAGCGCCTGGCGATGGAGGCCGTATCGGGCCAGGATCTGAACTGGTTTTACAACCAGTGGTATTTCGGCACCGGCCACCCGGTTGTGAGCATCGATTATGCCTGGGATGCGGCCCAGAAGGTGCAGTCCGTGACGGTGAAGCAGACCCAGCCGGGCCAGCCATTCCAGCTGCCCTTCGCCATTGATTACTACGTGAATGGCAAGCCGCAGCGCCAGCGCGTGATGATGACCCAAGCCACCCAAACCTTCACGATGCCGCTGACCGCCAAGCCCGACCTGGTGGACGTGGACGCCGAGAAAACGCTGGTGTGGCAGCAAACCGACAATAAGTCGGTAGCCGAGTTTGCCTACCAGTATGCCCACGCCCCGCTGTATGTGGCGCGCCGCGAAGCCCTACTGGCCGCAGCTGCCAAACAGGACACTGATGCGGCTGCCCGCAAGCTGCTGGTTGCTGGCCTCAGCGACAAGTTCAACAACCTGCGCATGGTGGCTGCCGAGCGGCTCAAGCTCGACAACAAGGACGTAGCCAAAGCGGCGCTACCCACGCTTCGCAAGCTGGCCGCTACCGAGAAAGACCCGCACGCCTTGGCTACGATGCTGACTGCCTTGGCCAAAACCAAAGACAAGCGTGATGAGAAGCTCTTCGCGCAGTTGCTGGCGGGCAGCCAGTCGTACGCGGTGCAGGGAGCGGCCCTGCAGGCGCTGGCGCAGGTGAACCCGAAGCTGGCTCTGAGCAAAGCCCAGGCGTTGGAAACTTCAGACCAGAACAGCCTGATTCTGGCGGTTGTGGATGTGTATGCCAAAAACGGTGGCCAGCCGCAGTGGAAGTTTGTCCGCGACAAATTCGACGCTGCTACCGGCCGCGAGAAGGGCAACTTCTTTGAAGGCATGGGCCTCATGCTGGCCCGTCTCACCGATACGGCGGCTTTCACCGAAGATGTGGACCGTCTCAAAGGCTTAGCTATTCAGTACAAGCGGTTCGGGGCCGATGAGCCCATTATCGGGATGATGCAGGCTGCTGTGAAGCAACAGGCAGGCACTGCCACAGCTGTTGCCAATCAGCAGATTGCCGAAAAAGCAATTGCCGAAATTCAGGCTGCTAAATAGTAGGCTTCAACCTTCATAAAAAGGCCCTGTAGATTCTCTCTGCATGGCCTTTTTATGTGATATTCCGGCTACTCTCCAGCCGTAATTGTGCGCCGGATATTCAGCTTTTTCATGCGGGCTTCCAGCGTTTTGGGGTTGATGTCGAGTAAGGCCGCAGCGCCGTTGGGGCCACTTACGCGGCCGCCGGTACGCTGCAGCGCTGCCAGAATATGGTCGCGCTCCTGCTCTTTCAGCGACTTGAGCGGCCCGCCGGCTTCCGGGGCCGCCGGAGCCGCCATAGCTGCCGCCGAGAAACCCGCAAACTCCAGAAAAGCCCCCTGACTCACAATAACCGCCTGCTCCAGCACGTGCTCCAGTTCGCGCACATTGCCGGGCCAGCCATAGTGGCGCAGCGCCTGCAGGTCCCGCTCGCGCAGGCCACGCACCGGCTTGCCCATCCGCTTGGTGAACCGCTCCAGAAAATGCCGCATCAGGGGCTCGATGTCTTCGGGCCGCTCGCGCAGGGCCGGTAGCTTAATCGGGAAGACGTTGAGGCGGTAGTATAGGTCGGCGCGGAAATGGCCGGCCGCCACCTCGTCTTCCAGCACCCGGTTGGTGGCCGCAATAACGCGCACATCAGTCTGGATGACCCGCCGCCCGCCAATACGCTCAAACTCTTTTTCCTGCAGTACCCGCAGCAGCTTGGCCTGCAGGTCGAGCGGCAATTCGCCCACCTCATCCAGGAAAATAGTGCCACCGTCAGCCATTTCAAACTTACCGATGCGCCGGTCGTGGGCCCCGGTAAACGCGCCTTTTTCGTGTCCGAATAGCTCACTTTCGATAAGCTGAGCCGGCAGTGCCGCGCAATTCAGCTTGATTAGGGCCCGCTCGCGCCGTGGTGAAAGGTTGTGCAGTGCTCTGGCTACCAATTCTTTGCCAGTGCCGGTCTCGCCGGTGATGAGTACCGTGGTATCGGTGGGCGCCACTTGGCCCAGCCGGGTATATACTTGCTGCATGACGCTGCTGCCACCCACAAAATCATCAAGGCGGTCGGCAACCGAGGTGTTAATTTCGTCGATCAGGTAAGTCCGTTCCCGTTCCAGCTGCGCCCGGAGCGCGTCAATCTGCTCAAAGGCAAACACGTTCTGGATAGCCAGCCGAATCTGCGGCACCAGGCTCAGGATGAGCTGCAGCATTTCGTTGGTGAATGCCTGCGGTTGATGGCTGGCCAGAATAAGCGCGGCCGCCTGCTCATCGCCGGTTTCCAGCAGCGGGGCGCATAGTATCGACTGGGTGCCGCGCGTGTCCCTGATATGGCGCAGCATGGCGTACTGCTCCACCAGCTTGTCAAACTCCGCACCCACATACACCCCCGGCCGCGAGAAAAGCGCTGCTACCGCCTTTTTGGCCGCTTCAGAGTCGGGCATACCACCATACCGGCCTTCATCAAGTGGCGCGAAAGTGCCGTCTGGCTGCTTGCTGAATTCGGCAATAGCCCGCATCGGCGAATCAGGTTCGCGTGCCCGCACTCCGAAGTAGTCGCAGGGCACCACTTGGTTAATTTCGGTAGCAATAGCCCGAAACAGTTCACCGCGCTCTTTGATGCTGAGCAGCGCATTGTTCAGGGCCAGTTGCATGGTTTTCTCCTGCTCGCGCCGCGCAATTTCCTCGAATGCCAAAGCATTGGTAACGGCCACTGCTACCAGACTGCCAATCTTTTCGAGTAAGTCGGCATCCATATCCGACAACTCGGGGCGGCGGCGGGCAACCAACGACAGCAGCCCTACCAGACGGCCGCCCGTGCGCAGTGGTACCACGGTAAAATATCGGAGCTGTTCGCTCAGAAGCGCATTAAAGGGCTGGTGGTCAGGGTAATCTTGTAGCAGTTCCTGCAGGTCGTATTGCTGCAGGTGCCGGGAATGAATAAACCGCTCGATGGGGTTGCCGGCCACCGGCGCCCGCTCAGGTTTGGAGCCAGGAACATTGGGAAGAAGAATTTCACCTAAGTAGTCGCGCAGAAACACACGGCGGTATTGATGGTCAGCATCAAGCGTAATGATGGTAATGGCATCGAACGGAAAAATGAGCCGTAGCTTTTCCGTTACGCTCCGGAACAAGCCTTCCTTATCCCGCGACGTGGCAATAGCATCGTTAAGGTATAGCAGTAAAGAATCGTCCTGATCCGGCATAGCTCTTTGTTTTCCTTAAATATCAGGATAAAAACGAGTAATTCCTGCTATTTGAGGAAAAAGGAAGCATTCAATTTGTTTGCTGTATAATGCTTTGAAAAATTTTTTTCCCTGTTTCAAGATAGTGGGGACGGGTTTTAGCCGACATTAAAACCATTTTAACGTGTTGGCACACGGTTGGGTAAGTGGCGGGCATTACCAAGTCGTACATCCGTATGCTTTCCCGACCAAAACTTACCGCGCCACTCATAGCTTTAGGGCTGCTGACAGCCGGTGTGGCTCATGCTCAGCAGGGGCCGATTATTTCTGATTCTCTTTCGCTTGACGGCACCATTCGTTCGGTGCTGGACGCCAATCCGGCCATTACTACGCTGGAGGAAGAAGTGAATGCCGCTACCAGCCGCGTTACGCAGAGCCGGGGCGGTTTCCTGCCGCAGGTCACCGGCACGGCCACGTACACCCGCATCGACCCGGTGGTGAAGCTGCAACTGAGCCCGGAGGCTCCGGCGTTCCAGTTTGCGCCCAACAACAACTACGATGCGCACATTACGCTGCAATACGGGCTGCTCGATTTCGGCAAGAAGGACGCTACCTACAACCTGGCCGAAAGCCGCCGCCTGACGGCCGTCGACCAGATAAACGTGACGCGCCGCGACCTGGCGTATTCGGCGGTGCAGGCCTACTACAACATTCTGTTTGTGCGCGAGAGCATCAAAGTGCAGGATGCCCAGATTGCTTCATTGCAGCAGCATCAGCGCGAAATGGAAAAGCGGGTGGAAGGCGGCGTCAGCACGCGCTTCGATGTGACGACCACGCAGGTGCGCATCACGCAGGCCCAGAACACGAAGATTGACCTGCAGAACCAGCTCCGCAACCAACAGGTGCAGCTGGCCCGCCTGCTGCACAAACCCGAGTACGTGGACGTGCCGGTGCGCGGGGTATTTGCCTATCAGCCGCAGGAAGTAAACCTAAACGGTGCGCTGACCCAGGCAACGGCTAACCGGCCGGAAATAAAGCTGGCCCGCGACGCCGAACAGACGGCCAACCTGAATCTGAAGCTGATTGAGCGGAGCAACATGCCGCTACTGGGCGTTGGAGCGCAGCTGGGCGCTAAAAATGGCTACCAACCCGACCTGGACCGGATTCGTCCGAACTCGGTGGGAGTGGTGCAGCTATCGGTGCCTATCTACGATGGCAATAAGAACAAAAACCAGCGGGTAGAAGCACTAGCTAACATCCGAGGCTCTCAGGCCCGCATTCAGGACACAGAAGAGCAGGTGCGGTCCGATGTGCGGCAGGCAGCCAACAACATGGAATCAAGCACTGCCCGCTACGACAACGCGCTGCAGCAAATCAGCCAGGCCAGTGATGCGCTTACCCGCGCGAAGGCCCGCTACCGCTATGGCGTAGGCAACAACCTGGATGTGCTGGACGCCGAAACGTCGTTGTCGCAGGCCCGGCTGGCACGCTTGCAGGCCATCTATAACTACACGCTCGGCCAGTATCAGCTCAAGCGCGCCACAGGCGAGCAAATCTGGTAAACAACGGCAACGCCCCGGCAGCCTACCGGGCTGAACCCGACGGCAAAGTGCCGGCCCTATTTCCAGTATCCGCGAATCTGCTCCTAACCAATTCCTGATGACCATCCTCTGTCCGATTGATTTTTCTGTTGCCACGGAGGCGCTGGTCACGTATTCGGCGGCGCTGGCGGCCGGTACGGGCGGCGAGCTGCGCCTGTTGCACGTGCTGGAGCCCCAACCCGTTCCGGCCTCCGAAATGGGTGCTGATGCTGAACTGAAACAACGACTGCAGTTCTACCAAGACGCGGCAACGGCTGCCGGTGCCTCGGTCACGACGGCTATTGCATGGGGCAACGCGGCGCAGGAAATAGTAGAAGAAGCTCGGCGCTATCCTGCCGATATTATTGTGATTGGGGCGCACGGCCAGACCGGCCTGACCCGCTTCCTAATGGGTAGCACCGCCGAAACCGTAGTCCGCACGGCCACCTGCGTAACGCTTCTGGTGAAACCAGGCTGCCCCAACAAGTACCGTCAATCGGCCTGACCCAACCGGCCGGCTGACCAGTCTGTTCTGAACAGACACCCACTCTCCCTCACCAACTGACAACGAACAACCAAGTACCCATATGGCAACTCCCGTTCAACACGATCCGGCCGTAGCGCCAACGCATTCCGACGCCTACGAGCCGGTGGTGGAGGAGCAAGCAGGCCGCTCTAAACGTCCTATCATCTTTATCGTTCTGGCGTTGGTATTGCTGCTGGGCGGCTACTATGGCTGGCAGCGCTACCAATTCGGCCAGACCCACGAAGAAACCGACGATGCCCAGGTAGAAGGCGACATCTATCCCATTCTGCCGCGTGTCAGTGGCCCGGTACTGGAAGTGAAGGTAGAAGACAACCAGCCCGTGAAGAAAGGCGACGTGCTGCTGACCGTGGACCCCGCTGATTACCAGCAGCGGGTGAATGCCGCCGAAGCCGCCCTGGCCGCTGCTCAGGCCAACGTGGTAGCGGCCCGTGCCGCTGTTGGCACCGCCTCCGCCAACGTGAGCACCGCCCAGGCTACCATTGGGGTGAGCGACGCCAACCAGGCGCGCCTGCAGAAAGACTTGAAGCGCAGTGAGTTTCTGCGCAAGGAAGACATCATTCCGCAGAGCGAGTATGATGCTGTGCAGGCCAATCTGAAATCGACCAGTGCCCAGCGCAACACAGCCCAGCAGCAGGTGAAAGTAGCCCAGCAGCAGGTAGAAGCTGCTCGCCAGCAGGTGGCCGTAGCAGAAGCGGTAGTAAAGCAGCGCCAAGCCGACCTCGAAAATGCCAAGTTGCAGCTCAGCTACACAACGCTGGTGGCGCCCGTGAACGGCTTCGTGAGCAAAAAATCGGTGCAGCCCGGTCAACTAGTGAGCCCCAACCAGCAGTTGATGGGCCTCGTGGCTTCGGAGAGAACCTGGGTGGTTGCCAACTTCAAGGAAACCCAGCTGGGAAACATGAAGGTGGGCCAGCCGGTGGAAGTAGAGGTGGATGCCTACCCCAACCAGGAGTTTGCCGGCCACATCGAGTCGCTGTCGGCGGCTACCGGGGCCCGGTTTGCGCTGCTGCCCCCCGACAACGCCAGCGGCAACTTCGTGAAAGTAACCCAGCGTGTGCCCGTCAAAATCGTGCTCGACAAGGCTGATCCGGAGCATCCGCTACGCGCCGGTATGAGCGTGGTAGCGACGGTGAAGACCAAGTAAATTTTCAGACATAAGAATTGCGGAGTGAGAACCAGGACTTGTTCGTGAAGCCCAGGCCAAACGGAAAGTCTCAGTTCTCACTTCCTTTTTCTCACATCTCAGCAACGAATGGAAACCGGATTTACCAAGTGGATCATCGTCGTGACGGTGGTGATGTGCTGCTTGCTGGAGCTTATTGATACCAGCATCGTGAACGTGGCCCTGACCCAGATGATGGGCAACCTGTCGGCCACGCAGCAGGAGGTGACCTGGGTAATTGCCTCCTACGGCATTGCCAACGTTATTGTGATTCCGATGACGGGCTTTCTGGCCGAGCAGTTTGGCCGCAGAAACTACTACCTCGTATCGGTTATTCTCTTCACGCTGGCCTCTATTGCCTGCGGGCAAAGCACCAACATCTGGGAGCTGGTGGCTTTCCGCTTCGTGCAGGGCATCGGCGGGGGCGCTCTGATGGCCACCTCGCAGTCGATTCTTATTGATACGTTTCCGCCCAAGCAGCTGCCGCTGGGCCAGGCGTTGTTCGGCATGGGCGTCATCATCGGGCCTACCATCGGCCCCACGCTGGGCGGCTACATCGTAGATAATTATGACTGGCCCTGGATTTTCTACGTGAACGTGCCGGTGGGAATTTTGGCTTCCATCTTCACCATTCTGTTTATCCGGGACCCGGAGCGTATCAAAAACGCAATTCCCCGGCCGCTGCGTGAAATCGACTGGGCTGGTATCATCCTGCTGATTGTGGGCGTGGGCTCGCTGCAGCTGGTGCTGGAGCAGGGCGAAACCGAAGACTGGTTTGAAAGTGCCTACATCAACAGCTTCACCGCGCTGGCAGTCATCGGCCTGGTTGGGTTTGTGTGGCGCGAGCTGACTGCCAAACAGCCCATCGTAGACCTGCGGGTGCTGGGCAAGAGCCGGAATCTGGCCGTGGGCGGCATCCTGTCGTTTGTGCTGGGCTTCGGCATGTTTGCCTCGGTATTCATCTTCCCGATCTTCACCCAGCGCATCCTGGGCTTCAGCGCCGCCCAAACGGGCTACATTCTGCTGCCCGGCGCCCTGGCCTCGGGCCTGATGATGCCCGTCATCGGCAAGATGCTGCAGGCGGGTGTGCCCCAGAAGTACATGATTCCGGTGGGCTTTTTCATCTTCTTCATCTTCACGTTCTGGATGGCCAACATTATTTCGCCCACGGCCGGCGAATCGGACTTCTTCTGGCCCCTGATGGTGCGCGGCCTCGGTATGGGCCTGATTTTCCTGCCCATCACCACCATGAGTTTGGCTGGCCTGTCGGGCAAAGATGCGGGCCAGGCGGCTGGCCTCACCGGCATGATTCGCCAGCTCGGGGGCTCATTTGGGGTAGCCATTGTGGGGACATACCTGGAGCGCAGTATTGCCCAGAACCGCATCAGTCCGCTGGCGCATATCTCGCTCTACGACGCCAATACCGTGCAGCGGATTCAGGCCTTCACGGCGAATTTCATGTCGCGCGGCTTCTCCTTCGAGCAGGCTCAGAAACAGGCCTACGCAGCTCTGGAAGGAATTTTGATGAAGCAGGTATCCATCATCACCTACTCGCAGGTGTTTTCCATGATTGGCCTGTTCTTTCTTATCTGTCTGCCGCTGGTGCTGTTCATCAAGCGGGCCAAGCGTGGCGAGGCCATCGACCTGAACGCCGCGCACTAGCGGCACATTGGCTTACATAACGCCACAAGGTCCGCCTACTGAGTAGGCGGACCTTGTGGCGTTAGCCGGTTTAGGATGCTAAAGGTTTTTGGCAGGCAAAAGCAGGTGTTCACCTATCATTTATAGACGTTTGTCCTAAAACGAGAATTTATTTTGGATAAACTTTTCTGCGAAAAGTTAAAATAAGTAATATTGTGACACTCAAAGCCTGAATAAGTCAACAAATTACTATCCCACGGTTGTGAGAGTTGCATTGGAACAGGTGTCTGACGTACTCAGCGCGTTTCTCTATAGCTCTGCCTGCCTGCTACTGATCATGTCTGCTCTGCACCCTTTCTTTGCTGCATCCCCTTCAATCATTCTAGTGCGTCGGTATTTCGTCGCGCTGGGTCTGGCCTCGGGCCTGCTGCTGGCGGGCCCCGCCGTTGCTGACGATACAAGCGCTGTTTCGGACACCCCAGCAACGAACCCTACTGCCACAGCCGTCAGAGGCCGGGTCCTGAATGAGGAAGGCAAACCACTGGTAGGCGCCACGGTAGTCTGGAAAGGCAGCCCTTACGGAGTCAGCACCGATTCCGATGGGCGCTACCAGCTACCACTGGCCGCGGGCCGCACGGTCATTCTGGTGGGCTATGCCGGCTACACCGACGAAGAAATAACAGTTCGCGGCGGTGGCATCCAAAACGTCACGTTGCTGCCCACTGAGCCGACAGTGACTGCCCAGCCCGTGGCCGGGGCCACACGCCGGACCCAACGCTCAATCAAATAACCCGCACTACTAACACACCTATGCAACAAGCCCCGCCAGCTACCAGCTGGCGGGGCTTTACGTTTGTTGCTGGGGGGAGCACCGGGCCTACTGGTACTGAATGTACAGCGGTGAGGGTTTCAGGGCAATTACCTCGGCGGGCGTCATGATGTGGTGAGGCTTGGGACGGGCGTCGTACTCGTAAAACAGCTTAAAGCCGGTGTATTGCACGGGCTCGTTCACGATGTAATGCTGGTAGGAATCCTTTTTGAGGGTGGGGTCGCCGTGGCCGTCCATGTGCATTACAATCTGCACGCGCGGATCGAGCTTGATGTTCTTGTAGTTGGAAATCATCTTCCGCGTGAAGCGGTGCACCGTCAGAACCTTGGGCGGCAGCTTGTTTTCGCTCACGATGCGGGCCAGAAAGTTCACCGTGAAGTTCACGTCTTTGGCGTCGAGGGTGCCGATGCGCTGGTTGGGGCGTACGCCGGGCATGGTAGACAGCGAAAACTCGGGGTCGATACCCAGGTGTACGATAGGGTCTTTGAGGTATTGTTCCAGCTTGGGCAGCTCGGCCTGCAGGGTGCTGTGGCCAGGCTGCACGTCCAGGAAAATAATGCAATTGTGCTCCTTGGCCCAGCCAATTACCTCCTCAATGGTTGCCTTGGAGTTCATCAGGCGCCATTTGCCGTCTTTGCCGGGCGTGCCCTGGGCCGTGATGGTCACGTTATGCAAGGCCGCCTGCACGGGGCGGCTGGGGTCGGCCGCCTGCCACTCCTTCAGCACACCGGCAAACTTGCGGAACATCTGCTCTTTGGGCTCGCGGCCCAGAATGCCCATGCCCTTGGAGCGAATGTTGCCATAGAACGCCACGATGCGCTTGCCCGGCAGAATGGCGCCCGGCAGCTGGCCGCTCTTTTTCACAATCGAGTCGGCCTTGAGCGAGTCGCGGCGCATGGCTTCGCGCTTGAGCTGGATGGTATCAACCACCACAGGCTTGGCAACGGTATCGGCAACGGCGGTGGCATTCTCCGAGTCGGTGCCGGAGCGGGAGCCGCAACCCGGTAGGGTGGTGAGAGTAAGGGCAAGACCTAACGAGGTGAGCCCAAGGCTGAGAGAAGAAAGATACCGCACTGACAAGCTGAATGGAAAGGGTTTTCCGAAAGTTACGTTTTCCCGGTGCAGCTACGGTAAGAGCGCCGGACTTTTTGTTTGGTTTACCCCACTACTCCACATCAGTTTGCCTGGCGCTGCTTCGTGCGAAAAGTGGTAAAGTGTTGATAGTGAATAGGTAATTGTCTTATTGGCTGCGCCCTGATAAGTCGGGCACGCTATAGCATCCGGCTGCAGGTGACCAGGGCAGATGCAGGCGAAAGAGCAAGTGGCAAAGCCCGGAACCATAAGGGCCAAAAGGCAGGCTGCCGTCGGCGCGGGCTGCCGGGCTGGTCCTGCGCCTCGTTTTTCGGGGAGTGGTGGGCGCCGCGAATTATTTGGCTCGTTGCGTGTTATGTAGCGGGCATCAACCATACTATCGTCCTGTGCTATTCAAAAAAATAAAATCATGGGCAGCGCGTGGCCTGCTGGTTTCGTGGGCCGCCCTGGGGCTCATGGCCAGCAGCAGCTGCACCAAAGAAGACACACCGCTTGCGCAAGCTCCCGCAGCTCCCGAAACGCATTTAGTGAGCAGCACGCTACTCGGCGAATACAGTACCACCATGCTGGCCAGCCGGGTGCCGGAAATCCCGTTGGCCGGCGCGTTGGTCCGCTACCCTATTCGAGCGTATAAACTGACATATACCACCCGAAACCCCGATGGGCAGATGGTTGCGGCCTCAGGCGTGCTGCTGGTGCCCGTCACTACGCAGGCCCTGCCGCTGCTCAGCTACCAGCACGGCACTATCCGGCCCGATGATGAGAGCCGAGCACCTTCGTATTACAGATCCGGCAGCGAAGTGTATTCGGCGGTATCGGTGCTGGCTTCCACAGGCTACATTGTGTCGGCGCCTGACTACATTGGCTACGGCGTTTCAAAAGCCCTGCCGCATCCGTACGAGCATGCCGCCTCGCTGGCTTCCGCTTCGCTGGATATGCTACGGGCGGCGAAGGAATTCTGCCAGAAGGAAAACGTAGCCCTTAACCAGAAAAACTTTCTGCTGGGTTATTCGGAAGGTGGTTTTGCCACGATGGCGCTGCACAAGCTGATGCAGGAAACAGCCGCCGACGAATTTACTGTGACAGCCAGTGCACCGGGCGCCGGAGCCTATCATAAAACAGCCTTTGCCCGCTATATTCTTGAGTCGACGCAACCCCTGAGTTTCCTGAGTACTTACGTGTGGGTGCTCGACACCTACAACCGCGTGTATAGCATCAACCGGCCATATAGCTACCACTTCAACCAGCCCTGGGCCAGCCAGTTGCAGGCCAATCCGTTTGGCGAGGTGCCCACGCAGGCCAGTCAGCTATTTGCCAGCTCATTCCGCGCCAGCGTGCTGAACAACTCTGATACGCAGATGTTGGCCGCTTTCCGCGACAATGACATTTATGACTGGAAGCCCACGGCGCCGCTAGCACTCTTCCACGGCACCGCCGATGACTATGTGCCCTATTTCAACTCGCAGGATGCCTACAACGCCATGCGGGCCCGCGGCGCAACACAGGTAGAGCTGCGCCCAATCCAGGGCGGCAACCACTTTTCGTCGGTGACGGTGTATACGCTGGAAGCATTAGGCTTCATCACGAGATACTACTAAGCGCTACTTCTGGAAAGGATTCCAGAGCAGAGTTAGTTGGCTAGCCGTTGCTTGGGCGGGAAAAAGGCAAAGCGGCACCACGCTCCGGCCAGAGTAGCGAGGCCACCAACCAGCCCACCCAGGATGGTTGTGACGAGTAGCAGCAGCCAGCCGTGGCCACCCAACGGGAGCAACTGCGCCACCCTGTGGGCCAGTAGGCCTTCGTTGCGGACGCTCAGCCAGCTGGCCAGCACTAACCACCCCAATCCGATACCTATAAAACCTGCCAGAAAAGCCTGGCCACCACGCACAGGCCAGATAAAAGCCAGCACCAGGCAAAGTGGCGTGATGACCCACCACGGCAGAAAAATCTGCAGGCCGGCACTCGAAACCAATATCAGCAGCAGCAACCAGGCAAAGGATTTCATAAAGAAGCGGGCAGGGCAGAAGTGGCGGCCGGAACCAAAATGAAAGCAGTATGACCGGTGCTGTTACCCCAACGAATGCTGCCGGTACTGCCACGCGGCGCCACCGGAACGGCGGGCATCGGGATAATGACCTGCTGGCGCACTGAAACCGGCTGGCCGGCCGCATTGCGGGCGGGTGTCCAGCGGGGCATGTCGCGCACGAGGCGGAGTGCTTCTTCGTCGCAGCTGCGGCAGAGGGGGCGCACTATTTCCGTGGCCCCGATGCGGCCATCGGCCTGCACCACGAAGCGGACTTCTACCGCGCCGCGCAGACCTTCCTGCTTGAGCACTTTGGGTTCTTTCAGCTTATCGGTGAGGTATTCGCGCAGGGCGGCACCACCGCCCGGGAAGCTGGCCTGCGTAGCTACCTGGCTGCCTTCAAACACATGGTTGGGCCCAAACATCAGCACCGGCACCGTCAGCTGCACCGATACCACGCGGCCGTTCTGCTTGCCCGGCTCGAAGCGCGGCAGGGCCCGCACGGCCGCCAACGCCGCCGCGTTGCAGGCGTCGCTGAGGCCGCGCACCACTTTCTCGTCGCTGACACGGCCATCTGTGCGCACCACAAAATTCACGAATACCTGGCCTTCGGTGCGGCCTTCGCGCACTTCGGCGGGAAGCTGCAACGCGGCCTGCAGCGCCGGCGACACACCACTGATGGAGCCGCCCAGCGTGGGCATCTGCTCCACATAGGTATAGACCTTATCCTCCACCACAGAAGGCGCCGGTACGGGTGTCGTGCCGGGCAGCGGCATCAGGTCGGTGCTGGAAGTGTTGAGGCGGAAGGTGATGGGCACCGTGTAGCTTACCGAAACCACGCGGCCGTTTTGCTTGCCCGGTGCCCAGGCGGGCATGCTTTTGATTAGTCGCAGTGCTTCTTCGTCGCAGCCGGAGCCGATGCCTTTTATGACTTTGGCACCGTTCGGGCGGCCGTCGGGCGGAATAATGAACGAGACGAATACTTTGCCTTCTACCTGACTGGCCTTGGCAGCTGCAGGGTATTGCAGATTGTCGCGCAGATACTTCTGCATGGCTTCCATGCCGCCGGGGTATTGCGGCATCTGCTCTACATAAGTGTAGACTTTAGACTCCACCACTTCTTCCATCACCTTGCCGTCGGAACTAAGTCCTGAAAGGTCAACTACGGCCTCCGGTACAGGCTTCTGAAACACCACCGACAGCGAATAGCGTGTCGCTACGGCCTTGTCTTCGCGGCGGCCGGGGCGCCAGCGGGGCATAGCCTGCACCAGCCGGAGTGCTTCGGCGTTGGTGGCTGCGCTGAGGCCCCGGGCCACGTACGTATCGGTCAGGCGACCATCAGGCCGCACCACAAAGCCCATCAGCACCACGCCCTGTATCCGCCCTTCCCGCACCTCGGTGGGCAGCCGAACAGTTTTGAGGTATTGCTGCAAAGCAAACTGGCCCTCCGCGTATTCAGGCTTAATCTGCACCTGATACAGCTCGTAGACAGGTTCGGGGGTAGCGGCTGGCTTAACTGCCGCTTTGGTCGGCGCTTTGGTGGCCTGCCGCTTCTGAGCCGAATTGGTGGCCTGCCGCTTCTGAGCCGAAACCGGGAGCAGCGGAAGCGCTGCGAGCAGGCCGGTCAGGAGCAGATGGCGCAGGAATGGCACGGGGGATAGAAGCATAAGGCAGGATTTCGGTAGCGAAGATAAGCCGATATAGCTCAGCGCTCCAGCGTCCAGGCGGCGCGTACGCGGGAGGTGGGCTCGTCGGCTGAACGCAGAAACAGCAGCTCATTCAGCTGGCCGACGCGCCAGGTTTCCAGCAGGTCGTCGTAGGCCGGGGAGCCGGGGTTGCCGCTTTGCCCACCCGGAAACACGCCGTAGGCCCGCACCCGCGGCCCCAGGGCCACCACCATCCGCCACGAAGGCCCGTTCCGCTCCGACGTAGCATTCACGATGCCCGCGCCGCCGCCACAATCCAGGTCCATGTGGCCGAAGCCGGGCAGCTGCGCCAGATGCAAAATGTCGGTGCTTTTCTGGTTTTTCCAGGCCCATTTCTCACTCAGCGGCCCAAACTTGCGGGTGAGCGAGTCGGCGGCAAACCGGAAGGAAGCCAACGCCAGTTGCGGCAGGGTTTCGCGCTCAGGGGTGCGGCGGTCATCTATCCAGGGGCTGTTGGGCTCGCGCAGAATCAGGTTGTTGGTTCGGTCGCGGGGCGGGTTGCGCATCTCCAGTCCGGTAGCGGCCAGCCCAAAATCATCTGCCCACAGGCGTTTCACGAGGTTGTTGTACCACAGCTCGAACACGCCTGGCGCAATGGCAGCAGCATCGTACGAGTAGTGCCAGCGGCGCAGCTCATCGTAGGCGCGGCGCTCCGCCGGCGTAAGCTGCGCGTCGGGCACCAGGGCCAGCAGGCGCGGCAGCATCAGTTGGGCGTTCATGCCCAGATTGTCGTTCTGGAGGTGGCGCAGGCTGTCGGGCGTCACGCGGGTCATGCGGGCCAGCCGCTGGTTGATGCGGTGCCCCCGCTCCCAGGAAGCAAAATCCCAGCCCAGATAGTATGGGTAGTCCTGCCCGGCCGAAAACTGGTTGGCCGACGACACAAAGCCCCGCGCCGGGTTCTTCACGTGCGGGTTCTGGGCCTGCGGAATCCAGCCCTGCCAGTCGTAGGCCGGGTCGGTACCATCGAGCACAAACTTGCCCTGGTTCGGCCATTTCAGTGGCAGGCGGCCATTGGGCCAGATGGCAATGTCGTTTTGCTGACTGGCGAAGATGAAGTTCTGAGCCGGTGAGCCGTACGTGGTCAGGGCAGTGGTGTAATCGGTATAGGTGCGGGCGCGGTTGAGACGGTAAAAGGCCAGCACTTCGTTGGCGCCTTCATGAGCCGTCCAGCGCATGGCGTGCCGGATGGGCGTCTGGGGCAGGAAGGGCTTTTCCTGCTTGTCGTACACTACAGGGCCGTGGTGCGTGTAGAGCACCGTATCAAGCCGGTCGGGCTGGCCGCGCACTTTGATGTGCTCCACCACGCGGCGCACGGGTTTCCAGCGGCCATCGTGCCAGTATTCGCGGCGGGTATCGTCCTTGAATTTCAACTGGTACCAGTCCAGCACGTCGGCTCCCACGTTGGTCACGCCCCAGGCCACTTCCTGGTTGAAGCCGATGATAACCGTTGGAGCCCCCGGAATGGTCACGCCGTACACGTTCAGGCCGGGCGCGCTCAGCTGCACCTGGTACCAGATACTGGGTAGGTTGAGCTGCAGGTGCGGGTCGTTGGCCAGCAGCGGAAATCCCGACGCCGATTTCGCTCCACTCACCGCGAAGTTGTTGGAGCCTAGCTCCGGGTCGGGCTCCCGCTGCGGCGTGCTATTGGACATGGCCGCTTCAAAAGAGGCCGGCGTGGGCGGCACCTGTTCCGGCGTGAAATCCAGCGGTGTCCCGACGGGCACAATGGGGTCTTCGCGGGTCGGATAACCCGGAAACAGGTCTTTCACCACGGCCGGCCCGTATTTGCGCAGCGCGTTACTCAGGCGTAGGTCGTCGGAGCGGCCGCTCAGATCGAAGGCCATGTACTTGAGCAGCAACGCGCACTTCAGCGGCGCCCAGGGTTCGGGCTTGTAATCAAGCAGCTTGTATTCAAACGGCAGCGAGGCCGGCGTCAGGCTCTGGATGTAGGCATTCACGCCGGCCGAGTAAGACGTCAGCACGGTGCGCGTGGTCGGGTCGGCCATCATCACCTCCAGCGACTTGCGGGCTCCGAACGACAGGCCCATTCGCCGGAAAAAACGGTCAGTTTCCAGCCGTGCCGGCCCCACAATTTCCGAGAGGCGGCCGCCTGCCACATGGGTCACGAAATCCATCTGCCAGAGCCGGTCCTGGGCCGTGAGGTAGCCTTGGGTATAGTACAGGTCGTGGTCGTTCTGGGCGAAGATGTGGGGCACGCGCTTGTCGTCGAAGCGCACCTGCACGGGCTGCTGCAGGCCCGGCAGGCGGAGTGTTTGCTGCGTGGGCAGCGCATCGGCCGCTTCGGCGTTGCGCCAGAAGCCCCGGAACGGACTCAGAAACTTACCGAACGGCGGCACCTCACCTTGCCGGGTATTGAGCACCCAGGTGAGCGACAAAGCCGTAACCAGAGCCAGCACGGCCCGAACGTAACGCAGCATAAGCAGGAGCAAACCAATAAGTCTGCTACACAACATTCGACAAAAAAACGCGGCGCGCAAACCCGGCCGGGTCTGCGCGCCGCGCTGGCACTGCATCAGGCAGAATTATTCGGTGGGCGCAGTGGTGGCAACTCTGGAAGGCAAGAAGATGGAAAAGCCCGCCTGCACGTTCAGGGCGCCCGAGCTGAAGGCGTTGCGGTTGCTGTTATGGCCGTAGCCGGCCACTACTTCCAGCGCCGCGCCGGGCGTCAGGAAGTAGTTGTAGCCCACGGCCACACCATAGCGGGAAGCGAAATTAGTAGAGCTCTGCCGCTCTCCATCGTAGTAGTTTGGGTACCAGGCCGTCTGCCCCAGAACTCCGGCGCCGACCTGCCCGAAAAACCGGTGGGCGCTGGTACTGGGCAAATAATAGCGGACAAAAGGCGAAACGCCATACTGCAGTACGCGGGTAGAGTAGTCGCCGGAACTGTTGCCAGACTTGATGCTGCTGTAGCCCAGCTCCAGATTAGCGCCCAGCAGGAAATTGTTGGCCACAAATACCCCTACCGATGGAAAGAGTGAAACCGAAAACCGACTGTTGCCATAGTTCTGCTTGCCCCGGCTGTAGCTCAGGTCGCCGAGGTTTGCTCCAATAAAACGGGCGCCTTTTTCGGTTTGAGCAGTAGCGCCGGTAGCCAGAGCGCAGCCCAGGCCTGCGAGAAGAATTTTTCTCATAGAAGTGATTAACAAAGGATGGAATATAATTGGAAGAGCGCAAAAGTGATGCCATGGTTGCACAAAAAAGCCGCTGCCACAACGCGGCAACGGCTAGTCTGAGTATCGAGGAAAGCCCCTCTACATATTTTCGCCCTGCCGGACCAGGCTGGCAATACCCCATTTCTGGAGCTGAAGACGAATCTTATCTGCTTCGGCCTTATTCTGGAAGCTGCCTACCAGCACGCGGTTCAGGGGTTTGCCTTCCTTAGAGCCGGTAGCTACAGTCACAACCAGGCTGCTGTCGAGCGCCTTGATTTTGTCCTGCACAGCCTGTGCATTGCGCGCATCACCGAACGTGCCGGCCTGCACCACGAAGGTGGGCTGCGGCTCTGGCACCACTACCACATCGGTGGCTTCGGCAGAACCGGGTAGGATAGAGGTGATGGCCGTGAGAGTATTGAGCGAATCAGTTGTGAGCGAAGCAAGGTCCTCGGGCGCATCAGCTGGGCCGAGGGGCGTGTCGGAAGGAACTACTTCTGCTACTACCGAGACGGCGCCGCGCTGCACAATGCCTAGTGGCCGGGCCGCAATTTCAGATAAGTCGAGGATGCGCTGGTGCCGGAAGGGGCCCCGGTCTGATACCCGCACCACTACCGACTTTTGCGTTTCGGGGTTTGTAACGCGCAGTCTGGTGCCGAAGGGCAGCGTTTTGTGGGCGCAGGTATACTTGTTACGGTCGAACCGCTCACCGTTGCTGGTGCGGTGCCCTTGGTGCTCCCGGCCATACCAGGAGGCGCGGCCGCGTAGTACGGCCGAACGGCGGGCAGCCGTTGTAGGTGTTTTTTCGTCGTCGCTGGAACGCATGGCGCGGGCCTCAGAAAAGAGGGTCGACAACAGCGTAATCAAAACGGCCGTCATCAAGCCCGAGACATTCAGTCGTAGAAGCAACTTCATCAGTACTCTGCATTGGTGAACGGAACAAATCTAGGAGCGCCCTGCAAACTCAAGCCTCTGAACCATGCCAGCTAGCTTCCGCACACGCGGATAAATTTACTTTTAACAAGAAAATTTGCATTTAATCGATTGATGAAACAGAAGCGAAATACATGATTGTGTTTCTTTGAGGCGGGTTTTGCACTATGGAAAGGCGTTTTGTCAAGTAGGAAAAAAATGAAACTATCAGCTGCCTAAAAAATTTTGTCCTTCTGATGCAACATGGGGCTCTGGCATGGTTGCAAAAGTCCCGGAATTTTTATAAGAGCAGTTAACAGTAGTCGTCCGTTTTCGGCTGACAGGCCTACCGGCAGTTTCGGCCCGAAAAACGCTTGCTCTCCGTTGGGCTGCCTCCCACATTTTGCCGTATGTTGCTGCATGGATTTTGGCCGCCTTTCTGACCTGCGCTACGTTGATTTTCGGCTCCCGCCGGACCACCCGGATACGGCTGCGCTGCTGGCCCGCACTGTAGCGCCGGAGCGACCACACGTATTTGTAGGGTGCCCCATCTGGACGAATAAAGCGTGGCTGGGCTCGTACTTTCCGGCGGGCATCCGCGACGCGGAGTACCTGCACCACTATGCCCGGCAGTTCAACAGCCTGGAGCTCAATACCACGCACTACCGCATTCCGGATGCGCCTACTGTCCGGAAGTGGCGCGATGCGGTGCCGCTAGGCTTTCAGTTCTGCCCCAAGCTGCCCCAGGTTATCAGCCACGACCGGGCGCTCTACAATGCCGATGACCTGACCACCACCTTTTGCCGCTCCATTCGGGAGCTGGACGACCGGCTGGGGTGGTGCTTTCTGCAGCTGCCGCCCACCTTCGGGCCCGAGAACCTGAGCCGTCTGGAACGTTACCTGCTCGATTTTCCGGCGGACGTACCGCTGGCCGTAGAGCTGCGGCACCCAGGCTGGTATGCTGATAAAGTGGCGTTTACTGCTGTGGCTGCTATGCTGGAGGCTCTTGGCAAAGCACTGGTGCTGAGTGATGTGGCCGGCCGCCGCGACGTGCTGCACATGCGCCTGACCACACCCTCGGCCTTTATTCGGTTCAATGGGCACGGCCTGGTGAACTCCGACTATCAGCGCGCCGACCTGTGGGCCGAGCGGATTGCGGGGTGGCTGCAGCAGGGGCTGCAAAGCGTCTATTTCTTTGTGCACCAGAAGGACATTATGCATACGCCGGTCTGGACACAGCATTTCCTGGCTCGGCTCAACTCTCTAACTGGCCTGGAGGTGCCGGCGCCGCGCGTTATTCCGCAGCCGGTGCAGGGAAGTTTGTTTTAGCTGTTGGTTCGGGCGCAAGTGGCTGTGCATGTGCCTGCTGGTCGTGTGGTTTCCTTCTGCTAATTTCCCCCATGAAGCTTCTCGTATGTTTGCTGCTGCTGGCCAGCTGGCTGGGGTTTCCGTTAAGCAGCTCGGCCCAGACCATGACCGGAACTGTGGTGGAAACCCATTGCCTTCTAAGCCCAATCGGACTGGATGAGCGCGCCGGCAAAGCGGCACTGGTGGTAGAGGCAGAGGTACTGGACGCCCGCAGCTTCTGGGATACCGGGCACCGGCGCATTTATACCGCCCACACAATTCGCGTATTCAGCAGCTTTAAGGGAAATGCCCCACAGGAACTGTCTGTGCTGACTGAGGGCGGCACCGTTGGCCTCGACCGGCAGGAACTCACCAACACGCTGCACCTGCAACCCGGCGACCAGGGTGTCTTGTTTCTGGAACCATCGGCTCTGCCCGGCGCATCCGGGTCTGGCTGGGCAGTGTATGGCAGTAGCCAGGGCTTTATCCGCTACAAGTTGAGTACAGGCACTGCCACGGACCCTTTCCAGGAGTACGGCCGGATAGATGCAGGCTTGTATCCACGCTTAACGGCAGCTACGGGCCAGCTACAGCACGAGGTGCAGCCTAATAAGCGGCTGCAGAAGTTTCGGGCCCAATATGTGCAGCCTTTGGCAGCGCGCGGGCAAGCCCCGGTTATCAGCGGTATGAGCCCTGCCATACTTCCGGCAGGTACGGGCGCAGTGCTTACAGTCAGTGGTTCCGGGTTCGGGGCTACTCGCGGCGGCGGCTTCGTCGAGTTCCGCAACGCTGATAACGGCGGAAGCTCCCTGGTGAAGCCCCAGGAAAGCGAGTATGTAAGTTGGACCGATACCCGCATTCAAGTGCGCGTGCCAGCCTTGGGTCAGCCGGCCAGCCCTGCCGGTAGCGGGCCAGTGCGCGTCACAACCAACGACCAGCAGCAAGCCAGCAGCATGGCTGCTATTACGGTGCCGTACGCCGTGAGTGCCGTGTTGGCAACACAAACCAATGAGCTGGTGCAGCCTGCCCACGTCAATCGGAATGGGCGCGGCGGCTACAGCTTCCGCTTTGAAACTGGTTTTGCTAATAATGCAGCGGCCGTTGCAGGCTGGCGGCGCGCTTTAGCTATTTGGCGCTGCCAGACACGCATAAACTGGGAGGCGGATCAGCAGGTGCGCACCAACCGCGGCGCTGCCGAAGATGGCGAAAACAGTGTGGGCTTCGACCAGGGAGCGGAACTGCCAGTCGGTATTCTGGGACGAACCACCAGCTACTACCGGGGCTGCTTCAAGCCCAACGGGCAACTGGCTTTCACGCTACACGAAATTGATATGCAGTTTGATGATGCCGCTACCTGGCAATTCGGCCCCGCTCCGGCCACAGGGTTGCAATTCGATTTTGAATCGGTGGTGGTGCATGAGCTGGGCCATGCGCACCAGCTGGCCCACGTGATTCTGCCGGGAGCTGTGATGCACTACGCCATGGCCCGCGCCCAGACAAACCGCCTGATCGGCCCCAATGATGTGTCCGGGGGGCGGCTGGTGCTGCGTACACGCGGATTTGTGCCACAGGGCTGCGGGCCGGCTCCGATGCTGCCCGCCCCGCTCACCTCGTTCACTGCGGCTGCCGCTATGGGTGGCGTGCTGGTGAGCTGGGCTACTACCGCGGAGTGTGTTGCGGAAAGCTTTCAGGTGCAGCGGGGCCGCGACACAACCAGTTGGCAGGTAGTAGCTACTGTCAATTCTCCCGGCCCATATCAACACCTGGATGCTCAGCCGCTGCCTGGCCTGGCTTACTACCGCCTGCGGCTGGTGCAGCCCGATGGCACAGTGGTATTTACCGCGCCCATCCTGACTGCATCCACCGATATACTAGCTGTTGGCCCCAGCCTGTATCCGAATCCGGTGGCAGAGGGTACACTTTGGTTGCAGTATCCGGCCGTAGCGGAAGGCCGCGCCAATTTCTCGGTTTACGATGCTGTGGGGCGTCTGGCAAGCAGCAATTTCCTGGATTTTCAACCGGGACTGAATGCGCTGTCGATACCGGCGGCCGGCCTGAACCCTGGCTGGTATCTGCTTCGCTACCGCGACTCAGAAGGGCGGACCGGTGCGCTTCCTTTCCTCAAAACCAGAGAGTAGAAATTTATCTGATTGGCAGAACCAGAGCCGCGTAGCCTGGGCCCACCTGCAGCCGGCTCAGCAGCGGATAACAGCTGGTGCTGCCCATGCCGATGGTGCGCCACGTACAGTAAGCCATCAAATGCCAGCAGGAAGCCACCTTGCAGCAGCAACGACTCGCCGTAGCCCCGGAGCTGGTCGTGCCGGGTGGCGCTGCTTCGGCTTTTGGCCCGCTCCTTCAGATAAAAGCCGGTGGCCACGTAGGCTACATCAAGGCCAGCATTGAGCAGGTACAGGTTTTCGGTGCGAAGCTGCGCTTTCACCAGCTCCGGCCGGCTGGTTTCTGCCGGAGGGCGCCGGGCGGCCAGGAAGAAGGTGCCCGCCAGCGCCAGATTCACGACGCCCCACCCCACATTCATCTGGTGGAAATACTTTTCCTTGCCTTCCGTGGTAAAATAGCGGGCCCCGCTCACCCCAATATTGCCGGTGGCCCAACTGCCGAGCACCAGCATCCCGCACTGGTCGAGGGTGGCACGGCGGACGGCGTACGTTGCTGGCGTTTCCGCTGGCTGAGCCTGTAGCGTTAGTACAGAAACAAGGCTGCAAACAAGTAGCGCGAGTCGAGCAACCATAGAATAAGGGACTAGTAGATAGGACTCGCGCTGCGTTTATCGCTCCAGCAGCATGGCTCCGTAGGAGTAGCCGCCGCCAAATACGGTAATCACCACCCGGTTGCCGGGCTGTAGTAGTGGCCAAGTATCACCGAGGCCGATGGCGGCACCGGCGCAGCCCGTGTTGCCGAGCCGTTCGATGTTGGAAACGGCCCGTTCGGGCGGCAGACCAAGCTGCTGCAGCACGTTTTTGGTGATGCGCAGGTTTGCCTGGTGCGGAATCAGGTAGGTGAGGCTGTCCAGCGTCAGGTGCTGGCGCTCCAGAATCTGGCGGGTCACGCGGGCCATATACTGGCAGGCATACGTGAAAACGTCGCGCCCATGCGGCATCACAATGCCGCGTTCCACGGGCTTCAGGGTCACGGCTTCGTCGGCTTTGCCAGCTACCGCGGCCCCTCCCGTCATTACCTCCACCATGCGCAGGTCGGTAGGAGCGAGGCGCTCTTTGGTCAGCAGCAGCGTAGAGGCTCCGTCGCCCCACAGGTGGCCTGCTACCGTGTCGTTCTCGTTGTTGTAGGCTGTGTTATGCTCGCTCACGACCACTACGGCCCGGCGGGCTTTGCCCAGCGCGAAATAGCCTTCCACAATCTCAATGGCATTGAGTAGCGACGAGCAGGCCGATGAGATGCTGACCACCGGAATATCGTTTACGCCCAGGTCGCGCTGCACGGCATGCGCCAGCGTGTAGATGGTATCGTGCGGAGTGTAGGTCGCCCCGACAATCAGATCCACTTCCTCAACAGGAAAGTCCGGGGCCTGTGCCAGCGCCCGCCGGGTGGCCTCAATGGCCATGGTGTTCGTGTTTTCGCCCGCACTGGCTTTGCGCCGTTCCCGAATGCCGGTACGCTCAATAATCCATTCGGCAGAAAGGCCATTGAGGTTGGTAAAATGCTCGTTTGTAACGACTTGTTCCGGCAGATAGGCTGCCACCTGATGAATGTACACGGAGGAAATGCGAATGGGTGGGGCGGAAAAACACGGCAAGGTAAGCGGTGTAGCCGCACTATGCGGTCAAATTCAAGAAGGGGGTCCGTACTTTGCACCTGCCTTTCGCGTTCAAACGCCCAAAGCACAGGGCCTGTTCGTCCTGTCTAGTTACAAGATTATGATGTTTCGTTTTCGTAGCAGCTATATGTTGCTCCTACTAGCTGTAGGGCTGTTTGGTGTGCGGCCCGCAATGGCCCAGAAGTACAGGACAGCAGCGGGTATGCGCCTGAGTCCGGGGTTGTATGGCCTGACGGTACAGCAGAAGTTTCTGCCGAAAGCTACCCTGGAAGGGCTGGCGCTGGCCGGGCCGCGCGAAATTACCGGCACTGTGCTGGCCGAGCGGCATTTCGGCATTCTGGGCCCCAGCCTCAACTACTACATCGGGGCGGGCGGCCATGTCGGCAACAACAAAGACTCCGGTGCTTTTGGCGGCGTTGATGCTATTGTAGGCGTCGAGTATAAGATTGCGCTGAGCCGCCTCGTTATTTCCGCCGACTTTAAGCCGAGCGTAGAGTTCAACTCCGACGACTGGGCCCGCTTTCCCACCGCGTTTTCGCTCCGGTATGTACTGGTGAAGGAAAAGAACACCGGCCTGTTCAACGGGCTTTTTGGCGACGACAAGAAGAGGGAGAAAACGAAGGACAAGCCGAAAAACAGCAGCCAAAGACGCGGGCTTTTCGACTGGTAAACCTGCCCGCATCAACCTGGCGCAATATCCGGAAGCCAGGTGGAGTGCTGGCTGACCGGGCATACAAGATTGGCCTCTGGCAAGACGGTTAAATTTTGTATATAATAAACATAGTATATTATTAATAATGCAAAACAAAATATAAATATTGCAATTGTAAGTGGATTAGTTTATTTTCATAGGACAGCGTGTAGATACCTTCCACCGTCAGTCTCCTGCACTATGAAAATGAACACTACTTTTCGCGGGTTCTCCATGTTTGTCGTGTGGCTGCTGATGTGGAGCGGCAACTGCGCTACCGGGCAGGCGCAGCCCACAGGCTGTGCCGGGCTAAACCCAGGCGGACAGCCCGCAGGTGCAGGCTTATACGCAGAGTACTACAGCGGGTACTTTGCCGATGATCAAACGTATTTCACTGCGCATACGGCAGGCATTACCCGGATTGATGCGCAGGTCAACTTCCCCAATTCCGGGTTCGGCGACCTGACTGCAGTAGCTGCCAACACCCTGGCCGATCCGGACGATTTCAGTCTGCGGCAACGTGGCAGCCTGTCCATCACCACGCCCGGCCTCTACACCTTCTACCTCACTTCCGACGACGCCTCGTATTTCTGGCTGGGCAACGCCGCGCTGGCCAGCCCAGCCGTGGCGGCGCAGGCCACCATTGCGCATGGCGGGCTCCATTCGGCCTCCGTAGTGCGGCAGGCCAGCCTATATCTGGTGGCCGGGCTGCACAATGTGCTGCTGCATTATGGAGAAACGGGCAGCGCCAACACACTCATTCTGGAGTATGAAGGCCCCGATGCACCACAGCGCCAGCTAGTACCAGCCAGTGCGTTCTGCACATCGGTGCAGCCTTTCCGCAATCTGCCCACCGCCATTCTGTATTCTCCCCGCCACCAGACCGTACTGCCGGGCACGGGTGCCGCTTCGCCGGTGCCCACTTTGGCCGGAACTGGTGCTACGCCTCATTTCATGCTGGCCAACGCGACCAGCCTGCCCGCAGGCATCAGCATTAATGCCGTGACCGGGCAGCTTACGCTGGCCGCCGGGGTTGGCAATGGGCTTTATCAGGCGGATGTGCTGGTGGTTGACAACGAAGGCGCGGTGCGGTTTCGGCAGGTATATACGTTCACGGTAGCCACGGCTGCTCCGGCCGGATGCGCGGGCTCCCGGCCAGATGGTGGCCTGCCCACGCAGGGCCTCTATGCGGAATACTATAGAGGCTACTTCGACGATGATCCGGCCTTCTTCAACGCCAGTCTGCCCGACCTGACCCGGCTGGAGCCGCAGTTCAACTTCCCGACCAACGACAGCTGGGGCAATCTGGCCCTAGCGGCCAGCGGCCCTGCCAGCAACCCCGACCACTACAGCGCCCGGTTTCGCGGAAGCTTCACTGTTTTTCAGAGCGGCACCTACACATTGTACCTCACTTCGGATGACGGCTCCCGGCTCTGGCTTGATGATGCGGCCCTGCCGCTGGCCCCGCTCAACAGTGCCGCCACCATCAACAACGGCGGCCGCCACCGCGACTCTACAGTGGCGGTGGCAGTAGCGCTGGCCGCCGGCCAGCACGATGTGCAGGTGCAGTACGGGGAGGACGGCGACAACAACAAATTGGTGCTGGAATACGAAGGTCCGGACGCGCCTACCCGCCGCGTGATGCCCACCGGTATCTTCTGCTCGGGCAGCAGTGGGCGGCCCTTGGCAGTGCGGCAAGATCAGGACCGGCTCCGCATTTCAGTGGCTCCCAATCCCAGCCAGGGCAGCTTTGAGGTGCACATAGAGAAGTTGCCGGCTGGCACAGGGCGGCTGCGGGTAGTAGATATGCAGGGCCGCACCTGTTACGAAGCCAATCTGGCCAGCGCCTCCAAACAGACTCTGCAGGTGCCTGGCTTGACCAGCGGACTATACCTGCTCCGGCTCACGACCATTACTGGAGAAGCCACACAAAAAATAGTGGTTGAATGATGACTGAAGGCGGTTATCGTCTCCTGTCATCACTCAACCACAAAGCCAGGCGCGACGGGTTTATTCTCTGTGCACGCGGCCGCTGCCCGCAATTTTGCTGCTGACGCTGGCCCCACCCCGAACGTACACGCTACCGGAACCGGCAATGCTGGCCTCGAGGTTGCGGCTGGCGTAGAGGCGGCCGTCGCCGGAGCCGCTGATGCGGATAGCGCTGGTTTCGGTGCGCAGGTCCGAGGCGCGCACATTGCCGGAGCCGCTGATGCGGACTTCGTGCTGTGGGCAGCTGCCCGCCAGCGTGATTTCGCCGGAGCCGGAAACGGAAGTGTTAAGCTTATCGGCCTTGAGTTTGGGTATCGTCATTCTGCCCGACCCGCTGATGCTCAGAGCCAGAGCATCCGCTTTGATATCGTTTTCAGCCGTGAGCTGGCCCGAGCCGCTTACGCTCAGCTCCGAAATGGTGGGCATTGTTACGTAGACCGTTACGGACCCTTCGAAACGCCCCGAATTGCTCCACGTTTTACCTTCCTCACGCTTTGTGCCAATGTGCAGCTTGCCGTTTTCCACGGTGGTTTCGAGGCGGGCAAGGTCAGCGGCGGAGGCTTCTACTTCTACCCGTTGCGGGCTGCCCTGGCGCAGAAGTACCCGGGCCGAATTGGAAAGGCCCAGCTTCGTGAAAGCCGCCACCGTGCGCACTTCGCGGTTCGGGGCGGCAAGCAGCAAGGCGGGCTGCAGCAACGCCAGTAGCATTATCAGAGAAAAGTAGCGGAGGGTTTTCATGAGCGCATGAGGCTGAAAGTGAAACATCTGACTGAAAAGATGCCAGGCCGGCCACAACGGTTGCCTGATGCTAGATAGTGCGCCGTCGGCAAGGCTTGCAGACCACTGCTACAAGTGGTGTCCGCGGTTGTGCTGCCGCCAACAAAACACCGGAGAAGTTGCTTTGAAAGCAGAACTGTCAAGCTGACTACACCAAACAATGTACAAACATTGGTGAGGTGTTGTATCTTGTATGCACACTTGTGTGTTGACACTTGAAAAACTAATTTTTTACAAGATGAAAGACCTGCACAACCTTCCTCCGGAAAACTCCATCCTCTACGATCTGAACACGCCTGCCGCCCAGTGCCCGTTTAGCCGCGGCTCGGTGAAGCAAACCGCCGGCGGAGGGCGCACCAACCGCGAGTGGTGGCCCAATATGCTGAAACTAAGTATCCTGCGCCAGCACGCTGAGCTGTCCAACCCGCTGGACAAGGATTTCAATTACGCCGAGGAGTTCAAGAAGCTGGATCTGCAGGCCGTGAAGCAGGACCTGTACGCGCTGATGACCGACTCGCAGGACTGGTGGCCGGCCGACTACGGCCACTACGGCCCGTTTTTCGTGCGTATGGCTTGGCACAGCGCCGGCACCTACCGCATCGGCGACGGGCGCGGCGGCAGCGGCTCGGGCGCCCAGCGTTTTGCCCCGCTCAACAGCTGGCCCGACAACGCCAACCTCGACAAGGCCCGTTTGCTGCTGTGGCCCATCAAGCAGAAATACGGCCAAGCCATTTCCTGGGCCGACCTGATTGTGCTGGCCGGCAACTGCGCGCTGGAGTCGATGAACTTCAAGACCTTCGGCTTCGGCGGTGGCCGCCAGGACGTGTGGGAGCCTGAGCAGGACATCTACTGGGGACCCGAAACCGAGTGGCTCGGCGACAAGCGCTACACCGACAAGCGGGAGCTGGACAACCCGCTGGCCGCCGTGCAGATGGGCCTGATCTACGTGAACCCCGAAGGACCGAACGGAGAGCCCGACCCTATCCGCTCGGCCCACGACATCCGTGAAACCTTCGGCCGCATGGCCATGAACGACGAGGAAACGGTAGCCCTGATTGCCGGCGGCCACACCTTCGGCAAAACTCACGGCGCTGCCGACCCCAGCCAGTACGTGGGCAAAGAGCCCGCCGGCGCCAATCTGGAAGAAATGGGCCTGGGCTGGCGCAACAGCTACGGTACCGGCCACGGCGCCGACACCATCACTAGCGGCTTGGAAGGTGCCTGGACCCGCACGCCCGCCCAGTGGAGCAACGATTACTTCGACAACCTGTTCGGCTTTGAGTGGGAGCTGACCAAGAGCCCGGCCGGTGCGCACCAGTGGCGGCCCGTAAACGGCGGCGGTGCCGGCACCATTCCTGATGCCCACGACCCAGCCAAGAAGCACGCGCCCTTCATGCTCACCACCGACATTGCGTTGCGGGCCGACCCGGCCTATGAGGTGATTTCCAGACGCTTTCATCAGCACCCTGAAGAGTTTGCCGATGCATTCGCCCGGGCCTGGTTCAAGCTGACGCACCGCGACATGGGCCCCAAGGAGCGCTACCTCGGCCCCGAGGTGCCCACCGAGGAGCTGCTCTGGCAGGATCCGATTCCGAACATCGAATACCAGGTGATTGACGACCAGGACGTGGCCGCGCTGAAAGAAAAGGTGCAGGCCACCGGCCTGTCGGTGCAGCAGCTGGTGAGCACGGCCTGGGCGTCGGCCTCCACCTACCGCGGCTCCGATATGCGCGGCGGTACCAACGGCGGCCGGCTGCGCTTGTCGCCGCAGCGCCACTGGGAAGTGAACAACCCGGCGCAGCTGGCGCAGGTGCTGCAGAAGTTGCACGGCATTCAGCAGGAGTTCAATGCGGCCCAAACGGGCGGCAAGCAGGTTTCGATGGCGGATTTGCTGGTGCTGGCGGGCGTAGTGGGCATTGAGCAGGCGGCCCGCGCGGCCGGCCACGAGGTGACAGTGCCCTTCACGCCGGGCCGGGCCGATGCCTCACAGGAGCAAACCGATGTGGCGTCTTTCGCGGCGCTGGAACCGGTGGCCGATGGCTTCCGCAACTACCTGACGGCCGACCATAAAGCCTCGGCCGAGGAAATGCTGGTGGACAAGGCGCACCTGCTCACGCTGACTGCGCCCGAGCTGACGGTGCTGTTTGGGGGCCTGCGCGCCATCAACATCAACTTTGATGGCTCGGAGCATGGCGTGTTCACCGACCGGCCGGGTGCCATCACCAACGACTATTTCATCAACCTGCTGGATATCAACACCACCTGGCAGAGCACGTCGGACGCGCAAAATGCGTTTGAGGGCCGCGACCGTAAAACCGGCGCGGTGAAGTGGACTGGTACTCGTGTGGACCTGATTTTTGGCTCGAACTCCGAGCTGCGGGCGCTGGCCGAAGTGTACGGCTATGCCGCCGCCCAGACTAAGTTCGTGAAGGACTTCGTGGCCGTGTGGGCCAAGCTGATGAACCTGGGCCGTTTCGACCTGGCTTAAGCGCGGGCGGGCCCGGTCATTCGACCTGCTCACCTGACCGCGCAGTACACAAAAAACACCGCCCTCCGGACAGCCGGGAGGCGGTGTTTTTTGTGCAGCTTTGGGTATGCGGGCCGCGCTTCACTTTCGCGTGGCCTGCTTGACCGGCCATGCACCCGCACGAACAGCTTCTGCGCCGCTTCTACCAGGCTTTCCAGCGCCGCGACTATGCGGGCATGGCGGCTTGCTACCACCCTCAGGCCACGTTTGAAGATGCGGCGTTTCAGCTGCAGGGCGCCGATATCGGGAAGATGTGGCGCATGCTCTGCGAACGAGGCAAAGACCTGCGTCTCGCCTACAACGACCTCCACGCCGATGACCATGCCGGCCGCGCCACCTGGGACGCGCGCTACACCTTCTCGCAGACCGGCCGCAAGGTGCACAACCACATCCGGGCCCGCTTCACGTTCCAAGACGGCCTCATCCTCACCCACCACGACGAGTTCAGCTTCTGGCGCTGGTCGAGGCAGGCGCTGGGGCCGGTGGGGTGGCTGCTGGGCTGGTCGGGGTTTCTGCAGAACAAGGTGCGCAAGTCGGCCGCGGAGGGGCTGGCAGCGTACCGCCCGAAATTGAGCCAGTAGGGTTGCTGACCAGCTTAACAGAGCATCAGGCTAGAACGTCATGCTTCGGTTGCGCCTCGGCATGACGTTTTAGTATGCCTTGGCTGTGCTTACCAAATCGTCACGCGGGCTGAGTCGGGGCCGTAAAGCTTGTCGGCGGGCTGCAGGTTGAAGGCCCCATAGAAAGCCGGCACGTCGGCGAAGGGGCAGTTGGGCTAAGCGCGGCCGGGGGTGGTACCGGACTGGCAGCCGGCCAGCGCCAGAAGCAGGGCTGGCCAGCGCCAGCAGCGCGAAAAGGAAAAGCAGGTCGTGAAAAAACGAGGGTTGAAATCAATTGCGGACGCAACCCAACAGTTCTGCCAAAGACCTGTTAGGTTGCAGCTATGCCCCTGAAATTTCTGCTGCTGCTCAACTTCGCGCTGTCTGCCTACCTCACCGGTCTCATCTGGACGGTGCAACTGGTACATTATCCTGGCTTTGCTTATGTAGCGCCCGAAAAGTTCGGGGCGTTTCATCAGCACCACACCCGCACCATGAGCTGGGTGGTGCTGGCGCCAATGGTGCTGGAGTTGGTTCTGGCCGTGTGGCTGGTCTGGCAGGGCCGCAGCGCGCTGGGCGCGGCGGCGTGGGTGAGTCTGGCGCTGGTGCTTATCATCTGGTCGGCCACGTTCTTTATTTCCGTGCCGTTCCACAACCGCCTCGCCGCCGACGGCTACCACTACATCACCATCGACGGGCTGGTGCGCACCAACTGGCTCCGCACCATGGCCTGGACCCTCCGTAGCGGCCTGCTGGGCTGGCTGCTCTGGAAAATACTGTAGCGCGAAGCTTCGGCTTCACGTATTGTTGCAGGATGCTGCATCTGCGTCCCAGGGCTGAAGCCCTGGGCTAGTCAGCGAAACGGCCAACGGACCGTAGCAGCTCTCCGTAGCCCAGGGCTTCAGCCCTGGGACGCCCGTGCCGCCCCAACAGCACCTCAATAATCACCACACATCAGCACCTCAACCCATGCTGCCTGCCGCCGCCGACTTTCTACCCGAACTCCAGTTCCAGACCAGCCGCAGCAGCGGGCCCGGCGGGCAGAACGTGAACAAGGTAGAAAGCCGCGTAGAGCTGCGTTTCCGGCTGCTGGAGTCGCAACTGCTCACCGACGAGCAGAAGCAGACGCTGCAGCAAAAGCTGGCCTCCAAGCTTACCTCCGAGGGCGAGCTGCTGGTGGTGGCGCAGGAAGACCGAAGCCAGCTGCGCAACAAGGAAACGGCGCTGCAGAAGTTTCATGAGCTGCTAACCAAAGCCCTGCACAAGCCCAAAGCCCGCAAAGCCACCAAGCCCAGCAAAGGCGCCGTACGCCAGCGCCTGGAATCCAAGAAGAAGCACGGCGACAAGAAATCCAACCGCGGCCGGGTGGATTTTTAGTGGGCTTTCAGCCTGCGTTCCGCGCTTATATTCAGGCCATGAAAAATGTAGTCACCGTAGTAGCTATCTTATTTCTGTGGCTTCTACTTGTCTCGGGGTACTTAGGTGCCTTCATACTCTCGTCGCCGCTGCTGACGTTTATGCTAGGCGCAGCAGTGGCGCTAGTGGTAATCACGGTGTGGGGGATGCTGCCATATTGGGTGTATCAGCAACTCATCCGACTCTCGGACTTGCCACCCGGGCCGTTGCTCACCGGCTTGAACTGGTGGCTGGCTGGCACCTACTGTCTGATGCCGGTGGTAGCAGGCTTGCTGGTGCTTATTAAAGGATTTCGCTATTTCAGCGACCCGGAAAACCTGCTGCCCTACCTTATTGTCTGGCTGGTTCCAATGCTGGTTGCCATAGCGCCCGGTTACATCGGCTTGCGGCGTTGGTATGCGCAGCAAGGGCAGGAATAACAACCGGAAACGCGCAGCACCTCAGATCCAGCCCTTGCGCTTGAACCACACGTAAATCCCCACCGAAATAAGCACCATCGACAGGATAGAAACCGGGTAGCCCAACTTCCAGGTCAGCTCGGGCATGTAGTTGAAATTCATGCCGTAGATGCCGGCAATGAAGGTGAGGGGCAGGAAAAACGCCGAAAACACCGTCAGTACGCGCATGGCCTCGTTGGTGCGCTGCGACGACAGTGAGAGGTACAGGTTCATGAGGTTGGTAGCGCCGCCGTCGAGCTGCTGGTACATGGTTTCCACCTTCACCTGCAAGTCCTGGGTGTCCTGTAGCAGCGTGTCGTCGGTGGTGGCAGTGGCCAGCTGCCGGCGCAGCATTGTCAGGATGTCGCGTGTAAGTAGCAGCAGCTGCTTGGCGGCCGAAGCTTTGCGCTTGAGAAAGTACAGGCCCTGCAAAGCGTTGGGCACTTCCTGCTTCAGAAAGATTTCGGCTTCATAATCGTCCAGCTCCCGCGTGAGCGTGAGGGCGGGCTGCATGTAGCTGCTGAGGGCGTAGCGCACCAGATGGAAGGCTATTTCGGCGGGGCTGTTGCACTCCTGGCCGGGGGCGCGGGCCACTCGTTTCAGGTCATTGAGCACCGGGTGTGGCAGCCGGTGTACCGTAATCAGGTAGTCGGCGGCGTAGAACACGGCAATCTTGGTGCTCAGCTCCTGAATGGTATCGGCCTCGTTAGTTTTGGGCGGATTGAACACCCGCAGAATCACGAAGCTCAGGCCGTGGGTGGCTTCGAACTTAGGCAGGTGCGTAGGCTCCAGACAGTCGCGCACCAGCGAGTCGGGCAGGTCGTACTGCGCGGCTACGGCCTGTAGTTCGGCTACGGTGGGGCTGGTGATGTCCAGCCAGGTAAAGGCGGATTCCTGGCGGGTGAGAAGTTGCTCGGTCATGGGCAGCGCAGTACGGGGCCGGTTCAAGCCAGCCACTATCCTGTAACGCGAAAATTCGATGGGTGCCGCTTTGCCTAGCTACAGCAGCGTGCCGCGGAGCACCAGCGTGGCCACAGAGAAATAGATAATCAGGCCCGTTACGTCCACAAGAGTAGCTACAAACGGCGCCGAAGCCGTAGCCGGGTCGAGGCCCAGGCGCTTGAGCAGCATCGGCAGCATGGCTCCGGCCAAAGCACCCCACAGCACAATGCCCAGCAGCGAGAAACCGACCGTCACGGCAATCAGCTGCCAATACGGCCCAAAATAGCCGGGGTCAATTACCTGGGCCCACAGCACAATACGCAGAGCGCCGACCACGCCCAGAATGCCGCCCAATGCCAGGCCCGAAATGATTTCCCGGCGCATCACCTGCCACCAGTCGCCCAACGCAAATTCGCCCAGGCTCATGGCCCGGATGATAAGCGAAGTAGCCTGGGAGCCAGCATTGCCGCCCGCCGAAATAATCAGCGGAATGAATAGCCCGAGCACAGCCGCTTTCTGCAAGTCGTCCTCAAAATGGTGCATGGCCGAAGTGGTCAGCATCTCGCCCAGCAGCAGAATCACGAGCCAACCGGCCCGCTTCTTGACCATTTCCCAGATAGACGTATCCAGGTACGGCTCGTCGAGGGCTTCTGAACCGCCGAGCTTCTGAATATCCTCCGTGTCTTCTTCTTCCCGAATGCTCAGGATATCGTCAATCGTTACGATACCGAACAGCACGCCGTCGTCGTTCACCACGGGCAGCGCCACCCGGTCGTTTTTGCGAAACACATCAATGGCCGCCTCCTGGTCCTGCATGGCGTTGAGCTTCACGTAGCGCCGGTCCATCAGCTCGCTCACGGGCCGGTCGGGCGGCGAGAGCAGAAACTCCCGGATGCGGATATCATCAATCAGCACGCCGCGCTGGTCTGTCACGTAGAGCACGCTCAGCGTCTCCGATTGCCCCCCATGGCGCCGGATATATTCCAGTACCTGCTGCACGGTCCAGTGCTCCCGGATGGCAATGTAATCGGGGGTCATCAGGCGCCCTACCGAGTACTCAGGATATCCCAGCAGCTCCAGTGTTATCTTACGCTCCGACTCTGACAGCGTCTGGATCAGCTCCTTTACAAAGTCGTCGGGCAGAAATTCCAGCAGCGCCGTCCGGTCATCCGGCGACATCTCATTCAGAATATCCGATATTTTCTCCTGAGAGAGGTTGGCCAGAAAGTGCTTCTGCACGTCCAGGTCAAGGTACTCGAATACCTGCGTGGCAAGCTGTAGGGGCAGGAGCCGGAAAATAATGAGCTGCTCACGCTCTTCCTCGTCCTCAATGAGCTCTACCACCTCGGCGGGCTCGTAGTGCTTGAGAACTTCCTTGAGCTTGAAAAACTCGCCCTCCTGAATCAGGGACGTAATATGTTCGGTGGTCGGGTGCTGATTCATGTAAACGTAGAAGGGCAGTGTCTCGCTAGGCAGGTGGGGTTGGTGGCACGAACGGCGCGCAAAAGTAGCCGTAATCTGCCGCTTTTAGTAGCGCCGACTGTTGCCCGGCACCGAAAAAAGCCGGCTATCCGAAAGCTGGTCACCAGCTATACGGTTCTGGACATACGTTTTGATGCCGGGCTATAGTTCAGTCTGCGCCGTGTAGCCGGCTTAGCTGAAGAAGGGAGGTTTTCAAGCTATATTTATTGTACTATTCTTTTTAATAATTGTCTTATTGCGCTTAAAATTAAGTATATTGCTCCTTCTGCAATTCAGCACCGACCCTATGGCTCCTGACGTAATGCCTGGCACCACGCTGCCCGACTTTGAACTGCCGGACCACACCGGTGTCATGCGCCGCCTTTCGCTGCTGCAGGGCTCCGACCCGATGATTGTGACCATGAACCGCGGCGTGTACTGCCCCAAAGACCGGCAGCAGCTCCTGGAGCTGGCCCGCTTCTACCCGCAGGTGCAGGTTGGCTTCGCGCAACTTGTTACCATCACCACCGATTCGCTGATTCTCTCCAACGACCTGCGCCTGGGCGTGGGCGCGCACTGGACCTTCCTGCACGATGAAAAGCGCATTGTGCAGCACCGCCTCGATATTCAGGAATATACCGACCCGCACAACAACCCCATGATTCCGCACACCTTCGTGCTGGAGCCGGGCCTGAAAATCTACAAAATCTACAACGGCTACTGGTACTGGGGCCGCCCCAGCCTCGCCGACCTGCACCACGACCTGCGCGACATCACCTGCCGCCTCCGCCCTGACTATAAGATTGATACGCCCGAAATGCAGCAGCAGTGGGAGAGTGGCAACCGGCGAGACTTCTTCCCCTACGGCCAGTCATGGCATCAGGTATTTGCCCGGATGGCCGGCGCTGTAGATCAGTATGGGAGGTCATAATACATAGGCTGTAGTAGCTTGAGTTGCGCTATTGCGAAGCAGGACAGCATCAATTCTGAGTGCTGCACGTACATTTGGGCCGTTCCTCCGCGCTTTCTATGCCTCACCAGACGCCTGCCGACCTGCCGCTCGGAACCCTCGTTGCCCTCGGTGGCGGCGACGACGATGCCATGCTGGCGCTCCTTTGCGACTTGCTGCCGTCATCGGATACTGCCGTTGAAGTTATTACGGTGGCCTCCCGCGACGATATTCGGTCGGGGCGGGCCTACGAGCGGGCGTTGCGCGAGCTGGGCTGCTCGGGCGTGCGGCACCTGCGCATCAGCGAGCAGCACTCCCCCGACGCGCACGATACGCTGCGCCGGCTGAGCCGGGCCGGACTGGTGTTTTTCAGCGGCGGCGACCAGGAGCGCATCACCGATTTTCTGCACGGCTCCCAGTTCCTGCAGGTGTTGCGGGAGCGGTATCAGCACGATGCCACTTTTATAGTAGCCGGCACCAGCGCCGGGGCCGCCGTGCTGCCCGAGTACATGGTGATAGAAGGCCACGGCTGGCGGGCCCTGCGCAAAGGCGGCATGAAAACCAGCGCCGGCCTGGGCCTGCTGCCACAGGTCCTGATAGACCAGCACTTCGTGGAGCGGGGGCGTTTCGGCCGGCTGGCACATGCCGTGCTGGCTCACCCCATGTGCCTGGGTATAGGCCTGGCCGAAGAAACCGGCATCATTATCCGGGGCGGCACCGAGGCCGAAGTGTTTGGCGACGGAGTAGTGATGGTAGTGGACGGGCAGCAGCTCCAGGGCAACAACCTGGGCCGGGTGGGCCGCGGCGAGCCGGTGAGCGGGCAGGATTTTCGGGTGCATCTGCTGGTGGCCGGCCAGCGCCTGCAGCTACAAGACCGCCGCGTTGCGCCAACTGAATAAGCCCGGAAGTGAGGCATAACTCAGCATATTTGCACCTTCAGAATGGCAAGGCCTTTTTCTGCGCGAAAAGCAGGATATTTTAGCTCATGAAAAATAGTCGGCAAGCCGACTAATAAAGCGTTTTTTCCATACATTTAGTCGCAAACAACCCGAATTCTCACCCCCTTTTCACTCTCTTATGACTTTAAAATCTCTACTCCTCGTGAGTGGTGTGCTCCTCACGGGTACCGCCGCCTCGGCGGGCGGCTACCAGGTAACACTGGCCGGGCAGAAAAACAACGGCATGGGCGGCGTAGGTGTAGGGCTTTCCCTGGATCAGGCCGCTATGTTCTACAACCCGGGCGCTTTGGCTATGGTGAAGGACCGTGGTGTGCAGGTGGGCGTGAATGCTACCATGGCGCGCCAGGCTTTCCGCTCACAGTATGGCGGCCCTCAGCGCGAACTGAAAAGCAACATCGTGACGCCTTTCAACCTGTATGCAGGTTTCGGCTCCGAGGACCGCAAGTTTGCTGCTGGCATTGCCATCTACACGCCCTTTGGCAACAAGGTAGAATACGCCGATGGCTGGGAAGGCCGGTATTCGCTGACTGGAATCGACCTGAAGTCCATCTACGTGCAGCCCACCGTGAGCTACGCCGTTACGGATAAGCTGAGCGTGGGTGCAGGCATGGTAATTCTGGCCTACGGGGCCGTGAACCTGCAGAAAGATATTCCGGTGGAAGGTGCTGCCGGCGCGCAGCCCGCCCACGTGGAGCTGGACGGCAAAGCCACCACCAAAATCGGCTTCAACGCCGGTATCTACTTCAAACCTACCGAGAAGCTCAGCATCGGGGCCAGCTACCGCTCCAAGATTGACGCCAAAGTGGAAGGCGGCGACGTGAAATTCACGAACGTGCCGGCTTCGCTGGGCTCCCGCTTCACGGCCACCGAGTTCGACGCCACGCTGCCTCTGCCGGCTACTACCAGCCTGGGTATCGGGTTTATGCCGAATGAGAACCTGACGCTGGGTTTCGATGTGAATTACGTGGAGTGGAGCAAATACAAAATCCTGCAGTTCGACTTCCGCGGCAACAACGGTGCGGGCGGACTGGTGTCGCCTTCGGGCCAGGTAGGCGGCTCCAACATCAGCACCTCGCGCCGCGAGTATAAGGATGCCGTGACGCTGCGCCTCGGTGGCCAGTATCTGCTGACGAGCGGCCTGACCGTGCGGGCCGGTGGTTCCTACGACTTCTCGCCGGTAGAAGATGGCTTCGTGACACCGGAAACGCCCGATGCCGACCGTATCGGCCTGACGCTGGGGGCTTCCTACAAGTTCGGCAGCTTCGGGGTAGACATCTCCGGTCAGTTCATTGATCTGAAGAAGCGCACCCAGACCGAAGCTGACCTGGTGGCCAACAACACCGCCGACCGGGTTGCGGGTACCTACAAAACCCGCGTTCTGATTCCGGGCATCGGCCTGAACTACACTTTCTAAGCTCTTCCTGACAACTCCCATGTATACTCTGTTGAAACGTACTGCGCCGGTTCTGGCGCTGCTCGGTCTGGGACTGGCTGGCTGCCAGCCGGAGCTGGAGGCTCCCGGCGCCGACAAAGGCTCTGCTGACTTCTCGCGCTACATTGCCGTCGGCAACTCCCTCACGGCCGGCTTCGGCGACAATGGCCTCTACCTCGAAGGTCAGCTGGCTTCGTATCCTAACCTGCTGGCAGAGCAGTTCAAAACGGTTGGTGGTGGTGACTTCGCCCAGCCGCTGTTCAATCAGCCGAATCAGGAAAATGGCTCCGGCTACCTGCGTCTGACAGGCTTCACGGCAACCGGTAACCCCATCACGGCTGCTGTGGCAAACAACCTGGCCGTGCGTGCCACTACGCCACAGGCACTGTATACCCGCTACGATGCGCCCGTAAACAACCTTGGCGTACCGGGTATCAAGCTTTCTGATATCCATACTGCGGGCTATGGCAGTGTGGCCGGTAATCCTTACTTCGAGCGGATTACGCCGGCGTCCAACCCGCTGCAGACCTACTTTCAGCGCGTGAAAGCGGAGGCGGCTACGGCTACCTTCTTCACCTGCTGGCTCGGCAACAACGATGTACTGGGCTACGCTACCGCCGGTGGTGCCCTCGGACCCGCCGCCATCACCCGCACCGACACGTTCCAGCTGAAAGCCAACCGCATCATCAACGTGCTGACGGCAAACGGCGCGAAAGGCGTGGTAGCTACTATCCCGAACGTGACCAACGTGCCTTTCTTCACAACGGTGCGCGTAGCGGCTATCAAAGCCACATTCAAAGCCAGCAACCCGGCGCTGAGCCTCTACATCCAGACCAGCAGCGGTGTGCGCGAAGCTACCGACGCCGACCTGCTGACACTTACTTCTTCGGCTGCAATAGGCACTACTACTCCTGGTAACCCGTTCCCCGTAGGAGCAGGTCTCTCGGCCACTTCGGCTAATCCGCTGCCCAGCCAGTTCGTGCTGGACGCTGCGGAGCAGACGCTGGTGCGCGATGCTACCACGGCCTACAACACGGCCCTTACGGCCAAGGCTACTGAGAAAGGGCTGGCTGTGTTCGATGCCAACGCTTTCTTCTCCCGTATTGCCGCTACTGGTATCGTATCGGATGCGGTGAACAACACGGCCGCTTTCATCTCCGGCAACCTGTTCTCGCTGGATGGTGTGCACCCTACGCCGCGCGGCTACGCGGTTATTGCCAACGAAATGATCAGCGCTATCAACGCCAAGTATGGCTCCAGCCTGGCGCAGGTCAATCCCAACAACTACCGCGGCGTGCGTTTCCCGTAAGTTCTATGTAGTCTGTATGACAGAAAAAGCCCGTTCCTGATGTTCAGGAGCGGGCTTTTTCTGTTGAGTAGTCGGCTATTTTTGGCTGGGCATCAGCTGCACCGGCTGCAGTACTTCCGGTAGGGCGGGCGCGGCTTCGCCGGCGAGGCGGGCGGCAATGAGTTGGGCATGGTAACGGCCATTTTCGATGAACCAGCGGCTGGTGTTGAGGCCGCCGCACACGGTGCCAGCCAGGTAGAGGCCGGGGCGGTTGGTTTCCAGCGTGTCGGCGTTGTGGGTGGGCGTCTGGGCGGCGTCGGCTTCGCAGGTGATGCCCAGGGTGGCCAGAAACGAAAAGTCGGGGTGGTAGCCGGTGAGGGCGTACACGTGCTGGGCCGGCAACGTGCGCGGGCCGTCGGGCGTGTTCATCTCCACGGTAGTAGCGCTGATACGGGCCACGGTGCTGTTGAACAGGCAGCCAATGCGGCCTTCCTTGATGCGGTTTACCAGGTCGGGCCGGATCCAGTACTTCACCGACTCGCTGATTTCGGAGCCTCGCACCACCAGCGTGGGGCGGGCACCGGCGCGCAGCAGCTGCAGGGCGGCTTTGGCCGAGGAGTTTTTGGCCCCGATAATTACCACGTCCTGGTCGGCGTGGGCATAGGGCTCCTTGTAGTAGTGCGTCACGTGGGGTAGGTCTTCGCCGGGCACACGCAGCAGGTTGGGCACGTCGTAGAAGCCGGTGGCGACGATGACAAAGCGGGCTCCAATACGGCCCTTTTCGGTCACGACTGCAAAGCGGCCCTGCTCGCCTTCGAGACCGGTTACCCGCTCGTAGAGGCGTAGCGTGAGTTTTTCAGTCTGGGCCACGCGGCGGTAATAGTCGAGGGCGTCTTCGCGCAGGGGCTTGTAGTGCAGCGTCGTCATGGGGTATCCCCCGATTTCCAGCAGCTCGGGCGTGGAGAAAAACTCCATGTTGGTAGGGTAGCCAATGATGGAATTCACCAGCGCGCCTTTATCCACCACGCACACCGAAAGGCCGCGCCGCTGCACTTCCAGCCCGCAGGCCAGTCCTACGGGGCCGGCCCCAATTACCACTACATCAAAAAAAGAATCCGTCGTCATATAATGTACTACCAACTCAGCGGGCCGAGAGTTTGCAACTAGCCGGCGCGGCTTAGGAACGGCGGTGGTCTTTTTTCTTACGCAGTAGCGCGTCAAGCGCGCCCGTCGACCACAAGGTCCAGCCCATCAGCACCGGCTGGAAAAACAGCCGGGCCAGCCGCTTTTCATCGGTATCGAGGCCGAAAGCGGAAATATAATGTGTGTACTGGTGAACATTGCCAGGAAAAACAGCCGCGTAAAAAGCGGCCAGCCCGACTCCCATCCGTACCCGGTTTTTGCCTTTCAAGGCCAGCAACGCTAAGCCCAGCCCGATTTCTACCACGCCAGAAGCCAGCACGGTGGTGTCTTTGTCCAAAGGCACAAAATTGGGGACCTGCGCCTGAAACTCTCGGCGGGCAAAGGTGAGGTGGCCGGTGCCGGCTACTACCATAAACGTGGCCAGTACGCCTCGGGCTACATTCTGTAGTGTGGTAGTATGGGTGTTCGGTGCCATAGCTTTCGGATAAATTGGTCGAAAGCTTAGCTATACGGCTAGCAGGGGCCAAAGTACACGCGGCTCAGAGAAAGCAGCAGGAAGTGGCAAACACAGTAGGTAGATAAGTGAGATAGGACTTATTAGCTTATTTTAAGCCTTCAAAACGCGTTACTCTTATGCCCTCTATGAAAGCAATAGTGCTTTTTTCTATGCTAACAACTTGTTTGGCAAGTAGCTGTAAAAAAGAAACGGTTGAGCCAGACAAAACCCAGATGCTGGTGGCACATGGCTGGCGCACTACGGCCCACACAAATACCGTGACACAAGATGATGTTCCGTTGGTGAAGAACAGCTACGCCCAATATGATGCGTGTTATCGTGACAACACCATGACGTTCCAGAATGACAACCAGGCCATGTGCAATACAGGCAGCCTGCACTGCATACCGGGTGAGCCTGCCACCTTCAGTGGCCACTGGTATCTGACAAAAGACGAGAGCAAGCTGATTTCGGATAACCTGTTTCCAATGATGGGGCTAGGGTTCTTAAGCACCGGGCTGGAGGAGTTTGAGCTAGTGGAGCTGAGTAAGACTGCCCTGAAGCTGAAGACAAGCCGGTTCTACTACCAGGGAAACGTTAAGGTGACCATTACGGACGAATACACACTAAGCGCGCTGTAAGTCATTCTTCCCGAACCCTTATCACTTGAATTTTATGATTCGCAACGGTATACTTATGCTGTCCGCACTCAGCGTGCTAAGCGCCTGCAAGAAGGAGGAACGTACGAAGGAAGAGCTGCTGCAAGCTACGCACTGGAAAAGGACCGCCGACCAGCGGGTTGATGTTAGCAGCGGGGGCACGCCGGTAGTGACCAACAGTACCGTCAACTGCACTACCGGAGACTGTAGCTGCGACGATTACGTTGTCTTTATGCCCGATAGTAAGCTGGAAAAAAACCAAGGAGCAATAGTGTGCCCCAATCAGCCGGCCCCGCAAAACGGCAAATGGTATATAGATCAGAAAGACCAAACTCTCATTGCGTCGGAACTGACCGGGTATAGTGGCTACTGGGCGTTTGCCATTGAGGAGCTTTCTACAAGCAAGCTCGTAGTGAGCCATCAAATTGTAAACGGGTCAACCGTCAGCACCTTCCGCACCACGTTCAGCGCGCAGTAATCCCAACATATTTCGAGTGGGATTAAGCGAAGATGCCCTAGGTGGGTACAGCACGCCCGCTCCCGACGCTGTGCTGTTGCAATAGACCAGTACAGATTGACGGGTTGCGCCAAGCAATTAGTACGGCTTGGTGCAACGCTTGGCTACTCTTCTCAGTCATGGGGAAACAGGTCATTTTTCACCTATTTCTCCCATCATATGCTACTCAATAAAATCAGCGTTCGGCTCGCATTGCTAATGGGCCTGAGTGCCTGCTCCGAAAAGGAAACCGTACTTAGCCAACGCGAAACGTGGCTTTCAACGGGGGGCTGGCAGATGACCAACTACACATATCACACCCGCGCGGCGGCTGGCGGAACCCCCATACAATTTGAGTTTATAACCGGACGGGCATGCGAAGCAGATGATCTGTACCGATTCGAGGCGACCAACAAGCTGCAGTGGGATAAAAACGGCACCTTGTGCCCCACCTCCCAGCCTCCTCTGACAGAGTGGGGAACCTGGCAACTCTTGAACAGTGATACCAAGCTAGCTATTGACCACCAGGGAACCGTTCAATTTCCTTATACCGGATCAGTTACTGGCCCCTTGGATATCGTGGAGCTTACTTCCGAAACCATGGTGCTAAGAACAACCGACATCCAGGCCGGGGATTCGGTAGTAGCCTATACCTACCGGTTTATTAAGCCGTAATTCCGAAGCACATAAAAACGCCGCCTCTGTACAGCAATAGTACAGAGGCGGCGTTTTTATGATAATATAGGCCGCTTCAGTGCGCCTGCAGCCAGTTCTGGCCGGTGCCGACCTCCACTTCCAGCGGCACGCCGTGGGGCAGCAGCAGGGCCGTGGCCATCAGCTCCTTGATTTTGGGCGTGATGTAGGCCACTTCCTCCTGCACGGCGTCGAACACCAGTTCGTCGTGCACCTGCAGAATCATCTTGGTGCCGAGCTTTTCCTGGCGCAGCCACTCGTGGATGTTGATCATGGCCTTCTTGATGATGTCGGCCGCGGTGCCCTGGATGGGGGCGTTGATGGCGTTGCGCTCGGTGTAGCCGCGCAGCGTGGCGTTGCGCGAGTTGATGTCGCGCAGGTAGCGGCGGCGGCCCAGTAGAGTAGTGGCATACTCCAGCTCCCGGGCCTTGTTGATGCTCTCGTCCATGAACTGCTTCACCGACGAAAACTCCTCGAAATAGGTGTCGATGATGTCGGTGGCCTCCTTGCGCGAAATGCCGATGCGCTGGGCCAGCCCAAAGGCCGAGATGCCGTAGATGATGCCGAAGTTGACGGTTTTGGCCTTGCGGCGCATCTCGCCGTCCACCTCATTCAGCGGCACTTTGAACACCTTGCTGGCCGTACTGGTGTGAATGTCGAGGCCCTGGCGGAAGGCTTCAATCATGGTCTTATCCCCCGAAAAATCGGCCATGATGCGCAGCTCCACCTGCGAGTAGTCGGCCGCCAGCAGCACGTGGCCGGCGTCGCGGGGCACGAAGGCCTTGCGGATTTCCCGGCCCTTCTCGGTGCGGATGGGAATGTTCTGGAGGTTGGGGTTGGTGCTGCTGAGGCGGCCAGTGGCTGTCACGGCCTGGTTGAAGCTGGTGTGCACGCGGCCGTCCAGCTCGCATACTAGCTGGGGCAGGGCCTCCACGTAGGTGCTGCGCAGCTTGCTGAGTTGGCGGTACTCCAGAATGAGAGCGGCAATGGGGTTGTCGGCGGCCAGCTGGCTCAGGATTTCCTCGCCGGTGGCGTACTGGCCGGTCTTGGTTTTCTTGATTTTGCCTTTGCCGATGTCCATTTTATCGAACAGCACTTCGCCCAGCTGCTTCGGCGAGCCAATGTTGAACTCCTGGCCGGCTTCCGAGAAAATCTGCTTCTCGATGTCGACGATGTAGCCCTGGAGCTCGGCCGAGTACTCACCCATGGCCCCGGAGTCGATTTTCACGCCTTCGTATTCGATGTCGGCCAGTACCGGCACCAGCGGGTTTTCCACCTCGTTAAGCAAATCCAGCAAACCCACTTCCTTCAGCAGCGGCTCGAATACATGCTTGAGCTGCAGCGTCACGTCGGCGTCCTCACAGGCGTAGTCCGACACCTCGGCCGGGGGCAGGTCGGCCATGGTTTTCTGGTTTTTGCCTTTCGGGCCGATGAGCTCGGTGATGCTGACGGGCGTGTAGTGCAGGTAGGTTTCGGCTAGCACGTCCATGTTGTGGCGCATATCGGGCTCCAGCAGATAATGGGCTAGCATGGTATCAAACAACGGCCCGTTGATGGTGACCTTATAGTGCTTGAGGATGGTGAGGTCGTACTTGATGTTCTGGCCGATTTTGAAAATATGCGCGGCCTCAAAAAACGGGCAGAACTCGTCAATCAGGACTTGGGCGGCAGCATGATCGTCGTGCGGCACGGGCACATAATACGCCTCGCCGGGCAGCCAGCAGAAGGAGAGGCCCACCAGCCGCGCCGTCATGGTGTCGAGGCCGGTTGTCTCCGTGTCGAAGCTGACCTCGGTTTGCTGTAGCAGAAACTCCAGTAACGACTTGCGCAGCTCGGGCGTGTCGATGAGGTGGTACTGGTGCGGCACGTCGGCCAACGTGCGGCGCGGGCCGGCTGGCGCGCCAAACGAGCCGGTTTCTCCTTCTTCAGCACCAATGGCTACCGCCGCATCCGCCGATGAACCAAACAAACTGCCCTGACCTTCAGCCGTTTTGGGGCGGCGGGCCCCACGCCCAACTGGCGCCGCACTCACACCGGCCGGGCTGCCGCCGCCCAGCACGCGGGCGGCCAGCTGCCGAAATTCCAGCTCATCGAACAGCTGGCGCAACGCCTCTGCATCGGGCTGGTCCAGCACCAGCTTTTCGGCCTCAAACTCGATGGGCACGTCCAAGTGGATGGTGGCCAACTCCTTACTCATCAAGCCCTGCTCGGCGAAGTTGCGCACGTTTTCCTGCTGTTTGCCTTTGAGCTGGTCCACATTGGCAATCAGGTTTTCCACCGAGCCGTACTTCTGAATCAACGTTTTAGCCGTTTTCTCGCCGATGCCCGGAATGCCCGGAATGTTATCGGAGGCGTCGCCTTGCAGGCCCAGAATGTCAATCACCTGCTCCGGCCGCTCAATCTCGAAGCGCTGCAGCACGTGCGCCACGTCCAGGATTTCGGCGGCGTTGCCCATGAAGGCCGGCCGGTATATTTTGATGCAGTCCGTGACCAGCTGGCAGTAGTCTTTGTCGGGCGTCATCATGAACACCTCCCCAAAGCCCTGGGCCTCGGCGCGGCGGGCCAGCGTGCCAATTACGTCGTCGGCCTCGTACCCTTCCACCATCAGAATAGGAATGTGGAAGGCCTTAATTATCTGCTTGATGTAGGGAATAGCCAAGCCGATATCCTCGGGCATAGCCTGGCGTTGAGCTTTGTATTCGGCGTACTGCTCGTGGCGGAACGTCTTTTTAGCGGCATCAAACGCTACACCAATGTGCGTGGGCTTTTCTTTCTGCAACACCTCTACCAGCGTGTTGGTGAAGCCCAAGATGGCTCCGGTATTGAGTCCTTTAGAGTTCACACGTGGGTTCTTGCTGAACGCAAAGTGGGCACGGTAAATCAGGGCAAAAGCGTCGAGCAGGAAAAGCTTGTGGGGCTGGGCGGCGGAGGCGTCGGGAGTCATATCTGCGAAGGTACGGAAGGCAACGGGGCCATACCAGCACAACTAGCAGCCCATTGCAGGTGTTACGGAAGATCCGTGGTGGCTGCTGATGCAGAAACGAAAATCTACGCTGCAGACACTCCTGCTTTGTAGTTTCTTTGCGTTTATGGTTCTCTTTTCACGCCTACTAGCCGGTCTATTGCTGCTGGCTGCTCCAGCGGCGCTAGCCCAGCCCACCCTGCCGCGCCCTACCGAAGCCGAACAGGCGCAGTCCGTCACTGCTTTCCAGCAGGAGCTGAATGCGGAATACCGCAACCCGGCCGAGTCACCGTTGTCGGAGAAGGAGCGGGCCACATTCAGCGGCCTGCCGTTCTTCCCAACTAACTACACGGTCTGCGTGGTGGCGCGGTTTGAGGCCGACTCACTGGGGACACCGTTTCCGATGCAGACCAGCACCGCCCGCCGCCCGCTCTACCGCAAGTACGGCGTTGTGCATTTCATGCTCGAAAACAAGCCACAGCAGCTCACGGTGTACCAAAGTATGGACCTGCAGCGCGACCCAAAGTACCGCGACTACCTGTTTGTGCCCTTCACCGACCGCACCAACGGCCACGGTAGCTACGGCGGCGGCCGCTACATTGATTTGCGCCGGGGGCAGATAGTGGCCGGCCAACTGATACTGGATTTCAACCGCACTTACAACCCATATTGCGCTTACAGCCCGCGCTATTCCTGTCCGGTGCCCCCAACCGAAAATCGGTTGCCCGTACCTATTGCTGCCGGCGTGATGAGCGACCATTAGAACTTTCGCCTGTGATAAGCAGTATAAGCGCAAAAGCCGCTACCTGATATGATTCGGGTAGCGGCTTTTGCTTATAAGTCCGGCTTACCGGTCAGTTTTACAGGGCCTGCTTTACTTCAAAAGTGAAGCTGGTGCTACCGGCCAAGCCTGTATCCGAAAGGCCTTGCACCACTACCAAGTAGCGGCCTGCCTGGTCGCCGGTATAGAACTCGAGCGTGCTGGGTGCACCAGCCGTGGTGTTGATTTCAGGGTTCCAGTAGAGCAGATTGCGCATATCGGGCAGCCGGCTTTGCTTTTCCTGGGCTGTTTCGTAGCGCGGTGCATAAAACTCGCGCTGCAGTTGCAGGCCTTCGTATTGCTGCACCAGCACCTGCGGCGCCAGCTGAAATCCTTCCAGGTCGCCTTTGTAGGTAGTGAAGCTTACAACCCCTTTGTACATAGCTGCGCCGTGGAAATAGCGGGCGTCAATGACTTCCAGCTTCTGAATCTTGAGCGGACTCATAGCCATTATCTTGTTGATATTGAACACGGGGACGCCATCCAGCAGCACCATGGGGTTGTCCGAGAATATCGTCTTGTTCAGCTTGTCGGCCACCAGAAAGTGGAAGCCGTCTTTGCGAATGCGCACGACTACGCCCGGCACATACTCGCGTAGAACTTCTTCCATCACCTTAAACCGGGTGTATTTGTCCAGCAGGTACGACTCATCGGGCTTGCCGTAAAAAGCCAGGCTGTCGGCGCGGGGAGCTACATACCGGTTGCGGTATTTGCTGTAGTATACATTCTGCACCTGCGTCTGCACGTGCCGGCGCGTGTAGTCGGGCTGGAAGTTGGTGTTGAGGGCAAAAGCAGGAACCGCCGCTGGGGCGAAGCGCGTGGAAAACGGGCTTAGGAGCGTAATGCGGCAGGTGCTGTCCTGCTGCGGGTCGGTCTGCAGCACCAAATCCTGGGTGCCATAGAAGTGGTTCATCTCAAACTGCACGATGCCGTTGTCGTCGCTGCGTGAGTTGCTCAGACGAATAATGCGGCTCGGCGACGACAAAAAGGCAATAACGCCCGTGCGGGGCTGGTCGCTGCCGGGATGTGTGAGCCGCGCCTGTACCAACGGACCTACTGGCTCCGGCAGATAAGCAAAAGGTGCAGGAGCCAAGACCTGCTCCCAGCGGAAGCGGCTCCAGCCTTGGGTCAGCATCAGATTGTCGGAGGCTTCCGCTGCTTCCGGTCCGGTTGCCGTAAGGTAATACTCCGGATTCTCAATTGTTCCGCGCAGATCAGACGTCAAACCCAGATAGTGGCTGATAGAAGCGGCTGAGCCCGAATTGAGGGAGTCCAGCCGGTAGACCGCCATGGATAGATTGGCGCTCAATGCCTGCGTCTGCTGGTCGGTGGTTGACAGCTGCAGGCTCACTTTATCCCGAACCGTGTACTGCATCTTTTCGGGGCGGGCCACAATGGTCAGGCGGCGGGTAGTCGGCTGGAAATACAGCCGCTCGCAGACCGGTTTCTGGTCGGCGGTGAACAGGGTGAAGTGCGAAATGCCTTCCAGCAGCTGCTTTCGGTCGATGGCTAGTGCTGCGTGCCCGTTCAGCAGCTGCAGCCGGCTGGCTACGGCCGTTTTCTGCCGTGAGTGTGCCAGCAGGTACACGGTTTCCGGCTGCGTGCTGGTCGCATCTACGCTTAGCAGCAGCTGGTCGGGGCCGGAAGGCTGCAGGCGCATCACGTAGCCCTGCTCATACACCTGTGGCAGCTTGCGGGTGATTGTCTGGGCTTTGTTCAGGGTAAGTACGGCCGTGTACGCTCCGGTGCCTGCTACAGCGGGCGTAAACGTGAAGCTGCCCATACCAAACCGGAGCGTTTTAAATGTGGCAACTACGGCGCCCTGCGCATTCAGCACTCTGCCTTCCGCCGCAATGCCTTTGCCGGCTCTATCCGTCACCTTGAAGCCTACTTTGCTGCTGAGGCCTTTAACCAGATTGCCGCCTTCCGGGAAAAACCGGGCATCAACCGACGCCGAATCCTTGGCGGGAGCAGCTCCCGAAACAGTGAAGGTGTTGAGTATAGTGACAGCGCTGCTGAAGTAGGTTTCCGGGCTGAAATTCTTCATCCAGCTGGTGTAGGCGCGCACCGTATAGCTGCCGGAGGCAAGAGCGCCGGGCAGCGCGAAAGAACCAGCCCCGTGCGCGTTTTTCAAGGACACTTTGCCCTGCAGCACCGGCTGGTTTTTGGCATCTAGCACTTCTACATACGCCACGCTGCTCAGTGCAAGCGGTTTGGAATAGGTGCCATCTACGGCATACACCTTAAACCACATGGTTTCACCACTCAGGTACAGAGGCCGGTCGAGGTGCAGAAACAGCTTTTCATACGGACCTTTCTGCTGGTAGCGGCTCAGCTTGCTGGCAATGCCGCCCAACGAGTCCTGCTGGGCCAAGGCGGAACCAGTGGCCAGCAGCCACAGCGCAAGCAGCAGGATCAGCCGGGGGCCAGGGACGAAAAAAGATACTGCAGTAGAGCGAGTCATCTGATAGGGTATACGCGCGAGAAACATAGAGATTATGGCCAGAAGCTGGGCTTTACTGAGGTGCCGCGCAGGCGGCAGTCCACACAGTCAAGTCCTGTGGCCAGATAGCCCTTGCCCGGAATTTCGTAGAGGGGAATATTGAGCTTGTAGTTGAAGGTGCCACGCACGTCTTCGTACTTCACCGTGTCGGGAGGGATGCAGATGTCGTAGCCAGTAGACACGCGCCAGTCGTTAGGCAGCTGGGCCCGGCGAATGAAAATACGCTTCTGCTGCACCGAGTAAGCCCCGATGTAGCCCATTGCCAGCTCCGACTCATCGGTCAGGCACCGAACATTACCGGTTATCTGGCTGGGCAGTGGGTCGAACAGGGTACCGATATTCTCCGTGTTTTTCTTGAGCATTTCCCAGTACCGATACTCATCCTGCGTCTGGGCGTATTGCCGCACCAGAATGCTGTAAGTGTGCCGCAACCGCTCGGAAGTGGCAGGGTAGGAGCGCAGAGAGTGTTTCGATATTATATCCCGGCTGAGGTTGGTCGTCTTGGCAAGGTCGATGGCCGTGGAGTTCTGGTTGCCCCAGCAGATGCGGGGGTAAGGAGTCGTGATGGGCCGAAACGTGTTATTGACGTATTCCAGCAGCGGGGTAAGCAGCGGAATGATTTCCCAGGTTTCGTCATAGTCCCAGCGGTAATACTGCGTGTTGTTCGTCTCGTCGTGGGTGTTCACCTGAATGTCTAGGCCATCGGCGCTGGTTTTCCACGTCACGCTGTCGATGGGCGGTGTATTCTTGACGGCCACATACGAAGAGGCGTATTGCTTGCCATCCTGCGTGAGGATATGCAGCCGGTATTTGCGGGCCGGATTCAGCACCAGGCTGGTGGACGTATACGTGCCGGCGGGGGCTTCCTGGAGCGGAATGCGGGGCCCGGCCTCCTGCTCGATGGCCACCGTGGCGCGGCCTTCCACGGGCGGGGCCGTGCGCGCGTCGATGGCGTAGGTGCGCGAGAGTTTGATGCTGGTCACGCCCTGGCTGTTGAGAAAGCCATCCACGACTAGGTAGTTGGGCGGCCCGCTCAGCCCGTCGGGCATGTACGGGTCGATGCAGCCGGGCAGCAGCAACAGCAGCGCTCCGCAACAGAGCAAGGCCAGCCGGAGCGGGAGAGAGAGGAAACGTATCATTCGTAAGTGAAGAACAGAAGAGAAGATATAGACCAGGTAAGTAAGTAGGCGAATTAATTGAGTGAGTGGTGCTTTGGGCGTTTGGGAAGCACTCGTTATTGCCAAAAGCTGGGCCGAACCGCAGTGCCCCGCTTGCGGCAGTCAGCACACTCGATGCTGGTGGAAGAGTAGCCACGCAGCGGCCCCATTGCAGAAAACACCGGTTCAATCGGCACGGTCGTTTTGGTCCTGAACGTAACATGTATATTCTTCAGCTCCACCGTGTCGGGCGGAAGACAATTCTCATAGCCGGTGATGTAGGGCCATTGCCTGGGCAATTCTATCCGGCTGATGAAAATCCGTTTTTCCTGCACCGAATACGCTCCGATGTAGCCCAACGCTTTTTCCTGGCTGTCATTCAGGCACTGAATATTGCCGGTGAGCTGCGAAGGCAGCGGGTCGAACAGGCCACCGATGCTTTCGGTATTCTTCCGCAGAAGCTCCCAGTACTGGTATTCTTCCTTGGTTTGGGCGTATTGCTTTACCAGAATGCTGTACTTGTGGCGCAACCGCTCAGACGTTGGCGGATACGACTGCAGCTGAAAGTTGGCTACCCGGTCCTGGCTCAGACCCACTGTTTTGGTGAGCCGAATGGCCGAGGACGAAGTGCTGCCCCAGCACAGCGTAGGATACGGCACCGCAATAAGTCGAATGTCGTCGACGTGGTACTCATACTGAGGGAAGATAACCGGCACGATTTCCCAGGTCTCGTCATAATCCCAGCGGTAGTACTGCGTGTTGTTCGCATCGTCGTGACTATTGACGTAAATCCTGAGGCCATCGGCGCTGGTTTTCCACGTCACGCTGTCGATGGGCGGCGTATTCTTAACCGGCGTGTAGTCAGAGGCGTACTCCTTGCCATCGGCCGTCAGGATGTGCAGCCGGTACCGGGAGGCACTGTTGAGTTGAAGCGGCGGCGACTTGTAGGTGCCGGCGGGCGCTTCTAGGAGCGGAATGCGCGGGCCGGCTTCCTGCTCAATGGCGACGGAAGCACGCGCTTCCACGGGTGGGGCCGTGCGCGCGTCGATGGCGTAGGTGCGCGAGAGTTTGATGCTGGTCACGCCCTGGCTGTTGAGAAAGCCATCCACGACTAGGTAGTTGGGCGGCCCGCTCAGCCCGTCGGGCATGTACGGGTCGATGCAGCCGGGCAGCAGCAACAGCAGCGCTCCGCAACAGAGCAGCGCCAGTCGGGAGAAAAAGGCGGAGGCACGCATCAGCTAGAATTTGAAATTGTAGGTGACGGTTGGTATTGGCTGGCCGAAGATGGACAGCTTGTATCCTTTGATCTGGCCGTTTTCCGACTTGAAGTAGATGGAATACGGGTTCCGGCGTCCGGTCAGGTTGTACACGCCTATGGTCCAAGAGCTGTGCGCCAGCTTTTTAACCTTGTGGCTGCCTTCAATGTTCAGGGCCAGGTCGGCGCGCAGATAGTCCGGCACGCGGTAGGCGTTGCGGTCCGAATAATACACGCGCATGGAGTTGCCGACGTAGTATTTGGCCAGCGGCAGCGTGATAGGGCGGCCGGTGCTGTAGGTGAAGTTGAGCGACGAGCTGAAGCGGCGGCTGAAACGGTAGTTGCCGATAAGCGTGAAATCGTGGGGCTTGTCGAAGTTGCTGGGGTAGTAGTTGCCGCCATTTATCTGGTCGGAAGGCGTGCCGGCATTCACCTGCACCAGCGAGCGGGAGTAGGTGTAGCTCACCCAGCCGTTAATTTTGCCAGTCAGCTTCTTCACCAGCACCTCCACGCCGTAGGCTTTGCCCCGTGCGTTTACAATGTCGGTTTCGATGTGGTGGTTCAGGATCAGCGTGGCGCCGCTCTTGTAGTCCACAAAGTCGTAGAGCGTCTTGTAGTAAGTTTCTACGGAAGCTTCAATCGTGTTCGACTTCAGGTTGCGGTAGTAGCCAATGGAGTACTGGTCGCCAACCTGGGGCCGGATGTTGTAGTCGCTGAGTTTCCAGATGTCCGTAGGGGAAACGGAGGCCGTGTTGGAAAGCTGATGAATATACTGGCGCGTGCGGTTGTAGCTGGCCTTCACCGACGAGTTGTCGGTGAGCGAATAGCGCGCCGAAACCCGGTATTCGGGGCCGTGGTAGGTAGCCAGCACTTTGCCGGACGCGTACCGCACCGTGTCGATGATGCTGTTTTCGGTGCGCGAGTCGTTGGATGCGTAGCGGTACACGTCGCTCGGCCCCAAGGCGTTGAAGAGCGAATAGCGCAGCCCCAGCGACACTGACAGGCGCTGGTTGATATCAATCCGGTCGGAGAAATACAGGGCGCTTTCCACGGCCTGCTCCTTCTGCAGCACATCCGGCGTTATCAAAGATTCGGCGCCCAGCGGCGTCAGGCTGCCCGGCGCAATGTGGTAGAGCTGCGAGCTGACCCCGAAGTCGATGGTATGCCGCGAGTTGGGGAAGTAGCTGAAGTCGGCCCGCACGCTGGTCTGGTTGATGGCGTACTGCAGGCGGGAGGCATTCACCTCGTTCTGCTCGCTCGTAATGTCGTAGCCGTAGTGGCTGTAGGCGCCAGTGAGCACCCCGTAGAACTGGTTGTTGAAATTGTGGCGCCATTTCAGGCTGGCGGTCTGGTTGAGGTAGCGGTAGGTAGTGTCGCTGGCCAGCCGGAACCGGTCGGTGCTGAGGTAGCCGGTGGCATACACCGAGTTTTTGTCGTCGATTTTGTGGCTGATGTGGGCCGTTACATCATAGAAAGCCGCGGAGCTGTTGCGGAAGCTGCTATTGTTCAGGCGGCGGAGCAGCCAGTCGGAGTAGCTGCTGCGGCCACTGATGATGAAGGCGCTACGGTCCTTCACAATCGGGCCTTCCAGCGTGAGGCGGCTGGTAAGCGGCCCGATGCCTCCCGAGCCCGAGAACTTCTTCTTGTTGCCTTCGCGCGTCGTGATTTCCAGCACCGACGATAGCCGCCCGCCATACTTGGCCGGAATGGCGCTTTTGTACAGCTCCACGGTCTGCAGAATATCGGGGTTGAAGGCGGAGAAGAAGCCGAACAAGTGCGCCGGATTGTAGATGGTCGCGTCGTTGAACAGAATCAAATTCTGGTCGGTGGCGCCGCCCCGCACGTTGAGCCCGGTGCTGCTTTCCCCCACCGACTTCACGCCCGGCAGTGTCAGCACAACCCGCAAAATATCGGTTTCGCCGAAAGCGGTAGGTACCTGCCGCATCGTCTTGATGTCGAGCTTGTCGAGGCCCATCTGCATGCCCGACACGTTTTTGTCCTTCTCGGCCTCAATGACTACTTCCTTGAGCGGCGTAATATCCTCTTCCACCTCAATTTCCAGCTTCGCGTTGCCGCGCAGAATCACTTGGCGCTTGGTGTTCTTGATGCCCAGGCCGCGAACTTTCAGGTCGTAGCGTCCGGTGGGCAGCGTGAGCGAGTAGTAGCCGAATTGGTCGGTGCTGGTGCCAATGCTCGGCGACTCGGAGTAAATCGTGGCTCCAATCACCGGCTCACCGGATTTCTGGTCGCGGATATGGCCGGCCAGCGTGACTTTGCCGCCATCGGCGCCGCCCGTGCCCAGCTCATACACTTTGTACTCGGCCGCGCTTACGTAGCGCGAGCGGCCTTCGGCCTGGGTTGTGGTCTGCTCCTCATCGGGCCGGGTAGCCATGGTGTTGTCTGAGGTGGCCTGCTGAAAAAAGCCGGGCATCAGGCCCGTATCAATGGCGGTGCCTTTCGTGATGAAAACGTGGTTATCCGCATCAATGGCAAAGCGCAGCGCGGTGTTCTGAAGTGCCTGTTGCAGTACGCTGCGTAGCGGCTGCTGCTGCACCTGCAGCGTCACAAGCAAGCTGTCTACCACGGCCGGATCGAAGTAGATGCGGCTGGCCGTCTGGGCCTCCAGCTGGCTGGCAAACTGCTCGAAAGGCACCCGCACGAAGTCGCCGGTTACCAGTTTGTCGGGTTGTTGTCCGTGGCCGGTAAGTGCACAAAGGGATAGGAATAACAGGAATGCTACTGTGTAAAGAGGTTTCATGCAGATAGGGGCAGTGGATAGTCTGGATTCTGAAAAGCAGGCCGGTTACTGCGGCAGGCTGTTGTAGTAGCGCGTCAGCGCCACCAGCGTACCTTCAAACTGGGCTTTGTTCAGCCGAAGGTTCTGGGACTTCAGGTAGGCTTGTACCTCCTTGCTTTTATCAGCAAACAGCCGCTTCACTGCCCCCGTCGATTTGATGGGATAATAGGTGTCTCCCTTCCTGGCAAACAGCCGGTCAGTCTGCACAAATTCCACATCCGTGTTCCGTTCCCGCAGCACTTCCTGCATGCGTTTCGAGCGCCGGGCAAAGAGCTGGACCCGGCCTTCCTGCAGCACCTCGTAGAAGCCGGTGCGCAGCACTCCGCCGTTTGTGCTGTCGGCTACCAGCCGCACAAACTGGTGGTTGTCGATGACGAAGCTGCGCACTTTCTCGCTGACCATCCGCAGCATGAACGGATTGGTTACCTGCTGCAGAATCAGTTGGTCGAGCACAGAGTCGTAGGACAGCAGCAGGTCCTCAAAATTGTGGTCGTTGTAGTCCGCGCTGCCCTTCAGCCGGTCCGCCGACTGGAAAAACTGATGCCCGATCCGCGCGTGGTAGAGCCGGGAATAGTCGGCATACTCGACTCCGTTATACAACTGCGGGTGCGCCGAGAAAGAGGCATCGTAGTGCTGCCGGGCGGCGGCCACCGAAGTAGCTACTTCGTCCTCAGGGGCCGACTGCGCCTGTGCCGTGGGGCTGAGAGCAAGAAGGGCCGCGGAAACAACACTAACAGAAAGAAAACCAAGCAGATGCATAGGGCTGGATAAAGCAGGAAAGCGCGCAATAACGGCAGATGGGCTGCCACATGGAGGTAGCAGATAGCAGGGAGCGGGAAAGGAGCAGGGATAATAAGTTCTCCTGCGGCCAGTTATTGGGCTAAATATAAGCACCTCACCCACATTGATGGGCTTCGGAGCCGCAAACTGCTAATAAGAGGCCGCTGGCTGACTATATAGCGTAGAGCAATTGAAGCGGAAAAAGGTTGGCTGCAGTCTGGCAGAGCTGGGCAAAAAAGCGCGGGAAACGGAATCAATCGGAAAGCGAGATACAGTCCGTGGAAAAAAGTTCAGCCGTGGCAGCAGCCCGAATCCGGGGGCTATTCGGGCTGGCCGGGCGAGCCTGCCGGCACTCAGCAGACTTCCAACCGTCGCCAACTCCGGCCGTACAGGGCAGTCATGCGCTATATCTCCCTCGACCTCGAAACCACTGGTGGCCGGCCGGCCCGGCACCAGATACTGGAGTTGGCCGCCGTGGTGGAAGATACCAGGAAGCTGCTGCCCCTGCTGGAACTGCCCGCGTTCCGGCGTGTAGTGCGCCACTCCGAATATGTGGGTACGGCCAGCGCGCTGGCGCTGAATGCCCGGCTGCTGCAGGAGCTGGCCCGTAAGGAGCCGAATCCAGAGCTGTGCACACCCGATGAGCTGCTGCCGCAATTGCGCGAATTCCTGCTGGCCCACGGCTTCCGTCCCGACAGGCACGACTGCGTTACGGTGACGATGGCCGGAAAAAACATTGCCTCTTTTGACTTGGGGTTTCTGCGCGAACTGCCCGGCTACGGCACAGTAATGCGCGCCGAACCCGCCATGCTGGATCCGGCATCCTTCTACCTCAACTGGCGCAAAGACACCCGCCTGCCAACCATGCAAACCTGCAAGGCACGCGCCGGCTTCGAGGATGATACCGTTGCCCACGAGGCATTGGCTGATGCGCTGGATGTGGTGCAGCTGCTGCGCCCGTTTTATGAGCTGCCCTCCTATAAGCAGGTTTCAGGCAGCCCGGAATAAAAAAGGCCCGGAATACATCCGGGCCTTTCACTTTCGAATAAGGTGACTTTACCAGTCGCCGGAAGCACCGCCGCCGCCGGAGCTGCCACCGCCGAAGCCGCCAAAGCCGCCACCTCCGCCGCCACCAAACCCACCGCCGCCGAAGCCACCGCCGAAAGTGCCGCGGCCGCCGCTAAAGTCGCCGAAGATGATGGGCGGAATCATACCGCCGCCGAAGCCCCGGTTGCGGCGCCCACCGGCTCCGCCACTGCCGCCGCCGCGGTTACGCAGCAGCATAAACAGAATCAGGGCCCCGATAATGAGCCAGAACTGCCAGCCCGAGCCGCTGCTGTCTTTGCTGCGCTGGCGAGGAGCGGTAGTCTGGTCGGCTTTGTATTCGCCTTTGGCCAGCGCAATCAGCTGGTCCGTAGCGCGGTCAATGCCCTGGTAATAGCGCTGCTCACGAAACGCAGGCACGATGGTATTGGAAATGATCCGCTTGGCCAGGGCGTCCGGAATAGCGCCTTCCAGGCCGTAGCCGGTCTGGATGCGGGCTTTGCGCTCCTGCTCGGCAATCAGAATGAGCACCCCGTTGTTGCTGCCTTTCTGCCCGATTCCCCAGCTTTCGTATAGCTGCTGCGCAAAGTCCGCAATGTCGTAGTCGCCCAGGCTGGGCACCGTCACCACGGCAATCTGCGAGGAAGTGGAATCGTTGTAGGCAATCAGCTTTTGCTCCAGCGCCGCCACTTCGTTGGGCTGCATCATGCCGGCCAAATCGTTGACAATGCGCGGTGGATTGGGACGCGGCGGAATCTGCTGCGCCCACGCGGCATAGTGCCCCGCCAGCAACAGCATAGCCAGCAGGAGCGGCCAAAGCCACACAGCCTGCCTCTTGGAAAGTAGCCGGATCATAAGCGCGAGGAAGTGTCGCCGCCAAACGAAATGGAGTCGTCCAACTCGTTTTTATCGGTGGCGGCATTGTAGGGGAAATAGCGCTTTAGCTGCTCGCCCACCATCCGGATACCATGTTCCAGACCAGCCGCATACTTTTCTGACCGGAACTGCAGCAGTACGGTTTCCTTGGTGGTTTCCCAAAAATCGTCGGGTACGGCCGCATTAATGCCGGCGTCGCCTATCACAGCAAACTGCCGGCTCTGCCAGGCCAGATAAAAGAGCACCCCGTTGCGTTGCGCCGTGCGGTGCATGTTCAGATCAGCAAAGACCTGGGCCGCGCGGTCCAGCGGCTCAGGGGTGGGGCAGTGATCTTCCAGATGCACCCGGATTTCGCCGGAAGTCTTGATTTCAGCCTGCCGGATGGCCTCCACCAGCGCTGCCTCCTGTTCGGAAGTAAGAGGGTTGGTCATGCTTAGTTGTCTGTTTGCAGTTGCCGGTTGTCAGGAGAAAGAACCTGTTTCAGGTACTGGCAACTGACAGCCGGCAACCGACAACCAAAAAATTAGAACTGAACGGTAGGAGCCTTTTGCGAAGCCGCATCAGCCTCGAAATAGGGCTTCTCCTTGAAGCCGAACATACCCGCGAAAATGTTGTTCGGGAACGACTTCACGAAGCCGTTGTAGTCGTTTGTGACGGTATTGAACTTGTTGCGCTCTACGTTGATGCGGTTTTCAGTGCCCTCAATCTGAGCCTGCAGCTCCTGAAAGTTGGCGTTGGCTTTCAGCTCGGGGTAGTTTTCCGATACGGCCAGCAACCGGCCCAGCCCGGCGCCTACCTGGCTTTGGGCTTCCTGGAACTGTTTGAGGTTTTCGGGCGTCAGCTGGTCGGCGTTCAGCTGCACGCTGGTGGCCTTGGCGCGGGCATTGATAACGTCAGTCAGCGTCGATTTCTCGAAGTTGGCGGCGCCTTTTACCGTGTTTACCAGGTTAGGAATCAGGTCGGAGCGGCGCTGGTAGGCGCTTTGCACATTGGCCCACTGGGCTTTTACTGACTGGTCGCGGCTAACCATGCCGTTGTAGCCGCAGGACGACTGCGAAAGCAGAATAACCAGACCGGCGAAGTAGAGCAGAAAACGTTTCATGAGTGGTAGGGAGAGGTGAAAAGTGAGCTTGGGAAAGGTGAAGTCGGGGAGGAGCAGCACGGCCGCCGCACGTAGTACGGCAGATCGGCCAACATAGCCATATGCTATTTTACTGTGGCAAAGTACGAATTAGCGCCGCAGCGGTTGTATCGGCAGCGGCTCCCGCCGCGATTCGCTATTTTGCGGACTTACGCAACGCCTGTTGTTCATGAAAGCAGTAATTCCCGTCGCTGGGATTGGGTCGCGCCTGCGCCCTCATACACATACGCAGCCCAAATCGTTGGTGCCCGTGGCCGGCAACACCATTCTAGGCCACATCATCGACCGGCTGAGTGCGGCTGGTGTCAATGAGTTTGTCTTCATTATTGGCTACCTCGGCGAAAAAATTGAGAACTACGTCCGGCGTCAGTACCCGGAGCTGCGCGCCACTTTTGTAGTGCAGGAGCCGCGCGAAGGTATTGCGCATGCGCTGTGGCTGGCCCGTGAGCAGTTCCGCTACGACAAGGAAGGCATTCTGATTCTGCTCGGCGATACTATCGTCGATATCGACCTGCCGGCTATGATGGCTATGCCAGGCAACGTGCTGGCTATAAAGGAAGTGAAAACGCCTTCCCTGTTTGGACTGGTAGAAACCGGTGCCGGGGGGCGGGTGACGAAAGTGGTGGAGAAGCCGCGCATTCCAAAGTCGAACTACGCCATGGTGGGCCTCTACAAGATTGCCAACCCCGACTGGCTGGCCTCCGCCCTGGAGCGCATTGTGGAGCAGGACCAGCGCACCCACGGCGAATTTCAGCTGACCGATGCCCTTATGCTTATGATTCAGGACGGGGCCGAAATGACCACGGCCTCGGTGGACAACTGGTTTGACTGCGGCCGTAAGGAGAGCCTGCTGGAAGCTAACGCCCGCCTGCTCAACCGCCCCGAGTTCCTGAAGCGCCGCGAGTTTCCCGAGTTTCCGGATACCATCATCATCCCGCCCGTCAGCATCGGCAAGGACTGCCAGATTTCAGGCTCCATCATCGGCCCCAACGTGGCCATCGGCGACCGGACCATCGTCAAGAATACCATCCTGACCGATTCCATCATCGGTTCCTACTCCGAGCTGCGCTCCGCCGTCATGCACGACTGTATCGTCGGTTCCGATGCCCTGTTCCGCGGCACCCGCCACAGCCTCAACATCGGCGACAACACGGAAATCGACTACAGCTAATTGTCTGTCATCCTGAGCGGAGCGAAGGATCCTGTCACGTATGAAGTAGTGCTGAACGGTTTGTTCTGGCGTGCCAGGATCCTTCGCTCCGCTCAGGACGACAGAAGGGATGACAGGCGAATGTATCCGCCGAGGGCAGATTGTCGTTACTTTAGTCCGATGCGCCACTTCTCTGCCTTTCCCCGCCTGCTGCCCGCTTTGGGCCTGATCCTGCTGCTACTGCCCGGCTGCTACTCCCGTTCCGATATGAAATCGGAGGAAGGAGCCACCGCTACCAGCAAATCGACAACCGAAACGCCTGCAACTGCGCCACCCGAAGAAGCGCCGGTAGCAGGACCAGCTGAAGATGCTTCTGACGTAGTAAGCGGCACAGCGGCACAGCCGCTGCAGGCCGTAAACGTGTTTCTGGAAGTGTCAGGCTCTATGGAGGGCTTCATGCCTAAAACCGGCGCCAGCGGCGAAAACACCAAGTTTCAGCAGCACATAGCGCAGTTGCTGTCAGAAATAAACCGCACCTCGTCGGCACGGCAAAAAACGTTTTACCGCATCAAGGAGAAGCCTTACAAAGATACGTACCAGGGTATTTCCGCAACGGTGCGAAGTGGTATTCAGCAGCCGGCTAAAAGCACCGATATTCCGTCAGTGCTGGACACGCTGATGAGCCAGTACTACCAGCCGGGCACCGTGAGCGTGCTGATTTCTGACTTCATTTACTCGCCAAAAAACGCCGGCGCAATTCCCTACATCAAAACCGATATTACCGACGCTCTGACTCGTAGCGGCAGCCACCCGGACAGAGCCGTATCGGTGTATGGGTATACCTCCGACTTCCGGGGAACCTATTATCCGGCGCTGGTAGCAGCCGGCAAGAAAACCAACTGCTGCGACACCGAAATACCATATTACATTTGGGTAGTGGGCCCCGCGGATGCCGTACGCCGCTTCGATGCCGCGTTGCTGGAGCAGCAACCATCTAAGCAGGCGCATTTCGGCGTCACGTATCCGCGCCCCGGCTACTCATTACTCAGCAAGTATCAAAACAAAGGCAGCTGGTACTACGGCGACGCCGGAGCCAGCAAGCGCAACGCTGATGCTTATCGAGTAGTAGCTGTTTCGGATGCCTCGGTTCAGCAGCCCGTAGAGTTTGTGGTCGGCATGAACCTCGGCCAGCTTCCCAGCCAGTACCGGGAAGTAGGGTATCTCAAGCAGAACCTGACGCTGCAGGGCGTAGACACGGATGCCAAGCTACTCGACGTAACGGCTGCCACCGACCAGACCAAAGCCAGCAGCGGCCCGGAGAGTAAATTCACTCATTTCGCTAAAATCCGCTTGACGAAACCGCCCAAAGCAGCTCGTCCGCTGGTGCTAAAGCTCCAGGACCAGCGCCCGGCCTGGGTAGCCCAGTGGACCACGAAAAACGACGCCACGCCTGCCTCCAAAACCTTCGCTTTAAGTAGTTTGCTTGACGGATTGGAGCCGCAAGTGGAAGGCGACAAGCGCCCTGTATTCGAGCTCCCGCTTACACTGCAACCGGGAGAATAGTGTAGCGCAAGGCGCCGGCTCTTCGTATACCCGGACGGCTACTCTGGCTTCATTGGCACGATAGTCGTTCATTAGCGTGGCAAAGCAGCAGGCACAACCTTATGCTGCGCCCAACAATTTCGTTCCACTCTCTTCGTTCCATGCTTCGCCGGTCAAGCACTGGCGCCATCCTTCTCCATGAAAGCACTCTTCCGCTCCATCTACGAACTCATCGGCGCCCCCCAACCACCCGCCGACACCCCCGTGTACCGCGACGTGATATTTCCCAACATCGGCTTGCTCAATCTGGGTATCTCGCTGGCAATGGTAGTCGTATTTTACTACCTCATCAACCGGGCTATGGGAGTGGCTACGTTCAACAAGGGGCGTCACTGGGCTATTTTTCTGGTTCTGAACGGCCTGATTGCCTTCTTGGTAACCGTGTGGCAGACCAGTGCCCAGCAGGTCACCGACCACAGCTACATCTACTGGTTGGCCACCTGGAACGCCATTTTGGGCATGTTCTGGTTTTTCCTGTTCTCCGTACTGCTCAAGCGCGGCTCTACCAACGCTAGTACGACTCCGTTTTAAATCACAGATGTTGCTGGTGTAAGGATTACACAGATTGCGGCGAGGCTTGCTTGAGTTGTCGGCTGCCTGGGTAATCAATCAGCGAAATCAATCTTAATCTGCAAAATCTGCGATTCATGGCTAAACTCTTTTTATTCGGTATTGGCGGCACGGGCTCCCGCGTGATTCGCTCGCTCACGATGTTGCTGGCGGCGGGCGTGGAACTGCCTAACTGCGACCGGGTGGTGCCCATCATCATCGACCCCGATGCCCACAACGGCGACATGAACCGCACGGTGCAGCTGCTGCAGAGCTACCAGCAGATCTACAAGCGCCTCGGTCCCCGCGAGGAAGGCTTCTTCAAGACCGATATCAGCACGCTGAGCGGCATTTCGCAGGACGTGAACGGCTCGGTGAAGGATACCTTCATCTTCGATTTCGGCGGCATCAACCAAAGTTTCCGGCAGTACCTGAGCTACGACGGCCTATCCGTTGACTCCAAGGGCCTCGTAGATTTGCTCTTCACCCAAGATAACCTGGAAAGCCCGCTGACTATCGGTTTCCGCGGCTCGCCCAATGTAGGCAGCATCGTGCTGAACAAGCTGGTGGAAAGCCCGGAAATGCGGTTTTTTGCCGATAACTTCCAGGACGGCGACCGGGTGTTCTTCGTGTCGAGCATCTTCGGCGGTACGGGCGCGGCGGGCTTCCCGCTGATGCTCAAGAACCTGAAGGACTCGAACACCCGTCTTAGCAACGCCCGCTACCTGCGCGACGCGCCCACCGGGGCCGTGACGGTGATGCCCTACTTCGCCCTCCAGAGCGAGGACAACGCCGTCATCGACTCCAACAACTTCCTCACCAAGACCAAGGCGGCGCTCAGCTACTACGAGCACAACCTGCAGGGCCTCGACGCGCTGTACTACCTCGCCGACACGCCCGATACGCCCTACGAAAACCAGCCCGGCGGCACTCAGCAGAAGAACAAGGCACACGTAATTGAGCTGCTAGCGGCCCTCAGTATTGTGGATTTCATGCGCTACTCGCCCGCCGAGCTACGCACCGGCGGCCCGCACTTCCACGAGTACGGCCTGCAGACCGACGCGCCGGAAATCCAGTTCAGCCACCTGCCCGATGAGTCGCGCGAAATCATTGCCAAGCAGCTCACGCAGTTCCTGTACTTCACGCGCTACCACAAGCAGCACCTGCCCACCGATAAAGCGCCCTACGCCGACAACCTGAAGCTGGACTACGCCATGCGCAACGAGCCCATCTTCCGGGAGCTGAACACCTTCCTGCACAGCCAGGATATGGGCGTGGACCAGTGGCTGCAGGAGCTGGCCCAGAACCGCCGCGCCTTCCGCCCCTTCGACCTGCAGACCGACGACTTCAACGCCATGATTCTGGGCAAGCCGGTGGAAAAGAAGTGGAACGACTTCTTCAACAAAGGCCTCAGCCACAACTACCTGCTCGACAACCTCAACAAAACCGAGAAGTCCATCCAGGAACCCGACAACTTCCGCAAGCTGCTGGAGCTGTTCTATGATGTGACCGATAAGGCGTTTGAGGAGAAGGTGAAGGTGGTGTAGCTGCCTCACCCCCCGGCCCCCCTCTCCTTCAGAGAGGGGGAGCCACGGCGGCGCGAATTCTCCGGTATCAATTAGTCAGAAACACAAAGAAAAATCCTCCAGAACGCACCCCCTCTCTGAAGGAGAGGGGGCCGGGGGGTGAGGCAACCAATGGCCAAAGTCCTTCGCTTACACAACAACGGCTCCCAGCAGGTACAGGGCTGGCAGAAAACCGCCCCCGTCACCAGCACCGAAATCAACACCGTGACCGACCCCGCGGGGGGCAAGTCGCGCAATTTGGCGGTGAGCATCCCGACGCCGTTTGCGCGGATGCACCTGTTTGAAACGGCCTTTGATTTCCTGGCCCGGGAGGGGCAGCGCAACCCCGGCTCGGTGTACCACGAGCTGACCACGCACTTCTGGGATTTGCTGGAGCTGCTCTATAATTACCACCTCTACACCCAGGCCGGCCGCAAAATCACGCTGCGCCGCTGGAATGCCGAGGCCGAAATCCGCCGGATGCGTCAGGACGAGGGCACGCGCCTGCTGGGCGAAACCCTGCAGCTGTACATGCAGGACGAGCGTTTCCGCGACTTCTCCGACATGTACCTAGTGTACTATGATTCGCCGGAGCTGGCGGGCGGCACGCGCCTGCTGGGCGGTACCTCGCCGCTGACCATCCTATTCACCGGCCCCGCCGTGACGCCCCTGGACCTGGAGCGGCCCCAGGCCCGCGGCCACTACTTCGACCAGCAAACTGTGCTGCTCGAAGACCGGGACCCGCAGTTTCGGGAGTTTGTGTACGAGCTGTTCCTGGCCTATCCGCAGCTGCAGCGCCGCGAGTTTGCCGGCAGCGTGTACGCCGGCCTCGACCGCTCGAAAATCAACCAGCTCCAGATGCAGGGCGACCGGAGTGCCCAGCAGTTTGCCGCCCGCTACCCGGCCTTGGCCGACGTGCAGGGCAACCTGGTGAGCGTGAAAGGCGTGCCCCTGCCCGGCCGCGCCGACCAGTCGGCCGTGACCAGTTCCGACCTGTTCATCCAGCCCACCCGCGAATCGACGACGGGCCGGCCGCGCCCGTTGGTGCTGCGCCCGAACCTGACGATGCCCGGCGCCAACTACCTCAACGGCCAGCCCTGGGACGACCGCACGCCGGTGCCTTACTACGACGAAGTGGCCCTGGAAAGCCGCGTGCTGCCCGGCAAAGGCTTCAAGTACCCGTACCTCACGGTGGGCGACCTGCTGGAAGACTCTTTGGTGGAACTGCCCTACGAGCTGAATACGCAGCGTTTCCACACTGGCAAAGTCACGTTCCAGTACGGGGCTGACGGCCAGGGCCGGGCGCGCTTCCCCTACCTGCTGCCGCTGAAACAGGCGTTTTTCGAGTACTTCACTGAAAACGAGCTGGCCGAATTGCTCACCTTCACCATCGACCTGAGCCACGTGCGCGTGCAGTTGCGGGTGCCGGTGCAAGCGGGCCGCTTCATCACCTTCGAGCGCAGCTACTACCACAATCCGCAGAACCCCAAGGATGCCCAGGGCCGCGAGATTCTGGAGAAGGGCCGCATTGTGAAAGCCGCCGTGGGCGTGGGCGTGTTCCCGTTCTACAAGGTGCGCTACCAGCCCGAGTACAACGACCTCTACAAGGTGATGCTGGTGGATGCCGACAACGCGCCCACTATGCTCAACCGCCGCTACGACCTCACGTTTTTTGTGAACGGGGAGCGAATCACGGAGCAGGGAGCCGCCCGCCGCGCCACCCGCTACGAGCGCACCCAGAAAAGCATGGCCACTGCCGGCAGCACCTACTATGAAGTCACCGGCACCCATTTCGACCTCGCCGAGCTGACCTGCCCGCCCGCCACCATCGGCGCGGAGCCGGCCCGGGGCCTGCTGGTGCCGCGCTGGCGCGAGCTGGACCGCGGCACCCGCCGCTTCACGTTTGCTGTCGACTTCGGCACCACCAATACCCACATTGCCTACGCCGATTCGCCGAGCGCCCACCCGCGCCCGCTCACCATCGGCGAGGCCGATGTGCAGGTGGAGTGGCTGCACGCGCCGGTAGCTGACCAAGGCCTTTCGGCCGCGCAACGCTACCGTACCGGGGCCGGCCAGATCTGGGACAACATTGCCACGCTGCAAAACCGGGAGTTTGTGCCCTCGTTCGTGGGCGAAGGCGGCTCGGTGTATGAGTTTCCGATTCGGACGGCCGTGTGCGAAACCACGTCGTTTGCCAATGAGCCCGCCAAGGTGCTCAGCAACATCAACATCGGCTTCAGCATCAACACCGAAAACACGGCCGAGCTGCCCCAGAACCGCTTCATCACCAACCTGAAATGGTCGGCGGAGTTGGATCCGCAGGGCGTGTCGCGCATTGAGGCATTCTTCCGGGAAATTCTGCTGCTGCTGCGTCATAAGGCGGCGCTGCACGGCGGCATTCTGGAGGATACCCGCGTGGTGTGGTTTGCGCCGCTGAGCTTCGATGGATTCCTGCGCAACCAGTTCCAGCAGGTCTGGGACGAGTCGTTCCGGCAGGTATTCAAGGCCAACCGCCCCACCATTTGCCTCACCGAATCGGTGGCGCCCTACTACTACCTCACCGCCACCAACCAGGTAGTGCCCAACCGCGACGAAAACGTGGTGAACATCGACATCGGTGGCGGTACCACCGATTTGCTGCTCTTCGCCGACCAGAAACCCGCCTACAGCACCTCGTTCCGCTTCGCCGGCGACGACCTGTGGGGCGACGGCTACGCCCGCGTGCAGGGCGCGCCCAAGCAGAACGGCTTACTGCGCCTCGGCGTGGGCCACGTAGAAAGCCTGCCCGACTCCGAGCAAAACCAGGAGTATAAAGGCTACCTGCGCGCCGCCCTCAGCAACACCGATTTCGGCTCCGCCGACGTGACCAGCCTGCTGTTCAAGTACGATGATGCCCTGCGCTTCACCCAGGCTTTGGGCCTCGGCAAGGGCCGGCAGCTGCGGGTGCTGTTCTACCTGCACTACACCAGCATCATCTACCACACGGCCCAGCTCACCAAACACCTCGGCCTGAAAACGCCGCGCTACCTCTGCTTCTCGGGCAAAGGCAGCCTCTACCTGCGCCTGCTGGCTGGCGGCAGCTCCCTGGTGGCCATTGAGAAGATTACGAAGGCCATTTTCCAGGCCGTGACGGGCGTGGAGCCGCCCCACAACTTCCGCGTCATCCTGGCCGACAATCCCAAGGAAGCCACCACCAACGGTGGCGTGCTATTCGAGGAGAAAACCACCACCGACTACGACAACATCAAGCCCGTGAAGTACAGCGGCGCAGTAGAAGGCACCGAGCTCAACCAGCAACGCCTGAAACTGAATCAGGTAGATGCCGAGCTGAAAAACACGGTGCTCGACAACGTGCGCAACTACCTCACCCTGGTGCTGGAAGGCGACGACGTAGCGCCCTACCTGCGCGAAGTAGGCGTGGACGTGGACCGTCAGCGCGTAAAAGACATCCTGCTCCGCGAAATCGAGGACAGCCTGAGCCTGGGCCTGCACCAGTTCCAGCGCCAGCTTTCCTCCGACGAAACCCTGCCCGAAACTCTGTTCTTCCTGCCGTTGAAACAGGCCTTATACAACCTGAGCCGCGAGTTGCAGGCGTAGATCAAGCAGGACAACGAGTTGTGGGTATAAAATAGTTAAGTACGTTTAGCCATTCTTGATCGAAACTGGATGCTAACACCAGCTTCGCTTCTTTCTGCTCCCTACCCAACACTTATGACTCTTTCCCGTCGCGCTGCCTCCTTGCTTTCTGGCCTGCTGCTGCTCGCAGTGAGCAGCCATGCTCAAACGCCTCTCGGCAAGCCTACGCTGGATGAGCAGAAGGTGCAGGTATGGTGTGCTACAGCCAGATTCGTGTATGAAGACACCGGCCGGCCCAACCTCAAGAACTCGCTGCAGTGTGGTAGTTCGCTGAAGGCGTTTGAGAACAGCATCAAGCCCGACAGCCAGCGTGTATACAGTGCCTTGTATCAGCCCCTGGAAGGCCGTGGCACTATGTACCAGGGGTTGGGTTCCGACCCATCGAGGCTGCAGAAGCTGACCACGGAAATTATTAATCGGTTGAAGTCGTCCCCGGCCCGCCGTGCAAACCCAGCCCGGATGCAGCGCCTAGCCACGCTGGAAACCGCGCTTAGTAACTACGTGCAGAACGGTACGCCTATCGGCGACTTAGCTGCCGCAGAATCAGCAACCTCGGATGTAACGGATACGACGACGAATCTGGATGCCGGAGCGCCGGAAGTATCAGGCGACGCCGGACTGTCGGAAGCGGGTGTAGCAGTTCCTCAGGCCGCAGCCAGCACTGGGGCAGGGGAGAGCCTGATGAATAAGTTTTTTGGGCCTCTGGCCCTGATTCTGTCTTTGCTGAGCCTGGTACTTTATGCGCTGATGCGCAAGAGCCTCGCAGGATTTCAAAAAGAGATGAGTGCCCGAATCGACCGCCGGCGGGAGGAAATTTCGGCGTTGCAAAGCGCGCCGACTACCGGCGGCAGTAAACCCGCAGACCGCCTGACTCCCGCACAATTGCGCGAAGTAGAAAGCCTTGTGCAGCAGCGCGTAGAGGAGGAAATGAAGAAGATACGTGGAAACCAAGTGAACAGAGCTTCAACTGCAGGCCATGCTGCCCGCCCGGTTTCTGCCACCAGCAGCAAGCCTGCGCCGCCAACGCCGCCTGTCAATCGGCCGGCGCCGGTTGCTGCACCTGTCCAGCAGCCACCTGCTCCGGCTGAGCCTGTTGCACCAGCCGCTACGGCCTATTCGGCCCCGGAGCCACCGACGGAAGTACCCGTAGCGCCGCCAGTGCCTGCTAGCCCACCCACCGCGTCACTACACGAGGACTTCAATAATCTGGTGCCGCCGGTGCAACTTCCGGCTCCCGAGCCATACGTTACGCCAACGCCCATGAATCATGCGCGCTACGTGAAAGTTCCTGTCAACGGAGCCTTCAACGAGTACGACCTGACGGATGAGCCCCAACACGACAGCATCTACGAAATTCGGTTGAACCCGCAGCAGCCGGAAACCGCTACGTTCCGCGTGACGTCAAACTCTGCAGTGTATGCTTATGCTATTCAGAGTGCCCAGTACTCGTTGCGGGAAGCCTGCGTATATCAGCAGCCAACCGGACCGGTTTCGCGCATCGTGAACGAGAAAGACGGAGTGCTGCGCAAAGTGGCCGGCAACTGGCAAATTGAGCAAAAGGCCGCTATTCGGTTTGAATAGATTAAAATCGGTCATCCTGACGAAGGAAGGACCTTAGCGCGTTGAAGCGGTTCGTACTAACGACTCGCTTTGGCATGCTAAGGTCCTTCCTTCGTCAGGATGACCGACGGAGAATGGCGTTATTTACAATTCTATGCTTGAAATCATTCTTGAATTCGCTGTTGTAGCCGTGGTAGTGGGCTTGCAGATTCGCACGTTTCTGCTGACTCGTGCAAATGCCCAGCGGCTGGCAACGCTCTATCCGCCCAAGGAAAGTCTGCGCGTGGAGCACCGGATTGTGCTGCCCGATGGCCGCGACCTGCCAGACTATGCCGCCGACGCCCCGCCAGAATCCTTTGCCTCCAACCTCATCAAGTCCGAAAACGCCTCACCCGAGTTCCAGGAAATTCTGCTCGATACCAACGACTACCTGCGCCACAACAAGGGGGCGGCGGCCGATTTTGGCATTTTGAAAGACATATCGGAACGCCAGAGCCAGGTGCTCGACAACTCGGTGCAGGCCAGCGTGGCCACGCCGCTGTATCTGGGGCTGCTGGGCACGTTTCTGGGCGTGATTCTGGGCCTCGTGGGCATTGCCCGCAACGGCGTATCCGACGAAAATGCCCTGACGCCCTTCCTCACTGGCGTGCTCATCGCCATGACCGGTTCCTTCGTGGGGCTCCTGCTCACGCTGCTCGGCAACGGCGTGCTGCGCCAGGCCCGCGAGCAACTCGATAGGCTCCAGAACCAGTATTATACCTTCCTGCAGGCCCGGTTGCTGCCGGTGCTGCACGCCGATATGGCCAGCTCGCTCACCAACCTCAAGTCGGTGCTCGATGCCTTCAACCAGCAGTTTGTGGGCCAGGTGGAGCTGTTCAACCCGCTCATGGAGAAGGTGACGCAGAACATCCGGGTGCAGAGCGACTTCCTGGAGCGCCTCGACACCATCGGCTACGACAAGATGGCGGCGGCCAACATCATGGTGTTTGAGAAGGTGCGCGAGTCGGCGGAGATGTTCAGCGCCTTCACCGGCTACCAGCAGCGCCTAAACGAAATGCTGCAGAACGGCTACCACTCGGCCGAGGCCGTGAACGGTATTCTGGATCGTCTGCGGGGCTTCGAGAAAGGTATCAACGACCTAGGCCAGTACATCGGGGGCAATAACAACTCGGTGCAGCTGATGCTGGATTTCTTCCAGAAGCATCAGGTGGAGCTGCGCAACCTCAAGGACCGCGCCGAGCAGCACATCGACCAGGCCGGCGTCGGCCTCGCCGACGTGATGGACAAGCGCCTGGCCTACAATGAGCGGCAGGCCCAGCTGGCCTACGAGAAGTGGCAGCAGTATTTCGAGAAACTCAACGCCGACAACGTCTTCGAGAAGCTGCTGAAACAGATGGAGCCTTTCCAGAACCTCAACGTGCAGCAAGCTGACCTCAGCCGCGACGTAACCGCCACCCAGCGCGAGCTGCTGCGCAAAGTGGAAGTCGATTCCCAGATTCAGGCCAAACTCTTGCTGGAGCTTTCCAACCTAAATACCGTGCTGGTAAAGGCCACGTCCAAGAACCGTTTTCAGCGGTTTATGGACAAGCTGTTTGGGGGCGTGAAGCCGCAGTAGCTACAATAGCTTTTCGAACTTCTCTTCCACGTTAGCCAACACTTCACAGTCGCAATGACCACCATGCGTTGCTAGCCATGTAGAGGTTTCTGAAACTGGCAAGTTGCGAGACTTCAAGAAAAGCTGCGTAAGTCGGAGTGTATCATCGCACTCTTCTTCGCCTAATTGCTCGTCCAGATAATCGAATAGATCTTTAAGATAGACTAGCGAAATAGGCGTAGAAGCCAGCAGCTCCTGCTGTTGCTTTTGCTTGACACCTGCTAACAAGGCGTTACGCTTCTGCTTTTCGTCTTTGCTGCTCATTGCCAAATAATCAGCTGGCAAGATACATTCCCTCATGAACAACGCCACCTCCAACAAACGCCAAAGCAACGACTTCTTCTGGCCCAGCTACGTGGACCTGATGACGTCCTTGTTCGTGGTGATGCTGGTGCTGTTCGTGTACAGTTTCAAGCTGTTCAAGGACCGGGAAGGGGAGCTGAAACAGGCCAACGGCGAGCTGAAAGCCAAGGCCGCCGAGCTGGAGCAGATTACCAAAATCCGCCGCTCTTTGCAGCAGCTGGAGGGCCGCTACTTCCGCTACGACCCCACCAACGAGCGGCACGAGCTGCTGGTGCCCGTGCAGTTCAAAGCCGGCCGCGACGAAATTCAGGACAGCTACAAGCCCGCGCTGTTGCAAGCCGGCCGCACCCTGCGCACGGTGCTCAAGAGTATCAAAACCGACCAGCCCGTGCGCTACCTCGTGATTGTGGAGGGCATGGCCGCCCGCTACCCCCAGGGCGACCCGCGCAACGCCCGCGAGGAGCAAACCACCTACCAACTCAGCTACCGCCGCGCCCTCAACCTGCTCAACCTCTGGAAGCAAAACGGCCTCAATTTTGGCCAGGACCGCGGCATCGAGCTTATCATCGGGGGCAGCGGCTTCTACGGCACCGGCCGCTACCAAGGCCGCCGCGAAGGCGACAATAAACGCTTCCTGATTCAGGTGATTCCGAAAGTAGGGCGGATGTAGTAGAACGGCGGCGGCTCGGATGCCCCAGGGCTGAAGCCCTGGGCTATGCAGCGGTTTTCATTCATAGTTCTCATTACGTATGCGCGCTACGTAGCCCAGGGCTTCAGCCCTGGGACGCCCGAAACGAAACTACACCGCCTGCAGCCGCAGCTGCTTCTTCCGGGTTTTATTACGCCGGCCCCACCACACGATGGTGCCGGTAACGGGCAGGCTGGCGCAGATCAAACTCACCAGAAACGCCACGACTTTGCCGCCGAAACCCAGAATCTGGCCCACGTGCAGGTCGTAGTTCATATCGGAGAACCTGGTGCCGGCGCTTTTGGTAGCGTGGAAACGCGTTTCCAGCAGCTGGCCCGATACGGGGTGAAAGGAGTATTCGTCGCGGTGGTAGTAGTGTAGGGCCTTCTTGTAAGTCCAGCAAAAGGCGGGGACTTTGCCCGCGCCGGTTGGGCCGATGAGCACCATTTCGTGAGTGGGGGAGAGGCGGCGCACCGTGCGGTATACGATATCAGGGAGGGGCTGGGCGGCGGCGGTGGAAGTTTGCAGGGTATCGAGCTTGGTTTTCATGATTTCCTGGGGCGCCGGCTGGCCACCATCCACCGCCAGCACCAGCGGCTCCAGCAGCCACGGATACAGCATAAACAGGCCCGACAGCGCCAGCACCAGCCCGATGCTGGCCGCGTAGAAGCCCAGCACGTTGTGCAGATCGTAGTTGACACGCCGCCAGCGGCTCCCCCACTTAATGGTGAAGCGCTGCTTGCGTTCCTGTTTGCGCTTGGGCCACCACAATACCAGCCCCGTGAGCATCATCACCACAAAAATGGAAATGCTGATGCCCACCACCCATTTCGCCACCGCCTCGGGCAGCAGCAGGTGCATGTGAATTTCCTGCACGATGGTGAAAAAGTGCGTGCGTAAATCCTGCTCGCGCAGCACCTGGCCCGTGTAGGGGTTCAACGACACCATAATAGGCGCGCCGGCCTTATCGGTGAAAAACACGGTAGCCGCCCGCTCCGGCCCGAAATACGTAGTCCAGCAGTCCTCGGCCTTTGTGCCGGGGTGCGTGGCCAGCGCAGCGGCCTGCAACTGGGAGGGCAGCACGTAAGCTGACTGTTGCACCTCCACCTTGCGCCACGGTTCCGTCAGGTCCCGGATGTCGTCCTGAAACACGAAAATAGCGCCCGTCAGGCTCACGATGAACACCACCAGCCCCGACGCCAGCCCCAGCCACAGGTGCAGTTTCCCGACGGTTTTTTTGAACGTGCTCATAGAGAGAAGCAGAGAACAACTGTCATTCCGAGCGAAGCGAGGAATCTGAGGTGATTATCAGAAGACAAACCCAGATTCCTCGCTTCGCTCGGAATGACAGTTGTAAGATTTTAAAACTTATACGCTACGCTGCCGATGATACTGCGCAGTTTCTGCGGGTTCATGGTGGTGTAGCCGGTCCAGTACTGCTTATCCGTGAGGTTATCCACTTTGGCCGAAATGCGGTACTTGGGCTGGTCGTAGAACACCGAGGCGTTCAGCACCGTGTAGCTGGGTAGGATGAATACGTTATTTACGGCATTCTGCACCTTGTTGTCGCTCACGTAGTTGCCGCCGAAACCAGCGCCCATGCCTTTCAGCGCACCCTCGGGCTGACGGTAGCTCACCCAGGCATTGGCCAGATAAGGCGAGGAAGCGGTGTTGGGCCGGCGGCCATTGACCTCTCCCGGGGAGTCTTCAAACTTCGAGTCGTTGTAGGCGAAGCCCCCGATTACGTTCAGGCCGCGCACCGGATTGGCCACAACGTTGACCTCCACGCCCTTGCTGCGTTGGGTGGCGTCCTGGGCATTGATAGCCTCAAACGTGGTGGGCGCGTAGCCCAGCAGTCGCAGCCGGTCCTGCACCCGAATATCGTAGTAGCTCACCGTGGCGCTGAGGCGGCCGGCGGCGGCGTCCAGTTTCACCCCGCCTTCCCACTGGTTGGCGCGCTCGGGCCGAGCCAACGAGCGGCTACCGTCGGCGGCCAGGTAGAGGCCCAGGTTATTGAAGCTGTTCTGGTAGTTGGCAAACACGCTCACCCGGTCCTTTATAGGCTGATACACCAACCCGAACTTCGGCGACCAAGTCGTTTGCTTGTAGGCCTGCACAGGCGAGTAAAACAGCCCGCCTTTGTTATCCACGTGGTCGACGCGCAAGGCGGCCAACACGCTCAATTGCTCCGTCAGGTTCAGCACGTCCGAAATGAAGGCGCTGTACGTGTTGGATTTGGTGGTTACCAAATAGCGGCCCCCGCCACCGGCCGCGTACACGGCATTCATGTTGGTGCCGTTGAACTGATCCAGCACAGGCCGGGGCGAGGCCAGCGCCACCGTGTCGAAGTTGCCACCCAGGAAGTTTACGTCGGAGCTGACGCGCAGGAAATCCAGGCCCAGCACTACGCGGTTGCGCATATTGCCAATCTGAAAGTCACCATTGATCAGCTGCTGCGCCTCCCACAGCTGCCGCTGGCTGTTGTCCGTCGATTGGTCGGCCCGCACCAGGTAATTGGGGGCTTCGGGCAAATCGGGGCGGCGGCGGCGGAACTCCGGCGTGCTGGGTGTCAGGTAGAAGTACGCAGAGTTGCCATCCGAGTAGCTGTTACTGCTGGTCAGGTAGGTGGTGGCCGTGAAGGCGGGTGAAATCTTGTACTGCACCTGTCCAAACAGGTTGGTGCTGCGCGAATCCTGAATCAGGCCCGGCCCCTGGTACGACTGCTGGTAGTCGAATGGCGACTTATCGGGCCGGTCGAAGCCCAGCACATTCGGCGCGAAGTACAGGAACACGAACTGGTTGCCCGTGCCCCGGCCCTTGTAGATTTCGGCGTCCAGATTCACCGTCAGCCGGTCGGAGGCACGCCACTGCAGGCTGGGCGCTACGGCGAAGTTCTTGTTGAAACCCGTGTAGCCCTTGTTCTGGAAGTTGTCTTCGTAAGTGTAGGCCGTGTTCAGGCGGATGCCCAGAGTTTTGGGCTGGTCGGCGGGCGTGTTGCTGTCTACCAGGTTCACGTCGGCCGATACGCGGTGGAAGCCGTAGGAGCCGGCCGCCACGTTCACTTCGCCCCCGAAAGTCTCCAGCGGCTTTTTGGTGACGCGGTTGAGCAGGCCGCCGTACGAGGTCAGGGCTGAGCCAAACAGCGTGGCCGAAGGGCCTTTGATGACTTCCAGCTTCTCCAGGTTCACCGCGTCGATGTTGCCGGTGACATTGCCGGCCACGCCGTTGCGCAGTTGGCTCTGCGTCACGAAGCCCCGCGCGGCGTAGAAGGCACCTCCGTCGCCGCCCCGGCCGGTGGCCTCCCACATTTTCTGCAGGCCCGGCGCGTTGCGGGTGGCATCATCCACGCTGAACACCAGTTGTTCGGTCAGTAGCTCCTTGCCCACCGTGGCGTACACCTGCGGATTTTCAAGGTTGCTGAGCGGCATCTTATTCACGTCCGTGCTGGCGGAGCGGTTGAACTTGTTGGTGCGGTTGCCGCTGATAACCACTTCCTTGAGCTGCTGGGCGTTTTCGGTCAGCGTGAAGTCGGCGCTGACGGTCTGGCCGGCCGTCACCGTCACGGTTCGCTCGTCGCCTTTCAGCCCGATGGCCGAAATAACCAGCGTGTATTGCCCTGGGCGCACCCGCTCCAGCACATACTCGCCCTGGCTGTTGGTGATGGTGCCCTGGCCCCGGCCCTTCAACCCCACCGTCACGGCTTCGGCCGGACTACCGTCGGCAGTATTCACGCGGCCCCGGATGGCGGCGGTTTGCTGGGCTTGCGCCGTGAGCGAGACACCCAGTAGGGTGGTGGCAAAGCCCAGGGAATGGATGGAGGAACGCATGCTATGTTTGTTTAGAATCAGTCCAGATATCTGCAAAGGAACGCTGAAAATTCTATTTAGAAAAATTCTTAATAAAAATATGTCGGTACATTTATATGTCCGGCGCCACCCGCTTCACGCAGTATAGAGGCTGCTGGGGCCATTCGATTTCGCATTGCGGCCACATTTGTCGCCAAACGGTGGCGTATTGTGGGCTGCAGACGCCAGGCTTTGATTGCCCTGTCGGCGTGAAAGAATCCGGGCGTAGCGGTTCATCTGCCAAATTCGTAGGCTATCTTCGGCGCTTCTCCCGCTATTCCCATCTGATGCAGAAATTCGTCCTTCCCGTAGTAGCCCTGGTGGCGCTGGCCTCGTGCCGTTCCAGCCAGCCGAAGGCCCCTGGGGCCGCTGCTGCTACCGTTTCTACCACTACTTCCGCTCCCGTGCAATACCCCGAAACCCGGAAAGTCGACCACAAGGACGACTACTTCGGCACCTCCGTGGCCGACCCCTACCGCTGGCTCGAAGACCTCGACTCAAAAGAAACCGAAGCCTGGGTGACGGCCCAGAACAAGGTCACGTTCGGCTACCTGGAGCAGATTCCGTTCCGCGACAAAATCCGGGAGCGGCTTACCAAGCTCTGGAACTACGAGAAATTCGGGATTCCGCAGCAGGAAGGCAACCAGCTGTATTTCAGTAAGAACGACGGCCTGCAGAACCAAGCGGTGCTCTACACCCAGCAGGACGGCCAGGAAGGCCAGCCCGATTTGCTGCTCGACCCCAACAAGTTCTCGGCCGACGGCACCACGGCCCTGGCCGGCACCTTCTTCTCCGATGACCACCGCTACATGGCCTACGCCACCAGCGGCGGCGGCTCCGACTGGCAGAAGCTGAAAGTGCTCGACCTGAAAACCCGCCAGCCGCTCGCCGACGAGCTGCAGTGGGTGAAGGTATCGGGCGCGGCCTGGTACAAGGATGGCTTCTTCTACAGCCGCTACGACGCGCCGAAGAAGGGCGAAAACCAGCTGTCCGGCAAAAACGAATACCATAAGGTGTACTACCACCAGCTTGGCAAGCCCCAGAGCGCCGATAAGCTGGTGTACGAGGACGCCAAAATGGCCCTGGGCTTCCGCACCGTGGGCACCACCGAGGACGAGCGGTTCTTGGTGCTCTACCTCACCGATGGCAAAGCCGACGGCAACCGCCTGCTGGTGCGCGACCTCACCGACCCCAAACAGGCCAACAGCTTCACGCCTATCATCAACAACTACGACGACAACAACTCGGTGGTCGGCAACGTGGGCGGCCTGCTGCTGGTGCAAACCAACTACAAAGCGCCCAACTACCGCGTGGTGCTCATCGACCCCAAGAAGCCCCAGGAGGCCAACTGGAAAGAGGTGCTGCCCCAAACCGAGCAGAAGCTGGAAGGCGTCGACCACGTGGGCGGCTACCTGGTGGCCTCGTACCTGAAGGACGCCAGCAGCCTCATCAAAGTGTACACCGAGAAAGGCGAGTTCAAGCACGATGTGGCCCTGCCGGCCATCGGCACGGCCAGCGGCTTCGGCGGCAAGCGCGACTCGAAGTCGGTGTACTACGCCTTCACCTCGTTCACGTACCCGACCACCATCTATAAATACGACCTCGCCTCGAACACCAGCACCGTGTTCCGCGCCCCCACCGTGGACGTGAAGCCCGGAGACTACGTAACCACGCAGGTGTTCTACGCCAGCAAGGACGGCACCAAAATTCCGATGTTCATCACCCATAAGAAAGGCGTGAAGCTCAACGGTCAGAACCCGACCTATCTGTACGCCTACGGCGGCTTCAACATCTCGCTCACGCCGGGCTTCTCGGTGGCGCGGATGCTGTGGCTGGAAAACGGCGGCGTTCTGGCCATCCCGAACCTGCGGGGCGGCGGCGAGTATGGCGAAAAGTGGCACCAGGCCGGCATGACGCCCAACAAGCAGAACGTGTTCGACGACTTCATTGCGGCCGCCGAGTACTTAAAGGTGCAGGGCTACACCAGCACCGAGAAGCTGGCTATGGCCGGCGGCTCCAACGGCGGCCTGCTGGTGGGCGCTACCATGACCCAGCGCCCCGACCTGTGCGGTGTGGCCTTCCCGGCCGTGGGCGTGATGGACATGCTGCGCTACCATAAGTTCACCATCGGCTGGAACTGGGCCCCCGAATACGGCACCAGCGACAACTACGCGCAGTTCCAGAACCTCTACAAGTTCTCGCCGCTGCACACGCTGAAGGCCGGCACCACCTACCCCGCCACCATGATAACGACGGCCGACCACGACGACCGGGTGGTGCCCGCGCACTCCTTCAAGTTTGCCGCCGCCCTGCAGGCCGCCAACGCCGGCCCCCGGCCCCAGCTCATCCGCGTGGATGTGAATGCTGGCCACGGCGCGGGCAAGAGCACCAAGCTACAAATTGAGGAGTGGGCCGATGTCTGGTCCTTCGCCTTCTACAACATGGGCGTGAATCCATACAAGTAGTAAAACCGGCTTCGTATCTTCGCGGCCGCAACCCCCGTAATTGCCTCTGGCTTTTTGCTTTCAGATATGAAAAAAACGTTCCTGTTCGGTCTGCTGGCCGTCTCGCTGCTGTCTGCTACGTCTTGCAGCAACCCCGATTACAAAACCGATGAAGATGTGACCGTGAAGCCGCTCGAATACCCGGCCCCGGTTGACACTACCGGTGGCAAAGCAGCCGCAGAAAACTCTGCCAACCGCGAAATCAACGCAGTAAACGCCACCGAGGACATCAAAAAGATGCAGCCGGTAATGTAATTGCAACGCAATTCGCTAGTAGCAAATGAGCAATGTCTGCAAGGCATTGCTCATTTTTCATTTTGGAGGCTGCGTAGTGCAGATAGGACACTGTTGTACCTTCGCACTCACCACTTATTCCCCCCAACTGGTTGCTTATGACCATTCGCCGTGGCCGCGAGGCCGACTTGCCGCAGGTGCTGGCCCTGATTCAGGAGTTGGCCGAGTATGAAAAGGCCCCGCACGAAGTCACGAATACGCTGGCGGATATGCAGCGCGACGGGTTCGGGCCGGAGCCGATTTTTAGCTTTTTCGTGGCCGAGGATGCGGCTTGCGTCATCATCGGTATTGCGCTCTACTACACTGCCTACTCCACTTGGAAGGGCCGGATGCTGTTCTTGGAAGATCTGGTGGTGACCGAAGCCCAGCGTGGCACCGGTCTGGGCCGTAAGCTTTTTGATGCCGTGGTGGCCGAAGCCCGCCGCACGGGCGCGCACCGCCTGAAGTGGCAGGTGCTGGAGTGGAACGAGCCGGCCATCGGCTTCTACAGAAAGCTGGGCGCTAACCTCGACCCTGAGTGGCACAACGGCAACCTCAGCAGCGAGCAGCTGCAGGCTTATCCGTGCGACCCTGTGGTGGAAGCAGTAGTAAAGGCCGATAGCCATTCGTAACTCTCGACCTGGATTAAACTGCAACGGCTGCCCTACCAGGGCAGCCGTTGCAGTTTAATCCAGGTAAGGCAAGCTAGCCTACCACTTCCAGCATAGTGCGGAAAGAGGCGTAACGGCCACCAAAATGCTTTTCGATTTCGTGGCGTAAGGCAGGCGCCGCCACCTGCTGATACTCTTCCAGCTGCTCCAGGCTCACGCAGTAGTACTGCGCGGCATAGGTTATCCCATCGTCTTCCTCATTGAGCAGGCGGCAAAGCTGGCTTTTGAGGAAAAAGCCGGTCGCCATTACTTCCGGCATGTGGGTGTCGCGCATGTAGGCTACCCACTGGTCGGCAATTTCCGGGTCGAGGCTGGTCGTGACGTTGTACAAAATCATAGGGCAAAGGAAAAGGCGAGTCCGCACCGGGGTGGTCGGTGTTCACCGGAATAGAAGGCACAGAAGCCTGAAAAGCCATATTGGCTATGCAAAGTTCGAAAATACAGCCGGATTCGCCGGGCTGGCTGGTGCCCGCGTGCGGTTGCCTATACGCGCAAATGGTCGAACTGGAAATCCTGGATACGGGCCTGAATGTCCTTGGAAGACAGCTTTTCCCGGATGGCGGCCTGCGTGAGGTCGGCCAATTCGGCATCACCCGCGAAACGGAGCGCCAGAATCTGACTGAGCTCAAGCTGCATTTCCAGTGGGCGCAGGCTCTGGCCCGTCAGCTCGAAGTAGCGCTGGCGTACTTCCAGCCGGATAAGCCGGTCCTGTAGTCTCAGGGCATAGTGCTGGCGCAGCATCACCAGCACGCCCAGGCCCACCACGGCCAGCAGCATCACCGTAAACCACAGGCGCGAGTCCTCCGTGTCGTCGCCGGATACCGACACGTAGCGCCGGATACTGTACAGGGCCAGCACAAAGGCCGCGGGCAGCAGCACGAAGTGGTGCCAGGGGTAAAACATAGGTTTGTTTTTGGTTGGTTGGTTGGCCATCGGAGAGGGGGCAAAGTGGGTGGATAAAAAGGACTGTATGAAAAAAACTCCAGCCATCGGCTGGAGTTTTTGGCAGTTTCAGGGGCTCGGAATGTGGCCGTTACACTTTGCTGGCCTTTTTAGCGTCGCGGGCTTTGCGCTTTTCATCACGCATGACTTTTTTGGCGGCACTTTCCTGGCGGCTGGCTTCTTTGGCTGAAGCCTGCTGGCGCTTCAATTCCATTTTCTGCTCTTTCATCTGGCGCTGCTGCTCGCGCATAGCGTTCTGCTGGTCTTTGATCTGCTCTTTGCTGGCATTGACGCTGCTGCGGGATGCGGCGCTCTGTTGCTTCTGAGCCTCCAGGGTGGCTTTGGCGTCGGCGGCGCGCTGCTGCTGCATCTGCAGCCGCATCTGCGTCGAGTCGACGGGCGTTTGGGCTTGCGCGTGGCGGCCACTCAGGGCGAGGGCGGCGACGGCCAATAGGGCGAGCAACTTTTTCATAGAACAAGGCGGTGGCTAAAAGGCCATCCGCGCTTAATACGCGCCCCCAGGAGCTAAGTTAAGCCGGAGGCTATTCTTCAACGTAGTCGAGGTCTTTGCCGAAGCTTTCCGGTAGTGTACTCACGGCCCAGAAGGCAATCAGCAGCGACACGGCGCCCAGCACGGCGGCACTCCCGATAAGGCCCAATGGACCGCGCATTGCCTGGAACAGCGGCACAAGCAGTACCACAGAACCCCGGGCAAAGTTAGGAGCAGTAGTAGCTACCGTAGCCCGAAGGTTGGTGCCAAACTGCTCGGCCGCAACCGTCACGAACAACGCCCAGAAGCCTACGGAAATACCCAGTACAAAGCACGCCACATAAAAAGCCGTGGGTGATGCTCCCGGTATGGCAAACAGGTACACGGCCACCATCGCGCCGCAAAACACCAGAAACATCTGCAGCGCCCGGTTGCGGCTGCGCAGCAGCTGGCTGAGCGTGCCGCTGGCAAAGTCGCCGAACACCAGCCCGAAGTAGCACCAGAACACGCCCAGGCCAGCCGTAACGGGGCCGGTAATGCCCAGAGCGGCTCCAAACTCCGGGGCCAGCGTAATCAGGATGCCTACCACAAACCACAGCGGCACCCCAATCAGCAGGCACTTGGCATAGCGGACGAGGCGCGCACGGTTCGTGAACAGGGCCAGAAAGTTGCCGCGCTCCACGTCCGTCTTCTTGGTCTGCTCGAACATCCCCGACTCATACACCCCCACGCGCAACGCCAGCAGCGCCAGGCCCAGTCCGCCGCCCACGAAATAGGCATTGCGCCAGCCAAATTCGGCGCCTACCCAATAGGCCAGCATAGCGCCGCTTACGCCTACTGTGGCCACTATCATGGTGCCGTAGCCGCGCTTTTCCTTGGGCAGCGTTTCCGACACCAGCGTGATACCCGCGCCCAGCTCCCCGGCCAGCCCGATACCGGCAATCAGGCGTAGCCACGCGTATTGCTCAATGGTCTGCACAAAGCCGTTGGCGAGGTTGGCGAGGGAATAAATCAGAATAGAGCCGAACAGCACCGACAGACGGCCTTTTTTGTCGCCCAGAATACCCCACAGTATGCCGCCCAGCAGCATGCCGCCCATCTGCATATTAATCAGGTACAGGCCCTGGCTGGTCACGGCTTCTTTGGCCGTGATACCCAGTTCGTTGAGGCTGTCAACGCGCACAATACTGAACAGAATCAGGTCGTAGATATCGACGAAATAGCCGAGGGCCGCCACCACAACGATGGCGCTCAGCAGACCGGTGGTTTTGGGAGTATAAGCGGTGGGCGTGGCAGGCATAAAGTGCGGGGCAAGAATTGACAGGCGCAGATTACGCAAATTTTCAACACGCCCCGCACCTGCTGCTCTGGTTAACTCTGCGCCAGAATACCCAGAGATACTAACGTGAACTACTGCGCTTATCGGCTACCTGAAGCTGAGCGGCACCACCAGCTTCACGCTCAGGCTGCGGCCCATATTGAACACGCCCACACGGCCGGTAGCATAGTTGACGGCCGTGTATTTCAGACGGCTCAAATGGTTTTGGTAGCCCACATCAAACAGATTATTGGCCGCCAGATACAGGGAAAACAATGTTTTCTCCGAGCGGCTCACGATGTCGGTGCCGACTCCGGCGTTTACCAGCGTGTAGGCCGGCGTGCTGGTTTCGGTGTCAAACGCGGAGAAGATGCGGCTTTGCGCGAAGTTGTGTTCCAGCGTAGCCCGGGCGTAGAGGTTGTGTAGGCGCGAGCGGCCCACCTTCCGGAAGTTCACCCGCAGCTCCGACTGCAGCCGGTCGGCGGGAATGAAGGGCAGGTATTGCTGGCCTTCGGGCTGATCAAACTCGATGGCGCGCACCATGGAAAACGAGTTTTCGAAATGCAGCCAATCGAGGGGGTGGGGGTGAAGGTCGAGGCTGATTTCGCCGCCAGCCAGCCGCGCGTCGCCCTGCCCGTAGCGGAACACCCGGTCCCCGTCGGTGCTGAGCGAGTCGGAGCCGTCGGCGGCGGCAATACGGCGCGGGAAGATGTAGTTGCTGATACGGTTGCGGAACACATCCACCGTGAGGCCCACGTGCTCCGACGTGAAAGCCACGCCGCCATCCAGCTGAAAGCTGGTTTCCGGGGTCAGGCCCGGCTCACCCAGCTCGTAGCGCGTGGTGCCTTCGTGCACGCCGTTCGAGCCCAGCTCGGCAATATTGGGTGCCCGGAAGCCGCGGGCCATGTTGGCCTTCACCAGCCACTTCTCGCTGATGTTGTAGGTGCCGCCTATGCTGCCGCTCACGCTCCGAAACGTGCTTCGGAACCCCGCAAACTTCTCTTCCCCGAAGCCAGCCGGCACGGGCTGATCGTCGGCATCCAGAAACAGGGCGTCGGCCTTGATGCGGCGGATGTCGTAGCGTAAGCCGCCGCTCAGATCCAGCTTGCCGAAGCTCTTTTTCGTGACGGCAAACACACCCCCATCCAACAGTCGGTAAGCCGGAATCAGAAATTCGACACCCTTGTTCTGGTTTTGCTGCTGCATGCCGCTCACCCCGGCCGTGGTATGCCAGCCATTTAGTTCGGGCAGAAACCAGCGCAGCGCATAATCGACGGTGCGCAACTGGAAAAACAACGAATTTTCGTCGGAATCCAGCGGATTGCCGAACTCCCGGCGCAGGTTTTGCTGCCAGCCTACGTTCAGCGTAAGGCGGTGCTGGCCCAGCACAAAGTTGTTGTCGAGGCCGAGGCGCAGGTGGTTGATTTGCTGCCGTGGCACATCGAGGCCGTAGCCGGAAAAGCCGCGGCCGCGCACCAGTTCCTCGTTTCCTAAGCTGTTCGTTCTCACAAAGCCTCCTGACAGCGAGTCTCGCTCGCCCTCAATCAGCCCCAACTCCTGATTGAAGCTGTTGAAGGTGAGGTGCGTATAGCCCCAGTTTTTGTTCAGGCCCACGTAGCCGCTGCCGTTCAGCTCCCGGAAACCCGAGTTGTACACGCGCCCGTCGTAGCGGTTGCGGTAGTCGGCGGCTGCCTTGCCCGAGCCGCGCACCAGCCAGTTGAAGCCGTTGAGGTTGCCGGCATTCATCACCGAGTAGCCCTGCTGGTAGTTGTTGGTCTGGTAGTTGGCCGCCACCGAGCCGATAATGCGGCCATCTTCCACGGGCTCAGCAGGCAAAAAGTTGATGACGCCGGCCAGCCCGTCGGAGCCGTAGAGCAGGGAGCCTGGCCCCTTGATGATTTCGGCCCGGTCGATGCTGTACTCATCTATTTCGATGCCGTGCTCGTCGCCCCACTGCTGGCCCTCCTGCTTGGCGCCGTTGTTGAGCGTGATAACCCGGTTGGCGCCCAATCCGCGAATAATTGGCTTGCTGATGGCAGCACCCGTTGTAATCTGGTTGAGGCCAGGCGTGTGGGCAATGGCATCTACGGCATTGGTAGCCGCTGCCTGGCGCAGCCGCGTCTGGTCTACCACGCTGGTCGGGATGGGCGAGCGGCGCATCTCCGTGCTGGCTGATACGCCCGTAACCACCACCTGCCCGATTTCGGTGGCGGCCGGTGCCAGCGCCACTTCCAGCGGCTGGCCCGCGCCAGTATCCACGGTGCGCACCACCGTGGTGTAGCCCAGAAAGCGCACCTGCATCAGAAAGCGCCCATTGGGGAGGTTGAGGAAGCGAAAATTACCGTCGGCATCGGCCGTGCTGGCCTGCCGCAAATCGGGGAAAACGATGGTGGCACCTGCCAATGCCTCGCCGGTAGCGGCATCCGTGACGCGGCCCGTAACGGGTGCCGCGTTGGGGGCGGTGCGCGCCGGGCGGGCGGGTGTACCAGGGGAGGTTTGGGCCAGCGTGCTGCCGGTCATCAGGAGCAAACCGGCAGAAAGAAGAAATCGGGACATAGAGGCGAAGTGCGCGGAAGCCGATAAACGGCTGGTAGGGCGAAAAGGCTGCATAAAGGGCCGAAACGAAAGAAAACACCGGCCAGTGGCCGGTGCCTTCCCGAACATTCTCCACAACCAACCGGGAGAACAGGGGAAGAGCCGTTTGCAGACAGCCCTTCCCAACTCACTCAAACTCAATTAGCGGACGGCGGTAGGGAACGTCACTTCCACATCAGTGTCGCCGGGCGTGGCAGTGCCGTTTTTGGTGCCGGGCTGGTGGCGCAGCATTATTTTCAGACTGCCGGTGGTGCTGGTGGCATTGGCGGTGCCTGTCACGGCCTGCGTGGCAAGACCAATCGGCAGATTGTTCTTGTCCTTGTCAGTAGCTGTGATAGTCAGGTTGACACCCGCCGGGGCGAAGACAAACAGATGCTCGTCGCCCTCCTCCTGAATCTCGGCCGTAATGTTTTCCGCCGGAGTTTTCGTTTCGTCCAACAGCGTGAGGGTGCCGGTATAGGTGGTGTTGGGAGCCAGCGTGAGTGTGGCGGGTGTAATCGTAGCGGGTGTGCTTCCGTCGCCGTCCGGGTCGCGGTACTGGATGGAAACGGGCGTGCCACCACCCTGCGGCGTTAGGGTGTAGGTGACGGTAGTAATCTGCTCGTTGTCAGCATCGGGCTTGGGGTCTTCGCTGTCGTCTTTGCAGGCCGAGAACAAAGGCGCGGCCACCAGCAGGGCCAGCATAGACTTGGTAAGCAGGAGGTTTTTCATGGTACAGGAAAAGGGGGTAAACAGTAAGAAAATTGCTGTGTTCTTCTTCATACTTGTCGCAGGCCGTGACTACAGTGGCCATAGTCAGGCCGAGCAGCGCAAGGAGATTAAAAGCTGACTCGTAGGCGCAGTGTCACGTTGCGGCCCATTTCGTCAGTGAAGTAGCGGTACCGATTCAGGTAGTCGCGGTACCGCTGATTGAGTAGGTTGGCACCTGCCACACTTATTTCCAGGGGCTGGCCGCCCCAGCGCAGTGTGCCGCCCAGCTCCATATTCAGGAGGCCGTAGCCGGGAGGCGGAAGTAGCAGGTCGCGGGCTTCGTAGTTGTTGGGCACGCGGGTCTGGCGCGCCACTGCCACTCCACCGAGCTGCGCATACCGGTTCTGGAAACGGCTGGTGGCGTTGGCATTGGGCCAGTCGTAGCGCACGGTAGCCTCAGCCCGGTCGGCGGGCATCAGAATTTGCCATTCATCAGCGCGCGTGTCGCGGGTGCGTACCACCGAGCCTTTCAGGCCCAATAGCCACTGCGGAGCCAGCTGGTAGGAGCTGCTCAGGTCCAGGCCGCGGAACGTGGCATCGGTCTGCAGGTATTGCCAGCTGATGTGGGCCCCCCGAATGGTTTGCACCAGCGGCAGTAGCGGCACCTGATAGATAAAGCCGGCAATGCGGTTCTGGTACAAGGTCAGCTCGCCGTTGAAACGCGGGTTGTTGTGCCAGGTAGCCGTAATGCCGACGTTCAGAGCGGTTTCGGGCGTCAGAGGCGCGTTGCCGGGTACCAGGTCGTTTCCCAGCTCATACATGCCGTTGTGCACTCCGTCGCTGAACCGCTCATTGGCCGCCGGCGCGCGGCGGGTCAGGCCGGTAGTCAGGCTGAGAGTAAGGTGCGTCGAAGGATCGAAGGTGGCACCCAGCGAAGCAGCCGGCGTGGCGTACCGAAACCGGCTCCGTTCCACGAAAAACACGCCTGTCGAGTCCCGGTCGCCCCGCCGTACGGCCAGGTCGCGGTAGTCGAGGCGCAGGCCGCCTTCCAGCAACCATCGGCCCTGCTGCCATTTCTCTACCACAAAAGCGCCGGCTATCTGGTTGGTGTAGAACGGAATAAACTGCCGGCTGCCATCGGCGTAGCGGTTGGCCTGGTAGGTGCCTGCCAGCCCAATGCTGCCCGTAAACTGGTGCCAGGGTTTGTGCTCCCACAGCAGCTCACCGGTGGTGGTGCGGTTGGTGTAGCTCAGTTCGGGCTTGCCGGCGGCGGCCCGGCTGTCGTTGCGGGGCCGGGACTTGTCGTACTCGTCGCGGAAGTCGAGCTGCTGGCTGAGCGTGAGCTGCAGGCGGCCGGCATTTCCGGTGCGCACGAACCCTGTGAGCTTGCCTATATCGTGGCGCACCTGCTGATACGCCCGGTCGATGACGTAGCTGAAGCCGGTGGTTTCCAGTGGCCTGTCCCGACCCACGGCCAGCAGCAAATCGGACTGGTTGCCGGCGTGCGCGGCCGGCAGAATCCCAATCCGGGTGTTGAACTGGCTGTAGAATACCTCCACGCCGTATGTGTCCTTACGCCAGCCCACGGCTCCCGCCATGTTGTGTTCCTCAAACCCGGAGTTTTTCAGGTAGTAGCCCGGCGCGCGCATGGTGCCGGCCTTCCGAAAGGTGCCCTGCGCCCGCCAACTCAGGGCCGGCAGCTTGCGCAGGTTTCCGTCCAGCGTGCCCGAAACGGCACCCAGACCGTTGTTGCTCATGCCCACCAGGTTCAGTTCGCCGCCTATTCCTGCCGAGTCGCGGAGCGGTTTGGGCTCTACCAGCACCACGCCCCCAATGGCATCGGAGCCGTAGCGCACACTGGCCGCGCCCTTCACCACTGTAAGCCGTGAGGCAATGAACGGGTCGATTTCCGGGCCGTGCTCTACGCCCCACTGCTGCCCTTCCTGCCGCACCCCGTTGTTGAGAATAGTTACGCGGTTAGAATGCAGCCCATGAATCATGGGCTTGAAGATGCCGGGCCCGGTCTGAATAGCTGCAACGCCACTCACGCGTTGCAACGCTTCGCCTAGTGCCTGGCCGCGGGTTTGCTGCAACTCCTGGCCGGTTATAGTGGCAGTGGTTTGGGTGGTTGGCGCGGCCATTCGTTCGCCCCGCACTACCGCGCCACGTAACATCACGGCATCCGGATGCAGCCGGAAGTCCCGCTCGGCTGAGCTGGTCAGGCGCAGGTCGGCGGTTTCGGGAGCATAGCCCACGAACCTGACCTGCAGATGGTAGGTGCCCGCGCACAGCTGCAGGTGGTAATGGCCATCAACATCGGACTGAGTGGCTTGCTGCGTTTCGAGCACCACGATGGTCGCGCCGGGCAAAGCAGCCTGCGACTCGTGGTCGGCCACACGTCCACTGATGGTCAGGGTGCAGGAAGGCTGCGCCCACGCCGGCAGGCCCACTCCCAGCAGGAGGATAGCCATGAGCCAACGCCACGCCGCCTCCGGAGCACCCGGAACACGGAAAAGCATAGAAAAAGAGGAAGAAGCCGTAGAAACTAAACCGGCCGCCAAGACTCCTGCAGTGCAAAGAGTTCCCGAAGAATCGTCCTGCTACACGCAGGAATCAGGCTTCGGCAGGCAACGCCGAAGCCGCCATAGGCAGCCACACGTGGGTTTAGCTCCGGCAGGGCGGGCCGCGCAGGTCGGCCGTAGACCGGGTGGCGGAGAACCACACAGAAGAGGCCGGCGTAGCAGACGCCGCCTGATAAGACGCTACGAGTACCGGCAGCTCTACCGGCGGGGCCGGCTGGAAAGGCACATCGTAGAAATGGTCGACGTCGCAGTGCTGGTGCTTGACGCTCAGTACAGCCTTGCCCTTGAGGACGCCCGGAATCTGGGCGGGCTCTTCTGTTGTGTGTTCGTGCGAATGCAAGCTCAGAATCCATGCCTCCGGCAGCAGCACCCGCGTAAAGCAGAGCAGCAGCAACAGAGCCAGACGGGAGCGTAGCGTTTGCATTTGCAACAATGTGTCGAACGGGACAAATGTACAGGTAAAAATGAAACGGCCTTTTTACCGCCGCAAAATATTGCTTGAGAACAGGAAATTGGTAATGTCTTTATAATCGCCAGATAATGAGTAGGAAATAGCAGGCTAAGACCTTTGTGGCGCTTCTTACCCTTGTTGTCTGTGCTATGAAAACTCTGTCATCTTCCCTGTTGCGCCGGCTGGCGGCGGCCTTGCGTCCGGCTCCAAAACGACCTGCGCCTACCGCCTCTGAAGCCCTTTTCGTGTGAAAACGGGAGCGTTCTGCTACCGGCCGGTGCGGTTTGGCTACCGCCGGCCGGCTACCGTATTCCGCTCGACTACTTCCAGCGGCAGGAACCAGTGCGTATCAGCCTTGCCCCAGCCCGAACCAAGTCCGTATCCGGAAAGACGCTCGTTGCTGGCTTCGGCAGCCTGATAGTAATTCAGGAATACCTTTGGCTGTCAAACTGACAGCGCCGGGAGGCTGGAATAGCTTTTGAACCACCCCGCCAGACGGTGTCGGCTTCTATGGAGGCTGGCAGATCGTCCGGTTTTTTGTGTTCACCCTCATTGCCAACATGCTATGCAAGAGAAAGGCAGCATCTCGATTCATACCGAGAATATCTTTCCCATCATCAAGAAATTCCTGTACTCCGACCACGAAATCTTTCTGCGCGAGTTGGTAAGTAACGCCGTGGACGCCACCCAGAAGCTGAAAAGCCTGGGCCAGCTTGGTGAGTTTAAGGGCGAGCTGGGCGAGCTGAAGGTGAAGGTGAGCGTGGACAAGGAAGCTCGCACCATCACTATTTCGGACCGCGGCCTGGGTATGACAGGCGAGGAAATCAAGAAGTACATCAACCAGATTGCCTTCTCTGGCGCCACCGAGTTTGTGGAGAAATATAAGGAGAAGGATGCCGCCGCCAAAGACCAGATTATCGGTCAGTTTGGCCTCGGCTTCTACTCCGCTTTCATGGTGGCCAAGGAGGTTGAAATCTTTTCCAAAAGCTACAAAGACGATACCGAGGGCGCCCATTGGGTGTGCGACGGCAGCACGGAATTCAGCCTCGAAACGACCGACAAGGCCGACCGTGGTACCGATGTGGTGTTGCATGTGGCCGAAGACTCCGACGAGTTTCTGGAGCCTCAGCGCCTGAAAGGCATCCTGACCAAATACTGCAAGTTCCTGCCCATCGAAATCGAGTTCGAAGGCGAGATTATCAACCAGACGGCGCCCATCTGGACCAAGCAGCCTTCCGAGCTGACCGACGAGGATTACGTGAAGTTCTATCAGGAGCTGTATCCTTTCTCAGAGGCCCCACTGTTCTGGATTCACCTGAATGTCGACTATCCGTTCAACCTGACGGGTATTCTGTACTTCCCGAAGGTGAAGGACGAGCTGCAGTTCCAGCGCAACAAAATCCAACTGTACTCGCGTCAGGTGTTCATCACGGATGAAGTGAAGGATGTGGTGCCCGAGTTCCTGATGCTGCTGCACGGCGTCATCGACTCGCCGGATATTCCGCTGAACGTGTCGCGCAGCTTCCTGCAGGCCGACGCCAGCGTGCGCAAAATCAACACCTACATCACCAAGAAGGTCGCCGATAAGCTGAGCAGCCTCTACAAGCAGGACCGGGCCGGCTTCGAGGAGAAATGGTCGGACATCGGGCTGTTTGTAAAGTACGGGATGCTGTCGGATGAGAAGTTTTACGATAAAGCCAAGGACTTCGCGCTGGTGCAGAATGTGGCCGGCAAATACTTCACCCTGAGCGAGTATCAGGAGTTTGTGCAGGCCAGCCAGAAGGATAAGAATGAGCAGACCGTGGTGCTCTATACCACCGATGCCGAAGCGCAGCATGGCTTCGTGCAGGCGGCTACCGACCGTGGCTACGACGTGCTGAAGCTGGATGGTCCGCTCGATTCGCACTTCATTGGGCAGCTGGAGCAGAAGCTGGAGAAAACCACTTTCAAGCGCGTGGACGCCGATACCATCGGTAAGCTCATCGAGAAAGACGAAGCCGCGGAAAGCGTCCTCAGCGACGATGACAAAACCAAGCTACAGGATCTGTTTAAGCAGGCCATCAGCAACGAGCAGATGCACGTGCAGGTGGAGGCGCTGTCGCCGCAGGATGCGCCGGTTATCATCACGCTGCCTGAGTTTATGCGCCGCATGAAGGATATGCAGCGCGCCGGTGGCGGCGGTGGCATGGCTATGTTCGGCTCGCTACCCGACAGCTATACCGTAAGCATCAATGCCAACCATCCGGTGGCGCAGCGCGTGCTCCATGCCGATGCGGAAGCTGGCCAGAAGCTGGCCCGCCAGGCTTACGACCTGGCCCTGCTGGCCCAGAACATGCTGAAAGGGGAGGCCCTGACCCAGTTTGTGAAGCGCAGCGCCGATTTGCTGGCAGCTGAATAGTTTTAAAAAGTCTGCATAGTTTAAGATGGTATATAACTCCGGTGGCTTGGGCTGCCGGAGTTATATTTTTTGCGGGGATAGGCTGAGCAGATGATTTTGCAGACTCGGGCAGCTGAGTTGTTGTATTCGGCCGGGCACCAAATCCCTTTATCTTTACGTTCCTGCGAAAACTGCCTGTATTCCTGCCAATGCGCTTTCTACGTCCGCATATTCTATTGCTGGTGCTGCTAATCGGCAGCATTGGGGCCTGTTCCAAGAAGACGGTTTCCTTCAATAGCCGTTCTGAGCCGGCTCTGGCTACCCTGACCGCCGATACGCTCACTACGTCTCGGGACACTACCAAAGCCCCGTCATTGCTGGCGAAAAAGGCAGTGCTGACCAAAGAGCAGGAAAAAGCGGCCAAGGACAAGGAGAAGCTGGCCCAGCGCCAGGCCAAGAAAAAGAAGAAGAACATCTTCCTGGGGGAGCGAATCAAGAAAGGCTTTACCAAGTCGGGGCCCAAGGGCAAGAACCAGGTGCTGGAAGTGTTCTACTACCTGAAAACCTTTGAGCAGCCCGGCGCCTACTCTACCACCGTATATTATTTCAACCCGCGAAAGCGCAAGATTTTCCGGGCCAATACCGAGCTGAATCCTGCCACCGACAAGGTGCTGCACGGCCCCTACAAGAAGATGCAGGGCGGCAAAGTGGTAGAAACTGGTTATTTCGCCAAGGGCACTAAGCATCTGCGTTGGGAGAAATTCAACAAAGACAATGTGCTGCTCAGCAAGCTTCACTATGAAATGGGCTTCCCGCGCGACGCTAACGTGACCTACTACGATGCGGCTCAGAAGCTGGTGAAGGAAGTGGTGCCTTATGTGAACGGCAAGCTGGAGGGCGACTATGTGCGCTACCAAGAAAATGGCCAGCGTGACTGGGACGGCAGCTTTGAGAATGGCAAGCGAGTAGGGGAGTGGACCAAATACTGGGGCTTCCGCAACCGCCGCCACTACGTGTACCAATATGGCGCCTCCGGCTACGACCCGGAAGTGACCGAGCCCATCTTGGTGAAAGAGTACAACCGCAACGGGGTGCTGGTCTTTGAGAAGGATAAGTTTGATAAGCGCGACGCCGTGACGGACCGCCCCGGCACTACCCGCCCAGGCACACGCCGCAACTAATAGAAGGCATCCTCAAAATGTTCGATCCGGAAGTCATTCGCTACGGGCGTAACAGCCAGAATGTCGAAGCGAATGTCGCCGGTCCAGTCTAGGTCCAGTTGTAACTGTTCAGCGGCAAGCCGAAACAGCTGCTTCTTGCGTTCCGAAACGAAGGTTTCTGGATAACCGAACTGGCTGGAAGAGCGGGCCTTAACCTCTGCGAATACCAATAGCGCACGGCCCTGGCAAACCACCAGATCTACTTCGGCACGGCCGTGGCGGTAGCTGCGAAACAGCACCTCAAACCCCTGTTGTATCAGGAAGGCTGCGGCAGCTGCTTCGCCGGCCCGGCCCAGTTCGTGTGCGGCGTTGTGCATGCAGAAAATACAAGGAGCCATTAGCTGCCCGCCGAAGAAGGGCAAATTGAGTTTGGTGCTGAATCTAGTAACTTTGCGCGTTTTCCGCGTAGGCCTACCGTCTCTATTCACCCTTTGTAAGGGCACAATAAGCAGATTGGCAGGGGTGCGTGTTGCTAAGTGCTCAGCTACCGCTATGTCTTTGTATTCCTCCTGTACTGCGCCTTCTGATTCGCCTGACCTGGCTGCCGCCGGCCTAGCATCCCCTGCGCAAAATCGGGTGGTTCAGGTGCAGCTACTTGGCCTCGCCGAGTATGAAACAACCTGGGCCTATCAGGAAAAGCTACTGGCCGATACGCTGGCAATCAAGACCCAGAACCGTCAGGCTGCCGAAGCAGGAACTACCCCTCAGAACACGCCCAACCATCTGCTGCTGTGCGAGCATCCACCGGTCTATACACTCGGCAAAAGTGGTAAACCCGAGCACTTGCTGCTCGATGAAGCTGGCTTGGCTGCCCACGGAGCCACCTTCCACCGCATCAACCGGGGCGGCGACATTACGTACCACGGCCCCGGCCAGTTGGTAGGCTATCCAATTTTTGACCTCGACAACTTCTTCACCGATATTCACCGCTACCTGCGGCTGCTGGAGGAGGCTATCATCCTGACCCTGGCTGACTATGGACTGCGTGCCGGCCGCATTGCTGGCCTTACCGGCGTCTGGTTTGATTATGAGGAAGGTGCGCCCAACCCGCGTAAGATCTGCGCTATGGGCGTGAAATGCAGCCGCTGGGTAACCATGCACGGCTTTGCGCTCAATGTAAATACCGACCTGTCCTACTTTGGCCACATCATCCCCTGCGGCATCACCGATAAAGCCGTGACCTCGCTACAGCAGGAACTGGGGCGTGCTGTACCGCTGGCCGAAGTGCAGGTGCGTCTGCTGCCGCATCTGGCTCGCCTGTTCGAGGCTGAGCTAGTCGTTTCTACCGCTACAACCGCATTGCCTGCGTCTTAACACCCGCAGTTTTTCCTTATGAAAGAGCATATCAAATTTGACCCGGTAGAAGGCGTAACAATAGCCGTAGTCCCTGAAGAAGCAGCTGCTACGGAAGAAGGCAAGGAAGGCTGGTTAGTGTACCTGATTAACCACAACGACCATGCCCTACAGAACGTCATCGTAAATTCGCACGGCTACGGCACTCAGCCCGATGGCGAAAACGTAAAAACGTCTACTCTACGGCACGTGTTTGCGGAAGTAGAGCCCCGCTCGGCGGTGCCGGTTGAGCCAATAGATCCGGCTTTATTTCACCTCAACAATCAGTACTGGGTGAGTTACTACCTCGATGCACAGATTTTTGACAAGAAGTTCATCTTCGTGCCCGATTCCATCGTTTCTGCCAACCTGACACATATTTCTCTGCTTGGCCGTGAAGGCGTCATGCATAGCTAATACCTTTTCATAATCCACTGGATAAAGGTCCAGCGGATTATCTACTCTCAAGCTGCCGCCTAATGACCCCTCTCGGAATTCAGTTGAGCTTGTCCTTTCTCTGGGCGTTTCTGGTCGCACTGTTTGCAGTGCCGTCCATCATCTACATTGCTCACCTGAAGAACATGCTCGATACGCCCAACGTGCGTACCGTGCACGAATCCCTCACGCCCCGGCTGGGCGGCGTGGCAGTTTTTGCGGGCTTCATGTCAGCCCTTACCATCTTCGCTGACCTCGGCAATGGCATTCAGCAACTGCTGGCAGGATGCATTGTCTTGTTTTTCGTGGGCCTGAAGGACGACCTGGTATCTATTTCGGTATCCAAGAAGTTCGTCGGCCAGCTTCTGGCTACCGGCATCGTCATGATCATGGCCGATGTGCGCCTCACCAGTTTCCAGGGCATTCTGGGTATACATGAGTTGCCGGTGGGCATCAGCTACGCCTTTACCTTCCTCGTGATTGTGGGCATCACCAATGCTATCAACCTCATCGACGGCCTCGACGGGCTGGCGGGCAGCATCGTGCTCATCATTGTCAGCACCTTCGGCTACTATTTCATGCGTTACGGCGGGCCCAGCTACGGCAACTACGTGTTCGTATCGGTCTGCCTGATTGGGGGTATGCTGGGCTTTCTGCGCTACAATTTCCACCGGGCCACCATCTTTATGGGCGACACAGGTTCCTTGGTCTGTGGGTTTATCGTTTCGGTACTCACCATCCAGTTCATTGAAATGGGCCTGAAAGTAGGCCAGCCATTTGCATCCTCTGCACCCGCAGTAGCCGCCGGAATTCTGTTTGTGCCGCTGTTCGATACACTGCGGGTGTTCATCGTGCGCATGATGGCCGGACGCTCGCCGTTTGCTCCCGACAAAAACCACGTGCATCACCGCATTCTGGCCATGGGATTTCAGCAGATCAGCACCGTTATGCTGCTGGGGCTGCTCAATCTGGTAGTGATTCTGTTCGTCATCAACTTCGCTGACTTAGGCAATACCGTGCTTATCGGTGCGCTGGTTGGTTTCTCCCTGCTGCTGAGCGTATTTCTGGGAGTGTACCGAAGCCGCAGCGCTGAGCAGCGCGTAGCATCCTGAGAAAAGCTGTCATGGAGGCAACGGTGCTAAACAGAGCCGGACTTGCGGAGTGGCGCCAGTGGCTTCTCATCCTGCTGCTGGCCCTGCTGCCTCTATCGGCCGCTCTGGCGGCCGAGTACCGTCCGCTGCCCCCGGCACCCCGTAGCGGCCTCTCCAGCGACTGGCTGATTCATGACGAAGCCCGTAATCGGCTCATTCTGTATCTGCCTGACTACCACGCGCCCACACACGCCTATTACCAATGGCTGACGCTGCAGCCCGCGCATCCATTCGAAATATCATTCGCCGCCAGGGCCGGCCAGAGTCTGTTCCTGGACAATAGGCTGGTATTCACGGCGGCCGCCACAGCCTCTTACACGCTTGATCTGGCGAAGCTCCTGCCTGCGGGCTCTGTTCCAGGCCCGCATCTGCTTTGCGTATGGCATCCTCAGGCTTCCCCCAACCTCAGCTCGTTCACTGATGTGCAGCGTGCGCGGCAGCTGCCATCCAGTAAGGCAGCCGTCGGCAACAGCCCCGTGCTGGCCCAGCCACTGGCCCGCAGCCACCCCGGCGAGAACGTGTTTTTGTTGTTTCTACTGCTCATCGGATTGCTTTATGGCAGCATTCGGGCCGCCTATCAGTCAGGCTTTTCTCGTGTGTACCAGTTCGAGGGCTTGTGGAGCAAGTCTTCGAGTGAGCAGGACTTTCTGGTGAAGCCAACCGTCACCTGGCTTAATATCCTGCTGGTATTGGTTTTCTCCCTGTCCTTCGCGCTGTTGCTGGTTGCCATTCATACCAACGTGCAGCATATTGTTATTCTCCGGCGCCTGTTCGATGTGCCGGAATCCGCCCTGGTTTCCCGCATCTTGCTCTATACCGGCCTCATCGCAGGGTTTCTGCTGGGCAAATACCTGTTTCTGGAGTTGATGGGCTACATCTTCGATGTAGGAGAACTGGTGATGGTACAGTATCGGGAATTTGTGCGAACTATCCTTTTTCTGGGGTTGTGCCTGCCACTGGTGATGCTGCTGTATCTTGGCCTGAACCAGACGCTGCCGGAAGCGGTACTTTGGGTTTCCAACGGAGTGGTTTCCTTATTGTTGGTGGGTACAGTTGTGCGAGTTGCCAGAACCATCCACCGTCGGGCCTCGCTACTAAATCTGCATTTGTTTTCGTACCTTTGCGCCACAGAAGTGATTCCTCTGGTCATTCTGCTAAAGCTGATTGTTTTTACCTACTAACCGCTGCTTCTCAGCTTAGCACGGGCTACCGACATCGTTTTCTTATTGCCCTAGACTTACCCTTTTCTTTACCATATGGCCGAGAGCAAAGACAAACCGGGGACGGGTCGTCATGCTAAGCGAATCTCCAGCATTCTTGTCACCCAGCCTAAGCCGACCAACGACGTTTCGCCCTACTTTACCATTGCCGAACGATACGGTATTAAAGTAGACTTTCGTGAGTTTATCGACGTTCAGCCGGTTGCCTACAAGGATTTTCGCAAGGAGAAAGTCAACATTCTCGAGCATACGGCGGTTATCTTCACCAGCCGCAATGCGGTAGACCACTTCTTCCGCATTTGCCAGGAGGCCAAGCTGGAAATGCCTGCCGAGATGAAGTATTTCTGCATCTCGGAGCAGACTGCTAACTACCTGCAGAAGTACATCGTGTTGCGCAAACGCAAGCTTTTCGTAGGCCAGCGCACGGCCGTCGATCTGTTTGAGGTCATCAAGAAACACAAGAGCGAGAAGTTTCTGTACCCGTGCTCCGATATCCGCAAGGATGATATTCCGGAGTTCATGCGGGCCAACGGCTTTAAGTTCACAGAAGCCGTCATATACCGCACCGTTGCCAGCGACCTGTCGGACCTTTCGGACGTGAAGTACGACTGTATTGCGTTTTTCAGTCCGTCCGGTATCAGCTCGCTCTTCATCAACTTCCCTGATTTCGAGCAAAACGGAACCCGCATAGCTGCCTTTGGCCCCACTACCGCCAAAGCAGTGCTGGATGCCGGCCTCGAGCTAGACATCGAGGCGCCGCATCCTAATGCGCCTTCCATGACCGGCGCCATAGAAGCGTATATACGTCTCCATCATGGCCCTGACGTAGGAAAAGAGAAGAATAAGAGCGGCAAACAAAGCGCCTAAAGTCCCAAACGGGGAAGCAGTAGTACTGCTTCCCCGTTTGTTTTTTGGGCAGGATTTGTTGCACAGGGTTTTTTGCATACATTTGGAAACCACTTACGTTGTCCCACCCCACTCGTAACGCACCCAAAATCAGTTGTTTCTATGAAGGGAACTTTACTTTCCACCCTCTTGCTGACCACCGTTGCGGGCACTGCTCTCGCACAGCAACAGCCGCAGTTCACCCACTACGGCTTCAACGGCATGTATCTCAACCCCGCTTATGCTGGCATTAAAGGCCAGGGCGAGATAACGGCCATCGGTCGTTACCAGTACTTCAACTACAAGGCTAGCTTCGACGACGGAGGTGAACCCAAAACCTACATGATTACTGGCTCGTTGCCGGTGCGCGTGCTGGGTGGCGGTATCGGCTTCCACGTCTACCGCGACGAAATTGCGCAGTTCGAGATGACGAACGCCCAGCTTTCGTACTCCAAGCACTTCGAAGTAGGAGAAGGCAAACTGGGCGTAGGCGTCCAGGGTATCTACAACTACCTGTCGAAGGGAGTGTACCGTGCCATTGACCCGGACGATGCCAGCGTACCCCGTGACGGCTCCGACAGCAAAATTGATGCTGGCGTAGGCGTTTGGTACGAATCGCCCACCTTCTACGCTGGCTTGAGCGTAAATAACCTGCTGCGCTCTGAGTACAACTTCACGAGCGAAAGCACGAGCAGCAGCAACACCGCTAAATACATCGGTGAGAACCACTCTTACTTTACCGCCGGCTACAATATCGAGGCTTCTTCCTCCGTTGTGGTAACACCTTCGGTACTCGTGAAGATGGTGATGCCCGGTAAGTTTGGCGACGACGGCAAGTTTACGTTTAAAAATAACTCGTACGAAGCTAACGTGCGAGCTACTTTCAACGACAAATTCTGGGGCGGACTTGGCTACCGCTATCAGGAATCTTTCACCGGCATGGCGGGCCTAGCCCTGGCCAAGGATAACGCGCTACGTTTAGGCTATGCCTTCGACTTTGTTGCATTTAACCAAGATGCACGTGCACTGAGCTCGCACGAGATTATGCTATCCTACCGCCTGCCTAAACCGGGTATGGCTACAAAACCTGCTATTCGCACGCCACGATATAGCTTCTAGACTATTTGGCTGAGGTGGATCACCCCGGTGCCCTGATTACGTGGAGGAAGGATTTCTAGCTGACGCACACTAACTCTTTGCCTTTCATCGTTTAACTGGCGATACCGCTAGTTCGTAGACAAACGAAAGGCATTGAGCGATAGGCTTGCGCACGAACGTAAGATTCGCTAGATTTGCCAGCTCACAAAATTGTAATCTTCGGATATCGCCGCCTTAACAGTCTTTTTCTTCCTCACATGAACAAGTTTCTCGTATTGCCTCTCGTTGCCATTTCGGCTCTGATTTTGGGAGGCTGTGGTTTTGGCAAAGGACCGCAAGGCGACCTAGTCGGAGCAGAGGACCGTCCCGAGTTCAATCCTCAGGAAGTTCCTTACGGTATGGTTCCTTGCCCTGGTGGAACGTTCCACATGGGCCAGACTGACCAGGATATATCCGCGTCTATGGTAAACATGAACAAGCAGGTGACTATCGCCGGCTTCTACATGGACGAGACAGAAATTACCAACAACGAGTACCGTCAATTTATGAATGCCATCCGGCAGGACTCAATTGATGTCTTGGGGGAAGAATATGTGATGACGGAGCTGTACCCTGACACTACAGTGTGGGTTCGTGACTTCACGTACCATATGGGTGACCCGCTGATGGAGTACTACTACACTCACCCGGCCTTTGATGACTATCCGGTAGTAGGGGTAGACTGGTTTGCCGCAAAGTATTTCTGCAACTGGCGCACCAAAAACAAGAATGCCGCCAATGAGGAAGCTGGTCTGGCTCCGACCCCGAATTTCCGCTTGCCCTCCGAGGCTGAGTGGGAATACGCGGCTCGTGGTGGCCGTGACCTCGCTACCTATCCTTGGGGCGGTCCTTACCTGCGTAACTCGAAAGGCTGCATGTTGGCTAACTTCAAGCCAGGCCGCGGTGACTATGCTTCGGATGGTTACGCCTACACGTCACCGGTAGGAGCTTTCTTTCCCAACGACTTCGGCCTGTATGATATGTCGGGCAACGTAGCCGAGTGGTGCGACGATGCTTACATGGAGGCGTCGGTTCCGGTAGTTTGGGATATGAACCCAACAAACCCCGATGACAACGAGCCCCGCAAGGTGGTTCGTGGCGGTTCTTGGAAGGACATTGCTTACTTCCTCGAAACCGGAACGCGCAACTTCGAATACCAGGATTCTTCGCGCTCCTTCATTGGTTTCCGCACCGCCATGATTCAGATTGGCATGGGTACCAACAGCAGCCTGAACTAATAGCTTAACCGATTACCGCAAAATACTTCCCTCTTCACCCGCGTTTCTTTTTTCGCTTTTCACCCAATCACCAAACTCTTCTTTCACAATCAACTCACATGGCAGCTAAAGGCGGTAATTTTTTCTTCGATAAGGTGATGCCGATGATTTACGGCATTGGCGCTGCAGTCGTAATTGTCGGGGCTCTATTCAAAATTCAGCACTGGAAAGGTGCTGACGTTATGCTGATTGTTGGTCTTGGTACCGAGGCTCTCATCTTCCTGTTTAGCGCTTTCCAACCTCAACATAAAGACCCCGATTGGTCGCTGGTATATCCCGAGCTGTCCGAAGGATATGACCCTTCAGTAAACAGCAACAAGTTTGTGGAAGAGAACAACAGCAAAGGTCTGACGCGCAAGCTGGACGATATGCTGAAAGATGCCAACGTAACGCCGGAGGCTATTTCTTCGCTGGGCCAGGGCCTGAACCGTTTGAGCACCACCACGCAGCAGCTTTCTTCGCTGGGCGACGCTACCAATGCTACTGAAGAGTATACGGCCAAAGTTCGTACTGCTGCTACTTCCCTGGAACGCATCAACGAGGCTTATGCCAACACCGCTCAGGCGATGAGCGCTATGTCGGATGCCACGCAGGACGCCAAAGAGTACCACGTACAGGTACAGAATGTTACCAAAAACCTGGGCGCTCTGAATGCCGTGTATGAAATGGAACTGCAGGATGCCAACACGCACCTGAAGTCCATGAACCAGTTCTACGGTACGCTGAGCCAGGCCATGCAGAACATGACCGACGCCAGCAAAGACACCGAGAAGTTCAAAGAAGAGGTAGCTGCTCTGACGGGCAACCTGAACTCGCTGAACCGGGTGTACGGCAACATGCTGAATGCTATGCGTGCTACCAGCTAAGGCTGAGTAGTAACGTATCGAAATTTCGGTCCCACCTTTTATATAAGATAGGTAGACACAATGGCGGGAGGCAAAGAAACTCCGCGGCAGAAGATGATTGGCATGATGTACTTGGTACTGACTGCGCTTCTAGCCCTACAAGTAAACTCAGCAATTCTGCTCAAATTCAAGTTCCTTGATGACAGCCTCTTCGGTATCAACGAAAAGGTGTCTAAATCGAACGATGGCACGGTAAAAGGCATTGCAGCCCAGGTTGAGAAAAACCGCAATACTCCTGCTGACCTTGCCGTTTTGAAGCAGAGCGAAGAAATTCGTGAGCGTACCAAGCAGATGATTGATTATCTGCGCGGTGTACGCGACAAACTCGTGACAGCCACGGAAAACACCAAAGGCAAGAACGAGTACAAAAACATGAGTGCCGAAGACAAAGTGGCCATCACAATGCTCGGCGGCAAAAAAGACGGTGCTGCGTATGAAATGAAGAACAAACTCAATGAGTATTCTTCTTACATCAAAACATTCGTTCCCAGCGCTAATCCTTTGGCACTTGATGCCAAAGAGGATCCAATGGTGACAGACCCGGAGCAGCGTTCGAAGAACTTTGCGGAGCTCAACTTCGAGAACACGCCGCTGGTAGCTGCACTGGCTACTCTGTCGCAGAAAGAGACCGAAGTACTGAAGTACGAGTCAGATGCTCTGGCTGCTCAGTCGGCCAAAGTAGGTGGCAACATCATCGTATTCGACAAAGTAGGTGCTTTCGCTAGCGCCGAGTCGAACACGGTAGCTGCTGGCACCAAGTATAAAGCAGAACTGTTCCTGACGGCCTCGGCCACAGGCCTGCGCCCCACCATGACGCTGAACGGTTCGCCGCTGGCAGTAGACGCTTCTACTGGCAAAGGCAAGGTGGAGTTCACGGCTCGCCCAGGCTCTTTTGATGCCGCTGGCAATGCCAAGGCGCAGTGGACTGGTACTATCCGCTTCAAGCAGAACGGCCGCGACACCACCTTCAAAGTGACGGTTCCCTACACGGTTACCAAGCCTGTAATGCAGATTCAGTCGGCTTCGGTGCAGGCGCTGTACTTCAAGTGCGGCAACAAGCTGAGCGTACAGGTACCTGCTCTGGGTGCTCAGTATGATCCTAGCTTCTCTGCTTCCGGTGCCTCTACCATCAAAGGTTCGGCTAAAGGCGAAGTGACGCTGGTTCCAAATGCGAAAGAAGTGACCCTGAGCGTTAGCAGCGGTGGCAACCCTATCGGCTCGCAGACCTTCCAGGTTCGTCCTATTCCGAAGCCTGAAATTAAGTGCATCGTAGGTGGCCGTGAGGCTAACGAGAAGCAAGGAACTCCGATTACGGCTGTGCGCAATCTAAGCCTGAAAGCTATTCCGGATGCTGGTTTCGCTACTTTCCTGCCGGAGGATGCTCGCTACCGCGTAAGCCGCTACGAAGTAACGCTGGTGCGCGGTAAGCGCCCGGCTATGCCTACCCGCACCGTGAACGGCCCGGATGTTAGCCTAAACGACGTTGTAAACTCGGCCCGCGAAGGCGACCGTCTTTACATCGAAGTAAAAGAAGTTCAGCGTATGAACTTCCAGGGCAACACGGAGCAGGTAAACGTGTCTAAGCAGTTCAACGTGCCGTTGTTGTAAGTTTCAGTTGATGAACTAAAAGCGTCTGATTCGCTTTCCTGCATTATGAATAAGGTTCTTTCTCTCGCTGCTCTGGCAGCTGGTCTTACGCTGTCACTGTCGGCTTCGGCTCAGGAACAAGCGACTACTGCGAGCAGCAACGGCTCGTACCGTCCGATTCCGAACTCGGATATCATGTTCCGCAAAACGATTTGGCGGGCCGTGGATCTGCGTGAAAAGCAGAACAAGCCGATGTTTTCGGAAGGCAAAGAAATCAGCCGCGTTATCATTGATGCTGTGAAGCGGGGTGAGCTGGTCGCTTACCGCAATGATTCGCTGACGACAACTTTCACTGGTGCCGAGGTAACGTCTAACATGTCGTACGCGGAGTCTTCCGCCGGCTTGAGTGACGAAGAAAAAGCTGCTGGTTTCTCAGAAGATACCGGTGATGACTGGGGTGCTCCTAAGAAAAAAGGTGCTAAGCCAGTTGCCAAAACTCCAGCCGCGCCACCGAGCTACGAGTACCGCTACAAGGACCTGTATCAGATGGAACTGAAGGAGGATATGATCTTCGACAAGAAACGGTCGCGGATGTATCACGATATCAAAACCATCACGCTGCTGGTTCCTTCGACGCTGAGCTCTAATGCTTCCGGTATTGAAAAACCTATCGGCACGTTCAAGTACAGCGACTTGGTGAAGGTATTCCGTAACAATCCGGACAAAGCCATCTGGTTCAACTCCCAGAACGATGCGCAGCACAAGAACCTTGCTGATGCCTTTGAGCTGTGGCTGTTCAACTCGTATATCGTAAAGGTTTCTAACCCGAACGATGCGCGTCTGGATGAAATTTACGGTGGCCAGCAGCAAGGCATTCTGGCCTCGCAGCAAGCAGCTTCCGACCTCATCGAATACGAATACAACCTCTGGAGCTTCTAAAGCCCCGGCGTGTAGCTAAAATGTTAAAAAGCCCCGGCCATTTGTGTGGTCGGGGCTTTTTGTATGTATCAGCTAGTGGAGAACTGCTCTACTCAGGCGTAGCTTCCTGGCTGAAATAGTCGAGTAAAACACGGGCCTTGGCCTTGCCAATTTCAGCTGTAAGGTCAGCTTCAGAAAGCTCTTTTATTTTCTTAACCGACTTGTACTTAGTCAATAGCTTATCAGCAGTAATAGGGCCTAGGCCTTTCACATCCGTCAGCTCAGTTTTGAGCGTCGCGGCGTCGCGGCGGCTACGGTGGAAGGTAATACCGAAGCGGTGGGCCTCGTCGCGCATGCGCTGGATGAGGCGTAGTGTTTCGCTTTTCTTATCGATGTAGAGCGGCAGCGGGTCGTTGGGAACGTAGATTTCCTCCAGCCGCTTAGCAATACCGATGATGGGAATTTGCCCCCAGATGCCCAAGTCCTTCAGGGCCTTTACGCCCATACCCAACTGGCCTTTGCCGCCATCCACGATGATGAGTTGAGGGAGCGAAGCTCCCTCATCCAAGAGGCGGCGGTACCGGCGCGTCACGATTTCATACATCGAGTCGAAGTCGTTGGGGCCGACGACGGTTTTGATATGGAAGTGGCGGTAGTCTTTTTTGCTGGGCTTGGCGTTGCGGAAACACACCATGGCTGCCACCGGATTGTCGCCCTGGAAATTGGAGTTGTCGAAGCACTCGATGTGCTTAGGCAGCTCTTTCAGGCGTAAATCCTTTTTGGCGGTTTCCATGATCCGGACCTCATTGAGGTCTTTGCTGCGGTCGGTCATGCTTTCCTTTTCCTTGCGCAGGTAGAGCACGTTCTTGATGCTAAGCTCCAGCAGCTTCCGCTTGTCGCCGATCTGGGGCTGCGCAATAGCTACGCCGGGCAGCGGCAGGTCGGGCACGGGCACGTTGGTCAGGATTTCCTTCGACTGACTCTCAAACTCCTCCCGCATCTGCATAATCATGGGCGCCAGAATCTCATCGTCGGGCTCATCCAGCTTCTTTTGCACCTCCACCGACTGCGTGAGGATAATGGAGCCGTTCATCACCTTGAGGTAGTTGATGAAGGCTAGCTTCTCATTAGAGGCAATGCTGAATACGTCGATGTTGGACAACGACGCATTGACGATGGTGCTTTTGGCCTGGAAATCATCGAGCCGGTCCAACTTGAGCTTGAACTGGTGGGCCTGCTCATATTGCATTTCCTGAGCCGCTTGCGTCATTTTCTCACGGAAGTACTGCTTAGGCAGGCGCAGGTCGCCGTTGAGAATCTGCCGGATCTGGTGGATGTACTGCTGATAGGTTTCCTCATCTTCCTTGGCCTCGCACGGGCCTTTGCAGTTGCCGAGGTGATACTCCAGACACACTTTGAACTTGCCGGCCGCTACATTCTCAGGCGACAGATTGTAGGTGCAGGTGCGCAGCGGATACAGCATCCGGATCATCTCCAGCAGCACGTTCATGGCCGTTAGGTTAGCGTAGGGGCCGTAGTAGCGGCCGTCGCCAGGGCGTTTGTTGCGAGTTGGAATCAGGCGCGGAAAACGCTCGTTAGTGAGCAGTAGATACGGGTAGGTTTTGCCATCCTTCAGCAGGATGTTGTACTTCGGCTGGTGCTGCTTGATGAGGTTGTTTTCCAGCAGAAACGCATCCGACTCGCTGTCCACAATCGTGAATTCGATGCGCTTGATGTTTTTGACCAGCTGCTGCGTCTTCTTGTTGTGGTCTTGCTTGGTGAAATAGCTGCTCACCCGCTTCCGCAGGTCGATGGCCTTGCCCACATAGATGATGCCCTCATCGTCGAAGTACTTATACACACCCGGGCGGTGGGGGAGCTGGCGAATTTGCTCTTGCAGATGCTCTTTAGCAGCCATATAGTGCTGATTGGGACAGATGGAGTAGGTACGAGCAATAGGGCAGAGCTATCCGCATTAAGCGGCAGAACTGCCGGAGGAAATACGTAGAAACCGTGTGCTGGTGCGAGTGTAAACAAAAAACGTGGCCGGTAAGTCCCGACCACGTTTCTGAATTCTAAAATAACCCCGCTTAAATATCCTGTTCGTTCAAGTCGTCCAGTTCTACTTGGTTGAGTTTCTGGTCGTACGGAATGGTATCACGCTGGCCCGCGCCGTTGTAGTAGCGTGAACAGTTTATTTCTACGCTCAGCGTATCGGGTTTGGGGAAAGCACCTTTGCTAATGCCGATGTTTTTGTCGGCGTAGACTTTCTTCATGAAGATACCATAGAGCGGCAGTGCCAAGCGTGAGCCCTGTCCGTAGGCACCTGTGCGGAAGTGAATGCTGCGGTCTTCACCGCCCACCCACATGCCGCACACCAGATCAGGCGTAAGGCCCATAAACCATCCGTCGGAATAGTTGTTGGTGGTACCGGTTTTGGCGCCCATTTCATACGGAAATTTGAAACCGCCTTTGAGGATAATGGAAGTGCCGCCCTGTTCTTCGGTAGCGCCGCGCAGCATATACGTCATCAGGTAGGCTGTTTCTTCACTGAGGGCCTCTCGGGTCTGCGGCACAAATTCGCGCAGTACGTTACCATTTTTGTCCTCGATACGTGTCACCATCATGGGGGAAGTCCAGATGCCTTTGTTGACGAACGTGCTGTAGGCTCCGGTCATCTCGAAAATGCTGACATCAGAAGAGCCGAAGCCGATAGCCGGCACCGCATCAATAGGGGAGGTGATGCCGAGGCGTTTGGCATAGCTGACCACTACATCGGGGCCGAGTTTCTGCACGAGCCACGCCGTAATTGAGTTCATGGAGCGGGCCAGTGCCTGCCGTAGCGTGAAGGTGCGGCCCGAGAATGAGCCCTCGAAGTTGCGGGGTGTATAAGCGGCCCGGCCACGTTCAGCCGGGAACGTCGTTGCTACGTCGGGTCGCTGATAGCAGGGTGAGTACCCTTGGTCGATGGCGGCTACGTAGACGAACGGCTTGAACGTGGAGCCAGGCTGGCGCTTGCCCTGCTTCACGTGGTCGTATTTGATATACTTGTAGTTGATGCCGCCTACCCACGCCTTAATCTGGCCGTTGAGTGGGTTCATGGCCATAAATCCGGAGTGCAGCAGCCGCTTGTAATAGGCCAGCGAGTCCATTGGCGACATCGTCACCTCCTTTTCGCCACCGTTCCAAGTAAACACCTTCATCTTATACTTCTTATTCAGATGGTATTTGATGGAGTCCTTGTTACCGTCGAAGCGGGCGTTGAGCGACTGGTAGCGGGCCGTCCGCTGCATGGAAGTGCTGAGGAAATTCGCAATCAGGCGGCCATTTTCATCGCGCCAAGGCTGCTGACCTTTCCAATGCGCATCAAACCACTTCTGCTGTAGCTTCATATGTTCAGCCACAGCCGCCTCGGCATATTTCTGCATCCGCGAATCAATCGTGGTGTAGATTTTCAGTCCGTCGGCATATAGGTCGTGTTCGGTTTCCTTGGCCCAATCGCGCAGTGTTTTGCTGAGTTCGGTGCGGAAATACGGAGCAATACCCTCGTTCTGATTTTCTACCTTATAGTCGAGCTTTATGGGCTTCTCGATGGCGGCAGTGTAGGTAGGCGCATCGATGTAGTTAGCTTTCTGCATCTGGCCCAATACCCAGTTACGGCGCTTTTTGGAGCGTTCTGGGTTACGTACCGGGTTAAACCACGACGGACCGTTTACCAAGCCTACGAGCAGAGCCGACTCTTCAAGCGTAAGTGCCTTGGGCTTCTTATTAAAAAACGTTTTGGCCGCTACATTGATGCCAAAGGCATTGGACCCGAAATCGGCCGTGTTGAGATACATGCGCAGGATTTCGCGCTTGGTATAATTGCGCTCCAGGCGTACTGCCAGAATCCACTCCTTGGTTTTGGTGATAACCATACCCAGGCCCCGCACATCGTTCAGACGGCCGTCGTTCAGGTCTTCGCGGGTGCGGAACAGCATTTTGGCTAGCTGCTGGCTGAGCGTAGAGCCGCCACCACTCTTGCCGCCTACAATTAGGCCGGAGGCTACCCGGGCCATAGCCTTGGGGTCGATGCCGGAATGCACCTCAAAGCGCGCATCCTCTGTGGCAATAAGAGCATCGATGGTCGTAGGAGCCAGTTCCTCATAGCTGACTGGTGTACGGTTCTCACGGAAGTACTTGCCCATGAGCACTCCATCGGCAGAGTATACTTCTGATGCTAGCTCGCTACGGGGACTTTCGAGAGTCTTCAGGTTGGGCATCTGCCCAAACAGGTCGGCGAAGTTGATGCTAACTGCGAATACAAACAGTACAAAAGCAAGTACACCGCCGCCGAACAGTAACCACATCGTGCGGGTGAGTGCCGTAAAACGGCCCGGGCGTTGCGGTTTGCGGGAGTTAGTCTTGGTTTTGGTGGCGGGGTAAGCCATTCGGAACTTCTAAATGAAGAATCTGCCTTCCGATTGACAGTCTGAACTGCACCGAGGAGCAGGCAACTGTCTGATAAGAAGGCGCAATTCAGAATTATTTGGAGTAAGTCTGTTGGTAGAAGCGCTGATACTCTTCCACGTTGCGGCGCTGCAACAGCACTGGCAGATTATCAATACCGATGATGAGCGTTTGGTAACCCGCGCCGCGTAGCTTGCTGAGCGGCGACTGAGGGCTCCGCAGCTTAAGAGCATAGCTCTGCGCTACTTTGGCATTGGGTAGGCTCTGTACCACTATCAGCTCCAGAGAGTCGCCGAGAGCCTGCGGCTGCACCTGCAGCTTGCTGGCCTGATAGTAGCGGCTGTTGTAGGTGCCAAGCTGGGCGGGCAGGCTCTGGGCCGGCTCGGCGCCCTTCGCAAACACCAGCACAACGGCATGGCCCGCAGCCGGAGCCGCAGCATAAGGCGAAGCGGGCGCTGGTGGAGTAGCGGCTACTGTTGGGGCCGGTGCTGTGGCGGCAGGGGCAGGAATGGAAAGCGTGGCGGTGCCTGTTGGCGCGGCACCAGCCCCAACAGCAGCCGAGTCGGTTGCCGGAACTGCGGATTTGGATGGGGTTGGTGCCTTAGGCGTTTTCTTGCCGCGCGCCCTGGCCTGTGCTGCCGCCATGCGGGCTGCTTTCACCGGGTCAACTGCAGGCTCCGCTTTCGTGGGTTCTACTTTCGTAGGAGACAATGCTGCCGTGCTGTCTTTAGAAGTCTCTGTTTTATTAGCCGGAATGGTAGGCTCCTTCGGTTTGGATGTTTCCGGCTGCTTGGCAGGAACTACTGAAGGGGCTACGCTGGCAGGCGTTTCATTCTCTGCGTAATAAATGCGCATCCGGTTGTTCACCTCGCCGGGGCGAAAAATGGATACTACCGGCTTCTGAGTAGATGCTAAAGCGCCTACGATTTCACCTGCCTCGTACTTCTTGTAAGAGTTCAGGAAGTTGCGGGCATCATTGCCCAGCGGGGTTGCAGGGTAATCTTTGGTGAACTTCTCCAGCGTGGCTTTGGCTACCAGCGGCGGCTGAGTCCGCATAGCAATCAGAGCGTTGAGGTAGGCTATCCGGTCGTTCAGGTCGTTTTCGGGGTAGCGTTTCTTGGTGCGAGCCAATACGGCAGAGGCTTTTTTGAACTCCTGTGCCTTGTAGAACACAAATGCCGAATCGACATGCACTGCTACTTCTTGATTCACCAGCGACGTACGACGCAGGTACTCGGGGTCGGCGGCCAGGCGGGCGTAGGCAGTGTTGGGGAATTCCTGCCGCAGGCGCTGCGCATAAAGCTCTGCTTTGGCCAGCTCGTTCTGCTCTTTATAAATCAGATAGAGGCTATAGTACGTTTCCGGCAGATGCTTGCTGGCCGTGAAGCGCGTGGTGAGCTTTTCGTACGTCTGCGCGGCAGGCACCGGCTCCCGGAGCTGCTGGTTGTAGATACCCCCCAACGCAAACAACGCCTCCTCTACCTGCTGCTCCGAAGCCTTCATCAGGTCGGGAGTGAGCGGCAATGCCTGACGGTATTTGGCCACCAAATCGCGCTGCTGCACGGCCGGATCTTCTGCGGCCTGCCCCAGTCCGGTGGTAGCGCCGGCCGTTACGTTGGTTTTGTTGGCCCCCGCAATGCTCACCGGCACGCTGCCACCCCGTTCTGTCACGGGCGAAGAACTGGCCACGCTCACCGTACGCCAGTTGTCCTGCAAGGGCCGGTCGCCCCATTTCCGGATAAAGTCAGCCCGGGCGGTACTCAACGACGTCGGATTGTCGAAATACCATTTTACGCCGGTACTGCCGTTGATAAAATCTTCGGGGTCGATACCAGTTTGCAGGTCACGGGACGAGCTGGGCCCGGTGGCCGTCTGGCGGCGGCTTGCCAGTTCCTGCCTGGCCGCTAAAGCCTCGGCCTCTTTGCGGCGGGCAGTCAGTTCCGCATCCGCAAACGCCAGCAAACGAGTACGCAGGGCTGCCGTATCCAGCCGAGCCAGTGCCTGCAGGCTATCCTGGGTTTCGATGATGGAGTACTGCTGGGCAAAGTCTTTCAGAATGGAGGCCCGCTCAACTGTAGCAGCATATCCCGGTGCTTCCTTCGGGAGATTTTGCACCGTGCTGTCATAGTACGCGGCAGCCAGGCGGTACTTCTGCAGGTTTTCGTAGTAGATACGGCCCGCCAGCAGGTAGGTATAAGACTTCTGGGCCCGGTTGGTGGAAGTGGCCCGTGCCGACTGCTCCAGCAGCTTCAGCGCCTCCGTATAGCGCTGCTGCCGGTAGTCGAGGCGCGCCATTTCATAGTAGATCTTGTCGCGGTACTCCTTGTTCTTGGAGTCTTTCAGCAGCTTGGCGAAATACTTGTCCAGCCGGGCTTTGTCGGTGGTGTTGAGGTCCGATACCTGGCCCAGCATGAGCTTGGCGAAAAAGTCCAGCTCGTAGGGCGGATTCTTCTTCAGAATGCGGTTCAGTTCGGCGTACGCCTTCTTGTCCTCGCCCTGGTTCTGGTAGAGCTGCGCCAAAATGTAGCGTGTGCGCGACTGTTCGTTTTTCTGCTCAATCAGCGGAATGGCCTTCTCCAGATTCTCAATGGCTTTGGCGGGCTCCTCTACTTTAATGTAGTAGTCAGCACGGGTCAGAAACAGCTCCTTGGCATTTGCCTCGCGGCCTTCCTCCTTATCCAGCAAATCCGATACGGCCTTGGCGTTTTCAAACTCTTTGGTGGTCACAAACGTGCGCATCAGCCAGATGAGCGCCTCGTGCTTGGCGTTGGGGTCTTTGCTGGTGCTGTTGATGTACTTGAAGGTTTTGGCCGCATCCTCATACTCCATCGTATAGAAGCGGCTCTTGCCGATGAGGATATAGGCATCATCCGTCCAGTCGGAGGCAGCGCGGTACTGAATCGGCAGCGAGGCCTTTTTCACCACATCCTCCATATCCGTGGCCACCGTTTTGGCGCTGGCCTCATCCATCGTCGGGAAAAGGGGCAGTACCCGGTTGTAGTCGTTCTGGCGGGCGGTGTACAGCTTCTGCTCAGTCTCCCGCATTTTCTCACGGGCTAGGAAATAGGCATTGTCGCGGGCCACTACGTTGTCGTAGGCATGGCCTATCACGCTGCGGCGCTCAGAAGCGCAGCCGCCTACTCCGGCCAGCAGCAGCAGGGTCGCCAGGGGCCGGGTGAGCAAATGGGAAAAGGAAGATACAGTCAAAACAGAAGTCGGGAGCATAGCTTACGAATACGCCAACGCTGAAAACCAATCGGTTTGTTCAGCTCATACGCGGCGTAGCAGTCATAACGACGCACGTTGGGTAAAATTACGCCTTTTTCCCAGCCGTGGGCGTTAGCTGCCCAACGAGACGTTTACGTACAGCAATTTCCCGCCGCGTATAACCTCCACCTTTCCAACTGCTGCACTATGTCTGATGCCCCGACTCCCGCCCCCCAAACGCCCCGCGGCGGCAACTTCGGCCGATTCATGGGCGTCGGCTTTCAGATGCTGGCCACCATTGGCCTGAGCACCTGGCTCGGTATCTGGCTGGATGGGCGCTTCAGCAGCGGGCCCTGGGGAACGGTTGTACTCACGTTGGCCGGCGTGTTCGTCGCCATGTACTTGGTCATCCGGGAAGTGTCGGATAAATAGGGCTAGTAGACAAAGCGCGATAAGTAAGCTGTGAAAATGAGACAAATGCGTGGTTGGTAGCATCGGCTGGCGTACCTTTGCGGCCCCATCACCCACTACGTACTCGCATTGCTCCGGTTTTTTCGCAATCTGCTGCTACTGGTTTTGCTGCTTTACGGCACGCTTTACCTGCTGAATGCCCGCTATGGGACGGCCGTGGTGCATCCGTTGGCCTCGTACATCCTGGCCTACTTTGCGGTGCTTACGGCGGTCATTTACTGGTTTACGGCCCGGCTGGTGCGCTCCAATTCCGACAACTTCATGGGCGCCTACTTTGGCTCCATGGTGGTACGCATGCTGTTGAGCATGGGGCTCGTGCTGGTATACTTATATAAAGGCGGCGCCCACGAAGGCAACGGCACCTACACCGCACTGGGAGCCTTCTTTATCGGGTATTTTCTCTTCACCGGGTTTGAAATCTGGAGCGTTCTGACTAACTTGCGCCCGTTTTCAAAACCGGGTGAAAGCTCTTTGTGAGTTTCTGGTGAACATTGACTTAAGTCATTCTGGATGAAGCGTTTATTTGTAGCCCTTTTCTGCTTACTCTCGTTCTCGGTTTCTGCCCAGGACCAGACCGTCTCCAAGCACGAGGCAAATGAGAAGGAAGGCTTCAATGCCGGGGAGTTGATTCTCCACCACATCGGCGACGCGCACGAGTGGCACTTTTTCGGGGAAGCCGGCGAAGGCGCCCACTTCACGCTGCCGCTGCCCATCATTGCCTACCAGCCCGCTAAAGGTCTGTCGGTATTCTCTTCGCACCACCTCTATCCGGAGGGTACCGTGCACGAAGGCCTCAAGCTGGAGCACGAAACGCTGGAAGCTACGGATGGCAGCAAAGTATACGACCTGTCCATCACCAAGAACGTAGCGTCGATGCTGATTAGCGTTGCGCTGCTGCTGATTGTGTTCTTCTCCGTATCGGCCGGATATCGCAAAAACCACGGCCGTGCTCCCAAGGGAGTACAGTCCTTCTTCGAGCCGATCATCATTTTTGTGCGCGACGAAGTAGCCAAGAAGGCAATTGGCCCCAAGTACGAGCGGTATCTGCCGTACCTGCTGACCATCTTCTTCTTTATCTGGTTCAACAACCTGCTGGGCCTGCTGCCGGGTGCTGCCAACCTTACCGGCAACCTGGCCGTAACTTTCCTGTTTGCCTTCATTACGCTGTGCATCACCACGTTCAGTTCCAATAAGTATTACTGGTCGCACATTTTCTGGACGCCCGGTGTTCCGCTCTGGCTGCGCCCGATTATGATTCCGGTGGAATTGATTGGCGTCATCTCGAAGCCCTTCTCGCTGATGGTTCGACTGTTTGCCAACATCACGGCCGGTCACATCATTATCCTGAGCTTTATTGCCCTGATCTTCATCTTCAATACAGTTGGTATTGCGCCGCTGTCTATTGCTTTTGGCCTGTTTATCAATGTGCTGGAACTGCTGGTTGCTATCCTGCAGGCCTACATCTTCACGCTGCTCACCGCTATGTACATTGGCGGGGCGGTAGAAGAGCACCACGACCATGACTACGGTATCGGTGGCGACGACGCCGATGCTCCGTTGCACGTGACGGGCCACAACGCTCACTAATTCCCGCTTTTTTTCCTGCGTTTTTTCATTTCACATTCCCCTCAAACTCTTTGTCTTATGCTGCTCTCTCTGTTGCTGCAGGTTGTTAATGCTGTTGGTCTGGCTGTAATGGGTGCCGGTATCGGTGCCGGTCTGGCTATTCTGGGTGCTGGTCTGGGTATCGGCCGCATCGGTGGCTCGGCCATGGAAGCTATTGGCCGTCAGCCGGAAGCCTCCGGCAAAATCCAGACCGCCATGCTGATTGTGGCTGCTCTGGTTGAAGGTGCTGCTCTGTTCGCAGTAGTAGTCTGCCTGCTGATTGCTCTGAAGCTTCAGTAGAGAAGCCGCCCGGCCCGACTCACCGGCCCCTGGCATTGCTAGGCGGCAGGTGCGTCGGGCTTGCGTTTTCTTTGGGTTGTAGCGGGCTTTGTGAAGCGCTAAAACGCGACGAGCCGAAGCCCGATTATTCACCAATTTCGCTGAGCGCTAATGCTTACCAACCCTAGTTTCGGCCTGCTGTTCTGGCAGCTGGTCATTTTTCTGATTCTCCTTTTCCTGCTGACCAAGTTCGCCTGGAAACCTATCCTTAGCTCGTTGCGCGAGCGGGAAGATTCCATCGAAGGGGCGTTGCGTATGGCCGATCAGGCCAAGATCGAAATGCAGCAGTTGAAAGCCGGCAACGAAAAGTTGCTAGCCGAAGCCCGTCTGGAGCGTGACCGTATTCTGAAGGAAGCCACGGAAATTTCTAACCAGCTCATCGAGACGGCGAAAACCAAGGCAACGGAAGAAGGCGGCCGCATGATTGTGCAGGCCCGCGAAGCCATTCAGAACGAAAAGAACGCGGCTCTGGCTGAGGTGAAAAACACCGCTGCCAAGCTGTCCATCGATATTGCGGAGCGTATTCTGCGCCGCGAGCTGACGGATCAACCGGCTCAGCAGCAACTCGTGGACTCGTACCTGAAGGAAGTAAATCTGAATTAGGTTGTTGGGGTCTTGGGGGCTTAGGGTCTTGGTTTTCCGGGCCCTGTTCCTATCCAAGACCCTAAGTCCCCAAGACCCTAAGACCCTACATTAATGTCTGAACTACGAGTTGCCTCCCGCTATGCCAAGTCGTTGCTCGATTTGGCCGAGGAGCAGGGTACGCTGGAGCAGGTAAAGCAGGACATGGACCTGTTCAACAAAACGTTGAACGAAAACCGTGACCTGCGCCTGTTGCTGCGCAACCCCATCGTCAAGCACGACAAGAAGCTGGCTATCCTGCGCGCCGTTTTCGGGGGCAAAGTGTCGATTCTCACCGAGAAGTTCTTCACTATTGTTACCCAGAAAAACCGCGAAAGCGCGCTCGAATTCATCGGCTCCGAGTTTCTGACCCAATACAACACCCTGCGCGGCATACAGACTGCCGAAGTGACAACGGCTATGCCGCTGACGCCGGCACTGCGCGCGGAGGTAGAGTCGCTGGTTCGCCAGCAGACCGGCCTTCAGCAGGTTATTCTCACCGAGAAAGTAGATGCTTCGCTCATCGGCGGCTTTGTGCTGCGCGTGGGCGACCGGCAGATAGATGACTCCGTGAGCTTCCGGCTGCGCAAGCTGCGCACCGAATTCTCGAAGAACCCCTACCAATCTCAACTATAATCCACATGGCAGAAGTACGTCCGGATGAAGTATCCGCCATTCTGCGGGAGCAGTTGTCCAACTTCAAAACCGAAGCCGAACTCGAAGAGGTTGGTACGGTATTGCAGGTTGGCGACGGTGTAGCCCGCATCTACGGCCTGGGCAAAGCCCAGTCGGGGGAATTGCTCGAATTTGAAAACGGCCTGCAGGCCCTGGTTCTTAACCTGGAAGAAGACAACGTAGGTGCCGTAATGCTCGGCGACTACAGCGAAATCCGCGAGGGAGCCACGGTGCGCCGCACCAATAAAATTGCCTCCATTCAGGTGGGCGAAGGCATCGTGGGCCGCGTGGTAAACACGCTGGGCCAGCCTATCGACGGCCGTGGCCCCATCCAGGGCCAGACCTACGATATGCCCCTGGAGCGCAAGGCACCCGGTGTAATCTTCCGTCAGCCCGTAACGGAGCCGATGCAGACCGGTATCAAGGCTATTGACGCCATGATTCCGATTGGCCGTGGCCAGCGCGAACTGATCATCGGTGACCGTCAGACGGGTAAGTCGACGGTAGCTATTGACACCATCCTGAACCAGCGCGAGTTCTTTGAGCGCGGCGAGCCGGTTTTCTGCATCTACGTAGCCGTAGGCCAGAAAGCTTCGACCGTAGCCCAGGTAGTAAACGCCCTGACCAAGGGTGGTGCTATGGACTACACGGTGGTGGTTTCGGCTTCGGCTTCTGACCCGGCTCCCATGCAGTTCTTCGCGCCCTTCACGGGTGCCGCCATCGGCGAGTTCTTCCGCGACACGGGCCGTCCGGCTCTGGTAGTGTATGATGACTTGTCGAAGCAGGCGGTGGCGTACCGCGAGGTGTCGCTGCTGTTGCGTCGTCCTCCCGGACGTGAGGCCTACCCCGGTGACGTATTCTACCTGCACAGCCGTCTCTTGGAGCGTGCCGCGAAGATCAACGCTTCCGACACCATTGCAAAGGACATGAACGACCTGCCGGACAGCATCAAGCACCTGGTGAAAGGTGGTGGCTCGCTGACCGCTCTGCCGCTCATCGAAACCCAGGCAGGTGACGTTTCAGCCTACATCCCGACCAACGTAATTTCGATTACGGACGGCCAGATCTTCCTCGAAACCAATTTGTTCAACTCCGGTATCCGCCCTGCTATCAACGTAGGTATCTCGGTATCGCGCGTGGGTGGTAACGCCCAGATCAAGTCGATGAAGAAAGTGGCTGGTACGCTGAAGCTCGACCAAGCCCAGTTCCGCGAACTGGAAGCCTTCGCCAAGTTCGGCTCCGACCTCGATGCCTCGACCAAGCTCACCATCGAGCGCGGCCGTCGTAACCTCGAAATCCTGAAGCAGCCCCAGTTCTCGCCCCAGCGCGTGGAAGATCAGGTGGCCGTTATCTACGCCGCTACCAACGGTCTGCTCGACCAGGTGCCCGTAAACAAGGTGCGCGAGTTCGAGAAGGAGTTCGTGCAGGTGCTCAACAACCGCCACCCCGAAGTGCTGCAAGGCCTGAAGGCGGGTAAGCTGGACGACACCATCACCGGTGCCATCCGTCAGGTTGCCAAAGACCTGTCGGCGGTATACGCCACTAAATAAGCTGTTAGCTGTTGGCTGTTGGTTGTTGGCTTTTTCGGAAGCGCCGCCAGCAGCCAACAGCTACTGGTTTTCTTCCGCGCTGATATAATGCCGGGAAAGCCAACAGCTAATAGCTAACAGCTAACAGCTCAACAAAAAATGGCTAGCTTAAAAGAAGTCCGTAACCGCATCGTATCGGTGCAAAGCACGCAGCAGATCACCAAAGCCATGAAAATGGTGGCGGCGGCCAAGCTGCGGCGGGCGCAGGACAACATCCTGCGTATGCGCCCCTACGCGCAGCGGCTCAACAGCATCCTGACGAATCTGACGGCCCAGGTCGGCGACGACGTGGTGAGCGAATATGCCGTGCAGCGCCAGGTGCGCCGGGTGCTGGTAATTGCCATCACGTCGGACCGTGGCCTGGCCGGTGCCTTCAACAGCAACGTGTTCAAGGGCGTGAATGCCCTGGTGCAGGAGCGCTACGCTGCGCAGGCCGCGGCCGGTAATGTGGCCTACATGGCCATCGGCAAGAAGTCGCACGACTACTTCGGGCGCCGCGGTCCGCTGGTGGGCAACTACACGCACGTGTTCGGCAAACTGTCGTTCGACACGGTGCGGGAGGCGGCTGAGCAGGCCATGGACGGCTTCCGGGCCGGCCAGTACGACGAAGTGGTGATGGTGTACAACGAGTTCAAGAACGTGGCCACGCAGGTGGTACGGGCTGAGCAGCTGTTGCCGCTGGTACCCGCCGAGCCAAACCCGGCTGCCGTGCAGACCTCGAACGTGGACTACATCTTCGAGCCCTCGAAAGAGGAAATCGTGCAGACCCTGATTCCGCAGTCGTTGAAGGTGCAGCTCTACAAGGCCGTGCTGGAAAGCAACGCCTCGGAGCACGGCGCCCGCATGACGGCCATGGAGAAAGCCACCGAAAACGCCGGTGAGCTACTCAAGTCGCTCAAGCTGACTTATAACCGGACGCGTCAGGCGGCCATTACCACCGAGATTCTCGAAATCGTGGGTGGTGCTGAGGCGCTGGCTGCCAGCCGGTAAGATGGCTCTATTTACACACACGAGGCCCGCTTCCGTAAGGAGGCGGGCCTCGTGTGTGTTTGGGGGCCATGCTGGGGGCTAGAGAACCTGCCGGGAAGCCCGCGCGGCCGGCGGCCGGGTTGGGTAGAGGCGGGGAAGGCAGGCGGCCGCTTGGGCGGATGCAGCACCGGGGCTACCTTTAGCGGCAAACGTCTCTTGGTGCCCACTATGGTTGCAACTCTACTTCTGCCGCACAGCGCTCGGCCACTACTTAATCTGAAGTCAGGGCGCTACCGGGTGCTGGCCGGGCTGCTGCTGTGCGCTGTCCTGGGGCTAGTGGGCCGGCCGGCGCCGGCCGCAAGCCTGCCGGCTGCCGAGCAAAGCCCGCCCGGGCAAAGCGCGCTGGCCGAAGCACTAAACCCCGACGGGACGCTGCGCGCCGGTGTGCACGGCGCTTTCGATGCGCGGGCGCACCGCCTGTACATGGCGCCCGACGGGCAGCCGGTGTTTCGGGCGGCGGGGCCCGGCCAGGCTGCCGGTGCCGGCGACGAGCACTGGCAGGCGGGGTTCCAGGCGCCGGGCGCCAACTCCCGCATCAACGCGGTGCTGCAGGTAGGGGCCGATACCTACGTGGGAGGCGACTTCACCTCCGTGGGCGGCATACCGGCCAACAGCGTGGCCCGCTGGAACGGCACCGAGTGGAACAGCCTGGGTACCGGCGCCGCCAACGGAGTAAACAATGCCGTCAATGCGCTGGCCATGGTGGGCACGACGCTGTACGTGGGCGGGCGCTTCAACCGGGCCGGCGGAACCACGGCCCGCAACGTGGCGCAGTGGAACGGCAGCAGCTGGAGCGCCGTGGGCGCCGGCCCCGACGCCGGTATGAACGCGGAGGTGCACGCCCTGGCCGTGTCGGGCGCCACGCTGTACGCCGGCGGCAACTTCACGACGGCCGGTGGGGCGCTGACGCCGCACGTGGCCCGGTGGGACGGCAGCAACTGGAGCGCCGTGGGCGGCGGCGTCAACAACAGCGTGCACGCGCTGGCCGTGCAGGGCAGCACGCTGTACGTGGGCGGCTACTTCACGCAGGCCGGCCCCACCCCGGCCGCGTACGTGGCGCAGTGGGACGGCACCGCCTGGCGCAGCCTGGGCACGGGCACCACCGGCGCCGTGCTGGCGTTGGCACTCCGTGGCTCCAACCTGTTTGTGGGCGGGCTGTTCTGGCAGGCCGGGGGCATAGCGGCCCGCTACCTGGCACAGTGGACCGGCAGCGGCTGGCGCAGCCTGGGCGCCGGGCCCGACAACGCCGTGTACGCCCTGGCCGCCACGCCTACTGCCTTGTACGTGGGCGGTGCCTTCGGGCAGGCGGGCACCACGGCCGCGCGCCACGTGGCGCAGTGGGACGGCGCCGCCTGGCTGCCGCTAAGCACCAGCCTCGGCCAAGGTACCAACGCCCCGGTGCGGGCCCTGGCCGCAGTGGGCGGAACACTGGTGACCGGCGGCGACTTCACGGCGGCCGCCGACGTGGCGGCTTCGTACGTGGCCCGCTGGCAAAACGCCGCCTGGCATTCGCTGGGCGGCGGCCTTGGCATCAACAGCGCGGCCGTGGTGGCCGTGGTGGCGGTGGCCGGCCCCGACGTGTACGTGGGGGGCCGGTTCAGCACGGCAGGGGGCGTGGCGGCCAACAACGTGGCCCGCTGGAACGGCACCGCCTGGAGCAGCCTGGGCACTGGTTCCGCCAACGGCGTAGATGCCACGGTGCTGGCCCTGGCCGTGGCCGGCAACGACGTGTATGTGGGCGGCGACTTTATGCAGGCCGGCGGGCAGCCCGCCAGCCGCGTGGCCCGCTGGGACGGCACGGCGTGGCGCGCGCTGGGCACCGGCACCAACGGCGTGGTGAATGCGCTGTGCCTGCAGGGCACCACGCTGTACGCGGGCGGCTCGTTCAGCACCGCCGACGGGCAGCCGGCCTACTCCATTGCGCAATGGACCGGCCAAACCTGGCAGCCGCTGCTCATGAACGGCGACAACGGCGTGGCCGGGGAAGTCAGGTCGTTGGTGGTGCAGGGGAGCGTGGTGTATGCCGGCGGCAGCTTCTCGGTGCGGCCGCCCAACGTGGCGCTGGTGCAGTACGTGGCCCAGTGGGACGGCACCACCTGGGCCCCCGTGGGCAGCGGCCCCACCCCCGGCCTCAACAGCCGCGTGACGACCCTGACCGCAGCGGGCAACAAGCTCTACGCCGGCGGCCAGTTCACCACCGCCGACGGCCGCCCGGCCAGGAACGTGGCCGTGTGTGACGGCGCCGCTTGGCAGGGCCTCGGCCCGGGCTTGCCCCTGGCCCCCAACAGCGGCGTCACGAGCATTGCCGTGTCGGGCTCAAGCGTGTACGTGGGCGGTGACTTCTACGCTGCCAGCAGCCCGCCGCCCCAGGCCGCCAACTTCCTGGCCCGCTGGAACGGCCAGGCTTGGAGCGCGCTCGGCAACGGCCTCAACCAGAACGTGCTGGCCCTGGCCCTCAGCCCCGACGGCCTGCTCTACGCCGGCGGCAACTTCGAGGCGGTGTTCGACAGCAGCGTGCCACTTTCGCACTTCGGCATCTACCGCGACCCGCAGCTGGCCACGCTGCGCAGCTGGGCCTTTGTGCCGGGCAGCGGCAACACGCGCATTACGATCAGCGGCACCGGCCTGGCCGGGGCCACGGCCGTGAACTTCCCCACCGCCAACGGGCCGGTGGCCGTGCCCAACCTGACCGTGAATGCGGCCGGCACCGACGTGACCGGGGTGCCGGTGCCCGCGGGAGCTGTGGCTGGCCCGCTCACGCTGAGCGTGCCCGGCGGCGGCACCAACGCGCTGGCCTTCGCGCCGGGCACGCTCAGCGTGTCGCGCCCGGCCGCGCCCGGCGCGCTGCAGCTCTACCCCAACCCCGCGCACAGCTGGGTAGCCGTGCAGGTACCGGCGGGGGTGGTGGCGCTTCGTCCGGTGGCGACGGTGCTGGACGCGCAGGGGCGTGTGGTGGCGCGGCTGCCGCTGGCGCGGACGGCTACCGGCCGGGTAGTTCGGGTGTCGGTGGCGGGGCTGGCGCCGGGGCGCTACTGGCTGCAGGTGCAGGCAGAAGGGCAGCAGCCGGGGCAGCAGTTCGGGCAGGCGTTGGTGGTGGAGTAGGGGCCTGTGGCGGCAGCCTGCCATTTTGGTTGGGGGGCGCGGAGTGTGTGCGGTGGCCCGTAGCTTACGGCCGCTATGCTACAGCCCCGATACCTCTCGCCCGATACTGCTACGGCCGCGTTGCGCCGCCTCAAGCCCAGCCCCGACGAGCTGGCCGCCTTCCGAGGGCACCTAGCCGAGATGCTCAAGCACCTCGACCCCCACAAGATTGAGCGCCACGGCGAAACCCATATCCTCGACTTCCTGCGCCACGTGAGCAAGCCGGCGGAGGGCGGCACGCGCTACGGCAACGTGAAGGACAAGCGCGACCTGGTGCTGCACCTCGGCGACACCGCCGACTCGCCTGTGGGCGTGGTGCTGGAAGTGAAGGGACCCAAGAACCCCAAGGAGATGCTGGCCCCCGCCGCCCAGCGCGAGGGCGTGGCCCTGGCTTTGTGCCTGATGTAGGTCAACCGCCTGCTGTTTCTGAAGCTGCTGGATGGCCAGCTGGTGTGCTACCACGACGCCGCCAAAGCCGCCGATGCCGCCGCCGACACCCAGGCCCTGGAAGCGCAGATTGATGCGCTGGTAGCCGCCCTCTACGGGGTGGCGCTGCCGGCCGCCCCGGCCCCCGCGCCGGTGGCCTGAGGCCGGGCCTCCCGTTATGCGGTCAACGGGTCTGGCAGGCCCGGCCGGCCGGGCCGGTAGTAGGGTAGAGGAGGTGCCCCGGCGGCCCCGGCCGGCCAGGCGTGCCGACCGCAGTCGGGCGGGGCGGGGCACTCCGGCCCGCCCGGCCGCCTGCCCTTCCGGGACCCGGCGCGGCCCCTGCCACCGCGCCCCGCCGCCGCCCCCGAAACTATTTCGCGCCCCCTCTTGACACCGAATAAGTCAAACACCTATATTTAGTGCAGCCTCCTGGCAGGCAGGGCGGTAGCCGCGGGCTGCCCACCGCCGCCCGGCCCCCGATTACCTTTATTTCTATTGCCTGCGTGTCTGTATTCTGTTATGCCGGTCGGGCCCGTGGGGTACCGGCTGCCGCCGGGGCTGTGCCCCGCCCTCACCTGGTGCTGTCTGCGGCTTCGGCCGTTATGCCACGCGTCCAATGCGTTGAACAGCGTCTTCAATGCATTGAACACGGCTTCCAACGCATTGAAGACGCTGTTCAACGCATTGAACGCTCCTTCCAACGCATTGAACGTGGCTTCCAACGCATTGAAGACGCTGTTCAATGCATTGAACGCTCCTTCCAACGCATTGAACACGGCTTCCAACGCATTGAACACGTTTTCCTAAACAGTGAAAACGCTGTCCAATGCCTGGAAACACGCTGTACCCAACAGGGGCGGGCCGTACCGGAGCGCCGGGGGGCCGTCTGGTGACGAAGAACGCAGGTGCGCCGGGGCCGAAGGGCCGTTTCTCTCTTATTCTACTCGTTACCGCATTTCAATTATGGCAACCCGCCGACTGATTACCAATTTCGACAACATGTCCAAGATGGACATTGGCCCGCTGGCGCAGAACTGCCTGACCAACATGGCGGCCAACCCCCGCTACCCCGACGCCAAAGACCAGCTCAAGGCCTTACAGGACGCTCTGACGCCCTACCTGGCCGCCGCCAGCATTCTGCACCCCACGCCCACCCAGACCGCCGAGCTGGCCCAGCTGCGCGCCACGCTCAACCAGAGCCTGAGCGCCGTGGCCCAGATGGCCAACACGCTCTACCCCCAGGACGAGGCGGCGCTGCTCTCCACGGGCCTGGCCCTGAGCAAGGAGCGCGAGCGGCACACCACCCTGGACGCGCCCACCCGGTTTCAGCTCGTGGATGGCCCGCAGCCGGGCACGCTCTGCGCCAAGGCCAAGCGCCCGGCCCACGCCGTGGCCCTGAAGTATGTGTACACCACCGACCAGAAGCTGCCCGACAACCAGTGGCTGACGGTGGTGGTGCGCGACGGCGACGCGCTGCTCACGGCCTGCAAAACCGCCGACCGGGTGTACTGCAAAGTAGCCGCCGTGGGCGGTGACACCGACCAGCAGCCCTTCACCGAGGTGCTGAGCCGCCTGGTGCAGTAGCGGCCGGCCACGGTCCCGCGTTCGGCCCCGCCCCGGTTGGGGCGGGGCTTTTTGCTGCCGGCCGGGCCAAGTGCGGCGCTCAAGAGAGCCGGGGCCGCCTACCGGGCAGCGGGTGCCGCTGGCCGGCCGGCCAGGGAGGGGGCCAGTGGCGGCCGGCGCAAGGGCCCCGCTGCCGGCCGGCTGTCGGCTATCGGGTTGGCCCCGGACCCTGGCAGGAGCGTGACCGGGCACGGCGGGGCCGGCGCGTTGGGGGGCGGGGCGGGGGCAGCGGCGGGCGGCGCCCCGCCGGGCACTGCCGCCGGGCTGCCAGCCGCGCCTGCGCATAGGCCGGACAGGGGGCCGGCTACGTAAAAATAAACCGCCGGGTTATTGAATTAATCCTAGGATAAAGTTTTCCTCATCCGGTATCTTTGCCAGGATATCTTCTTTTCATCCTTTGTTGCGGCCGGGCAAGTTGTCTGCTCGGGCCGTTGCCTTATCTACGGGAGGTGGCGCTCCATCTTCTGCATGCAAACACGCTACTCTTGTGCCCGGCGCGGCTTACGCGCGTTGGGTGAACTCTGTGCGCCCTGGAGCCTGGTGCTGGCCCTGTGGCTTGGGCTGGCGGCCACGGCTCCGGCCCAGGCGCAACTGAGCACGCTCAGTGAATCCTTTGACGTAGCGCCGCCCGCCGGCTGGGTTATCCGGAACCAGTCGCAGCCGGTAGGCACCACTTCCTGGTTTCAGGGCAACACCATTGATTTTCCCCCTCAAAGCAGCTCGGGCTACATTGCGGCCAACTATGAGAACGTCAGCTCCCAGGGTACCATCAGCTCCTGGCTGCTGACGCCGGAGCTGAGTCTGGTCAACGGCTCGACGTTTCGCTTCTGGACTCGCGCGGTGGCAGGAAGTTCTTACCCTGACCGCTTGCAGGTGCGCCTGAGCACGGCCGGCGCCAGCACCAACGTAGGTGCCAGCGCCACCGACGTGGGCGACTTCACGACGCTGGCGCTGGAGATTAACCCCGGCCTCACGATAGGCGGGTACCCTAGTAGCTGGACCCAGTACACCGTTACGGTTACCGGCGTGCCCTCGCTGATGACGGGCCGGTTTGCCTTCCGCTACTTCGTAACCAACGGCGGGGTTTTGGGTAACAATTCCGATTACATCGGCATCGATGAGGTGGTGTATCAGCAGGCGGCCGTGGCCCCCACCGTCACGACGGCGGCGGCTACCACCATCGGCTCCACCAGTGCCGTGCTGGGCGGCAACGTAACGGCCATCGGCAGCGCGGCCGTTACGCAGCGCGGCGTGCTGTACAGCGCCACCAACACCACGCCCGCTATCGGCGGCACCGGCGTAACGCAGGATGCCAATGGTACGGGCGCGGGTACGTTCTCGGAAACCGTGGCGGGCCTCGCGGCCGGCACCACCTACTACGTGCGGGCCTACGCCATCAACAGCGCGGGCACCAGCTACGGCACGGTGCAGCCGTTTACGACTGCCACCACCGTCACGTCCATCGTGCGGGCCAGTACCACCAATCCCACCAACGCCGGCTCGGTCAGCTTCACCGTGACGTTTGCCAGCCCCGTGACGGGGATATCCATCAGCAATTTCAGTGTCACGACGACCGGCGGCCTCAGCGGCGCTTCCATCAGCAGCCTGGTCGGCTCGGGCACTACCTACACGGTCAACGTGAACACGGGCACGGGCAACGGCACGCTGCGGCTGGATCTGACCAGCAGCAGCGGCATTTCGCCCACGGTAAGCGAGCTGCCCTTCACGGGTGGCCAGCCCTATGACATCGACAAGACCCGCCCCGCCGTGGCCATCAGCAGCACAGCGGGTGCCAGCGGCAGCAGCACCGGCACCGCCCCGATTCCGTTCACGGTGACCTTCTCGGAAAACGTGAGCGGCTTTGTGGGCGGCGACGTGACCGTGACCAACGGCGCCATCACGGGTAACGTGGTAAACGGCACCAGCCCCGGCACCGTCTACACCTTCACCGTGACGCCCACCGCCGGCGGGCCCGTGACGGTGAACGTGCCGGCCAACGTGGCCCAGGACGCCGCCAGCAACTTCAATACGGCCGCCGCAGGAGCCTACAGCCTTACCTACGTGCTGCCCGCTACGCCCGCGCCCGTCGTGACGGTTCCGGCCAACGGCAGCCAGTTGAGCACCGGCACCCCCACCTACAGCGGCACGGCTTCGGCCAGCGCGGTTATCACCGTCTACGTGGACGGGACGACGGTGGGCACCACCACGGCCAGCACCGCCGGCAGCTGGACCCTGGTGCAGCCCACGGCATTGGCCCAGGGCAGCCATACGGTGTACGCCACGGCCCAGCTCAGCGGCCGGACGGTAAGTGTTAACTCCAATACCAACACCTTCACGGTATGCCCGGCCCCGGTAGCTACGGCCCGGCCCGTGGCCCTGGTGCTGGATGCCAACGGCAGCGCTACGCTGGCCGCCACGGCAGTAAACAATGGCAGCACCGCCAACTGCGGCCCGGCCACCGCCGGCAGCCTGACGCTGCAAAAATGGACGACGGGTGTGGCCTTTGGTGAAGTGCCCGAAGGCCAAACCCTGACCCTGACGGCCCCGGCCGGCGCCCGGTTTGTGTCGGTGGAGTTTGCCAGCTACGGCACGCCCACTGGCTCGGCAGGCAACTACGCCCTCAGCGGCTGCCACGCCACCACCAGCTTGTCGGTGGTGGAAGCCGCGCTGCTGGGTCAGAACACGGGCAGCATCGTCGCCAGCAACACCACCTTCGGCGACCCCTGCGTGGGAACGTTCAAGAAGCTGGCCGTGCGGGCCACGTATGCCTACCCGGTTGGTACTCCGGCCGCGCAGCTCACCTACGGCTGCGCCGAAGCAGGGCTCAACTACGCGGCCCTGCTGGTGACCGATGCCGGTGGCAACACCGCCCTGGCCCTGACGACCGTGACCGTCACCGACAACCGGGCGCCGGCCCAGGGCACGCTGCCCGCCGCCCCGGCCCTGGCCCTGACCAACGTGCCCGAAGCCACTGGCTACGGCGTACTCTACCAGCTCGATATGCCGGCCAACGCCAACTTCGGGGCCCTGGCGGCGGTGCCGTACACCATCAACAACAGCAGCAACACCCAGCTGGGCACTCCGGCCCGCGTGGCCTACTTCATGGAGCTGACCAACGGCAGCGGCACGCAGTGGGTGTGGGCGTCGATGGACAATTTCGCCAGCACCCTCACGCAGCTGGGCCTGCCGCACCGGTTGGCCAACCCCGTGAACTGGCACCAAAGCGTAAGTAACCTGAACGTGTTCAGCAATGCCGGCGGCACGCTGGCTACGGGCACCAACCTGGGCACCGGCCGCGTGGAAATGTGGCCTGGCGACTATGCCCAGGCCAACACCGACAACGTGCCCGGCGCCAGCGGCTCGGTGTACGACTTCGGCGACCAGGCCACCAATACCAACGGCTACGGCTCGTTCCAGGTACACAACCTGGCCGCCCGGCAAACGGTGCTGGCCTACAATGCCTGGCACAAGACCGATGGCGACGACGTGGGCATCGGCAACCAGGTGGGTGGCTCCGGCAACCCCGACTGGACGTTTGCCCGCAACGTTGGCAACTACACGGTTAAGAGCCTCTACGTGCTGGTGCCCAACACCAACGCCTTCACGCAGCCGGCCACAGTAGCGCTGGGAGCCGATGGCACGGCCACCGTAGCGGGCAGCCAGCTCACCACGGCCGCCGCCACCGACAACTGCGGCGTGGCTTCCATTACGGTGAGCCCGAACACCTTCACCTGCGCCCAGGTCGGCACGCCCCAGACCGTGCGTGTCACCCTGACCGACGCCAGCGGCAATACGGCCACACAGTCGGCGGTTGTGACCGTAACGGTGCCGCCCACGGCCACGACCACCTGGAACGGCAGCGCCAGCACCACCTGGACCGACTGCGCCAACTGGAGCTACGGCAAAGTGCCTGATGCCGCCACCAACGCCATTATCCCGACCGGCCTGAGCCGCTACCCCAGCCTGAGTGCCGGCACCGTAGCCGTGAAGGACCTGACCATTGAGGCTCCTATCACGCTGGGCAGCGCGGCCACGGTGCAGGTCAACGGCAATTTTGCCTACAGCGGTACCGACCCGCTGGGCGGCACCATCGCCTTCGTGGGCACGGCCGCTACCCACACGCTGGGCGGTACCGGCACGGCCGCCCTCACCAACGTGAGCGTGAACAAAACGGCCGGCACCGTGGAGCTGCAGCGCAACCTGACGCTGGATGGCACCCTGACCTTCGCGCCGGGCGCCGCCAACGTCGGTATCCTGAACACGGGCTCTGCGTACCGTCTCACGCTGGGCGCAGCGGCCAGTCTCAGCGAAACCGAAACCAGCTACGTGCTGGGCCAGGTGGCCGTATCCCGGACCCTCGCGGCCGGCGCGACGCAGCCCTTCGGCGGCATCGGGCTGACCCTGACGCCGGCTGCCGGCTCCACGGCACCCGGCCTGACGCCAGTGGTGCGCACCACTGGCACCGCCCTGACCGGCGTAGACAACAGCGTGAGCATCCTGCGTAACTTCGATATTCAGCCTGCCACGCGCACGGGCCTAGACGTAACGATGGTGTTCAGCTACTTTGAGCACGAGCTGAACGCTATTCCCGAAGCCAACCTCGTGTTGTTTAAATCGGAAACCGGCGCCCCCGACACCTGGGCCAACCAGCGCTTCACCAGCCGCAGCGCGGCGGCCAACACCGTTACCAAGGCCGGCATCCGCAGCTTCTCAATCTGGACGCTGGGCAACTCGGCGGCTCCGCTGCCAGTAGAGCTGACCGCCTTCACGGCCACGGCCGAAGGCCCGCACACCGTACGCCTGGCCTGGGCCACAGCTTCGGAGAAAAACAGCGCCCGGTTTGAGGTAGAGCGCAGCCTGGACGGCGCCACCTTCGGGGACGTCGCTACGGTGCAGGCCGCGGGGAGCAGCAGCACCTCCCGCACCTATACCACGGTTGACCGGCAGCTGCCTACCGGCGCCTCCATGCTCTACTACCGCCTGCGCCAGGTAGACCAAGACGGCACGTTCTCGCACTCTCCGGTACGGGCCGTGGCGCTGAGCGCCGCCACGCCGGCCGTTCGCCTGATGATGGTACCCAACCCCACGACGGGGGCCACCACGCTGGCTGGCGCGAAAGCCGGCGCCACGGTGCAGGTGTTTGACGCCGTCGGCCGCCTCGTGCTGACCGCCACGGCCGATGCCACGGGCATGGCCCGCCTGGTGCTGCCGGCCGGGCAGCCTGCGGGCGTGTACGTGGTGCGCTCCGGCACGCAGGCTACGCGCCTCGTGCTGGAGTAACTGGAGTAATCTGGCGGCGCACCCGCCTCCCGCAAGAAAGCCCCGGCGCGTAGCGCCGGGGCTTTCTTGTTTTAGTGCTTTCGGTACCGGGCTTACAACTGCATGTACTGCCGCTTTGCCAGCGCGCGGCTGGGTTTGGGCGTTTCGGGGTGCCGGGCCAGCAGCGCCAGTACCTGCTCGGGCGTGATGCCGGTGAAGTCCCGGATGACGGTGAGCGGGGCCTGGAACTGCTCGGGCTTGAGGGTCGTGCTGACCCCGATGACGCGTATTCCGGCCTTGTAAGCCGACTGCTCGCCCAGAAGGGCGTCCTCGAAGACCACGCAGCGCTCCGGCGGCACACCCAGCTGCCGGGCTGTTTCACGGAAGGTGTCTCTGTGGGGCTTGCCGCGCGGCACGTCGTCCTTGCCCACCACCACATCAAAGTAGCGGCGCAGGCCCATGTGGTCGATGATGTAGGCAATGGTATCGGCGCCGGAGCCGGTGCCCAGCCCGATGCGGAAGCCGGCGGCGCGGGCGGCCTGCAAAAACGGCGTGAGGCCGGCTAACTCGCGGCGCTTGTCCCAGTAGAGCGTGCGGTAAAGGAACTCGCGCTGGGCGGCATATTCCTCCAGCTTCTTTTTAGGAACAGGATTGGTGAAGACGGTTTTGAGGATGTTGGTGGCGGGCATGCCGTTGAGGCGCTCCAGCAGCTTGCGGGCGTTGGTGCTCAGGCCCAGGTCGCGGAACAGCAGCTGAAAGGCGCGGGCCTGCTCGGGCGTGTTGTCGATGAGCACGCCGTCCATGTCGAACAAAAGGGCGTAGGGCTGGTCGGGCATAGCAAAAGGGTGCGCCGAAGCAGCGGCTTCAGCTGTAAGAAATGCGGGTAAAGCGAAGCCGGGCTTCTGCCTGCTGCTGTACGCAGCGGGTACGATTTAGCTGCCAGCGAAGTAATTCCGGTCGTTGGCCTCTATCTTTGGGGCCGCTTACGCGGGTTGCTGCGTTGGCGGCGGCGCCTAATTGCCTTCTGATTTGAAAAAGAGCCTCTTATTGTTGCTGGCCGCCACGCTGGCGGGGTCTGCCGTGGGGCAGAAAAAAGGGAAAGCCCTGGCGCGTCCGAAGCTGGTGGTGGGCATCGTGGTAGACCAGATGCGCTACGACTACCTCTACCGCTACTGGAGCAAGTACGGCAGCGGCGGCTTCCGGCGGCTGTTGGGCGAAGGCTTCAGCTACGAAAACGCCCACTACAACTACGTGCCCACCTACACCGGGCCGGGCCACGCCAGCATCTATACCGGCACCACGCCCTCGTTCCACGGCATCATCGGCAACAACTGGTTTGAGCGCGAAACCGGCCGCGGCACCTACGTCACGGAAGACCGGAGCGTGAAGTCGGTGGGCAGCACCAGCGAGCAGGGCCAGATGTCGCCGCGCCACATGCTGACTTCTACCATCACCGACGAGCTGCGGCTGGCGACCAATTTCCAGAGCAAGGTGATTGGGGTGTGCATCAAAGACCGGGGTTCCATTCTGCCGGCCGGGCACGCGGCTAACGCAGCCTATTGGTACGATGGCAGCAACGGCGCTTTCATCAGCAGCACCTACTACCAGAACACGCTGCCCGAGTGGGTGACGAAGTTCAACGGTGAAAACCGCGCCGCCCGCTACCTCGACCAGCCCTGGAATACCCTGCTGCCTATCGGGCAGTACACCGAAAGCTCGCCCGACGACGTGGCCTGGGAATCGGCGTTCCGGGGCGAAGCCAAGCCCGTTTTCCCGCATGATCTGCCCACGCTGAGCGCCACGCTGCCGGCCGCCGTAAAGGGAGCCTTGCAGGCTACCGGCGAGAAAACGACCCCGGCCCGCAACCTCGACCTGATTCGTTCCACGCCTTTCGGCAACTCGCTCACGCTGGATTTCGCGCTGGAAGCTGTGCGGGCCGAGCAGCTGGGCCAGCGCGGCCAGACCGATTTTCTGGCCCTCAGCTTCAGCAGTACCGACTACGTAGGGCACCAGTTTGGGGTGAATGCCATTGAAACCCAGGACACCTACCTGCGCCTCGACCAGGACATTGCGCGCCTGCTCACCTACCTCGACAAGACCGTGGGCAAAGGCCAGGCGCTGGTGTTTCTGTCCGCTGACCATGCTGCGGCCCACGCGCCCGGCTTCCTCGCCGACCACCACCTGCCCGGCGGCTCGGTGGGCCCGCGCCTCATGCAGGACTCCATTCAGCAGGCACTGGTGCGCCGCCACGGCCCCGGCAAGTGGGTGCTCAGCTACGAAAACCAGCAGGTGTACCTCAACCGCCCGCTTATCGCCGAAAAGAAGCTGAACCTGCGCCTGGTGCAGGACGAAGTAGTGGACATTGCCGGGCAGCTGGCCGGCGTCAACCGCGCCATCACGGCCGACGACGTGCAGAAGTCGCACTGGGAAAGCGGCATGCTGATGTATCTGGAAAACGGCTACTACCCCAAGCGCAGCGGCGACGTGCTGGTGGTGCTACAGCCGGGCTGGCTGGAATCGTACTCGTACCCCGTCAATAAAGGCACTACCCACGGCTCCCTCAACAACTACGATACGCACGTGCCTCTGCTGTTCTGGGGCTGGCGCGTGAAGCAGGGCGAGTCGAGCCACCCGGCTAAAATCACCGATATTGCAGCTACCGTAGCCCGCTGGCTCCACATTCAGGAACCCAACGGCTGCACCGGCGAGCCCCTGCTGGAAGTTCTTTCGGCCAAATAACCCGCCGGTCCGTATCCCGGGCAGGCACCTCCGCGTCATACACTTACTTACTCATACCATTAGGTGCAACGGGCACCTGCTTTTTTTCTCATGGCTCATTTCAATCCCTGGCATGATGTGGCGCGCGGCGACGACGCTCCCAAAGTTGTAAACGGTATCATCGAAATTCCGAAAGGCTCGAAGGCCAAGTACGAGCTGGACAAAGACAGCGGCCTGCTGAAACTGGACCGCGTACTGTTTTCGGCCGTGCATTATCCGGCCGCCTACGGCTTCATTCCGCAGACCTACTGCGACGACAAGGACCCGCTCGATATTCTGGTGCTTTGCTCGGTAGATATCGTGCCCATGTGCCTCGTGGAAGCCAAGGTTATTGGCGTAATGCAGATGATTGACGGCGACGAAGAGGACGACAAAATCATTGCGGTAGCGGCCCACGACATCTCCGTGAACCACTTCAACGACATTGCCGACCTGCCCCCGCACACGCTCAACGAAATGCAGCGCTTTTTCGAGGACTACAAAGCTCTGGAGCACAAGCACGTGACCGTGGAGCGTTTCATGGGCCGCGAAGAGGCTTACCGCATCATCGAGGACAGCATCACGCTCTATCACGAGACGTTCCCGAACGGCGCATCTGCGGCTTCTGCCAAGCAGACCTCTGGCGTCGAGCTGTAGGCTCGCGGTACTACTAGGCTACCCGCAGCGCCTCTCCTGACCACTTGGTTGGGAGAGGCGCTTCGCGTTGTAGGCTGCTGAGCATTGTGTCTGTTATGGGCCTTCCCATCTTTCTGCGGCAGAAAGGTTCGCCAGAGTCGAAGCCTGTGGACGCGAGCCACGATGAAACGGGCGAGTAAAGCCGGGGCTGTCGTACTTTTGGGCCCACGGGTTTTTCGTCTGTTGCTTGCCCTGGCCCTATGCGTCCTTCCTCCGATAAGCCTTCCGGTGCTGCCTCTTCCGGCGCTTTGCCCTGGACCGCCATTCTGCGGCAGTGGACCGACGCCGTGCTCTACAGCAGCACGTGGCTGGCGCTGGCCGCGCTGGCTCTCACCTGGGCCACGTTTCTGTTTTGGCGGGTAGACATTCCGTGGCGGCTGGCGGTGCTTATTTTTGCGGCCACTCTTTTCCTGTATAACATCGACAGCGTGCTGCCTTACAAGTTTCAGCAGCAGCTGGTGCTGAGCGGGCGCAAGCGCTGGATGCTGGCACACCGCCGCGAGTTGTTTGCGCTAGCTATAGCGGCACTGGTGGTAGCGGCGGTCCTGTTTTTTCTGGATGGCTGGCAGCACCTGACCCTGTTTCTGGGACACTTGGCCGCTATTTCGCTGCTTTACTCACTACCGCTGGTGAAGTGGCGCAGCCGCTGGCGTGCCCTCCGCGACCTGCCGCTGCTCAAGGTATTCCTCATTGCCTATGTCTGGGCCGCCGTGACGGTCTGGATTCCGGCGCTGTACCTGGGAAAACCCCTGGCCGCTCCGCTGGTGCTGGTACTGTTCGCGCGGCGGTTCTGCTTCATCCTGGCCCTGGCCTTCGTCTTCGATATCCGCGACTATACCAAAGACCGCCTGACCGGTACGCTCACGTTTCCGGGCGTATTCGGGGTGCGGGCTACCAAGCTGTTTGCGCTGGCCGTGCTGGCTGTCGCCAACGTACTGCTGCCCTGGGGAGTGAGTAGTGCCCACTTGCTGGCCCTGCTGCTGCCTTCGGTGCTGGCGGCGGCCGTCATCTGGTACGCCGACGAAACCCGGCCGGACTACTACTTCGCCCTTCTCACCGATGGCGTGATGATCGTACAGTTTCTGGCCGTGTACTGGGCTACCTGAACTACCGGCATGCCGCTCAGGAATTCCGCCTGCCATCCGTAGGCAAGACGACGCCGCTGCTAGCTATCCGTTAGCTCCTGCAAAGCGGGACCAATGTAACGGATCAGGTCACTGGCGGTGAGGCCGGCCTGACCGGTTTCGGCGGCGGCCAGGTCGCCGGCGCGGCCATGAGCATATATACCCAGCAGCGCCGCGTCGAGAGGGGAGAGGCGTTTGTCGGCGCGTAGCGCCAGCAGCAGGCCGGTTAGTACGTCGCCGCTACCGCCACTGGCCATGCCGGGGTTGCCGGTACTGTTGAAATAAACCGGCCCCTCGGGCGTGCCTAAAGCCGTGTAGGCTCCTTTGAGCACGCAGTAGCAGCGGTGTCGGGCGCAGAAGTCGCGCAGCTGCTCCAGCCGGTGGTAGTCGTCGCGGGCGGGCTCCCCGATGAGGCGCTCAAATTCCTTGGGGTGCGGTGTGAGCAGGCTGTTGGGGGGCAGGAGCTCCAGCAGCGCACGGTGGGCAGCCAGCAGGTTCAGGGCGTCGGCATCAAGCACCAGCGGGAGTTTGGAACCGCTTTGCAGCAAGTTCCGGAGCACTTCAGCGGTAGCAGCCTCCTGCCCCAGGCCCGGTCCCATGCCCACAGCGGCGTACGGCTGCAGCGCGGGCAGCTCCGTCACGAATTCCCGGCCGGGGTCAGCAAGTACCATGGCCTCCGGAGCTGAAATCTGCAGAATATCGTAGCCAACTGCGGGGCCCCGCACCGTGAGCAGCCCCACGCCACCGTGCAGGCAGGCCCGCGCCGCCAGTACCGCCGCGCCCATTTTGCCGTAGCTGCCCGCCAGCAGCAGTGCGTGCCCGAATGTGCCTTTGTGGGAAAACTTTCCGCGCTGCGGTAGTCTTCCGCGCAGAAAACCTGCATCCACAAAGTGGTTATCCACAGCCTCCTTGTGGATAAAGTCGGCGTCGAGCCCAATGGGCAGCACAGTCCATTTACCTACAAACCCAGCATTCTGGGGGAGCAGAAACGCCAGCTTGGGCAGCTCAAAACTGAGGGTGTAGCGGGCTTGTACCACTGGGCTATCAGCGGGCTGGGAACTATCAGCCAATAGACCGGAAGGCACATCAACAGCAAGTAGAGTCGCGCCTGACTGGTTGAGGTGCGCCACAACGTCGGCCGCCAGGCCCGCCAGCGGCCGGCTGAGGCCGGTACCGAACAGCGCATCCAGCACTACGGCTTCGGGGGGCAGCGCTGGCATCGTGCGGCTGCTAAGCTTCGTGCAGGGAATCTGCGGCGGCAGCCGTTGGCGGTTCAGCAGAAAATCGGGAGAGTGCTTCGTGGCAGGTAGCAACCATACCTGGGGCGTGTAGCCGGCCGCATGCAGCTGACGGGCTATGGCCAGGCCGTCGCCGCCGTTGTTGCCGGGGCCGCAGAAGATGTGGATAGGCGTGGCGAAAGCCGGTTGGAGCTGGTCGAGAAGCCAGGTGGTGCAGGCGGTAGCGGCGCGTTCCATCAGCGCCTCGGAGCTGATGCCCTGGGCCTGCAGTGTCGCCTGGTCGAGGGCGCGGGTCTGGCGGGCGGTAAGAATTTTCATGGTACTCTATCATACGGTATCTTGCCGGCTATTGATAGTCGCACATTGCATAGCTGCTATGCCCAAATACGTACTGTTGCTGCTGGCTTTGCTGGCCGTCGCCTGTTCCGATAAGAAAGCAGAAACCACCCTTCTCTCAGCCGAAACGCCTGTTGCGGCAGCTGCCCCGGACTCTGCTGCTGCCAATTCAGCAGCACCGATTGTGCCTGAGCAGGTGCCGCTGGCGCAACTACCGGCCCAGCTGCGGCTACCGGGCCAACTGCTGGAGGCGTGGCGCTGGACGGATAGCCAGGGCGAAAACATGCTGGTAGTGTTCCGGACCGTAACCAAGTCCCGGCAGCAGTTGGCCGCCGCGCCGCCCGATTCGAGCGACGTGCAGGATATAGAAGACTTTGAGCGTTCTGCACAGCTTACAGCGCGGCAGTATGTGCGGGCCGGCAGTAGTAGCTACAAGGAGCTGTGGCGCCTGCAGGATGCCGTCCAAAATTGTCCGTTTGACATGTGGCTGGGGCCTCTGCCCGGTGCTACGTCCATCACCGATTTAGACAAGGATGGACAAACTGAAACAACGCTACTCTACAAGCTCACCTGCCGCAGTGATGTAAGTCCTTCTGGCCTGAAGCTGATTATGCGTGAAGGAGCGGCGAAGTATGCGCTGCGTGGGCAAATGGTAGTGGCATACGACTCCGGTCCAGTAAGTGAGCGGACGCCTGCCAATCCGTGCTGTCTCGATACCATCAGCCAACGGCAGCTGAATGCTCCTGATGGATATAAGCTGGTTGCCGGACGCTATGAATCAGAAAAAGAGTTTCGAAAGGCGCCAGTAGCGTTTTTGCTTTTTGCCCGGCAGCAGTGGCAGAAGTTCAGCATCGAGAAAGCAGAGGACCACGAACAGCTGTAGTCATTCGGAATGGATTTCCGCCTCCCTGCTACCGGCCGCTAAACTTCCCATTCCTTATTTCGTTTTGTTTGGTAGACATTCGATTCTGACCTCTAAAACCGACGATATGCAAACCTGGAATGATGTAATCCGGCTGGCCAACCACGGCAGCCCGACCCCGCCTCGGCGGGTGGAAAAGACCGATGCTGAATGGCGTCAGCAGCTCACGGCCGAGCAGTACCACGTCACGCGGGAGCACGGCACAGAGCGGGCTTTCACGGGCGAATACTGCGAAGCCCACGAAGCCGGCCTCTACGCCTGCGTGTGCTGCGGCACCCCACTCTACGACTCGCGCACCAAGTTCGAAAGCGGCACCGGCTGGCCCAGCTTCACCCAACCCGTGGACGAAAGCGCCATCCGCTACAAGAAGGACACCAGCTACGGCATGACCCGCGTGGAAGTGCTCTGCAACGTCTGCGACGCCCACCAGGGCCACGTATTCCCCGATGGCCCACCGCCCGGCGGCCTGCGCCTGTGCATCAACTCGGCCAGCATCAAGCTGGTGAGCGAGAAAGCCGAGGCCTAGAAGCGCAGTCGCCGCAACGGCGGAAACACTAAAAAGCCGAGCTGCTGACCTCAGCAGCTCGGCTTTTTAGTGCCTGGCTGTATTCAGCGAAAAAAGGCGTCGGAACTGATGTTGTAGGACAGGATTCTCAGCGAATCGTTGGCCTCGCGCGCCAGCGTAAAGGTTTCGATGGCCGTGCCGTTGGCGTACTGGTTTTCGTAGCGCAGCTGGTACTCACCCGAGGGGTCGGTGCCGCTGATTACTTTGGTGGTCCAGTCTTTCAGCGCCGTATCTTGCAGCCGCCCCAGTAGCTCGTCCCGTTTCCTGAAAAGCAGCGTCACCTTGTCTCGCGGCGTTACCTGCCAGAAGCGGGAGGAAAACAGCCGCAAGTTGGTTTCGGTGTGGCCGAGCTGCTGGTTGGAAAAATAATCCACCATAAACTCGTCGGCCACCACTTTGTCCTGCTCGTCGTTCAGGCGGGAAGAATTGACGTGGCAGGCCGTGAGAGCAAGCAGCAGCAAGCCGGCCAGGTGGCCGTAAATACGTAGCGCGTTCATGGTAGAATACGAATTGTAGTAGGTGTATCTTCTGCCAAAATACGAGCTTCGCCGTAAAACCTCTGCCCCGTACCGGTCGTCCTTTATCCTCATTCCCACCCCATTCCCATGTCACTTCTCTTCACTGATTTTGCCTCCTGGCGTGCGCACTGCGCTGCCACCGGCGAGCCGCTTTACCAGCCTGTGCTGGCCTACGAAATTGAGCAGAAAGGCCGCACCGAGGACGAAATCTGGAACGGCCTGCAGCGCGCCTACGACGTCATGCGCGACGCCGTGCAAACCGGCCTCACCCACGACATGACCTCTCGCTCGGGCATGATCAACAACGGGGCGAAGAAGATTGCGGCCTCGCCTGTCACGGTGCTGTCGCCGGAGTTCAAGCAACTCGTAACGCGGGCCATGGGCGCCAAGGAGGTAAATTCCTGCATGGGCCGGGTGGTGGCCGCCCCAACCGCCGGGGCCTCCGGCATCCTGCCCGGCGTGCTCGTGACGCTGCAGGAGCTGCATAAGCTCTCGGACCGCACCATTCTGGAAGGCCTGCTGGTAGCGGCCGGCATTGCTCTTATTATCGAGCAGAATGCCTCGCTGGCCGGCGCCGTAGGAGGTTGCCAGGCTGAAACCGGCTCGGCAGCGGCCATGGGCAGCGGTGCCATCGTGTACTGTCTGGGTGGGGATGTTGACCAGACGTTTGCGGCCGTGGCCGTAACTATTCAGTGCATGCTGGGGCTGGTCTGCGACCCGGTGGCCGGGCTGGTGGAGGTGCCCTGCGTGGTGCGCAACGCCTCAGCTGCCGCCATTGCCTTCAGCTCCGCTCAGATTGCCATTGCCGGCATCGACCCCGTTATTCCGGTGGATCAGTGCGTGGCGGCCCTCGGCGAAGTAGGACAGAGCATGGAAACCCGCTACAAGGAAACGGCCCTCGGCGGCCTCGCTAATACCCCGCGCGGCCGCGAAATCGAGAAGATGGTACTGGTGCAGGACGTACAGATTCTGCCTGACGAAGGAGAATAGCAACAACCCGCTAACCAAGAGCTGCACCAGAAAACAGGTACACAAAAAAAGGGCCTTCCCAATCGGGAAGGCCCTTTTCGTTCTGAAAAGGCTGCTGCCTATTGCTTGGTGATACGGCGCACATCAAATCCGCTCTCGGTGCGGGCGCGCAGGATGTAGACGCCGGCTGGCAGCTGGCGCAGATCCAGCGTGGCGGTCTGCACATCGTTCTTGCCGGCGGCCGTGCTGTGGTATACCTGCTGGCCTACGGCGTTGTACACGGTCAGCTCGGTGGCTTTCGTGTAGCCGCTGAGCTCTACCGTGACGTTGCCGTCGGCCGTGGGGTTGGGGTACACGCTCAGCGAGGAGCCAGCCAGCACCTTGACGCTGGAGTTGACCAGCAGCTGGGCCGAGGGCAGCGAGGCGCAGCCCGTGGTGGCGTTGGTTACGACCACCGTGTACTGGCCGAACTGGGCGGCCGAGTTGACCACGTAGGTCGGGTTGGTGGCGCCGGGAATCAGCGTGCCGTTCAGGTACCACTGGTTGCCCGTGGCGCTGGAGCTGGTGAGCGTGGTGGTCGTGCCGTTGTAGACCGGCGAGACCGTCGGCTGGGCCGGGCGGGCAGTAATCGTTACCGAAGCCGTGGCCGTCGAGGCTGCGCAACCACCGCTGGCAGCAATGGCGTTGGTCACGGTGTAGGTGCCGGCTGCCGAAGTGCTCAGGTTGATGGCGCCAGTGGTGGCATTCAGTACCAGTCCGGTTCCTGAGGCCGAGAAGGTGCCTGCTGAGGCCCCGGTGCCGAAGACCGGCGTTGCCGTGCCGGAGGCACCGGCGCAGTAGGCGGCGTTGGCGTACGAGAACGTAGCTACGGGAGCCGTAGTGATGGTCACGGAGGTCGTGGCCGAGGACGGGCAGGTGCCCGCTACGCTGTACGTCACGGTGTAGGTGCCGGGCGTGCTCGTGCCGGGCGTAATCACGCCGGTCGTGGCATTGAGGCTCAGACCGGTGGTGCTGCTGAACGTGCCGCCCGCAGTGCCTGTGACGGTAGGCGTGCTGGCCGTGCCGCTCACACACAGCGTTGTGGCTGGGTAGCTGAACGTTGCTGTCGTTGCCGGGGTAATCGTCAGGACGGTTTGAGCCGTGGCCGTAGAGCAGCCCGAGCCAGTGGCCGGATCAGCCGTGAGCGTAATCGTAACGCTACCTGCCGTGGCATCAGCTGCGGAGGGCGTATACGTGGCATTCAGCGTGGTAGCATTCGGCGAGAAGGTGCCTGTGCCCGTGCTGGTGTAGGTGCCGGTCGTAGCCGAGCCGCCTACCGAGCCGGTAAGCTGGTACGCCGTGGCGGCACACGTAGCGGCCGTAGCTGGCAGCGTAGCCGTTGGGGCCGGCGTTACGTTCACCTGGATAGGCGCACGCGTTCCGGTACACTCCGCCGATACCTGCCAGTTGTAGAAGTAGTAGTAGGTAGTGGAAGTACCCGAGATGTAGCCGTTGGTGATGCTCACGTTGCCGCTAGGCGACACGTAAGGAAAACCTCCCAGGCTCGACTCGCGCACCATAGCCGGGCTGCTCACGGCAATCAGCCGCATGCCAGTCCCAACCGGTAGGGTGAAGTTCAGGGGTACTGTAAATGGCGTGGTGCCCGTGCCGGCCGGAATGGCGACCGTAGCCGTCAGACCCGGAATCAGCGTGCCGGTATTGTCCTGTACCTGTACTACCAGGTTGCCGGCGGTGCCAGCCGGGTATACATCAACCGAAACCAATTGAGTGGCAGCAGTGGAATTGAACACGAGACCGTAGCTGGAGGCAGTAGTGCTGGTAGTAGCAGCAGGTGCCAGGCGGCCAACGGTTTCGGTGCTGCTCGTGGTAGCTTCCACGAAATACTGACGCGAAGCCGTGAGAGCCGGCGTAGTGAAGGAAGTACCCGTCGCCAGCGCCGTACCGCCGGAAGCAGCATCGAAGAAGCGTACCGTGGTACCGGCCGCAGCAGTGGCCGTCAGAGTGGCGGTGCTGCCCTCACAGATGGCTACCGGTGAGTTGGTAGTGGTTATCTGGGGATTGTTGATGGTGACGGTAGCTACGTTGGAAGTAGCTACGGCTGCGTTACATACAGTGCGGGCCTGGAAATACGTAGTGCTCGTGAGTACGCCCGACGTGTAGGTGGCTGAAGTAGCCCCGCTGATGTCGGTGAAGGTCACGTTGTCGGTGGACTGCTGCCACTGAATGCTGCCGTTGCTGGAGCCCGTCAGGGCCAGCGTTACGGTGCCGCTCACGCACAGCGAGGCTGCGCTGGGAGTTATAGTGCCAGCCACCGGTGCCGTTACTACGCGGGTGGTTGGGGTAGCCAGGTTGTCGTTGGCGGTATTTCCGTCGCCGGTGGCGGTAGCGGCAATGGCGAAGGAATAGGTGCCGGCGGCGCTCATGTTAAGTGTGCCGACCGATACGCTTTGCGTCGCACCCGGGGCGAGGGTGCCAGTATTCACAGTCGCCGTCAGCGTCTGGGTCACAGGACCCGTGACGTTTACCGTCACCGTGGCCGGATTGGCGGCGAAGTCCAGCGCGGCCGTGCCAATGTTGCGCACCGATACCGTTACGTTCTCGGCCGTGCTGTAGCACGTCTGGCCGGTAGGCGGTGTCAGTAGCGCTACAGGTGCCAGATCAACGGCTGCACCGTTGCCCAGGTTCACGTTGTCGATAAACAGGTCGTTGTCGTTCGTATCATCCACGGTGCCTTCGGTAGCGAAGAAGGCCACAATGATTTCCTGACCCGCGTAATTGCCCAGGTTTATCTGCTCCAGCTGGCCGGTATTGCTGATGACGGTGCTGGCCGTGTAGGTTTTCACTGCCGTGAAGGTCAGGCCGCAATCGGCCGAAACCCGGACTTCCAGACGGTCATCGGAGCCCAGCGTGCCAACGGTAGTGGCACCAAACGTATTCAGGGCCAGATCGTAGCTCAGCAGGGTGCTGGCCGTGGCCAGAATGCGCGGACCTACAATCCAATCGTTTTTGCCGGTGCTGAACAGGTTGATTTTGGCAGCCGTTCCATTCGGTCCGCCCACCACATTGCCGAAGTCGTCAGCAGTCCAGGCCGAAGTAGTGCCGGTGGGCAGCGTAGCGCCCGTAGCCTCATACCAGCCTGGGTAGAGCGTTGACAAGTTCGTGGCCGTAAGACCGGTGAAATTGAGCTGCTGTGGCTGAGCAGCTACGGCAGTTTTACTGCGCGTTACGACAATGTTGTCATTAGCGGTATTTCCGTCGCCGGTGGCGGTGGCGGCAATGGCGAAGGAATACGTGCCGGCGGCGCTCATGTTGAGTGTGCCAACCGAGACGCTTTGCGTAGCGCCTGGCGCGAGGGTGCCAGTATTCACGGTCGCCGTCAGCGTCTGGGTCACAGGCCCCGTGACGTTTACCGTCACCGTGGCCGGATTCGCGGCGAAGTCCAGCGCGGCCGTGCCGTTGTTTTGGATGGCTACGGTCACGCTCTCCGCCGAACCGTAGCAGCCCGTGGCTGCCGGCGAAACGAGGCCGGTGGCGGCCACATCCACGGCCGCTCCGCCGGGTATAAAGGTGCCTTCATCGGCGCCCAGGTCGGGAGTAGTCGTGTTGCGCGTGTCACCGTCAAAGTCGGTGGTGATGCTGCTGATGGGCTGGCCCTTTCCTTCTACCAGCGTTGGAACGGCCGGGTTGATATGCAGAAAAGTAGCGTCGGTACCAGTGGTGCTCAGGAACGGCACATCCTCTGTCTGGGATGCCAATTCGCGTGGTGCTACCAGGCTCTTGTAGTCTGTCAGCGTCTGGCTGGCGTTGGTAGCGGTAGTGGTGCCTTCCACATAAATCAGGTTTGTGGCCGAAGGCGTACCGGCGTAGTAGAGGTTGTTGTTGGTGGTGCTGGCCAGGTTGGCCGGTACCGTGCCGGCCGTGCCGGAAGCGCGGCGCAGCGCTGCCGTGTAGCCACCCGTACCCGCCGCGGTGCTTTTGTTGACTACTACGTTGTTGCGTAGGTCCAGCGAAGTGGGCGTGGTCGTGAAATAGATGCCCGACGTGCCGAACGTAGCACCGGTGCTCGTCGCATTCAGGTATACGGTGTTGTAGTACAGGTTCACGTTGGTGCCGCTGCTCACGTACAGGCCGCTGATGGCCGCCGTGCCCGTAGCCGCCGGGGCCCGCAGGTCGCCCACGAGGTTGTTATAAACCGTTACCGTAGTGCCGCCCAGTACCCCGATGCCATAAATCGTGAGGCCCGTGCCCGTGCCCGACAGGTTGTACACCTTGTTGCGGAACACATTGGACGTGGTAGAGGAGGTGTAAATACCGTAGATGATGCTGGAGGTTCCCGTCGTGCTTAGCGCACTGACCGTGTTGCCGAAGGCCTCATAGCCAGCAAAAGCGGTGTTGCCGAAATACAGTCCGTAAATGGTGCCGCCCGTGCTGATGCCGGTTACGGTGTTGTTGCTGAACTGCGAAGTAGCTGTTCCGTAGGCCGTAAACATGCCGTATACCGCGCCCGTGCCACCCGTGATGTTACTGACGGTATTGCCCGTGCGGATCTGGGTTTCCGAACCCGAAGTGTTCGAGTACACGCCGTAGAACGTGCTGGTACCCGCCACCGTCACGTTGTTGAACGTGTTGTTGCTAACCGTTTGGGTACCGGTGCCCGACGCATTGTTGTAGTAGCCATATACCGCGCCGGAAGCACCCGTGCGGCTCAGGCTCGTTACCTGGTTGTTCAGTGCCGTGATAGAGGCCGCACTCGAGTTGTTATCCAGCATGAATGTGGTGCCGGTGTTCGAGAGCGTAGCGCTCAGCGTATTGCCGCTCATTACCACCGTAGCCGGCGACGCAGAGTTATAAATGCCGTGTACCGTAGCCGAAGTAGCAGTGGTATAGGTCAGAGAAACAGTGTTGTTGCTGATGTTGACAGTGTTGTTGGCCGCCGTATTTCCGGCTCCGTTTTCAACCCCCGACATCTGCGCCGTGGTGCCACCGCTGGCCAGCGTAATGATGTTGTTGGTGATGTCGATGTTGGCCGACGTGCCCGAGGGCGTGTATACGCCGCGCAGGGTGCTGGTCACGGTGGAAGCAGCTACCGGCGTGGAAGCCGTGGCCGACGTATAGTTCAGCGTGCTGTTGATGGTGTTGCCCACCACTTTAAAGCCAATCTGGTTGGAGCCCCCGATACCCCAGTTGGTCGTCGTGCTGCCGAAGTTGCCAATCGTGTTGCCGACTGGGCCCCCGACTTCGTTGTTGGCATCCAGGAAGCCCGCGGCCGAGCTACCCGAAAACTGAACGCCCGTGGCCGCGTTGCTCACCACGTTGCCGAACACCTTGTTGTTGGAGTTGCTACCGTCCGCGCTGGTCACGGCCAGGGCCGTAGTAGCCGTCGGCAGCGAGTTGGCGCCATAGATACCGATGGTGTTGGCGTTGGTTTTGTTCAGCGTCACCACGCAGTTCTTGATGACGTTGTACTGGCTGCCATCCGTGGCCGAAGTCCGGAACAGCGCGTACCCAAATTCAGCCTGCGTGGCGGCCGTTGTGTTGGCCGCGTTTTCAGCCAGGTCAATACCGTCGAACGTGACGTAATCGGAGCCCACTAGCTTGATAATGGCATCCAGCGTCGTGCTGGTGCTGCCAGTAGCCGCTGTCACCAGCGGGTTGGCCCCGGTTCCGGCTTTCTGGAACACAATCGGGCTGGTACTGGTGCCGGTAGCCGTCAGGGTCAGGTTGATGGCCGTTTCGGTGTAGCCCGCTGCCACGTCGATGGTAACACCACCCGCCGGAACGCCATTGGTGTTCAGGTCGGTGATGGCAGCCGAGAGGCTGGCATAAGTGCCGGGCAGCGTACGAACTACCTGCGCCTGCGCGGCCGAAGTGCCCAATAGCCCCAGAAAGGCCAGGGCCGGCAGGCGCCGCAGCCAGCGGCCGGTTCGCTGCTCTGTAGCCGGGGGAGGACCAGCCAGAGCAGACGTGTGTAAAGGTGTGTGCATAAAAGGGAAAATGGGTTGGTGAAAAAATGGGTGAAAACAGGGTAAGGGAAATCAGTAGTTCTTACAAGGGCTATGCAGCCGTGTAAGGCGGGTTGGCAAGCGGGAGCAACAAAGGCAAAGTGGCCGTGAGCATACCGGCTGGGCTAAAAATGCCCGACTTTTATAAGATAGAGCGGCTAAAGAATCAGCGCTTCGAATATCTGCGGCAAATAGATACTGGGGGTAGAAAAGCGCATGAAAGCAAAACGAGAAAGATAGATAATCTTGGAAGCAGGACACATGCCGCCCAAGAAGAGAACAAAAACTTAAGGGCCTGAAAAATACAGGTTCTAGCGCATTATTCAAGCATTGCTATCCATCTCACATCCAATTAAAAAGCCAACCCTTCCTATGGGTTGGCTTTTTAAGGAATCTGAGACGTATTTAGCTTATTCTGGTATCGGTCTTACTAGTTACCGGTCCAGCCTGTTTTCAGCGGTTCCGCGCTTTCCATAGCTTCCGGAAAGATTGTGGAGCTACTTCCAGCGCGTCGCGGCGCTTGTTCCAGCCTACTTGGCTGAGCAGGCGCAGCAGCACCCAGTTTTTGGCGCGGGCCGGCAACAGGTCCAGCAGGCGACGGTTTTTCATAGCCAGCAGCCACAGCCGGATAGCTGTCCGCTCGTCCTTCTCCGTGAGCTGCTCACGCACGGCCTGCTGGCGGTTCTGCAGCAGCAGGTTATGAATCGGAATCTTGACCGGGCACACCGAAGTGCAGGCCCCGCACAGGCTGCTGGCGTAGCTCAGGTGCTTATTCTCGGCCATGCCGCTCAGGTGCGGGCTGATAACCGAGCCAATGGGGCCGGAGTACGTGGTTTCGTAGGTGTGGCCGCCGATGTTCTTGTAGACCGGGCAGATGTTGAGGCAGGCGCCGCACCGGATGCAGTTCAGGGCCTCGCGCTGGGCCGGCTGGGCCAGCAGGTTGGTGCGCCCGTTGTCGAGCAGCACCACAATCATTTCGTCGGGGCCGTCTTTTTCCAGCGGCTGGCGCGGGCCGGTATAAATGGTGTTGTACACCGTCACCTGCTGGCCGGTGCCGCTGGTGCTTAGCAGCGGCCAGAACAAATCCAGGTCTTCCAGCTTCGGTATCACCTTCTCGATGCCCACAATGGCAATGTGCGTGCGCGGAAAGGTGGCCGACAGCCGGGCGTTGCCTTCGTTTTCGGTGACGCACACGGCGCCGGTATCAGCAATCAGGAAGTTGCCGCCCGTAATACCCACTTCGGCTGTGGTGTACTTGTTGCGCAGCAGGTGGCGGGCCGTGAGCACCAGCTTCTGGGCATCATCAGTATACTCGGTGCCGAGGTGCTTGACGAAGATATCGGCAATATCGAGCTTGCTCAGGTGCATGGCCGGCGTCACGATATGGTAGGGCCGCTCGCCGTTTAGCTGCACGATAAACTCGCCCAGATCTGTCTCCACCGACTCAATGCCATTCTGCTCCAGAAAATGGTTCAGGTGAATTTCCTCGGTGGTCATGCTCTTGGCTTTCACCACGGTGCGGGCGTGGCGGCGCGCCATTATCTTCCCGATTTCGCGCAGGGCCTCATCCGCGTTCTGCGCCCAGATTACTTTACCGCCCCGCGCCGTGAAGTTGCGCTCAAACTCCAGCAGGTACTCGTCCAGGTGGTTTATCACCTTGGATTTCAGGTAAGATGCCCGCTCCCGCGCCAGCTCATGGTCTTGGTAGAAGCCCAGGCCGGTGCTGACAGCCGCGTTGTACTTGCCAATGTTGAAGCGGATTTTGCGCCGGTGCTCCAGGTCGAAGGCCTTGGCATCGGAATCGGCCAGAAATTGGGCGGCTTTGTTGGCTGAGGTGGTCGTCGTCGGGTTCATGGCGTGCAGCAGTTAGACCAGCAGATACCAACAAATATAAAGGCGGGAGGCCAGAACTAAGAAGGGAGCCGCCTGTCATCCTGAGCCAAGCGAAGGACCTTATCACGCCTGAACGAGTCGTTGTTTTGACAGTCGTTCAGGCGTGATAAGGTCCTTCGCTTGGCTCAGGATGACAGGCGTTTCTAACGTTAGCCCCTAAAAAAGCTAGGGCTTGTTCGAGTCTACCACCACGCGCGTGTCGCGGTTGGCCAGCTCCCAGGCCGAGTGAAACACGAGACGGGCCCGCTTTTCCATTTTCGGAAACTCGATTTTCTCTACTTCGTCGCCGGCACCGTGGTAGTCGTCGTGCACACCGTTGAAGAAGAAGGCTACCGGTATTTTGTGCTTGGCAAAGTTGTAGTGGTCGGAACGGTAATAGAAATGGTTCGGGTCCTCGGGGTCGTTGAAGCGGAAATCCAACTCCATTTTGGTGTACTTCTCATTGGAGTTGAGCACAATTTCGTGCAGCTCCGACGAAAGCTTATCCGAGCCGATAACGTACACATAGTCTCCTTTCCCTTCATGGTCTTTATCGGTGCGGCCAATCATGTCCGTGTTCAGGTCCGCTACCGTCTGGCTGAGCGGGAAAACCGGGTGGTCGGTGTAGTACTCGGAGCCCAGTAGGCCTTTTTCCTCGCCCGTTACGCACAGAAACAGGATGCTGCGGCGCGGGCCGTGGCCTTCGGCCTTGGCTTTGGCAAACGCCTGCGCCATTTCCAGCACCGTTACCGTGCCCGAGCCATCATCATCGGCGCCGTTGTGCACTTCACCGTCAATGATGCCGATATGGTCGTAGTGGGCCGACAGCACCAATACGTCGTCTTTCTTATCGGAGCCTTCCAAGAAGCCCAGCACGTTTTCGGTGGTGAAATCCTCCTGCTTTTTGGCGGCTTTGATGGCAAATTTCGTCGGCTTGAAGGTGCTGACCACTGGCTTGCTGGCCTTGCCTGCCGCCGCCATATACTTTGTAACCGCCGGAGCCGTAGTACCCAGCAGCTTGTAGCCCACCTTCGGCGACACGAAAAAGGCTGTCGGGCGGGCTTCGGCTTTGGCATCCTTGAACGAAATACCGGGCCGACGGATGGAGGGCATCATGCGCGGCACCAGCTTATCGAAGTTGCTGTTGGGGTCAAAATCGATGAAAAAGACACTGCGGGCGCCTTTCTCAGCGGCCATAGCCGCTTTGGCCCGGTAGCCGTTGCCCCATTTGGTGGTGCTTCGGTCTTTGCTGAGCACGGGCTTGCCGTCGGGAGAGGTGGGCTCACCCAGCAGGATGATCAGGTCCTTGCCCTTCACATCTTTGCCGGCGTAGTCGGAGTAGCCTTCCTGCTCGATGCCGTAGCCCACAAATACCGGCTGTACCGTGGTTTCCTGCTGGAAAGGCGAGTTGCCCATAGCGTAGAAATCCACCAGCCACTTGTAGGTCTGGCCGCCCAGCTTGAGGGTAGCATCCTCGTTCCAGGTGCTGCGTACCATCGTGAAGTGCTGCAGGTACGGGTTGTCAGAGTCCTTCACCGGGCCTGCCAAGCCCAGCTTCTTGAACTCCGTACTAAGGTAGTCTGCCGCCATTTTCTGGCCTTTCTCACCGGTTTCGCGGCCCTCGTAGGCGTCGGAGGCCAGCACGGTCAGGTGCTCGCGCAGGTCGTTTTGCGTGATGGTTTCGGCGTAGGCATTGGCCCAGTCCGTCTGGGCCGACTGGTCGATTTGGCCGGCCAGCGCCGGAGTAGCCGGCATCGGCTGCACGGTGGCTTCCGTTTTGGCCTTGCGCTTATTCTTGACCTTTACTTTTTCGGGCGTCTGCTGAGCTACGGCCGAAGATGCCATGCCGGCCGCCAGCAACAGCGCCAGGAAGGAATGTCTGTTCATAGTAGGAAGAGGAGAAAGTTGCGGATGCGTGACGTAGTACCTCACTAAGTCACGAAGTCATCAGGAGGGTTGCACAATGAGCACCGAAGCGTAGGCCGCTACTCCTTCGCGGCGGCCCACAAAACCCAGCTTCTCGGTAGTAGTGGCCTTGATGCTGATATCGTTGGCTTCGATGCCCATTACCTCGGCCAGTACCCGCTGCATTTCCGGGATGTGCGGGTTCACCTTGGGCGCTTCGAGGCAAACCGTAGAGTCGATATTGGAGATACTGTAGCCCCGCTCGCGCAGCAGCCGCACTACCTCGGCCAGCAGCCGCTTCGAGTCTATGCCTTTATACTGCGGGTCGGTGTCGGGGAAGTGAAACCCGATGTCGCGCAGGTTGGCCGCGCCCAGCAGCGCGTCGCAGATGACGTGGATGAGCACGTCGGCGTCGGAGTGGCCGAGGGCACCGTGGGTATGCGGTACCTCAATGCCGCCGAGCCAGAACGGCAGGCCTTCCTGGAGCTGGTGAACGTCGTAGCCGAAGCCGGTCCGGATTTTCATGCGGAAAAGAAAAGATGAATCTACAGAGAGCCAACCGGCGCTGGCTGGCTACCGCGCAAAGGTAAGCGCCGGCAGCACGTAGCCTTCAAAGCTGCCGAAACAGGTGAGCCAGCGGCCACAACGGTACCGAGCTGGCCCAGCGACAGTGGCTGATAACAGAAATTTCTCGCCGGATTTAAGGTAAAACCCGGCCTGTATCGTCCATGAAGAAGATGGAACTTTCCGGGCCCCGAAAGCACTGAGAAAAAAGATGCGGAAACTTTGGAAACAATAAAAGTTTCCGTTGTACCTTTGGGCCCGGAAGTAACTCATGGAAATAAAAGACCGAATCTTACTGGCAGCGCGGGAGCTGTTCACGCGCAACGGCATCCGCAGCGTCTCGATGGATGACATTGCCACGCACCTGAGCATGTCGAAAAAAACGCTCTACAAGTGGTTCGAAAACAAGGACCAGATAGTAGAGGGCGTGATACGGCAGCATCTGGGCCAGACCCAGGGCGAGTGTGAGGTGCTGATTGGCAAGGCCTCGTCGGCTATTGGGGAGCTGTTTGGGATGCTGGACTGGATGAAAAGCCAGTTCGCCGATATCCATCCCAGCATCTTCCACGATATGCAGAAATACTACCCGGTGTCGTGGCAGCTGTGGCTGGAACACAAAAACAAATACATCCTGGCCCAGATAATAGCCAACCTTCGGCGGGGTATGGCCGAGGGCCTCTACCGCGCCGACCTCGACGTGGAAGTGCTGGCCCGTCTGCGCCTCTCGCAGGTGGAGCTGGCATTCAACGCCCAGGTATTTCCCCCCAGCGAATTCGACCCCAAGCGTGTGATTCTGACCACGCAGGAACACTTCATGCTGGGCGTGGCTACGCTCAAGGGCCACCGACTCATTAATACATTCCGTCATGTGACGGAGGAAGAATAACCCCCTTTCTGCTCCAGTTTCACCACTCTATGAAACGAATCATCCGACCCTTGCTGCTGGCTACGGCGCTCTGCGGACCTCTGGCAGCCGCTCAGGCCCAGGTAGGCGGCGCGCCCCAGGCCCAGCAGGTGGGCACTATTTCGCTGTCGTTGCAGCAGGCCATCGACTACGCCGTCAAAAACAAGCCAACGCTACTCTCCACGCGCCTCGGTGAGCAAACCGCAAAGGCCAAAGTAGGCGAAATTCGGTCTGCCGGTTTGCCGCAGGTGAACGTGGCGGCCAACGTAGCCGACAACTTCAAGCTGCAGAAGGCGCTGGTAGACTTTGGGGCGCTGGGCGGCGGAGCATCGGCCACGGCACTTACCCCCGCCGACGTAACGGCAGCCCAGAGCGGCCAAACGGTGAATCTGGGAACGGTAACGGTGCCTTCGGAGCCGGTGCCGCCGCAGGCGTTTGCCTTTGGTCTGCAATGGGCCGGCAACACCAGTGCTTCGGTGTCGCAGCTGCTGTTCGATGGTGCGTACCTCATTGGCCTGAAAGCGGCCAAAGTATATGAGGAACTCGCCAAAAAGCAGACGCAACAGGCCGAAATTGACGTGGTGGAGCAGGTAAGCAAAGCCTACTACAGCACGCTGGTAGCCCGTGAGCGGCTGGCGCTGCTGGGCCGCAACGTGCAGCGCCTCGATACGGTGCTCTTTCAGACCAACGAAACCTTCAAAGCAGGTTTCGCTGAAAAGCTTGACGTGGACCGGTTACGTGTGCAGCGCAATAACTTGGTAGTAGAACAGCAGAAAGCCCAGCGCCTAACGGACCTGAGCATTGCGCTGCTCAAGTTCCAGATGGGCCTGCCCCAGGACCAGAGCGTACAGCTCACCGACTCGCTCGGAACGGCTGTTGTAAATGCCGGTACCCTGCGTCAGCGCCTGGGCGCTGCCAGCCCCACTACTGGTGGTGGTGTGACGGGCTTGGGTGGTGTGCCGACTGCGCCAACTATTAACTCTGGCAACACCGACGCGCAGCGCCAGCAGGATCAGCAGACGGCCCTCAGCGGTGCCCGCACTGGCCAGTTAGCCGCTGCCTTCAACTATAACAACCGCATCGAGTTCAGTACGCTGGAAACCCAGCAGGCGCTGGCTGGCCTCGACCTAGCCAACCGCCGCGCTGGTGCATACCCCCGCTTGCTGGCTACGGCGGCCTACGGTTTCTCCGGCTCGGCCAAGAACGCCGGCGACTTGTTTGCCTTCCGCGGTCCTGATTCGCGGGCGTCTAACGGCTTCCCCAACCAGAACTGGTTTGGTTTCGGCAACGTGGGCCTGAGCCTGCAGATTCCGGTCTTCGACGGCTTCCGCCGCAAATACCAAGTGCAGCAGGCGCGTATTCAGCAGCTGACCATTGAAAAAGGCTTCGAAACCCTGCGCCAGAGCATCGACCTGCAGGATGCCCAGAGCCGCACCACGCTCATCAACGCCCTGGACGTACTGGACAACCAGAAAGCCAACCTCGATTTGGCTCAGGATGTGGCCCGCGTATCGCGCATCAAGTTCCAGGAGGGCGTAGGCTCCAACTTGGAAGTCGTGACGGCCGAAACCTCGCTTCGGGAGGCCCAGACCAACTACTACGCTGCTATCTACGATGTGCTGGTGGCGAAAGTAGACCGTGACAAAGCTACCGGCGAGCTGTACAACCAGTCGCAGAAGTAAGCCGCTGGGCGGCAGATGCCACGTGTTACACGCTTCTACCCCAGTCTTGTACAACTTCGTTCTTGCTCCTCAACTCCATGCTACTCTCTTCTTTGCATATGAAATACTCTACCTCCGCGGCCGTGCTGGCACTGGCGCTACTGGCGTCCTGTGGTCAGAAAGACCCCGCCGCCGAACTGGCCAAACTGAAACAGGAACAGGCATCTAATCAGGCCAAAATTGCCGAACTGGAAGCCAAATCCGGCAAAACTGGTGAAGAGGCTGCTGTACTGACGACTCCCGTTTCGGTGATAAAAGTGGCTCCTGAGAGCTTCAAGAGCTACCTCGAGGTGCAGGGCCGTGTAGATTTCGACCAGAATGCCACCGTGGCTGCCCGGGCTGCCGGTACGCTTACCAGCCTGCGCGTGCAGCGCGGCGACCGGGTGAGCAAAGGCCAGACGCTGGCTACCGTAGATGCCTCCATTCTGGACGCCAACATTGCCGAACTGCGCACCCGTATGGACCTCGCCCGCGTGATTTACGAGAAGCAGGACCGTCTCTGGAAACAGCAGATTGGGACCGAAATCCAGTATCTGCAGGCCAAAAACAACTACCAGGCGCTGCAGCGCAACCTGTCTACGCTGAACCAGCAGCGCGCCCTTTACAGCGTAGTGGCTCCTTTCAGCGGCACCGTTGACGATGTGCTGCCCAAACTGGGCGAAGCCGTGGCGCCCGGCGCTCCGGTAGTGAAGCTGCTGAGCGGCGGTGGCACTGGCAAGATCATCGTGGATGTATCGGAAGCTTACGCCAACCGCATCAAAGTCGGCGACAAGGCGCTGGTGACCATTCCGGACCTGGGAACTGAGGAAGCTCCCGCTACGGTGCGCGTCGTGACCAGCACCATCAATCCTACCAGCCGGACTTTCACCACGGAACTGCGCCTGAACAACGCTAAAACTGGCCAGTTGCGCCCCAACATGGTGGCCAATGTGCGCATCCAGAACTACGACCGCCAGAACGCTACGGTACTGCCCGTAGATCTGGTACAGAAAGACGAACAGAACAGCTACGTGTTGGTGGTGGCTTCGGAAGGTGGCAAGCAAGTCGCCAAGAAGCGCATCATTCAGGTGGGCAACACCTACAATGGCAAAGTGGAAGTTACCAGCGGCCTGCAAAACGGCGACCAGGTAATTTCTGCTGGGTATCAGAACCTGAACGAAGGCCAGGCGGTGAGCCTGTAGCAGAGCGACCCCCTTCCTCCATTGAGGAAGAGCGTTTCGTCCACCCCGCAAAGACTATATCATGCAGGACGTAGAAAAAGAATTCGGGCCCACCAGTTGGTCCATTGATAACAAGACGACCATTTACATCATCACGCTGCTGCTCTGCGTGGCGGGTATTTTCTCCTACATCAAGCTGGGCAAGGAGAAGTTTCCCGACATCGTGATTCCGCGTATCATCGTGGCCACGATTTATCCGGGTACTTCGCCGACCGATATTGAAAACCTTGTCACGCGCCAGCTGGAGAAGGAAATCAAGAGCGTGAACGGGGTGAAGAAAATCAGCTCCACTTCCAACCAGGACTATTGCATCGTGGATGTGGAGTTCAACTCCGGCGTGGACGTGCAGTATGCTAAGCAGCTCATCAAGGATGCCGTAGACAAGGCCCAAAACGAGCTGCCCAACGACCTGCCCTCGCCGCCCACTGTGCAGGAAGTCAACCTGTCGGAGCTGCCCATCATGAACATCAACTTGGCGGGCAATCTGCCGGTAAGCCAGCTGAAAAAGTACGCCGACGACTTCCAGGACAAGATTGAGGCTCTGCCCGAAATTACCCGCGTTGACATCATCGGGGCTCTGGACCAGCAGGTGAACGTGGACGTGGACCTGAACCGTCTGCGGGCATCCCGCCTCAGCTTCACCGACGTAAGCGCCGCCATTGCGCGTGAGAACATCACCATTTCGGGCGGCTCCGTGAACGTGGGCGACCAGAAGCGCGCCGTGCGCGTGGCCGGCCAGTATGCCCGGGCCGCGGATATTGCCAACATTCAGGTGAAAAACCTGAACGGCGCGGCCGTGCGTCTCGGCGACATTGCCACCGTGACGGATGCCTTCAAGGACCGCGAATCCTACGCCCGCCTCGATGGCAAAACGGCCATTACCCTGAACGTTATCAAGCGCCAGGGCGAAAACCTGATTGATGCCTCCGACAAGATCAAGGAAGTTATCAAAGACTCGAAAACGAGCCTGCCCAGCGAGCTGACCATCACCGTAACGGGCGACACATCCAACGATACGCGTGTCACGCTCCACGACCTGATCAATACCATCATCATCGGCTTCATCCTCGTGACGCTGATTCTGATGTTCTTCATGGGCACGACCAACGCGCTGTTCGTGGGCCTTTCGGTGCCGATTTCTATGTTCCTGGCCTTCGTGCTGCTGCCCGGCTTTGGGTTTGCGCTGAACATGATTGTGCTGTTTGCCTTCCTGCTGGCCCTGGGGATTGTGGTCGATGACGCCATTGTGGTCATCGAAAACACTCACCGCCTGCTGCACGAGCACCCCAACCTGACGACGGCGCAGGCCGCCAAGTACGCCGCCGGAGAGGTATTCATTCCGGTGCTGGCCGGCACGCTCACCACGGTAGCGCCATTCGTACCGCTCATGTTCTGGCCGGGCATTGTAGGCTCGTTTATGTTCTACCTGCCCGTCACGCTCATTCTCACGCTGATGTCGTCGCTCATCGTGGCCTTCATCATGAACCCGGTGTTTGCCGTGAGCTTCATGGAGCGCGAAGACCACCACAGCGGCGAAAAGCCGAAAGTGACACGCAATCTGCTGATCTGGACTGCCGCGCTGGTTGGTTTGGGTATCCTGTTTAATATCCTTGGCTTCACTGGAAAAGCTGAGATTGGTATGCCGGTAGCCTCCGGAGCATCAGTGGGTGTTGGGGTCGAAGATGCAGGATTCTTCCAGACCCATGGGCATTTCTTGGGAAACCTTCTCCTCACTATTGCGGCACTTATCTGGTTGAATACGTTTCTGTTCAACAGGATGATTGCAGGCTTCCAGACCAAGGTGCTGCCTCGCTTCCAGAACGGCTACGCCAGTCTCGTGAACTGGGCCATCAGCCACCCGGTATTGGTGATGGTGAGCATGGTGGTGCTGTTTTTTATCTCCATCTTCGCAGTAGGTGCCCGCAGCCCCAAAGTAGATTTCTTCCCCTCCGGTGACCCGAAATTCGTGTATACCTACCTCAAGATGCCCGTGGGCACGCGCGTGGAGGTGACGGACTCAGTAGCCCGCGAGTTGGAAAACCGTATCTATAAGGTTATCGGCAAGGACAATCCCGATGTGGAATCGGTGATTACCAACGTGGCCATCGGTGCCTCTGACCCAGGTGAAGCTTCTGCTTCGGGCACGTCCCAGTCGAACCTGGCCAAAGTGGCCGTGGCGTTCAAGGAGATGAGCGAGCGGACCGGCCCGGCCACCAGCACTTACATGGACAAAATCCGGGAAGCGGTGAAAGGCATCCCTGGTACCGAAATTTCGGTGGACAAGGAAGCCAGCGGTCCGCCGCAGGGCAAGGCCATTGCCATCGAAGTAGCCGGCGACGACTATCCGACCCTGATCAAGCTGTCGAAAGACGTAACCCGCTACATCGAGTCCAAGAAAATCGGGGGTATTGAGCAGCTGCGCTCCAACCTGGAAGACCGCAACCCCGAAATTGCCGTGGATATCAACCGTATTCGCGCTAACCGGGAAGGCATCAGCACCGCCCAGATTGGTTCCGAAGTGCGCACGGCCATCTATGGCACCGAGGCCAGCAAGTTCAAAACGCCCGATGACGAGTATCCGATTCAGGTGCGCTATGCCGAGCCTTACCGCTCCGACGTGGACGCCATCCTGAACTCGCCGCTCACGTTCCGCGACGCTACCGGCGCCATCCGCCAGGTTCCGATTTCCTCAGTAGCTGATGTGCGCTACGGCACTACCTACGGTGGCATCAAGCGCAAAGACGTGAAGCGCGTCATCACCATCTCCTCCAACGTGCTCAACGGCTTTACCGGCCCTGACGTGGTGCGCCAGATCGAAACCTCGCTCAAAGCCTTCCCGACGCCTCCAGGCTACAGCGTGAAAATGGGCGGTGCGCAGGAAGACCAGGAGGAAACCAGCTCTTTCCTCGGTGTAGCTGCTGTGGGAGCCATTGCCCTCATTTTCCTGGTGCTGGTAATGCAATTCAACTCCGTGAGCAAGCCGGTCATCATTCTCACCGAAATCATCTTCTCGGTGGTTGGGGTAATGCTGGGCCTGGCCATTACGGGCATGAACATCAGTATCGTAATGACGGGCGTGGGCATCATTGCCCTGGCCGGTATTGTGGTGAAAAACGGTATTCTGCTGGTCGAATTCACCGACATACTGCGCAGCCAGGGGATGCCGCTCCGTGAGGCCATCGTAATGGCGGGCCGCACGCGCCTGAACCCGGTAATCCTGACGGCCACCGCCGCCACCCTGGGCCTGATTCCGCTGGCCATTGGTCTGAATATCGACTTCTACGAACTGTTCAACTCGTTTCAGCCTCACTTCTTTATCGGAGGCGAATCGGTGACGTTCTGGGGGCCGCTGGCCTGGACCATCATCTTCGGTCTGGTGTTTGCCACCGTCATCACGCTGGTAGTAGTACCGGTGATGTATCTGATAACAGAATCCCTGAAGCTGAAAATTTTCGGTAAACCGGCCAATACCGATGCAACCGATTCGTTGGAGCAGGACTCTACCGTTCGGCAGCGGGAGCTGACCGAAGCATAACCTGGGTAGTTGGTAGTGGGCAGGAAGGCCGTCCGGCCCTGATAGCCAGGTGCCTGCGCCCACTACCACCTCTCATTTTTCTCTACCAGTACCACGTCGTACTTTCCTATGATTGCTGCCACGACAACTTCCGCCCCCAAATCCATTCAGCAGCAGGTGCTGCGTATCATCAGCAAGCGCAAGGCTATCAAGTCCAAGCGCCTGCGTATCAGCAGCAGCCTGAGCCGCGAGCTAGGCTTCGATACGGTAGATGTGGTAGACATCATTCTGGAGCTGGAGCGCAATTTCCACATCACTATTCCCGACGAAGTGCCGCTGGCTACCGTCGGCGACTTTGTGAGCTATGTGGCTTCGCACGCCAAGGCTGCCTGATTGCTTTTTCGCAGAAACACAAAAGCGGCCCGGAACACTGTTCCGGGCCGCTTTTGTGTTTCTACTTTGGTAGCTTTTGCTGCTACCGAACGTTGCCGCCCGTGTCGCCGCCATCCGGGCGGGCATCGGTAGACTGGTTTGGTTCGCGGGTACTGTCGGTCGTGTTGGCGGCAGTATCGGTGTGTGGTTTGGGTTGAGTCGGCTTAGCCGGGCTGGGTTTGGCGGGCTCCGCTTTAGAAGCGGCGTGCTGAGACGCAGCAGGCTTTTCGTCCTCTTCTATTACCTGGGCATCCTCTACCAGTTGCGGACGGGTTTTTTTCCACTCCGCAAATTTGTCCATTTCCTCTTTTATGGTAGAGCTGAACCATGCTACCAGCGCCACATCATCCAGCAGGCCCAGCACCGGAATAAAATCCGGAATCAGGTCGATGGGGCTCATGAAATAGATAGTAACCGCTACGGCTGCTACAACCGTGCTGGTGGGCAGGCCGGTATACTCGCCTGAAACCGAAGCGCGAATGAGGCGAAACAGGGTCTGCAGCGTTTCCCAGGCTTCGTGCGCCAGGCTGCCAATGTCGTTTTTATCGCGGGCCTTCTCGTAGGCATCGTTCAGCAGCTGCTTGATGCGGGTTGGCTTCTTGATGTACTCCTCCGCCTTGCCAACGAACTTCTTGAATACTGGCGAATCAGCTACTTGTTCGCCTTTGGGGGTTTGCTTATCCATAACGGGAAAAGGAGAGAACGTAAGTGGGGCCCTGCGCTGGTAAAGCATAGGGCTACTGCCTGCCTATACTGTTTCGCCGCAAAATGGTTATCTGTTGGCAGACTACCAATAAAAATGCCCCGCCCGGAAAGGAGCGAGGCATCAAATAGCCAGTACGCAAGCCTGTTAGTTGGTGGCCACGCGGCCGGCAGCGTAGAAGTTGCGGTGGTAGTAGGCCTGGTTCAGGGAGCTGACCATCACGCCGCCGTTGGTGGCAGAGTGCGCAAACTTGCCATCTTTCAGGTAGATGCCAACGTGGTAAATCGGCTGACCCGGGCCCCGGCGGAAGAAAACCAAATCACCGGTTTCCATTTCGTCCTTATCCACGCGCTTCACACTCTGAAACATGGAGCGGGAGCTGCGTTGCAGCGTGATGCCGTATACTTCTTTGAATACCCGGGTTACAAAACCGGAGCAGTCGGTGCCTTTTTTGCTGTTGCTGCCGTAGCGGTAGGGGGTGCCCATCCAGTCAAGAACGGTGCGGAGCAGGGTAGTATTCTCGGTGCGGGCCAGCCGGAGTCCGAGAGCCTGGCCGTAGTAGTCGTATGCAGCGGAGTCGCTGGCCGCGGCGGCAGGCTTTTCTTCCTCGTCGAGTGAGAAACCGGACAGGAAGGACGCTTCAGCATGTATAGGGGCCGAAGCGGAGGTAGCGGTGGAAGGAGCTTGTTCGAAGAGGAAAGAGAGGGCCATGGCGGCCGCGGCGAGGCAATACAGGGAAATATTCTTCATTGTCCGTCGTGGAGGTGGCAAAATCGGTTTTCGGCAGGGGCCGAAGGAACCGGGAAGTACTTCTTTCGTCGATAGAAGCGGATGAAAAAAGGAAGCGTAAATCGGTGAAAAAACGACGAAAAAGAGCAGACTCTACTTTCGCCGATGGTTAAAGCTAGGCCTAAAATTCCGGACTAGCCTAGTTTTGTCTGCCATTTTTGACAATATTCTTCCCTAAAGTCAATTTATTGTTCAATAATACATGCAACACGTGTAACCGTATAGGTTAGTTGGTGCGTATACTCCGCCCTGTTTTTCTCCTGCCCCATGACCTCTCCGCGCATTATCGAAAACTCACCTTTGGCCCGCGTTGCCCGCCTCAAGCTGGGCACCCGGAGCGTGGCTATGGTGCTCGGCAATACCATTCATTTGAGCGGAGCAACAAAAGAGGAATTTCTGAATGACCCGTATTGGGTGGCACACGAAATGGAGCACATCCGTCAATTTCAGGAGCATGGGCGGCTGGGGTTTCTGTGGCGCTACTTGGTAGGCTGGGCCCGGCACGGGTACTACAACATTCCTTTTGAAGCGCAGGCTCGTGAAGCAGGTCACCGGAATGCGGCCCAATACGCGCAAGGTCGTCCTCTGCCCGACCCGGCTACCATGCACCAAGGCCCGAAGGCAACGTAAACACAGGGCCAATCTACAGAAAGGCCTACCCGCAAAGCGCCTCTTTGCAGTTACCTGGCAACTGAAAAGGGGCGCTTTATCTCACTCTTTAATAGTTATAGGGTTGCCAGACGCCCACCATCAGCTATCAGGGTGGTGCCATTGATGAAGCTGGCTTCAGGAGAGGCCAGAAAGCAGATAGCGGCCGACAGCTCCTCGGGCGTGCCTACCTGACCGGTAATCTTTTCTTTGCCGCTCTTCACGTTCGGGTTACTCCAAAGCATAGGCGTGTCCACGGCACCGGGCGCCACGGCATTGATGCGGGCATGCGTATGCGGTATTTCCTGACTCACACCCCGCACAAAGGCCTCAATGGCGCCCTTGCTAGTGGCGTATGGAATGACGTTGGGGGTGGTTTGGTGGGCATGCACTGAGCTGACGGCCACAATACTGCCATGCTTCATATGCGGCAGGCAAAGCTGCGTGAGCCGGAACAGACTCCGCAGATTCACCTGCAAAAGCGTATCCCAGCTCTTGGGCTTGAGCGTAAGGATGGGGTCGAACGTCATCATACCGGCGTTGCTGACCAGTACATCTATCTTATGCCAGGCGGCCAGCGTTTTGCTTACGGCTGCCACCAGCTGCGCGTCGCGGCCCACATCCGTGCGGATAAACATAGCCGTTCCTCCTGCCGCTTTTATCTCGCGCACTACGTCGCGGCCTTCTTGCGCGTCGCGGCCTAATATGGCCACCAAGCCTCCTTCCTGAGCCATCTGTACTGCCACTGCCCGCCCAATGCCGGAAGTAGCACCCGTAATAAAACACACTTTATCCTGAAAACGCTGCTGCATGCTACTGTTCTGAACCGAGTTACTGCCGCGCTTGCCGGCGGCCTACGCACAAACGCCGGGGCGGGGCATAAGTTTTTCGGCAGTGCCCGTCCAGGCTGCGGAAAACAGGGCCAGGGGCTAGCTGGCGGAATAAGTGAGCTGCTGCTGGCACTGAAAATGAGCAGAAAGCCAAAAACCAATACGCCTGATCTGCAACCCCAAAGGCAAATTTTTCGAATAGAGGGCAGGAGCGGCCGGAAGGCCGCTCCGTTACTTAGTTGTACTCCTTACTCTTTCATTATCATGGACAACAAGCAAAACCAGTCGAATTCCGGCACGTCTTCTTCCTCGTCTTCCAGCGCCGCCAATAAGCCCGCTGCGCAGTCTGCTACTCCATCTGCCAGCGGTTCGGCTACTCCTTCAGCAAACACTTCTGGTAGTGCCTCTTCTGGCCGCCAGAATCAGCAGCCTTCTTCCGCTTCCAGCAACAATACAGCTTCGCGCCAGCCACAGGCGGAAAGCACTACACCTGCTACCCAGAACGAGCAGAATCAGGACAGCCAGCGCAAGTCCTGGCTCGACCAGGAGCAGTGGGCCAAGAGTGTAGACCAACTGCCTCAGTCGCTCAAGGACTTCGGCAACAAGGCCTTGGAGCAGGTAAATAGCCTCTCGACTACCCAAAAGGTAGTGGGTGGTGCTTTACTGGTAAGCGGTCTGAGCTGGCTGGCGCTGCGTGGCAAAAGCGGAAAAACGTCGGTAGCCAGCGACTCGCGCTACACGCCCAAGGGTGAATCGAAGTGGAAGTCCAGCAGCGAGTCGGTGTACCGTGGCACGACGTCGTCGTTGCACAACAGCGACGACGACAGCAGCTTCTAGGCACTTCACCCGCGCTAAGCTTTGCATATGCAACGGCCTAGCTGAGTATTAATCAAAACGCCGCCAGCAGGAGATGCTGGCGGCGTTTTTGGTTAAGGGGGATGCGGATGCTTACTGTTCCGGGTCGTCGCGAAGCATGTAAGTGCGCATAATCCCCAGCAGCAGAGAGTCGGCGGCGCTCAGGCCCGATGGGGCAACATTGGCGGTTTCCGGCGCCTGGTAGCCCAGCAGGTGGTTGAACTGCTCACCATCCAGCACCCGGAACGCCATCGACCAATCGGGGAAGCTGCGGCTCTCTACCGATTTGTCGGCCAGCTTGATGATGCCTGTATGGCGTGGGTCCTGGGCAATCTGGTTATATACGGCGTGCACGGCAGCTGGCGGGCCCTCCAGCAACTGCATGAACTGACCGGCGTGATATAACAGAATGCCCGTCAGTCCCTGCTGCTCGTTGTTGGCTCTGGCCTGGCTGAGCAAGGTGTGTAGTTGCTCCTCAGAGAAAGGTACTACGGATGTACTGCTATATATAAGGTGGTGCATAAGTGAAGACAGGTTCCGGAAGCTGAACCATGATTTTGCCAACACTCGCCCGGCGCAAGTTAGTTTCGTTGTGCCCGTTCAAGACATACTTTACGGCCAAGGGGCTCACTGTACCAGTGCTCTTATCTACCTCGAAGGCGGCGCGGTTGGGCATGCGGCCGGCCCAGTCGGTGCGCAGCACGAGCACCTGCCAGTGGTCGTCTACTTCCAGCACGCTGGCCGAATCGAGGACGTAAAGTGCAGCGTTGGGCTGGCCCTGCAGGTATCGGCCCACTGCAGCGCGGGCAGCAGTGGCAGTGGGCGCCCCGGTTGCGCTGGTCTGTTCTTGGGCCTGCTGTTCAGAAGGCGCTTGCGGACTTTCAGCAGAAGGAGTCTGCTGACAACTGCCCAGCATTGCCAGGCCAAGTAATGACAGAAGGAAAGAGAGTTTCATATGCTGTATACCGAAGGAAGGACAACTGCGGTGACGCGTACACTGGCTGGCCACGCCAAGCACCCCGAACGTGCCGCTCTGATTCCGGTTTGCGAGCTAAGGAAGGAGAGCCCTAAACGCGAAAAAGCCTTTGCAAATACAGGATTTGCAAAGGCTTTCATACCCACTGAGCCTGTTATTGGACTCGAACCAACGACCTGCTCATTACGAATGAGCTGCTCTACCAGCTGAGCTAAACAGGCATTTCCGAGGCGGCGTATCCGTCAGGGGCAGCAAAGATAGAAACCCTGCGGAAAACCACACAAGCGTTGGCCGCATTTTTTCATGGTAGCCCAGCATGCAGCCGCGTGGCTGCTGGGTACCGGTCAGTACTGGCAGGCTATAGGCTGCCACAGCTGCTGGCCAGCGGCTGGGAAAAAGGCGGGCGGAAGCAGCTATAGTAGCAGATGCAAAGTGTGGTGGCGCCTAAGGATTCCGCAGACCCGGCCGGGCTTGCTACCTTTACCGCTTCTATGAAAGCACTCCGTAAACTTCTGGTCCGCGCGCTCGGCTTCGAGCGGTACATCCGTTTCGTGAGCCGCGTGTACTTGCGGCTGGTGGGCGCGGGCTGGGGCCGTACGAAATACCCGGAACTGTTTTTCCTGGAGAAGATTATCCGGCCGGGCTTTGTGTGTCTCGATATCGGGGCCAATCTGGGCTACTACTCGGTGGCGCTTTCGCGGCTGGTAGGGCCGGAAGGGCAGGTGCTGGCCGTGGAGCCGATTCCGGATTTCCAGGCCATTTGGCAGGACAACGTGAAGCTCAGCGGCTACCGCAACCTTACGCTACTGCCCTATGCGCTGGGTGGCCAGAACACTACCGTGCAGATGGGTACACCCGAGCGCAACGGCCTGCTGCACCACGGCATGACCAAAGTAGCAGCCAGCAACCCCGATGAGCACTACGCCCGCACTTACGACGTGCCCATGCGCGTGCCTGATGACCTGCTGGCCCACCTGCCGCGCCTCGACTTCGTGAAGTGCGACGTGGAAGGCTTCGAGCATGAGGTGTTCCGGCACATGCAGGCCACGCTGCGCCGTTTCCGGCCGCTCATCCAAACGGAGTTGAATGGCCTGGAAAACCGCCGCGCCGTGGTAGCGGTGCTCGATAAGCTGGGCTACAAACCATTCGTGCTATCGGAGCGTTCTGAACTCGTGCCGTGCTCGGAAGCCCAGCTGAACAGCGCAGTTACGGCTGATTTTTACTTTCAACCTGTTTAAGCCCCGGCTGATCCATGCTGATTAAATTCCTGCTCATTTTCTTCCTGCTGGCGCTGGTATTGCGCTTTGTGCTGCCCGTGCTGATGCGCTACCTGGTGGTTGGATTTCTGCAAAAGCAGGCCCGCCGGCACGCGCAACAGTTCGGTGGTGCCCCGTTTGAAGCTGCTCCCAACGCGTCGGAGCAAACCCGCACCGCCAGCGGCGACGTACATGTAGACTACGTGCCGCCCCGCCCGAAACCTGCGCAGCCCAAGGAGTTCAAAGGCGGCGAGTACGTGGACTTCGAGGAAGTGAAATAGGTCGGTCTGCTGTCATAGAAAAGGCCCTTTGCCAATGCGGTAGAGGGCCTTTTCTACAGCAGCAGCGCGGGAGCACCCGCAGCATCGCGCCGTTTTGTCGCGAAGTCGCGGCTGGGAGGGGCGCGGTTGCGACTCCCAGCCGCGACTTCGCGCTTTGGAGCCGCAGTGTTGCGGTAAAACGGCGCGACTTCGCGGCTGGAAGCCGCGGTATTGCGACTCCCAGCCGTAAAGTCGCGCCCTGGAGTCGCAATACTGCGGTAAAGCTGCGCAACCTCGCGGCTGGGAGGCGCGGAGCCCGAACGGTTCTTAAAACCCGATGCCTACCCGCACGCCCGTGCCTACGCGCTGCCCCGACTGCAGGCCGGTATAGAAGTCCACACGCATCACCTTGAACACGTGCTCAAGGCCCACGCCCAGCTCCACGTAGTGGCCAACCTGCGCGGTAGTAAGGTAGTTGAGCGAGGCCACTTCCTGCCACTTCAGCTGCCGCAGCAGCGGGATTTTATTTAGGAAGAAGCCGTTGAAATGGTGGTTGTAGTGCGCCTCCAGAAACTGGCGGCGCGTGCTGAAGCGGTAGTAGTCGAGGAGCTGAAACTGGCTGAAATCGGCGGCCAGGTAGGTGCGGTTGCCTGAGAAGTGGCGGAAGTCCATAAACGACAGCTTGGGCGTGCCCACAAAGCCGCCGGCCGCTACCTTGTAGCTACTCGTGCCCAGCAGCCCCAGCCCGATGTTCTGCCGGATACCAACTTCCAGCAGCGTGTAGCGCACATCGGAGCCCAGCACGCCGCCCACGCCCTGCCGCCAGATGCCCACAAACGTCGGCGACTTCGAGCCCAGATTAATCTTGCCGTCGGGCCGCGTGATGTAGCGCTGGCCGGGCCGGAACGAGGCCGCCAGCTCCCAGGTCAGGGCCTGGTTGCGGCCGAAACCGGTGCCGCCGGGCAGCTCTTCGTTGCGCGGGTCGTTGGGCGTGAAGGCTACGCCGGGCTTGTCGCGCCACAAGTCAATGGTGGTGTTTTCCAGCTCGCGCCGGTCGTAGTAGCTCAGCGTGACCTGCAGCGTCAGGCCATTCAGCACCTCGGCCTGGTAGCCCAGCTGGCCCCCGTCGCGGCGGTAGGTTTTGGCGTAGTTGCGGTTTTCGAGCAGCGTGTAATACGTGTTGATGAAGGGCGTCAGCTGCGTGTTAGGGTCGAAGTTGTCGATGGTGCGCCCCACACGGGCCGTGAGCCGCGACACGCGCACCGGATGCAGCTGCCAGGTACCCGCAAGGCTAGGACTAACCAGCTTATTGCTGAATCCGTAGCGCACGGCCGGCGTGATGGAGTAGGAACGTCGGTCGTCGGTGCGCTGCGTGAACGTGGCTTCGGGGTTGATAACGGTGCCTTCCACCGTGTTGTAGTTCAGGATGTTGAACACCGGCGCCACGTACCACGAGCGTTTGCGGAACGTATTGGAATAGGTGTAGCCGGTCAGCAGAAACTTGCTTACTTCCAGCTCGTTGCGCACCCGATCCAGTGAGTCCTGGTAGGGCCGTGAGTTGCGCACTACCTCAGTGCTGTCTTTTACCTGGTAGTCTTTCTGCTCCTCCTCGGTCAGCGGAATGGGCCGGATGGTGTCCCAGTAGCTGGAATCCCGCTCGTTCACGCCTTTTTCTACTAACATTATCTCGCCGCGCTTCAGCTGCCCGATGCTCAGGCCGGCCGTGTCGCGCTCCGCGGCTTTGCTCTGGCGGCGTACCTCCCGGTTCAGGCCGCTCAGCTTTGGCTTCTGCTTTCTGAGTTCGGCGGCCGTTTCGCGCGTCACGGGCGCTTCCGCGGGCTCTGTGGCCGTGGGAGTTGCTGGCAGGGCAGTTGGTGCCGGGCGGTTGGGGTAGGTGGGCTGCACCTTGTAGTTGCTGAGCACCGCCGTCAGGTAGCCGCTGCCTTTGAAGCCAAACGCCGTAAAGCCCACTGTAATCTTCTGCGACTGAATCACCCAGACGTGGGGCGCGCCGGGCGCGGGCGCAAACAGCTGCTCGATGCGGAAATTGTCGACGTAGTCGAGCTGGGCGTTTTTGTCGAGGTTGAGCGACACGGAGTGCAGCCGCCACGTCCCATCCACGATGTAGATGTGGCCCGAGGAAAACACCGGGTCGGTGCGGCGGCGCGGCGTGACTTTTATTTTGTGCACTAGCACGCCGCCCTGCTGGCTGCTGCCTTCCAGCTCGTACTTGTAGAACAGCATGGCCCCATCGGCAACCGGCGACACGAAACCGCGCTCTGAAAAGCCGCTTTTCAGCACGTTCTCGTAGAAGTTGAGGCCCGCCCCGCGCCCCGCCCGGTTGAAGCTGATGCCTTTGGTGTCGCCGCTCACGCGGGAGGAAATCATGCGCTCCTGCACCACGTTCGGCTGCCTGAAGCTCAGCTCTGAGACTGATTCTGACAGGTAGAAAATTCCCGGCTTGATGTCGGGCCCGATTTTCACGAGGCCCAGAATCTTGCCCGGCACTTCCGCAAACCGTCCCAATGCTTTGATGTACGCCCGGGCTTTGAAGGCGGAGACTTCGCGCAGGTGGTAGCGCCGCCACTGCTGGGCCTGCTGAATGATGGCGTAGGCCGGGTCCCGGTCGGAGGCGCGCACCACTACTTCGCGCAGCTTGTAGCTTTCGGGCTCCAGCGTAATGTTGAGCGTAGTGGCCGTGTCGCCACCGGCTACGCGTACAGTTTCTATGCGCGGTTTGTAGCCCACATATTGATACACCAGCTCGTAGGAGCCGGCTGGCAGCCGCAGCTGGTAGTTGCCCTGCTCGTTGGTGGCGGTGCTGGTGGTCGTGGTGCGTACGGCCACGTTGGCAAAGGCCAGTCCGGCCCCCTGCGGGTCCGTGACGCGGCCCTTGATGATGCCGGCCTGCGCCGCAAGGGTGTTGATCAGAAAAAAGAGCAGGAGTAAATAGCGGTGCATCGGGCAGATAAAAACAGTTGGTGCCAAGATAGAGAGAATACCCAGCCGTAAGGTTGTCTGTGCCCGGTACGGACGGTGTTTTTCGACCAAACCGGTTTGTTACGCAGCCACTTCCTCCACTACCGGCGAAGCCGGCACCGGGCGGCGCGCCTGCCGGAACGTGTAGGCCGCGTTGAGCGCCACGCCCAGCAGCACCAGCGCCATGCCAGCGTAGGAGGGCAGCCCGAACGTTTCGCCGAAAAACGTGAAGCCCAACCCCAGCGCGTACAGAATGCCCAGGTAGTCGAGGCTGCTGATACTGGCCAGCGGCCCGGCCTGGTAGGCCTTGGTTTTGTACACCTGAGAAAGCTGCGTGAAAATGCCCGTCAGCAGCAGCACGCCCCAGTCCTGCCAGCCTACCGGCGTAGTCCAGTGCATCAGACAGTACACCGCGCTGAACGGCACCACCACCAGCTGCGAAAACAGCACAATTACCATCGGATGCTCGCGCCCGCCCAGCTTGCGGATGGAGTTGTAGGAAAGCCCCGAAAACACGGCCGACGCCACGCCCATGGCCAGGTAGAGCGGCTCGATGCGCGTATCAACCCCCTTCACCAGCACCACGCCCCCAAACGAAAGCAGGAAAAATGCCCACTGCCAGGGCTGCACCTTTTCCTTCACGATGAAAATGCCCAGCACCGCCGTGAAAATGGGCGCTAGGTACTGAATGGTTACGGCCGAGGCCAGCGGCATGGTCTGGAGCGTGTAGAAATACAGCACCAGCGCCAGCGCCCCCGTTGTGCCGCGCGAAAGCAGATAAAAGCGGCTGCCTGGCTGGCCCCAGGGTTGCACCCGCGCCTGCCGCAGCGCCCCGTAGCTCAGAGCCAGCGAAAGCACCGAGCGGAAAAAGATGATTTCGAGGGGCGGCAGGTGCGGCAGCAGCTTCACGCACACGTTCAGCAGCGCGAAAAACAGCGTGCTGAGCAGCATGTAGCGGACGCCCGGCGTGAGCAGCGGCATAGCGGAAACAGGTAATGCAGCTACAACCGCCCGCAGCCTCTCCGGTTTGCACCATCCGCTGCTGGCATCGGGCAGCTAATACCAGAAAAAAACGCACTTCTGCCCCGCAATCCGCGTTATCTTGCTCTATGATGAACCGCAACCAGCAGGAGAAAAAGCAGAAAACCTACACGCCCGGCGAGGCGCTCCAGAAAATAGCCGCCTTCTGTGCCTACCAAGAGCGCAACCAGAAGGAAGTGGAAGCCAAGCTCCGCAGCTACGGCCTAGACGAAGACGAGGCCGGCGAAATCATCATCCGGCTGAGCCGCGAGAAGCTGCTGGACGAGGAGCGGTTTGCCAAGGCTTTCGTGCGCGGGCACGTGAACCAGAAGAAGTGGGGCCGCCGCCGCATCGTGCAGGACCTGAAGCAGAAAGGCATTTCGGACTACTGCATCAAGTCAGGCCTCAAGGAAATAGACGGCGACGAGTACTACCAGAACCTCGTGGATGTGCTGGAAAAGAAGGACCGCCAGGAAAAGGAGCGCAACCCGCGGGTGCGCCGCCAGAAAATCCAGCTCTTCCTCACGGCCAAAGGCTACGAATCCGACCTCATCAAAATGGCTCTCGACGACCTGGGCAAAGCCCCTGAAGATGACGAAGACTAGCGAAGTCGGTTTGCTGCTCTCCCAAACGTCATGCAGAGCGGAGCCGAAGCATCTCGCTAGTGTAGTAAATGATTCTACCACATTAGCGAGATGCTTCGGCTCCGCTCTGCATGACGTTCTGTTTTCTATTGCTTCGCCGGCCGCAACGGGTTCTGCATCTGTTTGGTGAGTACCACGCGGCGGCCGGTCATGGTTTCGAGCATGGGCTTGAGGATTTGCTGGGCGTTTTGCTCGGTCTGGGCCAGAATGCCCGACTGCAGCGCGGCGCGGCGTACGTTGGCTTCGGCGTATTTGTAGCCGGCATCTACCAGCTCCGCATCCTGAAAAAAGCCGTTCTCGACGCTGTACACGCGGCTCTGGCTGTGGTCTACCTGCCAGGTGCACAGCTCGGCGGGCGGCAGCGCCACGCGCACCACCGAGTCGCCTTCGAACACCACGTCCTGCTCCCGCACCTTGCGCAAATCGAGGCAGCCAATGGCGTTGCCGGCCACAATGAGGGCCACTTTGGCGTCGGGCAGGAAGCGGTAGGTGCTTTTCTTGTACTCCACCACATCCTTGAACTGGTAGCGCACCAGCTCCAGCTTGCCCAGGCTTTCCACCTTCTGCAGCACCGTGTTGTGCGTCACGGTTACGCGCGGCGTGGGGTTGAGCGGGTTGTCGAAATCGGCGAGGGCCGGGCGGACTTTCGTCCAGAGAAACCAGCCCAGGCCTACCAAAAACAGCAGCGGCAGCAGGCGGCGAAGCAACAGAGAAGCGGACATGCGGGGAGAGAAGTGAGAGCAGAACCCGAACGTATACGCGAAGCCCGCAAGTTCTGCCGAAGCGCAACGCTGCGACCGGAAGCCGGGTCTGGCACCGTGGACGTAGCTTTACGGCGCCATGACTACCTCCGCAGCCCCTTCCGCCAACCCGACTACCGTTCCGGCGCCAGCAGTGGGGGCGGGGCGGGGCTGGCTGCACCGCTGGCACGGCTGGCTGCTGGCTGGCCTGTGGCTGCTGGTGCAGGTGTGGTGCTGGCGGCTCTACCAGGGCCCGCGCTTCAGCGGCGACAGTAAGCAATACCTCGAGTACGCTACCCGGCTGGCCGAAACCGGCACGTTTAAGGGCGGGCATTACCTGCGCTACGTGGGTTATCCGCTGTTTATGAGCGTGTTTCTGAAGCTGCGGCTGGGCTGGTGGGGCATCGGGCTGGCGCAGGTAGCCTTGTCGGGGCTGGCGGCGCGGGCGCTGTACGGCACAGCACGGCGCCTGGGTGGCGGGCACTGGCTCACGGCGGCGCTGGCGGCGCTATTGTTCATCGGCTGGACGGATGTGCAGCGCGCCAACCCCTTTCTGCTCACGGAGTCGTTGTTTACCAGCCTGCTTGTGTTTTCGCTGTGGGCAGTGGCGCGGCTGCGTACCTGGCGCGGGGTGCTGCTGGCGATATTGTTGCTGCTGGCTACGGCCACAGTTCGGCCCAACGGCTTTGTGGCCTTCGGGGCTGGCGGGCTGGCGGCGTTGGCGTGGCTGCGGGCGCACGGGCAGCGGAAGTGGCTGCGTGTCGGGCTGCTGGCGGGCTTGGTGCTGCTGCCGGTGGCGTGGGTGGTGCTCAACGAGCTGCTGCGCACCTTCACGCTCATCGAAACCTACGAGCAGGGCCTCATCATCTTCGGCTATCCGCAGGCCAACTTACACCCAACGGCGCCCCTACACCTGCCCGCCCCGGCCGCTCCGCCGCTGTGGCGGCTGCTGTCGTTTATCGGGCAAAATCCACGGTGGTTTGCGCAGCTGGCAGCCCTCAAGCTCACATATTTCATGGGCTTTCCGAAGCCGTATTACTCTGCCTTGCACTGCCTGCTGCTGGCCGCCACACTGCCGCCCATCTACTGGCTGGCCCTGCGCGGACTGGCCCGCCGCGCCGTAGCTCGGCCCGCCCGCGTGTATGCCGCCGCCGTCATTCTGCTGCAGGCCGTTGTCGTGATGATGACGGTGGAAGACTGGGATATCCGGTTTTCGGCGCCGGTTTTGTCGCACTGGTTTTTGCTGGCGGCCCTGGGTGCCCAGCCCTGGCTACGCCGATTAGAGCGTAGATTTCAGTGGTAAAAATGTTTACCCTTTTGGCATCATGAGTGCCGCGAAGGATATTCTTCCATCATCACAATTTTCTCTTGTTCCGCTCAGGCGTGACAGGGTTCTTCGCGGCACTCAGGAGGACGGAATGCCCTCCGGCCACCACGCGCTACGGTGCCCAAACCGCTGCCGGAACCCGGCCCAGCCCTGCAGGCCGCCGGTGTGCACCACCACCACCGTAGAGCCCGCCGCGAAATAATCCTGCCGCACTAAGTCCAGTACCCCAAACAGCAGCTTGCCGGTGTAAATAGGGTCCAGCAGCACGCCGTGTCGGGCCTGAAATTCCTGAATGAAGTACAGCAGCTCAAGCGAGAAGTGGGCATAGCCGCCCAGGTGGTAGTCCGTGCGCAGGTCGTAGTTGGGGAAGGTGCGGTCGGTAGCAGCCTGCGTCAGCGCGTTGATACTAGGGCGCAGAAAGCTGCCGTTTTTCAGGGCTGCCACGCCCACCGCCCGCTGCTGCGGGGCCAGCCCCGTGAGCAGGCCGGCCAGCGTGCCGCCCGTGCCACAGGCTACGCACAAGTAGTCGAAGTCGATTTCCGTGGCCAGCTCCATGACCAGCTCGGCGCAGCCGGGCAGGGCCAGGGCATTGGAGCCGCCTTCAGGAATGACGTAGGCCGGGCCGGTTTCGCGCAGCAGCTCCGCCAGAAACGTCGGCTCCTGCTTGCGGCGGTAAGTTTCCCGGTCGAGGTAGCGGAGAGCCATACCGTCGGCTGCGGCCCGCGCCAGGGTAGGGTTAAGCGGCTGCGTTTCTTCGCCCCGGATGATGCCGATGGTACGGAGTCCGGTGAGGCGGCCGGCGGCGGCGACGGCCGCAATGTGGTTGGAAAACGCCCCGCCGAACGTCAGCAGCGTATCGTGCCCCAGCCGCCGGGCTTCGGCGAGGTTGTATTTCAGCTTGCGCCACTTGTTGCCCGGCAGCTCGGGGTGGGCCAGGTCGTCGCGCAGTAGCAGCAGCCGGATGTGGCGGCGGGCTGCTTCGGGCTCATGTAACGGTTCGAGAATCATGGAAAGCAGCAAATCAGCCCACGAAAAAGCCCTGCCGAACCGGCAGGGCTTTTCGCATGAAGGAGAATAATGGCTACACGAAAGCTGGCTCAGCGGGCTCCGTTGGCTGCCGCACCGTGTACACCAGCAGCCCCAGCAGCACCAGAATCAGCAGCACCGACGAAATCATTGAAACCGTGTTGCCGATGGCGTATTCCGTGGGCTCAAACCGGAACTCGATGGTGTGCGTGCCGGCTGGCAGCGGCATGGCGCGCAGCACGTAATTGACCCGCAGGTGCGGCACCAGCTTGCCGTCGAGGTAGGCGTTCCAGCCATCGGCGTAGTAGATTTCCGAGAACACCACGAAGGCGTCGGCGGTGGCCGTAGCGCGGTATTTCAGCGCGTCAGGCGAGTAATCCGTGAGGGAAATGGTGGAGCCGGGTGCCGGGTAGCTGGTCTTGGCCAGCGGAAACTTGGCCACGTCCACCACGGCCGTCGTCGCCGCGTTCAGTCCGGTCAGGGCCTGGATTTCCTGGTCGGGCGTCTGCACTTTCTGCACCTCGTTCACGAACCACGCATTGCCCAGCGCGCCGGGGTTGCGCTGCACCTGCTCCGGCTGACCGGGCTGGCCTTGCTGCTGGGGCGCTTGCGCGGGCACTATCACATAACGGGTATTCAGCATGTTGAGCACCTGCGTGTTGTTCAGCGAAATCTGCCGGTCAATCAGGTCCTGGTAGCGCCGCAGCTTGGCCCCGTGGTAGCCTCCGATGCTCTTGTGGAAGTACGACGTATTGGCCTCGTTGAACGGATTGGCGGCGTTCAGCACCCGGTAGCTCAGGTCTTTGTCCTGCAGAATCTGCTGATCGGCGGCCGAGGGCACGAACTGCTGGGCCACGGTTTCGCGCTGGAAATTGGCGTCGTTGAGGTAGCGCTTGTCCACGCTCCACAGGTCCACCAGCGTCAGTACGCCTACCAGCGCCGCCGCCATGCCCGCCGACAGCTTGCGTTGCAGGTAGAACCACAGCGCCCCGGCTGCCAGCACAATGAACACAATGGAGCGGAACACGTCGCCGCGCAGCATGGCGGCGCGGTCCTGGCGCAGCGCGTCCAGCGGGAAGCCCTGCTGCTGCAGTTGCGCATCAATCGGCGAGGCAAAATCAGCGCCCAGCCCCATCAGGAAAGCCAGCAGGCACACGCCCACCGTAATGCCCAGCGCCAGCAGCAGCTTGCGCTTCAGCTCGGCGGTTTCGGGCGCGTCGGTGGTGGTTTTGGCACTGAGGGCGGCCAGGCTGGGGTGGGTGCTGGCTCCGGCAGCGGTAGTAGCCACGGCACGGCTACGCAGCACGCGGGCCAGCGCCAGAATGGCCAGCAGCGGCATAGCCAGCTGCGCAATCACCAGGGCCATACTCACCGAGCGGAACTTGTTGTAGCCCGGGAAATAGTCGAACATCAGGTAGTTGAAGCTCTCGAAGTTCTTGCCCCAGGCCAGCACGATAGACAGAATGGTGCCCACCAGCAGCCACGTGCGCAGCCGTCGGTCGGCCACGAAAAGCCCCAGCACGAACAGGAAGCACACGATGGCGCCCACGTACACCGGCCCGCTCGTAATCGGCTGGTCGCCCCAGTAGGTGGGCATGTGGGCCAGGTAGTCGGAAAGCTGCACCGGCGGCAGGCCCATGCCGGCCAGCGCCTTACCCGTTTCGGAGTCGTCAGATAGCTTGCTCTGCGAGGCGCCGCCGTAGAAGTTCGGAATCAGCAGCGTGATGCTCTCACCTACGCCGTAGCTCCACCCGAAGGCGTAGTCCCGGTCGAGACCCGAGCCGCCTGCGCCATCGTCGCCGGCGGGAGCGGCCGCGGGCTGGCCGGGGGCAGTCGGGGGTGGGGTTTTCAGCTCCGACTTGCCCCGGATGCTGTACTTGCCATATTCAATCGTGGTATAGAGGCGGCCGAAGCTCACGCCCACGGCCAGCAGCGCGGCCACGGCCAGCAGCGCCGTGCGGGTCAGGAAGTCGGGCAGGCGGTTTTCGCGCACGGCTCCAATCAGCTCCACAATGCCGAACACCAGCACCAGCAGCAGCAGATAGTAGGTAATCTGCAGGTGGTTGGCCCGCACGTTCATGGCCAAGCCCACGGCAAACAGGCCCGTCCCCAGCCACTTATTGCGCCGGAACGCTACTATCAGACCCGCCAGCACCACCGGCGCGTAGGCCAGGGCCAGACTCTTGGTGTTGTGGCCGGCGGCCAGAATCACGAGGTTGTAGCTGGTGAAGCCCAGCGCAATGGCACCCACGCCACTCACCACCGGCGAAAGGCCCAGCGCCACGAACAGCACGTAGCCGCACACCAGCGCCAGAAACAGGTTGGCTACTACCGCCGGCAGCCCCAGCGTGAATATTTTCTGCAGATAAATGCTCAGGTCGCCGGTAAAGTGGGTACTGATGAGGTACGTAGGCATTCCCGAAAACATGGAGTTGGTCCACAGCGCCTCCTTGCCGGTGGCCTCCCGATACAGCTGCGCCTCATGCGCCCCGCCGTTGAACTGCACGATGTCGTGCTGGCTCAGGGTTTTGCCATCGAACATGATGGGGGAGAAGTAGAGCACGGCCAAGGCCAGAAATACCAGCACAGCCAGCAGGTGGGGCAGCACCCGCCGCCATAGCGGCACGGTAACGGGCGCCACGGCCGGCGCAGAAAAAACGGTCGTCATTCAGCAGGAGTATAGATCCAAAAACTGCCCGAAGTTAACAACGAAACCGCACCGCCGCCGCACTTCCTGCCCGTAGCCCGTAGGTCCGGAAACCGTTGCCGCCTTTTACAGTTGAGAATCAGAACAACGGCTGGTACAGCAGACTGTGGGCTGGCCCCCCGGCCCGCCGGTAGAACGTGCTTGCGTTTACGCAGCTTTGCTGCAAGGCCGCAGCGGCCAGCTACGGGTTGTCAGCCTCACGGACACCGCCGACCAGAAGCGGCAGCAAAACCTGTCTGGTATGTTTCAGTGTTTCCATACGTCCGTAGATGGCTCGGGTGCGGGCCGGTGCCTGGTGAAAAAAATGGTGGCAAATGTCGGCGGCCATAGCAGCGCCGAAAGCCAGGAAAAGGCCGGCTGCACTTTCTTCGTGTGTTTCCTCTGCCAGACCCACTTCGTTTGTTTCTCGTTTTCGGGTAGTTGATTTACCCCGGCTGTTATGCAAAAGCTTCCCTGTCTGTTGCTGGTTGATGACGATCAGGCAACCAACTTTCTCAACCGCCGGCTGCTGGAAAAGCTGCAGGTAGCAGAGCAGCTCCTGATAGCCCTCAATGGCCAGGAAGCGCTGGACGTGCTGGTCGCAAACTGCCAGGAAAACACACCTCAGTGCCCCGTACTGCTTTTTCTGGATGTCAAGATGCCCGTCATGAACGGCTTCGATTTCCTGGAAGCCTACCAGCGGCTCCCGCTGCTGCACAAGGATTCGGTCATTATTGTGATGCTCACTACTTCGCTGCACCCGCAGGATATGCACCGGCTGGAGCAGTTCCCGATTGCCGGCCTGCTTAGCAAGCCGCTCACCAGAGAAAAAGTGAATCAAGTGCTCAAAACCCACTTTCAGCGCGAGTTGCCGGTTTATTAGACTCCCGAATGCACAACGGCTTCAGGAGCGTGAGCGGAAATTGTACAGTACCACCGACCCCAGAATGACGCCGTAGGCCGCGCCCTGTACCGCCGTGGCGGCTTCCCCGAAATACAGAAACGCCAGGGCAAAGCTCACTATCGGGTTCACGTACATCAGAATTCCGACGGTGCCCGAAGGCAGTACGTTCAGCGCGTACAGGTTCAGAAACAGCGGCAGCACGGTAAATACCGAGCTCAACACGGCTGTCACGAGCAGCAGCCGGGTGTCGGCAAGGCCCGCCAGTGGCTGCGCGCCCAGCAGCGGTGCCAGCGGCAGAATAATCAGCGCGGCCAGTCCCAGCTGCACCGTCAGCAGCACCAGCCGGTCGTAGCCCTGCAGGCGGCGCTGCGTGATGAGGTAGAACGCATACGTGAAAGCTACCACCAAGCTCATGAGCAGGGTCCGTAGTTCGCCCACGCCCAGCAGCGCGCAGCTCAGCGCACTCAGCGCAATAGCCGCCCACTGGTTGGGCCGCAGCTTTTCGCGCAGCAGCAAAAAGCCCAGCAGCGCCGTCAGAATCGGGCAGATCAGGTAGGCAAACGAGCCGGCCTGCACGCTCACCTGGTTAACCACATAAATAAAGAGCAGCCAGTTCGAGGTCAGCAGCACCCCGCCCAGCACCGTGCTGATGGCCACGCCCCGCCGCTCCGCCGCCGGTGCCGCCTGCCACTGCCGCCACGTAGCCCGTACCGTTTCGCGCCGTCCCAGCCCATGAATCAGCAGTAACAGCGCCAGGGACAGCAGCACCCGGAAAAACAGAATCTGCCCGCTGGCATAGCCGCCCAGCAGCCGCAGCGGAATCGGGAAGAAGCCCCAGATAAGAAAAGCCGCCAGCGCGGCCAGATGATGACGTGAAAATTTCAAAGCGGATTTTAATCAGTAAGCCGGCCGCAAAGGTACACCAACCCCCCGGTCGAACAGTGGCCGCCATCCGACCGGTTACCATCCGCGCCGCCAGTACAATGCCACTCCCCAAACCCTCGCCGCAACGGTTCCAGGGCCCGCCCCGCTCGTTCCAACCTGCGCCATATCTTTCCAAACCCTCGTCCTGCCTGTTCCCATTCAGGATTCACTCGATAAAATCCTGGCCCCACCTGTTCCATCCCCCGCCGCACCTCATCACCATAGTACCTTTGCGCCACCATGCTCGATTTCTCTGCCGATCTGCCTGCCCTCACCGGCGGCACCCTGCTGCTGGCTCCCGCCGGCCCCGCGCCCATTCAGTCGCTGCTCCTGGATAGCCGCCGCGTCGGGCAGGCTGTTGGCAGCGTTTTTTTTGCGCTGCGTGGCCCCCAGCACAACGGCCACCGCTACCTGCCCGAGCTCTACAAACAGGGCGTGCGGCTCTTTGTGGTAGATAGGGCAGAGGAAATTCCCGGTGGTCTGCTGGCCTATCCTGAGGCGGGTATTCTGCTGGTTGATGATGCATTGGCTGCCCTGCAGGCCGTGGCTGCCGCCCACCGCCGCCGCTTCCGCCTGCCCGTGCTGGGCATCACCGGCTCCAACGGCAAAACCATCGTCAAGGAATGGCTGGCCCAGCTGCTGGCCCCCGATGAGCTGCTTTGCAAAAGTCCCCGGTCCTACAACTCGCAGGTGGGGGTGCCGCTCAGCGTCTGGGAGCTGAACGCCACGCACACGCTCGGCATCTTCGAGGCCGGCATCTCGGAGCGCGGCGAAATGGCCCGCCTCGCCGCCATCATCCAGCCCACGCTTGGTCTGTTCACCAACCTCGGCACTGCCCACGATGCCGGCTTCAGCAGCCCCCAGGAGAAGGTAGAAGAGAAGATGCAGCTCTTCCTCGGCGTCGATACGCTCTTTTACTGCCTCGACCACGAGCTGATTCATGCCGCTGCCAGCCGCCATCTGCCCGAGCACTGCACCTTCACCTGGAGCCGCCAGCATCCGCACCTTGCCCATGTGGCCGTGACCGTGGCCGAAGCCTCCGCCGACCGCACCGTGGTGCGCGTGAGCATGGCCCGCCCGCTGCCCCAGGAGCACACCTTCACGCTGCCCTTCGCCGACGAGCCTTCCGTCGAAAACGCCCTCCATGCGCTGTCCGTGCTGCTTTGGCACCAGACGCCCGCCGCCGAAATCCAGCACCGCCTCGACCGGCTGCAGCCCGTGGCCATGCGCCTGGAGATGAAGCAGGCCCTCAACGACTGCTACGTCCTCGACGACACCTACAACAACGACCTCGCCGGCCTTGCGCTGGCCCTCGATGCCCTGGCGCGCCAGCCCCGCCGCGGCCGCCGAACCCTCATCCTGAGCGACGTGCTGGAGTCGGGCCTGACCGGTCCCGAGCTGTACGCCCGTGCCGCCGCCCAGCTCGCCACCCACGGCGTCGACCGCCTCATCGGTATCGGCCCCGAAATCCGGCTGCATCAGATGGCCTTCCACGATGTGGAGCTGGCCTTTCATGATACCACCGAAGACTTCCTGCGTCACTTTCGCCCCGACGATTTCCGCCAGGAAACTATCCTCGTCAAGGGCGCCCGCCGCTTCGGCTTCGAGCGGATTGTGGCTGCCTTCCAGCAGAAAATCCACGGCACGGTGCTCGAAGTCAACCTCGATGCGCTGGCCCACAACCTCAACTTCTACCGCCGCCGCCTGCAGCCCGGCACCAAGCTCATGGTGATGGTGAAGGCCTTCGCCTACGGCAGCGGCTCGGCCGAAGTCGCCAACCTGCTCCAGTTTCACCGCGCCGATTACCTCGCCGTAGCCTACACCGATGAGGGCGTGGATCTGCGCCAGCACGGTATCAGCCTGCCCGTGATGGTGATGAACCCCTCGCCCGACGCCTTCCAGAAGCTGCGCCAGTACCATCTAGAGCCCGAAATCTACTCTTTCGAGAGGCTGCACGACTACCTGCGGGCCGCTCGTGAGCAGCCATTGCCGGCTATTCACCTCAAGCTCGATACCGGCATGCGCCGCCTCGGCTTCGCTGAAGAAGACCTGCCCGAACTAACTCGGCTGCTGCGCGAAAATGCGGCCCTGCTGCGCGTAGCCAGCGCCCTCACGCACCTTGCCGGCGCCGACGAGGAGCAGCACAACGACTTCTCGCGCCGTCAGCTGGCCGCCTTCCAGCGCATGACGCCCGTGCTGGAAGAGGCCCTGGGCTACTCCATCTTAAAGCATGCCCTCAACTCGGCCGGTATCCTGCGCTTCCCGGAGGCCCATTTCGATATGGTGCGCCTGGGCATTGGCCTGTATGGCGTAGAAGCCAGCGGCCGCGAGCAGGACGCCCTGCAGCCCGTCAGTACGTTGCGCACTACTATTTCGCAGGTGAAAACCCTGCCGCCCGGCGAAACCGTAGGCTACGGCCGCCGCGGCCAGGCCACCGACTTCGAGCGGCGCATTGCTACGCTGGCCATCGGCTACGCCGACGGCTACGACCGGCGTTTCGGCAATGGCACGGGCGAGGTCGTTATCCGGGGCCAGCGCGCGCCGCTCATCGGCAACGTCTGCATGGACATGTGCATGGCCGACGTCACGCACATCACAGGCGCCCAGGCCGGCGACACGGCGGAAGTTTTCGGGCCCGGTGTACCGCTGCCCGAGCTGTCCCGCCGAATCGGGACTATTCCGTATGAACTGCTTACGAATGTGAGTGAGCGGGTAAAACGCGTGTTTGTGGCGGAGTAGCTCACGGACATACTTTCCGTCGCAAACTGGCTGATTGCTAATTAAAAGACGCCGTCTGCCTCAGATGGTAGCAATACAAAAATCAGATATAATTATCTTGCGGGGAATATGCCATTACTCGTCGTGGGCACTTGTCATAATTGGCTTGCTCACGTCTGCGCCGCCAACCCGTTTTGCTCACACCTGTTACTCTATGAAAACAACTTTACGCGCTTTCCGGCTGCGCTGCGTCTTGCTGGTACTGCTACTGGCAGCGGCGGTACCCGGCACGGCTGCTCCCGTACTCGATGGACTGTGGAAGGGCCCCATCACAATGCCCGGCGGCCAGCTGGAAGTCATCTTTCGGCTGGTAAGCCTCACCGGCGGCTCTTACTTCGCTACCCTCGATGTGCCGCTGCAGAAGGTAAGCCAGCTGGAGGTGAAAGTGGACCTGAAAGGTGATACGGTCATTTTTGCTTCCGAAGAAGCCGGCAGCAGCTTCACAGGCCGGCTGGCTCCCGATGGCAAGCAGATAGAAGGCATCTGGCGGCAGCCCGGCTTTCAGTCGCCGCTCACGCTTTCCTTTGCCGCCGCTCCCATCAACACGGCTCCGAAAGCCCGCCTCACGCCGCCCTACCGCGAAGAGGAAGTCACGTATTCCAACATTCCGGCCGACCTGCGCCTGGCTGGCATGCTCACCATTCCGGCCGGTCCTGGCCCATTTCCGGCGGTAGTGCTGGTGTCTGATGCTGGTGCTCAGGACCGCGAAGGCACCGTCGGCGACTACCGTCCGCTGGGGACGCTGGGCGACTACCTGACCCGTCGTGGGGTGGCGGTACTGCGCTTCGATGACCGGGGCGTGGGCCGCTCGACCGGGGATTTTTCCACGACAACGACTGCCTCGCTGGTAAGCGACGTGCAGGCCGGCCTCAACTACCTGCGCACCCGCCCCGAAATCAACGTCTCGCAGATTGGGGTGATTGGGCATGGCGAAGGTGGCAATGTGGCCCTGCTGTCGGCCGCTCAGCCGCTGCCGCCGGCCTTCGTCGTGACGCTGGCCGCCTACGGCGTGCCGGGCAGTGAACTGGTGGTGCAGCAGGAGCAGGCCCGGCTACGCTCCTTGGGAATCGAGGACGCTCAGATTGAGTTGTCCACGAAACGGCAGCAGAACCTGGTCGAAATAATTCGGAACACGCCCGATGCGGCCCAGTCCAAAGCTATTGTGGCCAACCTGCTTCGCCAGGGCAATACCATGGGGATTGATGAGGCAACTCTACAGGCCAGAGCCGTTGAGTTTACCTCGCCTCGCTACCGCTACTTTCTGGATTACAATCCGTTGGAGCGTCTGGCGGATGTCAAATGCCCTGTGCTGCTCCTGAATGGTACCGCCGACCTCGCAGTAGCCCCCGAAGCCAACCTGAGCGCCCTGGCCAAAGGACTACGCACCAACCGCGACGTAACCATCCGGAAACTGCCCGGCGTAAACCACCTGTTTCAGCCGCTGCCTACAGAATGGCCGCTCGTAAACGGCAAGCCCCACGGAAACTTCTCGCCGGCGGCTGAAGAAATAATACGTTCTTGGATCGTGGCGCATACTACGCCCAAGAAATAGCATCCCTTTGGTTTCCCGCTGATGAGGATATCAGCTCACTTCTCTCCCAACCAACCTTACCCATGAAAAAACACTTGCTCTCCGCTCTGGCGGCAACGGCTTTGCTGGCTTCGGCCTGCAGCGACCTGAAAAAGCCCGAGGAAAAAGACCAGCTTCAGGAAGCCACCACCGACACCGCCGTAGTGGCCCGCGACGGCGCCACCGTGGCCGATGCCGCTACCAACACAGCAAACGCTGCCGATGCTGCCTGGGACATGACCAAAGCCACTCTGGCCAACGAAACCTACGAGGAAATCGACTTGCCCGAAATTTCGGTGCGCGGCGACGACCGGTTCAGCGTGTACGGGCTGGAAGAAACAGTGCTCTTCGATACGGACAAGGCAGAAATCAAGCCTACGGCCACGCGGGCCTTGTCGGAAATAGCCGCTTCGGTGGGCCGGCGCTACGGCAAAAGCCAGGTGCGCGTAATGGGGTTTGCTGATTCGCGGGGCGACAAGTCGTACAACCGCGAACTGAGCGCCAAGCGGGCAGAAGCCGTGAAGAAATGGCTTTCGCAGAACGGCGGGATGGGCGATGCCCGGGTCAGCATTGAGCCTATGGGCGAAACCGCGCCGGTAGCTTCCAACGCTACTGCCGAAGGCCGCCAGCAAAACCGCCGCGTAGAAATTGCCGTGATTAAGTAAGGCTACGGGCTGCAGTAGCATGCACGGGTTTCGTAGCCAATGCACGGCCTGCCAAGATAACCGGACAAAAAAAGAGGCTTGCCAACCGGCAAGCCTCTTTTTTTGTCCGCGTGGTCCGTAGAACACACGTTGCTGTTAGTCTTTAATCATGTCTACTTCCGCCTTAATCATGGCGTTGTAGCGCTGGCCATTGCTGGAAAGCGTGAGCAGGCTCCAGCCTTTGCCCATCGTGTAGCTCCAGGTGCGGCTTTCCTTGAACTCGAAGGTGGGGCGCATGATCTGGCCGTAGGGCGTGTAGGTGTCCATGAAGTTGGTGGTATAGAACTTGTCGCCGCTCACAATCCATTCCATGGCTACAAAGAAGCCTTCTGTAGGCGCCTCAATGTTGTAGGAAGTGAGGTCGACAGTATACCAGGCGCCACCTTTGGGGGCAGATACAACCACGTTTTCGGTGAGCAGGTCCGTATTAGGCGAGTTGTAGTTGCCATCAGCCTTGTAGATACGCACCCGGAAAGGCTCCCGCGGGAAGCCATTTTCGCCGATATAAAACGAGGCCGAGCGGATGTTGCCAAGCTTTTTCGACTTGTCATTTTTCACGAAGAAAGCATACTGGCTGCCTGGCATCCCCTGAATCATGCCTTCGCCTGGTGTGCTTGCTTTGGAGCCCAAGGCCAGGTCTTTCACCTTACCGCCGGTTACGGTTACGTTCTTCAGCTCAATTACGCGCTTGGGAACCTCGATGATGATGTCGGTTTGGGAAACGCCGCGCTTCACTAGCACGGCCATGCGCTTGAAGCCCAGGGCAATAACGACAAGAGAATCCTGTGCATTCTTCTCGGGCGTGGCTATCTGAAAAAAGCCATACTCATTGGTCAGGGCGCCGGTTGATTCTTCCCGCAGGCTGATAGAAGCAAAGGGAATCGGCTCCTTGGTCTTCTGGTCGACGATGCGACCGGAGAGGCGGTTCTCCTGGGCCATGCCCAGGGCCGGAAACAGCAGGAGAAATGCAAAAAAGGCAAGTAAACGTTGGAGCATGGGTAGGCAGAACTAGTGTTATATGCCAAAATTAAAATGATAATGCCGATTTGTGGCAAGTATTCTTCAAATATTTATAAAGATGCAATTGCGCGAAGGAATAGTTATAGGACGGTTCTTTCCGGACCAAGGAATTGTGTGGGAGGAAGCATACTATTTTGGCCGAAACCTAAATGGGTGGTACCTTTGTTTAAAGCAAGTCTAAATAACTCAGCTGCCATGCCCACTCCCATCCTTACCCCCGAAACTGCTGCCCGCCGGAGTGTAAAAGACTTGCAGCTGGGCGAAAGTGGCACTATCTGCTGCCTGAAAGACCCGGAAATGGCGTTGAAGCTGTTGGAAATGGGCTGCATTCCGGGCACTCAGGTGCGCCTCAACAGCCGTGCTCCACTGGGCTGCCCCATTACGCTGGTAGTGGGGGAAGCCGCCGATTATACCTTGTCGCTGCGGGTGAGTGAAGCGGCTACCATTTTGCTGAAGGAGTAGCGTATCGATGAGTAGTGCCGGAATCCGAACTGCCCCGGCCGGGCAGGCTGCTTCGGTGGCCGCGCTGGAAACAGCAGCCGGCCGCCTGCCGGGGTATGGCCGCCTGACGCGTATCGCGCTGATCGGCAACCCAAATTCCGGTAAAACGTCGCTGTTCAATCAGCTGACCGGCCTCAACCAGAAAGTAGGCAACTTCCCCGGCGTAACCGTGGACCGCAAAACGGGCATAAGCCAGCTCACGCCCCAGCACCGCGCTGAAATCATTGACCTGCCCGGCACGTACTCGCTCTATCCCAAGAGTCTCGACGAAAAGGTCATTACGGACCTGCTCTACGACCGGGGCTCGGCGCAGTATCCCGACTTTGTGGTGGTGACGGCCGATGCCAGTAACCTGCGGCGCAATCTGCTGCTGTTCACGCAGCTCGCCGACCTGGGCCTGCCGGCAGTGCTGGCCCTGAACATGATGGATGTGGCCGAGCAGCACGGCATCAGCATTGATCTGGCCGAGTTGCAGCAGGAGTTGGGCGTGCCTGTCATTCCGATGAATGCCCGCAAAGGCATTGGGGTAGCAGCCCTAAAGATTGTGATGGCGCAGCAGCTGGATGCTCCCGGTGTCTCTTTCTATGAGCCGGAGCCGGAGTTGCTGCCCATGATCCGGCAGATTCGCTACTATTTCAATCTGCACAACGACTACCTGGCGCTGCATTATGCGCACCAGTTCCGCCACATCAGCTTCCTGACGCCCGATGACAAGGCGTACATAGCGGAGCTGGTGGCGAAGTATGCGTTTGAGCCCACGGCCCGGCAGGCGCAGGAAACCATAGCCCGCTACAACCACATCAACGAGCTGCTATTGAACGTGGTGTCGGTTACGCGCACGGAAAAGGCCGAGCCGTATAGCAACCGCATCGACAAGGTGCTGACGCACCGCGTGTGGGGCTACCTGATTTTTATGGCGGTGCTGTTTCTGCTGTTTCAGGCAGTATTCGCTTGGGCCAGCTACCCCATGGAGCTCATCGATCAGGGCGTCGCGTGGATCAACAGCCTAATCCAGACCAATTTCGACGGCCCGCTGATCAGTCTGCTGACCGAAGGCATTCTGGCCGGTTTGGGCGGCGTGCTGATTTTCATTCCGCAGATAGCGCTGCTCTTCGCGTTCATAGCAGTGCTGGAAGAAACTGGCTACATGGCCCGCGTCACATTCATGATGGACCGCATCATGCGCAAGTTCGGGCTGAACGGCAAAAGCGTGGTGCCACTTATTTCCGGTATGGCCTGCGCTGTACCGGCCATCATGAGCGCGCGCACCATCGAAAACCGCAAAGACCGGCTCATTACCATCTTCGTGACGCCCCTGATGAGCTGCTCGGCGCGCATCCCGGTGTATACCGTGCTCATTGGACTGGTCGTGCCCGACCAGCCGGTGCTGGGTATCTTCAACCTGCGCGGTGTGGCCCTAATGGGGCTGTACTTGCTGGGATTCGTGTCGGCGGTCGGCTCGGCGTGGGCCATGAAGCTGCTGATGCGCACGACGGAGCGCAGCTACTTCATTATGGAGTTTCCGGTGTACCGCTGGCCGCGCTGGAAAAATGTGGGCTTGACCATCGTGGAGAAGGTGAAGGCCTTTGTATTTCAGGCCGGCAAGGTCATCATGGCTATTTCGGTGATATTATGGGTGCTGGCTTCGTATGGGCCGGGCCAGGCTATGGAGCAGGCCGAAACCAGGGCCCGGAACACAGCCATCAGCCAAGCCCTGACGCCCGCAGAAACCGAAAGCCGCGTAGCTTCTCAGAAGCTGGAAAGCTCTTACGCCGGCCGCTTCGGCCACCTCATCGAACCCGCCATCCGGCCTCTGGGCTTCGACTGGAAAATCGGGATTTCGCTGCTCACCTCGTTTGCGGCGCGAGAAGTGTTTGTGGGCACCATGAGCACTATTTACAGTGTGGGCCAGGATGCCAACGAACTGACCGTGCAACAGAAGCTGGCTGCTGAAAAAGACGAAAACGGGCAACCGTTCTTTACGCCTGCCCGCTCCGCTTCGCTACTGGTGTTTTATGTGTTTGCCATGCAATGCATGAGCACGCTGGCCGCCACGTACCGCGAAACCAAAGGATGGCGCTGGCCCATTCTGCAGTTGGTATACATGACAGGATTAGCCTATTTGGCGTCGCTGCTCGTTTATCAGGTATTGAAATAGTGCCGCGTTAGCGCGAGCTACTTGCCAATCAGGAACACGGCTGGCTGCTTATGCAGCTCCGGCAACCCTTTTTTCTTCCAGCCGGCCACCGTATCGGTGCGCACGTATTCGTCGGGCCCCGTGAGGCTGGCGGCCACGCAGAGCCGTGTGCTGCCGCTGAGCTGCGCCAGCAGATCGGCCAGTAGCTGCATGTTGCGGTAGGGAGTCTCGATGAACAGCTGGGTCTGGTGCTGGGCCAGCGCCAGCCGTTCCAGCTGCTTGATGGCCGCTGCCCGCCGGGCGCGCTCTATCGGCAGATACCCATGAAACGTGAAGCTCTGCCCATTCATGCCAGACGCCATAAGTGCCAGCAGCAACGACGATGGTCCTACCAGCGGCACCACTCTGACGCTCGCCTGATGGGCCGCCCGCGCCAGTTCGGCCCCTGGGTCGGCGATGCCGGGGCAGCCGGCTTCCGAAATAACGCCCGCATCCTGGCCCGCCAGCAGCGGCTGCAGCGCCGCCTGAATCTGGGCTTCGGTGCTATCCTTATCAATTACGCTGATGCGCAGGGCTTCTATGCTATGGCTGGGCGCTACGCTTTTGATAAAGCGCCGGGCCGTGCGGGCATTTTCTACCAGAAAGTAAGACAGCGCCGCCACTCGCTCCGCTACCTGCGGCGGTAGCACCTGCGCTGCCGTGTCGTCGGCCAGAATAGTGGGAATAAGGTAAAGCGTGCCGGTTTTCAAGACGAATCAGTTGTTAAGGTAAACGCAGTCTGAACACGTAGAAATAGAGTTCAACTTTTCGAAAAGGCATCCACCAGCCCAAATACTTCGTCGGGTTTTTCGGCGTGTACCCAATGGCCGGCATCCACGATGGTTTCTACCTGCGAATTGGGAAACAGCGCCGGAATGCCGTACAGCTTGTCCTCGGTGTTGATATAGTCCGATTTGCCGCCGCGTATGAACAGCGCCGGTTTCTGGAAAGGTTGCGGCGCGCTTATTTCGGCACCCACGGCCATTATGTTGTCGGTAAGCACCGTCAGGTTCTGCCGCCACGCAAACGAGTTGTCTTCCTTGCGGTACAGGTTTTTGAGCAGAAACTGCCGCACGCCGGGCTGCGGAATGTGCTGCGCCAAGGCATCATCGGCCTGCTGGCGGCTTTCAAGCTGGGCGAGTGGCACGGCGTTCAGGCCGGCCAGAATATTGTCCTGGTGCTCCATGGAGGAAGCACGGGGCGCAATATCAACGACAATGAGCCGCGCCAGCCGGTCGGGGTGGTGCAGGGCGAAGTGCATGGCCACTTTACCCCCCATGCTGTGCCCGAGCAGGGTTGTTTCGGGGCCCAGCTGCAGGCTGTCGAAGAGAGCCAATACATCCTGGCTCATTAGCTCATAGCTGTGCTCGGAGGTATGAAAGGAGCGGCCATGGTTGCGCAGGTCGGCACTGATAACGCGGTGGCCGGCCTCGGCCCAACGCTTAGCCAGCGTCTGCCAGTTGTCGAGAGTGCCAAACAGGCCGTGTAGTATAACCAGCGGTGTGCCCTGGCCTTGTTCGCGGTGATGAAGTTGCATAGCAGAGGCAAATAGAGCGAGCAAAGGTCGGGAGTAGCAGGCAAACCCGCATCAACCAGCTACACTACCGGCTGGGCCGGTAGCTGCACCCATACGGTGGTGCCTTCACCTAATACGCTGTGCAGCGACAAAGTACCGTGCAGCCGCTCTACAAACGCCCGGCACAGCGGCAGGCCCAGGCCGGTGCCGGAGCGGGTGGTGCGGCTGATGGCGGGCACAAGCGGCTGTGGCGCGCCCTGCTGCAGCAGCGCTTCTACCTGCTCGGCCGCCATGCCCCGTCCCGAATCGGCTACGGAGAGCAGGATGCTGTTGCCGTCAGGAGCGGAGTGGGCGGTAAGGGCAATCTGGCCGCCTCCGGGCGTAAATTTGAAGGCATTGCCCACAAGGTTGCGCAGAATGGTGCGCGTCATGTTGCGGTCGGCCCATACCCGCAGGTCGAGGTCGGGCAGGTGAGGGGTGCTTAGCCGGATCTGCTTGGCTTCAGCCGTCGTGCGGTACAGCTCCTCAATCTCAGCAAACAGCTCGTTGACGGGCAACGACTCCGGCTGGCTCACCAATTCCCCGTTCTGGCTGACGGCCCAGCTCAGCAGGTTGTCAAGTAGCCCGTTGAGGCTTTGGGCAGATTGGCGCACCAGGGCCGGCAGGCGGCGCAGGCCCTTTTCGTCGCCCTGGCGCAGGTAGAATTCAATGAGCTCTGTGACACCTACGAACGAGGTAACAGGCCCGCGCAGATCATGGGCCACAATGGCATACAGCCGGTCTTTGGAGGCCGCCACTTCACGCAGCTCGTGCGTGGCCTGGTGCAGGGCCACGTTTTTGGTAGCCAGCGCCGAGCGGCTGCGCCGAAGCTGCCAGTAGAGCAGGCCTATGCCGCCCAGGCCCAAAACCAGCGTGCCGACCACCGCCCATAATTCGCGGTTCCGGAGCTGCTGCAGCTCGCCGCGCTGGGTAAGCAGCCGGATCTGGTGTTCTTTTTCCTTCGTATCGTAGCGCGCTTGCAGGGCCGTGAGGGTTTGCAGGCGGGAGCGGCTGTTGAGCGAGTCGTTCAGGTCGCGGAAGCGGCTTTGCCAGTTGAAAGCCTGTTCGTACTGGCGGCGGCTTACCTGGATTTCGGCCATCAGATTGTAGCCATCCAGTACCCGCTCCTGATAGTTGGTCTGGCGGGCAAGCTGCAGGGCACGCAACGTCAGCGTTTCCGCTTCGTCGAGCTGGTCTTTCAGCAGCAGCACAACAGCAAGCAGCTCCAGGTGGCCGGCTTCAATACGGTAGTTTTTCAGCGGCTCTACCAGCGTAATAGCCTCGCGCAGCAGCCCTTCGGCGGTATCCAGCTGGTCCTGCTGGTAGTAGAAGGTGCCCAAATGGGCCAGATAGAGCGATTCGCCGGCTTTGTCGCCGCTGGAACGGGCCAGCCGGAGCGCCCGGCGCGTGTAGAGCAGCGCCTGCGGAAAGTTGCGCAGATGCGAGTAGAGGTTGCCCAGGTTGCCGAATAGCATGAGCTGCGTGCGCACTTTTACCCCCTTAGCGTAGGCCAGCGCCAATCCCCGCGTGTAGTTGTGCAGCGCGTTGATGGTGTCGTTGCGCTCGTGGTGAACCCCGCCAATTCCGGTATAGGCCCGCACGATGCCGTCGTTGTCGCGGAGCTGGCGGGCCAGCGTGAGGGCCTGCTGCTGTAGCTGCAGCGCATGGGGGCCATCGGACACGTTAGCGTAGCAGCTGCTAAGATTCAGGAGACTGCGCAGCAGGCCGGGTTGGTCGTGCAGCGCGGTAGCCAGATCCACGGCCTGCTTGCCGTAGCGAATCGCCTGGGCAGGCTCGGTGTCGTGGAGTTCGTAGCACAAAGCCGCCAACAGCCGCACCCGGCCTGTGTCACGAGGCTGGGTTGCCAGGTTGCGGATGAGCTTGGTGGCAGCAGAACCGGATACCTGCGACATGGCCCGCGCGGAAAAGCCCGCACACGTGCCACACAGAAGAAATACCCAGAACAACAGGTGCCGCATCAAGCAGAAATACAAAAAGACAATATGTAAATGTAGTGACTTTGTCGGTATTAGTAATCATGTCAGGAATTGGGCGACACCTGAAAGCTTATCTACATTGCTACTACGGTGTGCTTTAAGCGCGTATCTCAGTTGTGAATCATGGAGCAGCAACCGGTTTTAAATCTGCGTATTGGTGATTTCTATATTCGTATTATACAAAAAATATGTTGATGGGTCTGTAGATTGGCATTACGCAGAAACTCGGCCAAAGGCCCCAGTTTCAGCAGCAGCGAGGTGATGGTAAGCGTCTGGCCGCTGTGCAGGTGCAACTGCACGTACTCGTAGTTGCTCCAGAACAGCCGCCGCGACGTGCACCGGACGTACTCTACCCGCGCCAGGTCGGCGCGACCAAACGGAATGCGCTGCCCGGCTTCATATACTTCCAGCAGGTTTTGCTTCGGCTCAAACACTACCTCGGTGGTGTGGTTGCGCAGGTAGTAGTGCAGGTGAAGTGCCAGGGCCGGTGCCGCAAACCCCAGTATCAGCGCCGAAAATGCCAGCAGCAGCACCAACTCATATGTGGCGATGGCGCCCGCAAACAGGAAAGAAGCCAGGAAGGGCAGCCCGATGCTCAGGCACAGCAGCGGCCAGAACAGCAGCACCATCTGCCGCTGAAAAGTGAGCGTGTAGCTGCGGCGCTTCCCCCGGAAAATGCCGGTAATCAGGCGTACGCCCAATAGCAATGCCAGTACTACCGCGCCAAACTCCAGTAAGGGCCGTAGCAGTGCGAGTGTCTTCACTGGCCGCTAGCGCACCTGAATCCAGGCCTCTTCGGGCTGGTGGGCCCGCAATACACCGAAGGGTTCCAGCGCCAGCCCATACTGCCCAAACACCGCCTGTACATCGGCCCGGCCGGCCGGGTCCACGCAAACCAGCAGCCCGCCCGACGTTTGCGGATCGCAAAGCCAGGCGCGCTGCTCGTCGGTGAGGGTCCCGATTTTGTGGCCGTAGGAGTCCCAGTTGCGCACGGTGCCACCCGGAATAGATTTTTGCGCGTAATACTCGGCCGCCTCAGCTATCAGCGGCACTTTACCGAATTCGATTTCAGCCGTCAGGTTGCTGCCTTCGCACACTTCCGAGAGGTGGCCCAGGAGCCCGAAACCCGTTACGTCGGTCATGGCGCGCACGGCTGCCAGCCGGCTCAGATCCTGCCCGATTTTGTTGAGTTGCATCATGCTGCGAGGCGCAATCTGTTCGTGCTCGGGGCGCAGAATACCGCGTTTCTGCGCTGTTGTCAGCATACCCACGCCCAGCGGTTTGGTCAGGTACAGCTCGCAGCCAGTGGTGGCCGTGTCGTTCTGCTTCAGGTTCCTGATGTCGAGCAGGCCGGTAACCGCCAATCCGAAAATCGGCTCCGGAGAGTCGATGCTGTGGCCGCCGGCCAGCGGAATGCCGGCTTCCTGGCAGATGCTGCGGCTGCCTTCAATTACGCGGCGCGCCACTTCGGGGGCCAGCTTATCGATGGGCCAGCCCAGCACGGCAATGGCCATGACGGGCCGCCCGCCCATAGCGTACACGTCACTGATGGCATTGGCCGAGGCAATGCGCCCGAAGTCGTAGGCATCGTCTACGATGGGCATGAAGAAGTCAGTGGTACTGATGATGGCCTGCCCGCCGCCAATATCGTAGACGGCTGCGTCGTCGCGGGAGGAGTTGCCGACGAGCAGCTGCGCATCGTGGGGCTGCGGAATGCTGGTGTGCAGAATCTGGTCGAGGACCTTGGGCGCGATTTTGCAGCCGCAGCCGGCGCCGTGGCTGTATTGCGTAAGGCGAATCTGGTCGGTGGAAATTTCGGAGGAAGCCATAGAAAAAGGAGCAAAGAAGGCGGCGCAAGGCGCTGCACCGGCAGGGTGTACGTTAGTTGGTAAGCGGAAGGGCGGAAGGCACCCTATTCCGGACGGCGTGCAGCACCAACTCCGCATTTGCGGCCGCGTCGCAGGTGCCGGAAGGCACCCGGATGGCAGAACGGCTGGTGAGGCCGTGGCCGTAGGTTTTGTCGTAGTAATCGAGCACTAGGCTGACCATTTTCTCCATATCGTCTTCCGCAATAGCCGACAAGGCCTCTTTGGTAGCCAGGCCCCCCAGCCGCTTCCGGATACGCAGAATAGAGGTAGCCAGCGCACCGGCATCCTGGCGGCCATATTCGTCGGCGAGTTTGCGCACGCGCACTTCACGCGGAATTTCCAGCAACACGAGCGGGGCTTGTTGCATGTGCCCGAAGAGAGGAGTTGGCACGTGTACGCTGCCAATCGTGCGGCTTTCGTCTTCTACCCACACCGCCGCATCCGTCGGAAGCCGGGCCAGCTGCCACGCAAGGTCATTTTCGAACTGCTCCTGCGTGGGCTGGCGGGGCTGCCCGATGCTGCCGAATGCCGAGCCTTTGTGGCTGGCCAGTCCTTCGAGGTCGAGGACGGGTTGCTGCTGCTGGGCCAGCTCGTGCAATACATCCGTCTTGCCGGAGCCCGTGAGGCCGCCCAACACCAGCAGCGCGCGTGGCCTGGCAAACTCCGCCAGCGCGAAATGACGGTAGTCCTTATAGCCTTTGTCGAGCAGCTGCACCTCGAAGCCGGCCAGCTCCAGCAGCCACTGCACGGCCCCGCTGCGCATACCGCCGCGCCAGCAATGCAGCCGCACCCGCTTGCCCGGAACCAGCTTCTGGGCCTGCTGCACCATGCGGCTCATCTTCGGCCCAAAGAAATCCAGCCCCAGCAGCACGGCTTTATCCTGGCTTACCTGCTTGTAGGTAGTGCCAATCCGGGCGCGCTCCTCATCCGAAAACAACGGAAAGCTGATAGCCCCGGGAATATGCCCCTGCGCATACTCCGAGGGCGCACGGGCATCCAGAACGGGGGCATCGGCGGAAAACTGCAGAAATTCCTGAATGGGGAGACGGGGCATGTTTTTCGGTTAAGAAGCATCAGCAAGTAAGAATGAGGAAGAGGCATTTCTCTTCTTAAGCCTTCTTAATTGCTGATTCGTTACTACGCCAGCTGCCGCCGGTAGAGTTGAATCGTGTTTTCCAGGCCCAGGTACAACGCGTCGCACACGAGGGCGTGCCCGATGCTGACTTCTTCAAGGCCCGGCAGATTCTGCTTGAGATAGGCCAAGTTATCGAGGTCGAGGTCGTGGCCGGCGTTGAGGCCCAGGCCGAGCTGCTGAGCCAGGACAGCGGCTGCGCGGTAAGGAGCCAGCGCGGCGGCCGGGTCGGTGGGGTAGAGGCGGGCGTAGTCCTCGGTGTAGAGCTCAATCCGGTCGGTGCCGGTTGCTACGGCCGCTTTCACCATTTCCGGGTTGGGGTCGAGAAAAATACTGACCCGGCAGCCCAGCGCTTTGAGTTCCTGCACCACCCCAATCAGGAAAATCTGGTGCTGCAGCGTGTCCCAGCCGGCATTGGAGGTAATGGCGTCGGGCGCATCGGGCACCAGCGTTACTTGCTCGGGGCGTACTTCGCGCACCAGATCCAGAAAGTCCGGGGTCGGGTTGCCCTCCACGTTCAGCTCGGTCGTGACTACTGCTTTCAGGTCGCGCACGTCCTGGTAGCGGATGTGGCGCTCATCGGGCCGCGGGTGCACGGTAATGCCCTGCGCACCAAACCGCTCACAGTCACGGGCGGCCTGCAACAGGTCGGGCCGGTTGTGGCCGCGGGCGTTCCGCAGGGTAGCTATTTTATTTATGTTTACGCTAAGCTTGGTCATGCGTAGAAAGGGTTTGCGGAGTAGTTTGTAGCCAAAGATACGTACCCAAACTACCGGCCTGCCTATCCGGTTTCTCCTGTTCGGCCTGCTTTGGCTGCTTCCGGCTCCGGCTTGCAGCAAAAACCGTAATCTTGCACCTCATTTCCCCCTTTCCTTATGGCTCTGAAAGAAACCATCGACGCCGATATCAAGAAGGCCATGCTGGCCAAAGACAAAGTGCGCCTTACCACGCTGCGCAGCATCAAGTCGCAGATTCTGCTGGCCGAAACGGCCGAAGGCCAACACGGGGCCGCCCTCACGCCCGACGCCGAAATCAAGCTGCTGACCAAACAGGCCAAGCAGCGCCGCGAGGCCGCTGAAACCTACCAGAAGCAGTTTCGCTCCGACCTGGAGGAAGTGGAGCTCAACGAGCTGGCCATCATCGAAGAGTACCTGCCGCAGCAGCTTTCCGAAGCGGATCTGGTAGAGCATATCGTTGGCATTATCCAGCGGGTAGGAGCTACCGGCCCTTCGGACCTGGGCAAGGTGATGGGCGTTGCGGCGCGCGAGCTGTCGGGCCAGGCAGATGGCCGCGTGATTTCGCAGGTGGTCAGCAACCTGCTCAACAACACGAATCTGTAAGTAATGGTCTGGTTTTGACAGGCTGACATAGCGCCTGTTGCTGGGCTTCGCTTCAGGAATCCAGCGACAGGCACTATGTCAGCTTGCCAAAAACTACTGCTCTGAAACCACACGTCTGTGTCTGCTTTTGATATTCTGCTGCTCATTCCGCTGGGAGTGGGCGCCGTGAAGGGCTTCCGACGCGGGCTGGTGCTGGAGGTAGCCTCGCTGCTGGCCTTCGTGCTGGGCGCCATCGGGGGGCTGGTGCTGCTCAACGATGCTATTCCGCTCGTGCGGCACTATGTGGGCGAGGCTTTCGGTTTGCTGCCGTTCGTGTCGTTTGTGCTGGTATTTGTGGCTATTGTCTGGGGCGTGCACCTGCTGGGCAGTTTCATCAAAACAGCCGTACACCTCACGCCGCTGGGTGTCCTTGACAACCTGGGTGGCGGGCTGGCCGGCGTGCTGAAATGGGTGCTGGGCCTGAGTCTGCTGCTGCACGGTATTGGCATGGCCGGCCTGGAATTGATTTCGCCCACCCTCCTGGCCGACTCGCAAGTTCTGCCGCTGGTGCGCCAGGCAACTCCCGTGGCGCTGGAAATTATTGGTTTCGTCATGCCTTTTGCCGGCACACTACTCGATAGGCTGCGGGAAGTGTTTTAGAAAGCGGAGCAGGAAGTAAGCTCTTCAGGTTCAGCTACCCAGTTCTTGTCCACCAATGCGTCTGCTGCTGCTCGACAACTTTGATTCATTCACCTACAACCTGCTGGACTACTTCCGGCAGCTGGGGTGTGAGGTAGAGGTAGTGCGCAACGATACGCCGGCCGCCGCGCTGCAGGAGCGGCAGTTTGACGCGCTGGTCCTGTCGCCGGGGCCCGGCACGCCTGCTTCGGCTGGCAATATGATGCAGGTGCTGGCAGACTGGCACCAGCGGGTGCCGGTGCTGGGTGTTTGCCTGGGGCACCAAGCGCTGGGAGAATTTTTTGGCGCCACGCTGGCCCGTGCTGCTCGGCCAATGCACGGCAAAGTGACGGAGCTGGATGTTGCCACAGACGAGCCACTGTTTCAGGGGCTGCCCGCGCGGCTATCCGTCACGCGCTACCACTCCCTGATAGTGAAGGACCTACCGCCTACGCTGCGCGCTCTGGCCCACACCGCCGATACAAACCGCGAAATAATGGCGCTGCGCCACACCACCCTGCCCCTGACGGGCGTTCAGTTTCACCCCGAAGCGCTGCTCACCACGCATGGCCTGGCTATGCTGCGCAATTGGGTTCGGTATTGTATCATTGTAGATGAGGGCCGGCCGGCCTCTATCCTTCCGGCTGCCCTTTGAGAAGATGGAATTGCAGATTAAAGAACGTAACGAGTTTCAGTATGTAGAGGAAGGCACTGGTCCGGTACTGCTGCTGCTGCATGGCCTGTTTGGGGCGCTCAGCAACTGGCAGGCAGTGGTAGCCGAGTTCCGCCCGTCGTATCGGGTCATCATTCCGCTGCTGCCCATCTACGACATGCCGCTCACGCAGGCCGGTGTACCGGGCCTAGTGAAATATGTGGAGGGATTTGTGCGGGCCATCGGCCTGACGGAGCCCTGCACGGTTCTGGGAAACTCGCTGGGCGGGCATGTAGGCTTGGAGTACACGCTCCGCAACCCCAAACAGGTAGCGCGGCTGGTACTTACCGGCAGCAGCGGCCTGTTCGAGGACAGCATGGGCGGCTCTTTCCCCAAGCGCGGCAACTACGCCTACGTGCAGGAGCGGGTAGCCTACACCTTCTACGACCCCACTGTGGCTACTCAGGAACTGGTGGATGAGGTGTTCAGCATCACGAATTCCAATGTCAAGTGCCTGCGTATTATCAGTATTGCCCGTTCGGCCCAGCGCCACAACCTGGGCAAGGAGCTGGGCAAGATAAAAGTGCCAACGCTGCTGGTCTGGGGCCTGAACGATACTATTACGCCGCCCCTAGTTGCCCACGAGTTCAACCGCCTCATCCGGCATTCCGAGTTGCGCTTCCTCGACCATTGCGGCCACGCGCCCATGATGGAGCGCCCCCACGAGTTCAACCAGCTGCTGCGGCAGTTCCTGCTGCGCACGGAAGGCGTATTACAGGCCTGATTCCTGCTGGCAACGAATGTTTTTCGGGTAGCCGAAGAGAAGTTCCTCCTCTGGCCCGATGCTTGTGCAAAACCTTTTTCCACAAAATCTGCTTCCTACCCGCCAACCCTGCCCGCTTTTCGTATCTTCTTGCAAGGTAGCCTAGTCCTAGTACCTCGCTTCTTCAAGAACCCCCGCTTCCCCTTCTTCCAATACTTCCGCCAATGCACTCGATGATTGCCGAAGACTTGCTCAACCAGATGATTCCGCCCCTGAAGGTGTCGGATACCGTCGGGAAAGCAGCCAAGTGGCTGGAGGAATTCCATGTGGGGCAGCTACCAGTGCTCGACAACCGGCAGTACCGGGGCCTGGTAACGGAAGCCGATCTGCTGGATTTTGAGCGCGCCGACAACACCGGCCAGCTGCTGGAAGGTCTTGCGTTGGGCTATGCCAACGTGCATGTGCAGCACGACCAGCATTTCTATAGTATTATGGAAATGGCCATCCAGAACAAGGTGCAGCTTGTGCCAGTCCTGAATGAAGCCCACGAGTATATGGGAGTCGTAACGGTGAGTGATACGCTGGCCGCCTTTGGCCAGCCGCCCATTGCTGCCGGTCAGGGGGCCGTGCTGGTGCTTTCCATGGAAGAGCGTGACTATTCCCTGGCGACTATCAGCCGCTACGTAGAAGAAAACAACGCCAAAATCCTGAGTGCCCACGTGGCGCAGGATGAGCACGACCCGTATCGGATTCGGCTCACATTGAAGGTCAATACGCCCAGCCTGACACGTATTGCAGCCACGCTGGAACGGTTCGGCTATGCCATTACGGCGCAGTTCAATGGGGTTGGGGAGCTGGGCGAAGATGAGCAGGAGCGGTATAATGCGCTGCTGAAATACCTGAGTCTGTAGGTGCCGGCCCGGGCACGCAAAAGGCTGTGGCTGCTGGTTTGGCTGCTTATCTGCTGCCATTCATCCTGGGCCGCCACGCACCGGACCAGTACGCTTGCCGGCACCTGTCCGGCGTGGGCTTCTCCCGATTCCCTGCGCCTCGGCACGCTCGACAGCCTGATACAGGCACAATGCCCCGGCTATACCGTGCTACGGGTGGCGTCAGTGCTGTTTGTTGGCAACGAGACGACGAAAGAGCCGGTTCTGCGCGCCGAACTTGACTTCCGGGAAGGTGATACACTACAGGCCCGACAACTCGCAAAACAGCTGGAAGCTAACCGCCGCCGACTGTTCAACCTGCAGCTGTTTCATCAGGTCTTGGTGCAGTTGGCCTGCCGCAACGGCGAGCTGACCGTCCTGTTCAGCATGCAGGAGCGGTGGTACACGTTCCCGGTGCCCATCTTCTCCTTGGCCGAGCGGAACTTCCGGGCCTGGGCCAACCGCTCCGACCGGTGGAGCCGCGTGGATTACGGGCTGCATTTGACCCGCAACAACTTCCGGGGCCGCAACGAGCAACTGCGCGGCAACCTGCAGCTGGGCTTCAACCGCAAATACGAACTGTTTTATGAAGCTCCCGGCTATGGGCGTCGTCGGCGAATCGGCCTTGGGGTCGGGGGCTCCTACTATCGAGCCCGCGCCCTCGATTATGCCACCGTACGGGACCAGCTAACCACATTCCGGCCCGTTGAAGGCAGCCCCATCAAACGGCAGTACCTGACTGCCGGGCTGCGCTGGCGCCGCACAGTACAGTTACTTGCTGCGCTGGATGTCAGCTACCACCGGGAGCAGATATCCGATTCCATCAATGTGCTCAACCCCGATTATTACCTGGGCCGCACCAGCCGGGAATATTTCGATTCGGGGCTAAGCGTCGTGCTCAATCAGCGCAATACGTTTGCCTACCCACTCACTGGTCGTTACGCGCAGCTCACTCTCGTCTACCGCCATTTTCTCGCGGCAGCCGCTCCAGCGCAGCTGCTGGCGCAGGGCCGCTATGCCCGCTACGTCGCGCTGGGTGGTCCTTTCTACTACAGCGGAGCAGTGCAGGGGCAGTTGCGCTTCAGTCACCAGCTAAGCTATGCCGACAACCGGGCGCTGGGCTATGATGCGCTGGTCCGGGGCTACGATGCCTACGTAGTGGATGGCCGGCACTACGCACTGCTGCAGCAGGGGCTGAGCTACCGGATATTTGATGCCGGACGGGTAAGGCTGAAGGAAGTCCGCAATCCGAAAATCAATACCGTTCCGCTGGTGCTGTATTTAAATACCTTTGCCGACGCTGGTTACGTTCGGGGCGCTTCCGGTGTACCTGCCAACCAACTGCCGGGGCGTCTGCTGGCGTCCGCAGGTATAGGGGTACACCTGGTTACGTACTACGACCGGGTTTTTACCCTGGAATACACCCGTAACCTGCGGGGGCAGGGTGGTTTCTTTCTGCGCTCCGAGTTTCCCATCTGATCCTACAGCCCGTTCTTCGGATTACGCTTTCATTATGAAAATAGCCCTTCTGGGAAAGCCCCTCGATGATGAAAGCCTGCCATTCATGCAGGACTTGCTCAATGACCTTACCCGCCGCGGCACGGAGGTCAGCATCACGGCACCGTTCTTTGAGCACCTGAGTGCGCGGCTCACACTGCCCGAAGGCATCCGCACTTTCCAGCGCGGCGACTCGCTGCGCGGCGTGCAGTTTGCGCTCAGCATCGGCGGCGACGGCACCCTGCTCGACACGGTAACCTACGTTGGGAGCTACGAAATACCGATTTTAGGCATTCACACTGGTCGGCTCGGCTTTCTGGCTACCGTCACCCCCGACCGGATTGCCCAAGCTATGGATGCCCTTTTCAAAGGCCATTTCGTGCTGGAAGAACGCAGCCTGATCCGGGTCGATACCGATCCGGAAGTGTTTGACGGCATCAACTTCGGCCTCAATGAGTTCAGCATTCTGAAGCGCGACACGTCGTCTATGATTGTCGTGCACACGTACATCGATGGCGAATACCTGAATTCTTACTGGGCCGACGGCTTGGTCGTAGCTACGCCAACCGGCTCTACCGGCTACTCGCTCAGCTGCGGCGGCCCGGTAATGTTGCCCCAGACAAACAATTTTATTATTGCTCCCGTATGTCCGCACAACCTCAATGTGCGCCCCCTCATTGTATCGGACCGCAGCGTGATTTCCTTCGAAATAGAAGGCCGGAGCAACCAATTCCTGCTTTCTCTCGATTCACGCTCAGTCGCTGTTGATGCCGGTATTCAGGTTGCGGTTCGTCGTGAAAACTTCACAGTTCGTCTCGTAAAACTCAATCATGTTAACTTCCTGAGTACCTTGCGCAGTAAACTGAATTGGGGTCTTGACCGTAGAAACCCGGCCGGGACCCCCGTATAGTAGATATTCTTTTTCTGCTATTTGTTTTTTTAGTTCCCGGTATCTTCTAATTTTGTCGCCAACTGCGACTGTGTTTCTGCCAGGTTCACTTTCTCATCATCTCCTCTGATATTTTTAAACACCGCTCCATATGAAGCAAATCTTCACCTACACCCTAGCGCTGGTACTGGCCCTGTCGCTGGTAGCCTCCGAGGCGAGTGCACAGCAGTTTAGTAAGCGAAAGCAATACAACTCTGTGGGCGTGACCTTGAGTGCCATGAACTACTTTGGCGACGTCACTCCCAAGCCCAGCATTCCTAGCCTGCGCTTTGGCGCTACCCGTCCAAACTTGGGGGTAACCTTCACGCACCGCTTTACTCCGCGTATTTCGGCTCGTGCCGGTCTGTCGTATGGACGTATCACCGGTGATGATTCGAAAGCAGCGGATCCAAATGATCCGGACGGCAAGTACCGCTACAACCGCAACATGAGCTTCCGCAATGATATTGCAGAACTCTCCGTTGTAGGTATCTTCGACCTGATTCCAAACCGCAACACGTATGTGAAGCGCCCGGATCTGGTTCCTTATGTGTTCGGTGGTGTTGCCGGTTACGCGGGCAATCCTAAAGGCCTGGTTGGCAGCAACGCTCCTAGCAGCCTCTCGCAAGGTTCTTACGTGCCACTGCAGCCGCTGAAAACGGAAGGTGTTGCTTACAACAAAAGCGGTATTGCCATCCCGTTCGGTGGTGGCGTACGCTACAAAGTGAACAAGAGCTTTGACGTAGGTCTGGAAATCGGTTTCCGTAAGACCTTCAACGATTATCTTGATGACGTAAGCACCGTTTATGTAGACCAGGCTTCGCTGGGCTCGGATGCCGCCAAATATTTTGGTGGTGGCAATGCACTCAGCTCTACCGGCCAATTCGCTAATTTCAACGCTCCCGGCAGCCAGCGTGGTAAGAGCGACGAGGACGATTGGTATGTAACTACCGGCCTCACCGTAAACTACATCCTTGCTCCGCGCGTTAAGAGCCCAAAATTCCGCTAGCCACCTTTACTGGCTAGCATCACCTACAGCCAGTCAGATGACCAAAGCGAATCTCTTTAAAACACTCCTTGTTTGCTCCGTGCAGGCAGGGAGTGTTTTTTTTGCCCATTCGGCAGTTGCCCAATATACCAGCGAAATAGGGGTGGGGCTAGGCGGCCTCAGCTACAAGGGCGAACTGTCGCCGGGATATCAGTTTCAGAATAACCGGCCCGCACTGACTGCTTTTTATCGGAAGGATATTTCAGCCCCGATTACGCTGAGAGGCGCACTTATGGCTGGGTTGCTACGCGCCGATGACGGGAATGTGAAGGGTGTAAACGGGCAGATTGCTCCATTACATGCTTACCGGCGAGCCAATACCAAAGGCAGTCTGTACGAAGCATCGGCCGTGGTGGAGTATAATTTCTTCGATTACCATTACCGGAAAGCCAAGGTGCATTTCACGCCTTATGTGTTCGTGGGGCTGGCGGGCTTTCTGGCCAATACTACCACCGCCACCAACAATACCACGCTGCCGGCCCTAAACCAGAGCGGCAGTATTCTGGGACTGGCAGTGCCGGCCGGGTTTGGACTTAAATATGCCGTTTCCACGCACTGGAACCTGGGCCTGGAAGTTGGAGCACGCAAAGTATTCAGCGACCAACTGGACCATATTGATGGTAAGACCAGTGGCCAGACCGATTTGATGGGCAATCCGCACGACCAGGACTGGTATTTCTACAACGGAATAAGCATCTCCTATACTTTTTACAAAATCAACTGCCCGCCGCAGTACAAGGACAACCCGAAGCTCTTGCGCTAGAAGTGGTTGTATACACAGGACGAATGCAACCATTTGCGTAACTTGCGGCCTCTTTACGCAAAAAGTACCAATGGCCGTTCGGTCCGAAATAGACCCCCAGAATATTCCTGCCCACGTTGCTGTTATAATGGACGGCAACGGACGTTGGGCCAAGCAGAAGGGCGGCCTCCGCATCTTCGGGCATCAGAGTGCCATTACGGCTGTGCGCGAAACCGTGGAGGCCGCCGCCGAAATGGGGGTGCGTTACCTGACGCTGTATGCGTTTTCAACCGAAAACTGGTCGAGGCCAGCGCATGAGGTAATGGCCCTGATGCAGTTGCTGGTGCATACTATCCGGCAGGAAACTCCAACGCTGCTCAAAAACAGCATCCGGTTGGAAGCCATTGGCCAGACTGAGAGCCTGCCGGCTTCCTGCCAACGCGAGTTGGCGGAAGCAAAAGAACTGACTAAAGATGGCAACCGAATGACCCTGGTGCTGGCGCTAAGCTACAGCGGCCGCTGGGACCTGACCCAAGCTGCGCAGCGTATGGCGGCTGATGTTGCCTTGGGAAAACTTCGGGCTGAGGATATTAAGGAGAGCACAATAGCGGCGTATCTGACGACTGCAGGTATGCCCGACCCGGAATTGCTGATTCGTACGAGTGGCGAACAGCGAATCAGTAATTTTTTGCTCTGGCAGTTAGCCTATACTGAACTGTATATAACTGACCTGCTGTGGCCTGATTTCCGGCGCACGCATTTTGAGGAAGCCGTCAAGGCCTACCAGCGCCGGGAGCGGCGTTTTGGGAAGACGAGTGAGCAGCTAACCGTTTCGTAAGGTTTCGACGACAGAATGAATTCTTCTTTGCATACAATAGGCCGGGTTGCGGCCGTAGTAGTTACGCTTGGCCTGGGATTTCCGTTGGCTACGCTGGCGCAAACTGCCCCAGCCACAACGGGCGAGGAGCCGAAACGGTACGAGTTGGGGGGTATTACCATTAGTGGTGCCCGTTATCTGGATACGAATACGCTGATTGGCTTGACGGGGCTGCGCATCGGCGACCCTATTTCAGTGCCGGGTGAAGAGATAGGAAAGGCCATCCGCAAGCTCTGGGACCAGGGAATTCTCGGGGATGTGAGCGTATCCATTGCGCGCACCGAGGGCAACCGTATTTTCCTGGATTTCAACCTAAAGGAACGTCCCCGGCTCTCGAAGTTCGAGTTTTCGGGCATCAGCAAAGGCCAGGCCGATGACTTGGAGAAAAAAATCAAGCTGATCCGGGGCAAGGTGGTGACAGATGCACTGCTGAGCAATACCCGAACCCAGGTCCGGAAGTTCTACACCAACAAAGGGTTTCTGGATGCCAAAGTGAACATCACGCAGGTACCCGACTCCAGCCTGTCGAACAGCGTGGTGTTGAAAATCAATGTGGATAAAGGCGGTAAAATCCGCATTCGAGACATTGCATTCGAAGGCAACGAGGCCTTCAAAGACAGCAAGTTGAAGGGTAAATTCAAGAAAACGAAGGAAAAGAAGTTTCCTAAATTCCTGAACTCGGGCAAGTTCCAGCGCACGGAGTTCGAAGAAGACAAAAAGAAGCTCATCGAGTTCTACAACGCGGAAGGGTATCGGGACGCCGTTATTGTGTCGGATACGCTGGAGCGGACCGGCGATGCGCTGGCACTGCGGGTGAAGCTGGACGAAGGGCCGAAATACTACTTCCGCAACATCAGCTGGGCCGGCAACTACCTCTACGACGACAAGACCCTGGCATCAGTGCTGGGCATCAAGGAGGGAAGCGTATATAGCAAGGAAACGCTGGATAAGCGCCTCAACTACAACCCCACAGGCCAGGATATCACCTCGCTCTACATGAACGATGGCTACCTGTTCTTCTCTATTGAGCCGGTAGAAACGAAGGTGGAGGGCGACTCGATTGATATCGAGATGCGCATCACCGAAGGCGTGCAGGCCCGGGTGAAGGATATTAACATTGCTGGCAACACCAAAACGTCGGACCATGTGCTACGCCGCGAATTGCGGACTTTGCCCGGCGACAAGTTCAACCGCGAGCTGCTGATCCGTTCCCAGCGTGAAATTGCAACCCTGGGCTATTTTGACCCGGAAAAAGTAGGTATCAACCCGGTGCCAAACCAGGCGGACGGAACCGTGGACATCAACTATACGGTGGTTGAGAAACCTTCCGACCAGATTACGCTTTCGGGCGGCTGGGGTGGCTATGCCGGTTTTATTGGTACAGTAGGTCTGGTTTTCAATAACTTTTCGCTGCGTAAAGCCGCTGACTTCCGCAACTGGACGCCGGTTCCGGCCGGCGACGGCCAGCGCCTCTCGCTGAACGTACAGGCCAACGGTCTGCAGTATCAGGCATACTCCTTCTCCTTCACGGAGCCGTGGCTGGGCGGCCGCAAGCCCAATTCGCTGTCGTTTAGCCTCAACAAGAGTATTCAGCGTGTCGGCACCAATTTCGATGCTAATTCCGAGCAGTCTATCAAGGTAAACAGCGCGGCTATCAGCCTGGGCCGCCGCCTACGCTGGCCCGATGACTACTTCACACTCAGCAATTCGCTGTCGGTGAGCCAGTACAAGCTGAAAAACTACCCGTATTTCCAGGGTTTCAGCAACGGCAACGCCAACAACATCACGCTCAACACTACCCTGTCGCGCAACAGCATCGACAACCCGACCTATACGCGTCGGGGCTCGTCGCTGGCCATGAGCGTGAACCTGACACCGCCCTACTCGGTGTTCAGCGGCTCGCACCCGAACGTGAACGAGTGGGTCGAATTCCATAAATGGATGGTAGACGCCTCGTGGTTCACCCCAATTGTAGGCAAGCTGGTGCTGAATACGCGGGCGCATTTCGGTTACATTGGCACCTACAACAGTTCCCGTCCCATCGGGCCATTCGAGCGGTTCAAGCTTGGTGGTTCGGGCCTGGCGGCCGGCGGCGGCGGCAACTTCCTGGTGGGCACCGAATACATTGGCTTGCGCGGCTACGCCGATCCGAACGACCCGAATGCGCTGCCTACGGCCCAGTCGGGTTCCAGCGGTGGGGTAGCCTACAATAAATATGTAATGGAGCTACGTTATCCGGTGTCGCTGAACCCGGCGGCTACGGTTTATGTTCTGAGCTTCGCGGAGGCAGGCAACGCCTTCAACAGCTACACCGACTACAACCCGTATAAATTGTACCGGTCCGCAGGTTTTGGCGCTCGTGTGTTCATGTCGGCATTTGGTTTGCTAGGCTTCGACTACGGTCGGGCATTCGATGCTATTCCACGCACGAGTGGTACGCAGGCCACCCAGGACCGCAACCAGTTCCACTTCATCATCGGCCAGCAGATTCGCTAACTATGGCAGCAGCGGGCCGGCTTTCTATTTTCGCACCTATGAAAAAACTGCTTTCCACGCTGGCTACTACGCTGGTGCTGCTGGTCGCAACCGGCTCTTCATCCTTCGCTCAGAAGTTTGGCTACGTCGACTCTGAATTCCTGATGAGCAAGATGCCGGCTTACGCGCAGGCGCAAACCGAGCTGAACACGTTGTCGTCGAACTGGCAGAAGGAAATTGAGGCGCAAAAGAAGGACCTTGATAAGCTCTACCGGACGTATCAGGCAGAAGAAGTGCTGCTGACTGAGCCGATGAAAAAGAAGCGTCAGGACGAAATCCTGAAAAAGGAACAGGACATCAAAACCTACCAGAACAAGATTTTCGGCTACGAAGGCCAACTGTTCAAAAAGCGGCAGGAGCTGACCAAGCCGGTGCAGGACCAGGTATTCGAGGCCATTGAAAAAGTTGCCAAGAAGAAGCAGTTGGCTATTGTGTTCGATAAGTCCGGCGACCTGACCATGCTCTACACCAATCCAGTGCATGATTACACGGAATTTGTGATGGAAGAGCTGGGTCTGGCAACCGAAGACCGCAACCAGACCGCCCAGAAAGGCAGCGTAAAGACGGTGGCAACGCCTAAAACGCCGGCTGGCGATGAGGCTGACGTAGATACGGAAAAAGGCGCCACCACGCCTGCGCCCCGTACTACGCGTCCGGCCAGCCGAAAAAACTAACTTTGCAACATTAACCCTCTCAGACGTTCTCCTTTTGATGACCACCATGAACATGTTCCGCGTTGCGTTGGCTGCGGCCGCCCTCACTTTCACTTCGGCGACGGCTACGTTGGCGCAGGCTCCTACTACGGCGGCCACCACTACCAGCGGTCCGCTGAAAATCGGCTATACCAGCGTGGAATACGTGCTGAGCCAGATGCCCGAAAGCAAGCAGATAGAATCTGACCTAAAAGCTTTCAGCACGCAGCTGGAGAACCAGCTCAAGAGCAAATATCAGGAGTACCAGACCAAGGCAGAAGCCTACCAGAAGGGTGGTTCTACCATGACCGACGTAGTGCGTGCCGATAAGGAGAAGGAGCTGACCAATATGCAGCAGTCCATCCAGGAATTCCAGCGCAGCGCCGACCAGAGCCTGCAGCAGAAGCAGCAGACGCTGCTGAAGCCGGCTCTGGACAAGCTGCAGAAAACCATTGACCTGGTAGCAGACGAAAACGGCTACACGTACGTGCTGAATTCGGACGGTGCCAGCCCGGTGCTGCTCCACGGCCCCAAGGAAGGCGACATTTCGGACCTGATTCTGAAGAAAATGGGCGTAACGCCGGGTGCGGCTCCGGCCGCTCCTTCGGCTGCTCCTAAAGCTGCCACGCCGGCCGCTCCGGCCAGCAACACCAAGACGAAAACCAAAACGAAGAAATAAGGCTTCCTACGCCATTATTACTCGGCAAAGAGGCCGGAGCCCTGTGCTCCGGCTTTCTTGTTTATAGAAGGGCTCTACAAAGCCTGCCAGATGCCATATGACTTCCGCTGACCTCCACGAAGAAGAATTGCCTGAACAGTACGTGTCGCCTGATGAGGATGACGCGGACGAAGGCGACGAGCTGTACGAGCACCACCGCATTCAGGCCAACCGCCGGCAGGAGCTGCTGCGCCTCGACAAGTTTCTGATGAACCGGCTGCCCCACGCTACCAGAACCAAGCTGCAGAATGCCATCAAGGCAGAAGCGGTGCAGGTAAACGGACGGGCGGTGAAGTCAAACTACCGGGTAAAGCCCAACGACGTCATTACGATTACGCTGCCTGAGCCACCGCGCGAATACAAGGTGATGCCTGAGGAAATGGACTTGGACATTCGCTATGAAGACGAAGCCCTGTTGCTTGTGAACAAACCGCCTGGCTTGGTAGTCCATCCGGCTTTTGGCAACTGGACCGGTACGCTGGTGAACGGCTTGACGCATCACCTCAACAATCTGCCTACGGGCCGCAACGGCGAAATCCGGCCCGGCCTGATACACCGCATCGATAAGGATACCTCGGGTCTGTTGGTTGTTGGCAAAACAGAGTGGGCCATGACGCATCTGTCGCAGCAGTTCTTCCACCACACCATCGAGCGGACGTATCTGGCACTCGTGTGGGGTATTCCGAAAGAGAAGCAGGGCACGATTCGCAGCAATATCGGCCGCAGCCTGAAGGACCGGAAGGTGCAAGCCATATTTCCGGAGGGCGACCAGGGCAAACGCGCCGTAACCCATTATAAAGTGTTACAGACCTTCGGCCATGTGGCTTTGGTGCAGTGCAACCTCGAAACAGGCCGCACGCACCAGATTCGGGTACACATGAAGCACATCGGTCATCCACTATTTTCAGATAGTACCTACGGCGGCGACAAGGTGCTGTACGGTCAGCGGACGGGGGCCTATAAAGCCTTCGTAGAAAAAGCTTTTGAACTCATGCCCCGGCAGGCGCTACATGCCAAATCGTTAGGGTTTGTGCACCCAACTACCAACGAGCAGTTGCAGTTTGAGACGGAGCTTCCGGCCGATTTTGCTTCCCTGTTGGCGCACTGGGAAAAGTTTGTTTCCTGACTACCTGCCAATAAAGACAAGACGGCACCAAAAAAAGGCCCGCTACAGCAGTAGCGGGCCTTTTCAATGAAATGCTCAAACGAAACTATTTCTTTTTCGGAGCAGCTTTGACCGGAGCCTTGGCAGGAGCCTTCATCGAGTTGATAACTGAGTTGGCGCTTTCGTTATTAGGATCGAGAGCCAGCACCTCCTTGTAATACGGAGCAGCAGTAGTCTTGTCGCCTTTCTGGTAGTAATAGTAGCCGAGGTAGCTATTTGCCTCTACCAAACCATCCTTATACTTCGAAGGGTCAGCTTTGGCCATTTCGATGTATTTCTCATAGTAAGGCTTGGCAAGACCCTGCTTGGAGTCTGGATCCATGTAGTAGTTCGCTTTAGCCCGCATCAGGTAGCCAGGAACATAAGTAGGACGCGCAACCAGCACTGCGTTGTAGAGGCTGTCAGCTTTGTCGTACTGCTTGTTACCGCCGTAAGCTACAGCCAGACGAATCTGGTCAGTGAGTTCAGGCGTGCCATCCGCTTTCATCTTGGCCTGATAAGCTTTGATGGCAGCCGGGTAGTTTTTGGCCAGCATATAGCTCTGGGCTAGCTCGTTCTGCAGCTCACCAGCCTTCTTGGGGTCAGCGGCAATTGCCTTCTGGATGGCCGCGGTTCCTTCTTCAGAACGGCCTGCCTTGGAAAGGATCTTACCGTAGTACACATAGTCTTCGGTAATGAGCTTGTCGGCAGGCTGTATTTTCATGTACGCCTCCATAGCAGCCAGGGCTTCGGCATTCTTGTTGGTTTCGAACAACGAGTATGCCTTCAGGCGGTTCATAGTCACGTTCTGCGGGTCACGAGCCAGCACCTTTTCCACTTCTACCAGCGCTTCCGGATATTTCTTCGTCAGGAACAGGAAGGAAGCATATTTGGCATCCGTACCGGGCGACTTTTCAGCTACACCCTGGTACTTCTGGAACGTAGCCAGTGCCTCATCGTACTTGCCAGCATAGAAGTACGTTTCTGCCAGGGCGTTGTAAGCGGGGGCGTAGTTCGGATCAACAGCTACGGCTTTCTCAAAAGCCGTACGCGCATCGTTGTAGTTGCGCGAACGTACGTTCAACTCTCCTTTGCGGAAGCTGGCCAGCGCGCTGTTGGGGTCAGCCATCAGGGCCCGCTCGTAGCTGTTCATTGCTTCGCCACCGCCGTTTTCCGACTTGGCATAGATGTCACCGCGCGCAATCATCAGCGCTGCATCATCCTTGTTCTTGTTCAGTTTGTGCGCCGCCTCTACATAGGAGAGACCTTTCGATGCGTCCTTCAGATCCGACTCGGCGTAGGCCTGCGCAATCATCGTATACACCTTGGCGTCCTTGCCTTTGCTGGCTTTCACCGCATTGTCAAACTGCACCTGTGCCTCAGCTGCTTTGCCCTGTGCCAGAGCGGCACGGCCAGCAGCTACCATCGTCATCGGGTCCTTAGGGTTCAGACTGATGCGGTTGAAGTAGAATGCTGCCGAGTCTGGCATATCGCGCATCTGGTACAGACGACCCAGTTCGAACGACGCTTCGGGCGATGAGCCCTGGCGGAGCAGTGCCGCGCGGGCTTCACTGTAGCGCTCCAGTTCAATGGCCTTCTGAGGAGTCTGGGCGAATGCGGCAGAGCCGGAAACTGACAAGGCAACGAGGAATGAAAGATTCCAGGGCTTGAAGTTCATGAGCATTGGATGTTGGAAAATGGTGTGTTTGTGGAAAAGAAGCAGACTTACTGTTTCGTAGTGGTCACGATACGAGTTTGCCCGGTAGCCGGCATCAGTCCTGACTTCAGAACAATCAGCTGGCCTTTGGTACCTGCTACGAAGGATGCAAAACCGGTGCCAAGACCGGCCCGCCCCTCGCGGCTGATGATATACACTTCCCGGCGGAGCGGGTAGGTTTTAAGGGCCAGATAGGCCTGATACGGTTGCAGATAATCGTCGGGCGAGGCCGGCTTATCCGACTTGCTGATACCGGCTACATGTACGCGTTTTAGGAACCGTTGCACAGCCGCATCATCCCGGTCGCTAATCCAGTTTGCGCCTACGATACCAATGGCGTTCGGATGAGTTGCAACGTAATCCAGCAGCGCGGGGTTCGATTTTGCTGCAAAAACCCGCTTGGTAAGTGCCGTACCTCGCGTGATGGAATCCTGAACGTAGCGGGTTGTGCTGGAGCGGTTCGCATCAAATACAACATCAATTTCTCCCAGCGGGTTCTTACCGCTTATCTGCTTCCAGGAAGCACTTTGCCCCGTAAAAATGGCTTTCAGTTGCGCCATAGTCAGCAGCGAATCGGGGTTCGAGGGGTGCACAATGATGGCCAGACCATCGGTGGCAATTTTGGTAGTGCGCGGAATAAGCTTCTGGCTCTCCAACTTGGCCTTCTCCGCCGCAGTCAACTGCCGCGCTATCACAATGGCGCGCACCTTACCAGTCATCAGGTCATTGGCAACGTAGTCTTCCGCCTTGTAGGCTGCTTCCACATGCGCATAGGTGTAGAGCTTCTGAAAGGTATCTACCTGCGACTTCAGGATGGGTGCAAACGTCTCATCGACACTGATCTGAATGCGGCCACTGGTAGGCGTGTCATCATTCGGCCCGGTATTAGCTCCCGGATTCTGATTACAGCCAGCCAGCAGCAGGACGGCAGATGCCAGCAACAGGCCGGAGGTGCGCAGATTATCGAATGGTGCGTTCATGCTTGGAGGAAGAGTTCTGGAAATGTTCCCGATAGATGCGGACAAATCTAATGATTCCGTAAACCACGAATACGCCTCCCAGTATGCGGCGGGTGCTCATCGTTAGGTTCAGGGGAATGGGTGCTACCCACAAACATACCCCTAATCCCATATATACGATGGTCATGAAAAGGAGGAAGTAGCGCAGCAGCAGTTTCGGGGCCGTTTGGTTCAGGCGTTCCTCAGTGGTGGGGCGGTTCAGCATAGCAGGCAGGTCAGCGCAAAATCTTGTAAGCAGTATAACACGAAATTTCCCGAGCCTGGTTCGCCTGAACGAATCACAGGGATGGTTATTGCCACAAAAAAAGTCAAAAATCAGCCAGTCTGGGAAAGACCGGCTGATTTTTGACCTGTTATAAATCAATTCCAACTTTCCTGAAAGCCGGGCAGCGTGATGCTCAGCTTCTCGCCGACTGGAATAAGCTAGTCGTAGCGGAACGTAATGGGCATGTTGTAGCGCACTGCAACTGAGCGTTTGTTCTGCTGCCCCGGTACCCAGGCTGGCATTCCCTTTACCACCCGCACGGCCTCTTCATCGGTGCCAAAGCCCAATCCTTTCAGCACCTGCACGTCGGCAATAGACCCATCAGCCTGCACGGTAAAGGAGATGAATACCTTGCCTTCAATGTTGCTGCGTAAGGCCAACGGCGGATATTTGAGGTTCTTCTGCATGTACTTCATCAGAGCCTCGTTTCCACCCACAAATTGTGGCATCACTTCGGCAGTGATAAAAGGTGCGGGCGGGGATGCCGGTTTCGTGGTGCCTGAATCTGATTTGCCCGTACCAGTCCCGGTCCCTGTACCCGATTTGCCAGTCGAGCCGGCTATAGTCTCAATATCGGTTATCGGACCCACGTCAGTTATCGTGGGTTTGACAATTTCCGGCTTCACCAGTTCGTCTTTCACCACTTGGGTAGCAATATCCTGTGCGGGCGGCCTCACAATGGGACGTACTGGTGCGACGGGTGGAGCTACTTCCTTATGCGAGTCAAGTACCGGCGGCTTCATCAGTTCCACTACTGGAGGGGGCAATTCTATAGGGGCAGCCGCCTCTACAAGAGGAGGAAACAGCCACCGCACAATCAGGGGGGAGCTGATGAAGAGCAGACTCAGCAGAATGGCAATGGCCGATGCACGAGCCAGGTGCTGGTGGTAGAGGCGCCGCAGAATGAAGGCGCCGTAGGCTTTGTTGCGCCCCTCGAAGACCATGTCGTCAAGGGTGGCGGTGCGCAGATCGAGGGTGTTCATGGGATATATGGGCTAAAGGTGAAACGGATACACACAGCGCATTCCCAAGCCCGGCTCATTCTCACGTCTTCACGGCACACACCGCCTGGCTTTCAGGGGTATAACGGCCTCTGTTTCCTATATAGTATGCAAGCCGTATAAATAATCTGAAAATAAAAAACCCACAACCGGCACGTGCTGGTTGTGGGTTTTTTCAATGAATCAGGCCCAGGCCCGATTCTGGTATGCTTATTTAATAGCGAAGGTTACCGGTACGGTGTAGGATACGCTCACGGCGCGGCCGTTCTGCTTACCCGGTGCAAACTTCGGCAGGTTCTTGATAACCCGCATTGCTTCTTCGTCGCAACCGGCTCCAATACCCTTCTGAGTTTTCACATCCGTCACCTGACCATCCGGACCTACTACGAAGGCAATGAACACCTTTCCTTCTACTTGATTCCGCAGAGCCAGCGCCGGGTATTTGATGTTCTTGGCAATGTACTGTAGCAAGGCTTCCTGGCCACCAGGGAATACGGGCATTTGTTCCACGTACTGGTACACCTTCTGCTCTACTACTTCTTCCACCACCTTAGTGCCTTCACCTTCCAGCCCGTTCAGGTCGATTGGGTTGTCGGTGTTGCCTTTCACAGTGACGGTCGAAACTACCTTGTCTTCCAATTCCTTCTGATCCGGAATTTCCTCCACTTTCCGTACTTCCTCATCTTTCTTCACTACCGGAGGCGTGAACTTGATGGTAGAAAGCTTGGGTGGTGGCGGTGGTGGCGCCTCCGGTGGCGGGGGCGGTGGTGGTGGTTTGGTCTGGTCCAATGGAGGAGCATCCATCAGGACGTTTTCCTTCAGCATCTTGTCCTCTTCTACTACTGTGTTATCGCTGAAGATCCGCGCAATCAGCGGGAAGCTCACGATCAGAGCAAAAAAGGCAACTGCGATGAGAAGGGCGCGCGTGACGTGCTTGTTGTACAAGCGCCGCAACACATACGCACCGTAGGCTTTATTCCGGCCTTCGAATACGATGTCGTTGAGACTCGCCTGCGCTATTTGCGCATTATCCATCATAGCCCGGAGGATTTAATGAGTTCTAAGTCAGCCTTCGAGATATCCACCAACGCATATTTCTTTTGGTCGGTGATGTTCATCTCATCCAAGATATCCACCATGTTCTGGTAGTTGGACTTGTCGTCCGGCTTGATCAGAACCACCGTTTTGGGGTTCTGGCGCTGCCGGGCCAGCAAGACCTTGCGGATCCCATCGGCAGAGTAGTCCGAGAGCTTCAGCTCGGGCTTCACGTCGTCGGCCAGCAGGCCTTCGTAGTAGTAAAGCTTGTTGGCTTCACCCATTACGATAGTGAAAGCATCCGAGGCTTTGATCTGAGACTGATCTTCCGGGTTCTTTTCCTTAACCGGCATGGTCAGCTGCATCACGTTCGGCTTGTTGAACGTGGTAGTCAGCATGAAGAAGGTCAGAAGCAGGAAGGCCAAGTCTACCATGGGGGTCATGTCGATTTTGGTCGACATTTTTTTGGCCCGCTTCTTTCCTCCTTTACCGGAGTCGGCTTGTTGTTGTATTTCTGCCATGTCGCTGCTGGTTTAACGGCTCACTACCGGCTTGTTCTCCAGGTCGGTGATGAGGTTGAAACGGTTGATGTTCTTGTTTTGCATCAGCTGAATGACACGCTTCACCGTCGCTACGTCTGCGTTGTTGTCGCCTTTGATGGCAATAAACGTAGGCTTGCCAACGGCTTCCTGATTGGCCTTACGCGCCTCCATAACCCAGTCCATCAACTGAACTGTATCGGTAACGGAAAGCAAGCCAGGCTGCTTTACTTCTTTGCGCTTCTCAGTACTCATATCGAGCAATGAGCCAAGCTGCTGCACCGGTACGCCGAAGCTGTTCAGGCCGCCAAAGGCGTTCTTTTGCTTTTGCGTGAACGTGACGCCGTACTTGGCAGCCATCTTGTCGAGCAGCAGAGGCTTGGCCTTGTCGCTCTCCAAGCCGAAAAACACCCGCTTGTCCTTATCGATAAGAATGCGGATAACGTTGCTTTCGGGAAGCTTGAAGTCGGAAGTAGAGGCAGGAGTGTCAACCACTACCACTTCCTCCGGGGAGAACTTGGTAGTCAGCATGAAGAACGTCACCAGCAGGAAGGCCAGATCCACCATCGGGGTCATGTCCAGCGAGGGGCCGGTTCTGTGAGGCTTTACTTTACCCATTTCGTGCGTGGTTGAGAATATTCAGAAAAACGAAAACTGTGAGGCTCTAGTGCGTTAACCGCGACTTAAGCCGTATAAGTTTCCGTCGTCTTCTCGCCATGCTGGGCAGCGAAGGTCTGAATGATGCTGAAGCCAGCCTCGTCGATGCTGTAGGTCAGCTCGTCAATCTTGCTGGTGAAGTAGTTGTAGGCAATGATGGCAATGGCCGAACCGGCAATACCGATAGCCGTGTTGATCAGTGCTTCCGAAATACCTTCTGCCAGTGCTACTGCGTCGGGGTTACCGGCCTGGGCCAGAGCCGAGAAGGCCTTGATCATACCGAATACCGTACCCAGCAGACCTACCAGCGTCGATACCGAAGCAATGGTAGACAGGATAACGAGGTTTTTCTCCAGCATGGGCAGCTCCAGAGTCGTCGACTCTTCGATTTCCTTCTGGATGGCCAGGATCTTCTGGTCTTTGTCCATGCCACGCTCACGTGCCATTTCCTGGTACTTCAGCAGGCCCGACTTAACTACGGCGGCTACCGAGCCTTTCTGCTGGTCGCAGGCAGCAATGGCACCGGTGATGTCGTTTACGTTCAGTTTCTGACGCACGGTACGAACGAAGCTTTCTACACCTTTTGAACCCTTGGCTTTGCTGATAGTCAGGAAACGCTCAATCGAGAAGGTCAGTACCAGCAGGAAAAGCGTCATCAGCAAGGGTACGATGACACCACCTTTGTACACCGTACCGAGGTAATTGCCGGGCAGAGCTGCGTTAGCGTTGTCATTACCCACAAAGTTACCGGGAGCACCCAGCACAAATTGGAAGATGAGTATGCTTACGATGAAGGCCAGCGGAATCACGATGGCGGCAAACGCGGATCCGCCTTTCGCCTCACCCTTGGGCGCGGCAGGAGCGGCAGGCCGCACGTTCTTGTTCAGGGCATTCTTTTGTTCCATTGTTCCGGAGAATTAGGGGGGGTTGTGGTGAAAGGTAAACTGGTGTAAAATGGGTAAACGAGCGGTAGACAGCCTTAAAGACAACAGTGCCCCGCTCACCCGCACGTATTGCCGACGGCAAAAAACGTGGGTCTGCTCGTGTGCGGGGCCCGTCCGAAATTCAGTCTATCCTTGGCAAACCTAATTAAAAAATCGGAGTGTCGCCAAATGAAATCGGGGTTTAAACGCTTTAAAACGGGTAGGGCCCCGAAAAAAGGCTATTTCTTAGGTGTGGCAGGAGTGGAGGAAAGGGCTTGCTTTTTGGCCTGCTCCCAATACACGTCCATCTGAGCCAGGGTCAAGTCGCGGAGTTGGTGGCCGTCCCGCGCTGCTTCAGTTTCGAGGTATTGAAAGCGGTGAATGAATTTATGGTTGGTACGTTCGAGAGCTTCTTCAGGATTGATGCCGGCGTGCCGGGCAAAGTTGATCAGTGAAAACAGTAGGTCGCCAAACTCAGCGGCGGCCCGCTCCGGATTGATTGCCGCCGGTTCGGCGTGCGCAAATTCTGCCTGAAACTCACCAAGTTCCTCCTGCACCTTCTCCCAGACCTGCTCTGGCCGCTCCCAGTCGAAGCCCGCACCGCGCGCTTTCTCCTGGATGCGCATCGCCTTCACAAGAGCCGGTAGCGAAGTAGGTACGCCACCAAGCACCGACGTGTTGCCTTTTTCCTGCAGTTTAAGCTGCTCCCAGTTGCGTTTTACCTCTTCTTCGGTTTCGGCCTGCACGCTGCCGTAGATGTGCGGATGCCGGAAAATAAGCTTTTCGCACTGTGCGTTTAGCACATCGGCTATATCGAACTGGCCGGTTTCGGAGGCTATTTTGGCATAGAAAATCAAGTGTAGAAACACGTCGCCCAACTCCTTTTTCAGGTCCGGCAGGTCGTGGCGAATGATGGCGTCGCTGAGCTCGTAGGTTTCTTCGATGGTGAGATGGCGCAGGCTTTCCAGGGTTTGCTTCCGGTCCCAGGGGCATTCGGCGCGCAGGCGCTCCAGTACATCAAGCAGGCGGCCAAAGGCTTCCAGTTGAGCCGGGCGGCGGTTGGGAGTGTTGTATTCCATTAGTCCAAAGATACAACGCCGTGCTTCACTCCGTCGTTAGGTCGTCATGGGAGGGAAGAAAGCGGAGTTGCGCCGCTACCCCTCCGGCCCGCACAAGGCAGCGGCACAGAATACGTACTTTCATAGCGAAAGCAGGGGCATTTCTCTACTTTTGCCCATTCAAAAAACAGACTTGGCTTGTGGCACTGATTAAATCCATTTCGGGCATCCGGGGTACTATTGGCGGCGCAGCCGGCGAAGGCCTGACGCCCATCGACATTGTAAAGTACGCGGCGGCCTTTGGCACGTGGGTCCTCAATACCACCCAAAACAATACCATCGTCATCGGGCGCGACGCACGCATCTCTGGCGAGATGGTGAGCAAGCTGGTAGCGGCTACGCTGCAGGGCCTGGGCATCGACGTAGTAGACCTGGGCCTGAGCACAACTCCTACCGTAGAAATGGCGGTGCCAGCCAAAAACGCGGGTGGAGGCATTATCCTGACGGCTTCGCACAACCCGAAGCAGTGGAACGCACTGAAACTGCTCAACAACAAAGGCGAGTTTATCTCGGACGCGGAAGGCCAGAAAGTGCTGGCTCTCGGCGACTCCGAAGCCTTCGACTTTGCGCCCGTAACCAAACTGGGCCAGTACAGCACCGACGACACCTTCCTGCAGGAGCACATCAACACCATTCTGGCGCTGCCGCTGGTGGATAAGGCCGCCATCAAGGCCAAGAACTTCCGGGTGGTGGTAGATGCGGTGAACTCCACGGGTGGCTTTGCCGTGCCGATGCTGCTGGAGCAGTTGGGCGTGGAGGTTATCGAGAAGCTGTTCTGCGAGCCAACCGGCGACTTTGCGCATAACCCCGAACCGCTGCCCGAAAACCTGCGGGAAATTGCCAAAACGATGGAGAAAGGCTCCTTCGACCTGGGCATTGTGGTGGACCCCGACGTGGACCGCCTGGCGCTGGTGAACGAAGACGGCACCATGTTCGGCGAAGAGTACACGCTGGTGGCCGTGGCCGACTACGTGCTGCAGCAGAACGGCGGCGGCAACACCGTCAGCAACCTGAGCAGCACCCGCGCCCTGCGCGACGTGACGGAAAAGCAGGGCGGCCAGTACGCCGCTGCGGCCGTGGGCGAGGTGAACGTGGTGACCAAAATGAAGGAAACCAACGCCGTAATTGGCGGCGAAGGCAACGGCGGCATCATCTACCCGGAGCTGCACTACGGCCGCGACTCGCTGGTGGGCATTGCGCTTTTCCTGAGCCATCTGGCCAAAACCGGCCTCACCATGACGCGGCTGCGGGCCTCGTACCCCAGCTACTTCATCTCGAAAAACAAGATTGAGCTGACGCCGGAAATCAACACCGATCAGGTGCTGGAGCAGATGCAGCAGCGCTACGCTAAGCAGCCCGTCAACACGATTGATGGCGTAAAAATCGAGTTTGATAAGGAGTGGGTACACCTGCGCAAGTCGAACACGGAGCCTATCATCCGGATTTACGCCGAGTCGGATTCCAACGCCACCGCCGACCATCTGGCCAATAAAATCATTGCCGACATCAAGGAAATTATTTCGGTGAAGAGCTAAGGCTGGTCACTGCATTTTTTGCCTCTTGACAGAAGGATTCCGGCTACCCCGCCGGAATCCTTTATTTTTGTGGCCGTTGCCACCCACAACCTACGTTGCCGCCCATGACTGTTTACTTCGATAACGCCGCCACCACGCCCCTGGACCCCGAAGTGCTGGATGCTATGCTGCCTTTTATGCGGGACTATTTCGGCAACCCCAGCAGTATTCATGGACACGGGCGGCAGGCGCGGGCAGCCATCGAAAACGCACGCAAAAGCATTGCGCACCTAATTAATGCGGCGCCGGCTGAAATCGTGTTTACCTCGTGTGGTACGGAAGCCGACAACTACGCCGCTTTTGGCAGTGTCCGGCCGCTGGGGCTGAAGCACATAATTACGTCGCGGCTGGAGCACCACGCGGTGCTGCACACCACACAGGCCCTGGAAAAGTGCGGTGATGCCCAACTCAGCTACCTGCGCCACGATGCGCAGGGCCGCCTGGATCTGGCGCATCTGGAGGAGCTGCTGGCCACGCATCCGCGCACTTTCGTGAGCCTAATGCACGCCAACAACGAAATCGGCAACCTGAACGACATTGCTGCCATTGGCGAAATCTGTTCCCGCCACGATGCCGTGTTCCATACAGATACAGTGCAGACCATGGGGCACTACCGGCACGATGTGCAGCAGCTGAAAACCCACTTTCTGGTGGGCTCGGCGCACAAATTCCACGGTCCGAAAGGGGTGGGGTTCCTCTACCGCCGCTCGGGCCAGAACTTGGATGCCCTGATTCATGGCGGCTCGCAGGAGCGCAACCAGCGGGCCGGCACCGAAAACGTGTACGGCATCATTGGGCTGGCTAAGGCGCTGGAAATTGCGTACCGCGACATGGCGGAGCACCAGCGTCACATTCAGGGGCTGAAGGACCGGTTTATTGAAAAGCTGCAGGCTGAAATTGAAGGTGTGCAGTTCAATGGTACCTCAGCCGATACGGAGCACAGCCTCTACACCGTTCTGAGCGTGAGCCTGCCGCCTTCCTCCCTGAACGAGATGTTGCTGTTCAACCTCGATATCAATCACATATCGGTGTCGGGTGGCTCGGCATGTACCAGTGGTGCCCAGGCTGGCTCGCACGTGCTGCAGGCCCTGGGCGCCGACCCCGACCGGGGAACCATCCGTTTCTCTATGAGCAAGTACAACACCGTGGAGGAAGTTGACTACGCCGTAGAGCAGCTCGCCAAAATGTACCGCAAAGAGCCGCTGAAAGTATAGGCACCCTGTATACATAAAAAAGCCGCCTGTGCATTCGTCGTGCAGGCGGCTTTTTTATGCCGATTCCAAATGATGGAGTTAGAAACTGCCCTCGGCACCGCCGCCGCCGGAATGGCCGCCCCCAAACTGAAAGCCGGGCGGCGGCGCCTGCGGCACTACCGCCGTCTGGGCTACCACCAACGACTCCAGGTTGAAATGGGAGGAATGGTCATCATTGGGCAGAGAAGTAAGGCCATGACGGGCCGGACGCAGGTAGCGCGCCGCCCAGGCCGCCAACGCCAGCAGCACGGTCCCGGCCAGCACAGCGGCTATTTCCGGCGGCATCAGGGCACGGTAGTAGCGTAGCGTGAAGATTGAAAAAACCGCGGCTGCCAGGCCTGTGAGCAGCCATATCCGGCTGGGGCGGCGCAGCCCTATGGCTATGTACACGAGCGGAATACTTGCCGTGAACAGATAGAACAGCGGTGCAAACGGAATCTGAGAGGAAACGTACTCGCCACTGATCTGCGCATTGCCTTCCCGCACGATGTAGTAGTTGCCGCCCAGATAGAACGTAGCCAGCGCCAACGCCTGCAGCCCTAGCAGGCAGGGCCGGTAATACAGGTAATCGGGCCGGCGGCCTAGCCGCTTCACCAGCCAGTAGGCCGCCCCCGAGGCCAGCATCAGCACAAACGGCAGCATCAGCCGGCCCACCGGGAACTGCAACAGCCAGTTGGCCATCAGGAGCAGCAGAAGCAGGTAAGTGCCTGCAGCTACCAGCCGGTCGGCGTAGCGGATAGTGGCAACCAGAAACAGCAAAAACAGAGGCCACAGAATCAGGAACAGGTAGCTGCTGCCCAGCGAAGTGCCGTAGCGCGCTGAATAAGGTACGGCATCTGACACAGCATCAACCAGAAACACCGTAAACCAGCCCAGTGTGATGTAGAGCAGGGCCTGGTCGGCGCCGGCATGGTACAGGCGAGAGTTGCGGATAAAGAATTCCAATGCCGCCAACGTTCCCAAACCGCACATTGCCGCTACAGCCTTGAGGTGGTCGAATTCTGTGAGCAGCGCAAAAAAAACGGCCCCGCCAAACGCGCCAATGCAGGCGAAAATGAACAGCCCGATGCGCAGAAACAACCCCGGTCGGTAGAAATCGAGGGGATAGGCAGTCTGGATGGCCAACTGCTGCGCGGGCGCCAGCAGGCCCCGGCGGTGCCAGCGGGCAGTGGCGGCGTGCATGGCTTCGTGTAGCGGCCAGGCAGGGTTGTAGGCTTTCCAGCTCATGGGCGTTGTAGAAATTTCTTGCCGTTGACAAACAGCAGAATGATACCAACTGCCGAGAGCGTGAAGTAGAACGTAATAATCAGCTCTGCACCTGCGCCACGACTGAGCTCCAATGCCCTGAAAAACAGATACGACACCGTGAGGTAGCCGTACAGCAGGCCCATCAGCAGAAACAGGTACGACTGGGTGCGGCGCGCATACCACACCAGCGCCGCGCTCAGCGCCAGAATCAGCGGAACGACCACCACTTTGGGCAGGAATGGCTGCGGGTAGAAATCGAACAAAGCGGCCGTGGCGGCCAGCAGCGCCAGGTTGGCCCCCAGCGAAATGTAAGTGAAGGCAAAATGCGGCTTGCGGCGGTTAAGGTCGGCATCCAGCCCCACGCCGGTCAGCAACAAGCCCAGCAGCACCGCTACGCCGCCGAGGCGCGTGGTGAAGAAATTATTGTTGGTGAAGGCCGAAACCGGCGCAATGCTGACGCCCACCCACGAAGCCAGCGCCGTAATGCCCATGGCCAGCACGCCCCGGTGGTCGAAGCGGTACGCCAGCCCGAGAAACAGCACGGCCGGCAGGATGGTAGCCAGCCCGTAGCGGCTTCCGAACACATTGTATTGCATCTGCAGGTAGGTTTCCAGGGCCAGAAACAGCAGGCAGCCCAGCAGCAGCGCATACTCGGGTACAAAGCCGGGAACTGTGACCTGGCCCCACGTGAAGGGCTGCCGATGCCGCACCGCATAGCCGAAACCGGCCATCATCAGCAGAAATATGCTGGCAATGATGACGCCGTGCCCGATTTCGTCGAGGTGTTGGTACAGCAGTACGCCCAGCCCTCCGGTAAGCAGCGTGATGCCCAGATACAGCGCCGCCCGCAACTCCTGGTGCAGTGAAAAAGGCCGCGTCCGCTCATCCTGCGCAATTGCAGCAGCTTGTTCGGGCGGCAGTAGGCCGCAGGCTTCCAAATCGGCAAGTAGCTGGTCGGAGCGCATAAGCAGTGAGGGGTAAGTTGCCGTTGGTGCGGCTAAACATAGCAGTTTGCTGAATACCAAGGCGCCGCAGGATGGCAAAGAAAAGCGTCTGGCGTATCGTATTTTGGCCTGCCTTCGTATGGATGGCCCAAACCCTAGCCCGCTTCCTTTATGGCCGACATCAACATTCAACGCAAAAAAAGCTCGCCCAGCCCCTGGCTTCTGATTCTACTGGTGCTGGCCGTGGTAGGTGCCGCTGCCTGGTACCTGTTGCGCCACGATGATCCGCAGGCCGGTAGTTCGCCATCCAGCTCCGTAGAGCAAACCGTCAGCCCGGCCCCCGACACCACTACCGGTGCCGAAACCGGCCCGCGGCCTGCAGATGCTGAAGCCGTAGGTGATATGGCCTCCGAAGCCGCACCCGTAACACCGGAAGTGCTGGCAGGCTTCGCCAAAACCAACCCTGCGCAGCCTGGCTACTCGCGCGAAGGACTACGGCTATTAACCTCAGCCCTGGTAGAGCTGGCTGACCGCGACGATCTGCGCGATGCGGCGGTAAGCGAAAAGCGTGATGGCCTGACCAGCGCTACCGCCCGCCTTGCTGAGCCAAACACCAGCGTGCGGCCTGGGTTTGTGGCCGCCGCCGGCCTCATGCAGGCCATGCAGCAGAAACGTTATCCGGTACTGGAACCTGCCGTGGCAGAGCTGGTGGGCCGTGCTACGCAGCTCTCGGGCCGCACCGAAACGGCCGCCGACCAAAAGCAGACCCAGGAGTTCTTTGTCCGTGCTGCCGAAATTGTGCGCACGCTGAGTGAGCCGGCTTCGTAGAAAAGCACCATCCGTAAAGCATTAAGCCCCATTTTATTGTGGAACCAACTCATATCCCTTCTGCCGGAAGCATGCATCTGCGCCGCCTGCGCGACCTGACCGACTACGAAGTGGCCGACGGCAACCCGGATGTGCGCGGCTGGACCGTGCGCGGCGGCGACGGCCGCCCTTTCGGTGAAGTCACGGAGCTGATTGTAGAAGAAGAAACGCTGAAGGTGCGCTACCTTGATGTGGAGCTGAGTGCCAGCCTCAACATCAACGACCGGGAGCGGCACATTCTGATTCCGATTGGAGTGGCCGCGCTGGACGACGACGGCGACAACCTGTTCGTGCCCTCGCTCACGCTGGACTCAGTATTGGAGTATCCTCCATATCAGGAGTTTCAGATTACGCGCGAGTACGAAGAAGCCATGCTGCGCGCCCTGCGGCTGGAGCTGCCCGCGCACTCAACCGGCCCCTTCTATGAGCAGCCGTCCTTCGATGAAGGTCACTTCTACGGCACGCGTCGCGCGGCTGGCCTACCGTCTGGCTTCCGCCGCCGCGAAGTGTAGTGCACAGTCATCTGTCAATACCGAAAAAGCCCCTTACGCTTCCGCATAAGGGGCTTTTTCGGTATTGATAAAGGCGTCTTAGTTCCGGCGAATCATGTCGGCTACGGCCTGTACCCATTGCGGGTGCGAGTTCAGGCTGGGTACCAGTTGCCAGTGCTGCCCACCGGCTTCCTCAAACAGCTCCTTGAATTCCTCGCCCACCTCAATTGTCGTTTCCAGGCAGTCGGCCACAAAAGCGGGGGAGAAGGCAAGCACGCTCTTGATGCCTTTGGCCGGCATTTCCTTGATAACCTCATCAGTATAGGGCTGCAGCCATGGGTCGCGGAGGCGGCTCTGCAGGCGGCTCTGGAATGTGGTAGTGTACTGCTCCGGCGCCAAACCCAGTGCTTTGCCCAACTGCCGCGACGTTTCGAAGCACTGGGCGCGGTAGCAGTAACGGTTGTTTTTGTTGTAGCTGGCGCAGCAGGTGCCCAGCTTGCAGTAGTTGTTGTGGCTGCCCTTCAGCACGTGCCGCTCTGGAATGCCGTGGTAGCTGAATACTACATGGTCGTAGTCGTGCTTGGCCATTTCCTCTTTGCCCAGCGTAGCAAACGTACCAATAAAGCCGGGGTCTTCCACGAACGTGCTGATGAAGGAAATGCTGGGCACCACCCACCACTTGCTCACCAGTTCCATCACCTTTTCCTGCACCGAGCCCGTGCTGGCCGCCGCATATTGCGGAAACAGCGGCAGCACAATAATCCGGTCTACAGCCGCGTCGCGCAGTTCCTGCAGGGCACTCTCGATGCTGGGGTTCTGGTAGCGCATCCCGAAAGCCACCAGGTAGTCCTTGCCCAGCTTTTCCTGCACCAGCTTTTGCAGGTCCAGGCCGTGGTAGAGCAGTGGGGAGCCGCGCTCCGTCCAGAGTTGCTGATAGATTTTGGCCGACTTGGGCGCACGCAGCGGTACCACCAGCCCCTGAAACAGCGGGTAGCGGATAGCGGCCGGCATGTCAATCACGCGGGCATCGGTCAGAAACTCGTTGAGGTAGCGGCGCACGTCGCTGGTCTGCGGCGAGTCGGGGGTGCCGAGGTTCACGAGCAGAACACCAATGCGGCCGTTAGTGGGAGCGGAAATGGGCATAGAAGGTAGCGCCGGGGCAATGCCGGTGCGGCAGAACGGTGAAGAAAGAGGAGTAGTCTGCGGGGGGTGAACTGCAAAGGTCGCACAACCATTCGCGAACTAAAACCTGATGTATCTCATCTTTCAGTTGGGGTACAGACAATCTTCCGCCGGCTGATGTTTACCAAGCTGGCGGTGGGGCACGCGAAAACCCGTACCTTTGCAGGCCAATTTTCAGATCCTGAAGTGAATACCGAACCTACACCGCACCGCGCTGGCTTCGTGAGCATTATCGGCAAGCCCAACGTGGGCAAGTCCACGCTCATGAACGCCCTGATGGGCGAACGGCTCAGCATCGTTACGAGCAAAGCCCAGACCACGCGTCACCGTATCCTGGGCATCCTCAACGGCGAAAATTTCCAGCTGGTCTACTCCGACACGCCCGGCATTATTCAGCCTAAATACGAGCTGCACAACGCCATGATGTCGTTTGTATACTCGTCGCTGGAAGATGCCGACGTGGTGCTGTTTGTGACCGATATCTACGAAAAGCACGACGAAGAGCCCGTGGTGGAGCGTCTGCGCAAGATGGTGAACACGCCTATTTTCCTGCTCGTCAATAAAATAGATCAGGCCGACCAGGCCGAAGTGGAAGCTAAGGTGGAGTATTGGCAGGAGCATCTGCCCAATGCCACCCGCGTACTACCGATTTCGGCACTGGAAAAGTTCGGGACCGGCGAGCTGCTGGACCTGGTGCTGGCCAAGCTGCCCGAGCATCCTGCTTACTACCCCAAAGATGAGCTAACGGACAAGCCCGAGCGGTTTTTCGCGGCCGAGATGATCCGGGAGAAAATCTTCAAGCTCTATAAGAAAGAGGTTCCCTACAGCTGCGAAGTGGAGATTGAGGAGTTCAAGGAAGATGAAAATATCATCCGGATGCGCTCCATTATCTACGTAGAGCGCGCCAGTCAGAAAGGCATCATCATCGGGCAGCAGGGCACGGCGCTGAAGAAAGTAGGCACTTGGGCCCGCGAGGAAATGGAGAAGTTTTTCCAGAAAAAAGTGTTCCTCGAAATCTACGTCAAAGTCAACGAGAACTGGCGCACTGATCCGAAGGCTCTCACCCGCTTCGGCTACAATCAATAGACAGAAGAACGTCATTCCGAGCTTGTCGAGGAATCTTGCCAGAGGGTAACTAATTACCATTACAACCTCAGCACGCGAGATTCCTTGACAATCCCGGAATGACGTTCTAATCAACCACCGACCTCACATTCACTTAACTACTCCGGGCACTGCCGAAACTGGTCGGGCCGGCGGCTGGAGTCAGACACATGAAGAATACCATTGCAATTGTGGGGCGCCCCAACGTGGGCAAATCCACGCTCTTTAACCGCCTCGTCGGCCAGCGCAAGGCCATCATGGACGATGAAAGCGGCGTCACCCGCGACCGGCACTACGGCTACGGCGACTGGGTAGGCAAGTACTACACCGTCATCGACACGGGCGGCTACGTGCACAACTCCGACGATATTTTCGAAGGCGAAATCAACAAGCAGGTGAAGCTGGCCATTGACGAGGCTGATGTCGTGTTGTTTATGGTAGATGCCATGGCCGGCGTGCACTCCCTCGACGAAGAGTTTGCCAACGTAATGCGCCGCTATCAGGGCAAAAAGCCCATTTATGTGGTAGCCAACAAGGCCGATACCAACTCTCGTATCCACTCAGCCGGCGAATTCTACGCGCTGGGCGTCGGCGACGGTGAAATATTCCCGATTTCCTCCGCCAGCGGCTCCGGCACCGGCGACCTGCTCGACGCTGTAGTAAGCCACTTCGAGGAAGAAGGAGTGGAGGAGCCCGATGCTGGTATCCCGAAAATTGCCGTAGTCGGCCGCCCCAACGTGGGCAAGTCGTCGTTCGTGAACCTGCTGCTGGGCACCGACCGCAGCATCGTGACGGATATTGCCGGTACCACCCGCGACTCGATTCAGGCGCGCTACAACGCTTTCGGCAAGGAATTCATACTGGTGGATACGGCTGGTCTGCGCCGCAAAACCAAGGTGCACGAAGACGTAGAGTTCTACTCGGTGCTACGCTCCATCCGGGCACTGGAAGAGTCGGATATCTGCATCGTGATGCTTGATGCTACCCGCGGCATTGAGGCCCAGGACCTGAACATCATCGGGCTGGCCGACAAGAACCGCAAAGGCATTGTGATTCTGGTGAACAAGTGGGACCTGATTGAGAACAAAGAAACCAACACGGCCAAGGAGTTCGAGGACAAAATCCGCGAAAAAATAGCTCCTATCAGCTATCCACCCATCATCTTCATTTCGGTGCTCAGCAAGCAGCGTGTGCACAAGGCCATTGAAACGGCCATTGAAGTGTACGAAAACAAGCGCCGCAAAATTCCGACTTCGGAGCTGAACGAGGTGATGCTGAAGGAAATTGAGAAGTATCCGCCGCCCATTCAGAAAGGCAAGCTGGTGCGCATCAAATATGCCACGCAGCTCCCCACGCACAACCCCGTGTTTGCCTTCTTCTGCAACCTGCCGCAGTATGTGAAGGAAAGCTATTCGCGCTACCTGGAAAACCGCCTGCGCGAGCATTTCGACTTTACGGGCGTGCCAATCGGTATTGTATTCCGCAAGAAATAAGGTGGTTAGACGCTTGGTCAGGAAAAAACACGAATTTTTTCTGAACAGTCAGGTTACCTTCTGCCAAACTGAATATAAAGCTCCGATTCTCAGCCGTAAGGCGAAGAGTTTTCAATTCTGATTTTCACCCCCTCTTTTCTTTCAAAACCATGAAAAAAGTACTGTTCCTCGCCCTGGCCGCTGTTTCTTTCTCTTTCGCTTCTTGCGACAGCAAAACCGAAAACGCTCAAGAAGCTCAGGCTGAGCAGGTAGAAGAAGCTGGCGAAGCTAAGGCTGACGCTATGGAAGAAGCTGGCAACGAAGCTGGTGCTGACTCGGTAGAAAACGCTACTGAAGTTAAAGCTGACGCTATGGAAAACGCTGCTGACGCGCAAGACGCTAAGTAGTCTGACGCGCCTCCCGGCGCTCAAAAAAAGAGCCGCTTCCCTCGGGGAGCGGCTCTTTTTTGTTGGTTTCACCGGCCAATAAGCCGCATCTATCCCAAGCGGCGCTGAAGCAGGCCATCCACCACTTCAAATAGCTTGCGCGGCGGATACGTACGCCAAGGCATCTCATCCAGCTGGCCCCCAAAATTGATGTAGGAATCAAGGTTGTACTGGCGCATTTCGCGCGTCACGTGCTCCTGAAAGTTGACGGCCGCAATCCAGCCGTCTTCCACATCCTCAAACCACTCCTCGTAATAGTCGTCTTCTGCCCCATGAAAATTGAAGACACTTTCCCCGATGAGAATGAATTTGCGGATTCCCTCGTGCGTCATCAGGTCGATGATGTTGCGCTTGAGGTGCATCACGTCGTTTTCGATGGCGTCATTCCACTCCCCGATAAACTCGATGATGGCAATACCCAGTTCGTAGTCGACGAACAGAATCTTGAGGAACAGTGTCTCGGAGTCGAGGCTGTCCCACTGTGGGTGTATATAATAGCCGTAAATGGTGTTGACGTACGAGTCGAGACTGTTTTCGGCTTCAAATAGCGGAGAACGAGGATCTTCAGTAGCAGAATACTGGTCGATCCAGGCATAGTGCGGCTCAATGGTATGCATGGAGAGGAAGAAGAGGCGTAAGTGTCTGCTTACGCAGGCCCGAAAGGAAAGTCCCTGCAACTTCCCGTAGTGCCTAAACCCCGAAGAAAGACGACGGGTTTCCGGAAAGCCGGCCAAAACCACCGAGCCCCCTGAGCTCTACGCCACGCGACGCCTGGCTGCTACCGCTTAGCCGCCAGCGCTGCCCGCACGGAGCCGTGCCGCTGCAGCAGCTCCGCCGCTTCCGCCTGGCCAATGCCCAGCTCATCCATCAGCATCTTCTCGCCTCGGTCTACCAGCTTCGCGTTGGATAGCTGCATGTCCACCATTTTATTGCCCTTCACCCGGCCCAGCCGGATGAATGTGGCGGTGGTCAGCATGTTGAGCACCAGCTTCTGGGCTGTACCGGCCTTCAGGCGGGTGCTGCCCGTCACGAATTCCGGCCCCGTCACCACTTCTACTGGAAATTCGGCCACTGCCGCTACCGGAGAGTCGGCGTTGCAGACGACGCAGCCCGTGGCCAGCCCGTGCTGCCGGGCCTGCTCCAGCCCGCCTATCACGTAGGGCGTGCGGCCCGACGCTGCAATGCCTACCACTATATCTTTGGCCGTGATGTCGTGCGCTGTCAGGTCGCGCCAAGCTTGCTCGGCATCATCTTCGGCGTTTTCCACGGCCTTGCGGATGGCCGTGTCGCCTCCCGCAATCAGCCCCACTACCAGTCCGTGCGGCACCCCAAACGTAGGCGGGCACTCGGAGGCATCCAGCACACCCAGCCGGCCGCTGGTACCGGCTCCAATATAAAACAGCCGACCTCCGGCACCCAGCCGTGTTACGGTAGCTTCAACCAGCGCCTCAATCTGCGGCAGCGCCTTCGCTACCACCTGCGGCACCGTTTGGTCCACACTGTTGATGCCTTCCAGCAGTTCGCGTGTGCTCAGCGTTTCGAGGTGGTTGAAAAGAGAGGCGCTTTCAGTTGTATTCATGAGGAAAGTAGGTAACGGGTAAGACAGGCATTTCGGGCAAAATGAGCAGGCCGCGCTGCGAGCATATAGCGCCTCTTACGGCGTGCAGCGCTCTACGTAAGCCGGCCGACAACAGAAAAATTATCGAACACATTGGACGTGTGGGGCGCATCCCGTTCCAGCTCCTGGGTAAGGTCCTGGCCCGCCCAGTGCTCGTAGTGGTTGCCGCGGCGCCACAGGCGCGAACGAGTTACGTCATAGATAAGCCCCTGATAGGCTACCCAGATTTCGTCCCGGTCCTGGCCGTTGCGCAGGGCGAGTTGCCCGCGCGTATAGGCCGGCAGCTGATGGCTTATTGTTGGCTGGTGCTCGTTTGGGGCAGATAAGGATTCAGACATACAGGAAGACCAATCAACTAAAATTCAGCACTCAACCCAGCAGCGCCTGCGTCAGAATCCAGCGGTTGGGCAGGTCACCCTGAGAGGCATGGAAGTAGTCCTCGTAGCTGCACGGGACAATACGCTTCACTTCACCGGTCAGGTTCACTACTTCCATCCACCACCGCTCCGTTTGCTGCGACTTATAAAACACAATACGGTCGGGGCCGTCTTCCTTGTCCTCGTCCAAAGAAATAAGTTCGGGGGGGCCATGTAACCCGGCGGCGTAGCGGATGAAGTTGGGCCCCCGGAAGTCGGTTTCGCGGCGCCGGTGGTAGTAGCCCTCCACAAAATACCAGAGCATCGTGGCCAGGACGGACGCCGCCAGGCCGTGCGTATCATGGTCGGGCCTATACCCATAAAGGCCGAAGGAGCTGAGCTGGTCGTTGCAGCCGGCATACCAGGCCAGCTTGGCGGCCTCTTCGTTGGTGAGCCCAAACGGATTGGCCGGGTAGTAGCCGGGCGCGTCGTTCCAGCGTAGCGCCGCAATATCAAAGCTCACGAAATCAGCCTGGCGAAGCAGCGGTTCCGACTGCCGGATGTCGTCCCGAATCTGCCCCACGCGCAACGTTTCGAAATGCAGCTTTTCCAGCGCCGCCAGTACGTCCGGCGCCACCAGATATTGCTGGTGCGCCAACTGCGCGAAATTGAACAGGAAGCTGGGCTCGTGCATGAGCATGCGCCGCAGATGGCTCTCTTCCGGCGCGGCACAGTCCTGCTCGGCCATGTCCACCCGCGCATCTACGGCCGCAAAGCTGATGGGCCGGTCAAGGGTTTCGTAAGCCAGAAACTGCCCGTAATCCAGGTCGTGGGAGCCGCCCAGCAGAATAGGCACGGTGTTGTGTTCCAGTAGTATGGCCACGATTTCGCGCAGCCGCTGATAGGTGTCATCCAGGGTCAGGCCAGGCCGCAGGTTGCCTAAGTCAACGATGCGGGCCGGGCCGGTGCCTTTCTGTAACTGGTAAAAGCGGAGGCGTACCTCATCGGCGCCCTGCAGAGCGGGCGCGCCCGCAGCACTGCCGCGCCACTCATCCAGCCCGATAAGCGCTATGTCTGCCGCCCGCCAGTCAGGAAAAATATCCAGGAAAGCGGAGATGTACGTTGCCAACGCAGTGGCACTGGCGGCAGTAGCAGATGGTAGCTCTTCGTGGAGCGGATCAAAAAAAATGGCCAGATTCATCGGGCACGGAAGATGCGGACTCCGACAAAGCTACGCAAAAGCCTGCCACGGCCCTATTGGCTTTCTGCGGCGAATAGGAGCTTTCCCACGAAAAAAGTAGTTATTTAAGCGGCGTTTCCTGTTCGGCTTATGTAGTAAGGCCAGGCCGGAGCGCAAAACTGACCTTCATTCGCCAGTCCCACCTTAGTGCCTTTTCACTCTATGGACATTCGCCGTACGTTCGATATTCTGCCCAATCTGCAGCAGAAGTACAACAAACCAGACTGCTTCGCGGCCAAAATCAACGGCCAGTACACCCCCATCAGTACCGATGCGGTGGTAGAGCAGGTGAATCTGGTAAGCCTTGGTCTGCGCAATCTGGGAATTGGAAAAGACGACAAAGTCGCCATCATCTCCATGAACCGCCCTGAGTGGATGTTCGCCGATTTTGGTATTGCGCAGCTAGGTGCTACCAGCGTGCCCATGTACCCTAGCATCACGGTGGAAGACTACAAGTACATATTCGCCGATGCCGGGGTGAAAGCCGTTTTTGTGGCTGATGCGAAGCTGCTGGATAAAGTGCGCGAGGCCACGCAGGGCCTGAACATTCCGCCCGACAACGTCTTTACTTTCGATAAAGTGCCAGGTGCCCGGCACTTCTCCGAACTGCTGGAACTGGGCAAAAAAGGCAACCCTGCCGACCTGGAGCCCCTGAAAGCCGCCGTGCAGCCCGATGATCTGCTGACGCTCATCTACACTTCCGGCACCACCGGCCAGCCCAAGGGCGTCATGCTGACGCATAATAACCTGCTCAGCAACTGCCGCAATTCCCAACGCTTCGTGCCCGTCACGAAGGATGATAAAGCCCTGAGTTTCCTGCCGCTCTGCCACATCTTCGAGCGGATGGTAACGCATCTGTACCTCATCAACGGCGTGAGCATCTACTACGCCGAGAGCATGGAAACCATTGCCGACAACCTGCGCGAGGTGAAGCCCGAAATCTTCACTACCGTGCCGCGCCTGCTAGAAAAGGTCTACGACAAGATTGTCGCGAAAGGGCACACGCTGGAAGGCGTTAAGAAGAACCTGTTTTTCTGGGCCCTGGACCTGGGCCTGAAGTACGACAACCAGAAAGACCACGGCTTCTTCTATAACACGCAGCTCAAGCTGGCCAATAAGCTCATCTTCAACAAGTGGCGCGAGGCCCTTGGCGGCAACCTGCGGTGTATTGTGAGTGGGGGCGGGGCCCTGCAGCCTCGCTTAGCCCGCGTGTTCTGGTCGGCCGGCATTCGCGTGATGGAAGGCTACGGACTTACCGAAACCTCTCCCGTTATTGCAGTCGGCGGCTACGAGCCCGAAAACAACATGATTGGCACCGTGGGCCCTATCATCGACAACACCGAGGTAAAAATTGCTGCTGACGGCGAGATTCTAACCAAGTCGGAGTCGGTGATGAAAGGCTACTACAACAAGCCCGAGCTGACAGCCAAGGAATTCGACGAAGAAGGTTGGTTTCATACCGGCGACATCGGCGAGATGGTAGAAGGTAAATTCCTCAAAATTACTGACCGCAAGAAGGAGATGTTCAAGACCTCCGGCGGCAAATACATTGCTCCGCAGGTGCTGGAAGGCAAGCTGAAAGAGTCGCCGCTGGTAGAGCAGTGCATGGTGGTCGGCGACGGCCAGAAGTTTCCGTCGGCCCTCGTCATTCCCTCCTTCGACGACCTCAAGGGCTGGTGCAAGCGCAACGGCGTGGATTGCAACTGCTCCAATGAGGAGTTAGTCAAAAACGAGAAAGTGGTGAAGATGTACGAGGACCTCGTGCATAAGTACAACAACGGCTTCGCGCAGTGGGAGCAGGTCAAGAAAATAGCTCTGCTCCCGCAGCTCTGGACCGTGGAAACCGGCGAGATGACGCCCACCATGAAGGTCAAGCGCAAGGCTATTACCGAAAACAACAAAGACCTTATTGAAAGTCTCTATAACCGTGACGAACGGCGGTAAGTATCCAAGAAGCCCCACAATCCACTCGGTTGTGGGGCTTTTCGTTTCGGAAAGCGGGGAGCTATGCCAAAACTTTTTTTGGCTAACTTAGTATGCAAGCATAACAGTTTTCTGTATGTTTACCGGACTTGCAGTACCTCCCCATGACTCCCGAAGAAACCGTCGATTATAACATCAAGGTTGCCTGGCACGCCATTTCGCGTATGTATAATACGCAGGCCGCCAAGCACGACATCACCACGAGCATTGGCTTCGTGCTGCTGAACATCGACCAGGAAAACGGCACGCCCGCTACCAAGATAGCCCCATTGCTCGGCCTCGAAACCCGCTCCCTGACGCGCATTCTGCGTTCCATGGAGGAGAAAGGCCTGATATATAAGCAAGCTGACACCCAGGACAAACGCTCGGTGCGCATCTTCCTGACTGAGGAAGGCCTGCGCGGCAAGGAAATTTCCCGCCAGACGGTGCGCCACTTCAACCTGAAGGTGCGCGACAAAATCCCGCAGAGCGAGCTGAACGTGTTCTTTAAGGTAGTGGCCCAGATTACGGGCATGATTGAAGGCAAAACCCTGTACGAAGACTTCAAACCGAAACCTTTGCGCTCCGAGTCGCCGGCTTAGCTAGGCGGCGCGGAGCTTTTTTTACGGGCTTGCTTCCGGCTAAGAATGGAAGTTTGCTTGCTTAGAAACTCGGCATGACGACTAGTTCAAGCCTGCGGCTGACAACTGGTAACTGACAACTAACAACTCATTTTCCCACCTCATTCCTCCCCACGAATGAACCGTACCATCAAAAAAGTAGCCGTATTGGGCTCCGGGGTGATGGGCTCGCGCATTGCGTGCCACTTCGCCAACATCGGTGTGCAGGTGCTGCTGCTCGACATTGCGCCCAAGGAACTGCTGCCCGCCGAGGAGGCCAAAGGCCTGAAGCTGGACAACCCGGCCGTGAAGAACCGCATCGTGAATGCCTCGTTGCAGGCAGCCGTGGCGGCCAACCCGTCGCCGCTGTACCGCAAGGCTGATGCCACGCGTATCAAGACCGGCAACTTCGACGATAACCTCAAGGACATTGCCGGCTGCGACTGGACGATTGAGGTGGTAGTGGAACGTCTCGACATCAAAAAGAGCCTGTTTGAGCGCGTGGAGCAGTACCGCAAGCCCGGTACGCTCATCACCTCGAACACCTCGGGCATTCCGATTCACATGATGACGGAAGGTCGTTCCGACAACTTCCGCAAGCACTTCTGCGGCACGCACTTCTTCAACCCGCCCCGATACCTGAAGCTGCTCGAAATCATCCCGACGCCGGAAACCGACAAGTCGGTGGTGGATTTCCTGATGCATTACGGCGACCTGTACCTGGGCAAAACCACGGTACTGGCCAAGGATACGCCCGCCTTCATTGCCAACCGCGTGGGCGTTTTCGCCATCATGGACGTGGTGCAGGTGATGAGCGAGCTGGGCCTGACGGTGGAGGAAGTGGACAAGCTGACCGGGCCGGTTATCGGCCACGCCAAGTCGGCCACGTTCCGCACCTCCGACGTGGTGGGTCTGGATACGATGATCAACGTGGCCAACGGCCTCGCCCAGAACCTGCCCAACGACGAAGCCAAGCACGTGTTCCAGCTGCCCGACTTCATCAAGAAGATGGCCGAGAACAAGTGGCTGGGCGACAAAACCGCCCAGGGCTTCTACAAGAAAGTGAAGGGCGCCAGCGGTAAGTCGGAAATCCAGGCTCTCGACCTAAACACGCTGGAATACAAGCCCAGCGCCAAGGTGAAATTTGCCACCCTGGAAGCCACCAAGCCGATTGAAAAGCTGGCGGACCGCTTCAAGGTGCTGGCCGCCGGCAAAGACAAGGCCGGGGACTTCTACCGCAAGACCTTCGCGGGCCTGTTTGCCTACGTGAGCAACCGGATTCCGGAAATCACCGACTCGCTCTACAAGATTGACGACGCCCTGCGCGCCGGCTTCGGCTGGGACCTGGGCCCCTTCGAAACCTGGGATGCCTTGGGCGTGCAGAAGGGTCTGGAGCTGGCTAAGGCTGAAGGCAAAACCGTAGCGCCGTGGGTGGAGGAGATGGTAGCTGCCGGCCACACCGCCTTCTACAAAGTGAGCGAAGCGGGCGTGAAGCAGTTTTACGACATCGAGTCGAAGAGCTACCAGGCCATTCCGGGCATGGAGAACTTTATCATTCTGGACAACCTGCGCGCCACGGGCAAAGTGCTGTGGAAAAACGCCGGGGCCTCGGTGCTCGACATGGGCGACGGTATCCTGAACGTGGAGTTCCACTCGAAGATGAACGCGCTGGGTTCCGACGTCATCCAAGGCCTATTGAAAGGCGTGGAGCTGGCCGAAAAGGACTTCCGCGGCCTCGTGGTGGGCAACGACGCGCCGAACTTCTCGGCCGGTGCCAACCTGGGCCTCGTGTACATGTTCGCGTTGGACCAGGAGTACGACGAGTTGAACCTGATGATTGCCCAGTTCCAGCAGGCCATGATGCGGATGCGCTACAGCAGCATTCCGGTGGTGGGCGCGCCCCACGGCCTGGCCCTGGGCGGCGGCTGCGAGCTGAACCTGCACTGCGACCGGGTGGTAGCGGCGGCCGAAACCTACATGGGCCTCGTGGAATTCGGCGTGGGCCTGATTCCGGGCGGCGGCGGCACCAAGGAAATGACTTTGCGCACCGCCCTCAAGTACGAGGAAGGCGAGCCGGAGTACAACCTGCTGCGCAACGCCTTCATGACGGTGAGCACCGCCAAGGTATCCACCTCGGCCCACGAAGCCTTCGACCTGGGCTTCCTGCGCCGCGGCGACGAAGTGGTGGTGAACTCCAACCGCGTACTGGCCCAGGCCAAAGCCGCCGCCATTGAGCTGGCTGAGGATGGCTACACCCAGCCGCTGCAGAAAACCAACATCAAGGTGCAGGGCAAAGGCGCCCTGGGCATGTTCCTGACCGGCGTACACGCCATGAAGGAAGGCCGCTACATCTCCGACCACGACGTGAAGATTGCCAACAAGCTGGCTTACATCATGTGCGGCGGCGACCTGAGCAGCCCCACCGAAGTATCGGAGCAGTACCTGCTGGACCTGGAGCGCGAAGCCTTCCTCAGCCTCACCGGCGAACGGAAAACGCTGGAGCGGATTCAGTCGATTCTGACGACCGGCAAACCCTTGAGAAACTAGAGCTAGAAGTTAGTTCCCCTCCTTGGAAAGGAGGGGCTAGGGGTGGTTGAATGACGCCAGAACAATGCTAGAGCTAACTCTAACTATCGTTCAACCAATCAACCACCCCCAACCCCTCCTTTCCAAGGAGGGGAGCTAGCCAACCTCTACTTCCCCACCTTCTCTTAGACTTGAAACCATGAACGCATATATCGTAGCCGGTTACCGCACGGCCGTTGGCAAGGCCAACCGTGGCGGTTTCCGCTTCACCCGCCCCGATGACCTCGCCGCCGACGTCATCAAGCACCTGGTGGCCTCGGTGCCCCAGCTGGACCCCACCCGCATCGACGACGTGATTGTGGGCAACGCCGTACCGGAGGCCGAGCAGGGCCTGCAGATGGGCCGCCTGATTTCGCTTCTGGCCTTGCCGATGAACGTGTCGGGCCTCATTGTGAACCGTTACTGCGGCTCCGGCGTGGAAACCATTGCTATGGCCGCCGGTAAAATTGCCGCCGGCATGGCCGACTGCATCGTGGCCGGTGGTACCGAGAGCATGAGTCTGGTGCCCACCGTGGGCTGGAAAACCGTGCCCAACTACAAGCTCGCCCAGCAGCACCCCGACTACTACCTCGGCATGGGCCTCACCGCCGAAGCCGTAGCCCAGGATTATAAAATTACCCGCGAAGACCAGGACCAGTTCGCCTACAACTCGCACCAGAAGGCCATCAAAGCCATTCAGGAAGGCAAGTTCAAGGAGCAGATTGTGCCCGTAACCGTGGAGGAAACCTACCTCGACCAGGCTACTGGCAAAAAGAAAAACCGCTCGTTCGTAGTCGACACCGACGAAGGCCCCCGCGCCGATACCTCCCTGGAGGCGCTGGGCAAGCTGCGCCCGGTGTTTGCCGCCAACGGCTCGGTAACGGCCGGTAACTCGTCCCAGACTTCGGATGGTGCTGCCTTCGTTATCGTCATGTCGGAGCGCATGGTGAAGGAGCTGAACCTGGAGCCGATTGCCCGCATGGTGACCTACGCCACCGAAGGCATCGACCCGCGCATCATGGGCATGGGCCCCATCAAGGCCGTGCCGAAGGCGCTGCGCCAGGCCGGCATGAAGCTTCAGGATATCGACCTGTTTGAGCTGAATGAGGCCTTCGCCTCCCAGAGCCTGGCCGTAATGCGCGAGCTGGACATGGACCAGAGCAAAGTGAACGTGAACGGCGGCGCTATTGCCCTCGGCCACCCGCTGGGCTGCTCCGGCGCCAAGCTCAGCATCCAGCTGTTCCACGAGCTGCGCGCCCGGGGCCAGAAATACGGCATGGTAACCGCCTGCGTAGGCGGCGGCCAGGGCGTAGCCGGCATCTACGAGCTGCTGAAGTAGCACATGCTTTAGCTTGTGCCGTGGGCGGCCCGAAGCCCAGCTTCGGACGGAAAACTCAGCCGCTCACGGCACAAGCCAAAGCTGCGTGGTCAGAACGGTGTAGAGACGCAACATTTTGCGTCTCGTCGTTGCTGACGTTGTTCGATAGGCTCATGCCTACTCGTTCAACTAGGAGTCGCAAAATATTGCGTCTCTACACGTTCTGCCGAACCGCAAAAAGAAACCCCACATCAAACTGGGGTTTTCTTTTCGTGAACTAGTCGGCAAGCATAACAAATTTTTGTATCTTTCGGTACGACAAAACAACGGGGCTTACTTGCCGGTAAATAGTAGGTAAGCCGAGTAGTTTCTCTTCTTTTTGACTTCGAATTTTCCCACATCAACCCTCACCCGGTCATGGAAGTAACCAACCAACTTGTGAAAGGCGGCGAGTTTATCATCAAGGAAACCGACGCCCAGGACGTATTCACGCCCGCCGATTTTTCGGAGGAGCAGAACATGATGCACCAGACCGCTCTCGACTTCGTGGAGAAGGAGGTGACGCCGCTGCTGGACCGCCTCGATAACCACGAGGAAGGCCTCATGCGCGGCCTGATGGAAAAGGCCGGCGAGCTGGGCCTGTTCGGCGTGAGCGTACCCGAGCAATATGGCGGACTGGACATGGACTTCCCCACGTCGCTGCGCGTGACGGAGGGTGTGGGTGGTGGCCACTCGTTCCCGGTGGCCTTCGCGGCCCACACGGGCATTGCCATGCTGCCTATTCTGTACTTCGGTAACGAGGAGCAGAAGGCTAAATACCTGCCAGGCCTCACCAACGGTGAGCTGATGGGTGCCTACTGCCTCACCGAGCCTGGCTCCGGTTCCGACGCCCTGGGTGCCAAAACCAAAGCCATGCCCACCGAGGACGGCGAGCATTACGTGCTCAACGGCCAGAAAATGTGGATTACGAACGGTGGTTTCGCCGACGTATTCATCGTGTTTGCTCAGGTGGATGGTGACAAGTTCACCGGCTTCATCATCGAGAAAGAAACGCCCGGCCTGAGCCTCGGCAACGAGGAGCACAAGATGGGCATCAAGGGTTCCTCGACCCGTCAGGTGTTCCTGTCCGACGTGAAAGTGCCGAAATCGGCGGTGCTGGGCGAGATTGGCAAAGGCCACCTCATTGCCTTCAACATCCTGAACATCGGCCGCATTAAGCTGGCTGCCGCTTGCCTGGGTGCTACCAAAATGGCCGCTACGCTGAGCGTGAAATACGCCAACGAGCGGGTGCAGTTCAAGCTGCCCATCAGCAAGTTCGGCGCTATCAAGTACAAGCTGGCCCAGCAGGCCGTGCGGATTTACGCCGTAGAATCGGCTATTTACCGCGCCGGCATGGACATCTTCCGCATGGAGCAGGAGCTGCTCAGCAAAGGCCAGAGCCACAACGAGGCCCTGCTGGGGGCTGCCCGCGAGTTTGCTGTGGAGTGCGCCATTCTGAAAGTGGAAGGCTCAGAAGTGCTCGACTACGTGGTGGATGAAGGCGTACAGATCTACGGTGGCTACGGCTTCTCGGCCGATTACCCCATGGACCGCGCCTACCGGGATTCGCGCATCAACCGCATCTTCGAGGGTACCAACGAAATCAACCGCATGCTGGCCGTCGACATGATCCTGAAGAAGGCCATGAAAGGCGAACTGGACCTGATGGGTCCGGCCCAGGCCGTGCAGCAGGAGCTGATGGCCATTCCGGACTTCAATCTGGAAGAGGAAACCGGCCTGTTTGCTGCTGAGAAAAAGACCATTGCCAAGCTGAAAAAGGCCATCCTGATGGTAGCTGGTACGGCCGTGCAGAAGTACATGAACTCGCTCGCCAAAGAGCAGGAAGTACTGATGAACATTGCCGACATGGCCATCAAGGTGTACACCGCCGAAAGCACGTTGCTGCGCGTAGAGAAGGAAGCCGCCACCAAAGGCGAGGAGGCCGTTTCGACGCAAATCGATATTGCCCGCGTGTACCTCTACGACACTGTGGACCAGGTGAACAAGTTCGGCAAAGACGCCATCGCCACCATGACCGAGGGCGACGAGCAGCGCCTCTTGGCCATGGGCCTGAAGCGCTTCACCAAAGCCGACCTCTACAACGCTAAGGAGGCCCGTCGTCGCATTGCCGACCACCTCATTGCCGCCAACGAGTACACCTACTAAGGACCACTGATTAACACGGATTTTTCGCGGATTTCACGGATTTTGTGGACGGTGCTGGCAGGCGCTTTCTGCGGGTCGTGAAATCGGGGAACCTCAGGAAACAGCAAGCCGCTCCCGGTTCGGGGGCGGCTTGCTGGGTTTTTGGCCTGTTGTCATTCCGACCAAAGGGAAGAATCTGGGTGATACTACCCGAACGATGTAGAGACGCGACCCTTCGCGTCTCGGCGTCCGCGCCGTTCTGGCCTTTGGTTAGCGTGTGAGATGCTGGGGCCGTTCGGGCCGTTCGCATAAACAACATCAGTAATGACGAGACGCAAATACGCGTCTCTACCTCGTTCTGGCGGCCTGAAAAACGCAGTTTGGCACAACGCCGACGGCCGGGCCGCCGTTTGCTGATACATCTCCCACCTTCAACTCCCTCCAGCTATGGCCAACGAACAGGTACAGGGCAAGGACTTTTACGAGAGCGTGCTGCGGTTTTACGACCACGCAGCCAGCTTCTCCAAGCTCGACCCCGGCATTATCGCCCAGATCCGGGCCTGCAACAGTATTTATAAGGTCAACTTTCCGGTGGAGGTAGACGGCCACGTGCAGGTGTTCGAAGGCATCCGGGTGCAGCATAGCCACCACAAGTTGCCCAGCAAGGGCGGTATCCGGTACAGCGTGTATGTGGATGAGGAGGAGGTAATGGCCCTGGCAACCCTGATGACGTTCAAGTGTGCCCTGGTGGACGTGCCCTTCGGCGGCGCGAAAGGCGGCGTGAAAATCAACCCGCGCACCACGCCCGTCAACGTTCTGGAGCGCGTAACGCGACGCTACGCCAGTGAGCTGATCAAGAAAAATCTCATCGGCCCGGGCATGGACGTGCCGGCGCCAGATTATGGTACCGGCAGCCGCGAAATGGCCTGGATTGCCGATACGTATATGACGTTCAAGTACGGCGACACCAACGCGCTGGGCTGCGTGACCGGTAAGCCCGTGGGGCAGGGCGGTATCCGGGGCCGGACCGAGGCCACGGGCCTGGGCGTATTCTATGGTCTGCGCGAGTTGCTACTTGATGAGCCTATGCTGAAGAAAGCGGGCCTGAGTAGCGGCATTGCGGGTAAGCGCATCATCGTGCAGGGCTTGGGCAACGTGGGCTACTACGCGGCGCATTTCTGTCAGGAAGAAGGCGCCCTCATCACTGGCATTGCAGAACGGGAAGGCGGCATCTACAGTGAAAAGGGCCTCGACGTGGCGGCCGTGTTCAAGCACCGCCAGGAAACGGGCTCTATCATGGGCTTCGCAGGTGCGCAGGATGTGGCTGAGTCGCTGGATTTGCTGGAGTACGAGTGCGACGTGCTGCTGCCCGCCGCCTTGGAAAACCAGATTCACGAGGGCAATGCGGCCAATATTAAAGCCAAAATTATTGCCGAAGGAGCCAACGGCCCCACCACGCAGGGCGCCGAAAAAATTCTGCTGGAGAAAGGGATCATCATTCTGCCCGACCTGTATCTGAATGCTGGTGGCGTGACGGTGTCGTACTTCGAGTGGCTGAAAAACCTATCGAACGTGCGCTTTGGCCGCATGGGCAAGCGGGCTGAGGAAGGCGCTATGCGCCGTTTGGTAGCTACCATCGAGCGCACTACCGGCAAAACCATCACGCCGGAAGAGCGCCAGCAGATCGTACACGGCGCCGACGAAATCGACCTCGTGCGCTCCGGCCTTGAGGATACGATGATTACCGCGTACCAGTCCATCCGCAAGGTGATGGAGGACATACCAGGCATCACTGACCTGCGTACGGCCGCCTTCTACAGCGCCATCGAGAAAATCGGCGTCAGCTATCAGTCCCTAGGCATCTTTCCATAAACTGACTGAAATACCAGCATACAAAAAGCCGCTCCCGGAAACAGGAGCGGCTTTTTGTATGCTGGCACTGTCATGCTGAGCTTGCGAAGGACCCTAGTACGGTAGAACGCGTCGTTCGACGGTAACTCCAACATGATAAGGTCCTTCGCAAGCTCAGCATGACAGTGCCAGCTAAGTCCGAGGTTTACTTCACCACAATCTTATTCAGCATGAGGGCCGCTGATTTTTTGCTGGGGCGGCTTACGCCCACGAGGGTTTTGGTATCAAGCCAGCCGGTGAAATCCTTCACGTAGGACGGGTTCTGGTCGGCGGCCACGTTCAGGCCCAAGCCTTTTGGCCCCGATACCACGCCCGTCTGCGCGTTTACCCGGCGCAGATATAGATCGGACTTGTTCTTGAGTTTTTCCCAGGTTACAAACTGAATGTCCTGCCCGAATACGGCGGCGCGGTAGCCAATGCTGCTGAAACCCTCGGTGGCGGGAGCTACCTGGTCTTTGGCGATAATGCTGTGCCAACTGGGTGCCTGAAACTCATTATACCCAAACAGGTGCAGTTCGCGGGTATGGCCGGGCGAGTCGTCTCCGCCTTCCTCATACTTCTTCTCCGCTACCACTACCAACTGCTTCTCCTCTGAAACAAGCAGGTCTGTGAGATACACGTCTTCCAAGCGCTTAGCGCTGGTCGCGCTGGCTTTGTTGGTTTCGGCCAGGTACTCGGGAGTGAAGCGGAACTCCGGGGCAAACTTCATATCGCCCTCGGCTGAGAAGTCGAACTTGACCACTTTCAGGCTATAGTAGAGTCCGCTTTCCCGTTCGTTGCAAATAGCGGCGGCGTAGAGGGTGTTGTCGGGCTGTAGCAGAAACCTGGAGTCAAACACGTTGACGACTTTGCCCCCGAAAACACCGCCAACTGCCACCGACATTACTTTGATATCATTGCTGGTATTGAGGTAGCGGCGTACAGTGAGCTTCTTCATCTCGTCGCTCACCAGCGTCACGTACTGCGTGCCGTCGTTGCCGACGTGGATGGTAGTGGAAAAGAAAGCCCCCTGGTCACTGAAATCGTAAGCGCGGTCTTTCACTTTGGTCAGCTTCTCATCATAGATGCTGGCGCTGATAGACCTGATTTGTACGTCGCGGGTGAGGTAGCGCCATGCAACCAGCTTGCTGCCATCGGGGGAGAAAGCCACGCCGGGGCGCCGGTCGCGGATGCCGGTTTCTATCAGCTTCTTTAGCGGCGCCTTCTGGCCGTTGCTCAGGTCGATGGCCTGTGCCGTAAGTGTCTGGGAAGCCCCGTTTTTCTGATGAATCACGACGACAGCCTGACTATTGCTGCTGGCAAACCCGTCAATGGCCTGTTCGGTAGTTAGAGGCAATGGGGCCGTCCATTGCAGCTTGAGGTCGTTGTCGTAGCGTTCTACAGCATACTCCGTAGCCGACTTATGCGCCAGAATAAGGAAGCCTCCTTTGGCCAACGGCAGCGTTTTGCGAGCTACACGCTGGTTGTAACGGTCATCAGACTGCTCCGGCAGGTAGCTGAAAGCAGCTGACTTTACTTTCTGTGCCCATACCACTGTGGGCGTAAACAGAAGGCCCCAAGCCAGGGAGCTGGCAGTCAATAGATATTTAAAACGCACAGTGAAAGCAGGTTACGTGAAATAATGGACAAAACCCAAAAAAATGTATTCTCCAAAGGTATCCAACTCCCGGCTCTCGCCGTACACGCCCCGCACCCATTTGGGCAACCGGCCGTTGGGTAACGATTTGTTCATGCTTCCATAACGCAGGGAAGGTCACTTTTGCGCCTGCCCTCCGTTTACTTTGCAGGCAGAATGCTAAACGAAGCCTGCCCGGAATAAGAAGGCAACGTACTGTTTACCTACTCACTGAAAAATAAGTAGACAGCACTTTTCTTACTCCAGAGCATTGAACAAGGGTTTTCAACTGCTGCAAGGCTTACTGGTAATCAGAAAGCTGCCAGCGGAGAAGAAATTTGGCCTTAACTTTGTTCCGCCGCGCTTTCGCTAGTCGGGGCAGCTACACACTCAATATGAAATCTTTACTTCGCTTCATTGTCCTCTTCGCTCTCATCATCATCGGTAAGGTAGCAAAAGAACCATCAGGTCTGTCGGATATGGCAAAAGCTGTACGCTCGGTCCAGTTGGTTCCAGCTCAGCCGGTGTCACTTCTGCAGCAGCTCACAGTCCAGTCCGGCGCCCCGGCGGGGGATTCCCAGTGGCATATCCTGGAGCCTGTCAGCAAGTCAGCTACAAGCTTTCAATAGAGTTTTCGGTAAGCGGCCGTTGCAGGCCGCTTTTTTTATGCCCGCTCTGCAACGGCCTGCGCAGAATGCTAGCTGATTCGGCTCCAGTTGACGGCCGTAGCGGGTAAGCTCTCGATGTGCCGCCGGATGGGCTGATTATCGGGCTTGGCCAAGGCTGGGTCGTCGTTGAGCAGCGCCTGGGCCGCAGCCCGGCTTTCCGTCAGAATGCGGCCATCCTTGGCCAGATCAGCAATGAGCAGGTCCAGCACACCGCTTTGCTGGGTGCCCATCAGGTCGCCGGGGCCGCGCAGCTTCAGGTCGATGTCGGCAATTTCGAAGCCGTTGTTGGTGCGCACCATGGTTTCGATACGCGTACGGGAGTCTTTGCTGAGCTTATAGCCGCTCATCAGAATGCAATAGCTCTGCTCGGCGCCCCGGCCCACGCGGCCGCGCAGCTGGTGCAGCTGCGAGAGGCCGAACCGCTCGGTGCTTTCAATCACCATGACAGAGGCATTGGGCACGTTCACGCCTACCTCAATTACGGTAGTGGCCACCATAATCTGGGTTTTGCGCTCCACGAAGCGCTGCATCTCGGCATCCTTTTCCGCCGCCGACATGCGCCCGTGCACGATGCTGATCTGGAACTCCGGGAAGGCGCGGGCAATGCTTTCGTAGCCGTCCATAAGGTCCTTGTAGTCGGCCATGGCTTCGCTTTCCTCAATCAGCGGATACACGATGTACACCTGCCGCCCCAGGTTGATCTGGTCGCGCAGGAAGCCGAAGACCTTCAGGCGGTTTGAGTCGAAGCGGTGCACCGTGACGATGGGCTTACGGCCGGCCGGCAACTCGTCGATGACGGATACGTCCAGGTCGCCGTAGAGCGTCATGGCCAAGGTGCGCGGAATGGGCGTCGCCGTCATCACCAGCACATGGGGTATCACGTGCGGATTTTTCTGCCAAAGCTTGGAGCGTTGCGCTACCCCAAAGCGGTGCTGCTCATCCATGATAGTGAGGCCCAGATTGCGGAATTGCACCACGTCCTCGAGCAACGCGTGCGTACCGACCAGCATGTGCATCTCGCCGGAGCGCAGCTGCTCGTGCAGCACGCGCCGCTCAGCCGTTCGGGTACTGCCCGTCAGCTTCCCAATTTTCAACCCCAGCAGGTCAGCGTACTGTTTCAGCCCCACGTAATGCTGGTCGGCCAGGATTTCGGTGGGCGCCATCAGGCAGCTCTGCGCGCCGTTGTCGGCCGCCATCAGCATGCTGATGAAGGCCACAATGGTTTTGCCCGAGCCTACGTCGCCCTGCAGCAGGCGGTTCATCTGCTTGCCCGAGCAGAAGTCCTTATAAATGTCGTGGATAACGCGCTTCTGGGCTCCGGTCAGGTCAAAAGGCATCACCTCTTTGTAGAAATGCACCAAGGAAGGCACTTCCCGGAATATTTGTCCGGCCAACTCTACTTTGCGTTGGTCGCGCTGGCGCAACAGTTTGAGCTGCACGTAGAACAGTTCCTCAAACTTGAGCCGGAACCGCGCCGCCTGCAGCAATTCGGTACTTTGCGGAAAGTGAATCTGTTGGTAGGCGGTGGCCTTATCCATCAGTCCATATTGCCGCACCAGGTCTTTCGAAAGCGTTTCGTGCACCTGCGGCAGCGCCAGCTTCAGCAGGTCGAATACCATGCGCGCAATGGCCTTGCTATCGACGCGGTGGTAGTTCTTGAGCTTCTCCGTCGTGTTGTAGACGGGTTGCAGATAACTCTGGCCGGGCTTGGCTTCAGTTACTTCCTCAAGTTCCGGATGCGCCATCTGGGGCCGACCGTTGAACATCGTAGGTTTGCCAAATACAATGTACTCCTGGTGGTTTTTGATGATCTTCTCCAGGTAGTTCACTCCCTTGAACCACACCAACTCAAGTTCGCCGCTGGCGTCCGCTAGTTTGGCCACCATGCGTTTCTTGGGGCCTTCGCCTACTACTTCACGGTTGCGCAAAATGCCTTTCACCTGCACGTAAGGCAGATCGTCGTGCAGGTCGCAGATGTTGTAGAACTGGGTGCGGTCGAGGTAGCGGAACGGATACCGTTGAATTAAATCACCATAGGTGAACAGGTTCAGCTCTTTTTGCAGCAACTGAGCCCGCTGCAGCCCCACGCCGCGCAGGTATTCAATCTTGGTCTGAAAGAAATTACTCATTTACTAGCTGTTAGCGAATGGCTGATAGCTGTTAGCTTGAGAACATACAGGGAGGCCATAACCGCTATGCTACTGATATTTCAGGGTGTTCAGGAGCTGTACAATGTCCTTTTTCACGTAGTCAATCACCGGCGCCAGCGAGTCGTTGGCGGTGGCGGTACGGAAATACAGCGCGCCGCGGAAGAAGTGTTTTGTGCTGTCGGTGGTATAAAACTGAAACTGACTGGGCACTTCGCCTTGCAACTCGAACACCGCTACGCGCATTCCGTTGGGCGTTTTCAGGATGTTTTCATCAATGGCAGTAGCCTTGATTTCGTGCTTGCTGGTGAGCTTGCGGGCATCTTCCAGCAGCTTGGTGTAGAGTTGCGGCTTGCCGGCAATGTTGGCATACGTAATCTGCACGTTGGCCTGCAGCTTTGGATAGTACACGTTAATCCAGTGGGGCTGCGCCAGATAGGACGAGTCGCGCAGGACCCTGGCATGGCGCGAATACTGGAACGTGTAGGGGTGGCCCGGCGCCAGCTGCTGGTAGGCATGCGGTGGCAGATCAATGCGGTTATAGCCTTTCGGCTTGGGCGTATAGTCGCCTTCAGAACCAGATGAAGTGCAGGCGGTGGCAAGCAGCCCCAGGGCTGGCAGAACGCAGAAGAATCGGAAAGCAGGCATTGGCGGCAATGCAGAAGTACAACCCAAAGGTAACGCGAAACCCAACGTGAAAATGCCGGGCACTGTCCTGTCGTTGCCACAGGTTTCGGTAACAGCTGTAACGCAAAAAGCCCTGGCTGCGTGCCAGGGCTTTTTTTGTGCGTAGCCGGATCAGAAGGGCAACTGGTCCAGCTCGGGCTCCTGCCGGAAGGTTTGGGGCGCTTCCGTGGCAGTTTCCTGCAGGGTGTTGTGGCTTTCGGCGCCGTGCGGCCGGCCACCTAGCATGGTTATTTCGTCGGCAATAATTTCGGTGATGTAGCGGGTCTGGTTGTCCTTATCCTGATATTGGCGCGTCCGGATTTTGCCTTCTACATATACCTGCTGGCCCTTTTTGAGGTACTTCTCTGCCATTTCAGCCAGGCCGCGCCACGCTGCAATGTTATGCCATTCGGTCCGCTCGATGCGGGTACCTTGCTTGTCACGGTAATATTCGTTAGTGGCCAGCGTGAAGTTTGCCACGCTGCTACCGCCTTCAAGGTGGCGCACCTCCGGGTCTTTGCCCAGATTTCCTACTAAGATTACTTTGTTGATGCCTGCCATGGTTAAATAAAGAAGTGAAGAAGTAAGAACTGCATTTATCTTGATTTAAAGATATTAAAATTTGTCAACAACTCCAAGTAAATTAGCTTGTTATTTCAATGTATTGCCAATATAATTAGCAATGAGAATCGGCTTAGGTAGCTCTTCCACTTCAGCACTTCCGAAAGCAGCCAATCCGGTTAATTGCAGGGCCTGAACAGGCAGCGGTGCCTGTAGCCACACGACATGAAACCGGGCTTCCACTTTCTGGTGGCTCAATACATGGCGCAATGCCTGAGTGGGCTCCTCAGCCCGCCGCACATCTATCTGGCCGCCTACCGCCTCAACGGCTGCTAATAGCGCTGCTGCTGGCAATTCCCCCGAGTCGGTTTCCTGCAGGTGAAAGTCGTAGAGGCCTTCCCAGATGTCCTTGGGCCCCCGCTTGCGCATGTACAGCGTGTCGGCGTGGCGTAGCACCAGATAGTGAAAGAAGCGGGTGCGGGCGGCTTTGGCTTTGCTCTTCACCGGCAGCTCGCTCACCATACCGTGCTGGAACGCATAGCAGTGGCTCTGCAGCGGGCAAAACAGGCAGTCGGGTTTTAGGGGTGTGCACTGGATAGCGCCAAACTCCATAACAGCCTGATTGAATTCCGCTGGCCGGTCCGCCGGAATCAGGGTATCGGCCAGTTGCTGGAAGATTTTGCGGCTGGCCGGGGCGGCAATATCCTGCGTAATACCAAACACACGGGCCAGCACCCGAAACACGTTGCCATCCAGCACCGCCACCCGCTCATCGTAGGCAAAAGAGGCAATAGCCGCCGCTGTATACTGGCCCACGCCCCGGAGCTGGAGTAGCCCGGTATAGGAGGTCGGAAACCGCCCACCATACTCGCGTACTACCTGCTGTGCCGTGTGGTGCATATTGCGGGCGCGGCTGTAGTAGCCCAGGCCCTGCCAGTGGCGTAGCACTTCATCCTGAGGCGCAGCAGCCAGATCCTGCACCGTCGGATAGGAGTTGATGAAGGTGAGGTAGTAGGGCAGGCCCTGCTTTACACGGGTCTGTTGCAGGATCACCTCCGACAGCCAAATAGCATATGGGTCGCGGGTGTGGCGCCAGGGTAGGTCGCGGCGATGCCGTGGGTACCATTCCAAGAGAGCCTGTGCAAAAAAGGGGGGCATAATAGAAGAGAGGGAATGATTCAAGCGTTTGAAAAAGAATAAGTTGTATGGTTTTTAGAAGCCCGTTTCTATTGCTGTGAAAACTATTGCAAAACCAAAAAAGGGGGCTACCTTTGTGGCCCCAATTCGCAAGCGAACAGCTTACCGGGCAAGGGCTTACGTCTTGAATTGGACTTTTTGCCCAGCATTCATTTTTCACCCCATAGTACCTACCAGCGTGACTAAAGCAGAAGTAATCGCCGAAATTGCCGACAAGACTGGCATTGAGAAAGCAGACGTTTCGGCTACCGTGGAAGCCTTCTTCAAAGTCGTGAAGGATTCGATGGCCGAAGGCAACAACATCTACGTACGCGGCTTCGGCAGCTTCGTAAACAAGAAACGCGCGAAGAAAGTCGCCCGCAACATCTCGAAAAATACGTCGATCATCATTGACGAGCATTTTATCCCGAGCTTTAAGCCGTCGAAAACGTTCATCGGCAAAATCAAGAACAGCAAAAAAATCAAGGAACTGGCTAACGCCTAAGCTTCAGGCTCAGGCATAACGCACTGCTGGCGGCGCCGCTGGGCATCCTGCTTATGGAAGCCCGGCGGCCTGCTTTTTTCGGATGGCTACACGCACCAACTCACATCAGCTGATTCTGCTTGCCGTCGCTCTGGCGTTGGTAGCCGGGCTGTTTCTGCTGCCCAAGGTGATTGTCAAGCCTAAGGAAGGCAAAGGCGACCTGGCTCAGAATGCTGCCCGTACTGCCAACCGCGACAATGGCGCGGCAGCCCCTTCTACCGCTGAGTTGGACGAGCACGGCCACCCGGCCGGTAGCCACGACGAGTCCGGGCCTACACCTGAGCAGCCGCACATGGTGATAGCGCCGGCACAGCGCCGCGAAATCAACGGACTGCTGGCCAAGTACTCGGCTGAAAAAGACCCAATTGCTAAGCTTCGTGTAGCCTCTGATCTGGCTATCAAGTATAAGGCAGTGGAAAAGTTCGACAGTGCCGGCTACTATCTGGAGCAGTTGGCGCAGGCCCGCCCCGGCGAGCAAGCCTGGAAGCGGGCGGCTGATGCATACTTCGAGGCGTTCAGCTTCGCAGCTACGCAGGAACGCCAGAAGCAACTGGGTGCCAAGTGCCAGGAGCTTTACGGGAAGGTGTTGAAAAACAACCCGGAAAACCTGGATGCCAAAACCAACCTGGGTATGGCCTTCATGGCCAGCGAAAACCCGGTGCAGGGCGTGGTGCTGCTGCGCGAAGTATTGGCCATTGATCCGCAGAACGAAAAGGCCATTTATAACCTTGGTCTACTCTCGATGCAGAGCAATCAATACGAGAAAGCAGTGGAGCGTTTTCGGGAGCTAACGAAGGTAAATCCTGAAAACGTCAACGGACAGTTTTATCTTGGCGTCGCGTTAGCTCAGACCGGAGCGAAAGAAGATGCCCGGAAAGCCTTCCAGAAAGCCAAAAGCCTGAGCACTGACCCCGGCCTGACGGCCTCGGTCGACGAGCAGCTTCAGAAATTGAATTAAGTACCTTTTCTACTAACCCTTAACCTCATCAAACATGCCCTGCGGTAAAAAAAGAAAGCGCCATAAGATTGCTACCCACAAGCGGAAGAAGCGCCTGCGCAAAAACCGTCACAAGAAGAAGTAATCCCTTTCGGGGTCTGCTGGCAGGGTATTTCGCCTAAGAAATGCTCCCTGTCTATCTCTCATCTTGTATCCCCGAGAGTGGCTACTAGTTCGCTTTCCCCGAGGCTTGCAAGGGAAGCCGGTACCCGCGCGTACCGGCTTCCCTTTGCCGGTTTCGGGGCGGACTCTACCGCTACCCGGGACTACCTAACAACCCAATCCATTGAGTAACGAATTAATAATTAATTCTACTCAGGAAGGAGAACGGATTGCCCTGCTACAGGACAAGCGGCTCATCGAATATCATTTCGACCGCAACGACACCAATTATTCGGTGGGCGACATCTTCCTGGGCACGGTCAAGAAAGTTATGCCCGGTCTGAACGCTGCGTTTATTGACATCGGGTACGAAAAAGATGCGTTTCTGCACTACGGCGACCTGGGCGAGCAGTTTCCCTCGCTCACTAAGTGGGTGCGGGGCGTACAGTCGCAGAAAACGGCGGTAGCCGCGCTCAAATCCTTTGGCCTGGAAAAGCCACTGGATAAGGTGGGCAAGATTGCCGATACGCTTAAAAAGAGCCAGCAGGTGCTGGTTCAGATAGTAAAAGAGCCGATTTCAACCAAGGGCCCGCGCCTGTCCACCGACATTTCGATGGCAGGCCGCTACTTGGTGCTGGTGCCGTTTTCAAACACCATCAGCGTCTCGAAGAAAATTGTCAGCAAGACGGAGCGGGAGCGGCTTAAGCGGCTCATTGCCTCCATCAAGCCCGACAATTTTGGCGTCATTATCCGGACGGTAGCCGAAGGCCGCGAGGTAGCGGAACTCGACCGGGACATGCAAAGCATGGTGGGCAAGTGGGAGCAACTCTTCCAGGCGTTGCGCGTCGCTAAGGAGCGCGACAAGGTGCTGGGAGAGCTGGGACGCACGAGCTCCATGCTGCGTGACATGCTCAACGAGTCGTTTGACGCCATTACGGTGGACACAACGGCCCGCTACGACGAAATCCGGGGCTACCTGGAGCAGATTGCGCCCGACAAGCTGGGCCTGCTGAAGCACTACACCGGTAAGGTGAAGGTGTTTGAGCATCTAGGGATTGAAAAGCAGCTGAAAACGCTGTTTGGCAAAACCGTGACGGTGCCCGGCGGCGGCTACTTGGTAATTGAGCATACCGAAGCCCTGCACGTCATCGACGTCAACTCCGGCAACAAGAGCAACCAGGAAAGCGACCAGGAAGCCACTGCTCTGATGGTGAACATGCTGGCCGCCAAAGAGGTGGCCCGTCAGCTGCGGCTGCGCGACATGGGCGGCATCATCGTCGTCGACTTCATCGATATGAAGTCGGGGGAAAGCCGCAAGAAAGTGGAGGACGTCGTGTATCAGATCATGAAACACGACAAAGCCCGCTTCACGATTCTGCCCATCACCAAGTTCGGGCTGCTGCAGATTACGCGGCAGCGCGTGCGCCCGGCCGAGAAAATCGTGACCGGCGAGGTGTGCCCCACCTGCGGCGGCACGGGTAAGATTTCGGCTTCCATTCAGGTGACGGACGAAATCGACAACAGCATTGAAGATTTGCTGGTGACGCAGAATCAGTCGGGCATTACGCTGCACGTGCATCCGTTCCTGCATGCGTACTACACCAAAGGCCTCGTGAGCCGGCAGATGAAGTGGTACCTCAAGTACTACAAGTGGATCAAGGTCACGAAGGATACCAGCCTGGGCCTGACCGACTACCGCATTGAGGATGAGCACGGCGAGGAAATCGAGCTGCACTCAGCCGCTGCGGCTATGGCCCGCCTGCAGGACCGCGAAATTGAGATTGAAATCACCGATTAAACAAGCGTAGTTGTCTGCGACAACCCCTCCTGAAGAGAAGAAAAGCCCACCTTGCAGCTTGCAAGGCGGGCTTTTTTGTGGCTGGTGAGTGGCTGGTTAAAACTTCAGGCCCAGATCCAGGCGGAACTCGCTGTTCTTAAGGGACACATCCGAGAAATCCCGCTCATTCTCGAAGTACTTTTCGATGTTCAGCAGGCCGCGGTGGTAGCTGACGCCGGCAAATACCTTGGTGCTCTGGCCCACCTGATATTCTACGCCTGTGCCAAGCAGCACCGCCGCATCCGGCACAATTACGTGGTCGGAAGCTTTGGTTTCGAGGTTGTTTTTGCCGGGGTCGGCATAGCGCTTGTTGCCGTTGATCTTGCCGGCAATGGCCGCATTCAGGGAGCCGCCCAGCTGAAAATAGAGCTTGGTGTCGGTGGCAATATCGTTGGTGAAAAGCTTTACCGTAACGGGTACCTCAATGTACTGCAAGCCCAGCTTCTGCTCGTAGCGCAGGTTGGTGGCCGGGTCGTAGTAGCTGAACTTGCCCCCCTTGCCCGTGAGCATCACGCCGGTGCTGAAGGCATAATTCTGCCCGAAAAAGTAGTCCACTACAAGGCCGCCGCCGATGGTGAGCTTGCTGCCTTCGCTCTGGAAACCCAGGGCACTGGGCGACTCGGTGCGCAGACTGGTGATGGAAGGCGAGAGTTTCAGCCCGATTTCAACCTGGGCCGAAGCCGTGGCGGCCGATGCTCCAACAAGGAGGGCGGCGAGAATCATTTTTTTCATGGCAGAAGTAGGCTAGAGTAGGCGTTGGATACGAAGCTACGTCGTCCGGCGTTTGGTTTTGGCTATTTTCGCCTCAAAGATAGAAGCGTGCCTCACTTTCCCCTGATTATGCGTCCCGTTCCAGCCCTTGTGCTCGGTTTCTGTATGGCCTTATTGGCTGCCTGCGGACAAAGCGAAAAATCCTGTGCGCCGGACCCGGCCGTGGCCAGCGTGTCGGCTCCGGTGCAGCTGGAGCGGCTGGAAAAGCCGTTTTTTCAGATCAGAACGGACGGGGATGCCAGACGTTTTTTGGTGGAGCATCCGCTGTTTGCCAACCAGTTTCTGCAGCGTCGGCAGTTTCCTTCCGACGATATGCTAGCGGCGACCCTTACGCGCCTGGCTACCAACCCCGGCTTGCAGCAGCTCGGACGCCAAACCGACAGCACATTTCAGGACTCCGAAATGCTGAAAAACGGTCTGGAGGGCATGTTCAAGCATATTCGGTATAATTTCCCCGACTTTCGGGTACCTGCGGTCAAGACGTTTGTGTCGGGCCTGAGCCAGGATATGTTTGTGAACGACAGCCTGATGGTGCTGGGGCTGGACTTCTTCGTGGGTGACAAAGCAAAATACCGCCCCAATGTGCCCGAGTATATTCTACGCCGCTACCGCCCGGAATACGTGCTGCCAACCGCCGCGCTGGCCATCAGCAGCAAGTACAACAAGAAGGAACTGACCAACCAGACCATGCTGGGCGAAATGGTGCAGTATGGCAAGTCGCTCTACTTTGCGGAACGGGTGCTGCCCTGCACCGCCGATTCGCTCCTGATTGGCTACACCGATAAGGAACTTCAGGGGGTGTATTTCAACGAAGGCAAGATCTGGGCGCACTTCCTGGACAAAAAACTGCTGTACAATACAGCTCCATTCACGGTGCAGAAATACGTGGGCGAGCGGCCCAATATCCCGGAAATCGATAAGACGTGTCCCGGCCGGATTGGAGCCTGGGTAGGCTGGCAGATTGTGCGCAAGTACATGGCCGAACATCCCAACGTGACGCTGGCCCAGCTTATGGCTGACAAGAACCCGCAGCATATCCTGACGGAGTCGCACTACCGGCCGCGCCCACGCCGGGCCGAACGTTAGAAGGAAAGGCCGCATAAGGCGGTAGAAAGCCGGTTCTACGGGAGTTCTGTAGCTGCGCAGCATCGGCCTACACGGCATCATTCGTAACTGTTCCAACGTGCACATAGCCGTTTTCAGCCAGTACCACACCAATCCGGATTGCCCGGCCACCAGCCGGCACTATTCGCTGTTGGCGCACCTGGCCCGCACGCACCGTATTACGCTGATTACGACACGCACGTGGGAGCGGCAACGGCTTACGCAGCAGTTTCCGTGGTTGCCGGAAGGAGTGGAAATGCGGGCTGCTGAAGTGCCATACGACAACCGAATGGGGGTTGCGCGGCGCGGCCTGGCGTTCGGGCAGTATGCGGCTTATGCAGTGCAGGAAGGCCTGCGGATCGACAAGCCCGATGTCATTTGGGGTATCAGTACGCCCCTGACGGCGGCCTGGGCGGCGGCACGGGTCGCCGGCTGGCGCAAGGTACCGTGGGTGTTCGAAGTGCAGGATCTGTGGCCTTCGTTTCCTGTTGCTATGGGCGCTATACCGAACCACTGGGCGCAGCGGCGCTTGTTTGCGCTAGAAAAGAGCCTGTATAGGAGCGCGCAGCATATTATGGCCCTGTCGCCGGACATGACGCGCTACGTGGAAACCGTTCTGGGAAGCCCGGCTGCTGAATCTCCGTTGGCCCTGCCTGCCAAAGTTACTACAGTACTCAATGGCACCGACTTGGATCTGGCCGCCAGCGCAACTGATGTAGCTGTGGCCGCTTTGCGCCGTGAGCAGGGTTTGGAAGGGTGCAGGGTGGTGCTTTATGCCGGTACGCTGGGCCGCGCCAATGATATCCCGACGCTGCTGGCAGCAGCAGAGCTACTGGCCACCCAGATGCCCAACCTGACATGGCTTTTCCTGGGGCTCGGGTATGATGAGCCGCGGGTGAGGGAGGCCGCTGCCCGCTGCCCGGCTATCCGGCTGGTGCCACCGCAGCCTAGGCACGCTGTATTTAGCTGGTTTCGGCTGGCGGAAGTGTCGGTAGTGTCGTTCCTGGGAATGCCGGTGCTGGATACAAACTCGCCGGCGAAACTCTACGACAGCCTTGCCGTTGGCACGCCCGTCATTGTGACGAACAACGGTTGGACGCGGGACCTAGTGGAAACATACAGTTGTGGTTGGTACTCGCCTCCCAGCGACGCTACGGCTTTGTGCGCACTGCTTGCCAGCCTGCTCGCTGAACCGGCCCAACTGGTAGCGGCAGGCAAGGCCGGGCGCGAGGTGGCGCAGAGTGCCTTTGGCCGCGAAAAGCTGGCCGCAACGGTGCAGAGTATCCTCGAACAAGCCAGTATTCGAACGACCTGCCTTTTGTGCTTCTGTAAGCTGGTTATATACTATGTTGTGCTGAATGGCTATTGATTTCCTGTAATACGGCCGGCCAAATTAGATTTTGCATTCGCTCTCTCCTGCTTGGCAACCACTTCAGCATAATACTTGCACCAGCCACTGAGGGGGCAGGCTGCACATTTGGGCTGGCGGGCCACACAAACGTAGCGGCCGTGCAAGATCAGCCAGTGATGTGCCTTGGGAATAAGGTCCTGTGGAATGTGTTGTACCAGCTCTTTTTCGACTGCCAGCGGCGTAGTAGCCGTGCGAGCTACCAGTCCCAGCCGATGTGAAACCCGGAACACGTGCGTGTCTACGGCCATGGCGGGTTGGTTGTAAATCACTGAAACAACCACGTTGGCCGTCTTGCGTCCTACGCCGGGCAGCCGCTGCAATTCCTCAATGCTGCTAGGTACTTCGCCGCCAAAATCAGCCAGCAGCATGCGGCCAAGGCCGGCCAGGTGCTTGGCTTTGTTATTGGGGTAGGAAACGCTGCGAATGAATGGAAAAATATCGTCGGCGGTAGCTGCCGCCAGCTGCTCGGGCGTCGGGAACTGCTCCAGGAGGGCAGGCATTACCTGGTTCACCCGCTTGTCAGTACACTGCGCGCTTAGCACTACTGCCACAATCAGCTCGTAGGGGTTGCGATAATGCAACTCCGTTTCCGGCTGCGGAAAGTGAGTTGTGAAATACTCCAGAAAGTGGCGGTAACGCTCGGTTTTGCGCATAAGGCAACGGCAAAAGAATATGCACAAATATCCCCCTAAAAACAGCATCCTGCCTAAGCTGTATGAAAACAGCCCGGCAGGATGCAGGAAAAGAGGAGAAGAAGAAGTTTCTACGCTGAGCGTAGAAACGTGCGGGAGTATTGCAGAATGGCCTCGGTGCTGCGTTGGCCAGGTTTGTGGCGCAGGCTGTCGAGGGTGCGTTGGGCCAGGAGCAGGTCGGCGCAGGTGGCCGCCAGTTCGGCGTCGTGCTGCAGGGCTTGCTCTATTTCTTGCTGCTCATCAGCTGGCAATTCGTTGTATACGTACCGGAGCAGTTTCTCGTGGGTAAAGGTTTTGATCATAGAAAACGGGCTGTGCGGCCATTTTTTTCCGCAGGTTAATCAGGGCGTAGCGCATCCGCCCTAGAGCGGTGTTAATGCTTACACCTGTTGCATCAGCAATTTCCTGGAAGCTCATGTCGCCGTAGTGGCGCATCACGAGCACTTCCTTTTGTGCCGCAGGCAGGTCCTGTATTAACTCCCGAAGCCGGGCATAGGTTTCCTCCCGCGTTAGAGCCGCTTCCACTCCCTCTTCGGCGTGCGAAAGAGAGTTGAACGCATGGCTGGCAGTGTCAAGATTGAGTAGGGGACTACGCTTCTCCCGACGGAAAAAATCAATGGCTAAGTTGTGGGCAATCCGGCAGATCCAGGAGGAGAACTTGCCCTCCTCATTGTATCGGCCACCTTTCATGGTGTGAATGGCCTTTATGAATGTGTCCTGCAGCAGGTCTTCGGCCACGTCTTCGTCGCGCACAATCAACATGATTGTCGTGAAAACACGGGCCTTGTGCCGTTCGAGCAAATGCGCGAAGGCCTCTTCATTGCCAGCAATGTAAAGGGATATCAGAGCGGAGTCGCTCGGCTGCATGGTTTCCATAAAGAACTACAGGTTAAGAAACGTAGAGCTTTATGCCATATTGTGCAGTTGCCGTGAAAAAAACTCGAGATGAGCGAATGATGAAGAACCTCTGAACCAAATGTATGTAACTGCCGGACCAATCACAATGCCTGGAATGCTCAAAGTGAATTTTTTTTCAGGCTTTTCAAAACCTTTTCATAGAACATTGACAATTAGAGGTTTTCTATTGTTGACCCCGTTGGTTTTTTTGATAAACCCTTGATTCAGGGGTAGAAAAAGTCGGGTATCTGTAAAGGGCTATACACTTTCATGCTGGTGCCGCCGCGCCAGCCAAGCAGAGGCCAGACCCTCTTTGGTGAAAAGGCGGGCATGACAATGGGCATTTGCCACCAGCGGTGCACCGCTCTCCTGGTCAATAACGGCCAAGTGAACCGGCGAGACAAGAAAGGCTAGATAGATCCGGCCGCCCAAGCGAGGGGCTAGCTGTGGCAAAAATATTTCCAGTACCCAATGGGTGTCGTCTTCAGTGCTGGTGCCACGGCGGCGCAAATCAAGCAGCCAGAAGCGGCAGCGGTGGGGTGCTGCCATTGCCAGGAGCGCCTCGTAGCTCTGTTGCAGCTCAAGTGAAGAAATAGGGCGCAGCCAGCGGGCTAGCAGCACGCGGAGGTCTTCCCGGAAAGTGAGTTCCGCAAAATCGGCGACCTGAACGGATTGGGGCATAATGGTGGGGAAGTCGGCCGGAAATAATAGAGGGCCGGTTTCAATCAATTTTACGAAGAAGCAGCCGGCAAACAAGAGCAGCGCCGCAGAAATACGGGGCTTGCCGATGCGTAGCCTCTACCTTTGCCGCTTCTTCGCCTGCGACACACTTCTATGCCCGATTCTTCTGTTCCGCGCCACGACTCGTATGCCGCATTACGCCTGCCGGACTTTCGTCGTCTGATTTCGGCGCGGATATTCCTGACTATTGCTACGCGCATTCAGGGCCTAGTCGTCAGCTGGCAGATATTCAAGCTGACCAATGATCCGCTGGCTCTGGGTCTGATTGGGTTGGCGGAGGCTATTCCTAGTATCACAGTGTCGCTGTATGCCGGGCATGTTGCCGATTCGGTGCGGCGCAAGAACATTATTGTGGCTGCGGTAGGAGTGCTGGTGCTGTGTGCAGCCGCGCTATGGTTCTTTGCTTCGCCAGCTGGCATTGGGCTGCTGGCAAAAGAGTCGTTTTATACGCTGCCACTCTACAGTGTAATATTTTTGAGTGGCATTGCGCGCGGCTTTCTGGGGCCGGCGCTATTCTCATTTATGCCGCAGTTACTACCCTCCCGCGACAAGCTAGCCAATGCCGTGACTTGGAACAGCACAACGTACCAGGCTGCCTCCGTCATGGGGCCGGCAATAGGGGGCTACCTGATTGCGCACTTAGGCGTGGCTGCTTCTTACACGGTGTCTTCGGTGCTGCTGGGCCTGGCACTACTGCAGTTTCTGCAGATTGCGTCACGGCCGCTGCCGCCGCTGGAGGGAGAGAAGCTGGGCCTGAAAGACAGTGTGCTGAGTGGGCTGCAGTTTATCTTTCAGAATCAACTCGTGTTGGCCGCTTTGTCGCTCGACCTGTTTGCGGTGCTGTTTGGCGGAGCTGTGGCGCTGCTGCCGGTGTTTGCGGTGGATATTCTGAAAGTAGGGGCCGCCGGGCTGGGTCATCTGGAATCGGCACCGGCGGTAGGTTCGGTTCTGATGGCAGTGTTCCTGACCTACTTCCCGCTCAAGCGCCACGCAGGCCGCAAGCTGCTGTGGGCAGTGGCCGGCTTCGGGGTAGCGACTATCCTGTTTGCCCTGTCTACCAGCTTCTGGCTTTCACTTTTCCTGCTTTTCATGACGGGCGTCTTCGATTCGGTTTCCGTTATCGTGCGCTCCACACTGCTGCACACCTATACGCCGGAGTACATGAAAGGCCGGGTTTCAGCCGTGAACAACATCTTCATTGGCTCCAGCAACGAAATCGGCTCGTTCGAGTCGGGAGCAGCGGCGCGGTTGTTGGGCGTGGTGCGTTCCGTCGTGTTTGGCGGAGGCATGACCATTCTGGTAGTGGGCATCACGGCCTGGCGCGCCGACAAATTGCGCCGGCTTGATATGACTCCAGAGAAGGTGAATGCCTAGCAGCGTAAGCGTAATAGGTGCTAGAGTGCAGACAAAAGCGGCCTGCCCAGCATTGGGCTGAGTAGGCCGCTTTTGTTTTGTGGTCAGTTAGCGCTTAGTGTGGCTGGCTATCCAGTTACCAATGAGTTGCAGTGCTGCGGGGGAAATGGTTTCATCCAACTGGCCGTACTCCGATGGCAACCCCGTTGTAGCAGTCTGCAGCAGGTGGTTTAGCCCATCAAGCTGCTGAATAGTCACGTCGCGGTTGCCGCCCGCCTTCAGGCCTTTCTCAATAGCGGGCAAGTTCAGGTCAGCGGCAACCTGCAAATCTTTGCTGCCATTGAGGGCCAATACCGGCACTTTTACCTTCGCCAGTTCGGGCTGTGGATTGAGAGTTAGGAAATACCGATACCAAGGGGCCGTCATTTGGGATGCCATGGCTGTGAGGGCTGATTCCGTAACGCCGGGGCTGGCCTGTTTCAGCAAAGGCACCACCTTGGATATAGCAGGCGGGTTGTCGGGAGTGGTGGTGATAATCTGTAGAACCTGCTGCTGGGTGCGGCGCAACTGCTGCAGGCGGGCAGTGTCGAGGCCAGCCGTACGCAACAGGTCAGCCTGTTGGCGAATCAGCAGTTCGGTGCCGCTCACGCCCACGCCGGCCAGCGACACAATAAAGGCGGGCGGCGCAGGCTGAGCACCTGCCAGCAACGCAATAGTCCCCCCCTCACTGTGCCCAAGCATACCCACCCGCTTCGGCTGAATGCCGGGTTGAGTACGCAGGAACTGCAGCGCTGCCTGCGCATCGGTCAGGAAGTCGGCGGTGGTAGCCGTTGCATACGTGCCGCCTGATTTGCCCACGCCCCGGTCGTCGTAGCGCAGTACGGCAACGCCCCGGCGCGTGAGGTAGTCGGCTAATACCAGGAACGGCCGGTGGCCCATGAGAGCCTCGTCCCGGTCCTGGGGACCCGACCCTGAAACCAGCACTACCGCCGGAAAAGGGCCTTTACCAGCGGGTAGTGTGAGGGTGCCGGCCAGCTGCTGGCCGCTTCGAGGGTTCTGAAAACTGACTTCCTGCTCTCTGTAGGGGAGAGGAGCCAGCGGGTCCTGCGGGCGCTTGGGTGGGGGCGGTGGGGCGGGCAGGCCCCGGGTCAGCGTCAGATTCCATTTTTCCCCGTTCTGCTTCCAAAGGCCTACGAGTTGCTGGCCATCGGCAGAGAGCTTGGCAGCGTAGCGCAGCCCCAGGAAATCGGAAAGCAGTATCAGACTGTCTCCCTGCATTTCTGCGCCGGAGAAGGCCATATCGGTCACTTTTTGCTGCGGCACGCTCAGCGCAGCAATACGCGGCCCGTTCGGGGGCTCACTGATGTTGATGATGAGCTGCGCCGGGTTCGGCGTTTCCAGAATACCATTCCAGGGCCCCGCAACCGACTTTGAACTTTGGGCATTAGCACCAACGCTGCCACTCAGGAGCAGGGCGCAAAGCAGAGCCTGCACTCCTGAAAAAATACGTTTCATCTGCTCGGAATTAGAGGTCGGCAATCAGAAACGCAAGTATACGGCAACCTGTGGAGTCTGCGGGCTAGCGGCTGGCTTGCTGTTGCGCGGCAGCCCGAGGCTTCCGAGGGGCCTTGGCCGGCTTGGCCGGTGCTGCACGCTTCACTGTGACGGGTAGCGCATTGGGCTGGGTAGTGCGTTTGGCAATCCATTCGCGCATAACATCCAGCGCCTTCGGCGAGAAGGTAGGCTGTTGCTCTCCGTTCACAATGGCCCACTCTTCCATTTTAGGCTGTAGCCAGTGGTTCACGCCGGGCAGGCGGCGTGTGGTCACGTCGCGGTTGGCGCGCAGCCCTTTGCGCAGCATGGCAAGGTTGTTCGTGGCTTCCACCTGCAGGTCATCGGCCCCGTTAATGGCCAACACGGGGCACTTCACATCCGGCAGCTTGCGCATAGGCTCAAAATCGATGAAGTAGCGTGACCAAGGCGACGTAAGCTGCACCGCTCGGGCCCGCGCCATGTGCGGGTCGAGGTCGGTGTTGCTCATGCGAAGCGTAGCCGCCACTTTGCCGCGTGCCTGTGCATCGTTAGGGGTCTGCCGGATAATATCAATCATATCGGCGTGCAACTCCATAGAAGCCTTGACCTGCGCCGGACTGGCGCCGATAAGACGCATAATCTCCAACTGCTGCCGGGTAAGAACGTGGCGGCCTGGCAAGCCATAGCCGGCCATCGACACGACAAAAGCCGGTTTGGCGGGGCCCGCATCGGCGGCGGCCAGCAGGGCTACGTTGGCACCTTCTCCGTGCCCGATGAACCCTATTTCTTGCGGATTGATAAGCTCACGACCGCGCAAAAAGGCCATTGCAGCCTGCGCATCGCCTACCAAATCCTGCGTGGTAGCTGTGAGGTAAATGCCCTGCGACTTGCCGGTACCCCGGTCGTCGAAGCGCAGCACGGCAATGCCCCGGCGCGTCAGGTAGTCGCCTAGGATACTGAACATGCGGTATTCCTGCTCGCCGGCGTCACGGTCCTGCGGCCCAGAGTCGGAAACCAGCACAACGGCCGGGAAAGGCCCCGGACCGGCCGGCACCGTGAGCATGCCGCTCAAACGCAGCCGGGCAGTGGGATTGGTGAAGCTGATTTCGTCTTCCCGGTAAGGAGGAGTGAGGCGAACTTTACCAGCGGCCATTTCCGAAGACTTAGCCCGTTGCAACTGCAGGGGGCCACTCAGGCCGGGCTGCTTCCAGTTGCCGGAAAGCAAGGCCCCGTTATTCTGGATCTTACCAACAAAACTGCTGCCCGCCTGCTCGATTTCCAGGCTAAGCTCATTGCCTTTCACCGTCACTTCCACCGGCATGCGGTAGATACGCTGCTGCGGCACATCAAGGGCCGCGTAGTAGCCACCATTGGTGAGCGGAATGATGGTTATGATCAGCTCAAGCTGGCCGCCCGGTACTTTCAACGGGCCACGCCACTGGCCGTTCAGGACCGGGCCATCGGCGGCAAAAACCTGAGTAGTGAAAAGGAATGCACAAAACAGGAAAAGAGCGTATAAACTTTTCTTCATAAAGTTACAAACAGAAAGCCTTTCAGAATGCCTATATACGGGGAAGGCACGGAAAGTATCAAAACCAAAGGTAGTTCAATCAATTATTTTTTGCCCAGGTTTAACTTGGCGTATACACAGGATGGTGGGGATGCTAAATAGTAGCAAACTGGGCTTGCCTCCTGTTGGCTTGCCGATGGTGCCTGTGGACTATCACGCCAACGCTTGGGGAAGGATTCGAACCAGAAGTTCTTTCTACCTGTCGTTACGGCTCCGCCTGTTTGAGCCGGCGGCTTCTCCGCTGTAGAACCAGCGCCTGACCAACGAACGGCTGCGAAGGCTACATTTTGGCTTTGACAAAGTGCCACAGGACAGATTTCCGGAACCTTATCCGGCTAACTGGCTTATACCTCTCTTCGCAGGCTGGCAACGGAGCCAGCTCTGCAGTAGACAGACGTTATGGAGTACACAGAGCTAGGAAATTCCGGGGTGCATGTTTCACGCATTGCTTTTGGCAGCTGGGCTGCCGGTGGCTGGATGTGGGGCGGTACCGAGCAGAATGATGCCGTAGGGGCTATTCGGGCCTCTTTCGAGCTGGGTGTGACCAGCATTGACACCGCCCCTATTTATGGACAGGGGCTGAGTGAGCAGATTGTGGGCGAGGCCATCAAAGGTCTTCCGCGCGACAAAGTACAGCTGCTAACCAAGTTCGGGATGCGGTGGGACCTGGCAAAAGGCGACTTCGCCATGAAGACCAAGAACAACGACGGCCAAGATATCGACGTGTATAAGTATGCCGCGCCAGAAAGCATCATCAAGGAGTGCGAAGACAGCCTGCGCCGCCTCGGCACCGACTACGTTGACCTGTACCAGATTCATTGGCCCGACAAAACCACGCCCATCCCGGAAACTATGGAGGCCGTACTTCGGCTGGTGGAGCAGGGCAAAGTCCGCGCTGTGGGCGTAAGCAACTATTCGGTGGAACAGATGCAGGAAGCAGAAAAGGTGCTGCCGTTGGCTTCCAACCAGGTGCCCTATAGCATGGTGCGGCGTGATATTGAAAAGAACTTGGTGCCATACACCCTGGCACATCACAAGGCCATCCTGGCGTACAGCCCAATGCAGCTGGGCCTGCTTACCGGCAAGATTAAGCCAGGGCAGGTATTTGAAGAAAGTGACTTACGTGCCAAGCATCCGCTGTTTGCCTCTGAAAACGTGGCGCGTGTAAATGCGTTTCTGAGCAAAATCCGGCCAATGGCAGAGAGCAAAAATGCCACGCTTGGCCAGTTGGTGCTGCGCTGGACGCTGGCGCAACCGGGTATTTCGGTGGTGCTGGCAGGAGCCCGCAACCCAGAGCAAGCTGTGCAGAACGCGCGTGCCATTGACGTAGAACTCTCCCCGCAGGAAGTAGAGTTCATCAGCCAGCAGCTGGAGCAAATGCCGCAACCAGCTTAACATACCAAGTGCTTTTACCGCACAGAAAACGGCCGCCTCATTGCTGAAACGGCCGTTTTCTGTGTGATAAGGCAGTGGCTAGCAATTGCCATCAATGTCGCAGGCGGCGCCTTCGGTACCGGTAAGTTCTACGGGCTGGGGCCGCGCCTCTTCCCAGACCCGCGCCAGCACTTCCGCAAACATTTCGGAGGGCTGGGCCCCCGAAACGGCGTACTTATCATCGAAGACGAAATAAGGCACGCCCCGCACGCCAATCTGCCGGGCCTGGTATTCGTCGTGGCGCACTTCCTGCGCAAATGCATCGGCGGCCAGTACCTTTTCCGCTTGGTCGTTGGGGATACCTAACTCCTGCGCTAGGCTGATGAGCGTGCCTACCTCGTTGAGGTCTTGGCCTTCTTCTAGATAGGCTTTGAACAGACGCTCCTTAGCAGCATCCTGTAGGCCATGTTGTGCCGCCAAGTGTACCAACTGGTGTGCTCGGAAGGTGTTGGCCGGCACCGCATGGTCGAAGTCGAAAGCTAGGCCTTCTTCAGCGGCCATCTGGGTCATGTTGGCGCTCATCTGCCGGGCCCAGTCCTCGGTTTTGCCATACTTGGCTGCGAGGCGCTTGTACTGATTTTCGCCTGGCGTTGGGTTAGCCTCCGGATCCAGTTCGAAGCTGCGCCATTTGATTTCAATGGCATCTGCGTGGGGAAAGCCGGCCAGGGCCTTTTCGAGGCGCCGCTTGCCGATATAGCAAAACGGGCAAACGATATCAGACCAGATTTCTATGGGTATCTTTTTCATGAGTAGAGTCGATGGAAGGGAAGCAACCTGCTCCGGCGCCTATAACCATTGTGCCAATGCCCCGGTTTCGCCGAATGCAAAATTGCCGGCCCGGATATTCCGGAACCGGCAACTGTGCTACCAATCTTGAGTTGAATTAGCGAGCCACAATCAGCTTCTGCCCGGGCTTCACTTCATCCGACGTCAGGTTGTTGAGGCGACGGAGTTGTTCTACCGTTACGCCCTGGTAGCGGCGTGAGATGTTGTAGAGAGTATCTCCCTTCTGCACCATGTGCACTTTGTGGTCGGCAACGGCTGGTGCCGGCGCGGGCCGGGCCGCTACGGCGACACTGGCTTTTTCGGGAGTACGGGCTTTTCTAGCCGGTGCTTCTGCCACCGGCGCTTCCTCGTCGGCAGGAGCACGCAGCACCAGCTTCTGACCGGGCACTACCTTTTCCGAGCCCAGCTCATTCCAGTCCATAAGCTGAGTGGCTGTCAGGCCTCGCTTTTCGGCAATCTTCGCCAGATTATCACCGCGCCGAACCACATAGAAACCCGGCAGGCTGTCGTCGGGAGCCGTCAGGGTGGCGGCTGTGGCGGCAGTAGCCGCGGCTTCCTCGCTGATAGCGCGCGGATTGCGGCTTAGAATGGCACTCCTGACGGGTTCTGCCGCCGCTACCACTTCCTCTATTGCAGTAGGCACAGCGTGTTTGTCCGGCTGAGGCGAAGGAGAAGTTGCAGAAGCGGTTTTTACAGGAAATGAAGGGAGGCGGGCAGGAGTAGTCGGCTTACGCGCTGCAGCAACAGCAGGCGCGGCGGCCGGCACAGCTACCGGCACAAATACCACCAGTTGTTTGCCCGGAACCAGTGGCCGGCCTTGGCGCAGAGCGTTCCAGCGGGCCAACTGGGCCGTACTAACATCGTAACGCCCGGCTACGGCAGCGGCTGTTTCGCCTCGTCGTACGGTGTGCCGCAAGCGCCGAAACCGTGGAGCCGGAGTGGCATCTTCTTCGCGTGGTGTGCCGTTGGCGGCCATCGTACGCGCCGGAAATGCTTCTACTCCCTGCAGGCGGGCCATCAGCGGAGCCAGCGGGCTGGGTATATCCGTGCGCGGACGACAATAGTCAAACAGAGTGCTTCGGTCTACCATGGCCAGCTGTGGGCGGGCTGTGGCGGGCACCTGCACGGCATAGCTGCGGTAGCCTTCCGGCAGCCAGCTGCGTTTCAGCTCGGGGTTGTAGCGTAGCAGGGCGGAGGAGTCGGCGAAGCCGCAGGCTTGGCTGAGCCGGTGCAGGTCGAGGGCGCGGCCGCCTACCTGGAGCGTATCCATTACTTCGGCGTACCGGTAATTCAGCTCCGGCGAGTGCAGGTTGTGGGCCTGCGCGTACTTCATAGAGTACATGATGGCCGTAAAAGTAGGCACGTAGTTGCGCGTCTCCTTCGGCAGATGTGGATACAGGTCCCAGAATGTTTTCTTGCCAGTGCGCCGCATGGCCCGCTGCATGCTGCCCGCTCCCCAGTTGTAGGCGGCCAGCACCAGCTCCCAGTCGTGAAAAACGCCGTAGAGGTAGCGCAGATGCTTGCAAGCGGCTTCCGTGGCCTTTTCCGGATTCATCCGCTCATCTACCCATTCGTCGCGGCGTAGACGCAGGTCGCCGGCCGTAGGGCCCATGAACTGCCATAAGCCGGTGGCGCCCACGTGCGACTTGGCCGTTGGAATCAGCGCCGATTCTACAACCGCCAGGTATTTGAGGTCTACGGGCAGGTTGTATTTGGCGAGGTATTTCTCAAACAGCGGAAAATACAGGTTCTCTCGCTCCAGTACCCGCTGCATGTACTTCCGGTTACGCTCCGTAAAATACAGCACAAACGGCATCACTGCCGGATTGAAGGCGTGCGGAGCGTCGGTTTCAAAGCAGTTGATACGGTCGCCTACCAGGTCGCGCAGTTCTGGGGGCGTCTGCATCCAAACCAGCTTGGCCGAATCCAGCGGCACGGGCGCCTCTACCAGCGAGTCGGGCAGCAGCTGCAGGTCCACTACCTGTGTGGTGTCATCGGCACCGGATGGCCTGGGAGCTTCCGGCAGCCTTTCGGGCAGCGTTTGGGCCCATGCAGCCGGCGCCAGAGTAGCACTCAGGAGGCTACTGCCTATTACAACACGGAACAGTTTTTTCTTCATTCGCTTGGCCGGGTTATCGTGTTATAAAACGAAAGGCCCTGATTCAAATCGGGTTAAATATACTCAGCACAAGTACAACTCCAAGGTAAAAGCCAAAACGACGAGCGGTAACTGCCGCTCGTCGTTTTGGCTTTTACTCTGAAAACAGCCTGTTTATGCAGGAGTCAGAGTTTCAGTCAAGGAGTTGGCGAAAGCCAGCAGGTGCTCCTCGCGGAACGCGCCGCTTATAACCTGCAGCCCAATCGGCAGCCCTTGCGAGTCGTGGCCGGCGGGCACCGACACGGCCGGTACGCCAGCCAGTGAGGCCTGCACCGTAAATATATCGGCCAGATACATGGCCAGGGTGTCTTTGTTCACCTCCCCAATACGGAAGGCCGTGGTAGGCGCGGTTGGCAACACCAGAAAATCGTACTGGCGCAGCAATTCGTCGGTTTTGTCCTTGATGAGGCGGCGTACCTGCTGCGCTTTGGTGTAGTACGCGTCGTAATAATCAGCTGACAGCACGAAGGTGCCCAGCAGAATACGGCGCTGCACTTCCGGCCCAAAACCCTGCGAGCGGGTCTTTTTGTAGAGTGAAGCCAGGTCAGTAGCATCCGGAGCCCGATAGCCGTACTTCACACCATCGAAGCGGCTCAGGTTGGAGCTGGCTTCGGCGGTGGTCAGGATGTAATAGGTAGGCACCATGTAGTCGAGGTAAGGGAAATCTACCGCGTCTACCACATGGCCCTGGCCGCGTAGCTCTTCCAGCTTACGTTCCAGCGCCTCCTTTATCTCCGGGTCGAGGCCGGGGCGCTCCACCGCGTCGCGGATGTAGCCGATGCGGTAATGAGGCGCCGGCTCCAGCAGCTGGCTGTAAGCGGGCACATCACGCTGGCTGGCCGTGCTATCGAAGTTATCGGCGCCGGCCATTACTTCCAGCAGCAGCGCAGCATCCTCTACGGAGCGGGTAAGGGTACCAATCTGATCAAACGACGAGGCATAGGCAACCAGACCGTAGCGGGAAATCCGTGAGTACGTAGGCTTAAAACCGACAATACCACAGAACGCCGCCGGCTGCCGCACCGAGCCGCCGGTGTCCGAGCCAATCGAAGCCAGGCACATATCGGCTTGCACCGCCACGGCCGAACCACCCGAAGAACCACCCGAAACCCGCTCTTCGTCCAGCGCATTGCGCACCGGCCCAAAATAAGATGTTTCGTTTGAAGCGCCCATCGCAAACTCGTCGCAGTTCTGGCGTCCAATGAAGATGGCGTCCTCATCCAGCAGCCGCTGTACTGCCGAAGCGGTGTACAGCGACTTGAAGCCGTCCAGAATGTGGCTGCTGCTTTGCAGCGCGTGGTCTTTGTAGGCCAGCACATCCTTCAGCCCGATAACCATACCGGCCAGCTTGCCGGCCGTGCCGGCCGCCAGTTTAGCATCTATGGCATCAGCCTGGGCACGTGCTTCATCGGGCCATACTTCCAGAAAAGCGTTGAGGCGGCCGTTCTGCCGCTCAATGTTGTCCAGATAATACTCCACGAGCTGACGGCAGGTCGTGGTGCCTGCCGTCAGCTCGTGGCGAACTTCCGTGAGAGAATGAAAGCGTCTCAAATCGAATAAATCAGTTAGGACATTTGGTCAAGACGGGGGCGCTCGGCTGAGGGCGTTACCGGGGGCGTGATGCCGCCATCTATCGGAGGCGCTACCGGCGGAACATAGGCAGTGCCGGGCGAAACCGGGGCGGCGTCAGAAGGCGCGTAAGCGTCGTCGGGCAGGGGCTGGGGCGCCGCCTCGGGGGCCGGTGCCACATAGTTCTGGTTGAACTGCTGCTGATAAGGCTGCTGAGGCTGGCCGGCGTTTTCAAATTCGCTGCGAATCTCGCGGGAAGCGTCTTTGAACTCCCGGATGCCTTTGCCAAGGCCACGGGCCAACTCAGGAATCTTGTTGGCCCCAAAGAAGATGAGAATGACGACCAGGATGAGGATCAGCTCACTACCCCCGATGTCGCCAATAAAAAGAAGTGGCGTTTGCATGATGCGGGGCGTTATGCGCGAGGCTGGTTGGAGTCGTTGGGGTTAACCGGACGGTCGCGAAACTCCGGCTTTTCCTCCTTGGAGGCGTCCTTGAACTCGCGGATGCCCTGGCCCATGCCCCGGAACAGCTCTGGGATACGCTTGGCACCAAACAACAAAATAATGGCAACAACAATCAGCAGAATCTCGGTCGTACCGAAATTGCCGATCAGGAAAAGCGAGGAAAGTAACATACTGGGGAGGGCGTGTAGCCCGGTTGGGAGTTGAAAGCCTAGTGTACGCATACGCACATACAATAGGATTGGTAAAGGTACCTCATAATTTTAAAAAAAGTGCCCGGCGCACCCGTGAAGACTTGCCCGGCAACTCGGGCCAAACGAATTCAACTCCTATCTTTATAGACAAATGTTCGTCGGTAAAATAGGCTTATTCAACAGAGTATAGCCTTTGCTGGGCGCGTGAAAAAGCAAGTTCGTCGTTTAGTTGTTTCCTTGTCTGCCGGAGCGGTGCGCTTGCTATCCAGTGTTCCGGTTTCCTTCCCTCTTCTGCTCTATGCCAAAGTCGACATCAGTTAAAGTATCACCGGAAGTGGAAAACAGCCTTGGCTTTCCAAAACATGCACTTCACACGAAAGAGGCGGAGCGGCTGGAAGCGCTACGCAACTATCAAATTCTGGATACGCCATCTGAGGCTGCCTTCGACAACCTAGTGCGGCTGGCCGCCTATATCTGTGGCACGCCCCTGTCGATGATGTCGTTTATCGATGATAAACGGCAATGGATAAAAGCTTGCAACGTAGAGTTTGACATCAAAGAAACCGACCGGAATTTCACGTTTTGCCAGTATGCCTTGCAGGTAGATGACGTCTTCGAAGTGCCTGATGCCCGGAAGGACCCCATTTTTCAGCATTACCCAACGGTGATAAATGATCCGAACGTACGCTTCTATGCCGGCGCGCCCCTGATTACGCCGGAAGGCCAGGCACTGGGCACGATTTGCACTATTGATACGGAGCCTCGCCAGCTGACGGCCCAGCAACGCGACGCGCTACGCATTCTGGCGAAGGAGGTAGTAGCGCATCTGGAGCTACGCCGCGCCCGTTTGCAACTGGAGCAGGAAAGCCAGAAACTGGACGGACTGATCCGGCTGGCCAACGACGCGGCGCAATCCATGTTTATGGGCAGCCGCAACGAAATATTCGTGAAGCAGGAGCACCGCCTGATTCGCGTGCATACCGAAGACATTCGGTACGTAGAAGCCTTGGGCGACTACGTAAACATCTATACCTCGCGGGAACGGTATACAGTGTACAGCACCATGAAAGAGCTGGAAACGAAGCTGCCGGTCCGCGAATTTGCCCGCATTCACCGAAAGTATATCGTCTGTCTGGATCGGATTATGGCTATCGAAGGCGACTCGGTGCAGGTGGACGTAGGCCGGCCGCAAGACCGTCAGGCCCCCACTCTCATTCCTATCGGCAATTCCTACAAAGCCATTCTGCTGAGCCGCCTGAACCTGATTTAATGCCGGTTGCGGAACTGGAATGAGAAAAGCCGGCCGTTCAGCGTGAAAAATCCGGCTTTCACCGAATTTTCACGCGGGGTGGCCAGGCAACTCCCTATATTTCGGCATGTTATCGGTGGGCTCCTGCCTTGCTGTGGGCCAGCTTCGTCTGGTTCGGTAAGCAGGGAATCCTGATAGCTAAGTTTGTTTTCATAGCTCAGAAAGACACCGTACCGTGTGCGGTGTTTTTTTATGCGCCGGCAGCACGCTAGTGGCGCCCCAGCCAGTTTTCAGGGTTGAGGTTGGAGCTGTTGCGCCACACCTGAAACTGCACCTCGGAAGTGCCTTCGGAAGAGGTATATACCGTGCCGATCTGCTGGCGCATTTTTACGGTCTGGCCTTCGCTCACGCTCACACTCCGCAGCTTGGCGTACACCGTGAAATATTCGCCGTGCTGAATCATCACGATGTTGTTCATGCCCGGCACGCTGGCTACGGTCAGCACTTTGCCGTCGAAAATGGACCGCACTGCCTCGCCGGAACCAGTCTGAATATCGATGCCGCGGTTTTCTACTACCACGTTCTTGAGCACCGGATGATTGTGGCGGCCAAAGCGCTGGGAGATAAAGCCTTTGGCAACCGGCCAGAGCAGGCGGCCCCGGTTATCGGCGAAGGATGACGAAAGCACGGCTGTTTCCGGGGTCAGCGTCACCCGGTCAGTCCGGACGGGTTCAGCGGGCTCCGACGGCTCGGAGTATGTGCGCGCCGGCGCCTCCGTGGAAGTGCGGCCGGGTGTGGAAGAAATTGCCCGTTCGGCCCGTTCGCGGGCAGCGGCACGAGCGGCGGCTTTGGCCGCAGCCACCCGGGCGGCACGGGCAATTTCTTCCCGCACCCGGTCCGCAATCAGGTTGTCGAGCCGGCTTATGGCGCGCTGGCGGTCGGCTAGTTCCTGCCGAAGCCCCTGTTCCTGTTTGCTGAGCTTGGTTACTACTTGGTCCTGCTGGGTTTTGAGCGTTACTAGGTTGTTCTTCTCGGCTACCTGCGTGTTCAGGAGCTGGCCTTGCTGCTCCTGTTTCACTTTCAGGCCGTTGAGCTGCTGGCTCAGGCGCTGTTGGGTGCCTGCAATTTGTGCAGCTTGGGCCTGGCGCACTTCCGAGTATTGCCGGATGTAGCGCAGGCGCAACATAAATTGGTTGAAGGACTCCGCCGCAAACAGAAACATGATGCGGTTGTAGCTGTTGGCCGTTTTGGAGCCGGCATAGATAAGCCGGCCATACTCCGCCTTCAGCTGCTCCAGGTTCTGTTTGGTTTTCTGGACCTGCGTCTCGGTTTGCTGTACATCGGTTTTGATGTAGTACAGCTCCGAGGAAATATTGCGGATGACGCCCTGCTGTACGGTCAGCTTTTCTTTCAGCGCATTCAGCTGGCCCAAAGAGGCCTCTTTCTGGCGTTGAGTTTGCTCCAGAATACGGCTGGTTTCCCGGATGCGGCGCAGAGTAGCCTGCCGTTCCCGCTCCAGCTGGGCCTTCGTCTTTTTGGTCGTCGTGGTACGCTTGGCTGTTTGTGCGCGCTGTGCCAGCAAGACACTATTCAGGCTGAGCGCTCCCAGCTGGCTGCACAGCAAGACAATTGCCAGCCAGCGCTTACTTCTTCCGGGCATAGCCTTTTGGAATGGAGAACGGAAATTGCAGGCGCTCCTTGTCTACATCAACGGTACGGTAGCTGAGCGTAGCAGTGGTGGGTTTGTTCTGGCCCTGCTGAATCTGCAAAAGCGTATTGTAGGCGAAAGACTGCGGCGCCCGTTCCAACACCCGGAAATCGGTGTAGTCCACGGTTACCTTGTTCTGAGTAGCCGGATCTTCTACTGTAAGCTGCTGCACGCGTGCCTTTCCCAACTCGATGAGCTGCTGCACAAGCAGGCCTACCTGCTCATAATTGACCCGCTGCATCGAGTTTTCCGTGGCCACTTTGGGTTCGGTGGCTGGGTCGAGAGGAGGGAGGTAGTTGCCAAGAAGCAGGGCCTGTAGCATGTCGAAGTTGACGGGCACATTCAGGCGTTTGCTCAGGTAGGCATAGTCACCGGCGTAATATTCGCGGTGCAGCTTATCTAGCACCTGCACTGAGTCGCGGGTGATATAAGCGCGTACGCCCTCTAAGCCAATTAGTGAAGCCGAAATCCAGATGACACTGTCTTTGCGGATACGAACATTGATGTTGGCTGCCTGCTGGTTGCCTTGGTAATCGAACTGCGCTTTGCCTTTCGCCGATAGGAAGCGGAACTCCACATTGGTAGCGCGCACGGCTTCCGGTACAGGCCGCTTGGTGGCCGCCCCCGATTTGGTAGGAACCGCTTTCCGGGTGCAGCTGCCCAGCAGGATGATGGCCAGAAGCAGGCTCAGCGCAATGTGTTTACTCATATAGTTTCTTGTCTTTGATTTTGCGGTCAATCAGGCTCGATGCACCGCCTATCTTTTTCGCCCGTAGCCATTCGGTGTGGGCTTTATCCTTGTCGCCAAGTTGGAACAACACGTCGCCGTAGTGCTCAATTACCGTGGCATCTTTGCTGGTAAGTAGTGCCTTTTCCAGATACTGCTTGGCGCCAGCATAGTCCTTCTGCTTATACAGCACCCAAGCGTAGGTGTCCAGATATGTGTCGTTATCAGGGAACTGCTTCACCAGCTTGCCCGACATTTCCTTGGCGCGGTCCAGCTTTTCGCCCCGCACCGATAGGAAGTAGCTGTAGTTGTTGAGAGCCTGTGCGTTGTTGGCATCAAATGTCAGCGCTGCCTCATAGGCCGCATCCGACTTGGCATACTCCTTTAACTCATGGTAGGCATCACCAAGCTGGGTGTCAAACTGGGCTAGCAGCTCGGGGTTGTCGGTGGCCAGCTTGCGGCCATATTCCAGCGCTTTCACGCCTTTAGCGGGCTGCTTGTTCAGCACGTAGGCTACCCCATTATAAAACCAAAGCGGTGCCTGGTTCGGAAACAGCTCCAGCGCGCGGTCCGTGTGTCGCAGCAGCGAATCAGTCTGGTTCAGCTCCGCGTCAATCAATACTACCTGCTGCCAGATCTGGTAACGGGAATTATCAAGCTTAATGGCCTGCAAGTAGGTGTTGCGGGCGTCCTCTTTATGGTTGGTGAGGGTTTGAATGTCGCCGGCCACGGAGTAGGCTTTGGCTTCTTTCGGGTGTACCCGCACTGTAATGGCGGCTAGGTCTAGGGCTGTTTTCTCAATCTTGGGATTGGGCAGCTGCTTAATGAAATCCACCAGCACACGCACCTTGTCATCAATATCAAGGCCCGGGCTTTCGAAGGCCAGCTTAATCTGCTTCTCCGACTCAGCGGCGTTGCCCTGCTGCCGGTACACATCGGCCAGAATCATGCGGGCCTGTGGACTCTCGGGGTCTTGGCGGAGGGCCTGTTCGGCTACCCGCACAGCATCAGGCAGGCGGTTGTTGGCAGCATACATTTCGGCCTGCGCCAGCACGTAGCGTATTTCGTCGGGGTTGGCCTTGATCAAGGCTTCGCCTTCCAGCAGCGCCTTGTCGAGGTTGTTCTGTTTGAGGTAAATCTGCTGTTTCTTGAACGACACCTCATCCAGCGGGCCAAACTGCTTCTCAGCGCGTTCCAGTGTGGCCAGCGCCTCGTTCAGCTTGCCCTGGGCCAGATACAGATCTGCCAGATTAAAAAGGTAGTAGCCGGAGTCCGGCACATCCTGAATCAGCTGGGTATATACTTTGGCAGCCTGGTCGTATTGCTTCTGCGAAGCGTAGGTCTGGGCCAGCAGCAGGTAATAGTAGGCGTTTTTGGGGTCGAGCTTGACAGCCGATTGCGCGAAGTTGCTGGCGTCTTTCAGGTTGCCGCTAAGCAGGTTGGTTTCGGCAATCTTGTAGCTAATGGCCGCATTACCAGGATTGAGGGCATACGCCTTCAGCAGCCGCTCCAGCGCCTTGTTGTAGTCCTCCAGAATCACATACTTCACTCCCTCCACGAAGAAGGCTTCACTGGCCTCACGGTCCTTTTCAGTGAGCTGGCGCTGGCTGCTGACGGCATCCAACTCGGCCCGACGGGCCAGTTCCTTGCGCTCTTTGCGGCTCAGCTTGCGGGGCTTGGCCTCTGCCTTCGGAGTGGCCGTAGTACCAGACTGGCTTTGCTGTGCCCTTCCCGGTTCGGGCAGGTACAGCAAAGCCAGCAGGAGGAATAGGGAAGGAAAAACGCGACGCATGAAGACAGGAGCGCGGAGCAGATCCGCCAGTCAGAAGAAACGGAAGAAGGTCAAGATACCCAAAACGGCGGAATGGCCCCGCGCTTCTGCGTAACGTAAGCGGCTACTAAATTATCATACGCGCAGCGTATTGTAGTCGCCCAAGCTCAGGTCGTCAGGGGTGCTGGCCACGGTGGCAAAGTTGCCAATCATGGAATTGGTGACATTGGCGTGAAGCACCGTGGCCGATTGCTGCACGATGGAATTCGTAATAACAGACCCACGCACGTTGGTTTGGTTGCCCAGCGAAACGTGTGGGCCTACTACCGAATCCGTGATAATTACGCCTTCGCCCACATACACTGGCGGAATCAGAACGGAGTTGGTCACCTTGGCTGAGTCAGCTACCAGGTTTTCACCACGCTCCTGCAGGTACTCCAGGTAGCGTTGGTTGGTGAAAACGGTAGCGTCTTTGTTGCCGCAGTCAAGCCATTCCGTAACGCGGCCGGGCACGAACGTAGTGCCCTTGTTTTTCATGTTTTCGAGGGCATTGGTGAGCTGGTACTCGCCTTTGTCCATGATGTTGTTGTCGAGCAGGTACTGCAGTTCGCTGCGCAGATACTCGCCGTCCTGGAAATAGTAGATGCCGATAATGGCTAGGTCTGATACAAACTCCTGAGGCTTTTCGACGAAGTCTGTAATCTGGCCCTGCTCATTCAGCTTGACCACGCCAAAGGGTTTCGGGTCGTCTACTTTCTGCACCCAGATGGTGCCGGGCACGCTGGAATCAAGTGTAAAATCTGCCTTGAAGAGCGTGTCGGCGAAGGCTACTACCACGGGGCCAGTCAGGGCGCTTTGAGCACATAGAATAGCGTGTGCCGTGCCCAGCGGCTCGTCCTGGTAATGAATCGTGCCCTTGGCGCCTACTGACTCTGCAATCTTCACAAGGCTTTTCTCCACCTCTGCTCCAAAGCGGCCAATGATGAATGCTACTTCCTGCACCGGCTCGCCGCATACTTTGGCGATATCCTCCACCAGACGCTGCACAATGGGTTTGCCAGCAATGGGAATGAGTGGTTTCGGAACAGTGAGGGTGTGCGGGCGCATACGCTTGCCCATGCCTGCCATCGGGACAATGATTCTCATCTGGTAAGTTGGTTATGAGGAGTTTGGATGGTGAATTGTAAAAATATCTATTGAATCTTCTGTAGCAGAGCCGCTAACAGCATGTCAGCTTCTCCCTTCTCGACTCAATATGGCTACTGCACGCCTGTGCTGCCGTAGCCGCCCGCGCCGCGTTGCGTTTCGCTCAGCATCTCGGCCGGCTGCCACGAAACGACTTCGTGCCGGGCCACAACCAACTGGGCAATACGCTCGCCATCCTGTATCACGAACTCCGTGTCGGAAAGGTTTACCAGCAGCACCTTCAGTTCGCCACGATAGTCAGCATCAATGGTACCCGGACTGTTCACGATACCGATTCCGTGCTTGTAGGCAAGGCCGCTGCGAGGCCGCACCTGCACCTCATAGCCCACCGGAATTTCCATAAACAGACCAGTTGGAACCAGGGCGCGCTGCAGGGGCTTCAACGTAATAGGCGCCTCCAGGTTGGCACGTACATCAAGGCCGGCGGCATGGGCTGTCTGGTACTCGGGCAGCGGATGGTGGGAACGGTTGATAACGGGAATCTGCATAAGACAAAGGTAGTTTTTGATTACTCGTTTTGATTGCCCAGTCAATTCAGACAGACTCACGCGAGGTAATTGGTTGTGCAGAGGATGACAGCACCCGCGGCTAGCGCCGGGCTAGCACACGCTGCGGCTTCTCGACGGCCACCATCAGCCCCAGGAACCCGGCGCATAGCAGCCCGTGCCACGCCTGTCGGAGCCAGTAGCTTTCCACCGAAACCAGCCAGCCCAGGGCCACTACACCAGTGGCCACCAGCAGCCAGCCCAGCAGCCTCGCTACCGGGTACGGCACGGGAAAATGCCGTTCGCCCAGCCACCAGCAGATGGCTGCCATCATAAAGTAGCAGGCCAGCGTAGCCAGGGCCGAACCCATGTAGCCCAGCACCGGAATCAGCAGAAAGTTCAGTGCAATGGTCAGCACTGCGCCGGCGGCCCCTATGTAGGTGCCGTAGTAGGTCTTGTCTGTGAGCTTGAACCATACGGACAGGTTCCAATACACCCCCAGAAACAGATTGGCCAGCAACAGCACTGGTACGACTGCTATACCCTCGCGGTATTCGGCACGCTTAAGAAACAGCTCCGCAAATACCTCCAGATTCACGCTGATGAACACAAAAATCAGGGCACAGCACAATGTGAACCACTTCAGTACCTGCGCGAAAGTGGCTGGCGAATTTTTCTCGGTGCTTTGGGCAAAGAAGAACGGCTCGGCGGCGTAGCGGAACGCCTGAATCACGAGGCTCATAAAGATGCTAAGCTTGTAGCAAGCTCCATAAATGCCTACGGCCGTCAGGCTGCTCTTGCCGGGATAGAAGCCTTCCGGCAGCCAGGTCGGCAGCAGAATCCGGTCCAGTGTCTCGTTGACCATGCCAGCGAGGCCCATCAGCATGATAGGGTAGGCGTAGGTGAGCAATGGGCGCAATGGTTCCAGGCTCAGACGGAACCGGAAAGCGGCCAATTCGCGGCCTAGCAGCAGCAGTGTGAAGGCGCTAGCTGCCAGGTTGGCCAAGAACACGTAGCCAACGCCGATGGTGGGGTCGTAGAGGCGTGTTACCAGCGGCTGCAAGCCAGTCAGGTATTTGCCAGCCAGCACATCGGGGCACACTACAATAAAAAACAGGTTCAGCCCTACGTTCAGCAGAATATTGGCCATGCGAATGGCGGCAAACTTGCGGGCCTTGTTTTCCAACCGAAGGCGGGCAAACGGAATAGCCGCCACCGCATCGAGGCCCAAAATCAGGGCCAGCCACACGGCATACCGCTCGTGGCCGGGCGGCAACCCCAGCAGCTGCAGCAATGGGCCAGCTTGCCACGCCAGCAGCCCAGCAAGCACCACGCTGCTAACCAATAACAGGCTAAGCACTCTGTCATAGAGAAGTTGCCGGTCGGCACCAGCCCGGTTGGCGAAGCGGAAAAACGTCGTTTCCAGACCGTACGTGAATACCACGTTCAGGAAAGATACGTAGGCGTAGAGTCCGGTCACAATGCCGTATTCGGCTGCCGCAAAGCGGGCCGTGTACACGGGTACCAGCAAATAGGTGAGCACCCGGCCCACAATACTGCTGATACCGTACACGGCGGTCTGCGAGGCAAGCTTCTTCGCTACGCTCATTTAATATGGTACTGATGACGATTGTGCAGCGGCACAACCGGAGTATCTCGCCAAAGCAAAGAGCCTGTTCTAACCCAAAAAAGGGCTTTGCCAAACCGCTGCATGGGCGTTGTTGCTTCGTTCTCTACTAGTTGCCGGTAAATGCCGCCGGGCGCTTTTCCAGAAACGCCTGAGTGCCTTCTTTGAAGTCATCGGAGGCAAAACACTGCCCGAAGGCATTGGCTTCTACTTGGTAGCCGTGGCGCTCATCTGCATAATAGGCATTCACGCTGTCGATGACCAGCCCAACGGCCAGAGGCGCTTTGCTTAGAATGCGGCCCAGCAAAGCCCGGGTAAAGTCCATCAGCTCAGCGGCCGGCACCACATGGTTCGCCAAACCAAGACGCAGGGCTTCATCAGCTTTTATCATGTCGGCGGTCAGCATCAATTCCAGTGCTTTTCCTTTGCCCACCAGCTGCGTAAGGCGCTGCGTACCGCCATAGCCCGGAATCAGGCCCAGGTTCACTTCCGGCTGGCCAAAACGGGCCGTATCAGCAGCAATACGCATATGGCAAGCCATAGCCAACTCGCAGCCTCCGCCCAATGCAAAGCCATTAACGGCAGCAATAACCGGTTTCGGGCTTTCCTCAATAGCGCAGAATACTTCCTGGCCTGATTCTGACGCTCGGCGCGCCAACGACTCACTCTCAACAGCCGCTAGTTCGGCAATATCTGCTCCGGCCACAAACGCCTTTTCTCCGCTCCCGGTCAGAATAATGCCGCGCACGGCGGTATCATCGAGGGCCAACTGCATTGCCATGCCGATTTCCTTAATCGTGGCAGCATTCAGTGCATTCAGCTTGGAAGGGCGGTTCAGCGTGATGGTCAGGATGCCGGATGCAGCATCAAGGTCATACAGCAGATTGTCGAAAGTGGCCATGCAGAAGGAAGAAATAGATCAGCGGATGAGCAAAGATAGCGCAAAACGCCAGCCCTCATGCCCGCGGCCCTACCGGCTATGGAGCCAGGGAGGGCAGGTAAAAAAAGGGCAGAAAATGCTCTTACTATTTTGATACTACTGAACTAACCCGGACTGTAGAAGGAATTAAAAAGATATTATATTGCCCGAGTTCTATTCTCTCTTCCACCAAAACCCTTCACGTATATGGGATTCGTTTCTGAGTTTAAGGAGTTCATTTCCAAAGGGAACGTGCTGGATCTGGCCGTAGGTGTTATCATCGGTGGGGCTTTTGGAAACATCGTCAAATCATTGACCGATGATATTCTGATGCCTGTGCTGAGCCTGCTCACCGGCGGAATGGATTTCAAAGATTGGTTCCTTGCGCTCGATGGCTCGACCTACAAAACGCTGGAGGAAGCGAAGAAAGCTGGGGCTGCCACCGTCAACTACGGACTGTTTCTGAACGCTGTCATTGCTTTCATACTGATGGCGTTTGCCATCTTCTGGATTGTGAAGCTGGCAAACCGCTTTAAGAAGCCGCAGGAAGTAATTGTTGCTGATCCGGGCCCAACTAAAGACCAGGTGCTGCTCATGGAAATCCGGGATGCACTGCGCACCCGCAGCTAATACACCAGTTTCGATTGCCGCTTATAAAGCCGGCCTTTTCTCTGCTGACTAGCGGGGCAGAGGCCGGCTTTTTGGCTCTCATTCACTTTCTCAGCCTACGCTATGAAAACTGTTTCCTCCTTCTTCGGCCAACGTTTCCTGTTGGCTGCCTTGTGTGCATGGTTGCCTGTGGCGTTGGCTTACGGTCAGGACCCGATTCCGAACCGGGTGCCTGCTCCGCAAGCCGCTTACAAGATATCTGCTGAAGTTGACACGGCCCAAGGGTGGCGGCGAGGCGGAGCCGGTACGCTCAATTTCAGCCAGGTAAGCCTAAGCAACTGGGCGCCAGGCGGACAAAGCTCTTTGTCGTTGCTGGGGCTGGGCAATATCTATGCGCACTACCGCGAAGACAAGCACTCCGTGGACCTGGCCGGCAACCTGATTTATGGCCTGCTGAAAGCCGGCAAATCGAGAGTGCGCAAGAACGATGACCGCCTGGAATTGAATGCCCGCTATGCCCGCAATTTTGCTCCCAAATGGTCTTATGCCGGCCAGCTAAACCTCAAAACCCAACTGACCCCTACCAACGACATCGTCAGGACGGATTCACTGCTGTCGAAGTTCTTTGCGCCCGCCTACATCTTGGCTTCTCTGGGCTTTGAGTACAAGCCCAATGATGACTTTTCACTGTTTCTTTCTCCCGTAACAGGTAAGTTCACAGTAGTCGCCGATCAGGCGCTGGCCGATGCCGGTGCTTTTGGCGTGCGAGCTGCCCGTCTTGGCTCCGACGGCCGGGCTGTAGCTGGTACCGGCGAAAGGCTGCGTGAGGAGTTAGGCGCTTACATCAATGCCCGCTACCGCCGGCCGCTGCTGCCTAACATTACCTACCAGACCCGACTGGAGTTGTTCAGCAACTACGCCCACAATCCACAGAACGTGGATGTGAACTGGGAAAACCTGCTGGATTTCAAGGTCAATAAGTTCTTTAGTGCCAGTGTGGCTACTACCCTCGTGTACGACGACGACATTTTGGTGCCGCTGAACGTGGACGAGCAGAACGGAGACCCCACTGCCCGCGGCAGACGCATACAATTCAAGGAAACGCTGGGTATTGGACTGACTTACAAGTTTTAAAGATTTTGAACTAACTTGGGGACCCACCCGTTGCCGCGCCATAGGCCCGAAGCCACCCCCTTTGCCTTCCCTGGTCGGTACTCAATGCTTTTCCACCCGCTTCCGCGCATGAAAAAACTGATTGCAACCACTTTGTTGGCCTCCGCCGGCCTGCTTAGCCAGCCCGCTCACGCTCAGGCTCCTCGTTCTACATCTGAAGACCAGGTGCGGCAGGCCAACGAGCAGGGCCTGCGCAAAAGCAAGCGCAAGGCTTCCTCCGCCGATATTGCCAACATGCAGCGGCGCATGAACATGAACCCCGAGGATGCCAAGCGCGACCAGCAGATCGAGCTGCTGGAGGCGCGCGCAGGCGGGTCGGCCAATACCAGCTTCGGACGGGCTTCGGGGCCGGCGCGGCAGTATGAGAAAGGTTCTGGGGGCTTTACGGTGCGCAAATTTAAAGCGGGCAAGCATACCCGTAACGCCATGATGAAGAAGGGGGAAGGACGTGCTGCTCCTGGTATCGACCCCAAAGGCAAGCCGCTCAATCATAAAAAGAAGAAGCGCTTCCTGCCTTTTTAAAGGCACAGAAACTTCTATGCAATAAGAAAGAAAAAAAGCCCCGGCGCATCGCTCCGGGGCTTTTCGCATCTTCAGCGGTTTCGAGGCCACCGTTCGCCCTCGATGCTGCTAAAGAAGAACTGAGTTGCGGTACGTGCTGCACAGGCTGGCAGCACAAATAGGTGTGGTGTCAGGATAGTTGGCGCTTGCTTGGGTCCCAGCCGGGCCCCGGCAGTGCCATTGAGGATTCCGGGGCCGCTGTTGCGGAGGAGCCAGCCGAGGTGTTGCTGCACAGCGAGAGGTAGCAGACCGGCGCCGGCATATGGCAGTGGCAGGAAGCGGGACGTTTGCTCAGTGGAGGACAAGTACGGCGCATAATGCTGGATTCTGTATGGTACCAGTGAGGAAGGCGGCTTTTGAGCGCCTGCCGTGCTATAGTTTGGCCAGCGCGTTCAGGTCGATGTCGCGGGCTACTTGCTTCACGAAATCAGTATTATTCTGCCCATCCGATTCCACCGCTACAAAGAATCTGTCGCCGACTCCCAAGGCTACGCTGGCCTTGTGCTCTTTCTTCTGCAGCGTTTCCCAGCCCTTCACATTGGCTATGCCCAGGTCGCAGCCGCGCATGAGTTCTTCATCATTCTCCTGCGAAAAGCCTGCTGACATCATGGCCGTGGCGCCGGCGTAAAGGGCATTTGCCCCATTGTAGTCTATAAGCTGCACCTTCAGGTGCTGGTCGCCTTTCCTGTACGTCTGTTCGCAGCTGGAATAGCTGATACCGCTCATGTTCACGGATTCGCCCTTGGGGTCACCTACCGGCATAAAACCAGCAATGCTTCCTGGCAGATAGCGCTGTAGGTCCTTGTAATTGAGGGAGACTGTGTCGCCCCGCTCGGTCCGTACTGCCCGCTTCTTCTCGGCGGCCTCCAGTGCGGCTCCCATATTCTTCGCAGCCCGGGCGCTTGTAGCAACGGCTGTGTAGGTACTGCGGGCCTCATCAAGCTGCCCGCAGGAAGCAAGCAGAGCTATTTCTGTGAGGACCAGAAGAGTTGCGAAGTTGTTCATAGCAGAAGCAGAAAAGAATCGGGGCGGGGTGTGCTGAACTGCGGCAGAGCGGCCTGTTTTCAGGAGTATATCACAGTCTTGTTCCGCTGACGTCTCGAGGTTATCGATGAAGAAACAGCACCCCCGGAAAGATTGCTGAGGCGTGGCAAGCGCTACCATGCGAGCTGCCCAAGTCAGTGCTATTGCTACCAGTCAGGTGAGCTATGCGTCTACATCAAGGCCTGAGTGACAGGCGGTTGTTCAATCCAATCATGAACTGATACAAAACTACCTTTCTGCCTCCCCGAGGTCAATAGCATAATGATGTGACAGCCACGTCCAAACGCAAACGCCCCCTACTGCCAAAGCAGTAGGGGGCGTTGTACCTATCGAAACGGGTTACACTTAGAGCGTCCGTTTGATTTCCTGTTCTTCGAAGCCCTCAATGTTGTCGCCTTCGCGCAGGTCATTGAAGCCTTTGATAGAGATACCGCACTCGTAGCCCTGGCGCACTTCCGACACGTCGTCTTTGTAGCGCTTGAGGTCCTGAATGTCGCCGGCGTACACCACGATACCATCGCGCACGAGGCGCACTTTGGTTTTGCGGGTGAAGGTACCGTCCGTCACCATACAGCCACCGATGGTGCCTACTTTGGTGATGTTGAATACCTGGCGAACTTCGGCGTTGGCTACTACTACTTCCTTCACCGTCGGGGCCAGCATGCCTTCCATAGCATCCTTCACCTCGTTGATGGCGTTGTAGATGATAGAGTAGAGGCGGATGTCAATCTGCTCCTGCTCAGCCAGCTTGCGGGCACTCTGCGAAGGACGAACCTGGAAGCCGATGATGATGGCATCCGAAGCGGAAGCCAGCAATACGTCGGACTCGGAGATGGCACCCACGCTCTTGCTGAGAATGTTCACGGCCACTTCCGGCGTGCTCAGTTTCAGCAGCGAGTCGGCCAGTGCTTCCACCGAGCCATCCACGTCGCCTTTCACGATGACGTTGAGCTCCTTGAACGAACCGATAGCCAGGCGGCGACCAATTTCGTCCAGCGTGATGTGCTTCTTGGTACGCATGCTCTGCTCGCGGGCCAGCTGCTGACGCTGCGTGGCCAGTTCGCGGGCTTCGCGCTCCGACTCCATCACCTGAATCTTGTCGCCGGCCTGCGGTGCGCCGGTCAGACCCAGTACCTGCACCGGAGTAGAGGGACCAGCCTGCTTCATCTTCTTACCGCGGTGGTCCGTCATGGCCTTCACGCGGCCGTAGTGTGGGCCCGCCAGCACGATGTCGCCCACTTTCATGGTGCCCGTCTGTACCAGAATGGTGGTTACGTAGCCACGACCTTTGTCCAGCGAGGCTTCAATAACGCTACCTATGGCGTTGCGGTCTGGATTGGCTTTCAGTTCCAGAATCTCGGCTTCCAGCAGGACTTTCTCCAGCAGGTCGTCGATGCCCAGGCCGGTCTTAGCCGAAACTTCCTGGCTCTGGTATTTGCCGCCCCATTCTTCCACCAGGATGTTAATAACCGACAACTCCTCGCGGACTTTGTCGGGGTTGGCACCGGGCTTATCAATCTTGTTGAGGGCAATTACAATCGGAACACCAGCGGCTTGCGCGTGGTTGATGGCTTCCTTCGTCTGCGGCATCACCGAGTCGTCGGCAGCTACCACAATGATGGCAATGTCCGTCACCTTGGCACCACGGGCACGCATAGCGGTAAACGCTTCGTGACCCGGCGTATCCAGGAAGGTTACGCGCTTGCCCGATTTGGTCATCACATCATAGGCACCGATGTGCTGCGTGATACCGCCGGCTTCGCCTTTGGCTACCGTAGCGCTACGGATGTAGTCAAGCAAAGACGTCTTACCGTGGTCGACGTGGCCCATGATGGTTACCACAGGTGCACGCGGCTGCAGTTCTTCCTCGCTGTCGGTGATTTCGATAACGGTATCCTCTTCCTCAGCGGACAGGAATTCCACATCGTAGCCAAACTCGTCGGCAATGACGGTAATGGCTTCGGCATCGAGGCGCTGGTTGATGGACACGAACATGCCCATGTTCAGGCAGACCTTGATAATCTCGTTCACCGAAACGTCCATCAGTGAAGCCAAGTCATTGGCGGAGATGAACTCGGTTACTTTGAGCGTTTTGGCGTCCAGCTCGTTCTGAGCGCGCTGGGCTTCCCGGTCCTCGGCTACACCAGCCCGCTTGTCGCGGCGGTATTTAGCGCGGTTGTTATTGTTGCCACCACGGCCGCCGCTGAGCTTGGCCAGCGTAGCCTTGATCTGCTCCTGAATCTGCTTGTCGTTCTGCTCAGGCGTGAGCGGAACAGTGGGTTGTGTGCGCTGGCCAGGACCACCGGGGCGCTGACCGGGGCCGCCGGGACGCTGGCCGGGACCACCCGGGCGCTGACCAGCCGGAGTAACCGGACGGTTGCCCTGGTAGCCGCTGCCTTGCTGAGTGCCCTGGTTGGCTGAGCCCGGCTGCGTGGTGCCACCTGGGCCAGGCAAACGCTGACGTTTTTTCTTGTCGGCCGCCAAGCCGCTTTTGCGCACGTCGGAAGAGGCAACGGGGCGCGCCCCACGGCCTCCACGCCGCGACGAATCCATCGGCAGCTCAATCTTGCCCAGTACCGTCAGGCCTTTCAGCTGGTCGGCTTTGGCCACGATAGTACCGGCTTCTTCGCCCGCAGCATCGGCAACAGGTGCCGTAGCTGGCGCATCAGTAACCGGCGCCGCAGATGTCGGCGCAACTTCCGGAGTCGGAGTTGGGGTTGGCTTTTGAGCTACTGGAGCTGGCGTGGGCGCAACCGGAGCCGGTTTGGGCTCTGGAGCAGCAGCTACAGGAGCCACTGGCGCAGGAGCAGGAGCAGGAGCAGGAGCAGGAGGAGCCGCTTCCGGTGCTGGAGCCGGTTTTACTTCTGCTACTGGAGCGGGAGTTGGCTTAGGTGTCTGTTCTGCTGCCGGAGCAGAAGAGGGAGCAGCAGCCGGAGTTGCTTTGGGAGGCACCGGGCGTCCTTTGGCATCAAGCTCAATTTTGCCCAGCACTTTAAGACCTGGAGCTTTGGGAGCTTCTGGGGCGGGTGCGGGGGCAGGCGCCGGAGGAGTTGGAGCTGCCTGAGCAACTGGTGCGGGCGTCGGGGCCGGAGCCGGGACTTCGGCTGGTTTGGGAGCCGGGGCTTTCGGGGCTGCAGGCTCTGCCGGACGGGCATGCGAAGCTGCCTCCAGCTCGCTCTGGCGCTTGGCCTGGCTGAGCTTGGCGGCTTCCAGCTTGTCTTGAGCTGAAGACGCAAATTCCTTGTCCAACAACGCTACCTGCTCGGAAGTCAGCTTGGTTGTAGGCTTGTTTTCTACCGGAAATCCCTTTTTCGTCAGGGTTTCCACGATAGTGTTCATCCCAACGTTCAGGTCTTTGGCTGCCTGACTAAGCCGTTTGGTTGCTGCTTCCGCCATTCTATGCTCGCGAACGATACTCTTATCTTGGTGCAAAGGTACTATTTTAAATGGAGCCAGCCGGTGTTAAATCAAGCCGGCTGGCTCAATCTAACGCCTTTGCCGGGCCGAAGCCCGCGCGCTCATTGCGCGTTGTCGCTGGCAGTGGAGGTTTCTGCTTCGTCGGTGCTCTCTTCTTCGCCTTCAAATTCGTTGCGGATGATGCGGAAAACATCTTCTACAGTCTCTTCTTCCAGCTCCGTGCGGCGCACAATATCTTCTTTGCTCACAGCTAATACCGACCGGCCCGTATCGAGGCCGATTTTCTTGAGCTCGTCAATAATCCAAGACTCCATCTCATCCGAGAATTCGTCGAGGGCAATGTCTTCTTCGTAGTCGCCGGCATCCCGGAATACGTCGATTTCCATACCGACGAGGCGGCTGGCCAGCTTGATGTTGGCGCCGCCCCGGCCGATGGCCAGCGAAACCTGGTCTGGCTTCAGGAACACTGAAACCCGGCCGGTTTGTTCGTTTATCTTCATCGACGTGAGCTTGGCCGGCGACAGGGCCCGTGCAATATAAAGCTCCAGATTGTCGGTATAGTTAATCACGTCGATGTTCTCGTTCTCCAGCTCACGCACTACGGCGTGAATACGGGAGCCTTTCATACCAACGCAGGCGCCTACCGGGTCAATGCGGTCATCGTAGCTTTCTACGGCTACTTTGGCCCGCTCGCCCGGCTCGCGCACAATGTTCTTGATGGTGATGAGGCCATCGTAGATTTCGGGTACTTCCTGCTCGAACAGACGCTCTAGGAAGGCTGGCGCAGCCCGCGACAGAATGATCTTGGGCGTACCGTTGATGATTTCCACCTTGTGTACTACGGCGCGCACGGAGTCGCCTTTGCGGTAGCGGTCTTTCGGAATCTGCTCGCCTTTGGGCAGTACCAGTTCATTCTCGTCCTTGTCGAGAATGAGAGCCTCACGGCTCCATACCTGATACACTTCGCCGGCAATGATTTCGCCCACCTGATCTTTATAGGTCTGGTAGAGGTGGTCGCGCTCCAGGTCCTTCACGCGCTGAATCAGCGTCTGACGGGCCATAAGCACGGCGCGACGGCCAAAGTCTTCCAGCTTTACCTCTTCCGTAACCTGTTCGCCTACCTCAAAATCGGGCTCGATCTTCTGTGCTTCGGCCAGCGGAATTTTGTCGTGGTCCCAGATGTCCTCCGAGTCGTCATCCACAATCTCACGGTTGCGGTAGATTTCCAGGTCGCCCTTGTCCACGTTGAGGATGACGTCGAAGTTGGCGTCATCGGTGTACTTTTTGCGAATCATCGTGCGGAACACATCTTCCAGGATGCTCATCATCGTGGGACGGTCGATGTTTTTGCTCCGGGCGAATTCGGCAAACGATTCAATCAGGACGTTGCTGTTCATCTGATTTAAATTGTTGGTTATTGGGTGTTACTGGCCAGAATTGCTGGATGGAATTGAGTGCTAAACTGCCAGGGCAGTAGTGCTCAACATTACTCAACAATTTCTAACGAGCAATCATTCTATTTAAACGAAATGACGATTCGGGCTTCCTGAATGTCGGTGAATGGCACCAGGATGGCGGGGAGCGTCTTTTTTTTGTTTTTGTCCTTCACCACTTCGGCCAGCTGGATGCCTTCGGCTTCGGTAGCTTCCAGCGTGCCGGTTTTCTCAGTGCCGTCCTGCAGCTTCAGGCTGAAGGTGCGGCCTACGTGCCGGGTGTACTGGCGCGGGTCGGTCAGCGGCTGGTCGGCACCGGGTGAGGTAACTTCGAGCGAGTAGGTGGCATCTTCGCCGTAGTGCTCATCAATGCGCTTGGCAAGCCGACGGCTCACTTTGGCACACTCATCAATGCCCAGGCCCTGCTCACTGTCGAGGGTGACGGTGATTTTGGGCCGGATAGCATCGGATACGCTCAGGTCTACCACGAACAGATCGAAGCCGGCAAGGCTATCCTGAAGCATCTCCGCAATGAGGTTTTGATCGAAATTCATCTGGACTTGAACCGGGTGATAAAAGAAAGAGGGGACGCTACGTCCCCTCTTCACAATCCGAATACTGCGCAAATATACGGCAAGAAACCGCCGAAAGCAAGCGCCAGCCTGCTGCTGGGCCTTTAGTACCTACCGGGTTATCTCCACCCAGCCTTTGGCACGCCGGTTATCCGTGTCGCGTAGCAGGTAGTAGTAGATGCCGTTGGGAAGGCCCTGTCCGCCCCAGTTGTTGTGATACTCCTTGCTTTCGAATACCAGGGTGCCCCAGCGGTTGAACACCTGCAGGCGGGTTGGCTTGCAGCTAAAGCGCGGCTTGAAGGAATCGTTGAGCGAGTCGCCGTTGGGGGTGATGATGTTGGGGACCAGTACGTCGCCTACCACGACCGGCGCGAAGGCCGTTTCTACTACGCAGCCGGCATAGCGGGCCACGAGCCGCACGTTATACGTGCCGCTGTTCTCATACAAGTGAGACGGACTGATTTCGGTAGAGTGCGGCGAACCGTCGCCAAAATCCCAGTCGTAGGTGCCGCCGGGCAATATGGGCTCAAACTGGCAGGTAAACGGGGCGAGGCCGGTATAACGGGGCGAGGCCGCGCATTCCGGCAGGTTCAACGCTACATTGGCAGCGGAAGTAGGCGCCAGCAACACGGTGCGCGTATCGGAGTTGGTGCAGCCGTTGGAGGTATAGTTGTAGGTGAGCGAGAAAATGCCACCCCGGTTGTTGGTATTGGGCGGAGTGAAAAGCCCGTTCGGGGTGACGCCGGTGCCGCTCCAGGTGCCGCCGGCCGGACTCATGCCACGCAGCTGAAACGGGTTGGTCTGGTCGGCGCAGAGCGTGGTGTCGGGGCCGGCCTGCACCTGCGGCAACTGGCTGACGACTACCGTCTGGGTGCCTACGCCGCAGCCTAGCGTATCAGAAACGGAGTAGGTGAGAGTGTGTGTGCCAATGCCGGCGGTGGCCGGGTTGAAAACACTGCCCGACATGCCCGGCCCGCTGAACGTGCCGCCGGCCGGAGTAGCCACCATGTTCACACTACCCGACGTAATGCACTTCGGTGGAACAGGGGTGATGGTGACAGGCCGCTCTGGTGTAACCGTGATTTTCAGCGGACGGGTACTGACGCAGGTACCGGTAGACGCCACCGAGTAAGTGAGAACGTTGACCCCCAGACGGGCCGGAACCGGCGTGAACTGGTAGCCGCCGCCCGGAATGGCCGTAACGCCCGGCCCGGTCCAGGTGCCCCCGGCTGGTGAGCCGGTCAGGGCCAGCGGAGCACTATTGACGCATACGTAGCGGCTCGGGCCTGGGTCGGCCACGATAATGCCGAAGTCGATTTTAAACGCGGCGTTGTTGCAGTTGCCAGCCCGGTTGGTAGCCGAGTAGGTATTGGCGCCCGGTGGTATCGGGAAGGCAGATGTGCCGCCGCAGCCGCCGCATACCGCCTGATAAATCACCCCTTTCTTGTCGAAGCGCGACGTGCCGCCGTCCACATGCTCGCCGCGGCCGCCCTGCTCCCCATAGAACGTGGCGTACTCCAGGGCCGTCATGCCGGGCCGAAACTGCGCCAGGTAGAAGTCAGAGCCGTCGGTATTGGCCTGAATGGCGTTGGCCGTGACGGGAAGCCCCAGCGTGGAGCTGAAATTTCGCGGAATGGTAGGATCATCGACTCCCGGATCATTGACCCTACCGCCCCAGCCGCTGATATAGATCCGCTCACAGTCATCGACGAGGAAAGCGGAGAGAGAAATGTCGGGGAAGAGGGTGCTGCCACTACCAAAGCGGGTACTGTAGAGCGTGCTGCTGAGGGTGGGGTCGAGCTTCTGAATGAATTGCCGGCCATTCGGTGCCCCATAGAGACCCGGGCTGATGGGAATACTGCCCTGCGTCTGGCCCAGCAGATATACGTTGCTGGCGGCATCCAGCTGCACGAAGAAAACTTGGTCGTAGGCAATAGTGCCGATGTACGAGGACTGTAACACGGAAGAGCCGGTGCTGCTCAGGTGCGTAATGAAGCCGTCCAGCACGCCCCTGAACGTGGGCTGCACAGTGCCGGTGGTGGCTGGAAAGTTAGTGCTCAGGGTGCCACCAGCCACATACACGCCGCGCGTGGCATCTACCTGCAGCGAGTAAGCCGCATCAGAACTGGCTCCGCCTAGGTAGGTAGACCAGAGCAGGCTGCGTACGTCTGCCGAGAGTTTCAGCACTACCGCATCGAAGGCGCCGCCCTGAAAGCTGGTGCGGTAGCCGTTGGGAGTAGGGAAGTTGGGGCTGCTTGTAACGGAGGCTACATAAATATTGCCGTCGCCATCCGTCGTGACATCCCCCCGAAACTGGTCGCCGTAGTTGACGACGGGCGAGCCAGGCAATCCGTCGACGGTGCCGCCAGCCGTAAAAACCGAAACCACTCCATCGGTGCCAGAGCCGCCCACATAAGTGCTTCCCAGTAGGGTCGTACCGTTGGCCGAGAGTTTGGCAATGAACAGGTCCGCTCCATTGTGATATTTGAGCGGCTCATAATCATTATCGGGGTTGATTTGCGGTCCGCCGTTGTGGGTAATGTCGTATGCGCCGGCAGTCACAGGAAAGTTGTTGGAGCCGGTAGAGCCCAGTATCACCAGCTCGCCCTGCGGATTGACGACCATGCTGTGCGGTACCTCCGCGCTGTTGCCACCCACATAGGTGGCATAGAGGCGGGCGGCAGAGCCATTCACCGCCGTGTTGTACTTGATGATGCCCACATCGGTGCCCCCGCTGAAGGTAGTGCGGAACGCGCCGGGCGAAATAGGGAAGCCATTATCGAAGACGGCCCCGCCTGAATACATGTTGCCCTGCGCGTCGTAGGTGGCCGTAAATCCCCAGTTATCGGCCTGAGAGCCGGTGAAGGAAGAAAAGATGACTGTGGGGTCGATGGTGAGGGGGCGGCGCCGGTCGTACTTGCCCAGCCGGAAGCTCACGGTAGTGCCCTGCAGTTCGAAGGCGCACGGCACGGCCACCCGCCGGCCATTGATTTCCTGCCACGCCTTGGGAGCCTGCTCGGTCACGTTCCCCACGGAAGTCTGAGCCAGCAGGCTGCCGTCCGGGGTAAGGCTGAGCTTGTCCAGGCCAGTGTAACGCATCCGAATAACGGCCGGCTTGCTGCCGGGCGCTACCTCAAAGTCGTACTCGAGCTTCTGAGCGGCGTTTTCGTAGAGCACGGCCCCAATGCCGGGATACAGGTTGGTGTAGCGCAGGCGCCGGAAGCCGCGGGCATTGCTGGCCCAGCGCTTGGGGTCTTTGCCCCGGAAATAATTGTAAGGAGCCGGGGTGCCTTCTTCGCCGGCCATAGCGGGGGCGGGGTTGGCGCCCTCAAACGTGACGGTGTAGGCATGGCCGCGCAGCTCGTCGGGGTTGGCGGGTTTGGGAGCCGCTCCCGTCTCGCCCTTGCCCTTGCGGGCATGCCGGCCCAGCGCTTTCGGGTCGAGGAAGCTGTAGGTGAAGCCCGCCGAAGTCAGGAACAGGCGGCCGCTCGGCAGGGCCGCCGCATAGCGCGCCGGGCCATCCCACTGGCCTTTGTTTTCGACAAACTCCAACGAGGCTGTTTCGGGTGCCACGGCACCAGATTTTACAGGGCTGGCCAGTCCGGATGCGGCAGGGATGGTAGCCAGCAGAAAGCCAGCGTAAAAGAAGCGTACAGTAGAAAGAAACATAGATAAATCGTAAACAGAGAAGCTAAAAGTACAACGAAAACTGGTCTTGATCCGCGCGCAAAAATCGGGCCCGGCGCCTAGCCGGCTTCCGCTTACCTTTGCACATCACCGCCGGTCTGTGGGCCGGGTTGCTTCTGCCGTGCGTCGTTCGTTTGCTTTCACCTGCACCTTACTTATTATTGGCTGGCTCCTGATTGCCATTGCCTGCGTGCAGGTGCCTGCCTATACCTTCTGGCCGGCTGCGTTTGGGGCTCTCACGCTGCCCGTGGCGCTTGGCCTGAACCTGCTGGCCGTGTTCTACTGGCTGCTGCGCAACTGGCGGGTGGCAGCGCTGCCGCTGCTGGTGGCGGTGCTGACGTGGCCGCACTTCCAGCGCGGGCTGGCCGTGCATCCGTTGCGCATTGCGCCGCTGCCTTCCGCCGCGGCCGACAGCGCCACCGGGCCGCGCGTGCGGGTGCTCAGCTCCAACGTGCGCATCTTCAACGTATATCCGCAGCTACGCGACAAGGAATTGGCATCCTCCAAAAAGATGATTCAGTGGCTCGCCGACAGCCCGGCCGAAGTGCTTTGCCTGCAGGAATTCTACAACGAGCCGCGCACCTCTACCAGCAAAGAGAAGAACGTGTTCAACTCCGTGGAGCGCATCGGGGAGCAGAGCGGGCGGCAAAGCTTCCTCTCCCGGACACTCACCAACGGCGCCGGGTCCGAATTCGGCATGGCCATCTTCTCGCGCTATCCTATTGTGCACCGGGGCACCGTGAGTTTCGGCAAGCTCACCCAGAACCACGCCATGTGGGCCGACCTGCATCTGCCCACCGGCGATACTATCCGGGTGTTCAACTTCCATCTGCAGAGCATGAGCATGGATGAGCAGGACATCGTGGACAGCTACTCCAGCAAGTCGGGGCTGAAGAAGAAGGGCCTGGGTCTGATGCGCCGCTTCAAGCGCGGGATGGTGGCGCGCAGCTGGCAGATGGATACCCTTATCCGCCGCTTCGAGGCCAGCCCGTACCCGCTGCTACTCTGCGCCGACCTCAACGACCTGCCCTACAGCTATAGCTACGACCAGCTCGCCGACCGTTTCCAGAACGCCTGGGCCAGTGTCGGCAATGGCGTCGGCAGCACCTACAACGGCCGCCTGCCTTTTGTGCGCATCGACAATCAGTTTGCCGGGCCTCAGTGGCAGGTAGACGACTTCTGGGTGCACTACGAAATTCCCTACTCCGACCACTTTCCCACTCTGGCCACGTATCGGCTGATCCGAAAGGCAAAAGCCGGTAAGTAAAGCGCCTTCGGGCTTTCTAGGCGGCGATGACGGGGCGTTGGACCCGCTAATGACGGTAGATGCTACGTTGCCAAGCGGGCGCGACACGAACCGAAACACCCTGGCGGGTGAAGCTACGTATCCTCACGGCCGGCTCCCATTCGTGATGCTTCTATTTGATACCTTTGCGGCCATGCAGCACCCACTTTCGCTTTACAATACGCTTACCCGCCGCAAAGCTCCCTTCGAACCCCTGCACGCACCTTTCGTAGGCGTTTATCTCTGCGGACCGACTGTGTACAGCGAGGCTCATGTAGGCAATGCCCGCGGCCCGGTAGTGTTCGATGTGCTGACGCGCTACCTGCGCTACCTCGGCTATACCGTCCGCTACGTGCGCAACATCACCGATGTCGGCCACCTCGAAGGGGATGCCGATGAGGGGGAGGACAAAATCAGCAAACGCGCCAAGGCGCAGAAACTGGAGCCCATGCAGGTGGCCGAGCAATTTGCCAACCTCTACCAGGGCCATATGGAAGCTCTGGGCTGCCTGCCGCCCGATATCACGCCCCGGGCCAGCGGTCATATCATCGAGCAGATTGAGATGATTCAGCAGATCATCAGCAACGGCTTTGGTTACGAGGCCAATGGGTCGGTGTATTTTGATGTGCCGGCCTACAATGCCGCCGGGCGCGGCTACGGCAAGCTCTCTAACCGCGTGGTAGAAGAGCTGCTGGCCGGCTCCCGCGACAACCTGGCCGGGCAGGACGAAAAGCGCAGCCCGCTGGATTTTGCCCTCTGGAAAAAAGCCGATGAGCGCCACCTCATGCGCTGGAACTCGCCATGGAGCGACGGGTTTCCGGGCTGGCATCTGGAGTGCTCGGCCATGAGCCGCAAGTACCTGGGTGCCGAGTTCGACATTCATGGCGGCGGCCTCGACCTCATGTTTCCGCACCACGAGTGCGAAATAGCCCAAAGCCAAGCGTGCGACCACCCCACCAACGAGGCGCAGGTGTGGATGCACAACAACATGATAACGGTGAACGGGGCCAAGATGAGCAAGTCGCTCGGCAACTTTATTACCATTAGTCAGCTGTTCGACGGCACCAATACCACGCTGGCGCAGGCATACTCGCCCATGACGGCCCGCTTCTTCCTGTTGCAGGCGCACTACCGTAGCACCGTAGACATCACCGATGAAGGCCTGCAGGCGGCCCGCAAAGGCTACCGCAAGCTGATGAACGGCCTGCGCCTGCTCGATAAGCTGCGCGAAGCCAGTCTCTCTTCGGAAGTAATAAAAGCGCGCACGGTGGCTCCGGTGGCCGAAGGCAAGGCTCCTGATACCATGGCCGGTGACGACGAACTGCGCAAGCTGGTAGCCGACTGCTTTGTGGGCCTGAACGACGACTTGAACACGGCCCGCGCCATTGCCAGCCTGTTCAATCTGCTGCGCAAGCTCAACGGTTTCCAGGCCAACCCCGCCACGCTGGCTACCGTGAGTGCCGCCGCTGTGCAGGATGCTACCGAGGCTTACCGGGCGCTGGTGCAGGATGTGCTGGGCCTCGTGGATGAGCCCCGCGCCAGCGCCGAAGACCTGCTCAGCCTCACGCTGGAGTTCTACCAGGAAGCCAAAGCCACCAAAGCCTACGACAAAGTAGACCAGATTCGGGCGGCCCTCAAGGCGCAGGGTATCGTGGTGAAGGATACCAAAGCCGGCATCGACTGGGCCTACAGCGAAGAGTAACCAGGTTGTAAAAGAACGTCACCAGAGCGTAGCATCTCGCCGGCTGACGTCAGGTTAGTAACTCAATATCAGTAGGCGAGATGCTTCGTTCTTACTCCAAGCGCAACATGCGCTGCATGACGTTCAGAACCTATCTACATGAAACTTTTCCGTCTCGCGCCTCTGGCCTTGGCCTCTCTGCTGGTGCTCACCGGCTGCCCCGACAAGAAAACCACCACCGAAACAGAAACGCCGGCCAAGCTACCGGTGGCGCCCGTTTTCAACCCCGATTCGGCGTACGCCTTCGTGGCAAAGCAGGTGGCATTTGGGCCGCGCGTGCCTAATACGGCCGCCCACGTCAAGACCGGTGACTGGATTATCAGCAGGTTCAAAGCTTACGGACTGACGGTGCGTGAGCAGCCGTTTGAGGCTATGGCGTTTGATGGCAAGATGCTGAAGTCGCGCAACATCATCGCGCAGTTCCAGCCCCAGGCTGCCCGCCGCGTCACCATTTTCGCGCATTGGGACACGCGCCCGTTTGCCGACAAGGATGAAAAGAACAAAAATGCGCCCCTGGACGGTGCTTCCGATGGCGCCAGCGGTGTAGGTATTGCGTTGGAAATGGCCCGGATTCTGGCCGCTCAGCCCGATAGCCTCACACCGGCCGTCGGCGTCGACTTCATCCTGTTCGACTCGGAGGACTATGGCTATGATTCGAGCACCCAGGGCGAGCTGAAAAACCGACTGGCTGGTCTGGAATCGTCGGGTGGCTCCAGCTGGTGCCTGGGCTCGCAGTATTGGTCCAAGAACATGCTGCCCGCCAACTACAAGCCCGAATATGGCATTCTGCTGGATATGGTAGGTGCGAAAAACGGCAAATTCAGCCGTGAGGACCTCTCGCGCCAGAGTGCCCGCGACGTAGTAGACAAGGTTTGGAACATTGCCGCCCAGATTGGCTACTCCGATTACTTTCTGTTCCAGGATTCGCCGGGCATCACCGATGACCACGTCTTCACGAACCAGGCTGGTGTGCGCACCATCGATATCATCGACCATCTGCCCGTCGGCGACGACTACTTTCCCGCCTACCACCACACCACCCAAGACAACATGAGCGTCATCGACAAACGCACGCTGAAGGCAGTAGGCCAAACGGTGCTCCAGACGATTTACGGCGAGTAGAATCCGGTTGCAAGCAAAGAAAAGCCTCGGCTGCGTGAAGTGCCGGGGCTTTTTTTTAATACAGTTACTATTCACCTCTCTATCCTTTTTTACGCGTGATTTCGAAGAAAATATGCCTGGCTGTAGTGTGCCTGATTCTGCCCCTGGCCGCTCTGGCGCAGCCTGCGCCGCGGATTGCCGTGGTAGATGGGTTTCTGCAAAAAGTGAGCGTGCGCCCGTATGCCGGCCTGCCCTACCGCGTGTCGGCCCGCATCAAAGTAGCATCAGACACTTCCGGCAAAGCTGACGCGTGGTTAGCGGCCTCGGTGATGAAAACGCGTCGCCGCAGTGGTTCCTTCTCGTATCTGCCGCAAAAGGCCGTTGCCAACGAATGGCGCACCTATACCATCACGGGTACTCTCGATAAGGAAGCGGATTCACTGACCATTTTCGCGGGCTACTACCTGAATGGGCGCTTCGGGTTCGATGATTTTCGGCTGGAAGTAGCCCGCGGGCGGGGCCAGTGGGAGCCAGTGCCGCTCCGCAACAGCAGTTTTGAGGAAGCTGCTCCTATTTCCGGAGTGGGGCTGCCAGCGGGCTGGCAACACAACTGGCCCGTGGTGGGCTTCACCCGGCAGCTGGCCACGGACAGCACCGGCAACCGGTTTCTACAGATAGACGGGCACGACATTGTGCGCTATGGCCACAATCTGCGGGCGGGCCGCTACGCTACCGTGAATGGCGCCCGGTTGTACTACGAAACCTATGGCGCGGGGGAGCCGCTTTTGCTGCTCCATGGCAACGGCGAATCCATCAGTAGCTTCCAGAGCCAGATTGGGGCATTGGCGCAGGAATATCAGGTAATTGCCGTGGACACGCGCGACCAGGGCCAGTCGGGCAGCACCAAAGGTCCGCTCACCTACGACCTGTTTGCCGACGACATGCACGCGCTGCTCGACACGCTCCGCATTCCGGCCGCGCACATCGTGGGCTGGAGCGACGGGGGCAATACTGGCCTGAGCATGGCTCTGCGCTATCCGCAGCAGGTGCGCACGCTCGTCACGATGGGCGCCAACCTGTATTCCGATACGACGGCAGTGGTGGCGTCTATGCTGCACCAGGTGCGGCAAGACCAGCTACTGCTCACGTTGTTGGGGCCATTTAAAAAGGAGTGGAACCTGGGCCATCGGCTGACTACCATGCTTCTGAAATACCCGCAGATGAAGCCCGACCAGCTTCGTGCCATTACGGCCCCGGTGCTGGTGCTGGCCGGCGAAAAGGACATCATCAAAGAAGCCCACACCCGCCTGATTGCTCAACATATTCCGCAGGGACAGGTGATTATCCTGCCTAACCTGACGCATTACGCGCCCCAGGAAAACGGCCCCCTTTTCAACGAAACTGTGCTGAACTTTCTGCGGCAGCAGCGGCCCCGCAACTAAGCTGCGGCTGTTGCTCAGCCTTCCAGCAGCTTGTAGTAGATGACCGTTGGCTCCAGTGCGCCGCTGCCCACGCGGGCGAAGCGCGGAATGGCCCCAACTGCTACGTAGCCCAGGCTTTGGTACAGAAGCTCGGATGGCTCGCCCTGCAGCGTGTCCAGTACCAAGGTGCTGCGCTGGTGCTGGCGGGCCTGCTCTTCGAGGGCCTGCATCAGTTGGCGGCCGAGACCCTGGCGGCGCGCCCGGGAGTGCACCAGCAGCTTCATGACTTCGGCGCGGTGGCGGCCGTTGGGCTTCTCTACCAGGTCGAGCTGTACGGAGCCCAGCACCTGCGTCTCATCGGTGGCCAGCAACAGAATGCGGTGGTCGGCCTGCACGGCGTCCAGCACCTGCTGCCAGAAATGCGTGGCTTCGGCAGCCGCCAGCGGCGGCAGAAACCCCACCGAGGCGCCGTTGTCCACGGAATCCTGCAGCAGCCCAACCAGCTCCGGCAAGAAAGGCAGCGCTTCGGGCAGTCCTACCCGTCGAATCGAAATAGCCATCGGAAGAAAAGTTAAAGGTACTCCAGCTGCGTGCCGTCCTGGCTTATCGTCAGGCGGGCTTTGCGGCCGCAGACAAGGGCCATATTCTGCGGTTCGTGGCCTACCGGGAAGCCATGCGCCACCGGAAAGCGGTATTTGTCGGCGTAGTGCTGAATGATTTCGTTGGGCGTTTGGCCGTAAGGCACGGTGTTGTCCTGCGGATTGGTGAAATGCCCTACTATAAGGCCTGCCAGGTCGCGCAGCTTATTGGTGCGGTCCAAGTGTACCATCATTCGGTCGATGGCATACAGGTACTCATCAATGTCCTCCAGAAACAGAATGCGCCCGGCCGTAGACACATCCGACTGCGTGCCGGTGAGTGTCTGGAGCAGACTAAGGTTGCCGCCCACCAGCTCGCCGGCCGCCATGCCCGGGCGGTTGAGCGGGTGCGCGGGCACTGCATAGAGTATATTTTCGCCAAACAGCGCCCGGCGCAGGGTTTCGAGTGAGTCTTCTCCTCCCGCCTGATTGAAGAGCAGCGGCATTACGCCATGGATGCTTTGGTAGCCCAGCCGTAGCAGATGGCAGTTGAGTGTCGTGATGTCGGAGAAGCCGGCTATCCATTTGGGGTTGTCGGCGAAGCGCGAGAAGTCAAGCTGGTCGATGATGCGGGTGGTGCCGTAGCCGCCCCGCGCACTCAGAATGGCCCGTATTTCCGGATTATCGAGCTGCTGCTGGAAGTCGCGGTGGCGCATGTCGTCCTCGCCGCCAAACTGGTGGTGGCGGATATTGGTACTGTCGCCGAGCACGACGCGTAGCCCCCAGCTTTCGAGCACGGCTACAGCAGCGCCCAGCTCTTCGTGCGAAGCGGAGCGGGCCGGGCAAACAATGGCCACCTGGTCGCCGGAGCGGAGCGGAACGGGAGCAATAGCAGACATAAGGAAAACCGGTACGGTAGAAGCCGTAAACTTACGGAACCCTGCCCCGCATTTCCACGTCCTGAGAAGGTGTAACTTCTTATAAAGCTAGCCGTCGGTCATGAAGAAACTCCTACTCGTGCTACTTGCCTGGCTGGGTCTGCAGGTGGCGGCTTCGGCCCAGATTGATACTACCCGGGGCCGCTACTACCAGCCCGTTTTCTCGAACGTAACGGTTACGAGCGGCGTGGTGTACGGCTCGGCCATCAACTTTCTGGGCACTGCGCAGCCGCTGGCCATGGACATTTACCAGCCCACTGGCGACACCGTGAGCCGCCGGCCGGTTATCATTTTTGCCCATCAGGGTGGCTTCGTGACGGGCAGCCGCACCGATGCGTACATGGTGGACGTATGCACCCGGTTTGCCCGCCTCGGCTACGTCACGGCCAGCATCGACTACCGGCTGCTGTTCTTTCCGTTCGATACCGTCAATATTGCCAAGGCTTCCATCCGGGGCATGCAGGACATGCGGGCCGCCGTGCGCTTTTTCCGGCAGGACGCAGCTACCACGCGTGTCTACCGGACAAACCCGCGCTACATTGTGGTAGGTGGCTCCTCGGCCGGCGGCTTTATTGCCCTGCAGGTCGGCTACCTGGACAAGGTTTCGGAAGTTCCGGGCTACGTGGGGCTTGCCAGCCTGGGCGGCATTGAGGGGCAGAGCGGCAACCCCGGCTACAGCAGCGCGGTGCTGGCTGTGCTCAACCTGAGCGGCGCCACCGAAAGCGTCAGCTACATCGAGCCCGGCAACCCGCCCCTGTGCAGCGTGCACGGCACAGCCGACAATGTGGTACCATACTTCAAAGGGCGCGTAGGCTCCTCGCTACCGCCCAAGTACGTGGTGGGAAGCGGCCTGCTTAACCCGCGTGCTACGGCTGTAGGAGTGCCCAACACCCTGCGTACGCTGCGCGGGGCCGGCCATATTCCTTTCGAAAGCACCAGTGCCAATGGCCTAGCGTACGCCGATACCACATTTCGGACTATCCGGGACTTTCTGCGCCCCTTGCTGCGGCAGCCAGGTACAGTCCTGAGCACCGCATCAGGAACCAGGTCAGTCGGCCAAGTAACCAGCGCGTACCCGGTGCCGGCTTCCAGCGAAATCCGGTTGGCGGTGCCGCCCGGGGTGGTTTTCCGGCCACAGGATGTAGAGCTGCTGGATGCTACGGGCCGGGTGGTGCGCCGCTTCCGCTGGCAGCAAGCCAACCAGCTGCTGCTGCGCGAAGAGCTGAAAGCCGGAACCTACCTGCTGCGCGGCGAACAACTACCCACTATCCGGCTGCTGTTCGAATAGTGGGGCCGCACGTTTTTAATAGGAAAGAAGCAGCGGCGCGAAATCCCAAAATCCGGGGTTTCGCGCCGCTGCTGGCCTTTGGTTGGGTAGAGTAGGAGCTGTAATTAAGCGGCAGAGGCCGCCAGCACTTGCTGCGTTGCGGCACTGACAGCTCGTAGCGGACCGGTGCGCAGCAAAAACACACCGTATTTCTGTAGTGTGGCGCGGTGCCGGATAAGGTGGGCCAGGGCCACATACCCTACCATGTACCCGTCTTCATCGGCTTCCTCCGAAATTTCGCTGAAATCAAGCAGGTCGATAATCCGCTCTTCCTCGGTGCGCAGGTAAATTTCCAGCTCCAGGTCGCACAGCAGGTCGGCATCAGGAAAGCCGACGAAGCCTGTGCTGAAATCGGATTCCGGTACCGCTGTTTCAGCGTTTAGCGCGGTATAGGAACCGACCATTTGAGGAAGTGACAGTTGCACTACTTGGCCGTTGGGTAAGCGCTGCAGGCTGCTCACCTGCCTAATATGCTTCCCCTGGCTGGCCGCAAAAGCCTTGTCAATAGCGGTGGCTTCCTCTGCAAAATGAAACAGATAGCCTGGCTGGGCCGAAGTGCCCGGCAGCCCGGCAAAGGGCACAAAGTCAGTGAACATAGGTCTGGACGTAGAATCGTTCGAGTAGATGCGTGATTTGCGCGGTTTCAAGCAGGAATCCGTCGTGGCCAAAAGGGGAATCCATTTCGGCGTACATAGCTCCCTGGATATAGCGCGCCAGCAACTGTTGCTCCGCTGGCGGAAACAGCACATCCGAGGTAATGCCAATCACCAGCGTCCGGGCCCGAATCCGCTCCAGCGCCGCCCGAATGCCGTTGCGGCCGCGCCCCACATGGTGCGAGTCCATCGTTCGGGAAAGCGCCACGTAGGAATAGGCATTGAAGCGCGCTACCAGCTTGTCGCCCTGGTAGCGCTGGTAGGAGCTGGCCCGGTAGTCGTCCAAGGCTTCGTCGTTGGGCTCGGTCTGGCTGCGCTGGTACGCATCGTAGCTGCGGTAGCTGAGCAGCGCCATGGCCCGGGCCGCCCGCAGGCCGGCCGCGCCACCACCGGGGGTAGCCGTGGCGTAGGTTGGGTCGGCGAGAATGGCCAGCCGCTGCGCTTCGTTGAAGGCTATGCCCCAGGCCGAATGCCGCGCATTGGTGGCCAGCAATATCAGGTTTTCAAACAGGGCCGGGCGTTGCACTGCCCATTCCACGGCCTGCTGGCCACCCAATGAGCCGCCAATCAGGGTATGGATCTGGTGGAGCGCCAAATGCTCCCGCAGCGCCTCGTGCACCGCCACCAGGTCGCGGACGGTGAGAAGCGGAAACGCCTGATAAGCTGCCAGACCAGTTGTTTCATCCACGGAAAGCGGCCCGGTGCTGCCGTAGCAGGAGCCCACCACATTGGCGCAGACAATAAACCAGTCGGCGGGGTCGAAATAGCAGCCTGCTCCGAACAGGCCGGGCCACCAGTCCGGCACGCTGGCGTTGGCGGTCAGGGCGTGGCATACCCACACTACGTTGTCGCGGGCCGGCTTAAGGCGGCCGTAGGTGTGATAGGCAATATCCACCTGCGGCAGCACAGCGCCACTTTCCAGCCGCAAAGCACGCGGCAGCCGGAAAAGGTGCGGTTCGTTACTCATAACTCATCAAAGGAAATTGAAACGGACACCCGTTCCGAAATGCAGCTGAAGCCGTGCTCCAGCACATAGTGTTACTATCATAGCCCGCAGGCTGAGCCAGCTGTTGCCAGCTCAGCCCCGGCTATGGGCGGGCAGGTAGCGCTGTTTCCCTCTCTCACAAAAAAAGCAGCGCCCTGCCCGCATACCGTATGGCTGGAGGTGAAGCCGGCCGCCCTCTCAAAACGGCCGGACTTTACCCCTCTCTCTAGACCTCCAGCGTAGCGGCATGTTCGGGTTGCGGCTCGGGCAGCAGCGTGCTGCCTGCAGCCTCAGATTGTTGGGGAGCGGCATGGCGCACGGCCTCGAACGCTTGCGCCAGATCGGCGCGAATATCTTCGAAGTGCTCAATGCCCACTGACAAACGCAGCAACGTTGGCGTAACGCCGGCGGCGCGCTGCTCGGCTTCTGAAAGCTGCTGGTGCGTAGTAGCCGAGGGCTGGATGATAAGCGTTTTTGCATCACCGACGTTGGCCAAGTGGCTCACCAGCTTCAGGTTGTCGATGAAGCGGGTCGCTGTATCCTTGCTGCCTCTGATGGCGAAGGTGAGTACGCCGCCCGCGCCGCGGGTCAGGTATTTCTGGGCCAGCCCGTAATAGGGGCTGCTCTTCAGACCTGGATAGTTCACGGCTTCCACCTGCGGATGCTGTTCCAGCCAGGTAGCCAGGCGCAGTGTGTTTTCCACGGTACGCTCCACGCGCAGGCTCAGCGTTTCGAGGCCCTGCAGCAGCAGAAAGGAATTGAACGGGCTCTGCGAAGGACCAAAGTCGCGCAGGCCCTCCACCCGGGCCCGGATGATGAAAGCAATGTTGCCGAACGGCCCGCCTTTGCCGAAAACGTCATTGAATACCAGCCCGTGGTATCCCTCGCTCGGCTCCGTAAACTGCGTAAACTTACCGTTGCCAAAGTCATAGGTGCCACCGTCCACAATCACGCCCCCGATGCTGGTACCGTGCCCGCCAATCCATTTGGTGGCCGATTCTACCACGATGTGCGCGCCGTGTTCCAAGGGTCGGAACAGGTAGCCGCCCGCTCCAAACGTGTTGTCGACGATGAGTGGGAGGTCGTGTTTCCTGGCAATGGCCGCAATCCGCTCGAAGTCCGGCACGCTGAAGCTGGGGTTGCCGATGGTTTCGAGGTAAAGCGCTTTGGTGTTCTCGTCAATCAGCGCCTCAAACCTTTCCGGCCGGTCGCCGTCAGCGAAACGCACCTCGATGCCCAGGCGCTTGAAGGCCACCTTAAATTGGTTGTAGGTGCCGCCATACAGGTGCGTAGTGCTGATGAAATTGTCGCCGGCCTGCAGTAGGTTGTTGAGGGCAATGAACTGCGCGGCCTGCCCTGATGCTACGGCTAATGCGGCTACACCTCCCTCCAGCGCCGCAATACGCTGCTCAAACACATCAGTCGTTGGGTTCATCAAACGGGTATAGATGTTGCCAAACTCCTTCAGAGCAAACAGATTGGCACCGTGCTCTGCATTCCTGAACACGTAGGAAGTAGTCTGGTGAATAGGCACGGCCCGCGAACCAGTTACGGGGTCGGGCTGCTGGCCGGCGTGGAGTTGAAGCGTCTCGAAATGAAGGGTTGGTGTAGACATGATAGTCTTTGAGTTTAGGAAAGAAGCAGGAGGAAGCGCGAAGCGAAAGGCGCTGAAAAGGCTACAGCAGCGTGTAGCGGGAGCGGCCAGCACAGCATCGGCTAGCAGAAAGCAGAACACATTGTGAGCTGCAGAAGCACTGGCGGCCGGCAAAGCCGAAACCGGGCAAAGTCAGAAGGGTAGGGAAGGCTAAAGGGCCGGCAATTCGGCTAGCAACAGCAACAACACGCGCCAAGACAGCGCTTTCGCATTCGCAGCACAGAAACACTGGCCGTAGCGGCGGTTACGGAAATGCGCAAACCCTGCGGCGAGGCGGCATGCAACAAGGCAACCGGGGCGGCAGGGTATGACAGAGCGAAAGTGAGGTTGTTTTCCATGGCACTCGAGTTATATGCCCCGCCAGCAAAAGCCGGTCGGGCAGGAATTGGCACCTTTCGCGCGGTCGAAGGTTGCCAGCGGGTCAGGGAGCCTGTTCTCTCGCCGCTTCTGTATAAATCCTATGAAAACTGCCCCGCCGCGAGCGGGGGAGTACCGAGTTGGTGTTGCAAAGGTATAGGCGCAAAATTGATATTCGCAATAGCTGTGCAAAATATTTCGCTCGCCGGCACTGTTCGGCGGCGCGCTCTATGGCGTGCCAGTAATTCGCTTTCAGCCAGAATAATATAAGCTGATGAATCGGTTGAGGCTACGTGGTAGCGGATGATGGGCCATTACTCTGTTTAAAAATACCGGCTGCCAAAGGCTCTGCTAGGTACATGTCGGATAATGAATTTCGGCCAGTTTGGGCATTAAAAAAGCCACTCGAACAAGAGTGGCTTTTTGTGATTTTTCCTGGATAAGGAGAATGCTATAGCTTAGGCATTGTAAGCACTTGGCCTACCTCAATGTGGTCGGGGTTTGAGCCGATGATGCTTTTGTTGGCATCGTAAATCTGGTGCCATTTGGCAGCATCACCATAGCGGTTCTTGGCAATTTTCGAGAGCGAATCGCCGCTTACTACGGTGTAGGTTTCGCCTTGCTCAGCATTCGCATTGGCATTGCCGAAAAAGTCGGTAGCACCTCCGGCAGCGGGCTTGTTGGCGGGCTCAACCGGCTTCTTTTCGCCTTCATTCGAAAGAAAATCAAACAGTCCCATAGTCGTGCGTTGGTTTTGGATGAGAGGGAGAAACGTTGACGAGAAACACAACGGTTGCTGGTCAGGGCTTTTTACGCCAAGGCCAGCAATAAGTTATGAAAGCAGAAAGTGCATATTCAGATTCCTGAGTATTGAACAACTTCCAGGTAGCTACCGTAAGAAGCCCAGCAAATGCCCTATTGCCAGCCATTGCCCTGGCCAGCATATTGTGGGCAAGGTATATCTCCCAACCAACCATCAAGAATCGTATGAAAACCCTCTCCCATCCGTTCCGCTACCTGGCCAGCCTGCTCGTGCTGGTTTCGCTCCTCACGGCTTCCTGCGGAAGCAAGGAAGGCAAAGTAGAAGGAGTAAACATGCTGTATGGCACTACCAGCAAAGTCTGGAAAACCGATAAGGAGCTGGATGCTACCGGCGACAAAGTAAAGCAGACCGACGCTCAGGAGGATGAGCGGATTACCTTCTTCGCCAATGGCCAGTACAACATGACTTCGCCAGCCGGAGCCGTGAATGGTAAATATGACTTCGATCAGGCCGGCAAGAAAATCACCATGACTCCCGATGGCGCTGCCCAAAGCAACACCTTCGACGTCGTGACGCTGACCGATGACAAGCTGACGCTGAAAAGCGGCGCCGGCGCCGAACTGCGCCTGGAAAAAGAATAACGCTGCTCTGCCAATAGGCTGCAAACAGGAAAAGCCCTTTCACATTGCGTGAAAGGGCTTTTCCTGTTTGCGACCTGCTACTCCATTCGCTAGGACGACATGATTTTATCCGCTTCCGGCTTACCGAAGATGCGCGTAATCCAGCGTGGAAGGAAGATGGCACCCAGCACGAGGTAGAGGTAATAGGTGACAATGCGGTAGAGCAATACCATGAAATTGGTCATGGTGGGAGTGCCGATGAACTTGCCGAAGAACGTGGGGAAAGCGCCTTCCGCAATGCCCGCGCCACCCGGCGTAATAGCAATCAGCAGAATAACCTTGTAAGTAAGATTCCGCCCAAAAATCAGCCAGAACTCCGGCCATGATACGTCAATAAACGCCGCAATCAGGCAGCCGATAACCAGGTAGCGCGCCGTCCAGACGAAAGCCGTGCTGAGGGAGGCCCGTAGCCAATAGGCCAGGCCATTGCCACGCAGCTGTACCGAGGCCAGAATCAGCTCGTTGCCGAGCTTATACGCTTTGCCACGCCACCGCCGCAGCCCCCGCATAGAAAATAGGCGAATCAGCAGCCGTTTCACAGACCGGGGATTGATGAAAATAGCATACAACATCAGGCCGGCATATACCGTCACGAATACGTAGCTCAGGATGAAGCCGATACGTAGCGTAGCAATCAGGCCGCCCTGCAGCGCTTCGTGCGGGTACAACGCGTCGCCCCCAATGAGTACCACCAGCGGCACGGCCAGCACGTAATACAGGTTGTCGAGCATGGCCGTAGCCATGATGTAGGCTACCGATTTGCCCAGCGGGATACCTTCTTTGTGCAGCAATACTGGCGCTACCGCCGTGCCGCCCACGGCCGAAGGCAGCACACACGACGAAAACTCCCAGAGCATAATCACGTCCAGCGAAGCCCGCCAGCTTAGTACTTCCTCCGTCAGGTACCGGATCCGGTACACGTAGCCGGCGTCGCGGGCCAGCAGCACCACCAGCATCAAGAGCAGCCACAAGGGCTTTGCATTGGCCAGAGGAGCCAGGTCGCCGGGCTTGTAGCTGCGCCAGAACATAAAGCCCACCACGCTCAACCCAATCAGAACCGGCAGAATGATGCGCGAAGGCCGGAGCCGGTCGAGTAGTTGCTGGTCCTGAGCTTGTTCGTCGACGGGGGCAGGCTGGAGCATGGGCGGGAGGCGGGTGAGGAGACAAAGGTACATTTTCTGGCAGGCCAGAACAGCGGGTACCAGATTGGTACAGCGGCTACATACGCCCGAAAACGGCGATACGGGTGCCGTAAATCCCAACAGTGCTTCGTCGTTGGATCCTGCTCAAACTGCCGTAAACGGCCCGAAAATGGCATATTATCGGGGCTGTGCCGTTCCAACCGACCGGAAGGAAAAATCGTACCTTTGCTCTAAGGCGCGCGCAGCTTCCCCAGATAGTCCTAACCTTTTGGGCTATTCATCTGTTGCCCCGCTACTTATTCCCACTTGCCTCCTTCCATTTTATGATCGTCGAACCCGGTGAATTGCTGGCAGCTATAAACTCACCTGCCGACCTGAAAAAGCTCAGCCCGGACCAACTGGTGCAGGTAAGTCAGGAGCTTCGTCAGTTCATTATCGATTCGGTTTCGATCTACGGAGGCCACTTTGGCGCCTCGCTGGGCGTAGTGGAACTGTCGGTGGCCCTGCATTATGTGTTCAACACGCCCTACGACCAGCTGGTGTGGGACGTGGGACACCAGGCCTACGGCCACAAAATCCTCACCGGCCGCCGCGACCGGTTCCCGACAAACCGCCGCTACCAGGGCATGTCGGGCTTTCCCAAGCGCAGCGAAAGTGAGTACGATGCCTTCGGGGTGGGCCACAGCAGCACCAGCATCGGGGCGGCGCTGGGCATGGCCGTGGCTTCCGACTACAAGAAAGAGTTCGACCGCCAGCATATTGCCGTAATCGGCGACGGGGCCATGACGGCCGGTATGGCTTTCGAGGCCCTCAACCACGCCGGCGTGGCCAACTCCAACCTGCTGGTTATCCTCAACGACAACTGCATGAGCATCGACCCCAATGTGGGCGCGCTCAAGGAATACCTCACCGACATCACCACCTCCCGCACTTACAATAAGGTGCGCGACGAGCTGTGGAACGTGCTCGGCAAGCTCAGCAAGTTCGGCCCCAACCCCCAGCAGATTGCCCGCAAAGTAGAGGCCGCCATGAAGGCCACCCTGCTCAAGCAAAGCAACCTGTTCGAGGCCCTGAACTTCCGCTACTTCGGCCCCGTGGACGGGCACGACGTGCAGCATCTGACCACCATCCTCACCGACCTCAAAAGCATTCCGGGCCCCAAAATCCTGCACTGCGTAACGGTGAAGGGCAAAGGCTACGCACTGGCCGAGAAGGACCAGACGCTGTGGCACGCGCCTGGTCTGTTTGATAAGGTAACCGGCGAAATCCACACCAAAACTTACGAGAAACCCCAGCCGCCCAAGTACCAGGACGTATTCGGGCACACCATCGTGGAGCTGGCCGAACAGAATGACAAAATCATGGGCGTGACGCCGGCTATGCCTTCGGGCTGCTCGCTGAACCTCATGATGAAGGCCATGCCCGACCGCGCCTTCGACGTGGGTATTGCCGAGCAGCACGCCGTGACCTTCTCGGCCGGCCTCGCCACGCAAGGCTTAGTGCCGTTCTGCAACATTTACTCCTCGTTCATGCAGCGTGCCTACGACCAGGTGCTGCACGACGTGGCCCTGCAGAAGCTGCACGTAGTATTCTGCCTCGATCGTGCCGGTTTCGCCGGTGCCGACGGCCCCACCCACCACGGCTGCTACGACTTGGCCTACATGCGCTGCATCCCGAACATGGTGGTTTCGGCCCCCATGAACGAGGAAGAGCTGCGCAACCTGATGTACACGGCCACCCTGCCCGAAAACGCCGGTCCGTTCAGCATCCGCTACCCGCGCGGCGAGGGCGTGATGCCGGAGTGGCGCAAGCCCCTGAAGAGAATTACGGTAGGCACGGGCCGTGTGGTGCGCGAGGGCGAAGGCGTGGCGGTGCTCAGCATCGGCCATATCGGCAACTACGCCGTGAAAGCTACCCAGCAGCTCGCCGCCGAAGGCCTCAACCCCGGTCACTACGACATGCGCTTCTGCAAGCCGCTGGATGAGGAAATGCTGCACCACATTGCCCGCCAGTACAAGGCTATTGTGACGGTGGAAGATGGCTGCCTGCCCGGCGGTTTCGGCGCGGCCGTGCTGGAGTTCCTCGCCGACCACGGCTACAGCCTGCCCGTCAAGCGCCTCGGCATTCCTGACCGCATCGTGGAGCACGGCACCCAGGACGAGCTGTACAAAGAGTGCGGCTTCGACGCGGCTGGTATTGCCGCCGCCCTGCGCGAAATGAGCGGTAAAGTAGCTGCTGCCGCTCCATTAGAAACGGTGCTGCTGTAAGCCGGTATATCCTATTGCCTGTATTTGTAAAGCCGGAGCAGTTGCTTCGGCTTTGCTGTTTCCGGGTTTTTATATTCAGGAGAAAAAATATTTATTGATGTATGTACATTAATTGAAATAATGTTGCTACATTTGTCATAGATTCAATCTTGTTACACACCCGCTGGTTTCAGCGTGTTTTCTTTCACCTACTCACTTACCATCATGGCTTCTACCACTTGGATTCTCGACCCCACGCACTCCGAAGTACAGTTCAAAGTGAAGCACTTGGTTATTTCCACGGTAACCGGCTCATTCAAGCAGTTTGAAGGCTCGGCCACTACCGACGGTGACTCTTTCGATAACGCCACCGTGCGGTTCTCGGCCAAAATCGACAGCATCGATACCAACCAAGCCCAGCGCGACGAGCATTTGAAAAGTGCTGATTTCTTCGACGTAGCCACGTACCCGGAGCTGACATTCGTTTCGACTTCGTTTGAGAAGCAAAGCGAAGGGGAGTACAAAATTACCGGCGACCTGACGCTGCACGGCGTTACTAAACCCGTAACGTTTGATGTGGAATACGGTGGGCAGGCCGGCGACTTTTATGGCAATCAGAAGGCAGGCTTTGAAGTAACCGGCAAAATCAACCGCAAGGATTTCGGCCTGACTTGGAATGGCGTGACGGAGGCTGGCTCTATTGTAGTGAGCGAAGACGTGAAACTGTCGGCGAGCCTGCAGTTCGTGAAGCAGGCTGAGCCAGTTGCTGTCTAAGTAGAGCTGACTTTAACTATGGAAAGTGGAGGTAACCAGAGATGGTTGCTTCCACTTTCTTGTGTTATTCAAATTGAGGCTATTCTCATTTTGGGTGCAACGAGGATAGGTACTGTGCAAGTTTACTAGCAGAAAATAGTGTGCTTGAATTGTACAAATTGAAATGCGCTGGAAATGTGTATGATATATGTGAAACAAATAATATGTTACAGTATCATTTAGGTGATAGTTAATGGTTGTTATTGTCTGAATTACAGAATTTTATGGTATAAAAAATATGCCAAGCGTTATTTGTGCGCTAGGAGGACGTATATTGCAGGGTAGTATTTGAGCAAAGAATGGCTGTTATCGGGAAGAAGGTACTTGGCTTCTCTTTCTACAATTCAAAGTCTACTTAGGCTCAGTGCTTGCGGAGAGGAGTCCTGTATTTTACAGTATGAAGTTGGCTTAAGTCGGCTGCTACCTATGGGTATAATTCCTATTCTGGCATGAATCACACTTCACTGTAACCAAGTGACTATGCAAACTGTGTACAAAAAACTTCTAAGTCTGATACTTCTGCTTGCCGGATTTTTTCCCTCCGTTTGGGCATGCTCAGGGCAGTTTTCTATTCTCTATCCGGGTAGCACAATTGCTCAGGATTACACGAATGGCAACGCTACAGGCAACGCTACCTACTGCCCGGATGGTACCGGCAATGCCACATTTACGCTGACGGAAGCTGGGAACACGGCTTCCGGAACGCTGGAAATAAGAAGTATTGCGACAAACTCGCTTATCAGAACCATATCCACACAGCCTGGCCAAAGCTATACATTCACGCTGCCGGTCGAATCTGCCGGGGCTACTCGGTTTCGGTTTTTTCACTCTATTAGTTGCTCAAACAACAAGCTGGCAACGATTGATGTGGATCTCACTCCCACGCTAAACCTCACTGCTGCCCTGCAGAGCGGTGCGCCCGTAACATCAACTGTATGCCCCGGCACTAGCGTAACCCTTACCGCTACGGGTGCTCCAGCTAACACTACCTACACTTTTCGGGATGCAGCGGGGGTTAGAATTGATGCCAACACAACGGGCACGCTGACAGTTGTGGCTAGAAACTCTACCTACTACACGGTTGAGACGAACATTCCTACCTGTGGTAGCGGCAACGTGACGCAAAGGATCAACATTGCCACCCCGGTTTCAATTTCCTCCAGCGACGCTGATAACTATATCACGTCGGGGCAGTCTGTAACGCTGACAGCGCAGGGTAGTACCAGTGGCCAATACGTATGGACAGAAACAGCTAATGGTATAACGACCACGCTTGGCGCCGCTGGCAACCAGATTATCGTGAATCCGACGACTCAGACCACGTATACGGCTGCCGCCGTCAATTCCGCCCTGACTTGTAATTCTGCCAATACCACTCTCTATATTGGCACTCCTAACCCATTACCGGTCGAGTTGATCAGCTTTACGGCGGAATGGCAAGCGGAACAGCCACGCATCCTCTGGGCTACTGCTTCAGAGCGAAACAATAGCCATTTTGTAGTAGAGCGAAGTCTCAATGGCACGACTTTCACTGCCATCAACAAGCAGTTGGGCCAAGGTACTACTTCGGCTCGCACCTACTACTCGTTTACCGACACTGAACTTGGTCGTAGCAAAGCTGGGGTTTTGTATTATCGGTTGGTGCAGCACGATGCCTCTGGTGAGACCTATACGTCTCCGGTGAAGGTGTTGAAAGGCACGGGCAAAGAAATCCGGGTGGAAGCTTATCCTAATCCGTTTCAGCAAGCAATTCGAGTAGTGGTAACGGCCCCTACGGCCGGACCGGCCACTTTTGAAATGCTGGACGGCACTGGCCGGCTAGTATTCCAAAAGAAACTGACGCTAGCGGGTGGCACCCAAGAAATAAGCCTGCCGGAGGTAGCGCGGCTGCCGCGGGGTCTCTATTTTCTGCGCGTGGTGCAGGCTACCAGCGAGCAGATTATTCAACTCAACCACAGATAAACGAAGTACATCGGCAGCATACCAACAACAGCCAGCCTACAATAGGCTGGCTGTTGTTGGTATTACTGGCTGAATTGGGAACGTCAGTTAGACCGGTGCCGCTAATTCGGACCACCAGCAGAATCATGTGGATGTGCGTACTTGGGGGCAAATCGGCGTAATGTGGCGCCCTCACTCTTGTTGCTTTATGTCCTCTCAGCCTACCATTCTGTTTCTCCACGGCTTTGCCGAATCCCGCGAAGTCTGGACCGAATTCACCCGCGACTTTCCCGACGGCTACCGCCTGCTCACGCTAAACCTGCCCGGCCACGGCACCAACGTGCATGACATAAGGGACTACTCGATGGAGGCGCAGGCGCGCTACGTAGCCGAGCAACTGCGCCAGAAAAACGTGGAGCGGGCCTTGCTGGTGTGCCATAGTATGGGCGGCTACGTGGCCCTGGCCTTCGCCGAGCGTTACCCCGAAATGGTGGCCGGCCTCGTGCTCTTCCACAGCACCGCCCTGCCCGATACCAGCGAAAAGAAGGCCAACCGCGACAAAAACATGGATTTCGTACGCCGCCACGGCGTCGAGAAGTTCATGGAATCGTTTATTCGGCCGTTGTTTGCGCCCGCTAACCGGGAGTGTATGCTGGAGCAGCGCGAGTTTCTGGAAGAAATTGGCAAGACTACACCCGAAGCCACTGTGCTGGGGGCGCTGGAAGCTATGAAAAACCGCCCCGACCGCACCAAAGTGCTGCGCGAGGCCCGGTTTCCGGTGTTGTTCATTGCGGGCAAAGACGATGTGGCGGTACCGGCTGAAAGCCTGCTGCCACAATTGGCCCTGCCGGCCCAAAGCCATGCCTTGCTCCTGAGCGACGTTGGGCACCTGGGCTACTTCGAGGAGCCGGAACTAACGCGCCGCGCCGTGGTGGATTTTGCGGAGGTGGTGTTTAAGTAATTAAGTCAGGGCAGCGTAACTATCCTACCTACTGCATACGATAAGTAACGGGCACTACGAAGAAGGCGCGCACCGGCTTGCCTTTTTCCAGGGCCGGAAATATGGGCGGCAGCAGGCCAACAACGCGTAGCGCCTCGCCATCCAGCTCCGGCGCAACGGACTGTAGCACCAACGGATTTTCGGCGCGGCCCTCCTCACTCACTTCAAAGAAGATTTTGACGGTGCCACTGGTCCGGCTGCGCAAAGCGGCCGGCGGATATTTCACGTTCCGACCGATAAAATTCGACAGCGTCTGCGGCCCTCCCTCGGCCGTGGGCGGCTCATCGGGAAACAGGCGCACGCGCGGATACAGGCTGACGGTGCCCGCGGCCGCATCAAATACCAGCGGAATCAGGTGGCCGCCACGCCGGGGCTGACCTTTCTTGAGAGCCGGAGCCCAGGTAGGCCCTTTGCCGAGCAGGTCCTCGGCGGCAGCCAGCAATTCTGGCTTCAGACGCTTGTGCTGCTCTTTCGTCATCGGGCCGGGCTGGGCCTTTACCGATGTAAATGCGCCTACCGAATCGACCTTGACAGCCACGAACACCACTCCGGAAAAGGCCGCCTGCCGGGCCGCCTCGGGGAAGGACGCGGTACGCAGATAGGCTTCCAGCGCCTCTTGGCCACCTACCGGGTGCGGGGCATGATCCTCCGTCACGGGGCGCGCGGCGGCAGGGGCAGCCACTGGTTCTGGTGCGGGCAGCTTGAATATAATAGGCAGCGTGTAGGAAACGGCCACGGCCTTACCCGCCTGCCTGCCCGGCAGGAAAGCAGGCAGCGCTGCTACGGCCCGCAGCGCCTCGGTATCTAGCAGCGGATTGATGCCACGCGCCAGCTTCACCTGCTGCACCTGCCCGGTAGAGGCTACCACGAAATTGACAAGCACCCGGCCTTCCACGCGTTTAGCTATGGCCTCGGCCGGGTATTGTACCGTCTGGCCCAGCGTGCGGAACAGTGCCTGCTGGCCACCGGGAAACTCCGGCATCTTCTCAACATAGCTGAATACTTTGTCTTCAATAACAGTCGGTGTCTGGGCCTGCAGAGAGCGGCCGGCAACAAGCAACAGGCTACTCAGCAGGAGCGGCCGGAAATAAGATGCTATAAACATGGGTAAGTGAGTAACATAAAGGTTTAGGCCGTCAACAGGCCCATCTTCAGCATAGCTTCGGCAATCTGCACGGCGTTGGTAGCGGCTCCCTTGCGCAGGTTGTCGGCTACTACCCACATGTTGAGGGTACGCGGCTGGGTTTCGTCGCGGCGGAGACGCCCGACGAGTACGGCGTCACGGCCATGAGCGTCTTTGGGCATCGGATACACGTTGTTCTTCACGTCGTCCACTACTTCCACACCTTCCGTCTGGCGCAGAATTTCGCGCACTTCGTCGAGGTCGAATTCCTGGGCAAATTCCACATTCACCGCCTCCGAGTGGCCACCCATGACCGGAATACGCACGGTAGTAGCCGTGACACGGATGGAGTCGTCGCCGAAGATTTTCTTGGTTTCCTTCACCATCTTCATTTCTTCCTTGGTGTAGCCGTTGTCCTCGAACACGTCGATGTGGGGCAGCACATTTAGGTCGATACGGTGCGGATAGGCGGGGTTGCTAGGCGTCTGGCCGGCACGCTCTGCCTGCAGCTGGTCTACGGCCTGCTTGCCGGTGCCCGTCACGCTCTGGTAGGTGCTCACAACAATGCGCTCCACTTTGTACCGCTCGTGCAGCTTGTTGAGGGCCACCACCATCTGAATGGTAGAGCAATTAGGATTGGCAATGATTTTATCGTTGGCGGTCAGCTCGTTAGCATTGATTTCGGGCACCACCAGCTTCTTGGTGGGGTCCATGCGCCAGGCCGAGGAGTTGTCGATGACTACGGTGCCTACCTCCGCGAAACGCGGCGCCTGCTCTTTGGAAATGGAGCCGCCGGCCGAGAAAATAGCCACGGCCGGGCGCGCCGCAATGGCGTCGTCCATGCTCACGACCTTGTATTTTTTGCCCTGAAACTCAATTTCCTGGCCTACCGATTTGGCGGACGCTACGGGTAATAGTTCGGTGACCGGGAAGTTGCGCTCGGCCAATACTTTCAGCATTTCGCCCCCGACCAAGCCGGTGGCACCTACTACGGCTACTTTCATGGAATTGCGTGTTTAGAAAGACAAAGTTCGGGAAAAGATGAGGGTTTGGTACGGAATAGAATGTTTTCTATATTTCTCTTCGCATTATATAACACTGCGCGACTTGCCTTCGTCTAGGCCGTGCGGACTCATTTGTAGTTGCTTATCTCCGTGAAGAAACTAATGCTGCCGCTACTAGCGGTGTTGCTCCCTTTGGCCGCTACGGCTCAGCTGACCGAAACCTTTGCCGATGGAGAATTTACCCAAAATCCTTCTTGGACCGGCGACGCTACCTCTTTTCAGGTTACGAGCCAGCAACTGCAAAGCGACGGCCCGGCCACTACCGGCACCCAACTTCAACTCGTGACGCCTTGCCAAGCCGCTACAGGTGGCACTGTATGGGAATTCTGGGCCAATCTGCGCCTAGCTACCAGCAGTGGCAACTACGCCGATGTGTGGCTGGTGTCGGAGCAGGCAGATTTGAAAGCCACCGGCAACCGTGGCTATTTCGTGCGCCTCGGCGGCACTCCCGACGAAGTGTCCCTGTTCCGTAAGGACGCCACCGGCAGCCCGGTCTACGTCGTAAATGGGGCCGATGCGACTCTTAGCTCGCTCACCAACAACCTGGTGCGGGTGCGCGTAAGCCGCTCGGCTACTGATGCATGGAACCTGGAGCGCGACCTGACAGGCGGCACTACCTATACCAGCGAAGGCAGCGCCTCTGATGCTACCTACCAGCGCGGGTTTTATTTCGGGGTGTACCTCACGTATTCGGCCGCCAACAACAGGGCGTTCTATTTCGATGATTTTCGGGTGCAGGATTCTGCCGCGCCCCGGCTGCTAAGTGCCGGTGTTGCGGGCGCGCAGCAGCTGGACTTAACTTTCAATGAGCCAGTAGCCACTCCCCAAGTTGCGGCCAACTACCGCCTAACCGCTACCGGCGCGCCGGCCGTTACGGCCGCGCAGCGCGACGCCACCGACCCGGCCCTCGTGCACCTGACGCTGGCCGCCGCGTTGCCGCTCGGGCCGAACACCGTGGAGGCCCGCACCATTTCCGACCTCTACGGAAATACCGCCGCTGGTCCCCTGGCCGCCAGCTTTACCTATACCGGAACGGCAGTAGCACCAACCATCAACCAAGTGCTCATCACCGAAATATTCGCGGACGAAACGCCGGTTGTGGGCTTGCCATCCTCAGAGTATCTGGAAATCCACAACCCGTCGGCTACGGCGGTGCTGGACCTGGCGGGCGTGCGACTCCTGAAACCGGGACAGACCGGCAACCCGGCCGTATTTCCGGCCGGTGCCACGCTGCTGCCCGGCGAATATGCGGTGGTGTGCGGCAGCACTCGGGTGCCACAATTTGCGGCCTATGGCAAAGTATTCGGGCTGAGTAATTTTCCGAGCCTGACCAATGCCGGTGACCAGCTGCTGTTGCGCAGCCGGGACGGCCGGACCTTGTTCGAAATCAGCTACTCCGATACCTGGTACAAGGACAGCCGCAAGAAGGAGGGAGGCTGGAGCCTGGAAATGGTAGACCCTGCCAACCCCTGCGCCGGCATCGAGAACTGGACGGCCAGCACCGATGCCAGCGGCGGCACCCCCGGCCGCGCCAACTCCGTGCGTACCTCCAACCCTGACCGCGCGGCGCCTGTATTGCTGCGCGCGTTGGCTCTGAACCCGACTACTGTGCGGCTGTTTTTTGGGGAGAAGCTCGATAGCCTCGCGGCGGCTAATACGGCCCTTTACGGCCTGAGCCCAGCCGTTGCGGTTACCCGCGCTGCTCCTGAAGCACCCGATTTTCGCACCGTAGACCTAACGCTGGGAACGGCTCTGCAAGCCAACCAGGCGCTGACCGTAACGGTGCAGCGCGCCACCGACTGTGTGGGCAATGCAGCCGGGTCGGCTACTTCCGCCACGTTTGGGCTACCGTCAGCCGCAGCGCCGGGCGACGTGGTTATCAACGAAATTCTGTTTAACCCGCGCACCAATGCCGTGGATTTCGTGGAGCTGCTGAACCGCTCCGGCAAGTACCTGGACGTGCAGAACTGGCAGCTCGGCAACGAAAAGCCCGACGGCAGCGTGGACGCGGAGCAAATCAGTAGCGGCGCCTACGTGCTGGCGCCCGGCCAGCTTGTGCTGCTCACCACCCGCCCCGATATCGTGCAAAGCCAGTACCCGACCAGCTCCGAACCGGCGGCGTTTCTGGCGATGTCCGGATTTCCAATTTTTCCCGATGATGCAGGCGTAGTGGCGGTATTCGACGGCCAGGGCCGCAGTCTGGACCGCTACAGCTACAACAAAGACCAGCACCTGAAGCTGCTGGATGACCTAAACGGCGTGTCGCTGGAGCGTATCCGGGCGGAAGGGCCCAGTACGGCGGCCAATTTCCATTCGGCCGCCAGTAGCGTGGGCTATGCCACGCCGGGCCGCCGCAACTCGCAGCAGCAAGACGCAGCAGGCGGCGCGCAGCAGTTCAGTGTCGAGCCCGAGGTATTCACCCCCGATGAGGATGGCATGCAGGACTTCACCACCCTCAACTATCAGTTGGATGGTACCGGGTATGCGGCCAGCGTCACGGTATACGATGCACAAGGCCGCCTCACACGCCGGCTGGTTCGCAACGAAACACTGGCTACCAGTGGTTTTTTCCAATGGGACGGCCTCACCGACCGGGGCCAGAAAGCGGCCGTCGGCTACTATGTGCTGCTGGTAGAGCTGTTTGGGCCCAACGGCGGCAGTAAGCAGGAGTACAAAAAGACGGTGGTGCTGGGGGCGCGGTTCTGAGGAAGCCTGCGTAGCATGAAGCGAGTTAAACCCGCGGCGCAGAATTGCGTCCAAGCACCATGACGACGACGCAACAGCAACTGCAGCACCTGTACTGGCGCGCCGGGTTCGGACCACGGCCCGAAGACATAGCCGCTGGCCTTTCACCACGCAAAGCCCTGCGCCAATTGCTGCGCGACTCCGAGAAAGTTGAGCTGCTCGATGGCCCAACCATGCGCTATACTGAACCGCTGGCGCAGTTTCGGCTGGTTGCTCCGGCAGCAGGCACGCCACAGTCAAGTATGGTAACTACCCCCGACCAAACGGCTATGACTGTCGGTACGGAACTGCCTGCGCTACCAAGCCGCTCGGCGCTGCCCGCCCAGCCGAAGGGGCGTGCTCAGCCGCCGTTGCTGCGCCGCCAAGACATGAATGCCCAGCAGCGCAAACTGCAGAACCAGAGTATTCGGGATGCTTTTTACGCCATGAATACCGGCTGGATGGAGCGGATGGCTACTTCGCCGGCACAGCTGCGTGAAAAGCTGACGTTCTTCTGGCACGGCCATTTTGCCTGCCGGGTGCGCCGCCCCGATGCCGCTTTGCACCTCAACAACACCATCCGGCAGCTCGCGCTGGGTAAATTTTCTGATCTGCTGCTGGCCGTGAGCAAGGAGCCCGCTATGCTGCAGTTCCTCAACAACCAGCAAAACCGCAAGCAGCGGCCCAACGAGAACTTCGCTCGGGAGGTGATGGAGCTCTTCACGATGGGCCGCGGCAACTACACCGAAACCGACATCAAGGAAGCGGCCCGCGCCTTCACGGGCTGGGGCTACGATGCGCAGGGACACTTTGTGTTTCGGGAAAAACAGCACGACGACGGCAGCAAGACCTTTCTGGGGCGCACCGGAAACTTCACCGGCGAGCAGGTGCTGGGTATTATTCTGGAGCAGCCGCGCACGGCCGAGTACCTCACCACCAAGCTCTACCGGTTCTTCGTAAACGATACGCCCAACCCGGCGCATATTCAGCCGCTGGCCCAGGCGTTTTTTAAGAGCGGCTACGATATCAGCGCTTTGCTGGAGCAGATGTTTACGGCCGACTGGTTCTATGCGCCGGCCCATGTGGGTACCCGCATCAAGTCGCCGGTAGAGCTGCTGGCGGGTATCAAGCGCACTATGGGGCTACAACTCGCGGATGACAAACCGCTCATTGTATTTCAGAAGGCCCTGGGGCAAACGCTATTTGAGCCGCCAAACGTAGCGGGCTGGCCCGGCGGCCGCAACTGGATAGATTCGTCGTCGCTGCTGTCCCGTTTGCAGTTGCCCTCGGTGCTGCTCAAAAATGCCGAGTTTAATGTGGCGCTGAAGCAGGATGAAAACGACATAGCTCCTAACCTGACGCGGGCCGACCGCACCTTTCAGCAGCAGGTGAAAACGACCGTGAAGCTGGGGCCGGTGCAGGCGCTTCTGGCCAAAACACCCTCGGAAAAGCAGGCCGCGCAGCTCAGCGGATTTGTATTGCAGGTCCCGATTCGCTCCGAAAACCTGGCCCTCATTCAGCAGGCTGCCGACAAGGCCCCGGCCGAAGTAAGGTTGCGCGCTATGGTCACGAGCCTGCTCAGTCTGCCAGAATACCAGTTGATGTGATTAAGACAGACCCCGGGATTTAGGCCGCAGAACATCGGATTGTTCCGTGGCCCCACTTTTAAGTGCTGGGCTCTCATTTCTAAGTTCTCTCCATGACTACTTCCCGCCGCGACTTTCTTAAGACTTCAGTGCTGGCCAGCAGCCTGCTCTTCGTGCCTAAATTTCTGCACGCGTTGGACCGGCAAGGCCTTAAAAGCCTGCGCGACGCGCGAGGCCGCCGCTTGGTGGTGGTGCAGCTGGGCGGTGGCAATGATGGGCTGAATACCGTTATTCCGTACCGCAACGACCTGTACTATAAAGCCCGGCCCACGCTCGGCATCAGAGAGCAAAGCGGTATTCTGACGTTGGATAAAGACCTTGGCTTTAACCCAGCCATGAAGCGGCTGAAAGGCCTTTACGACCAAGGGCAGGTAGCTGTACTCAACTCTGTGGGCTACCCCAACCCCGACCGGTCACATTTTCGCTCCATGGACATCTGGCAAAGCGGCTCTGCCTCCGACCAGTACCTGAGCACGGGTTGGCTAGGCCGCTACCTCGACTCTAACTGCCCATCCTGCCAGGTGCCATACAACGGACTGGAAGTGGACGACACCCTAAGTCTGGCCATGAAAGGCGACCTGCGCAAAGGCCTAGCGCTGAAGAATCCGACCAAGTTTCATCAGATAACCCAGAACCGTTTTATTGCGCAGGTGAGCGGCGAAAAGCCTGCTGGAACCGTGTCGGAGCTGGATTATCTGTACAAGACGCTGGCCGAAACCTCGTCTTCAGCCGACTATCTGTACCAGACCAGCAAGGTCTACAAATCGGCGGTAACGTACCCAAACACGGAATTTGGCCGCAACCTGAAAACCACCGCCGAGCTGATTAATTCCGGTATTGAGTCGCGCGTGTTTTATGTCTCGCTCACCGGCTTCGATACGCACGTGCGCCAGCAGGAGCAGCAGGGCAAGCTACTCGGTGATTTATCGGAAGGCCTGGGCTCCTTTGCCGAAGACCTGCAGAAAGCAGGCAACTTCGATGATACGCTGGTGCTGGTGTTTTCGGAGTTCGGGCGCCGCGTAAGCCAGAATGCCAGCAACGGCACCGACCACGGTACCGCCAACAATGTGCTGCTTGTGGGCGGCGGGCTGCAGCAGAAAGGCGTCCTCAACAACGCGCCCGATTTGCAGAACCTGCTCGATGGAGACCTACGCCACCAACTCGACTTCCGCAGCCTCTATGCCACCCTCCTGCACGACTGGCTGGAAGCCGACGACCAAGCTATTCTGGGCAGCCGGTTTGAGCGCCTGAAAGGACTTGTTTGATTATAAGTTCGGCTGATAGCTAGTGGAGTTGCTTTTAAGCTGAATCAACGTTCTATTACAAGTCCCACGTAATACTCTCGTTCTGCACTGCTACTGATAGCGAAACGTCGGCCAAAATCCAGTTGCACCCGCTCACTTACATGAAATATAGGGCCCGTGCTGATTGCCGAATTCCATTGATGGGTTTTCAGGTTTTTGCTGGTTGAGAATTCTGCAAATGCGGCCAGCCAGTCGTTGAAGCCGTGGTCAACGGCAACGGATGGGGCCAGTTCTACGGCATGTTGCTTGGCGTCCCGGTCGTAGCTTAAAAAAGAGGCCGCCTGGGCACTGATATGCCATTCATGCTGAAAATTGTAGGTTGCCGGCACCAGTATTCCGTATTCGTAGCCGCCTGTTCCTTGGCTCCCTCCGGTGGGCAAACGCACAAAGCCGATGGCAGCCACTACCAATGCGTCAGCTTCGTCGTCGTCGCCAATAAAATTGTGCTTCATGCGCAGGGCCACGTCGCCGAAGCCGGCACTCCGCTCCATTGGCTCTCCCGGTTCCCACTGCTTTTCCACGGTGTAGGGGTCCACGAACACCTGCACTTCGGTATGGTCGGTGAGGCCGGCCCGGATGGCAAAGGCATTCAGACGCATCACGCGTGAACGGGGTTCTTGGCTGGGTTTGCTGGTAATAAGGCGCACAAGGTCGGTTTCCAGTTGCATGCGCCCCCGCCCCACGGTGTTGGGACTCTCCGTTACGCCAGGACGGTCGGCGTTGAGTGGCCGCAATTGCCGTTTTGGTCCCTGTTCCACATCGGCCGGACGGGTTTGGCTGGCCCGTTTGAGCGTGTCAGGAGCGGTGGGCGAACTGGCCAAGCTCAAAGCCAATGTTAGGGTAAGCAGCATACGAGCGGGAAATGCGCTGCCTACGCAGTGCAGGCAGGTGTTGTTGAGTTCAGGCAGAAATACCTATAAACTATAGCGCACCCCCAGAAACGTACGCCGGCCCTGCAGCGGCGCAAAGTTATAGCTGGTATCGAAAGTATAGCCGTTGGGGTTGTTCTGGCTCACGGCTTTATCGAACGGGTCGAAGGGGCGTAGCAGCGCGTGGCGAGGCAGGAAGTCAAGCAGGTTTTTCACCCCACCGTACAGTTCCAGGCCTGGCCCCAGCCGTTTAGTGGCCTGCAGATTCTGCAGCGAAAACCACGGCGAGCGGCTGGCACGGAAGTCGTTGGGCTGTACCGGCAACTGCATCGGTCCGCTCACCTGTCCGGTATAGTCTACCGTCAGGCCCAGTTGCGTGAAAGTGTAGCTGGCGGTATAGGTGCCCGAGAATACTGGCGCATGGAATTGTGCTACCCGCCGCAGGGCCTCACCTTCGGCAAGTCGTTCGCGCCTGAAAACATCCATTATGGTAACGCCCGCAATCAGCTTCAGAGGCCGCGAAAAGGCGAAATCAGTGTTCAGTGAAATGCCCCGCGAAATAGCGTAGCCGTCGAGGTTGCGGTAGATAATCTGGTTGGGGTCGGTGTCGTAGTCGGGGCTGATTTTGTTGGTGAAATAAGTATAGAACAGGCTGCCATCGAAGGTGAGCGTGCCACCCGCTCTGGTCGTGACAAAGCGCGTGTAGTTTATGTTGGCATTCCAGCTGCGTTCCGGCCGCAGCGCTTCTGGCACTACCACCTGGCGGGCTCCGGTGAGGGCAGCGTGGTCTTCCGTAAAGAGGTTTACTACCCGGTAGCCATTGCCGATACCTACCCGAAATACGCGGCTGCCGTCCACCGTGCCCCATTTGTAGTTGAGGCGCGGTGTCAGGATGTTGCCGTGCCGCGGATTGTAGTCGTAGCGCAGCCCGGCCAGCAGGGTAGCATCGGGCGTGAGCCGGAACTCGTCCTGCACAAACACGCCCGGCAGGTTAATCAGGTCGGGTTGATTGTGCTGCTCACTACCGGTGGCCGGTGTATTATCATCGTACCAGGTAGAGCGGAAAGCCGCGCCCAGCAGCAGGTTGTGGCGAATATTTGGGTTTTTAGCCCAGGTCAGCTGACTGAAGCCCACCCGTTGCGTTGCGTTGTAGCGCGTGGTGCCATAGGCTGAGTTTTGGCGGTGCTGGTTAAACGAGCCACTTAGCATTAGTTTCTGGCTCGCCACCGGCAACTGGTACTGGCCCAGCAGCTCGTAGCGGCTGGTATACACACTCTCACCATACACACTGTCGCCGCCTCGAAACTCGGGCCGCCAGCCCAATTGGCCCCCAAACCGGTCCTCGTAATAGTAGCGGCCGGCTAGGCTGGCCGCACGCTGCTCGGGCCGCTGCCAGCTCCATTTGTTAAACACCGATACCCGGTGTTGTGTGGGCACATCCGTAAAACCGTCACGGTTCACGTCGCGGCGCTGGTTGTAGCCATATAGATTGGTGCTGAGCAGGGTAGAGGCGGTGCCTACTTTTGCGGCCGTGCCCAGATCCAGATTTAGGTCGCGGTGTGAGGTGCCGAAGATATCGGCCGAAAAGCGCGGGGCTTTGGCTGGGTTCTTTGTAATAACGTTGATCAGGCCACCCACTGCCTCTGAGCCATACAGCGTCGAGGCGGGACCTTTTACCACTTCCACTCGCTCCACTAGGCTACTCGGAATGCCGCTCAACCCATACACCGTGCTTAGCGAGCTGACGATGGGCATTCCGTCAATCAGCACCATCGTGTAGGGGCCTTCCAGCCCGTTGATGTGAATGTCGCCGGTGCCGCACACGTTGCAGTTGAGCTGGGGGCGCACGCCATTCACCATCGTCAGGTTCTCGAAAAGACAGGGGCTGGGGTTCTTCTGAAAATAACGCGGCGTATACAGCTCCACGGCTATTGGCGACTCGCTCTTGAGGACTTCGCCCAGAGTGCCGCTCACTACCACTTCGCCCAGCGCACTGCTGGCGGGCGCCACCGCAATGGCTACCGTGGTGGCTTTTCCTGCCGAAACCGTCACGGAGCGTTCCATCGGCTGAAATCCTACGGCCGTAGCAACCAGCCTGTAGCTGCCAGGCGTCAGCTTGGGCAAACTAAAAGCACCATGCTCATCGGCAGTAGTGCCCGTGCTGGTACCCTTCACCCCAATGCTGGCAAACGGTACTGCTTTGCCCTCAGCCCGGACTGTGCCCCGTATGCTTCCCGGTTGGCTCCACCCTTCGGAGGCAGTGCTCCAGATCAGCAGGAGCGTAAGTAAAAGCTGTTTCATGGCCTGCATATTTAGGCTGTGCTATGACTATTTTTTAGATTAGTCTAAAATCGTTGTTGCAAAAAAACGCAGCACTAGCAAGCCACTGCGTTTCTCAGGAGACTATCCGAAAAATGTCTCGTACAGCAAGTACACGTTCAGCACGATAATAATGCCGGACACTATCCAGGCCAGCACCTGCACCCACGGCCGGTTCACGAATACGCCCATTTTGGCTTTGCTACTGGTAAAAAGCACCAGCGGCACCACCGCAAAGCTCAGCTGAAAGGACAGGATGACCTGGCTGAGCACCAGTAGCTCTCCAGTGCCTTTCTCGCCGTAAATCAGCGTCACGATAAGTGCTGGCACCACCGCAATAGCCCGGGTGATAAGGCGCCGCAGCCAGGGGCGCAGTTTCAGATCCAGAAAACCTTCCATCACAATCTGCCCGGCCAGGGTGCCGGTCAGCGTGGAGTTCTGGCCCGACGCCAGGAGCGCCACCGCAAACACAGCGCTGGCTGCGCCGGCACCCAGCACTGGGGCCAGTAGCTTGTGCGCGTCGCTGATGTCGGCTACGTTGTGCAGGCCGTTGCGGTGGAATGCCGCTGCGGCTGTAATAAGAATAGCCGCATTCACGAAAAACGCGAGGAAAAGCGCGACGGTCGAGTCGATGGTGGCAAACTTGATGGCCATGCGTTTGCCGGGCTCTGTCTGCTCGATGGCGCGCGTCTGCACGATGCTCGAATGCAGGTACAGGTTGTGGGGCATTACCGTAGCGCCCAGAATCCCGATGGCAATGTAGAGCATCTTGGGGTTGGTTACGACTTGCGGCTGCGGCACCAGGCCACCGAGAATGCCGAAGTAGTCGGGGTTCGATACGATGATTTCGTACAGGAAGCACCCAAAAATCACGACTGTTAAGCCGGCAACAATGCTTTCTATCACGCGGAAACCGCGGCTCTGAAACAGCAACACTACCAGCACATCCAGAATGGTAAGCACTACGCCCCACGGCAGGGGTAGGCCAAACAGCAGGTTCAGGGCAATGGCCGAGCCGATGACTTCTGCCAGGTCGCAGGCGGCAATGGCAATTTCACACAGAAACCAGAGCACCATCGAAACCGGCTTGGAGAAATGGTCCCGGCAAGCCTGCGCCAGGTCGCGCCCGGTTACGATACCCAATTTGGCTGCCAGATGCTGCAGCAGCATGGCAAACAGGTTGGATATCAGGATGACCGAAAGCAGCGTGTAGCCAAACTGCGACCCACCGGCAATGTCGGTGGCCCAGTTGCCGGGGTCCATGTAACCCACGGCTACCATCAGGCCCGGGCCCCAGAAAGCCCTCATCTTACGCCAGAACGAGGCGTCGGTAGAGGGTACTTTGATACTGGCATGAACTTCACTCAGCGAAACAGAAGTGCGGACGCGCCGCCAGCCTGCGTCGGCAGGGGCTACTGCTGGCTGGGTAGGAGGCGGTTGTAGTGCTGGGGTCATGGGGGCGTGCAACGGAACAGGTAGGCAAATATACTTTTTAGACTTGTCTAAAAATATTTTTAAGGCAACATAAATACCTTGATCAGGGCGAAAAGGTTTGCTCAGAACGGCGAAATGTGACCTGCTGTGCTCAGGCAGTCTTTCTCTACCGCAATAATTGCCAACCGACCAATGGCGGCAGCCCTGGAATGCAGCGAACCAGCGGACGGCGCACAAAAAAGGCCCCGCGAGATTCGCGGGGCCTTTGTAAGAAAGCGGGGTGTAGACTAGCGGGCCAGTTCTACCCAGCCTTTCGTGGTTTTGCCGCTCTTATCGGTTAGCAGGTAGTAGTAAACGCCGGCAGGCTGCTCACCACCATCCCAGTTGTTCTGGTAGTTGGCGTACTCCTTAATCAGGCGGCCCCAACGGTTGAAGATCTGCACTTTGCTGCCGGTTTCTTCAGTCGTCAGTACGAACACATCATTTTTGCCGTCTTTGTTAGGCGTGAATACGTTCGGGATAACCAGATTTGGAACTTTAACCTCCTGCGTTTTCAGGCTTGGCGTGCATTCAGTAGAACCAGCCCGGTTCGAGAGGCGCAGCGTGAATACATACGTGCCACCTTCACGCAATGTCAGGTCGCGAGGCGTAAAGCGGTTCGAGAACACCTGCGCAGTTTCCGTTACAGGGTTGCCGTTGGCGTCAGCAGTGCGCTGGTAGGTCCAGCGGGAAGTAACGGAAGCCGTATCGGCCGGCGAAGGATTGTTGCCTTTCGAGGTATTCACGAAGGAGAAGATACGCGGCGGCACACTCTCCTTGCTGCTGATACCATCCAGATTGAAGCCAGGGCGGCCAGTGGCCGTGAAATTAGCCGTTACCGGAGGCGCAACGCGCACCAGAATAGAGGTGGTATCTACGCAGGTAGGCACCGGGGACTGACGGAAGTCCGTGGCATTGATCCGCACATAGTAGCGCGTGGTCTGAGTCGGGCGTACCGTAACGTTTTGCTTGTTCTGGTCGGCAGTAGCCAGACCGTTGGCCGCGCTCCACTGGTAGGTGTAGGTGGCTAACTTGCCTGTGACACTTGGAGTATTGATGTTTACCAACACAGAGTCAGGACGGGTAGGAGTGGCCGTCAGGTTAACGGGAGTACCGGCGCATACGAACGGCTGGGCCGTTGCTGCCACTACTTTGGCTGGGTTACGCTGTTTCACCGACAGCACGATGATACGGGTCTGCTGACCGATGATTGGGCAGCCGTTGTCGCGGATCTGTACCGGAATGCGGAACGTCTGGTTTGTGAACAGTACGTCGGGCTGGATATCGAATATGCCAATCGGGTTGCGTGTACCCTGGCCAATTACCCGGAACGTTCCTACGTCCGTTGGCAGGTACGTAGGCTGACCAGGTACGCCTGGGTCGAGGGGAGGGAACGTTACCGTCAGCAAGTCAGCAGGATTCGGGTCGGTGAAACGAACCAGAACACGAGTGTAGTTGCAGGTCGAAGCTTCAATGAAAGTCGAGTCGACGGAGTTAACGATGGAAACACCGGAGTTGGTGTTGTTGCCGGTAGCAACAGGAGCGCCTGGAATAGCATTCGAGCAGTCGATAACTACCACCAGAATGTCGCGGCGTACCGAACCGATAAGCGTACGCACACCGTTGATAACCCGGTATTCCGACACTTTACCTACTACTACATACTTATTCTGCGCCTGCTGCGCCGTGGTAGTGCCCGGAGTGTAGAGGTAGGGAGTGAACGTGAAGCTACCGTTGCTAGCGTTAAAGCGGAAATCAGGAACAGCCGTTTTTGCTGGGCAGTTGCCAGTTACTGAGAAAGAAGCAATAGGGAACGTGGGGCTGTAGGAGCCCAGAGCAGTAGGCAGAATAGCCACGCAAGGCTGACCGTTTTCGGGCGGCAACACAATTACACCACCAGTTCCGGCACCTATTGAATTATAGGTGTTGGGGTTGTTGCAGCTCACCAGTGGGCGGTCTAGCGAGTACACCAATTCATCACCATCAATATCAGTAGCCGTAAAGTTGAGGGTGGTTTGCTGCTTCCAGCATACGAATGGTACCGGAACGTTCAGCAGGTCAAACTGGGCCGAGTTGTTCTGAATGGTCTGGCCGTTCGCCAAGTTGTTCAGCGTAGCCTCGTAGTAGATGTTGGTGTTGCCATTGATGTTGGCCAGATCCGGGCGGGCGTTGTCTTCCACGCTAATGCGCCACTCAGCGGCAGGGTTCAGCGTCACCACAGTGTCGTAGCGGCCGGTTTCGTAGTTCGTAGGGAGACCGGCGTCGCAGGGGCTGGTGCCGCCGGGAGCAGTAGCGCAGTACGGAGAACCGATAGTGGAGCCACCTTTTAGAGGCACTGTATAAGTCTGCACCAGCGGGCCTGTGGTAGCACAGCCGGTTGGCCGGCAAACAAACCGGGCAGTGGTGTAAAGGTCAGCACCGCTGCAATCCCGGAATACGCGCAGGATAAGGCGGTAACGGTTGTTGCCTAAGGATTCGTAGGTCAGCTGTCCCCCCTGAAAGTGGGAAGCTTCGGCGGAGTGCATCCCGAAAAAAGTCAAACACAACGCCGTGACCAGCAGGTAGGTGGCACGTAACAGTTTTTGCATGGGTGAATTGTTAGTGAGGAAAAGAAACAAAACAGGGTGGAGGAAAAACGCAGCGGTAAGATAAACACATTTTCCTCCAATGACCATACACTCTACAGTCATTTAGAAAAATAAGGCACAAGAATCATGCCTTTAATATGATTCAAACGAGGAGATTTATAACATAATTATGGTATTTATTGCAGAAGTAATACTCTAAAAACTAAACTCGACAATAGATGAGTAGCTGGCAGTAATGTGAAATGTCAGTGACCTGCTGCTTTTCCCACAGAAGTTCTAAAGGAACATCGGGTTTTGGCTATAGAGTGGCTGCCTCCTATGGCTGAGAAGAGAGAAGTTTTGATGAATAAATAGGAGTTAGGTTATGTAATAGGCGGTTTTTTCTATTTATTACAGCTTCATACCGCCCAGATACATTTCTTTTTCACCCAACCATTCAAACACTTAGCAAGCATGCAGAAACTTTTACAGACTAAAGTTCGGGCTCGCACCTATTGGGGTAGAGCTTTGGCTACCGTAGCTGGTTTAGGGCTGGCAATGAGTACAGCACAGGCCCAGGTAGATACCTACCAGTTTGCCGCTTCCCAGGGTACGTTCACTCCGCTGCCAGCTACAGCTACGGTAGTAGCAGCGGTGCAGGACGACGATGCCATATCGGGCGCTGTTCCCATCGGCTTTTCGTTTGCTTTTGATGGCGTGCCCTACACCAACGTGTACGCCAGCTCCAACGGCTTTCTCTCGTTCAACAGTGCCGCCTCCAGCAGCCTGACCAACGACCTGGACGCTGCTGCTGCCGCTATTCGCCCGCTGGTAGCGCCCCTCTGGGACGACCTGGCCGGTGAAGGAGCCGGTAGTGCCGCTAAGTACCAGACGACGGGCACTGCCCCAAACCGCGTGTTCACCTTCGAGTGGCTGAGCTGGGAATGGAACTACAGTGCTACTGCGCCAGTCGTCTCGTTTCAGGTGAAGCTCTACGAAACCACCAACCGCGTCGAGTTTGTGTACCGCCCCGAAAATGGCACGCCTAACTCGGCCTCGGCTTCCATCGGCATATCGGGAACCTCAACACCTGTTGACTTCCTCTCGCTGAACAATACCAGCGCCTCGCCTACGGCCAGCTCTACGGTAGAAACCACGTCGATTGCCACGGTTCCTGCCTCTGGCCAAGTGTATGCCTTTACGCCGCCTCCGGCTACCGGCTGCCCAACGCCACGCAACCTGACGGTAACTTCTACTACGGCTAACTCCGCTGTTGTAAGCTGGACCGTGACGGGTGGTAGTGGCACGTTCTCTATCAACTACGGTCCCACAGGCTTCACACCGGGTACTGGCGGGCAGACTATTACCAGCGCGACTAACTCGGTAACCATTCCGGGCCTGACGGCCAGCACGGAATACCAGTTCTACGTGACGCAGATCTGCTCGGGCAGCACTTCGGGCCGCTCCAACGCAGGCTCGTTCCGGACGGACTGCGTGACGCCGCTGTATGCGTCGGTTCCGTTCAATGAGACGTTCGAAAGCACCTGGCTCAGCCGCTGCAACACGCGCGACGTGCCCGGCAACAACTGGCGCAACACGCCCCTGACCGGCAACAACTCCTGGCGCCGCGAGGATGATGGCGCCGCTGCCAACTGGACCGCTGCCACCAGCTACCTGTACTCGCCAACCGGCGCGCAGGGCAGCGCCCACTCGGCCCGTTTCCACAGCGGCTATTCCAGCGCCGGCTTGATCGGGACGATGGATTTGTATGTGAACATGACGGGTGCGGGCAACCGGGAGCTGAGCTTCGACTACATCAACACCACCGGCTCGGACTCGCTGACGGTGCAGATTTCCACGGACGGCGGCCTGACCTTCGGGCCCCAGCTGTTGCGTTTTGGCCTGGCTACGGCCTGGCAGCCAAAGACGCTGGCCTTGAACACGACCTCGGCCACGACGGTTATCCGCTTCCGGGCCCGCGCTGACTTCGGTTCGACCGACATTGGTCTGGACAACGTGTCGATTTCGGCGTGTGCGCGGGTGAGCAACCTGGCCGTGAGCAACATCACGGGCACCAGCGCCACGGTTACCTTCACCCCCATCACGGGTGTGAGCAACTACACGGTCGTGGCCACGCCGGCCACGGGTCCGGCCGTGACGGTAACCGGCACGGGCTCGCCGGTGAACCTGACGGGCTTGCAGGGGCTGACGCAGTACACGGTGAGTGTGGTCAGCAGCTGCGCCGTGGGCCAGACGTCGGTGCCGGTGACGGCCAGTTTCACCACCCTGATTCCGCCCACTGTCAACGATGAGCCCTGCAACGCTACCGCGCTGACTCCTGGCAGCGCACCGCTGGCTTCTTCCAACCTGGGTGCTACCGCAACGGTTGCCAATGGCTACTCCAACCCTGGCTGCTCTACGGCCGCCAATCCGAAGGATGTCTGGTTCCGGTTTGTTGCTCCTGCCTCTTCCACTACTCTGTCGGTGCAGGTGGCCGGCAACCCGGCCGGCCAGGTCCGGTTGTTCTCGGCAGCCAGCTGCAACGGCCCATTCACGCAGATTGCCTGCCAGGGCAGCACGGGCTCCAACATCGCGGCCGGCCAACTGCCCTTGCCCGCTCTGACAGCCGGTACTACTTACTACATTTCCGTATCGGGCTTTGGCTCGAGCGATACGCAGGGACCGTTCACCATTGGAATTGCCAATATCCTCTCTACGGGGGTAGGGCAGCTGCCACAGGGCGAGGTTAGCGTATATCCTAACCCCAGCCATGACGGGACGCTGACGCTGAGCCTGCGCGGAATCAACACGACCAGCTCGGTGAAAGCAGAAATGCTGAATGCCCTGGGCCAGCGCGTGATGACTCAGCAAGTGCCAGTACGCGGTGGCTCCGTAGACCAGGCGCTGCCGGTGCAGGGCCTGGCTAAAGGCTTCTACACCCTGCGCCTGCAGGTCGGCGAGAGCACCATCACCCGCAAGGTGGTCCTCGACTAGTATGACCCTGCATACCCTAAATAAAAAAGAGCGACGCCCAGCGTCGCTCTTTTTTTTGTGCAGGCCGGCGGAAACCGCTTATTCTACTATCAGCTGGCGCGTAAGCTGGGTGTTGCCCATCTGGGTCTGCAGCATGTAAAGCCCTGGCACCAACTGACGAATATCCAGAGTCGCTTCTTTGCGGCCGGCCATGGCTACGGTCTGAACAACCCGGCCCAGCGCATCGTGTATCGTGAGTGGGCTGCTGGCAGGTTCCGGCAACCGGACTGAAACGGAACCCGCCGTCGGATTGGGCCACAGGGCTAGGGCGTCAGACTGGCGGCTGCGTACGGAATTGGGAGTGTAGGCGCGGTTTTCGAGCACAAGAATCCGGTCATCGGTAGCGGCGGGTGCTCCCCGGCCGTCGCGGTTGCTGGTCCCGATATAGACGCGCCCCTGCGGTGAAACGCAAATAGCGCGCATGCGGCCGTAGGTGCCGGTCCAGATATTGGCCTGGCTGGTTACTTGGTCGCCGGCAGTGTTGAGCTGCAAATTTGTGAGGGTGCCGGCCTTTAGGCTGACCATGAGCAGCGAGTTGCTCCATTGCGGAATGGCTGGATTGCTATAGGCTGTAATGCCGGCTACCGCCAGGGTAGGGGTGTAGGCAACCAGGGGCTCACGCACATTGTTGGCGGTACAGAAGGTTTGCTCGGCTGGCAGGTTGCAGAAGCCTTCCACGTTCGGCCAGCCATAGTTGCGGCCGGGTTCAATCAGGTTCACTTCGTCGTCGTTGTTGGGCCCGTGCTCTGAGCTGTAGAGGCGGCCTGTTGCTGCCCGGACCAGGCCCTGCGGATTGCGGTGGCCCAGCGTGTAGACCGGGCTGCCGGGAGTCGGGTTGTTGGCCGGTATCGTACCATCGAGGTTTAGCCGCAGAATTTTGCCATTGAGCGAAGCAATGTTCTGCGCTTCGGGCTGCAGCTGCGCGTCACCGGTCGTCATCAGCAGCGTTTGGTCGGGCAGAATGAGCAGGCGGGAGCCACTGTGCGTGGTGGTAGCGGGCAGGTTGCCGAGCAGCACCAGCGGACTGGAGAGCGTGCCCGCCGTGGCCGAATACGTGTAGCGCACCAGCTTTTCCTTCAGCGCACCATTCTCGGTGTAGTTGTACACGATGTACACATAAGGGTTGAGGCTGAAATCGGGGTGCAGAGTCATGCCCAGTAAGCCACTTTCGCCGGTTTCGGTGACGTCGGCTACGGTAAGCAGCGGCAGTACCTGCCCGGTGGTGGCATTCACGCGGCTGATGCGGCCGCCGCGCTCCGTCATCCACAAAAAGCCGTCGGGGCCCCACAGAATTTCCCAGGGTGTATCGAGCCCTGTGCTGAGCGCCGAAAGCGTGAGGGTAGTGGTGCCCACTGTGTAGGTGGCCAGCGCCGGGTTCTGCTGGGCACAGGCCGGCGCTGCCATACCCGCCAGCAGTAGTAGAGTAGCAATGCGTTTCATAGAGAAAAGAGTTGATGGTGAAAGGAATACATTTGTAATACTAGGAATAAATAATATTGGTTTTTGGGACCGTACTCTGTACCTGTTCCCGTGTAGATTTGCTGAGCCCCTGGCTGCGACGCAGTGCCGGCTCATCTTTTCCTCCTGCTTTACCTGCTTCCTATGCCGATTCCCGATTCGTGGCACCCTGCCGGCTTTACAATCAGCACCGACCCTGCCCGGCTTGATATAGCTGCTATCCATCAGTACCTGGCAGAGGAATCGTATTGGGCGAAGAGCATGCCGCTGCCGCTGCTGAAAAAGGCTATTGCCAACTCGCTGTGCTTCGGACTGTATGACCCGGATGGGCAGCAGGCCGGTTTCGCACGCGTCGTGACGGACTATGCTACGTTTGCTTGGCTCTGCGACGTGTTTGTGCTGCCCGCGCATCGTGGGCAGGGCCTTTCCAAGTGGCTGATGCAGGTAGTGTGGGCCCGGCCCGAGTTGCAGGGGCTGCGCCGCCGGATGCTGGCTACTCTGGATGCCCACGGCCTCTACACGCAGTTCGGGTTTGCTCCGCTGGCTGCGCCGGACCGGTTTCTGGAAATCCGGCTGCCCAACCCCTACGGCGCCGAAACGGCTAACTGAGCCGGCCGCTGATGGGAAACAGGAATGGCAATAAGACAATAAAAAATAAACAAAAGCTAACGGTCTGCCCGGGGTATATTTAGCCCGGATTAAAGTCGGGCTGGCTTCCGGCAGTGTTCTTTTTTCATTTTCCACCCTTCATTATTTCTATGCACGCACGTTTACTCACGCGTCAGACACTCGGTAGGCCGGGCACTGGCTGTTGGCTGTGGTCGTTATTACTATGGCTGTGCTTGGCATCCGGTGTTCAGGCCCAGACCGTTACCGTTGGTTCCACAACGGTGCCGGTGGGCGCACCCGCAACCAGTTCTTACCTGTATGGGCCCATCTATCGTTCGGCCAATGACGCAGGCTCTCTCTTCAACTACTCCCGCTACGGCCACCTTTACACGCCAGCCGAACTGGGACTGCCGGCCGGCGCTACCATCACGGCGCTGGCTTGGCTGAAATCGGATGCCGGGACCGTAACGGGCACCAACACCTTCACCGTATTACTGGAAAACACGGGCCTTGCTGGCTTGGGTACCTCCCAAATGTGGAGCACACTGTCGGCTACGGCATCTCCGGTATATAGCTCAACTACTCAGCAGGTGACCGGGGTAGCCGGCGACTATTTCAGCGTAACGCTAACGCAGCCCTTCGTTTATACGGGGGGCAATCTACTGGTGCTCACCGATTGGGAAAAGCAGGGTTCAGCTTCGGCTCCCGTCAATTTCGTAACCAATCCCGCCGTCGGGTTCGGCTTGGGCTTTGCCAGCAACTTAGCCCTGACGGGCGCTACTAGCCTGACCAACGCTTCGTATGGCGACCGGCGGCCTACGCTACGCGTTACCTACATTCCCGGCAGCCCTTGTGCGGCCCCGCCTACCGCCGGCACAGCGCAGGCTTCTGCTACCTCGCCTTGTGCCGGCACCACCGTCGCGCTGTCGTTGCAGGGGGCTTCGTACGGCACCGGTATGGACTACCAATGGCAGGAATCAGCCAACGGCAGCGCATATACCGACATTGCGGGCGCTACCAACCCCACCTACACAACCGCGGCCCTCACGGCCTCGCGCTACTACCGGGCCCGCCTCACGTGCAGCGGCCAATCGGCTACCTCGGCACCCGTGCAGGTGGTCGTGAACGTGCCTACCTACGCTGCGCTGCCCCTGGCGCAGAGCTTCGAAAGTGCTTGGACCGATGTGTGTGCTATGCGTGATGCACCTGCAGCCAGCTGGCGCACCAATCCGGCATCGGGCAACAATGCGTGGCGCCGCGACGATGACGGTATTTCCGCTGCCTGGACTAGCCCGACGGTTGGCATCTATACACCTACCGGCAGCCAGGGCAACCGCTCCGCGCGCTTCCACAGCTACTATGCCGGCACAGGTGGCGTCGGCAACCTTGATCTGTATGTGAACCTGAGTGCCCCCGGCAACAAGGTGCTGACGTTTGATTACATCAACACTGCCGGCAATGACTCCCTGAAAATTCTGGTATCGACGGACGGCGGAGCCACGTTTGGCGCTCCGGTGTTGCGGCTGGGCACGAGCGGTACGGCGGCTCAAGGCTTCGTGCCGCAAAGTGTCAGCCTCACCTCCACTTCGGCTAGTACGGTTGTTCGTTTCCAGGGCAAGGTAACCACGACCTTCACAACCGATATTGGTGTCGATAACGTGGCGCTGGACGTGCTGAGCGGTATTCCGAACTGCGCTGCCAACTTTGTGCCGGCTAACAATGCCACCAGCGTAGCGCGTACGCCTACTATCACGTGGGCTAGCGGTGGGGGCGTAGCTACCAGCTACGACGTGTATTTTGGCACCACCGCTACTCCCGCTTTCGTCGGCAACCAAACCACCACGTCGTATGCGCCTGGCGCACTGCAGGCCAATACCGACTACTACTACCAGATAGTGCCGCGCAATGCCAACGGCCCGGCCACAGGTTGCGCCGTAGTGAAGTTTACCACGACTTCGACCTTCACGTACTGCAACACCAATCTGGGAGCCTACTGTGGAGCCGGCAACGCCAACATTACGGCCGTTACCATCTCTACGCTGAGCAACCTGAACTCCGGGTGCAACACCACCAACGGTAGCGGCTATACTTCCTACCCGGCCTCGGGCACTACCACCACCACATTGCTCCGGGGGCTGACCTACCAGCTGGGCGTCACGGCACCGGAGGCGGGTATTATCTCGGCCTGGCTTGATTTCAACCAAAACGGCACGTTTGAGGCATCGGAATGGACGCAGGTCACGACCAGCAGCATTGCCGGCCAGCCCGCTACTGTGGCCATTACGGTGCCGCTGACAGCGCCCCTGGGCCAGACGGGCCTGCGCATCCGTAGCCGACTTATCGGCAACGTGAACGGTGCCGGCGATGCCTGCGTCAATTTCGGCTCGGGCGAAACCGAAGACTACATTGTCACCATCGGGGCGGCTCCAAGCTGCGCTCCGCCCACGGCCCTGAATGCCGGCAACATCACCACAACCGGCGCCACCCTGAGCTTCGTGCCGGGTGCGGCTGGCGTTGGCTTCTCGGTGATTTATGGCGCGCCGGGCTTCAACCCAGCTACGGCCGGCACCACGCTGACCACTACCGGCACATCGGTAAACGTAACGGGCCTGGCGCCCAATACGGCGTATCAGTTCTACGTAGTGAAAAACTGCGGCAACGGCGACGTAAGCCAGGCCGCGGGCCCGTTTAGCTTCACTACCGCCTGCCTGCCGCCCACCTACGCCACACTGCCGGTTCTGGAAAGCTTCGAGAATACCTGGGCCAGCGGCTGCAGCACCAACGACATTCCAACCACCAGCTGGCGCAATGACCCGGCCACTGGCAATACCTCCTGGCGCCGCGACGATGATGGCGCTTCGGCCGGCTGGACCAGCCCGACGGTTGGCGTGTATACGCCCGCAGCCAGCCAAGGCAACCGCTCCGCGCGCTTCCATAGCTACTATGCCGGCGCCAATTCCGTGGGCACCCTCGACCTGTTCGTCAATTTGAGTGCTGCTGGATCCAAACGTCTGTTGTTTGACTACATCAACACTGCCGGCAACGACTCGCTGTTTGTCTTTGTGTCAAATGATGGGGGCAATACGTTCGGGGCGGCCGTGGCTAAGCTGGGCATTAGTGGAACGGTTGCCCAAGGATTCCAGGCCCAGAATATTACGCTGGCGGGCACTTCGGCTACTACTGTCATTCGGTTCCGCGCCAAAGTAAACACTGCTTTCACCTCCGACCTCGGCATCGATAATGTGCGGGTGGAATCGTTGAATGGCTGTCTGGCGCCGGTAGGTCTGGCGGTAGTAGGCACTACGGCCACCTCGGCCAGCGTATCGTGGGTCAGCGCCGGTACCGGCACCTATACCGTCTTCTACGGTCCAACGGGCTTCACGCCGGGAGGCGCGGGCAGTCAGCAACTCACGGGCATCACAGGTACCAGCGCTACTATTCCGGGCCTGACGGCCAGCACGGAATACCAGTTTTATGTGCGGCAGGACTGCGGCGGTACTGCTTCTTCCGGTACTGTTGGCCCCATCACGTTCCGGACGGACTGCGTGACGCCGCTGTATGCGTCGGTCCCGTTCAACGAAACGTTCGAAAGCACCTGGCTCAGCCGCTGCAACACGCGCGACGTACCCGGCAACAACTGGCGCAACACGCCCCTGACCGGCAACAACTCCTGGCGCCGCGAAGATGACGGCGTTGCTGCCAACTGGACCAGCCCGACGGTTGGAACCTATACCCCAGCCGGCGCGCAGGGCAGCGCCCACTCGGCCCGTTTTCATACCTACTATGTTACCAGTGGCCAGGTTGGCACGATGGATTTGTATGTGAACATGACGGGTGCGGGCAACCGGGAGCTGAGCTTCGACTACATCAACACCACCGGCTCGGACTCGCTGACCGTGCAGATTTCCACGGACGGCGGTCTGACCTTCGGCCCCCAGCTGCTGCGCCTAGGTGTAGCAGCCACTTTCCAACCCAAAACTCTGACGCTGAATAGCAGTTCGGCCACGACCGTCATCCGCTTCCGTGCGCGTTCCGATTACGGCACCACCGACATCGGTCTGGACAACGTGTCGATTTCGGCGTGTGCGCGGGTGAGCAACCTGGCCGTGAGCAACATCACGGGCACCAGCGCCACGGTTACCTTCACCCCCATCACGGGTGTGAGCAACTACACGGTCGTGGCCACGCCGGCCACGGGTCCGGCCGTGACGGTAACCGGCACGGGCTCGCCGGTGAACCTGACGGGCTTGCAGGGGCTGACGCAGTACACGGTGAGCGTGGTCAGCAGCTGCGCCGTGGGCCAGACGTCGGTGCCGGTGACGGCCAGTTTCACCACCCTGATTCCGCCCACTGTCAACGATGAGCCCTGCAACGCCAGTGCCTTGCCATTGGGCACGGGGGCTTACGGCGCGGTTGTCTCCGGCAATAGTCTGGGCGCCACCTTCACTATTCCCAACGGCTATTCTGCTATTGGCTGCGTGCTGGCCAGCTCTCCCAAGGACGTATGGTTTGAATTTACGACTCCGGCTGGCTCCGCGACGCCGGTAAGTATTGTCGTGAGTGGCGGTCCGGCCGGTCAGGTGCGGGTATTCTCGGCAGCCAGTTGCAACGGTCCGTTCACGCAGATTGCCTGCCAGGGAGCTGCTGCCACAAACACTGCCGCTGGTGGTCTGGTGGTAAGCAACCTGTCGGCGGCTACTCGCTACTTCGTGGCTGTATCGGCTTTCGGCTCCAACGATCCGCAGGGACCCTTTACCATTCAGGCGGGCACTGGTGTGCTGTCCAGCAAAAAAGAGTTGCCGGGCGGCGAGGTCAGCGTGTACCCCAACCCCAGCCATACCGGCTCGCTCACCCTCGACATTCGCGGGGCCGGGAGCAGCACCAGTGGCCAGGCAGTACTCATCAATTCGCTCGGCCAGACCGTACTTGCCCAGTCAGTAGCCGTGCGCGCTGGCACAGTAAAGCAGTCGTTCGACGTGATGCATCTGGCTAAGGGCCTCTACACGCTGCGCGTACAGGTTGCGGGTCACACCATCACCCGCAAAGTAGTGCTCGACTAATACCGGTGCCACATACTATCTACCCGAAAAAGGGGAGGAGTTTTCCTCCCCTTTTTCTATGCTCTCCCGTGCTGTTTCTGCTGCCGCTGGCCCACGTTGAAGCGCGGACTGCTAATATTGCCTGCGCTTTCAGTTCTCATATTCCCCTGTTGCTTTCCATGAAGCTTACTTTCCATCGGTTTGTTCTGCCGGCCGCGCTGCTGGTACTGGCTGCCTGCTCTGAGCAGAAGAAAACTCAAACCGAACAGGCTGCTCCGCCCGCAGCCACCCGGACCGACACGGCAGCTACTCCTTTGCCGCCAGCCCGGCCTGATACTGCCTATGCTCACGATGTAGCTGTCTACCTGGCGGGCCGGCAGGTAAGCCAGCGCAGCGCTTTGCGCCGTCTCACCGCGCTACCCGCCTGGCAAGCCTTTGCCACCGACGCGGAAAAAAGCTGGACCAGCTACCATACCACCCGCACCAACAAAATAGAGCAGTGGGCTGCTACCGAGCTGGATTCGGTGCGGGCTGCCAGCGCCACGGTGTTCTACCCGTTCAGTGGCCCCGATCTGCTGAATGTGGTGACCATGTTTCCGGATAGCAAAACCTACGTGCTGGTAGGGCTGGAGCCGGTTGGGTCGGTGCCAGGCCGCGCTACCCTCGAAAACCCCAAGCTGTTTCCAGCCCTGAAAGCTTCGCTTTGGTCGGTGCTCAACTTTAGCTTCTTCCGCACCAACGACATGGCCATCGACCTTAAATCGTTGGAGCTGGATGGGGCCTTGCCTCTGATGATGCTGTTCGCCTCCCGCACTGGTCATCAGATTCAGGACATTCGGTATGTGCAGCTCAATACCGCCGGCCAGCTCACCGCCGCCGACAGCGCCATCATCCGCAAGCCCGGCCCCAAAGTCATTCCCGGCGTCGAAATGACTATGCTCAGCAAAACAGGGGAGGAGCAAAAGGCCTATTACTTCTCCGCTGACATCAGCGACTGGAAGATGGGCACCAACAAGGATGCCGTGCTGCAGTACGCTAAAAGCCTCGGGCCTTTCACTACGTATATAAAGTCGGCCACCTACCTGATGCACAAAGCGTATTTCAGCAAAGTCCGCAACCTCATCCTGGAGCAGAGCAACTACATTCTACAGGACGACTCCGGCATTGCCATGAAGTATTTCCGCCCCGCCGACTGGCATCTGACGTACTATGGCACCTACAAACGGCCTATCAACCTTTTCGCTAACCGCTACCAGCCCGAGCTGACCAAAGCCTACGCCGACACCACCAACCGGCCGCGCCCTCTGCCGTTCGGTACCGGCTACAACTGGCGTCAGAACGACTCCAATCTACTGCTGGCCCGTCGTCAGCAGGCACTTTAGCTTCTTCCCGGTTTTGCGCACTACTCTATATAGTATATAGTGTGCCTCAAAAGCCACAGCCTTTGGTTGTGGCTTTTTTGCTGCCCGCAGAGGGGGTAATATCGGAAATGACTCCGGTTGGCTGCTTTTTGCGTTTAAGCAGCCGGACTCCATATAATTCCTGATGCGCTCCTGTCATTATCATTTTCTGCTGGCACTTGTTCCCGCGCTGCTTGTCGCAGCCGGGCTTTCCGCGCTGCCGGGTGGGGGCTCTGCAACCCGGCAGTTGCATCTCACGGCTCAGGCCCTACCAGATAGCCCGCTGCTCGATAGTTTGCTCCGTGCCGATGCCGGCCTCACACCGGTCATAGCCCGTGCTTCCGACTACGAGCTGCAGATCATTTACACTCAGATCAACCGCGACGCCCGGAACCAGCCGCATTTTGTTCAGCATAGCTTTCATCTTGATGCCCGGCAGTATTTCAATCCGGCCAGCTTGGTGAAGCTGCCAACTGCCGCACTGGCGCTGGAAAAGCTCAACCTCCTGAAGCAGCCCGGCCTCAACCGGCGCAGCCCGATGGCAACCCGCACGGCCTTCCGGTGCCAGACCGCCGCCCCTTACAATCCGGCTGCAGATTCCGACCGTGTCAATACAGTTGGCAACTACATCAAGCGTATGCTGCTCGTCAGTGATAATGCAGCCTACAATCGTTTGTACGAATTCCTCGGCCAGCGTCCCCTCAACGAGCGACTCGCGCAGCTAGGCTATCCACAGGCGCGCATCGTTCGCCGTTTTGCGCCCTGCGACACCGTTGCCAATCGGCATACCAACCCTATTGACTTCTACAGTTCCAACACGAAGCAGCTTATCTACCAGCAAAAGGCCGCTTTCAATACTGTGGCATTCAATTACCCGTTGGGCCAGGTTCTCAAAGGCAAGGCCTACCAGGCTGGCGGCCGTATTATTCAGAAGCCGTATGATTTCACTACGGCCAATTACCTCCCCCTGCAAAACGCAACCGATATTCTGAAGGCCATCATCTTCCCTGAAGCCGCGCCAGCCAAGCAGCAGTTTCAGCTCACT
>NZ_JACWZZ010000001.1:702500-1910563 GCF_014698995.1 Hymenobacter duratus
CAGGCGACTGTTTAACAAAAACACATGGCTTTGCGAACGCGCAAGCGGAAGTATAAGGCCTGACACCTGCCCGGTGCCGGAAGGTTAAGAGGGGAACTTAGTCGCAAGGCGAAGGTTTGAATCGAAGCCCCGGTAAACGGCGGCCGTAACTATAACGGTCCTAAGGTAGCGAAATTCCTTGTCGGGTAAGTTCCGACCTGCACGAATGGTGTAACGATCTGGGCGCTGTCTCAGCCATGAGCTCGGTGAAATTGTAGTCTCGGTGAAGATGCCGAGTACCCGCCACGGGACGGAAAGACCCCGTGCACCTTTACTATAGGTTGACATTGACGCTGGGTAACACATGTGTAGCATAGGTGGGAGACGTTGAACCCGGGCCGCTAGGTCTGGGGGAGTCGCCGTTGAAATACCACCCTTGTGTTGCTTGGTGCCTAATCTGGCAACGGAGACAGTGTCTGCTGGGTAGTTTGACTGGGGTGGTCGCCTCCAAAAGAGTATCGGAGGCTTTCAAAGGTCCGCTCAGTACGCTTGGTAACCGTACGCAGAGCGCAATAGCAGAAGCGGGCTTGACTGTGAGGCCTACAAGCCGAGCAGGGTCGAAAGACGGATATAGTGATCCGGTGGTTCCGCATGGAAGGGCCATCGCTCAAAGGATAAAAGGTACGCCGGGGATAACAGGCTGATCTCCCCCAAGAGCTCATATCGACGGGGAGGTTTGGCACCTCGATGTCGGCTCGTCACGTCCTGGGGCTGGAGAAGGTCCCAAGGGTTCGGCTGTTCGCCGATTAAAGTGGCACGCGAGCTGGGTTCAGAACGTCGTGAGACAGTTCGGTCCCTATCTGTGGTGGGCGTTGGATATTTGACAGGACCTGACTTTAGTACGAGAGGACCGAGTTGGACCAGCCGCTCGTGCACCGGTTGTATCGCCAGATGCAGCGCCGGGTAGCGACGCTGGGATGAGATAAGCGCTGAAAGCATCTAAGTGCGAAACTCACCTGAAGATGAGATATCCGTTAATAAGAGTCGTCGGAGACCACGACGTTGATAGGTCCTAGGTGTAGAGTCCGAAATGGCACAGCCGAGGGATACTAATGACTCGAACGCTTCTGTAGTATACAGCTCCCGCTTACCCCGTTTTCTTTCTTGTCCTTGCGTCAACGTGTTGACAGTACTGCTTTCTTCTTGAAAGCGGATACTGCACCAGTAATGGTGGCTTTAGCCCGGGTGTTCACCTCTTCCCATTCCGAACAGAGTCGTTAAGCCCCGGAGCGCCTATGGTACTGCCTTCATCGGTGGGAGAGTCGGTCGCCGCCAACCTTACTGTATTTGCCCGTCGCCCCTGGCTGCACGCTTCCCTCCCCGGAAGCCGCGGCCAGGGGCGACGTCCGTTTACTCCCCCTTGCCTCACTACAACGGCCGCTCCACGCGGCACCGAGCCCCGGAGCGGACGGCATAGGCCCCGCTGCGCACGCATTGCCTCCAAGCAGCAGGAGAAGCATTTTAGTTAATTCTCTGCTCCCTGGTAGGTACTTCTGAATGGACTGTGCGGCGTTGAGCATGGTATATGAAACAGAATATTATGGTTGCGAATGAAGAAGGTCACTACCATGTCAGTGACAGGGCCCTTATTCATTCATGGTTCGTGTGCCTATTGTACACTGCGCGAAATGCCTAATGCCAGCCTGTATACAAAATGGGCCGGGGGCTGGCTCAATAACCCTTCGGGCTATCAGCAAGAACGGACGGTGCTGCCCTACCAGAGCATGAATCTTCAGTCGCAGCTGGTGGTGCGCCGGTGTAGGCAGGTGAAATGAATAACACAAAAGGGCCGCACAAGCGGCCCTTTTTGCTGGGGATAGTAGCGGAAAATGTATTAGAACGGGTAGCCGATGGCAATGTTCAGGCGAGGAGCTTTGTCATCGGGCGTGCCGTAAGGCGCACGTACTGGCATGGCCGCATCGAAGCGGATAACAAAGAACTGCACATCAATCCGGATGCCGGCGCCGGCCCCAATAGCCAGCTGGTTCAGGAATTTTGACGGCTCGAATTTCCCCCCGACGCGGGCCGGATCTTCGTTTACCAGCCAGATATTGCCGGCATCCACAAACAAAGCTCCCTTCACATACGGGAACAAGTCCTGGCGGTATTCGGCGTTGGCTTCGAAGCGCAGGTCGCCTACCTGGTCATAGAAATTGGTCTGCTTCTCCGTATCGGGCTTGTAGGTGCCTGGGCCAATACCACGTGCGGCGTAGGCCCGCACACTGTTGGGGCCACCAATGCCGTACTGCTTGAGGTAAGGCAGCACGCGCGAGTTCTGATAGGGTAGGCCTGCCCCAATCAGGAGGCGAGTGGCAATTTTGTTGCCGCTGGTGGGGTCGGCGGAGATGCGGAAGTAGTTGCGGAACTCAAGGTCTACTTTGGTGTATTGCGAAAACTGCTGGCCGATGAGCGTATAGGCCGTGCTGCCGTCGGGGTTGGTTTCTTTGGGCTGGCTAGTCAGGTTACTGAACAGGTAAGCCAGGTTGCCAGATAACTCTACCCCACCGCTGAAATACATCTGGTTGCGGCGCTGCTCCAGCGCCTGCTGGTTGTAGGTGTAGCGGTAGCTGCTACCCAGAATAAACTGCTGGCGGAAGCTGTTGGCCAGGAAGGCATTGTCATCAAGCAGCTTCTGAAAAACATCCGACACGGTCCCCAGCCGCAGGTATTGCAGGTCAATGGGGCGTAGCTCCTGCTCGTTGGTGATTTTGGTTTTCCAGGTGTAACCATAGTTCAGGCTGAACGCGTCCTGCCGGAAAGCGTCTAGGCGCTGCACGTATTTATAGCCGGCTCCAAAGGTAGTGCGCGGCTGAAAGTCGGAGTTGCGCAGCTGGATATCAAAGGGCGGCGTGATGAGACGCGGCACAATGAGTTGCGCGTCGGCGCCCAGCTCGTAGGACGTGAGGCCAATGGCGTTGGTACCGGTGCGGGTTTGGTTCTCGAAAGCTCCCGTCACGTTCACCAGCAACTGTTCGGCGCCGCGCAGGGCCGAGCGGTTGCGGAACTGAATGCGGAAGCCCGGCCCCACAAAGCCATTGGACTTGCTCACCAGCAACACTTCCGCCCGCAGGCTCTTTTTGGGCACCTGGGTCATGCGCACAAACGCATTCAGGTGGCCGTATTCGGCGGAGTCGGGCTGGTTGCGGGCGGGGCGGAACCGGATATCCACGAACTTGAACGTACCCAGGCTCATAAGGCGGCTCAGGGTCTGGTCGGCGCGGCGGCGGCGGTACAGGCTGTCGGGGTAGAGAAAGGTGGCGTTGGTAATGGCCTTCGCCTTAAACATCTTCTCATCCGGGTAGTAGCGGTACTTGTTGTAGATGATGGGTTGGCGGCCTGCCGAAGCTGTGTCCGATAGTGAGTAGTCAGTGTTTAGACTTACGCGGTTGAGCACATACGGCTGGGCCGCGCGCTTCGGAATCGAGCCTTTCACCTTCAGGTACACATTCACCTGGTTGTCGAGGGTGCTATCTACCTGATACAGTAAGTAGTCGGGCGTGAAGTAGTAGTAGCCCTGGTTTTTGAGCACACCATCAATACGGATTCGTTCGTTGATAAGCGTCTGTAGATTGTAGGGGTCGCCTACTTTCAGCAGCGACGCCGACTCAGTGGCCCGGATGGCGCGGTCAAGCAACGTGTCACGCTCCGGGTAGCGAATTTCCTTGATCAGGTAAGGCTTTCCTACCCGCGCCAGATAATCGACGGTGGCCGTCTGACCCTTTTCTTTCACCTTGCTGTGGACCACCGGCTTGAAGTAGCCGTTGTTGTTGAGACGGTTGGCCATCAGGTTTTTCACCCGTTGGGTGTCTGCCTCGCTCAGCAGCACCGGTTTCTCACCGTACTTGTCGGCCAGCCACTTACCCAGCCCTTTGGTTTTGCCTTCGCCCAAGCTCCAGAAGTAGAGTTTGGGCCGCATGCCCAAGATAGAGGCATTGGGCTTGGGCGCAATAACCGATTCCAACTCTGTCGTCAGGGCGCTTTCGTTTGGGACCGGCGCCTCCGACTGCACTTTCACAGTGCTTCCGGTGTAGAGCTTGCTGCCTTCCGGAATGTATTTGGTGCCCGAGCAAGCCGCCGACAATGCCAGCATGCTCAGGGCGGCCCACTTTCGCAGCCATGGCCCCGCGGCCTTTCCTGGCAGGAGCCGGCGTGCTGCCGGACGACTTTCGGAATGGGAGGAAGAGCTAAAAGGCATGAACAGAGCTGGTTTCTGGAAAAGGATACTGGGAAGAAGTGCCGGCGGGCACCGCGCCTGAAACGGGAAGGCCTGCTAGCGGCCGGAAGTGGTGGGGCGCCGGGCTACACGCGTGGTGTCGCGCCGCTGGTCCGAGGCCAGGGTCTGCGTCGAGTCCTGGGCCGCTTTCTTTTCGCGGCGCTGCTGGCGGCGGTTCTGCTTCACTTCTTCCTTCACCACGTCGTCAATACCCTTGAACAGGTCGGCCAGGTCGCGGTAGTCGCGCTGGAAGATGAGCGAAGCACCGGTACGCACAAACTGCCCGTCGATGTCGCCATAAGCATTGTTGCGGAAGGCCCGCAACCGGATTCGACCATTGGCCAGGACGTTGTATTCAACGCTCACATCACCCGCAAACGAGCTGATACCGGCCTGATTCTGTCCCTGGCTGGCCTGGTTGCCGCCACCCAGCGGCACATCGGTGCCGAGGCGCACGGTAAGACGGTTATTGAGCAGCTGCCGGCGCACGGCCACGTTCAGGTCGGTACGGGTTTTCTCGGCGCCGCTGCTGTAGTCGGCATAGGAGTTCACGCCTAGCTCCACGCCCAGGTTAGACAGGTAGGAGCCGGTGAGGTTGTTGAGTTGCTGCGTAAGCACCTGGCTGGCCGAGCCACGCAACTGGTCAGCTACGATGTTGCCGCCGCTGCTCTTGAACGGGTCATCGGTCATGAAGCGGTTCAGGACCAGCAGCGAGAATACCTGCTTGTTCAGCTCCGAAACCTCACTGGGCTGGCGCAATTGGGCCAGGCGCGCCTCAATCGGGCCGCGCAACTCCGAGCGGCTTTCTTCTGGCAGCTTGATATCAAACCCAATAATGGGCTTGAGCAGCTCGCCAGTCACGTTCAGGAACACTTGGAACGGCAGCTGGTTGCGGCCTACGGCACTCAGGGTTTCGTCGGCAAGGCCCTGCGAGGCCAGCAGCTCGGCCGGGGCGGCCTTCACGTTGTAGATGGCCGCAATGTTGAGCTGTGCGTTGTACGGGTCACCGCTCCACACAATAGAGCTGCCCTGCCCAATGTCGAACTTGCGCGACGCCAGATCATAGAGCGACATATTGTAGGTGCCGTCTGTCACATCGAGGCGGCCGGTAAGGGTAATGGTGCCCGCCGGGTCAATGGCCGTATTGAGGGTGCCGGCTGCCCGCACCTTTAGGTTGTCGCCAGAAATCGGGTCAATGACGAGCGTGAAAGGCGTGTTATCGTTGACGGTGACGCGGGCTGTGATGTCGAAGCCGGCGGCGGTTTTGGCCGAATCCAGGGCTACCTGGCGCGCCAGCATCGTATCGAGCGGTGCGCTTTTGTCTAGCCACTCCACTATGCCGTCGGTAGCGACCAGTCCGGCTTCATCGTTGGGCACCACAATGGTCAAGTCGGAACCTTCCACCACTACTACGCGCGTATTCACCACCGGCAGGTTCATGTTGCCGCTGATACGAGTATCGGAGTCCAGCACCAGCTTGCCATAGAACAGCTCGTTGTCGGCGGCCCGGCTGTTCACGGCCAGGAACCGGTCGGTGGTAGCATTCAGGTTAAACCGGTATGAGTTAACGTCAGCCAGGTTGGGCATCAGAATGCGCCCGTCTACCACCGCTTTATTATTGAGCGAGTCGAGAATGGTGAAGTTGTCGAAGCGGAGGCCTTGCGGGTCGAAGCGCACTGTCTGGCCGGGCATGCGGAAATCAGAGCCCAGCTGCGTGAGGGTCAGGCCCGCGTCTTCGGTGGTCGTGAGCGTGCCGTTCATTATGGGCTTGCTTGCCGTGCCCGTCACGACCATACTACCCGTAATGCCGCCGGTGGCTTCGCGCAACTGCCCGACCGAGAAAGGCTCGGCGGTTTTCAGGTCGAAGCGGTTTACGGTTATATCGAACCGAATGGGGTCGGGCGGAGTCGCCAGGTAGTAACCTACGGCCCGTACGTCGGTGCCCTGCTGGTTGGTCAGGCGCACATCCACATTGTAGCGGTCGGGGGTGGGGTTGGTGGCTTTCAGCGTCACGCCGCCTACTACCGTCTTGTTGTACACCAGATTGCTCAGCACAGCGTCGGCCGTAAAGGCCTGCCGGGGCTGGCCCAGGCTCAGGGCCAGTGCCTGACCGTTCAGAGTGCCGGCTACCAACGAATCCTGCATGCCAGCAGCGCGGGCCAGGCTGTTTAGCTCCAGGTTCTGCATGTTCAGCTGCAGCGGATACTGCGCACCGGGCAGGGTCTGCAGCTTCAAGGAGCGGTTGTTGCGGCTGAACTCCACATTATTGGCGAAAATGGCGCCTGTGGCAGTAGTATAGCGCAACTCATTGCCAGGTGTTACGGCCCATTCCACACGGTCCAGCATCAGCTTGGGGTCGAAGCTGAACGCATAGGCGTCGCCACTGTTGATTACCCGCAGCACACCGGCCATGTTCAGCCGCTCGGCGCTATCCGACTCCGCAATGCGCAGCCGGGTGCCAATCTGGTTGTTATGGATGCTGCCCGCCAGCGTGGGGTTCGGGATGCGCAGGGTGGTGTCCTGGCTGATCTGACGCAGACCCAGTCCGTAGTCCAGCTTTTGCGGGTCCGATTGTACGTTGAATTTCAGCGAGTCCAGCGCATAGCCCATGTACACAATGCGCGGAATGCGGGTGTTCATCGTGAGGTTGGCGGCGCGGCTGTCGAAGGCGCCTGTAAGCTTGAACGGTGTGAGCTGCTTGAGGTCGGGCACCAGTTTCTGCATGGCTGCCGTGTTTTTCACGTTTGCATCGAAAGTGAAGCGGCGGTCGGCGTTGGAGGGGCGGTATTGCACGCCCGGCAGGTCAAAATATCGGTCGATGTGCTCCTGCAGGGCCGTGGCAATGTCGCCGAGGCGGGTGTTGCCGTTCAGGTTCAGGTCCACGATGTTGGAGTTGAACACAACTTCGGTACGGCCCGGTACCTGCACAATGCTGCCCCGCACCGAGTCCAGCGCAAATGGCTGGTTGTCGCGCACGATGATGATGTTGTTGCCGGAGAACGTGCCGTTTATGGTGTTTAGGTCGGAGCCGCGCAGGTTGGCGGTCAGGTCGCCCTGCACGCGCAGGTCGCCGCCGGTGTAGAAGCCCAGGGCCGTAAGGTTGGCGCCGCGCAGGTTAAGGCGGTCCACGGTGTAGCTCGGGTTGTTGGCGTCGCGCAGGTTCACGGTAGCCAGCAGGTCCAGGTTCAGGTTGGGGTCTTCCGTGCTGCGGGCATCCACCACGTACAGATTCCGGTCGATGTCCACGTTGGCCGTGATGCCGCGGTAGGTATAGCCGTTGTAGGTGGCGCGCTGCACGTTGGCCATCAGCTTGCCGCGCAGCATATTCGGGTCGAGGCCCCCGCGCCCGTTCAGGCGGCCGTTGGCCGTTATTTTACCAATGGTCGGGTCGCGCAGGATTTTGCCCACGTCCAGGTTTTGGGTGCTGAAGGTGGCCGCAATAGGCTCCTGGCCTTTTGGACCGGCGCCCAAATCTACCTTCGCTGCTACATTCCCGAAAGTGGTGGTAGCACGCAGGTCAGCATCAAACAGCATAGCTGTAGGGCGGCCCCGGAACGTGCCGGCCACCGTCATGCGCGGCGGAATGCGGTACTCATTCGGAATCATGCCCTTGGGCACTAGGCTGCGAATATCGGCTTCAGTAGTCGTGAACTGCTGAATGTTGAGGTCGGTGTAGAGGCGGCGGTCTGTTTCGGGCAGGCCCTGAATCCGGCCGCTGGCCTTCACGATGGTGTTGCGGAAGCCCACAAACTCCAGCCCTTGAATCCGCATATCGCCCACGCGGCCACTCACGCGCCCACTCAGCAGGATAGACTGGTTGGGACCCGTATTGAACGGCGGTGTGCCGGCCAGGTCGGGGGCCAGATACAGAATGTCGCGGAAGCCGAGGCGCACATTGCGCAGGTCGCCCTCAATGCCGAGGTTGGGCAACTGCTTCATATCGGCCAGCGCATCAAGGCTCCTGTAGCGCATGCCCAGCGTCTGGCGGATGCGGGTGTGCGGCGTAATCAGGTCGAGGTTGGTGAGGCGCGTCTGCACCGAGTCGAACACCACATCAGCCTGCGCCGACGAAATCTGGAAGCCGCTCTTCTCCTTGCCCGCCAGCTGGTTGATGCGGCCGGTGGTGCTGTTTTCGGAGTAGCGCAGGCTCTCCAGGTTCAGCGTCAGGTCCGTAAACTTGAGGTGGTTGTAGTCCATGGCCGGCACGCGGGTGCGCTGCGTCGGCTCGTTGAAGTTGTCGAAGGCCACGTCCACACCGCTGATGTCGGAGCGGTTCAGGGTTACTACCCAGTTGGCGGGCTGGCCGGTGGCGCCTTCCACGGCATCGTTCAGGTCGCGCACCACTTCGGCCGGGTTCACAAGGCGCTTTTCTACCGGCACGTTTTCGTTCTGGGCGTAGGCAACGCTGGTGTTGCGCAGCTTCACCGTGTTTAGCGCCACCCGCGAGTTAATCAGGTCGATGTTGTCGGCCGTAATTTCGGCCTCGCCCACGCGGGTGCTGATGAACTGCGCCGACGGGTCGTTCTTATACGTGAGGCTGACGTTGCTCAGATTCGCCTTGTTCAGCCCGAACGTCAGGGCCAGTGGCTCCGCTACGGCCGTGTCCGGCGGCGCAGTTTTGGTTTGGGCAATGCTGATGCTGGTGTTGCGCAACGTGGCTTCGTCCACTTTATAAATAGACTGGTCCACGTCCACGGCATCCATGGCTACGGCCAACTCGCCTACTTTCGTGCGCAGGTTCATACCCTCCACCTGGTCGTCGTAGGTGAGGTGAATGTTGGTCAGGCGCAGGTCGCCGATGTCGTATTTGAAGCCCGAGCCGGTTGTGTCGGCCGGCGTGGTCGTGGTGGTGTCGCCGGCCGCAAAGGCATTCACGATGAAGTCGTAGTTCGATACGCTGTCGGGCTCGGTGCGCTTGATGGCCAGCCGCCCGTCGTTCAGCTCCAAGGACTTCAGGTTGATTTCCGATTTGGTGAGGCCCCACAAATCCAGATCCACACCCAAATGGCCCACCGACAGCAGCGTGTCGCCCTGCTGATCTTCTACATACACGCCGTCGAGGCTGAGGGCATGCTTGAAATCGGTGCGAAACTTGGCTATCCGGACTTCCGTGCCAATTTTATCTTGTAGGTAGCCAGCCGCTTTGCGGGCCGCATAGTCCTGCACCGAGGGAAATTGTAAGGCAACTACAATCCCAACGACCAGTAGCAGCACAAAAGCCACGAGCCCGAGGATAGTATACAGCGCACGACGAGCGTAAGTAGGCAGAGTAGTAATAACCAGACACAGTTAGGGTTCAATGAAAACCAAACGGTAGAAATGGCCTTGGGGTTGGGAAAAAGCGTGCTAAGTCGTTGTAGCGCTACACTTGTGGCACCCGATGGTGGTTTGACCGGGTAGCGCCGGCACCAGCCAGATTATGGCCAATAGCGCACAATACCGCGGCAGCTACTTATCTTTCGGACTTATTCTTTTCGCCCCATGATTCTCCGTTTTTCCCTGCCCTACCGCACCGCGTGGGGCCAGCGGCTGGTAGTGTGCGGTTCTGAGCCAAGCCTTGGCCAATGGAACCTCGACCACGCACTCCCGCTGCAATACAACCCTGAGCTTGGCCGCTGGAGCCACGAAATCAGCCTGCCTGATGACGCAGTCGGCACCGTGGAATATAAGTACATCCTGCTCGACGACCAGGATGGTGGCAAACACTGGGAATGGGGCCCCAACCGCAGCGTCCGGCACGATGGCAGCCAGTTCAGCCGCATCGTGCTGGAAGATTTTTGGCGTGCCCCGGCCCAGCCCGAAAACGAATTGTTTACGGCGGCCTTCACAGAAGCACTGCTCCGCCGGCCGGCCGCTGCCAAAGCGGCTAAGCCAGCCAAAGCGGCCCGCGTTGCCGATGCGGTAGTGCGGTTTCAGCTGGCTGCTCCGCGCGTAGAGCCTGGCCACCAGCTGTGCGTGCTTGGTTCCGATGCTGCCCTTGGTGCCTGGGACGCCCGGAAAGCCGTGGTGCTTTCCGATGCCGACTACCCGACCTGGACCGCTGAAGTGGCCCTGGAACAGCCCGACCGCACGGTACAGTATAAGTATGGTATCTGGGACCCGACGGAGAAGAAAATCGTGCTGCTGGAAACCGGCGACGACCGGATTCTGCCGCCTTCCCAGGACCGCCGCACCCTGCGTGTGCGCGCCGATGAAGGCTTCCGCTACCCCAGCACCTGGCGCGGCACCGGCGTGGCGCTGCCCGTGTTTTCACTGCGGAGCCAGCGCGGCCTGGGCGTGGGTGAGTTTCCCGACCTGAAGCTGCTCGTGGACTGGGCCGTGGCTACTGGTATGAAGCTGGTGCAAATTCTGCCCATCAACGACACCGTAGCCACGCACACCTGGGTCGATTCGTATCCGTACGCGGCCATTTCGGTGTTTGCGCTGCACCCGCAGTATCTGCACCTGGAGGGCATTGCGCCGCTCAAAGACAAAGCCGCGCAAAAAGAGCTGGATCAGTTGCGCGAACAACTGAATGCCAAAGACTTCGTGGACTATGAGCCGGTGATGCAGGCGAAGTGGAAGTTTGCGCGGTTGCTGTATCAGCAGGAGAAAAAGCAGTTCCTCGCCGACCCGGCCTTCCTGGCGTTCCGGGAGGCGCAGAAGTCGTGGCTGGAGCCGTACGCAGTATTCTCCGCGCTGCGGGACCAGTTCGGCACCGCCGACTTCCAGCAGTGGCCCGAAGAGTACCGGACTCCGGCAAAAGTAGCGGAGCTGATCCGGGAAGATGCGCCCAACTTCGATGAAGTAGCGCTACACTTCTTCACCCAGTTCCACCTCGACAAGCAGTTGCTCGATGCCGTAGAGTACGGCCGCCAGCACGGCGTGGTGCTCAAAGGCGACTTACCCATTGGTATCTACCGCCATTCCGTAGACGCCTGGACCCAGCCTGAGCTCTACCACATGCACCAGCAAGCCGGTGCCCCACCCGACGACTTCTCCACGACTGGCCAGAACTGGCGCTTCCCGACTTACAACTGGGAGCGGATGGCCGAGGACGGCTACGCGTGGTGGAAGCAGCGCATGAGCACGCTGGCCCGCTACTTCGATGCCCTGCGCATCGACCATATTCTGGGCTTTTTCCGCATCTGGGAAATTCCGGGGCACTCGGTGGAGGGCCTGCTGGGCCACTTCTCCCCGGCGCTGCCGCTGCATCAGCACGAAATAGAGCAGCGCCTGGGCTGGTTCAACTACGGCCGCCTCTGCGAGCCGTATATCCGCTGGCATATTGTGCAGCAGCTCTTCCATGCGCAGGCCCAGGCCGTGTTCGACGAGTTCATGGAAGACGCCGGCTACGGTGCCATCCGGCTGCAGAAGCACATGCGCACCCAGCGCCAGATGGAAGCCGTGTTTGAGCAAAAAATAGCCGCCGACCCCGCCAACACCGACCACTACAAATGGCTGCGTACCGGCCTCTACAGCCTGGCCAATGAGGTGCTGTTCGTGCCCGACGACCTGCGGCCAGACCACTACCACCCGCGCATTACGGTAGACAAATCGGTGTCGTTCCGGGAGTTGAACGGCGAAGACCAGCACCGTCTGCGCGACATCTACAACGACTTCTTCTTCCGGCGCCACGAGAATTTCTGGCGGGAGCAGGGCCTGACCAAGCTGCCGCCCGTGCGCTACGCCACCAACATGCTCATCTGCGGCGAAGATCTGGGCATGGTGCCGGCCTCGGTACCGGGCGTAATGAAGGCGCTGGGCATGCTGGGCCTCAACATCCAGCGCATGCCTTCCGACCCGAAAGTGGAGTTCGGGCACCCCGATGCGGCTCCGTATCTGTCGGTCGTGAGTCCTGGCTCACACGACATGAGCACGCTGCGCGGCTGGTGGGAAGAAGACCACGCCACCACCCAGCGTTTCTTCGAAACCATATTGGGCCATTGGGGCGAGCAGGCGCCGTACCATTGCGAGCCGTGGGTAGCCCGCGAAATCATTGTGCAGCATCTGCACTCGCCAGCTATGTGGGCCATTTTCCCGCTGCAGGACCTGCTGGCGACGGACGCTTCCCTGCGCCGTACCGACCCGCACGAGGAGCAGATCAACGTGCCGGCCAACCCCACCCATTTCTGGAAATACCGCTTGCACATCCCGTTGGAAAAGCTGCTGGAACAAAGTGTGTTTAGCAATGAAATATTGGAACTAAATAGAGTAAGCGGTAGAGTGAAGTCGTACTGAGGCTTCTACTAGTACCCGTTCTTTGCCACTCAAAAAGAGCCCTGTCGCATCGACAGGGCTCTTTTTATTTTTTTCAGGGTAGTAAATCCGGCCACTTTATAAAAATCGTATGGCTCCCGGATTTTGTATGAATCTGCTAAGGTCAGCTGCCCCGAATGAGGAGTTTACCTGATTCCCATAGTCAGAAACAAGGTTCATCCTGTGAAAACTACTGTTCAGCGAAAACTGCCTGCCTGTACCTGAGGCGCCCTCTAATTTTGGTGACAGGTAGCCTATTGTTTGGTGGTTCCGCTCCTGTCACAATGGTGTTTTGCCTTCCTCTGCTTCACAACACTCACATATAGTACATGAAATCACTCTTACGATCAGTAATTCTGATGCTGGCCTGGGGGGCGCTTGGCCAGACTACCGCTTGGGCGCAGGCTACGGCCAAAGATCAATCAGCCCAGATACTCAACCCCAATGATGGCCGAACACAGCTGCTACAGCCGCTGGCTGTTAGTGCCGGCACCGTCACGGGTTACACCATCACGGGTCCGCTGCCCACGGCCGGGCAAGGGACACTGTGGGTAAATGGAACGCAGGTAACTACTGTGCCGCGTACCGTGAGCCTAGCTGATGCCGACAACATTGAATTTGACCCAAGTGCTACCTTCTTTGGTACGTACTTTTTCAATTATACGGCACAGGGTAGCGGTGGCGTTAACACTGCGGCCTCGTACGGCATTTCGGTTTCGGATGCTGCTTGTAGCGTTGCTTCCGCACTGAACCTGTTCAGTCGCGCCGATGAAAGCTGGGAAGGACCGACTTATCCTAGCATAACAGTCAGTGGAACTACCCTGACGGCTTCGGCCTTCACGCAATCTGCCAGTGCCAATGGTACCACGGTTTTGGGCGTACTCGACGACCTGACCATGCCCGGCAAGGCCCTGACCTGGTCGGCTGACTATAGCAGTGAGAGTACGACTGCTAATGCTTCCAGCATTACCTTCTCCTTCAGCCGGCCGGTTAAGAATTTCTCCATGACGGTAGGTGACTTGGACGTAGGATCAATCACTGCTACCAACCCGTGGATAGACCAGCTCACGGTACAAGGCTATCCTACTACGGCTTCCACAACCCCCTACGTGCTGACCGCTGCTGAATACACACTGGGCCCCAACGGCGACAATATATACAGCGGCAACAACGTGTTTACTGGCACTGGCGAAAACGCTGCTACCAGCCCTGACCTCGCCGGAGCCAACCTGATTATCACGTTTTCGCAGGCAGTCCAGAAGGTGACGCTCATCTACCGCAATACTACCACTACGGCTAGCGGTAATGATCCAGCGAAGCAGGTGCTGACTATTCCGTCTATGAGCTGGTGCGCGGAGGCAGATGTAACCACGACGCTGACTGGTCCCGGTAGCTTGTCGGCCGGTGTTCCGTCAGGCAACTATACGGCTACCTTCACCAACAACGGCCCGGATGCGGCTGCCGCCACCACCCGTACGGTGACTATTCCGGCTAACCGGGCCTCGGCCGTGAACGGCGGCGCCAATGGCGTGGTAAGCGGCTCGCAAGCGGCCGGCTGGACCATCACGTTCCCGGCTGGCACCAACGTGGCCTCGGGCAACACCGTGAGCTACAACTTCAGCCTGACGCCGGCCCTGACGACGACTGGCCAAACGATTGGTGTGGTGAGCAACACGAGCACCACTACGGATGAAGGCAGCAACGTGGCTACCAACTCCGCTACCGTAACCTACACGGTAGGCGCGGTAGCTGACCTAACGACGACGCTAACGGCACCGGCTACTCTTTCAGCCGGTGTTGCGTCAGGCAGCTACACGGCGACCTTCACCAACAACGGCCCCTCGACGGCTGCCAGCACCACGCGCACGGTCACCATTCCGGCTAATACGGCCTCGGCGGTGAGCGGCGGCGCCAATGGCGCGGTAAGCGGCTCGCAAGCGGCCGGCTGGACTATCACGTTCCCGGCTGGTACCAACGTGGCTTCGGGCAACACCGTGAGCTACAACTTTACCCTGACGCCACTACCCGTGGCCAGTGTCGCCGTAACCAGCACTACCGGCAACGCCGGTACCACCAGCCAGGGCCTAAACGTGGCGGCTGACTCGGACACGAAAACGACGACCGTAACGCCGATTGCCGACGTGACAACCACGCTGACCGGCCCCAGCGCACTGACGACCGGCGTAGTATCGGGCAATTACACGGCAACTTTCACCAACAACGGACCTTCGCCATCGGCTGGCACCACCCGTACGGTGAGCATTCCGGCTAATACCGCCTCGGCGGTTTCGGCCCCGACGGGAACCGTTAGCGGCAGCCAGGCTACGGGCTGGACGATTACATACCCCGGCGGTACGCTGGCTTCCGGCAACTCGGCAAGCTATACGTTTACGCTCACGCCGGCTCCTGCCGTGACGAGCATCGCCGTAATCAGCAACACGGGTACCACCACCAGCCAGGGCGCCGATGCGGCTCCTAACTCGGCTACCGTGACACAGTCCGTAACGCTTATTGCCCTGAGCGGGCGCGTATTTGAAGACGTGAACTACAGCGGCGGCACAGGTCGTAACCTGGCTGATGCCAACACATCGGCCCAGAGTTCCGGCTTTGCCAACAACGCCATCCGCCGGCCTAATGCTACGGTAGAGCTGTATGATGCCAACGGCAACTTCCTTGCTACTACCGTTACGGATGGTACGGGCCTGTACTCGTTCAACGTGCCGGCTCCGGCTGACTATACCGTGCGGGTAGTGAGCAGCACGGTAACATCCGTACGGCCTCGCGTAGCAGGCAACACGGATGCCTTGGTACCGGTGCAAACCTTCGTGCAGGGCGACTTGAACCGCGTAGGGGGTGAGGCGCCCGAAAAGCAGGACGCCCCGGCCAATACCGGCAGCCAGACGCTGGCTCAGCTGACCGCTGGCGCTGGTGCCAGCGCCACAACGGCCCAGTCTATCGACCGGGTAACGGTAGCAGCAGGCGGCCAGACGGGAATAAACTTCGGCTTCAACTTCGATGTGGTGAACAACACCCGCGACGCTGGGCAAGGCTCATTGCGTCAGTTCCTGCTCAATAGCAATGCCCTGAGCAACAACAATCTGGCCCAGACTGGCCTGACGGCTGGCACGGAAACCAGCATCTTCATGATTCCATCGGGAGGGGCCACGGCCGGTTTGCGTGCGGGTTTGGTTTCCGGCCTGACGGACCTGACAAATGACGGGACTGTGAACAACCGGGTAGCGGTTATTACGCCCTTGTCAGCCTTTCCTTCTATCACGGACAGCAACACCCGGATTGACGGCACCGAGCAGACCACCAACGTGGGCAACACCAACAACGTGACGCTGGGCACCGGCGGTACCGTAGGAGTGACCCCAACGGCCCTGGGCCAGCTCAACGGTCCTGAAGTGCAGATAGTAGGTATCCCTGGCCAGGCTGGTAGCGACTTCGGTCTGACAGTAGCCGCCACCAACACAACCATCACGGGGCTGGCCATCTATGGTTTCGGCAATACGGCCGGAGGCAACATCTACGTAACTACCGGCGCCACCAGTGGCACGCTGCTCACTGGCAACGTCATTGGTTCTGGTGCGGCCGCTTTCGCCGACCCTGGCGCGGCTGCCCGCAGCACTGGCCACGGCATCTACCTGCAAGCCGGTACCGACATCACCACGCTCTTCAGCGGCACTATCTCCAACAACCTGATTGGCTACAACAGCACGGCGGGCGTGGAAATGCTTGTGAATGCGAACGGCAACGGTACCACTACCGGCTACCTGGTAGAAGGCAATGAAATCCGGGGCAACGCGCTTGGCAACTCCTCGTCGGATGGCATCCGGTTGGGCGTTAACGGCGGCGTGATGCGCAACAACCTGATTGCGGCCAACCAGGGTCCGGGAGTGGACCTGGCAGGCAGCACAGGCAACGCCCTTATCACCAACAACACGATTGATAATAACGGCCTCAACGGCGGCGGACAGACCGCAGGAATTCGCCTGCAGGGTGCCGCCAATACTCTCAGCCAAAACGTAGTCAGCAACAACTACGGCGCGGGTATTATGGCCCAGAATGCCACCACAACGTCTCTTTTCACCAAAAACTCCATCTTCGGCAACGGTGCCGTGCTTACGGCTGTCGGGGGAGCCGCCAGTGGGCAGCTGGGTATCGACCTGCTCAATCCCGCCGACAATGCTAACCAAGGATCCGGAACGTACGTTTCCCCTAACGCTAACGGCAAGACCAGTGCCAGCGGTGCTAACGGCCTACTAAACTTCCCGGTGATGACGCAAGCCGTAATTACCAATACTACCAGCGGCAATCTGCAGATTACGGGGTACGCTCCGGCGGGCAGCGTGATAGAGTTCTTCCTGTCGGATAGGACAACGGCCGGCTTTGGCCAGGGTAAAACATATTTGTTCTCCACCACGGAAGGGGCCAGCATGACTGCTGCCGCCAATGGTACCGCTGCGCCCATTGCCGATGCAGAAGCTCGATTTGGAAACTACAGCGGTACTATCAACGGCGTTAACAACGGCGCTGAAACCGGTGCTGCCCGGTTCCTCTACAGCATTCCGCTCAGCAGCCTGACGGCTGGCCAGCGCACGGCCCTGACCACCGGCGGCGCCCGCCTCACGGCCACGGCTACCACCGGTGGCACCACCACCTCGGAGTTTTCCAGCAACATTCTGATTTCGCAGAACACGCCGCTGCCCGTGGAGCTGAAAACCTTCGACGTGACGGCTCAGCGCTTCGATGCCAAACTGGCCTGGAGCACGGCTTCGGAGAAAAACAACGACCACTTCGATGTGGAGCGCAGCTTCGATGGCCGCACGTTTGAGCGTGTCATCCAGGTGCGTGGCCAGGGCACTACCTCGCAGACGACCACCTACACCTTCACCGATGCCAACATCGGCAGCAAGTACCAGGGCCTGGTGTACTACCGTCTGCAGCAGGTGGATACGGACGGCACGGCCGTCTACAGTCCGGTTCGTACGGTGAGCTTCGCGGCCCGCGCGGCTGCTGAGGTGAAGCTGAGCGTATTCCCGAACCCGGCCACCAGCCAGGACCGCACCGCCACGCTGGACCTGACTACGCTGCCAGCCGGCGCTTATCAGGCTACGCTGCTTGATGCTACGGGCCGCACGATGGGCACTTACCCGGTACAAGGCGGCGTGAACAAGGTGCTGAATATCCAGGCCCTGCCCAGCGGCGCCTACATTGTGCTGGTACGCGGCAACAACCTGAATCTGAATGTGCGTCTGATGAAAGACTAATGCCTGCCAGACACAAGTAGTAGCAAAGCCCCGCCGGTATCCGGCGGGGCTTTTTCGTGGTTCGTAGTGCCGGGCGGCGCTGGAGCGCCCGGGGCTCAACCTATGCGGCTGTCATCCGGTATACGTAGGCTGTTTTCCTCGTCTGCTGTTTCCTTATGTCTGGTTCTGCTAGTCCGCTCCCGCCCGCTGCTCCCCGCCTGCGTCGTCACCTCCCTCCGGCCGCGCCGCTCCTCGATTTCGATGTAGTGATTATAGGCGCGGGCAGTGCCGGGCTCAGCGCGGCGTTGGTGCTGGGCCGCTGCCTGCGCCGGGTGCTGATCTGCGACGGTGGCGCCCCACGCAACGCCCCCTCGCCGGGCGTACACGGCTTCCTCACCCGCGACGGCACCAAGCCGGCCGACCTGCTACGCCTGGGCCGTGAGCAGCTGCAGCCCTACACTACGGTGGAGCTTCGGTCGGCGCGCGTGCTGGCTGTTGCGCCAATGGCGGTAGGATTTGAGTTGACGCTGGAAGGCGAAACCGGCCGGAATAGCACCTGTACGGCCCGCAAAATATTGCTGGCTACTGGCGTAGAAGATGAGTTGCCGGTGGTGGAAGGCATGCGCGAGTTCTGGGGCACTGGGGTACTGCACTGCCCGTATTGCCACGGCTGGGAAGTGCGCGACCAGCCCCTGGCCGTGTACGGCCGCGGCAAAACTGTTACGGGTCTGGCGCTGCTCGTCAGCCGCTGGAGCAAAGACGTGGTAGTGTGTACCGACGGCCCCGGCGGCCTCACCGACAACGCCCGACGCCGCTTGCGCCAGCAGGGTATCCAGGTACGGGAAGAGGAAATCCGGCAGCTGGCGGGGACCAGCCGGGGCGAGCTGCGCCATATTGAGTTCCAGAACGGCGAAAAACTGCCCCGGACGGCCGTCTTTATTCATGCGCACCAGCATCAGCGCACCCAGCTGGCCGAGCAGCTGGGCTGCCGGTTCACCAGCAAAGGCAGCGTGTGGGTAGATAAGAATGCCCAGACGACGCTGCCCGGCCTCTATGCCGCCGGCGACAACACACCCGGCACGCAGCAGGCGCTGCTGGCCGCCGCCAAAGGTAGCCAAGCCGCCATCTGCATCAACGAGCAGCTCACGCGCGAGGAGTGCCCCAAGTAGCGGTAGCGGAGTGGTGGGCTGGTGGCCGAAGCACAGCACCTATAAAAGACAAGCCCTTACTACGACCTGCGTAGTAAGGGCTTTCTGTTTTAGCGTCCGGCCTGCTTGGAAGGCCGCCGGACTTCACTATTCCACCAATCCGCTATTCCAGCACCACGCGGCGGCTGGTGGTCTGGCCTTCGGTGCTGAGGCGGAGCAGGTAGATACCGGGCGCAAGATTGCCCGGGGTAAGCTCGGTGCGCGAGGTGCCCAGGCTGTGGCGGGCCTGCTGGCGGTGCACCGGGCGGCCCAGGGCATCCAGCACCTCTACCTCCAGCACCCGGGCCGGGCCGGTGATTTCCAGTGTCAGCGGGCGGGTGGCCGAGGCCGGGTTGGGGAAGAGGCTCAGGCTCAGGTCGCGCAGGGCGGCCACCGTGGACTGCGGCTGCCGGATGGTGAGCGTAACGGTGGTGGCGCTGCTCACGCAGGTATTCACCGAGTCAACCACGTAGTAGGTGTAGACGCCCACGGCCGTGCGGCCTGTGGCGTACGAGTCGCCGGCAAACAGGCGCTGCGTGAGGGCTGCGTTGCCGTACCACACCCGCGTGCCCGCCGTGCCGGTGCTGGCCGTAGCCGTAAGCGGCGGCACCACCTGGCCTAAATCAACGACCTGGCTGGCGGCGGTAGGAGCAGGCAGGGCCGTGGGCGTGAACTCCAGCGCCCCGATGTCCGGCGTGGTAGCGCTGCGGGTAGAGCCCATGAAATCAACCGGGAAGTTCGGAATCGGCCGGGCCCGGCCGTTCAGGTCGCAGCTGCGGTTAAATACCGGGTTGATGGAGCCCGGTATGTTGCTTGCCAGATACGCACGTGTAGCCACGCTGGCCTGGTCCTGGCCGGTAGCCGTGCGCAGCGCCGCCAGGGTGGGGCGGGCGGCGCCATTCACGTACGCCAGCGTGCTGTTTGGCCCCACCACCGAGTAGGCGTTGTTGTCGATGACGCTGAAGGGCGAGGCCGCAGAAGCCGAGTAGAGGGCGTAGGTCTTGCCGGCAGTGGCGGTGGTCGTCTGCTCGTTGGCGAGGATATTGTTGAGCATTTCTACGCCCGTTACGCCCGTGTTCAGGGCCACGGCTGCCGTAATGGGAGTAGCGCCGTTGGGCAGGTTGCCGGTCATCCAGATGGTGTTGTAGTAGAGCTTGTAGCCCCCGCCCGACGCCGCGTAGATGCCGTGCGGCGTGAACGTGAAGCTGTCATCCCCATTGCTCAGGATGCCCGAAATCATGTTGTTCAGTACCGTAATATTGGCCGCCGTGCCTGTTGCTGCAAGCCGGATGCCATACGCGCCGTACGTGTCGAGGGTGGCGGTGCCGGTCTGGGTGATGTCGGAAATGCTGTTGGCCGCCACGATGCCGTTGCTGCTGGTGGTGCCCACCACAATGCCGGCGGTAGAGCCGCCGCTGGCCCGCGTGACGCCGGCAATAGTGTTGTTGAACAACTCAAAATTGGTGGTGGCCAGCACCACAATCCCGCTGGCGCCCACTTTGTCGGCCGCTACCGAGGAGCCGATAAAGTTGTTGTTGGCCACAAAGCCCGTGCTGTTACCCTGCACCTGAATGGCCGTGGCAGTGCGGCTGATAGCCGAGCGCCGGATGCGGCTGCCCGCCGTGCCGTTGAACGCCACGCCATACGCCGTAGTCGGGCTGGCGGCTTTCAGGTTCAGGTGGCTCAGCAGCACGTTGCTGCCCGACACGAACAGGGCGCCGCTGCTGGCGGCCGTCCCGTTGTTGGTAAAGGAAAGCCACCGGCTGCTGGAGCTGCCCGCGTCTTCCCCCGTAATCGTCACGTGGCTGGCATCCACGATGAGCAGCGGCGTGGTAGAAGTGGCCGGGGCCGTGAACGAGGTGGCCGATAGTCCGGCCCGGAACGAGAGGATGGTTACCGTGTTGGCGGCGCTGGAGCCCGGGTTGGGGTTGAGGGTGATGGGGTAGGTTTCGTTGGGGTAGGTGGCGTCCAGCAGGCGCAGCGTCAGGGCACCCCCGAGCTCCGTGTTGTTCAGGGCCGCTACGGCCGCCGTCAGGGTCGGGTAGTCGGCAGTAGGGTCGGTGCCCACGGTTTTCACGCCGCTCAGCAGGCCCAGCACTTTGTAGAAATTCGGCTGGGTAGGAGCGCTGCTGATGCTGGCCACCGAAGTAGCCGCGAAGCCCACGCCGGGCGAGGCACTCACGTTCGGGGGCGTGCTCAGGTCCTGCGCCGCCACGAAGTACTGAATAGTGTCACCGACGGCCGGAGCTGAGCGGAGCTTGTTTACCTCAATCGTGAAGCTGTAGCCGGGGCCGGGAGGCGCGCTTGGGCCCGCATTCACCCATTTCCAGCCGTTGCCAGTAGCATCGTTCGGGGCCGTGAAGACGTTGGCATCGGTGCTCTTCTTATAATAAAGACGTGGGCCGGTAGCCGCTGAAACGTCCACACCCGATGGGTCCTGGATGGCTACGTTGCTCAGGGCGCGGTTGCCGGTGGTGGCGCTGTTGCCCAGCGGCTGGTACGCAATGGTCGGGCCGCTGATATCCACGGCCACGAATGTGCCTTCATCGGCACCCAGGTCGGGGCGGGCAATGGTGCGGGCGTCGCCGTCAATGTCTGTCGGGACGGGCAGGGGCGAAGCCGCCAGGGAGCTGCCGCCGCCTTCCACCTGCGTAGTAGCGCCGGGCTGGATGTGCGGGTCAGTAGCAGGATTCACGAACGGTACGTTTTCCGTGACGGAGCCTTGCTCGGCCGGCGCGGCCCGCAGCTTGTACTGCGCCAGCGTCTGATCCACGGCCGGCGTAGTAGCTACGCCATAGAATATCGGTTTCTCAGCCGATGGTGGACCGGCGTAGTACAGGTTGTTGCCCGAAGTAGCAGCCAGATTGGTCACGACGGCCGTGCTTTTGAAGAAAGCCGCCGCTACCCCGCCGCCGCCGGCCGGTAGCCCGGTCACGAGGTTCACGAAGATGTTGTTGCGCAGGTCTACCGGCGGCGTGCCCGAGATGTAGAAAGCGCCGCTCTTGTTGCTGGCCACTGTGGCGGCGTAGGTCAGCACTACAGTGTTGTGGTAGCAGTAGTTGTTGGTGCCGCCCCGGAAGCTCAGGGCCCGTACCGAGGTGCCCGCCGTGCTGCCCGGCGCCTTCACATCGTACACGAAATTGTTGAAGATGTAGTTGGTGGTGCCGCCATTGATATCCATGCCTGAAGCAAAGCCGTTGGCCCCGCTCGAGAGAATATCATAGGTGCGGTTGCGGCCCACGCGGTGCAGCACGCCGCTGTTCACGAAAATGGCCTGCGCCGCTGAAGTGCTGCCGGTTCCCACCAGCCCGTGTACCCGGTTGTCGAGAATATCGGCCGAGTTGCTGGCACCCGTCGAGTAGATGCCATACACCGCGCTGGCCCCGTTGAGCGTGCTGATTTCGGTGTTGGAAACCTGCGCATTGGCCTGGGAACGAAGATAAATGCCGTACACGATGCCCGTGGCGCCGCCCGATGCCGCCCCGATGTTGAGCACGCGGCTGGGTGCCCCGCCCGGCAGCGGGCCTATCTGGTTGCCGTCGTCGGAGCTGCTGGTCGTAGCATCGAGGTTGTAGCCGTAGTAGCAGTCCTGCACCGTGTTCGACAGGAAACGGTTCTGGTTGTTGCCGCCGTCCTGCACGTTGATGCCGTAAGCGCGGGTGGTATTAGCGCGGTTCAGGTCCACGGTAGCATTCTGGACCGTATTGTTGGTAGCGCCGTTTTTCAGCCAGAAGCCGTATTCCAGCTGCTGCGCGGCCGTGGTGTTGGCCGCCGCGTCGTTCACATCAATTCCGTCGAAAGTCACGTAGTCGGCGCCGTCCAGCGTCACGGCCGCGTCGGTGGTGCCGGAGCCGGTGCCTTCCAGCTTCGGATTAGTCAGCGGGCCGTCTTTGCGGAAAATGATAGGGTTAGCGGCCGTGCCGCTGGCCGTAATGGCCGGCACCAATTCCGGAAACGTGACGCCGCTTTTCACCAGAAACGTGACACCGCCCGCGCCCACGCCCTGCGTGTTCAGGGCCGCTACGGCCGCCCCGAACGTGGCGTAGTTGCTACTGCCGCTGCCGCCCGGGTCTATGGTGCGCGTGCCCGTCAGCTGGGCCATGGCCGCCGGGCTAATGCCCAACGCCAGAAGTGCGTAAAGGAGTTTTTTCATACAGACAAATAGAGTAGGTGGTGTAGAAGGAAAGGTAGAAAAAACTGGCTAATACAGATTGCCAATAAACCACAAGCAAACCTAGACGCAGCCGTGCCGGACATTTTTGCGTAAGCCAAAGTCCACTTTGTACATCCTGCTATGGCCGCCAAAAAAGCTACCACTCCTTCTAAAACTGCTGCCGCGTCTAAACCGGCCGCTGCTGCGCCCGCCAAGAAATCTGCTGCTACTCCCGCAGCCAAGAAGGCCGCCAAATCGGCTGCTGTGGCTCCTGTACCCGTGAAGAGGCCCACCGCCAAAGACATGAAGCAGCACGCCCAGAAGCTGCCATATCCGGCCAAACAGGCTGATATGAAGCTACAGCCGGGCATGGCGTTCAGTACCTACCGCCCCGCCGGCAAGCTTCAGGACAAAATTGCCCTCATCACCGGCGCCGACTCCGGCATCGGGCGGGCGGTGGCGGTGGCCTTTGCCATGGAAGGCGCCCACGTGGCCGTGCTTTTCAACGAAAATGTGGTGGACGCTGAAGAAACCAAGCGCCTGATAGAAGCGCAGCAGCGCAAGTGCATTCTGCTGCAGCTGGATGTGCGCGACCCGGAGCAGTGCCGGCAGGCCGTGCGCCGCACCCGCGCCGAGCTGGGCGGCCTCAACATCCTTGTCAACAATGCCGCCTTTCAGATGAGCCAGGAGAAATTCGAGGACATTCCGGAAGAGCAAATCCGCCGCACTTTCGATACCAATATCCTGGGCTATATCTGGATGGCACAGGCCGCCGTGCCGCACCTCAAAAAAGACGACTGCATCATCAACACAGGCAGCATCGTGGGCCTGACGGGCATCCCGATTCTGATTGATTACGCCTGCACCAAGTCCGCCATCCATGCCCTCACCAAAAGCCTGGCTACCCACCTCGGCGAGCGGGGCATCCGGGTAAACTGCGTGGTGCCCGGCCCGGTCTGGACGCCCAATATCCCCGGTACCATGCCGCGCGAGGAAATTGAGAAGTTCGGCTACGAAGTGGCCCTGGCCCGCCCCGGCCAGCCTGAGGAACTGGCCCCGGCTTACGTGCTGCTGGCCTCGCAGGACGGCTCATTCATGACCGGCTCACTCGTGCATGTCACGGGGGGCAAAATGAGCAGCGACCAATAGAACAGCCCGGTTTCCTATCGGTGCCTCAGGTGCCCGCAGAAGTGCTTTCCCAGCTTTGGGAAAGCACTTCTTTTTGTCATTGAATAACTTTTTCCGGCACGGACTGGTACTGACGTAAGCTCCGCTGTACAGTTGTTCTGTTTTTTTATGCCGCACTATCCTGAAGGCACCGTCCGCACGCTGCTACAAACCGACCTTGTAACGCCCGCCACACGCGCTGCGCTGAATGCCCGGCTGGATGCGCCGGCGCACTACGAGCCGCAGTTTTTCGATGCCGATACCTATGCACTGCTTCGCGCCGTGGCGGCCCGCATCTTCCCGCAGCCCGACCGAGAAATTCCCATCGAGCTAGCTCCCGGCATCGACAAGCGGCTGCTGGCCGGCACCGCCGATGGCTGGCGCTACGACGCTATGCCGCCCGACCGAGAGGCGTACCGGCTGGGGCTGGGCGGTATTAACCAGGCGGCAGAAGCACAATTCAACCAGTTGTTTGTGGAGCTGGATGCGGCCAAGCAGGATGCCGTTCTGGAGCTGCTGGCTGCCGGCAAAGCACCCGGCGAAAACTGGGTTCAATTGCCGCAGAACCGGTTTTTTGAGGAAATGCTGGCCGAAATGGCAGAGGGATATTACGCTCATCCGCTGGCCCAGGAAGAAATCGGGTATGTAGGAATGGCCGATGTGCCCGGTTGGCAGCGCATAGGCCTGAATGAGCACGAAGAACGAGAGCCGGAAGAAAGGGCAGCGGGTGATAAATAACACATGATTGGTTTACGAGCCTATCCGTCCCACGTACCTGTCGCCTTTTGCATCTTACCTATCACCTGCCACCACGAAAATGCCCGACGAAGAACTACTGGAAGAAGGCGTATTGAATCCGGTTCAACCCGAAATACAGGACCCACTGCTCAAAAGCCTGCTGGCTGAAAGTGAAGCCACTGCTGCGCCCACCGAGCAGGAGCAGACCGCCCCACTTTCTGACCCGACCGATGAGGTAGACTGCGTGGTGATTGGTACCGGTGCAGGCGGAGCGCCTTTGCTGGCGCGTTTGGCCATGGCCGGCCTGAAGGTAGTGGCCCTCGAAGCCGGCCCCCGCCGCGACCCGAAAACTGAGTATGCCACCGATGAAAAAGCCCAGAACTTCCTGTTCTGGAACGATGAGCGTCTTTCAGCGGGCCAGAATCCGGTGGCTTTCGGCAAGAACAACTCCGGCACCGGCGTGGGCGGCTCCACGCTGCACTATACCGCCTACACTCCCCGCGCCCACCGCGGCGACCTGCAGCTCTTCACCGACTTCGGCCAGGGTGTTGACTGGCCCTTCGGGATGGAGGAGCTGGAGCTGTATTATGAGGAGCTGGAGCACTTTCTGGGCATTTCGGGCCCCACGCCCTACCCCTGGGACCCGACGCGCCGCAAAGGCTACCCGCTGGCGCCGCTGCCGCTGAATGGCGCCGCCCAGCTTATGCAGCGCGCCTGCCAGCAACTCGGTGTCCAGACGTCGCCGGCGGCTAACGCGGCGCTGTCGGCACGCTACTACCAGGAAGGCATTGGCTGGCGCGAGGCCTGCACCAACCGGGGCTTCTGCCAGGCCGGCTGCAACCGCGGCGCCAAGGCCAGCATGGACGTCACATTTCTGCCACTGGCCGAAAGCTACGGCGCCGAAATCAGGGCCGATGCGTTTGTGACGGAGATTGAACGTGATGCCCAGGGCCGCGTGACGGGCGTAGTATACGAGCAGCACGGCCAGACCGTGCGCCAGCGTTGCCGGCACCTGTTTTTGTGTGCCGGAGCTGTAGAAACGCCGCGCCTGCTGCTGCTCAACGAGCTGGCTCTCACCAGCGGGCAGGTCGGCAAGCACTTCATGGCTCACCCCGGCATGCAGGTCTGGGGTACGTTCGAGGAAGACATCCGACCCTACAAAGGCATTCCGGGCGGCCTGATTTCCGAGGACACGCACCGTCCCAAAGATGCCGACTTCGCCGGTGGCTACCTGCTGCAAAGCATCGGCGTGATGCCCGTGACGTTTGCCACCCAAATGGTGCGCCAGCGCAAGCTCTGGGGCCAGCCGCTGCGCGACTACATGCGCCAGTACAACCATGTGGCTGGCATCAATATTCTGGGCGACTGTCTGCCGCACGCCGACAACTTCCTGGAATTGAGCGACGAGAAAGACGCCCGCGGCCTGCCCAAGCCGCGCCTGCACTTCACGGCACAGGAAAACGAGCAGCGCATGAACCGCCACGCCGAGAAGCTGATGCGCCAGATCTGGGAGGCTGCCGGCGCCAAGGATATCTGGGCCTTCGAGCGGTACGCCCACGTCATCGGGACGGCGCGCATGGGCCTGAGCGGCGACGATGCCGTGGTGAATGCCGACGGCCGCGCCTTCGATGTGCCCAACCTCTACATCTGCGACAACTCGGTGTTTCCCAGCGCCCTCAGCGTGAACCCGGCCCTTACCATCATGGCTCTGAGCCTGCGCACCGCCGATAAATTCTTGGCGTCGCTGCGGACGTAAGCTGACAATAAAACGTCATGCTGAGCCTGTCGAAGCATCGCGCGTGCTGACGTCGCAATAGTATTCAGGCGTCAGCACGCGCGATGCTTCGACAGGCTCAGCATGACGTTCTTTTTTATTCCGAGGCACCCTTCTGGCGCGTCATTTCAGCTTCAAATAATGAAGTCTTTCCTCAGTCATATCAAAGAGAAGTTCGGCGACGGCCACTACGAAGGCGACCAGTTCGGTGGGGCTGGCGGGCATGACGGCACTGGCCTGCCCACCGGCACGCCCGGCAACTTTATGTTTGCTACCGGCATCGAGTGCTCCTATCCGACCATTGCCAATGGCACCATCCGGCGTGATTTGCTGGCCGAAACCGACCACTACAACCGCTACAAGGAAGACCTGGGACTGGTGAAGGAGATGGGCCTGAAAGTGCTGCGCTACAACCTGCCCTATTACCTCATCCATAAAGGCCCCGGCCAGTTCGACTGGGAGTTTGCGGATTTGGCCATGGCCGAAATCAAGCGGCTGGGTATCACGCCCATTCTGGATCTGATGCACTTTGGCGTGCCCGACTGGGTGGGCAACTTCCAGAACCCTGAGCTGCCGGTGCACTTCTCCGAGTACTGCGGGGCAGTAGCCCAGCGCTATCCGTGGGTGCGGTTTTATACGCCCGTGAATGAGATATATGTCACAGCCCGTGCTTCTGCCAAAGACGGTATCTGGAACGAGCAGCTCAAAGACGACCGGGCCTTTATTACGGCCATGAAGCACATTACGGCTGCCAGCATCATGGGCAACCAGCAGATTGCCAAGTATCGGCCCGACTGCATCATTGTGCAAAGCGAGTCGGCGGAGTACATCCATGAAATGCGTGCCGTGGAAAGCGACGCAGTGCGCCTTACCAACAAACTGCGCTTTCTGTCACTGGACCTGCTTTACGCCCATACCATTGATGCCGAAGTGCTGCTCTACTGCCTCGACAACGGCATGACCCGCGAAGAACTAAAGTGGTTCATGGCCGGTGAGCCGCCTGGCTACCAGATCATGGGCAACGATTATTACGGCCGCAATGAGCGAATTATCAAGCCCGATGGTAGCTGGTGTGCGGCGGAAGATGTGCTGGGCTGGTACACCATGACCCGCCAGTACTATGAGCGGTACCGCAAGCCCGTGATGCACACCGAAACCAACACTTTCAACGCCAAAGATGCCGAGTGCTGGCTCTGGAAGCAGTGGGTGAACGTGCAGCGCATCCGCCAGGACGGAGTGCCCGTCGTCGGATTCACCTGGTACAGCCTGCTCGATCAGCTCGACTGGGACATCAGCCTCGCCGAGAAGCGCCTGTCGGTGAATGCCTGCGGCCTGTATGATCTGGACCGCAGGATCCGGCCGGTGGGGGAGAGCTACAAAATGATGATCCGCGAGTTCGGCCAGATAACCATTATGCCCCACGGCGAGATGTTCGAATTTACTACCCGCCCCGCCATGCTGAAGGTGGAAAAGTAGCGGGAGCGGTTGAGGGTGAGCCGGACGGAATGTCTGGCGGCGGTAGCTGAACGCGCCGGGCAGGAAAGACCAATATTTTTTACGTGACCCGGACAGAGAAAAGCTGCGTCAGGGCAGCCTAAGAAACGTTTTTAAGAACGGCTGAAGTGGTATTTACATAGAAATCATTGTGTTTCTTAGAGAAGGCATTACCTTAAAACTATGTTAGCCATCCTGGTAGGGTGGACTCTGCTTTTATCACCTTCACTTTTCACCTCTTTTCCATTAGTTGCATGGTAACAAACCTTTACTCTTCCGCTTCTCGGACATCCGGCAGACTGCGGACACGGCTGACAGCGCTGGCCGCTGCTCTGCTATTGGCGCCAGCGGCGTGGGCCCAGGCCCCGGCCAATGACAACTGTACGGGAGCCATAGCCCTGACTCCCGGCGCAACCTGCACGGTAGTGACCGGCACCAACGAAAATGCCACGGCCAGTACGGCTCCTGCTCCTTCTTGCGGTGGCACTACCACCACGGGCAGCAACGACGTGTGGTACAGCGTAGTAGTGCCGGCCGGCGGCGCCGTAACCGTGACGACCAGTTCAATCACGGGCAGCCCCTTCGTCGATTCGGTGATTGAGTTGTATACAGGCTCTTGCACCAGCCTTACTTCCGTGTTTTGCAACGACGATGCTACCGGTCTGTTTTCCAGCGCCACGGCTAGCGGCCTCACGGCTGGCAGCACCGTTTATGCCCGCGTAATGAACTATGGCACCACTCCTACAGGGCAGTTTGGGGTGTGTGCTACCATTCCGGCCGCTGTTCCGGCCAACGACAACCCGGCGGGCGCCGTTGCCCTGACGCTTGGTGCTACCTGCACACCGGTGAATGGCACGAACGCCGCCGCCACTACCACCACTGCCAATGGCTACGCCAATCCTGGTGCTGCGCCTTACAGCTGCGGTATTGCCGTGACGCCCAAGGATGTTTGGTACCGCTTCACGACGGCGGCCAGCGGGGCTGGCAGCACGTCGGTGAGCATTCAGGTAACGGGCAACCCGGCCGGCTACCTGCGGGCCTTCTCGGCAGCCAGCGCGGCTGGTCCGTTCACGGAAATTGGCTGTGCCTCAGGCGGTGCCAACAACGTGGTATCGACGCCCCTGAACCTGTCCGGCCTGACGCCCTCCACTACCTACTATGTGTCGGTGGCAGGCTACGGCTCCGCCGATACGCAGGGTGCCTTCACCATCTGCGCCAGCAGCACGGCGGCCGCCGTTTGCGCCGCTCCTACGGCCGTATCCGTAGGCAGCATCACGACTACCTCGGCCAGCCTGGTCTTCACGCCTGGTAGCGGCAACACCAGCTACACCGTAACCTACTTCCCTACGGCCACTCCAACCGCCGTCACGACGGTAACGCCTACTCCTACGGCCTCTCCGGTGGCTCTCACCGGCCTCACGGCCGGCACTGCCTACACCGTTACGCTGCAGGCTATCTGCGCCGGTGGCGGTACTACAGGCCTGATTACGCGTACGTTCACGAGCAGCGCCCTGGCTCCTGCCAACAATGAGTGCGCCACGGCCGTAACCCTGACGCCCAGCGCGGCAGGCGGTGCCTGCACAGCCACCAACGGTACGGTAGCAGGCGCTACGCAATCCAGCGCCCCCATTCTCTGCAACGGCTTTACGGCCAGCGCTGCCCAGGACGTGTGGTACAGCTTCGTAGCCACGGCTACGTCGCACACCGTTACGGTTACCGGCAACTTCGATGGCGTGCTGGAAGTGCTGAGCGGTGCCTGCGGTGCCCTTACCAACGTAGGATGCGCTGATGCCACCGGCAACAACGAAACCCTGAACCTGACGGCGCTGACCGTAGGTACTACCTACCGCATGCGCTACTACCCTTACTCGTCTAACCCAACCAACGGTACCTTCACCATCTGCGTGACTACGCCGGTGCCGCTGGCAGCCAACGACGCCGCTGTACAAACTGTTTATACGGTAGGAAAAGCACCCGTTTCGGCTCCGCAGATAGTGCAGGCCGTGGTCCGTAATGCTGGTTCGGCCGCTCTGCCCGCCTTCCCGCTCACTCTGAACGTAACGGGAGCCAACACCTTCACCGATGCCAAGATCGTTCCAGCACTGGCTGTAGGAGCTTCTGCTACTATCACCTTTGCGGCCTACACGCCTGCCGCCATCGGCACCAACACAGTAACCGTAACAGCTCCGAATGACGGGCAGGCTTCTAACAACACGCTGGTCTACACGCAGGCGGTAACAGCCAACAACCTGTCGTACATCGACGACAGCCAGCCCCTGAATGCAACCGGTATCGGGGTTTCCAGCACCACGCCGAATGGCATTCTTGTTTCGAAGTATACCATCAACTCACAAGCTACCATTGGTGAGATACGGCTGAACTTCCCTGCGCTGGCTACTACCACGTCTACGTATCAGGCCGTGGTGGTGAGTGCACTGGCGGCCGGTACTCCGGGTACTGTCCTCTTCACTTCGCCCACCCTGAACCGTCCGACGGCTGCTGGTGTGGTAACGGTGCCGGTAACGGGTGCCGTAACGGTAAACGGTACCTTCTATGTAGGTATTAAGGAAATTGCGGGCAACGTGCAGGTTGGCTACCAGGTAGAAAGCCCGCTCCGTCCGGCTACCTTCTATTTCCAGGGCGGCGGCACCACCACGTGGACCGACGTAAGCACGGTGGGCACCCCTCCGTTTACCACCCGTCTGGCTATCGAGGTGGGCTTCAGCGCCCGTACGCTGTCTACTAACAGCGCGGCACTGTCGAAGGCAATTTCGATGTTCCCGAACCCAAGCAACGGCCAGGTAACGCTGGATATTCAGGGGGCACAGGCGAAAGGCTCGATGCAGGTAGAAATCATCAACATGCTTGGCCAGGTTGTGCACACCTCTGCTGTAAGAGACAACGCGCAGAACAAGCTGGACCTTTCAAGCCTGTCGAACGGCATGTACACGGTTCGGATAAAGTCTGGCTCGGAGTACACTATCCGTCAGCTGGCCCTGACGAAATAAGGACTGCGTAGCTCCGCTACAACACGAAAAGCCCTGCCTCTCTAGGCAGGGCTTTTTTTATACTACTTATTAAAACCAGAAGACCATCCTGACAAGATTGTCAGGCACAATCAGGTGTTGCTATGCAGCCAACGCACAGGCTGGTATTGCCGTTAAGGAACGCAGCTGATTCATATTCCCTCGCCCTGATGCCCGATAGTAACCCGCTCACCTTCGTTTGCCTGCATTATTGGGCCGGCGCCGGCCACGAGTTCCAGGCCATAGCCGACCTGCTGGCGCCTGACTACGAGCTGGTAGACCCCAGCCTCGGTGGTTTCGGAGGTGCCCCCGGCCCGTTGGGAGGCTACTCCGTGGATGCCTACGCCGATGAGGTTGCCGCCCTGATTCAGAGCCGGAAGCTAACCCGCTACGTGCTGGTAGGCCACAGCATGGGCGGCAAAATTGCTCTGGCCCTGGCAGCCCGGCAGCCGGCGGGGCTGCGGGGCCTAGTGCTGCTGAGCCCTTCGCCCCCCACCCCGGAACCCATGACCGACGAAGACCGCAAAACCAGCCAGCAGGCCTGGGGCCAGCGCGTGCTGGCCGAGAAAACCCAGCAGAAAATCACCGCTCGTTCACTTCCTGCGTCGGTGCGGCAGCGCATCATAGAGGATAACCTGCGCAGCTCCAAAGCCGCCTGGGATGCCTGGTTGCTACACGGGAGCCGCGAAAACCTGGCCGCCCGCATGTGTGAGGTGCGGGTGCCCTGCGCCATCGTGGCCGGCGACCAGGACGCGGTAATGTCGCCGTCGGTGCACGGACTGGAAACGCTGCCGCTGCTACCCGAAGGCACACCCCTGGAAATAGTGCCCGGCGCCGGCCACCTGCTGCCCTACGAGGCTCCGGAAGAGGTAGCCGCGCTCCTGCGGGCATTTGCTGAAAAGGTGAGCTAATCCGGAAGTAGTTAGGGCCAGCTTTACCTAAGCCGCACGGGCCAAGCAACTGGTTCAGGTAAAAGAGTAAGGTACCTCTATTCATGCACCAGGTAATCAAAAAGAGGTGGAAGGTCCGGCCGGCGCTGTGCGCGTCGTCGGAACCTCCACCTCTTATTTGTCTAATTGGCTGGCTGCTTAATCGAGGGCCCGCTCGCGGAACAGCACGTAGCCGATGTGGGCAAACACGCCGAACTGGTGGTTGGGGTCATCGTAGTGAATGAACTGCAGCGCCGCCGGCCCGACGGGCGTCTGGTACACCAGGCCGGTCATGGCCGTCAGGTAGGGGCGGCTGACGGTAGGACCGCGCCGGGGCAGCAACGGGTTGTCGTTTTCCCGCTCCCAGGGCCGGAACATGGTATGCACGTACGCTTCGGTGCGCCATTCCAACGAGCCTACGATGGCCTTGATGTACTTCAGGCCCACGGCCGCGTAGGCCGTGCCGCGGTACCGGTCCAGGAACTGCGTGCGCGAATCGGGCAGGGGCAGGAATACCGGCGCCGACGTCAGCGACGAGCGGTAGGTGGCAAAGCTGCCCTGCGTGGTAGCCACGGCATCAATGGTGTAGCCCCAGGCGTGCACCCGCCGGCCCACCGAATCGACTTTGTGAAACGTAAAATACTGCTCGGTATACACGCGGCCCTGCACCCACTGCTGGTCTTTGGTGCGGCCATTCAGGCCGTTGGCCGTAGAGCCCGGCGAGTAGTCTTCTTCGGCCAGCACACCCCGAAAGGAAAAATCGGCCCGGCGGCCACTCACGGCGTACTGCCGGCGAGTCAGTGAGTTGCGCTGAAACTGCAGGGCCGCCGTAATACCATCCAGGCGGTTCTGGTCCAGCTCGGCACCGGAGCTGATTTCGTCGGTATTGGCAAACCGGTCACGGCTCGTGAACACGCCCCCGCTCAGAATGTAGCGGCTGCGGTAGTTGGGGCTGTAGCCAATCTGCAGGTACGTTTTCAGGTCGCGCTGCTGCAGTTGCGTGTTCTGGGCCGAGCTGCCCAGCAGCCCGCCAGTATCCTGGTAGTTGAAGTTGTTGAACGTGACGGTGGGCTCGAAGTAGAGCGGCGCCCGGCCCGGTATACTCACCCGAAACGACCCCTGCGCCCCGTTGTAGAAGCGCCCGATGGTGGCGTTGGCCTTGATGGTGTAGAGGTAGCGGTTGAGGTAGCGGTAGGCGCCGCCCAGATAGAAATTGCTCATGGACCGCGACGACAGCAGCACGCCCAGATCCGTCGTGAGGTTGGAGTTCTGGCGGGCATCCAGGTTGAGCTCGTAACCTTGCAGCTTGCTGTCGTAGCGCACCCGCGGGTACACGTTGTTGAAGAAGTCGTTGTTGACGAGACGGTAGTAGCCTTCTTCCACGTCGCCCGGCGAGTAGGAGGAGCCGGTGCGCTGGAAAAAGCGCCGCACAAATTCCTGCTGCTGCTTCGGCACGCCCTGCACCGTAATCTGTTTGAAATCGGGCTTGGGCGCACGCTCCTGGAAGGTCCGGCGCCGCTGCTGCAAAGCCAGCGTGTCTTCGCGCCGCTCAATACGAGTCAGCAGCAGCTCCATCTTGCGCTCAGTAGCCTGCTGCCCCAGATTTATCAGCTGTTTTACCTTGTTGAAATCGGCGGCCGTGATACCCTCCAGATTGGGCTGGATGAAGATGCCGTTTTTGCCTACCGAAGCAGTATCGGCCACGTTGGAACCCAGAAACAGCAGGGTGCTGGTGAGCAGCGCATCATCCTTGCCTTTGGGGTATTTGTTGAAGGCCACGTCGCCTACGTTCACCCCAATCATAATATCGGGCTTGAATTCCTCACGCATCACACCGGTCGGGAAGTTGTCCACCACGGCGCCGTCGAAGAGGTAGCGGCCATCCTGCTGCCGGATGGGGCGGAACGCCAACGGAAAAGCCATGGAGTTGCGCACCGCGTCGGAGAGAGAGCCACTGCGCTGCACCACCCGCTCCCGCGTAAACACCTCGGAAGCCACGCTGCGGTAGGGCACCAGCAGCTTGTTGAAGTCGTAGCCGGAAATGGCGCCGGCCGGAGCCAGCATGGTGGCCAGCACGTAGTTGAGCGTGACGTCATCCACGAGCTTGGGCGTCACGCGCGCCTTCAGGGTCGAGTCGATGGCCAGGCGCAGGTGCAGGGCGGCGGGGTTGTAGTCGCCGTCGTAGTAGTTGTACACCTTGCCTTCCAGCGGCTCGCCCGACACCCAGTTCTGGAACTCCGGCTTAAGCACGATTTCCTCAATCTCCCGGGGCGAGTAGCCGGCCGCGTACATAGCGCCCACAATGGCGCCCATGCTCGTGCCCACAATGTAGTCGATGGGAATGCGGTTCTTCTCCAGCATCTTCAGCACCCCCACGTGGGCCAGGCCCTTGGCCCCGCCTCCCGACAGCACCAGGCCTACTTTTTGGGCCTGCGCCGCTGGCACGGCCAGTAACAGACTTACCAGAAAAAACTGTAGAAAGCAGTACGTTTTACGCATATAATGAAGGCAAAAGCCCCACAGTGGGACGTCGCCTTCCTACGCAATGACCGGGGAGTAGTTGCCGGCTCGGGCAGGGTTGAGGGGGTTATTTATAGGAATATGGAAATATAAAGCTTTGGTGCATCCACTGGGTTGCCGGTGGCTGCTCCCGTCAAGCCGCCGGAGGAAGGAGTTCCATCGGCTACTGATGACCAGAAAGCCGGCCTAAATTACCCGTAGTGCTTCAGGCCGCAGAGAGCGGCTCGGGCCGGATCAGGGGGCCAGCCAGGCGCCCAGCGGGCCGGGCAGATTACGCAAAATGCAGAAAACGACGGCCATGGCCGCTATTCCCCAGCTAAGCCAGGGGCTGTAGAGCAACGTCAGGCGCCGGGACGTGCCGGCCAGGTAGCCGCGAGCTTCCTCCAGCAGCCCCAGCCCCACTACCGGCGCCAGCACCGCCGCCAGCAGATTGAACCCTGCCGCCTGTCCCACGTGCCCGTGCAGGAGAGCATGCAATGCCCGTTGGGTGCCGCAGCCAGGGCAATGCAGCCCCGTCAGCCAGTATACCGGGCAGCGCGGAAACGGGTAGTGCGCCGGGTCGAGGCGAAAATACAGAACGGCCAGCGCCAGCCCGGCCAGCAGGCCGAAAGCAGTGGCACCAGCCGTTCTTTTAGTCAGTAGCATCTGTACTGCGCTACAGGTTTTCTAGTCGTTGAAGGCGCCCAGCAGGCCGCCGCCAATGCCCAGTACAAAAACAATGAATATGGGAATAGCTACTTGCAGCACGGCCCCGATCAGGCCGTATTTCACCCACTTGCCGGCATTGGCAGATGCTTCCTGCGCTCCGGCATAGTCACCTACCGCCAAGCGGGTATTCACATTAGAGGAATTGATGATGGCTACGATGCCGAAGGGCAGGCAGCAGAAAACAGTCACCAGAATGGCTTCGACGAGCCAGTTTTTGGGTGGAGGTCCACCAACAGGAGGTACACCGGTAGGCGAAGCGTAAGGTTGTTCCATGCAGGAAAAGAGGAGGTTAAATGGATAGGATGACGAAAAATAAATATTCCGTCTCCAATCCCCAACTTCTGCACCGGCAAGTCACCATTTCTTAAAGATGACATATACGGCGGCTACCAGCTTTCCGGCCTACAGAAAGCGGGAATACGTCAAAGACAGATCAGACTGCTGCAATTTGTATTGGGTCCGCTCAGTTGGGCTTTCTATGTTCATGCTCTGCACATGAAATCCTAAGTCCAGCAGACCGATGGAAGTTCTATAGGTGATGCCGCCACCACCGCGCACCAGAATATGCCACTTATCCATTCCCAAATCATAAGCACTCGGTTTATCATAGGAGGCTTCTGGAATGGCCTGGTACCATGCCCGTGAGTTCAGCAGATAGCTGATTCCACCGCCACCTTCTAAGTAAGGATGTAGTCGCCGCTCATTACGCCCCACCTGCCAACGCAGCATAAGAGGAATTTGCAGCAATTCTGCTTTAAGGTCCGCACTCCGGACAAAATAGTTTACAGCTGCTGTTGGTCGGTCTCGCACCACTACGTAGGAGTGCGCTTTGGTATAGATGCCCTCCACTACAGCCCGAAAACCACCACCAATTGGCAGTACGAGTTGCAGGGCAGCCGTGAGGTTCATATTCGAACTAGGTCTCCGATAGCCGAAGTCATGGTTATTGTCCAGATACCATAACTGACTGCGCTGTAGTCCGGCCCGAATTCCTAAGGTCACAGGATTGCGGGCTCCTGGGTAGTACCGATTCGGTACAGTAGTAGGCTGACAATCATTGTACTGATTAACCATTTTCGCCAGAGGGGTCCGAGCATACAGCAGCCGTTGTTTGCCACGGTCTGCCACCACAAGCCCAGGGCACTGCGCAACTACGTTTTGCAGCATAGGCTCAAACTGGTTGCGGGCCAGCGGCAATACGTTGCTACCGGCCTGCTCCAGCATAAAATCAACGGCCGGTAGCGGCGTGTAGCCGGTATATAAGCTGAGTGGCCCGCTGCTGATAACTTCCAGAATGCGTAGGCTGTCGCCGGTTATCAGTCGGGCACGAAATGCTTGGCGCCCATCGGTGGTGCCCGCAGCACTCAGCTGCGCTGCCCGAAGAGTTTCTACCGTGGCATCGGGAGTTGCACGGAAACGAACCTGCCCCAGTATGCGGGTAGCACGCAAGACATCAACATAGCCGCGTACTGTATCGGTGGGGGCGGTTCGGCGCACGATGTAGCCGGGTTGAAAAATAGACTGTTGAGCAGTGGCCAGGAGCGGAAATAAGCTCAAGACGCCCAAGTATAGGAAACGACGCATGTTTTGGGAAGGCATAATTTCTCAAAACTACCGAATTAGTCTGCCCGTCTTACCATTTCTTAAAGATGACATATACGGCGGCTACCAGCAAGCCGAAGCCCAGCAGGTGGTTCCAGGCCAGCTTGTCGGTTTTGAACACGTACACGGCGCACAACGTGAAAACTGTCAGGGATACTACTTCCTGAATGACTTTGAGCTGAAACAGGCTGAACGGCCCACCGTTTTCCTCGAACCCGATGCGGTTGGCCGGCACCTGAAACACATACTCGAAGAAAGCCAGGCCCCAGCTTACCAGTATCACGCCTACCAGCCCCAGCCCGTGCAGCCACGAAATCTTCTTGAACTGCAGGTGCCCGTACCAGGCAAACGTCATGAACAGGTTGGAAATGGTAAGCAGCAGAATGGTGGTCAGGCTTTTCATGAGAGTAAGCGGGTAAGGGGAGGGCAAAGCACGGCATCTGCTGCCGGCTTGCCTGGCGCGGGCCGGTCAGTCTTCGTGGCCGGGTATGGCGGCCTGGGGAGCGGCCTGTTGCAGCTCTTTGGCTTCGCGGGCGAGGCGCAGCTTCTCTTTCTCTGAGGGCTGCTTAGGCAAGGCGTCCAGGTCGGGCTGGCCAGCATCTACCCAGCACGTGTACCAGAAAGCCCCGATCAGGCGCTGGGCCAGGCGCATCTGCCGCTCCACCTGCCCCGTGAGCCGCTGGTGGTACTCGTGGCTGAACTCGCGCGAGTACACCCGCACCGTCTGGTTGCCGCGTTCCTCAAACCCGTACTTCTTGTCCTCGGGCATCCTGGCCGTCAGGTCCCGCTCAAACGTCAGCACCGAATCGACGGCGGCATTGGAACGGGCTACGGCCGCCCAGATGGTTTCGGAGGGCCGCTCGATGTACGGGGCCGGACCGGTGAAAAAGTCGTAGTTGGCGGCCAGGATTTCGGGCAGCCTGGATTCCCAGAGGCCATGAATACCGCGCTGGCCCGTGAGCTGGCCGTTGTAGTTGTGGGTGGTGTGCAGCGGCACGCAGGCATCGGCAATGTAGTGCCCCAGGTCAGCGGAGAGGCTCAGAATCCGGTCGGCGTCGCGCTGGCGGAAGGCTTCCGTGAGCTGGCCTTTCATGCGTACCACCTGCCAGGGCACAATGCCGTGCTTCATCAACGAGTCTTCCCCGAATTTGGCCACCGCGTCGGCGTAGGAGCGGGGCAGCCGGGCCAGTGCCGAGTCGCCGTAGATATCTACGTCAAGAAAGTGGCGGGCCGCCTCGCCGGGCACCACCGAGCGTCGCGAGTCGGGCCGGGTGGCGTTTTCGGTCAGGTAGTCGATGTTGGTTTTGTAGAAGCCCATCATTTCGGGCGGCAGCGTAAACACGGCCAGCCGATTGATAAGCCGGTGCCCGAAAAATCCCCACGCCTGGGGCCGCTGCGGCAGCAACAATAAAAAGGCTAAAAGCAGCAGTATACGAGGCATAGCGTCTGGAACACAACGGATAGAGGCGAGGAAGATACACGGAGTTATTGAGCCAGGCAACAGCCCAACTCCCGAACGGCTCAGGCCCGGTCGCGCACCACCTGATACAAGGCTTCGCGGTAGGTTTCGCCCACCGGAATGGCCTTGTCGCCTACATACACCGTGTTGCCGTCTACCATACTGATTTTGTCCAGGGAGATGATAAACGACTTGTGCACCCGCAAAAACGGCGGCTGCGGCAACTGCTCGGCCAGCTCCTTGAGCGTCTGGTAGGTCACGAGGCGCTGGCCCGGAAGTACCAGCGTGAGGTAGTTGCCCAACGCTTCGGCGTAGAGAATATCGGCGTGGTTGACCCGCAGAAACTTGTTCTTGCTTTCGCCTTTTACAAACAGGTGGCTGACTGCTGTAGCACTGGCTGGGGCGGCAGTTGAGCCGGCAGCAGGAGCCGGCACTGCCGGCACTGCCGGCACTGGCTGGGCCTTCTGGGCGGCGCGCAAAAACCGGTCGAAGGCGATGGGCTTGAGCAGGTAATCAACCACATCATACTCGTAGCCTTCCAGCGCATACTCGGGGTAGGCGGTAGTCAGGATGACTTTGCAACGGCCGCCGCAGAGCTTCAGGAACTGCAGCCCGGTTAGCTCGGGCATCTGAATATCCAGAAAAACCAGGTCGGCGCGGCCTTCCTGCACCCATAGCAGCGCCTCAATGGGGTTGGTGGTAAGGCCCACCAGCGTCAGAAACGGAATTTTCTCGATGTAGCTGGCCAGCAGCCGGCCGGCATAGGCCTCATCATCCACCACAAGGCAGCGCAGCATAACAATAGCAGTAAGTAAAACAGGAAATACACGGCCCGCAAAGCTGCAGAATCCGCCGCAAACCGCCGCTCGGTTCTCTACAGTTCCAGGTCCAGGGTCGTGTGGTAGACCCCGGCCGCCTGCTGCACCCGCAACTGATGCCGGCCCGGATACAGCAGTTCCAGCCGCCGCCGGATATTGGCCAGCCCGATTCCGGTGGTGAGGTCTTTCTGGTTCTGGCTGATGTAGTTGTGCACCTCAAACCGCAGCCGCGTCGGGGCAGGCAGCGTCAGGCGGATAGCAACCGGCTGCTCTGCGCGGTTCACGACACCATGCTTCAGCGCATTCTCCACGAACGGAATCAGCAGCAAAGACGCCACCCGTTGCCCGTTGAGGCCAGCCGGCGTCTCAAAAGTCACAAAGAAGCTGTCTTCGAAGCGCAGCCGGTGCAGCGCCAGAAAATTCTCCAGGTACTCCACTTCCCGGCGCAGCTCCACTTTGCCGTCGGGGCTTTCGTGCAGCATGTAGCGCATCAGGTCCGAGAGGCGCAGCGTGGCCTCGGCCAGCGGCTCCGACACCAGGTAGGCCTGCGCGTAGAGGTAGTTGAGCGTGTTGTAGAGGAAATGCGGATTGATCTGGGTTTTGAGAAAGGCCAGTTCCGCCTGCGTTTTTTCCTGCTGCAGCTGCTGAGTTTCGCGCTGCTTTTCCCGCAAAAAAGCATCCTGCACGCCCCAGGCCGCGGCGGCCACCATCATCATGGGCAGGCCCCGCTCGGCATTGTCGCGGAAATACGCCAGCAGCTTTACCTCGCCGGTGTAGTTGCTGAAACCAAACAGCAGCGGCAGCAGCACCTGTTCCAGTGCGTAGCGAGTAGCCGTGAACACCACCGGCGCCAGCGCCAGCCCCAGCACTAGCTGCGGAATACGGCTTTTGCGCAGATAGCGCGGAAACAGCACCAGAAAGCAGTAGTAAAAGATGCTCATCATGCTGAGCCGAAACGTGAGCTGCAACACCAATAGTACGCCCTGGTTGGGCAGATGCTGCCCATAGATGCCCACAAAGTCGTAGGCCAGCAGCAGCCCCCAGCCCAGCAGGTGGAAAAGCGTAGTTTGACGGTTCATGGGCTAAAGCTAACCTGCCGATGCCGCTTCTGCTGGGGTTTTATGGCAACGCCGCCAACTGTGATGCCAACGCCCGATTTGGGCGGATAACCCCGCCAGCGACCGGGCGGCGGATTCACATCGGGTTTGGGCAGGTTGAGATAATAAAGTTTCGGGCGAGGGGAGCATACGGCACTTTTGAGGCATCTCCTTCACCCTTCGTCTTTCCGGTTATCCATGAAACGCCTTCCTGCCCTGCTCGTTGCCTGCCTGGTTCTGCTGCTGAGTACCCAGTCCCGGCCCGCCGCCGCCCAAACCGTAAACATCGACGCGGCCCTGCGCTACTGGGAAATGACCGACGCGCTGCGCCAGGATAAGCCTCTTACCGATGAGCTGTGGCAGGCATTTGTAGCGGTGCCCGCCAACCAGCGCTACATATCCAGCGTGTTCAACGACGAGATGCTGCAGCGCTACCGCCGTGCCATTGAGGTGGTGTACCGCCCCAGCCTCGACTCGGTGCTGCAAGCCAAGCTGAAGAAGGAAGTATGGTACTACGTGCTGGTGAACGGCTACAAGCAGCGCGAACCGGAGTTCAAACAGTATCTGCTGGAAACTGCCCGCCAGCCCGCTTACCTGGATCTGATGTACCGCTACGCCTACGAATATCTGCCCCGGCGCGCCCACACCAAAGTGCAGAACCTGCAACTGGCCTACGTGGCCATCGGCAACGATGCCATTTCCGAGCCGGCCGGCCTCGTGTTCAGCCTGAAATCAGCTATTGATTGGAACAAGCCCAAGAATGGTATTCTGGAAGCCCACGAAATGCACCACCAGCTCAGTCCCGGCCTCGATTTTAGCTTGGCCGCCAAGCGCGACCAGCCGCTGCTCCAGGCCCTGAGCATGGTGCAGAACGAAGGCTCCGCCGACCTCATCGACAAGAAAGTGTTGCTTCAGTCACCCACCGACTCGGCGGCCATACGTGAGTGGCTGCTGGCCGGCGCGCCAGCCGTGCTTCATAAGCTGGACTCTGTGCTGCAGGTCGCCGCCCGGCCCGGCAGCACCCTGCCCGAGCTGAAGTACTACCGTCGCCTGTTCAATAGCACCACGGGCCACCTGCCCGGTTTCTACATGGCCCGCACCCTAGATAACAACGGCTATACCCCGCAGTTGCTGGCTAGCATTGACAACCCGCTGGCCTTCTTTCAGCTCTATCAGAAAGCCGCCAAAAAGGACAAAACCCACCCACCGGTTTTCTCCCGCGCTTCGCTCAACTACCTCAAAAAGCTCGAAAAGCAGTATGTAGCCCAAGCGCGGGCCGCGCAGACGAATACGCAGGCCTCAGCCCGTTAATTCCAGGCTTGTTCCCCCTAAAAAAACCGGCCGCCAGTAGTGAAGTGCTACTGGCGGCCGGTTTTTTTGCTGAGATGCTGTCTGGGAAGCCGCTAGAACATCCATGCAGAGCTGGAGGCGAAGCATGATGTTGAACAGTCTTTCAATAAGTACCCGTCTACCGCCGGCCCTGGCCCGCGAAACGCATACGGTAGTCGGCATTCACGTCGCCTTTGCTGATACGCGTAAGCTTGCCTTTGATGAGCTGCTTTTTGAAGCCCGAAATCTTGTCGGTAAACAGCACGCCTTCCAGGTGGTCGTACTCGTGTTGAATCACGCGGGCCGTCATGCCCGAGAAAGTGTCTTCGTGCACCTGGCGCTGCTCATCTTCGTAACGAATGACAATGGTTTCGGGGCGGTACACCATTTCGCGCACACCCGGGATGCTCAGGCAGCCTTCTTCAAAGCCCCATTCCTCGCCGGTTTCGCTCACCATCCGGGGGTTAATGAAGACGCGCTTCACACCTTGCTCAGCATCGGGCAGCGGTTCGCCGGTTTCTTCGTCTTCCGAGTCAATCATCGGCTCCGAGTCGATGACGAACAGGCGTATGCTTTTGCCCACCTGTGGAGCAGCCAGCCCTACGCCGTGGGCGTGGTACATGGTATCGTACATGTCCTGCACAATCTGCTTCAGGTCGGCCGCCGGGAAATCCTGCGGAATGTCTTTGGCGCGGGCTTTCAGTACTGGGTCACCGAAAGCAACTATGGGGTAAATCATCGGGATTCGAGGAAAGATTGCAGAATGAGGGTTGCCGACACCCGGTCGACGGTGGCTTTGTCGCGGCGGTCCTTTTTGCTGAGGCCGCCGGCCAGCATGGCGGCGTGTGCCATGCGTGAGGTATACCGTTCGTCTATCTCATGCACCGGCACCTCCGGAAACTGATTCCGCAGGCTGCGTATCAGGCCTACTACGGCGCTGGTGCTGTCCGTGGCTTCGTTGAGCAGGGTGCGCGGCATTCCCACGACCAGCGCATCCAGCGGCTCGCGCTGGTGATAGGCTTTCACAAAGGCCAGCACATCTTTGCTGTGCACGGTATCAAGAGGGGTGGCAATAAGCTGGAGGGGATCCGTAACTGCCAGCCCCACACGCTTATGGCCATAGTCGATGGCAAGAACACGGCCCATTGCGGAACAGGATGAGGAGTAAGCATAGTGCAACCGGTACGGCTGCCGCCCCAAAGATACGACGCCCCGCCAGAACCGGTAGCAGTCGGCCGCTGGTCTGACGCCTGCGCAATCCGGCTCACCGAGGATTTCGTACACTTCACCGAAGTGTTTTAATCTTCATATAATCATAAACATACCTTTGTTTTGGCTGCCGGGAAGTTTGCGCAGATTTGCACTCAATTCAACCCAAAATGGGAATATATTGGGCTAAAGAAAGATGAAATTGCATTGTTATCGGATAATTCATATTGCCTAATAGATGCCTTGAATTTCTTGGAAAAGTTTCAATAGATTTGAAATTCTGTGCCTCCTCTCAAGTTTCTTTTATAGCCCAAACCACTACTCTCTCAGCATCTTATGGCAGTCGAGTTTAAGCCTCAGCCGATGGTTTCTGTGGAGCCCGAGCCGCGCAATTCGCGGCGTCGGGTGCAGCAGCCGTTGTTGTTGGCATTGGTGCTGGCGTGTGGGGTACTGCTGGGAGCCAACCCGTTCCGGCCGTCTGACCAGAATCCGGATGGCACGGCCCGGGGCTACCTGAAGTTCAAGGAGATTCTGAGCTACGTAGACCGCGACTATGTAGACTCCGTGGATGCCGAGGCGCTGTCTGACTATGCCATCGGGCGTATGCTGGAGCGACTTGATCCGCACTCGGTGTTCATTCCGGCCAAGCAGCAGCAGCAGGCCTCCGCTTTTCTACAGAGTGATTTTGACGGGGTAGGGGTGGAGTTCAACATCTTCCGCGACACCGTGACGGTGGTAGCACCGCTCAGCGGCGGCCCCGCCGAACTGTCGGGCCTGCAGCCCGGCGACCGTATTCTGGCCGTGAACAACGAGCGGGTTTCCGGCAAGCAGCTGTCTACGGAACAGGTATTTGGCAAGCTGCGCGGTCCGCGCGGCTCCAAGGTGCTGCTGCAACTGCTGCGCCGCGGCCAGGCCAAGCCTCTGAACGTCATGCTGACCCGCAACCGCATTCCCAACAACTCGGTGGATGTGGCGTACCTGCTCGACGCGCAAACGGGCTACATCAAAATCAGCCGTTTCGCCAGTGGCACCTACGACGAGTTCAAGCAGGCGCTTGGCGACCTGCGCCGCCAGGGCATGACCAGCCTCGTGCTGGACTTGCGCGGCAACCCCGGCGGCTACCTCGACCGCGCCACCAAGCTGGCCGATGAGTTTATTGGGGGCACGCGCAAGATTGTATACACCGACGGCAAAGGCGACCAGTACGACACCCAGACCTATTCGCGGGTGCTCGGCGAATTCGAGGAAGGCCCGCTGGTGGTGCTGGTGGATGAAGGCTCGGCCTCGGCGGCTGAAGTGGTGGCCGGCGCCCTGCAAGACCACGACCGCGCGCTGGTAGTGGGCCGCCGCACCTTCGGAAAAGGACTTGTGCAGCAGCCCATTGCCCTCAACGATGGCTCGGAGCTGCGCCTGACTATTGCCCGCTACTATACGCCTTCGGGCCGGAGCATCCAGAAATCATATAGCCACGGCTTGGCGGCCTACGAGCAGGACCTGCAGAACCGGCTGCGTCACGGCGAATTGTTCCACGCCGACAGCATCCATTTCGCCGATTCGTTGCGCTACCAGACGGTGCATGGGCGCACAGTGTATGGTGGGGGCGGCATTATGCCCGACCTGTTTGTGCCGCGCGACAGTTCGGCTTACTCTGCATACTACACGCGGCTGCAGAGCCACAATCTGGTGCGCGAATTCGCTATCAACTACTTCCAGAGCCACCGCCCCGAACTGGAGGCGTTGCGCCCGGAGCAGTTTCTGAGCACCTTCCGTATTTCGGATGCGCAGCTGCAGGAACTGGCTGAAATTGCGGCCCGCGACGGTATGCCAGCTAACCCTTCGCACCTGCGCCGTTGCGCCAACCTCCTCCGTAATCAACTCAAAGCGTATATTGCACGTAGTGCCTACGGCAAACCGACGTATTACGCGGTGCTGAAGGAGCAGGACGCCGAGTTGAAGCTGGCCCTACAGGCCGTTGCCGACGGATCGGCTAATCCCATGCAAAAGCTGTCAATGAAATAATAGTAGTTAGAATTAGGGGAAAACTATACTGCAGAACGGCCGGGGTGGGGACTCCGGCCGTTTTTGATTTTAACAACTGTTACTGCCCCAGATCCTGATACCGAAACTCCCGCGTCACACCATCGAATGGCTTGCCGTCTACTTCGGCGTAGGGGTAAATGAAATAGTTGAGCGGCTGGCCTTTCTGAGACGGCCTAAGAGGTACATCGCGGCCTCGGGTGAATTCGACGCGGTTTTCGTCGTGGGCGCCGAAGAAGTAGGCGCGGCGGCTGGGGTCTTTGGCCGCTTCCGAGGCATCGACGGGTACCCAGCCAGTTTGCTTGGTGTAAAACTCAGCCCAGCAATGGTAGCCTTTGATTTCGCCTGCGCCACGCTCCGCAGGTAGCGGAAACCCGATGCTGAAACGCGCCGGGATACCCAGAGCGCGGCAGTAGCCGATGAACACGGCGTGGAAATCGGTGCAGTTGCCGCGGCGGGCGTCGCAGGCATAGTAAATGTCACCGCGCCCCCAGCCCTGACCGGTTTTGTCGTACGTGACGGTGCTGACGACGTGCTCATAAATGGCACGGGCTTTTTCGAGGTCGGTTTTGGCCCCGGCTTTGGCCACCACTTCCTGCGCCCAGGTTTTGATTTTGGCATCCAGCGGCACCAGTCGGTCGGACTGGAGCCAGCGGGCCATGTTAGGGTCCGTGGGTTCGGTGACGCGGGCTTTGTAGGTCTTTGCTTCAGACGAAGGCGAGAGAAACGGATTCAGGTGCTCACGCCGTGTCGTCTCGAAACGCATACCAACGCGCAGATTAGCCGCCTGAGAAGCCGGTACTTTCAGGTGCAGCACCTGGTTGCCATACGGCGCTTTGGTGAGCTGGTAAGGGACTGAAGTGGTGATTTTTAGGTTGCGGATGTCCTGCGAAGCATCGGGGTGAGGCACCGGCAGCCACAGCTCCAGCGAATCGGCGCCGCTGGGCAGGGCGGGTACGGTGGCTATATAGTTGAAGGTGAAGGTGCGGGTGCGAGGCGCTGAAGATGGAGCGGCAGCCAGCAGCGCAAAACCAACCGGCAACAAACTGCGAAAACGAACAGAGCGCATAAGACGGAAAAACAGCGAGGACCCGAAAGCAAGCCACAGCTACCCAAGACGCAAAAATAGCCGGTTCCGTTCCGGCGCTTCCGGCGCTGTTCCGCTGTAAGTAGCGGTAAGCGTGGGCTTCTGCCAAACTTCTTACCTTCACGCTACAGACCCCGTACCCCATTTCCCACCCGCAACGCTCGTTTTCCGCATGGCTTACTACCACCGCCTCGGCCAGATTCCGCGCAAGCGCCACACCCAGTTTCGCCAACCTGACGGCTCGCTGTATGCCGAGCAGCTGGTAGGCACGCTGGGGTTTCATGGTGTGTCGTCTTTGCTCTATCATAAGCATCTGCCCACCGAAATCCGCACGGTAGGTACACCTGAGCCGTATAGCCCCAAGTTGCTGAAAGATCGGCCGCTGGAGCCAGCTCACTTGCGCACCTTGTCCCAGACTACCACCGGTGGCGACTATCTGCAGGCCCGCCAGACGATGCTCGGCAACGCCGACGTAACGCTGAGCATCTGCAACCCCACGGAAAAGCGGATGCAGTACTACTACAAAAACGCGCTGGCCGATGAGGTGATTTTCGTGCACGAAGGCCGCGGCGAGCTGTGGAGTCAGATGGGCAAGGTAGCCTTCGAGCCCGGCGACTATATCGTTATTCCGCGCACCATCATCCACCAGCTGCACTTCGAGGAGGGGCCGGTGCGCCTGCTCATCATCGAGTCGTTTAGCCCCGTGGAAACGTGCCGCCGCTACCGCAACCATTTCGGGCAGCTGCTGGAACACTCGCCCTACTGCGAGCGGGACATCCGGCCGCCCCACGAGCTGGTGACGGAAGACGTGCAGGAGTCGGGCGAGTACGTGGTCAAGATCAAGAAGGAAGGCCAGCTGCACCACCTCACCTACGGCCACTCGCCGTTTGATGTGGTAGGCTGGGACGGCTATTTCTACCCCTATGCCACCAGCATCCACGATTTTGAGCCCATTACGGGCCGCCTGCACCAGCCACCACCCGTGCACCAGCATTTCGAGGCCAACAACTTCGTCATCTGCTCGTTCGTGCCGCGCCTCTTCGATTACCACCCGCTGAGCATTCCGGCTCCTTACAACCACTCCAACGTCGATTCAGACGAAGTGCTGTACTATGTGGCCGGCAACTTTATGTCGCGCAAGGGCGTGGATCTGGCCTCATTTACGTGGCATCCCAGCGGCATTCCACACGGGCCACACCCCGGCACCGTAGAGGCCAGCATCGGCAAGAAGGAAACCCACGAGCTGGCCGTAATGGTGGATACATTCCGGCCGCTCTACCTGACCGAAGCGGCATTGCCTTACATCGACCCGCGCTACCCCATGAGCTGGCAGCCCGGCTTCGTGCCGGACCCGCCTAAGGCGGCCGACATGATGGACTAATCATGGAGTAGACCGATTTTACGGCTGTTGTGGACGGGGCTAGCCGGGAAACTGGTGGGCCCCGTTTGTTTTTTCCTGATCTGCATCAAGCGCGGTACCGTACGCCCAATCTATTTTTATTGACACTATCTCTTTTACCCTTTCGGTTATGCGCATACACAACTTGCTAGGATTTCTGCTGCTGGCCGCCCTGAGCTTCGGCTGCAAGAAAGAGGCGAAGGAAACCACCGTAGCCTTTGACGTGGTGGATACCTGGGCGGCGGTCCTGGACGTAACGGCGCCGCCCGCCGGCCCGCTGACGGTGTTTCTGCCTACCACCCGTGTCTATTCCGCCACGGCGGATTCCTGCAGGGGCCGCAAAATTACGCTGGATCAGCTGCAGCAGGCCACGCTCAGCCACGCCACGCTCACGCTGCAGGCGCCAGTCGGCCAGAACTTCGACTTTGTGCGCCAGATTACCTGGTACATCACCTCGGAACAGGGCAACGACCGTATGGTGCTGGCTACCCTGCCGAATGTGCCTCTCGGCGCCACTACACTTACGCTCATGCCCACTAACACGGCGCTGCTGAGCTACCTGCGCCCCGGCCAGTACTACCTGACGCCTCAACTGGAGCTGAGGCAGCCCGGACAAACGGTGGTCCGCATGCAGCTGCAACTGCGCTTTGCGATGCAGGCCCGGCAGCTCTAGCGGGGCGGACTACATTACTTCTGCCTGCCTGCTGTCAAACCTATTTATGAACGGCTGCGTATCTGCCGGGCAAAATTCAACTGCCATGAAAAAAATACTGTTTGTTCTACCGCTGCTGGCTTTGGTGCTGGCGGTAGGCTGCAAGAAGATTGATAAGCTGCTGACCTTCTACATCGAAGACTCGCAGAACATCCGCATTGCCAGCAACTTTCCCCTTGGTACGCTCGTCCCGCTGACGCCTATTTCAGTGCCTACCAAGTCTGAAGAGCGGTTTAGCAATGAGGGCACCCGCGCCGACCTGGTTAAAAACGTGAGCCTCAACCGCCTCACGCTTACCATCACCGACCCCAGCAGTGAGAATTTCGACTTTCTGCGCCGCATCGAAATCTACATTAGCACTGACCAGAACGACCAAGTACTGCTAGCCTCATTGGCGCAGGTGCCTGCCGGCCAAACCAGCATCGAGCTGACACCTACCAACGCCGTGCTCGACAAGTACCTCAAGGCCAGTAGCTACACGCTCACGACCAAAGCCGAAATTACCCGGCCCATTTCCCGCGACATTACCGTGCGCTCCGATTCTCGCTTCAAAGTCACGGCTGACCCGCTGTAAGCTCATCCCCACCACAATAAAAAGCCCCGACCATGAAGATGGTCGGGGCTTTTTATTGTGGTGCCTATTCTGTAGGGTCGTCGCTGGCAATAGTGTTGTATAACTCTACCATTTTCACCACGTCTTCCAGCTTATCGTAGCGCCAGCCCATAGCTTTAATCTGCTGCTCCATTTCCTCCGCATGCTTTTTAAAAAGCCGCATGATGGATCGGTCGGGCGTCAGCTCAACCGCTACATCCGGCTTTTCGGACGGTACGGCATACAGGGTAGTCGTCTGGGTCTGGTATGCCGGGCGCATTTCGGTGTTGAGCGCCAGGTTCATCTGGGGGCCGTGCTCCACATACACATGGCGCGCCAACAGATGGATTGCCCCGGTTGTGTTGAGAACCTGCAGCATACCGCGGCCACTGCCTGACCGCAATGAGCGGTACTTGACCTCCTGAAACTGCAGTGGCACCTGTCCGGCCGCCGGAATCAGCGTAAAGCCTCTCAGAGTGCCACTGGTATAGACCTTTATTCCGTCTGGCGCTGCTGCATCCTGCGCCTCCAGCCATTGCAGCTTCACGTTGTAGCGCAACCCCGAAACCGGGCTGGTTTGCCCATCAAGCTGCTGGATGGTTCCGGCATGCCAGCTTTGTTTCTAGCCATAGTAGCCCAGCATCGGTGTGCCCGCAATGGCGGCTGCTCTGTCGCTGCTACGCTGGTTTAGGTTTTGGGTAGAAACGGTACGGCCACTCACAATGTCGGCCATATCCAGCGCATTCAGACCATTTTGGGCAACAGAAGTAGTGGAGTACACAAGGCAGATGGCCAACGCCAAGCCAGGCACCAGAATACGTTTAGCTGTCATAGAAGCGGAAGTTGAAAAGAACTACTTCGCCGGTGCAGCCGGCAGGGTGTTGTAGTAGTCCACCATCTTCAGCACGTCGTTTAGTCTGGTGTAGTCGAGGTTGTTGTTTTTGGCGTAGGCGTCCATCTCGCCGGCACGGGCCTTGAACACGCGCATGATACCGCGGCGGTCCAGCGTCAATTCAGCCGCAAAATCGGACTTGGCCGACTGGGTGTAGAACAGGCTCGTGACGTGCAACTGCTGTGCCGGGCGCACTACCGTGTTCAGGGCCGGGTTGATTTCGGCGGCGCGCTCCTCGAACGTATGGCGGACCAGCAGGCGCACGTCGCCGGTGCGGTTCAGCTCTTCCATAAAGCCGCGCCCCGAGCCGGTGCGCGTAGAGCTGTACTTGTACTCACGGAACAGGTGCGGGGCCTGGCCGGCGGCCGGTACCAGCGTAAAGCTCTTGAGAGTACCCGATGGATACACCCGGATGCCGCCCGGTACAGTAGCATCCTGCGCCTCCAGCCATTGTAGCTTCATGTTGTAGCGCAACCCCGAAACCGAGCCATTTTCTCCGTCGAGTGGCTGCACAGTACCTGCGTTCCAGCCCTGGTTGTAGTAGCCCAGCGCCGGCGTACCCGCAATGGCCGCCTCCTTGTCGGCGGTGCTCATATTGAGGTTGCGGGTGGAAGTTGGCCGGCCGCGCGTGATATCGGCCATGTCGTAGGAACTCATGCCAGCCTGCGCCATAGCCGAAGTGGCCGCAAAAGTCAGTGCAAACAAGACCGGGATAATAGGTTTCATACAGCTAAAATGATTGAAATACAGACGGTAAATATACGGCTTTCCCAGGCTCATAAGTTCCTGGCAATGGCATAAGTCGGGTCTATAAAACGTTTGTCCGGGCGGAAGCGGAATCTAGGTGCTGGCACCCGATTCTACTCCCGCCCGGACGGTTCCGTTTGTCTGCAAGGTTGCTTCCGCTACCGGTTGCGGCCGTACTGCTCGTGGCTGCTCACCCAGTCGGAGCTGCTGATGGCGGCGCCCAGGCTCAACTCACCGGCCAGCACTACACCGGCCACTATTTCCGCAAACTTATTCACGGTGCCGCGGCCCACGCAGCCCAGCATCCGCAGGCACTCGTTCTGGGTGGCTAGGCCGGTGCCGCCACCGTGCGTGGCCACTATCAGACTCGGGATGGTAATGCTGATGTACAGGTCGCCTTCGGGTGTGATTTCCGAGTATAGCACGCCCGCCGACGACTCCGATACGTTGGCTACGTCCTGGCCGGTGGCAATGAACAGGGCCGTAATGCCATTGGCCGAGTGTGCCCCGTTGTTGTTGGCGCCGCTCAGAAACGCACCCACATTGCTCACCTGCCCGTGGTAAGCCAACTGCTCGGGCGTCACGCGCATACGCTGCTGCAGAATGTCGCGCTTGATGACGGCCTCCGCCACTACCCGCTTGCCCCGGGTGCGCATCACGTTGATCTGAGACGCCTTTTTATCGGTGGCGAAGTTCGATTCGAGGTAGAAATGGCGGATGGGCGTGCCTTTGTAGTTCTCCAGAATCCAGGAGCAGGCCGCGAAGGTGGCACGGCCCACCATATTCTGCCCGGCCGCGTCGCCGGTGCTGTAGTTGAAGCGCAGAAAGGCAAACTTGTTGCTCAGATACGTATCAATGTACTGCAGCTTGGCCACGCGGGAGGTGCTCTCGGCCTCGGGCCGGATCTGGTCGATATTCTCCTCTACCCAGCGGCCAAAATCTCGCGCCCCCCGTGCATCGTCAAACACAAATACCGGGGCCCGCTGCATGGCGTCGCCGATGACGGTGCACTTAGCCCCTCCGCAGAGGTTGAGGAGCTGAATACCGCGGTTGTAGCTCGCTACCAGCGTGCCTTCGGTGGTAGCCATCGGAATCAGGAAGTCGCCGTCGGCGTGCTCCCCGTTCACGCGTAGCGGGCCGGCCAGCCCTACCGGAATCTGGGCCACGCCCGTGAAATGCTCACAATTGCCCTGCAGGTCGTGGGCATCGAAGGAGTAGTGCTTGAGGTGCTTGAACTCCTGCCCCGAAAACTCCTCGGCGAAGCGCTGCCGGGCCTGAATAGCCGCGTCGGAGTAGTCATCCTGGTCTTGGCGCGGAATGCGGTTTTTGTTTTCCTGCTGCTGCGCAATGGCGTCTTCCACCTCCACGGTCAGGTCGCCGAACGGGTCGGCGGCAAACTGCACCTGCACCGTATGAATACCTTCTTTGAGGTGCTCGGTGGCCAGATGAAACGTGGCGGCCTGGCCCACCGGCAGCGTGAAGCCCGCGCTGTCGGCATTGAAGGTGGTGGCGGGGCGTACGTCGCCTTCGCCCAGGTCCAGCGCAATCTGCTCCACGCCAATCTTCACGCCGTCAATCTGCACATGGTCGATGCGCGTGATGCGCACCGTATCGAGGCGGTTCTTGATGCTGAAGGCTACACCTTCGGGGGTGTTGTGCAGGCTGCCACGGGTGTAGAGCAGCTTGAGGAGCATAGGGCTGGGCGTGAAGACCATGGGAATTGCGCTTAGGACGATGAGCGGGTAAAGTAGGAAGGTTTTGAATATCTCAACGGGTGTTGGCAGTAAAAGATGAGTCGCAGCGTTTCCGCAGCTTCTTGCTGGTAGGGGCTATAGCCGGAAATGAAATAGGAATGGTATAGGTAACCGCAACCGGCCGCTTGTTGGATCGTCCTGGTGTGAAGCGTCCGCTCAGCAGGTTCACCAGCCGCAACGCTTCGGCATCCAGCGTTGGGTGCAGGCCTTTTAGAGCTCGTGTATTTCGCACTAGCCCAATAGTATCAACGACAAAGCCGACAAACACTTTTTCGGATGGGTAGCCATTCATTGAACGGCTTAACTGGTTGTTTTGATAGAGGAAGCAGAACAGGCCTTCTAGTCCTCCTTCAAACGCAGGCATTTGTTCTATGTGCCATCCGACCCTGAATGGAACTTCTGAATGAGGAGTTGCTGCAGTTGTCGGATGCGCCGGTTTATAGAAGCCGGTTGTATCAACCGTTGCCGGGGCTACCTGGGCGGCAGCAGTTTGGCCGAGGAAAATCAGCAGGACCAGTTGCAGCAACAGGAGCGTTTTCATGGCTACTTCTGGCTGAACGTGATGGGCAGCGTGTAGCTTGCTTCTATTGTGTGCTGTTGGGACGGTTGTATCCAGCGGGGCATTTGCCGCACCACCCACAATGCTTCCGCATCCAGAATTGGATTGACGCCTTTTAACACCTTGGCTTGCGTGATGTGCCCGGTTTGCGTGATAACGAAGCTGACGAATACTTTGCCTTCAGCTGTAGTGGAGGCCGGGTAACGCAGGTTTCTTTTGAGATACGCTACCAATGAATCTTGCCCACCTGGAAAAGACGGCATAGGTTCTGTTCCTACCATACCAAGAACGACTGTATGGGGCTCCGGCACTTGCGCGGGCAGGTCCCGCAACGAGGCCTGCCGGACCGCCCGTTGGCGGAACGTATGCAGCGCATTGGCTCGCACGGCTAGAATTGCCGGGTTTAGTTCCTGCGGCCTGTGTAGCACTAAGTGAGTGGGTGGGCTACTGCCAAAACACTGCACCTGCGCCCACGCCTCCTGGCTCGTCAACCCCAGACCACACACCAGCACCAGCGCCACCAGAAACTTCCGCAGCTTCGGGCGTAAGCGCGGCGGCGCGGTCAGTTGCTCTGCCCGGAACCGGCCACAGAGGCGCCCGTCGGGAGAGGCGGCGCGGGCCGCCTCCAGGTCGGACTGGGTGGCATCGGTGAAGTCCAAGACAGTGCGCTGGCAACTGGCGCAGTGGTGGCCCTGCGCCACGGGTGTCATCTGCTGCCAGTCTTCGTGGCAGGGCTGTAGGTGCACGTTGAGGATGGGAAGGTCGAGCATAGCAGCGGCATTCTACTTCGTGACGAACGGCACGGCCAGCGTGTAGTACACCGGCACCGCCCGGCCGTTCTGGCGGCCCGGCAGAAACTGCCCGTCCAGTAGCTGAATCACGCGCAGGGCTTCGGCGTCGAGAATCGGGTTGAGGCCCTTTGTCACTTCGGCGTCGCTCACCCCGCCCGTTTCGGTCACGATGAAGCGCACAAATACCTGGCCCTGCGTTTTCCACTGCTCCCGCGGAAACTTGCGGTTGCGCTCCACAAACTGGGCCAACGCCGCACTGCGGCCGTGGCGGTAGGTAGGCGTTTGCTCCACATAAGTATACATTGTGGGTGTGGCTTGGGCCTGGGCGAAAACCGGACCGGCAAGTAGCCACAGCAAAGCCAGCAGCAAAAGGGGCTTGCGGGTGGTGCATGTGGCTGACAGCGGAGTCAAAACCAGTTTGCGAAACAGTGGGCAAGAAAGCAGCATCGTGTCGGGCGGCAGGGTAGCAGATGAAACAGTAAGTAGTCTGTCGGTGGTAAGATACATACTACGCCTTGTGCCCGATAATAGTGCCTGGCACTCCGGCCTCTTTATCAGGCTCAATCTTCCCAGAACTCCCGCCCTTTGCTGTTGATGTAGCCCGTTTGGCCGGTGGTGGTGGTTACGCGGGCCACGTCGGCCACAAACGGCTCGGCGGCGGCGTATTTCACCTCAGTCAGCAGCCGGCCCTCATGGCTGAGGTAGCCGAAACGGCCGGTCTGCTCCACTATCGGATACTGGAAGCCGTTGGCGGCCGTGACCCGGATGGCGTCATACGCCAGCGGCAGCACGAGACGGCCTTTGGCATTGAGCACGCCCCATTTGCTGCCCTGGCGCACCAGCAGCAGGCCGCTGTGGTGCAGGTCTCGGATTTCGTCGTACTCGGCGGGCACCACGGTGCTGGAGCCGCTCGTGAACTGGAACCCGACTTTGCCCTGGCGGCGCAGCAGGTCGCCCTGCTCCAGGTAGTCGGTTTCGGGTTCGGGCTCGGCGGGCGTGGTCAGGCGGTGGCCGGCGGGCCCGATGGCGAAAGTGTCGCCGCGCAGCACTACGGTGGCGCGCCCGTCGGGGTCGAAGTTGCCGGCGTAGCTGTACTGGGCCGGTATCAGGGCGTTGCCGCCGGCATCGATGTAGCCGTAGAGCGGGCCCTGGCGCACCCAGGCAAGTTCCTGCACGAAGGGGCCGGCCTCATCATAGGCCAGCGGCAGCACGAGGCGGCGGCTCTGGTCGGCGTAGCCCCAGCGGCTGCCCTTTCGGAAAGGCACGAGGCGGCTACCCGCCGTTTGGGCCGGGGCTGGCTCGGGGAGCAGCAAGCCCAGGGCGCAGGACGCCAGCAGCAGCCATCCTGGCCGCAACAAACGAAACCGGAAACCAGACATTGCGGCTAAGGTACGAGGGACGGCCAAAACCCGCGCGCCGGTTCCCTGGTTTCATCAGTTCTTCACGCCTGAGCGTGCAGCTTCCCGACTTTTCCGCGGCCGGATTGCAGCCCAACGCATGGGGCGGCGCCCGGCTACCTTGTATCTTTGCGCCTGCGGGCGTACTCCCGGCCGCTACGGCTACTATGGCTTCTCTACCACTACCCTATCCGCGCTTTACTCTCGGTTCTGCCCTCACTACCGAACAGCTGGACTTTTTCCGGCGCTACGGCTTCCTTCATTTCCGTGCGTTTGCCGGTCCCGAGCAGGTGCAGACCCTACTGCGGGCCACCGAAGCCGTGCAGCAGCAGTGGCTGGCCGAAGGCGTGCAGAAAGTGAACGGCGTGCCCATCAAATACGGCAAAGACGTGGATGGCTCGCTCATCGTGCAGCGCTTCGCCTTTGCCTCGCACTACAGCCCCGTGCTGGCCGAGTTTCTGCAGGACGCGCGTTTCCGGGCCCTGTTTCCGCTGCTCGAAGCGCCGGGCGGCCGGGTGGGTATCAACGAAAAGGATGGCCTCGTCATCAACCACTACGTAAACGTGCCGGGCTCGGAGTTTTCGCAGATGGGCTGGCACACCGACTCGCTCCGGGACGTGTTTTACGGCAAGCGCATCGGCCCCATGCTCAACGTAGGCTTCCACCTAGATGGTACGCCCGCCACCAACGGCGGCCTGCGCCTGATTCCGGGCACCCACCACCAGCCGCTGCGCGAAATGCTGTTTCGTAAGAAATACTATAAGGACGTCAGCGCCGACGACCACGAAATAGCCGTGGAAACCGAGCCCGGCGACCTGACCGTGCACGATGGCCGCATGTGGCACCGCGTGGCGCAGTCGCCGCTGGTAGGGGAGGCCTCGCGCCGCCGCGTGATGTACGTGCCCATCTTGGCTGGCAAGTATCAGCCCAAGCACGAAAACAGTCCTACGCCGTTTTATCTGCGGTTTCTGCACTTAGTAAAGTAGCAGAACTAAGGCTTACATGAAGTTCCGTCATCCTGAGCGGAGCGAAGGACCTTATCACGTTGAACAGAGTCGGTCTGCGGTGATAAGGTCCTTCGCTCCGCTCAGGATGACAGACAATACAAACCCAACCAACATGCCTACTGCCCTCATTACTGGTGCTTCCCGCGGAATCGGGCGGGCTTTTGCCGCCGAGCTGGCCCGCCGGGGTTACAATCTGCTGCTGGTGGCACGCTCCAAAGACCAGCTAGAGCAGGCCGCCACGGAACTGCGTGCGCAGTCGGGCGTGGAGGTGGCCGTGCTGGCGCAGGATCTGGCCGCCCCCAATGCCGTGGAGCAGGTGGCCGAGTGGGCCAACAGCCAGACGCAGGAGCTGGCGGTGCTGGTGAATAATGCTGGTTACGGCATGTGGGGCCGGTTTGAGGAACTGGGGCTAGCCGAGCAGCAGAGCATGCTGCAGCTGAACATGCACGTGCCGGTAGCCCTCACGCACCGGCTGCTGCCCGCGCTCCGGCAGCAGGGCAAGTCCTTTATCCTGAACGTGTCGAGCACGGCGGCCTACCAGGCGGTGCCCACGCTCACGCTGTATGCGGCCAGCAAAGCATTTCTGCTCAGCTTCTCACGCGGGCTGCGCTACGAGCTACGCGGCTCCGGCGTGTCGGTCACCTGCCTCAGCCCCGGTGCCACCACCACCGACTTCGCCGACCGGGCCGGCATGAGCGCCGGCTTGCAGGAAACCGCCAACAAAGTATCCATGACGCCCGAGCAGGTGGCCCAGGCCGGTATTGCGGCCATGCTGGCCGGTGAGGCCGAGCTGATACCGGGCGCGCTAAATAAAGTCTCGGCCCGCCTGACTGGCCTCGTGCCCAAGTCCCTGACCGAGAAAATAGCAGCCGGCATCTACGAGAAGCACCTGAAGTAGCAGGCTTACCGCGCCGGCGCCGTGTGCTTTCCTGATGTTATTCGGCCAGACAGCCAGAAGCAGAAAGCGGCAAAGAGCGGGGCGGCCAGCACATCGTAGGTGTAGTGCGCGTGTTGCACCAGCACCAGCAGACCTACGGCTACGGCGCCCACTACCAGCCAGCGGCGCAGCCGAACCGGCCCTACCGACAGCGCCAGCAGCGCCACGGTGGCGGTGTGGCCCGAGAAAAACAAGTCTTTGGTGATGGGAGCCGGGGCAGCGTAAATGAGAGAGTCTACCAGCGGGTCGCGGAGCAGCACCAGGCCCACCGGAGGCTCCAGCGGCAGCAGCCACAGCAGCAGACAGCGGCATAGGTGCAGCAGCCAGTAGGCCCACAACGCCCGCAGCAGTAGCGCCGGCCGCGGCAGCAGATACACCACGCCCACCCCAATGCTCAGGTAGATAACCGCAAATGTGGGCCCCGACACATCGTGCGCGGGCAGCAGGGCCAGCAGCGGGTCGGGCAATACCACGCCGGGCCGGGCCTGAATGAAGGCAAAAAAGCGCGGTAGCACCGTCACAAGTCCCAGCAGCAACACCAGTACGCCCAGCAGCCGCACCCGAAAGCTCGCATTGCGCCACGCAGCAGGCCAGCGCAGCGGCTCAGCAGCAACAGGGGTAGCAGTGACGGTGGTGAATGACATGCGGCAAAGGTAAGGCCGCGCCGCCTGGCACCGCACTGCCGCTTCGCAGCTGAGGCACTGGATGACTGTGAAAGCCACTGCGGCACCGTCTGCTGGCGAACCGGCGCGGGCGTTGTACCTTTTGGGGCCACTTTCTACGTCTGCTGCATGAAGCGTCTGCTCCTATTACTTCCCCTTGCTTGCTCCCTCGTCCGTCCGGCTGCCGCCCAGAATGCCGCCCTCAATGCCCGCATTGCCAAGCTCTCGGCGCAACAGGAAACCCAGGTAATTGCCTGGCGGCGCGACATTCATGAGCACCCGGAACTGGGCAACATGGAAACCCGCACGGCCGGCATTATTGCAGCGGAGCTGAAGCGGCTGGGACTGGAAGTGCAAACCGGCGTGGCCCGCACCGGTGTGGTGGGTATCCTGCGCGGCGGCAAGCCCGGCCCCGTGGTGGCCCTGCGCGCCGACATGGACGGCCTGCCCGTCACGGAAAGTCCAACGCTGCCTTTCGCCTCCAAAGCCCGCGCCCAGTACAACGGCCAGGAAGTAGGCGTGATGCACGCCTGCGGCCACGATACCCACGTGGCCATGCTGCTGGGCGCGGCCAACGTGCTGAGCCAGGTGAAAAAAGACCTGCCGGGCACCGTGAAGTTCATCTTCCAGCCCGCCGAGGAAGGCTCGCTGCCCGGCGTGACGGGCGGGGCCAAGCTGATGGTGCAGGAAGGCGTACTCAGCAACCCCAACGTCGATGCTATTTTCGGGGTGCACATCAACGCCCAGACCGAAGTAGGCACGCTGCGCTACCGTCCCGAGGGCGAAATGGCTTCGTCGGATGTCTTCACTATCAAGGTGAAAGGTAAGTCGGCGCATGGTGCGTATCCGTGGCTGGCCGTGGACCCGGTGGTAGCCGCCGCCCAGATTATTATGGGCCTGCAGACCATCGTGAGCCGGCAGGTGCAGCTGACCGAAGACGCCGCCGTGCTGACCGTGGGCATGGTGCACGGCGGGGTGCGCAACAACATCATTCCGGAGCAAGTGGAGCTGACCGGCACCATCCGCACGCTCAACGCCGACATGCAGCAGCAAATCTGGACCGCCGTGCGCCGCACTGCTACCAACATTGCGGAAAGCACCGGCGCCACCGCCGAAGTAGACATCGTGAACTATGCGCCCGTGACCTACAACGAGCCGCGCCTCACCGAGCAGATGCTGCCTACGCTGCGCCGCGTAGCCGGCCCCGAGCATGTAGAGCTGCAAAAGGCCGTAACCGGGGCCGAGGACTTCGCCTATTTCCAGGAGAAAGTGCCGGGTGTGTTCCTGTTCGTAGGCGGCATGCCCAAAGGCAAGAAGGCTGCCGATACGGCCCCGCACCACACAGCCGGCTTTTTCGTAGACGAAAGCGGCCTGACTCTGGGCGTGCAGACCCTCGCCACGCTGGCCGCCGATTATCTGACTATGAAAAAGTAAGCCGTGATGAGGTGACGAGGTAATGAGGTGACAAGTGCTCGGTGTACATCCGCGACTTCGCACTGCCTTGCCTCATCACCTCATCACCTCATTCCTCCATCACCTCACTATTGCATGAACATTGCGCTTGTAACCTGCGAAACGCTGGCCCAATACGCCGCGCCCAACGTCGATGATGAAGACAACCTGCTTACGCGCCACCTGCGCCAGCAGGGCCACCATGTTGAGCCGCGCATCTGGAGCAACCCGGCCGTTGACTGGCTGAGCTACGATGTGGTGGTGCTGAAGTCGCCCTGGGATTACTTCGATAGGGTGCAGGAATTCTACGCCTGGCTTGATAGGATAGAGGTTCAGGGCGTGCGCCTGCTGAACCCCGTGAAAACCGTGCGCTGGAACGCCGACAAGAAGTATCTGCGCGACATGGAGCAGGCCGGCGTGCGTATTGTACCCACGCGCTGGCTGGTGCAGGGCAGCGCTTTTCAGGCCGATGAGCTGTTTGAAACACTTGGCTGTGAACGGCTGGTGATGAAGCCCTCCGTGAGCGGCGGGGCAAAAAACACCTTCGAGTTGACCCGCGCCGAAGCCGCCCGCCGTACCCCAGAACTGACGGAGCTGCTGCGCCACGAGGCTTTTCTGGTGCAGCCGTTTCAGCCCCAGATTCAGGAGCAGGGCGAATGGTCGCTCATCTATCTGGGTGGCGAGTACAGCCACTGCGTGCTGAAAACGCCTAAGCCCGGCGACTTCCGGGTGCAGCACTACCTCGGTGGCGGCATTGCAGCCCGCGAGGCACCCGACTACCTGCGCCGCGCCGCCGACCGTATTGTGCACGACTTTGCCCAGGGCTGCCTCTACGCCCGCGTAGACGGAGTAGAGGCCGACGGCGAGCTGCTGCTCATGGAGCTGGAGCTGATTGAGCCTTTCCTCTATCTGGCCTCCGCCGAAGGCTCCTTAGCCCGCTACGAACAGGCGCTGACCCGGCTGTAAGCCGATTTTAGGGCGGTGATGTACGATTACCGCGGCGCTACATCAGGCATGCTACACCCCAAGCGAGACTTGCCGGACGGCAAGTCTCGCTTGGGGTTTGTTCGTTCGGAAACTCCACGAAATCCAGCGAAAATCAGGGCTCAGAAGCCATTTACGGAGAAGCCGCCGTCTACGCTCAGGCACTGGCCGGTGATGTAGCTGGCGGCCGACAGACACAGAAACGCCACGGCGGCGCCCACTTCTTCCGGCTCGCCTACCCGGCCCTGCGGCGTGCGGCTCACCACCTGCTCCAGGTATTCGGGGTTGCGCAGCACGGTTTCGGCCAACGGCGTGCGAATGTACCACGGCGCCACGGCATTCACCCGGATGCCAGCCGGTGCCCATTCTGCGGCCAGGTTGCGACTGAGCTGAATGAGAGCCGCTTTGGTCATGCCGTAGATGGAGCCGGTGCGCACGTGCTGCAGCCCCGCCACCGACGACACATTGACAATACTAGCCGCCCCGGCCGCTTTCAGCATAGGATATGTACCCTGGCACAGCCCAAACGCTGATTCCAGGTTGGTAGCCAGCAGGTGCTGATACTCGGTGGGGCTATAGTCGATGGTGGGCTTGCGGATGTTGGTGCCCACGTTATTGACCAGAATATGCAGCACGTTGCCATGTGCAGCCACGGCATCAAGTACCTGCCAGCGGCCGGTTTCGGTGCTTACATCGGCCATCACGGCGTACGCATCTAGGCCCTGCGCCCGCCACGCGGCTACCTGTGCTTCCAGTTCGGGCGCCTGCCGCGCCACGGCCAGCACCGTGGCGCCAAAGCCGAGTAGCTCGGTAGCTACTGCCGCGCCGATGCCTTTGGAAGCGCCCGTCACGACGGCAAGCTGTTGCGCAAGGCTCCAGCGATTATTCAATTGGGAAGAATCATGCATTTCAGAAGGAAATCGATGTGTAATATTTTGTCAGTGTAATACGCTGGAAATTTGATTTTGGAGCTGTAATAAGCTGTCTTCTGGTATTTAATGCCGGATAAGTTGCATTCAATTAACATTGTAAAATGTTGTGATAGTTGCAATGATACAGGATCAAGGGAAATAAATTTTCAATAAAATGCTGTTGGTTTTGGAAATACTATAAATTGATGGCCTGTTTGATGGAAATCATACAGGCCGATCTTTTCTCACTCCTACAACCACACAACATGCTCAACAAGTACTCTGCGGCAGCACTGATGCTGCTCGGTGGCCTAAGCTCAACCGGCTTGGCCCAAGACCTTTCTCGGGTGCAAAGCAAAGACCTCAACGACAACGGCACCCCTTATTTGGTGCAGTTCAAAGCCGATGCGGCCGCCTACCAGCTCAACCAGGCCAGCCAGCTGCTCCGCGACCAGCTGCAGCTCACTACAGACGACCAGATGCTGCCCCTCAAGTCGGAAGCCGACGATTTGGGCTTTGCGCACGAGAAATTTCAGCAGTACTACAAAGGCATCAAAGTAGAGCATGCCACCTACTCAGTGCACGCCCGCGGCGGCAAAGTGCAGAGCATCAGCGGGCAGTTTGAGCGGGTGCGCGGGCTCAATCCCACGCCTTCCGTCTCTGCCGATGCCGCGCTGCAGCGCGCTATGGCGTTTGTGGGCGCCCGCAAATACATGTGGCAGGACGACCGGGAAGAGGCCAGCCTGAAGCAATTCGAAAACAACCCCAACGCCACCTATCGTCCGCAGGGCGAGCTGGTGGTAGTGCGCAACCTGCGCACGCACAATGCCGCACTGGCTGGCAAGCCCACGCTGGCCTGGAAGTTCAACGTCTACGCGCAGGCCCCCATCAGCCGCGCTTATATCTACGTGGATGCCCATTCCGGCGAAGTAGTAGGCCAGGACAATATCATCAAGCACGCGGCGGCCACGGCCACATTTGCTACCGCCTACAGCGGCACCCGCTCGTTGGCCAACGGCACCGCTACCGGCGGCTATAATCTGCGTGAGGTCACGCGCGGCCTGGGCATCGAAACCTACAACTGCAAACGCAGCAATAGCTACACTGGCGCCGTCGACTTCGTGGATGCCGACAACAACTGGACGGCCGCCGAGTACAACAACACCAACTTCGACAACGTGGCCGGCGACGCGCATTTCGGGGCGCAGGCCACCTACGACTACTGGAAGCTGGTGCACAACCGCAACTCCTACGACAATGCCGGCGCCAAAATCAAGAGCTACGTGCACTTTGATGATGTGCCGGGCGGTGCCGGGTACGAAAACGCCTTCTGGGACGGCGTGCGCATGACTTACGGCGACGGGGCCAGCACCTTCAAGCCCCTGACGGCTATGGACGTATGCGGCCACGAAATCGGGCACGCCGTCTGCGAAAAAACGGCCAACCTGACCTACCAGAATGAGTCGGGCGCCATGAACGAAGGCTTCTCCGATATCTGGGGCGCCTGCGTGGAAGCCCGCGCCGTGAGCACCTATGGCCTCACCGGCAAGAGCACCTGGCTTATCGGCGAAGAAATCATGAAGGCCGGCGGTGCCCTGCGCTCCATGAGCAGCCCCAACACCTACGGCCAGCCCGATACCTACAAAGGCACCTACTGGAAAGCCACTACCACCAGCCCCACGCAGTCGAATGACTACGGCGGAGTGCACACCAACTCGGGCGTGCTCAACTACTGGTTCTACCTGCTGAGCCAAGGTGGTTCGGGCACCAACGACATCGGGAGTGCCTACACGGTAGCCGGCATAGGGCTTGATGCCGCCGCCAAAATTGCCTACCGTGCCGAAGCGGTATACCTATCGGCTTCCTCTACCTATGCCAATGCCCGCACAGCCGCTATTTCGGCCGCTACGGACTTATATGGTGCCGGCTCGGCGCAGGTGACAGCCGTTGCGAATGCGTGGTACGCCGTGGGTGTAGGTGCCGCCGCAGGTGGCAGTGGTGCGCCCACCACGCCTGTTTATTGTGCCAGCAAAGGCACGAATGTGTCGTACGAGTGGATTGATCTGGTGAGCCTGGGCAGCATCAACCGCAGCTCGGCCAGCAACGCCGGCTACTACGACGGCACGGCCCTGACCACGACCGTCACGGCCGGCTCGACGCAGACCATCAGCTACAGCGCCGGCTTCGCCTCCACGGCCTACACCGAGTACTGGAAAGTGTACATCGACTACAACCAGGACGGCGACTTCCTGGACAGCGGCGAGACGGTGGTGAGCCGGGCCGGCACGAGCAGCGCCACGACGCTGAGCAGCACGTTCACGGTGCCGGCCACGGCCAAGAACGGCAAGACCCGCCTGCGCGTGGTGATGAGCGACGCCTCGGCCACGAGCAGCTGCGGCAGCTTCAGCTACGGCGAAACCGAGGACTACTCCATCACCATCTCCGGTGGCGCGGCTATTGCCGGCAACACGGGCAGCAACGCCAGCATGGGCATTACCCAGAGCGTTTCGCGCAGCCTCGAGCTGTACCCGAACCCCGCTACCGATGTCGTGAACATTATCATGCCCGACAACGCCCCCATAGTATCCGTGACGCTCACGGACCTGCGCGGCGCCAAAGTCACCGGCCTGCGTATCAGCGGCGACCAGCTGAACGTGTCGGCTTTGGCCAAAGGCATCTACACTCTCACCGTCAGCGACGGGCAGAAAGTGTTCCATCAGCGTTTCGTGAAGCAATAGTATCTGCTTCACGCTAGCAAAAAAGGCCCGTCGCTCGACGGGCCTTTTTTATTGTTGCTTGTAGCTGTTTGCAGTATTCTGGCAACTGCCATCAGCCGGCTACCGGCCCCAGGGCGCGTATTCCAGCTTCAACTCTACCAGGCCGTAGCCGTCGTTGAGGCTGGAGCTGGAGCGGCCGCTGACCGGGCTGATGTCGTCGAGCTGGTCGGTGGTGGTGAAGAAGTAGGCTGCTTCGGCCGTGGCATTGAGCTGCGGGGTGAGCCGGAATACGATGCCAAAGCCTACGGGTGCCGTAATGGCCAGGGCCGGATAGTCGTTGCGCTCCGGCGCCAGGAAGCTGGTTCGGTCGTCTGGCCGCAGTGTACCGAGATACGACTTGGGATTGTAGAGTAGGAAGCCGGCTCCAGCCTTCACAAACGGTTTGATAAGGGCAGCCGGGCGCTTCGGGCTGGCAAACTCGCTTTCGTCGCGCAGCAGTTCGTAGCGCAGAAACGTAATGCCACTCACATTTCGCCCCCGAAATGCCAGACCCCGCTCAACCAACTGGTCTTTGGCCCCGAGCTGGAAATACGTGGCCTCGCCGCCAATAACCAGCCGCGGCCGCACCAAGTACAGAATGCCCAGGCTGCCGCTGCCCCCGGGCAGGTTGTTGCCCAGGTCGCCGGCCAGGTCGCCGTTGTAGAGGGCCACGCCTCCGCCCGCCGTAAACCGAACCGGGCCCCGGTAGTACGCCCGTGCCTGGCTGCTGTAGTGGCGGCGGCGGCGCTCCGGTCCTTCCTGAGCCGCAACGGAGTGCGCCAGCATACTACTGGCCGCGAAAAATGAAATCAGCAGAACGTGCTTCACGCAGGGACGAGGTTAGGTGAGGTAGTAGATAGGTGAGTAGAGAATGGAAATAAGGAGAGTATAGCAGGCAGGCAAAAGTGCGAAACGCGTGGTACGCGGGAAATAGGTAGGGGTTGCAGTGGCCGGCACAAGGCCTGCTCCTAGCCTCACCGAGCTTATTTGAACTTGCCTTCCGGATCGGGCATTTTTGCCATCAGGTCGCTGAGGAAGTTGAAGTCGATGCTGGTCATGCTGATGTTCTGGCCTTTATGGACCGCTTCCCAGGCTTTCGTGTAGTCTTCCTGCAGGTAATGAGCCAACGCCATTTGCTGCCAGGCAATGGCATTGTTGGGGTCGGCGGCGAGGGCGCGCTGCAGGTAGCCAATGCCGGTGGTGAGGTCTTTTTTCTTTTTGGTCTGCTCGTACCGAATCAGATAGCTGGACCCCAGGTCGGAGAGCATCAGGGCGTTTTCGGGTGCCAGGGCTAAGCCCTTCGTGAGCAGGTCGATGGCCTGATCGGGGGCAGGGTTCTTACTGGCCACAATGCCCAGGCCGCGGTAGACCTCCGGGTTTTTGGCATCGAGCAACCACGCCAGATTGAAGCGGGTAATGGCCGTATCGGCCTGCCCTTCGCTGATGTATTCGTAGCCTTTGCTGGAGAAGAAACGGCTGGCTTCGGCCCGGGAGCCGAAGCTGGCGGCCACTTTTTCTACGTAGCCGGGAGACAGCAGCCCTTCGGCCTGTGCCGCCGCAATACCTCCGAACAGTGGCTGCAGGCGGTTGGCGGCCGTCACGGTGGCGTCTTTGGTTTTGATTTTGGTTTTGCGCTGGGCCTGTGCCGGCAAGTTCAGCAGCGCAACCAGCCCGAGGGCTGCAACAAGTGGGTATTTCATGTAAAAGAGAGGGGCCGAAAAAAGACTTCTGCGGCGGCCAACACGACGGCTGCCATGGTTTTCAGACAAATATAACGCTCCTGTAACGCTCCCGGCGGCGGGGTTCTTGTACGGCGGGGCACAAACAAGCCCGCTCGGCACTTGCAGTAGCGCCAAGCGGGCTTTTAGATTATCGGGCAAGCCGGAAGCGCTACTCTAGTATCAGGCGCCGATTCAGTTTCAGGTGATTTGTGGGGCTGCTCACGCGTAGCACGTAGGTGCCCCGTGCCACGCCGCGCATCTCCAGCGGCAGTTCGGCCGGTGCAGCTACTACGTTCCATTCCCGTACGCTACGGCCCAGCAAGTCCAGCAGAGTAAGCTGCAGGGCCCCGGTCTGCATATCAGCCGGAAGCTGCAGCCGCACATGGCTGCGGGCCGGATTGGGATAGAGCGTCAGTTCAGGACGAAGAACGGTGGCCGGCTGACCGGCGCTAAGCACGTTGCCGCTGCCATCCGTTTTGAGGACGTACACATCGGCGTCACCTTGTGTGGTTTGCTGATAGCCGACACTCATAAATCCTCCGTCTGCGGAAGCCTCCAGGCTGTAGAGTATCGGCTGCGTCCCGGAGCCGAAGCTACGCTGCCACAGGGTGGTGCCTAAGGCATCTGTTTTGGTGAGGCGCGCCGAACGGGAATACGAGTCTAGCGGATCCGTATTGGTTAAATCGAGCAATATGTAGCCGCCATCCGCAGTAGGTAGGGCCCTATACCCAAATGTGAAGCTAGTAGTTGGGGGCAGTAGCCGCGCCCAGGTACTGTCGCCGGTGCCGGAGAGCTTGAGCAGCAAGGCTTGCGGCAGGCGAGTGCCCGGGTCGTCGGAATAGCCGCCCAGAATAAAACCGCCATCGGTCGTTTGCTGGATACTGGAAACCCGGTCGGTGCCCGCCCGCCCATACGTGCGACTCCACAGCAACTGGCCGGTAGCGGAAGTACGCACAGCCCACGCCTGTTGCTGACGCCCAAAAGTGGAGGCACGGCCCGCAAACGCGTAGCCGCCATCGGACGTTTGCACCAGATCGTAGGCATGGGTTATTCCAGCATTGCCAAACTGTCGCGTCCAGACGGTGTCGCCGGCGCTGTTGAGCTTCAGCAGCCAGGCCCGATCTACGAAGCCAGTGATAACAGCATAGCCCCCGTCGGCCGTTGGAATCGTTTTGCCGAAAACCGCCGGCGAGTTGGCAGCAGGAAATTCCTTGCTCCATTGGACCACACCTTGGCTGGTTGTTTTGAAAATATAGGTAGTCGGGTCGGGCAGGTAGGAGGCTGCCATTACCACAAACCCGCCATCCGGCGTCGGGCGGATGGAGGTAGCGAGCAGGTCTGCGGCGAAAGTGTTGTTGATGGTGGTGGTCCACTGCGTGATGCCAGTGGCCGCCAGCTTCGTCAGGCGAAGGCGCGTCTGGTCATCGGTGGTGCTAGTCGGCTCTTCGCTCAGCACCACGCCCCCGCCGTCGGCGGTAGGCGCAATATCCCGCCCCAACTCCATACCCGTTCCGCCTTCCGTACCGTAGTATCGTTGCCAGAGCAATGTGCCGGTGGCAGAGTAGCGCACCAGCATCCCCTCGTAGCCGATGGAATATTGCGTGGAGTAGCCGCCCAACAGGTAGTCGCCGTTCGGGGCGATGCGCAGGGTAGGGATTGTCTGGTAGGCAAACCCTACCGGAACAACGCGAAGAAATTGCTGCTGCCAATTTGCGTCTACTTTCGAGAGCTCAGCGCTGGCGTTGAACTGGCCGTCTGCCAGGATAATGTAGCCCCCGTCACTGGTCTGCCGGACTTCGCGGGCGTATTCGTGGTTGCCGGGCACGTCATAGGCGTAGGTGGCGTTGCCGGCGGGGTTTAGCTTAGTGATGCGAGGCGTGCGCTGGCCCGTCTGCAGATCTTCATACATGCCGCCCAGCACATAGCCACCATCAGCGGTCTGCTGCACGCATACCGCTGTCGTGCTTGTGCCCGTGCCGAAGCCGTGCCGCCAGGTAGTACCGCCCGTTGGCGTGAGCTTGAAGGCAATGGCATCTTCTTCGTAGCCGCCCTCCGCGGCCACTATATAGCCGCCATCGGTAGTCTGCTGGATGGCATGGCCCTTCTCGCCTCTTGGGCTAACGCTGGTGGGCGTTTGCTGCCATACCAGGTTGCCGGCGGCATCCGTTTTCAGCACCAGCAGTTGGGTGCCGATGCTTGTGTTCTGTGCATAAGAAGAAAGGTAGCCGACCAGAACAGCGCCGCCATCTGCCGTCAGGGCCATGCTATTGCAGATTTCTACATCTGTCCCGCCAAACGTGCGCTGCCACTGCACCGCGCCGCTGGCGGTGGTTTTCACGAGATAAATGTCCTCCTTGTTGGTGACAGGCGTGTATACTTGGCCTGCCAGCAGATAGCCGCCGTCTGGCGTTTGCTGTACGCTCCGGCCGGTTTCGGCTGCTGAAGTGCCGTAGGTGCGCGTCCAGGCAGTATCACCGGCAGCATTCGTTTTTACCAGCCACATATCCGTACGGCCGTGGCTACGGTTGGCCGTGGTGCCCAGCGCAATGAGGCCGCCATCGGTTGTTGGCTGTACGCTTTGGAACTCGTCCAGCGTATTGCGGGTGCCAAAATGACGCTCAAACGTGGTGGTTTGGGCCCCTGCTGAAAATATGCCGGCCAGAAAAAGCCCGGCGCTCAGCGCAAGACGGTAGTAGAAATTCCGCATGCTCAAGAAGGATAGAAGAGAAATAATAAGTCGCTGCAAATCAGCTAGCCGAACAGCACTGCAAGTAACTTGAATATTGCGCAAAACCCAGCGCCTCCCATCCGGGCGGCGCACCAGTGCGTAGGTGCAGGGCGCAGTCAGTTTCAGCACTGCGTCTTTTCGGTTCGCTGCTATGTCTATTTCCCGCCGCTGGCTCTCCCTGCCGGCCCTGTTGCTGCTGCCGCTGCTGCTGGGCTTTGCCAACGAATATGCTACCGCCCGGCCCAGTCGGCGCACCCAGGACCTGGCCTATGTGCCGGCCACCGACCCTGCTTATGATGCCGAACGGCATCGCCTGGATGTGTACGCGCCAAAAAAAGCCGCCGCCGCTCGGTATCCGGTGGTAGTATTCATTCATGGTGGCAGCTGGAACAGCGGCAGCAAGGGCTTCTACTCGTTTATCGGGCGGCGCCTGGCGAAGCAGGGAGTAGTGGCCGTTATCATCAACTACCGCCTGTCCCCGAAAGTGGAAGTGCCTGCCATGGCCGACGACTGCGCCCGCGCCATCATCTGGACCACCGAGCACATTGCTGACTATGGCGGCGACCCGCAGCGCGTCTTTGTCATGGGGCACTCGGCCGGGGGCGGCCTGGCGGCGCTGCTCACCGCCGACAACCGCCTGTTTCAGCGCCGCGGGCTGGCCCGAAATCCTCTCAAAGGCGCTATTCTGGACGACCCGGCCGGATTGGATATGTATGACTATCTGCAGAAGCTGGAGTACCCCAACGATGCGCAGTATCTGGTGCCGTTCGGAAAGCAGCCGGAAACATGGCGCGAGGTATCGGCTATGTACCACGTTACGGCGGCCACACCCCCGTTTCTGATTTTTGTGGGGGGCAAAACGTACCCGTCTATCAGCGGGAGCAGCCGGAAGTTTCGGGAGAAGCTAGCGGCGCTGGGCCGGCCGCCCCAGTTTGCGGTGCTGCCCGGCAAGCACCACATTCCGATGGTGCTGCAGCTCTACTGGCAGCACAATGTGGTATATCAGCAGCTCCTGAAATTTGTGGGAGCAGGGCAGTAGCTGCGGAAAAGAACGGCGGTGCTGCCCACAGCGGCACCTGCTGTTTCAAAACAGCGTGGCCTGCACAGACGGCTGCTCAAATTCCAGCAGCCACTTCTTGCGCGGCAGCCCGCCGGCGTAGCCCGTCAGCTGCCCGCCGGCCCCTATGATGCGGTGGCAGGGCCACACGATAGCCAGCGGATTCTGCCCATTGGCCGCGCCCACGGCCCGCACCGCCGCCGGGTTGCCCAGCTGCCGGGCCAGGTCGAGGTACGAGGCCGTGCGGCCGAACCCCACATCCGTCAGCGCAGTCCAGACGCGGCGCTGAAACTCCGTGCCCTGCTGCACATCGTAGGCCAGCGTGAAGTCACGCAGCTCCCGCCCGAAGTAGGCGCCCAGCTGCCGGTAGGCTTCCTGCAAGCAAACCGGTACCTGGTGGGAAGGGGTTTGGGCTTGCCTGTCGGCATTGAGAAACTCCACGGCTGCCAGGCCCACATCGGTGCCACGCAGGCGCAGCAGGCCAACCGGTGAAGAAAGAAAAGCAACGGGTTCAGACATGGGAAGAAACGGAGGCCCCAAAAATGCAAAAAAGCTGCCCGATAAGTGGTGAGGCCTAATTTTAGAGCGACAATATACTATACAAAGGAAAAAATTGGAAATGAACAAGTTGGCGGGCAACGCACGAGGCAGGTCGTGAAAGAATGCTTTATATTGCTTCAGCCTCTTCTATGGAGGAGGTTAGAATAGTACTTTCGTAAGAAGCTTTTGCCGCTTCTGTTTCATTTCTTCAGTTCATCTCTAGACCTAACGCATTGTGCGACACCTACTGTTCTGTTTCGTAGCTGGGCTGCTCTCAACCGGCTCTGCGCTGGCCGGACTGCCTGCGTCGGGCCCCGCCACACAACCAGGTACGCAGGCTGCTACTACCCTCGGCCCGGGCGAAGGCACCGGCCTCACGGGCTCCTATTTCAACAATGGCAGCCTGGCCGGCACACCACTGCTGCGGCGGGTTGATGCCGTTGTCGATTTTGAGTGGAAGATGGGCATTCCGGCCCCTGGCCTGCGCAGCGACAACTTTTCGGTGCGTTGGGAAGGTCAGATTGAAGCTCCCGCTACCGGCCGCTACAAGTTCATTACCAAATCCAATGATGGCGTGCGGCTGTGGATAAACGGCAAGCAGATTCTCGACAACTGGAACGGCCAGGGCAGCACCACCACCTCTACCAGCGCCGAAGTAAGCCTGGCCGCCGGTGAGCGAACCACCATCAAAGTAGAGTATTACGACCAGGAGGGCGACGCCAACGTGCGCCTGCAGTGGGTGCGGCCTGGGCAAGGAGCCCAAACCGTTCCTTCCGTGTACCTCTACCCGCTGGAAGGCCCCGGCATGCCGGTAGCAGAAAAGCAAACTATACTTACGGCCGCTCCTGAGCCGGAGGCCAAGCCAGCTGATAAAGCCGTTAAGGCCACGGCTGCCGCCAAAACCCCGGCTGCTCCCAAAGCGGCCCCGGCTGCAAAACCAGCTGTAGCTGCAAAACCAGCGGCTCCTAAACCGGCGCCGACTCCCAAGCCAGCCCCGGCCCCCAAGCCTGCAAAACAGGCCGCTCCTACCTCTGCCGATATTGCCAAGACGCTCAGTATTCCTGGCGTGTTTACGCTGATGGCCCGCTCCGATGGCAAGCCACTGGAAGTACAGGGCGACGCCCCGGTGTCGAAGGAGCCGGGCCTGGCCAGTGCGCCTGCCGGAGCGCCCCAGTGGGAAATTGAAGAAGCCGGCAGTGGCTACTTCAAGCTCACGGTGCAGGGCGGCCGCAAGGTGCTGGAAGTGCTGGGCAGCGAAACCTCCAATGGTGCGGCCCTGAGCCTCTGGCCTTACTACAGCGGCAATAACCAGCTCTGGAAAATAGAGGAAGCCGGCGAAGGCTACTACAAACTCACGGCCAAGCACAGCAACAAAGCCCTGACCGCCGGCACCGAGGAAGAAGGTGGCCTGCAGCAGCGCCGCTACGCCAACCGCCCCACGCAACAGTGGAAGTTGGAAGCCGCAGCTCCCAAGGATGCGCAGCTGGCCGGCCCCGTGGCCGCCAACGTGCCCGTCACCGGCTCCAACCGCTTAGCCGTGTATCCTAACCCGTCCAGCGGGGTGGTGCAGATGGCGTATCAGCTGGGAGAAGCGCAGCCGATGGGCTGGGTGCTGTATGACCAGCGGGGCTCAGCAGTTCGCGTGTCGGACTACCGCCGCCAGAACGCCGGCCCTCACCACCAGACTCTCGACTTCACGGGCCTTCCCGCCGGCGACTATAACCTGAACCTGACGGTGGGCGCCACCACTACTAGGCAGCTGGTGAGCATCCGTCGGCCAGGTGCAGCCACCGCTGAGCCTGCCGCCGAGGCTGCTAAATAGTCCTGGCCGGTAGCGTAGCTTTCTACCCAAAAGCGCCACCTGTTCTTCAGAGAGCAGGTGGCGCTTTTTGTTTGGCAAAATATTAGGTATCAGACTTCGAAGGGTTGCAGGGTATCCCAGAGGCGCCCGAATTCCTGAGTGTAGCGCCGCACAATAGCTTCGTCGTCGGTGATGAGCAGATTCTCCAGATTCAGCTCCGCCGCCGAGCGGGTCCAGTTGTAGGAACCGGTCAGTACGGTCCGGCTGTCGGCCACGGCAAACTTGTGGTGCATGTGGTCGGTGGTGCGGTCGACGTGTACGGGAAGGCCAGCCGCGTGCAGTTGGCGCACATCAGAGCCTCGGTCAAAGAGCTTGTCGTTATCGGTAAGCAGGCGCACCCGCACTCCGCGCTTGTGGGCGGCCAGCACGGCATCGGTCAACCGGTCATCGGCAATAGTAAAGAGGCAGATGTCCAGCGTGTGGGCCGCCTCACTCAGAAACCGCCGGATAGCTGCCACGCAGTCGTCGTTGGGGCTGAAAAGCACTTCGGAGCGGGAAGCGCGGGCCGGCGGACCGGCCGGCGGCAGCAGCAAGGCGCTGGCTGTCTCCAGCCATTCTATCACGGCCTTGTCCTGAAAACTGTTGAACCGGTCGCGGGCCATCCCAAACAGGCGGTGGCGCAACTCGTGCAGGCCTTCGCCATGCTGGCCATGCTCTGCCAGCCGCTGGCGCAACAGGCGGGCTTCATCCAGCGAGAGAGTAGAATCAGCGAAGGCGCGTTTGAAGTGATGCAGCAGGTCGGTGGTATCGGCGGGTGGTCGGTTCATGCTGGCTAAGATAAAGAAAGCGCCAGTGAACTGACGAGCTCCGGAGCTATGGCCTCAGCCACCAGCTGCTGGCCTGCCAGCAGCGCATCGGCGTAGGGCTGGTGCAACACGCGCAATGGCGGCTCGTTGGGCCGTAGCACAGCATCCCAAAGACCTGAGCGGTGCCATTCCTGGTCCAGGAAATCCCAGTCTGGCCGGTCGAGGATGGGGTAGAGGCACACGCCCCACAGCGGCACGCCTTGGCGCAGGGCTTCGGCAGATTCTTCAGCTACCATGCGCATCCAGTGTGGCCGGTCGAGGCCGGGGTGGCTGGTTTCGCTCACCACAATCGGGCGGCCGTACCGTTCGTAGGCCTGGCGTAGCAGGTGGTGTAGTGGGCGCCAGCGCGGGTCGTAGGGCTCGTTCACCCAAGGCAGGCGGTGGTGTGTGTGAATTTCCCACTGGTTGTTGTAGTAGTAGTTCACCCCCATGATGTCGAAAAACTCCGGCCGGCCACCCAGCTCGGGGCAGAGCCGGCCGCAGAGCATATCCACACTCTGATACTGGTTATCGGTCCATTCGCGGGCCTGTTTTTTCTGGGCCTTGGTGGCGTTCAGCGGCGGCACGATATGGATGAGGGGCTCGGTGGTCAGAATACGGATGTTCGGGTCCAGCTCGCGCATGGCTGCTACGCCCTCGATGTAGGCGCGCATCAGTCCGTACTTCACCTCCCAGCCCTGCCCCACGCAATAGGGCGAAGTCCCGCGCGCGTCGCCGCCCAGCCAGCTCATAAAGCTTACCTCGTTAATAGGGGTTACAATCAACTCGCCCTCGGGGCGTATTTCCCGGTACATGAGCACGAAAGCCCGGCACAGCGCCGCAAACCGGCGCGCAAACAGCGGGTGTAGCGGTGTTAGGTCGTCGGGGTAGCCGAAGTGGCACAGGTCCCAGACCTGCTGAATGCCGTGGTGCTGACCGGCAGCCAGCATGGTGCGCACCGTAGTCCAGTCGTACTGATAAGGCGCTTTTTCGATCTGGCTCCAGCGGATACCTTCGCGCACGGTGCCTAGGCTATACTGCTGGAGTCCTTGGTAATCGTCGTCGAGGAGTTGCAAGTGGCCTGTCAGCGGCAAAAAATCAACCCGGTTGCCGAAGCAGTTGAGCTGGTCGGTACACTCATAGCCGGCCATCCAGAACGATTGAAACGGGTTAGAGCGGGTAGCAACAGGGACCATAAACGCAGATATTGGTGAACAAAAAAGCACAGTAGTGCGGCCCCATCGGCGCCGCACTACTGTGCCGTGTACCGCCAAACTGCACCTTAGGTTAAGGTGGAGCTTGCCGCGCTGGTCAGATTTGGGGCGAAATGGGAGGTTGCAGAGCCGTTTCGCGCTGCTTGCCGGCCAGTCCTTTGGCCTCGATAAAAATGCGCTTGAACTCCGGATGCTTGGCCCGGATGGCATCCTGCAACTCATCTACAGCGTGCTCCACTTCTACCGCCGACAAGTGGTCATGAAACTCCACGTCAAGCGCCAGCACCACATCCTGCGGGCCCATGTACATGGTGAGCGGGCGGCGCACCTGCTCTACACCGCGCTGCTGCCGCGCAATAACTTCCAGCGAGTCGAGGGTTTCGTCGTCCACCCCTTCGCCTACCAGCAGCCCTTTGGTCTTGTAAATCAGAAAAATAGCTACCGATACCAGCAGTATGCCAATGCAGATGGAGGCGCCGCCATCGAAGTACGGATTGTTGAGCGCATGCCCGAAGTACACGCCGGCCAGCGCTATGCCCAGGCCTAAAAGTGCGGCCAGGTCTTCCATGAGAATTGCGAAAACCGAAGGGTCTTTGCTGCGGCTCAGTGTAACCCAGAAGCCCAAGTCGCCACGGCCTTTGTTGAATTCGCGGAAGGCCAGGAAGCAGGAAATTCCTTCGAATATCAGCGAGAGGCCCAGTACCCAATAGTTCCAGGTGGGGTCGGTGATGGGAGCTGGGTGTTTGAGGTGCTCAATGCCTTCGTAGAACGACATGCCGCCACCGACCGAAAACACCAGCACGGCCACAATCAGGGACCAGAAATACAGCTCCTTGCTGCGCCCGAAGGGGTGGCGGGCATCAGCGGGCTTCTCGGACTGCTTCACGCCGTAGAGAATCAGCAGGCCATTGCCACTGTCCACGAGCGAGTGAATGCCTTCGGAAAGCATAGCTGAGCTGCCCGTGAAGAAAGCGGCTACAAACTTGGAAGCGGCAATAGCAATATTGGCCCCAATGGCCCCGTAGATGGCAATTTTGGATGAACCGGCGGACATAAAGAAGACGAACGTGTGCCACTCGTACGCGCCCCGGGTTGCGGGGGTTGGAATAGCCGGCTGATGAACAACTGGCTGACGGGCAGCCCAACCGGCTTGGCATCTGGCCCTTTAGGAAACAGAAGGCAGGGTCGGATCTGAACATTCGGTATTTCTACGACTTTTACAGCTCTAGCTCTCTGTATGGCCCACCTCGACTCCGCCGATTCTTCTGCCACCACCGCTCCATTGCGCCGCCGTTTGGGGCTGGTGCAAGCCACGGCGCTCAACATGATAGACATGGTGGGCATTGGGCCCTTCGTGACGCTGCCGCTGGTCATGGGCTTTATGGGGCCGAATTTCCTGCTGGCTTGGGTGGTAGGAGCTGCTCTGAGCTTGTTCGATGGCCTGATCTGGAGCGAACTGGGAGCCGCGCACCCGGAAGCTGGCGGCTCCTACCGCTTCCTTAAGCTGGCCTACGGCGAACATACCTGGGGCCGGCTGCTGTCGTTTCTGTATGTGTGGCAGACGCTGGTGCAGGCGCCATTGGTAGTGGCTTCGGGCGCCATTGGGTTTGCGCAGTATTTCGGCTACCTCGTGCCCCTCACGGAATGGTGGCAGCCCAAGCTGGTATCAGGCGTGGTGGTATTGCTACTAATTGCGCTGCTCTACCGCCGCATCGAGGACATTGGGCGGTTGGGCGTGCTGCTCTGGATGGGTGTGCTGGGCCTGATGGGCTGGCTGATTTTTGGGGGCGTGACGCACGCTACCCATGAAGTAGCATGGCTGCCGGCCGGCGGTTTTTCGGAGCTGCCGGGCGTGCTACTCTCGGCCGCTATGGGGCAGGCTACCGTCAAAACCATCTATAGCTACCTCGGCTACTACAACGTGTGCCATCTGGGTGGCGAAATCAAGGAGCCGCAGCGCGTGATTCCGCGCAGCATCTTCCTGAGCATTTTGGGTATTATGGCGCTGTATCTTCTGCTGAACTGGAGCGTGGGCACCGTCATTCCGTGGCAGGAAGCGCAGCACTCGGAGTTCATTGTCAGCACGTTTGTGGAGCGGCTGTATGGCGCTACGGCTGCCAAGGCCGCTACGGCGCTGGTGCTGTGGGTGGCGTTTGCCTCGCTGTTTGCAGTGCTGCTCGGCTACTCGCGCATTCCGTACGCCGCCGCCGCCGACGGCGAGTTTCTGCCGGTGTTTGCCAAAACGCACCCCACCAAGCACTTCCCGCACGTGTCGCTGCTGGTGCTGGGCGGGGCGGGCTTCGTATTCAGCCTGCTGTTTCGGCTTGGCGAAGTCATTTCGGCCATTCTGGCCATGCGGATACTGGTGCAGTTTGTGGGGCAGGCCGTGGGGCTGGTGCTGCTCCGGCGCCGCCGCGGGGCGGCTGGGCTGCCGTTCCGGATGCCGCTGTATCCGCTGCCCGTCATCATTGTTATTGTGGTGTGGCTGTGGGTGTTCTGGAGCATCAAGGACGGCATCAATTTCTCGCTGGCGTCGGGCAGCTTCTTCCTGCCGTTTCAGGTAGCGGCCCTGCTGATGATGGCCGTAGGAACCGGCGTATTTCTGCTCTGGAGCCGTCGGCTGGGCCGCTGGCCTTTCGGGCAAAAAACTGGCTAACGCCGGCGGCTACCCCAGCCGCTTCTCGTAGCAGAAAAACCGCAGCCCCGGCCGAAACGCCAGCGTGATTTCGCCCGCAAACCGGTAGCCCAGCTTGGGAAACAGCCGCTGTGTAGCAGCGTTTTCGGAGTTGGTATCCACGCGCAGCACGCGCAGGTTCTGCTGGCGGGCCAGCACTTCGGCCTGTTCCAGCAGAGCGGCGGCCAGCCCGTGGCCCTGGGCGGCCGGGTCCACGGCGAGGCGGTGCGTCACGAGGGCCGGCTCGGCAGCGTCCCAGTCCGCCTGGGCATATTCGGGGTCCTGGTCGTTGTGGGTGAGGGCGGCAAAGGCAGCTACGGCCCCGTTCAGCTCCGCTACCCAGAGCTGCCCCTTTTCTATGTCCTGCCGGAAGACAGCTTCATTCGGATAGTCGGCGCTCCATTGCTGGTTGCCGGCGGCGTTCATCATCGGTACTACACGGCCCAGAATAGCCAGGATTTCGGGCAGGTCGGAGGCAGTGGCCGGGCGGATAGTGGACATAACAGGCAGATACGGCGAGCCGGAAAATTCCATAAAAAAAGCGGAACCAGCCGGGGCCGGTTCCGCTTTTTTTCGTTTGGGGCGGCAATTACCCGCGGCGCAGCACTTCGGCTGCTTCCTTGGCGAAGTAGGTCAGGATGGCGTCGGCACCGGCGCGCTTGATGCTGGTCAGGACTTCCATCATGGTTTTCTCGCCATCGAGCCAGCCGTTTTGGGCGGCCGCTTTCACCATGGCATACTCGCCCGATACGTTGTAGGCCGTCACGGGCAGGTGCGTGTTGTCCTTCACCGACTGAATCACATCGAGGTAGCTCAGGGCTGGCTTAATCATCACCATGTCAGCGCCTTCGGCCTCATCTAGGGCCAGCTCACGCAGTGCTTCCCGCTTGTTGGCCGGGTTCATCTGGTAGCTTTTCTTGTCGCCTTTTTTAGGGGCCGAGTCCAGCGCGTCGCGGAAGGGCCCGTAGAAAGCCGACGCGTATTTGGCCGTGTAGCTCATGATGCTCACGTGCGAAAACGCATTCTGGTCGAGCACGTCCCGGATCCAGGCTACGCGCCCATCCATCATATCGGAGGGGCCGATAATGTCGGCGCCGGCGCGGGCCTGCGCCAGAGCCATCTGGCCCAGCACCTCCAGCGAGGCATCGTTGAGAATCTCACCCGACTCCACGTCCACCACCCCGTCGTGGCCATCCGAAGAATAAGGGTCCATGGCCACATCGGTCATCAGCACCACGTCCGGAAACTGGCGCTTGATGTCGGCAATGGTCTTGAGGTATAGGCCTTCCGGGTTGGCCGATTCGCGGGCCAGCCGGTCTTTCAGCGCATCATTAATAGCCGGAAACGGAGCAAACGTGTTGATGCCCAACTCCACACAGCGCCCGATTTCGTCGATAATCCGGTCGGCAGAGAAGCGGTGAATGCCGGGCATCGAGTGGATTTCCAGCTGCTGGTTCTGGCCTTCAATCAGGAAGAGCGGATAGATAAAATCGTGGGTAGTGAGGCGGGTTTCCTGCACCATGTCGCGGATAACCTGTGACTTACGGTTGCGGCGCGGGCGGTGCGTGGGGACGTTGGGCATTGTTGCTTTCAATTGGTAAGACGAAATAGAACAGCTGCCGCAAAGGTAAGGTTGCGGGCGGGAGTGCATTTGCCGCTACGGATGGCTGCCGTAGGCTTTGCTCGCCAGCAGATAGCCTATCCCGAATAGAAGTAGCGCGAGCAGCAACCCGCTACTGCCGCCAATGGCTATTCCGAGAATCAGACCTGTTAACACCAAGGCCGCTCCACTAAAAAACAACACATCATTGGCCCCATCTACCGGCTGCCGACGGCCCAAAAGTTTATGTGCAGTTGGCTTTTCTGACATCAAAGCGGCCGCAGACCGCCCCACGTGCTGCCCACGCGAGGCAGGGGCCTGTCCGGCGTGGCGGTAGTGCGGCTGGCTCTTCCGGATGCTGTGCAGCCTCGCACCAGCTATGGCGCGTGTTGGCGGAAGTGAGCCGCCAGCTCTGACTGTAGTATAGGTGGCTGCTGCTGCTGACAGGGCTGGGTTTTCGGCACGCCTTACATCCAGGGGCGCTGGTGCCGGCCGGAACTGAAACGCCGCCTTTTCGCTGCGGCAGCCGGCCAGCGTCGTACACAGCAGGAGCAGGAGCCAGCGCCGTTGTGCCATCGTCTACATGTTGAAAAACTCCTGAAACACCTCCAGCCATGCGTGCTTGCCCCCGATGCCCACGCCCACAAAGTAGTAGCCGAGCAGCACCACCAAGGCGCCCACGCCCAGGCCCAGCCAGCCGCCCAGCAGAATACCCCCTACCACGCCACCAGCTATCAGCGCCACGCCCAGCACGAAAGCGCCCGTATGCTCCAGTAGCGGCTGCTGCGGCCTCTCGCCCAAGTGGCCTCCATCAGACGGCGGCCGCGCAGCGGTTGTGCGGGCCGCCGTCTGATGGAGGGCTGGCCGATGGGGCAGCAAGCGGCGTATTCCGGCCGGTCTTGAGCGAGGGGCCAATGCGGCCGGTGCGGTGTAGGTCGCCGCTACCACAGCGGGAAGTGGCGTGGGGGCAGCAGCAGATGCGGATAGCGCCAGAGCAGCAGCCTTGCCCGTTGCGGGCTGAAACTGAAATGCCACTTCCTGGCTACGGCAGCTGGCTAGTAACAGGAGCAGCACGCTGCTCAAGAGGGTAATAGATTTCACAAACAACCACGAAAAGTAAGTCGCCCAAGATAGGCATGGCCTGGGAGTTTGGCCCGCTGGCCTACCCACACCGTGCCAGTACTAGGGGCCAGCCGGGTGCGGTGGATGCCAGAGGCGTAAAGCGGCTTCTGCCTCAGCCAAATGGTGGCCTTATAGCATTTCGGTGACTGTGCTATCCTGCCCGGTAAGCTTACGTAACACGTCTTTCAACTACTGAAGTGTAGCTTTTTTATGGTAAGTGTCAGAAAGTTTGATGATTATGATAACAGGTGGTTGTCGGGCTGCCGCACAGCCAGGAACGTTTTGTACAGCTACATAACAACTGTGTAGCCAGCCGTTCAGCGGCACGGCAGATGGCTGTTTGTGCGCCCAGCAGTAGGCGGAGAATGCCACCGATATGCTGCAGTAGAAAAAAGCGCAGCATATAAGGCGTTTTCTTCCGATCTTGTGTATTGGTATAGTGTAATTTAAATAATATTTTAAGCTATTTAGTAGCAGTTTGATAATCGTAAATTTATATAACATCCGAGTGATTCGCGTCGGGTCCTCTCGTAAATTTTCAGTGCAGAACGTGCATTCGATTCCCACGCAAGTCAAAGGTTTTGTAGTATTGTATACCGGCAGAAACAGGGACAGCATTAGGCTGAAACCTGCTTTCGCAGCGCTGTTTATCCCACTATATCGGATACCAAAACGCCCTGCCCCGGCTCCGCAGCTGCATTATGATGCGCTGATTGACTGATAGTTACTGCCCGGCCCAGCCACGGCCATCCTTGCTTCTTCCTCACGAAACTACCCTTGCACTTCGCACGGCATCACGCGTGTGCGTTGGGTTGGGGAAAACGCAGAGGAGCGGCCATACGCAGAGTGGCAGTTTTCGCAGCTGCCCTATCTACCAGGGCCGGAGTTTGCCGTGCGGGTCCTGTCTTGTCTAGTCCCTACCTTCTTTCAATTTCCACATGAAACGAGTTTTCAGAAACGCCCTGTTCATGTCGCTGGGGCTACTCACGCCGCAGCTGCAAGCCCAGACGAGCACCCCCACGGCCTCCGCCAGCACCCCAGACCCGAAGATGACCAGGTTCATCGACGACCTGATGCAAAAGATGACTCTGGAAGAGAAAATCGGCCAGCTGAATATGATAACGGTCGGGTTTGATGTGACCGGGCCCGTGGTGAGCAAAGACGTGGACGCCAGCATCCGCAAAGGCAATGTGGGCTCGGTGCTCAACACATTTACGCCCACAGCAGCCCGTAAGCTCCAGGAAATGGCCGTGAAGGACTCACGCCTGCACATTCCGCTTTTCTTCGGCTACGATGTTATCCACGGGCACCGCACCATATTCCCTATTGCGCTGGGGCTGGCCTCCAGCTGGGACCTGACCGCCATAGAGCGCAGTGCCCGCATTGCCGCCGAGGAAGCCTCCGCCGATGGCATCAACTGGGTGTACTCGCCGATGGTGGATATTTCCCGTGACCCGCGCTGGGGCCGCGTTTCCGAGGGCTCCGGCGAAGACCCGTACTTGGGCTCCCAGATTGCCCGCGTGATGGTGCGCGGCTACCAGGGCGACGACCTGAGCCGCAACAACACAGTAATGGCCTGCGTGAAGCACTTTGCGCTGTATGGCGCCGCCGAAGCCGGCCGCGACTACAACACCACCGACATGAGCCCGGTGCGCATGTACAACGAGTACCTGCCGCCCTACAAAGCCGCCGTGGAGGCGGGCGCCGCCTCCATGATGTCATCGTTCAACGATATCAACGGGGTGCCTGCCACCGGCAACAAATGGCTGATGACCGAGCTGCTGCGCAACCAGTGGGGCTTCCAGGGCTTCGTTGCGACAGACTACACGGCCATCAATGAAATGACCGCGCATGGCATGGGCAACGATGCGCAAGTTTCGGCGCTGGCCCTGAATGCGGGCATCGACCAGGATATGGTAGGGGAAATTTTCCTGAAGAATCTGGCCCAGAACCTGAAGGACGGCACCGTGAAGCAGGAGCGGATAGATGTGGCCTGCCGCCGTATTCTGGAAGCCAAGTGGAAGTTGGGCCTGTTCAAGGACCCTTACCTCTACACCAATGAGAAGCGGGCCAAGGCAACGATGATGAAGAAGGAATTCATTGCCGATGCCCGCGACATTGCCCGCAAAAGCATGGTACTGCTCAAAAACAGCAACAACACCCTGCCGCTCAAAAAAACGGGCACCATTGCCCTCATCGGGCCGCTGGCCACCCGCCAGCACGACATGCTCGGGAGCTGGAGTGCCGCCGGCGACTGGAAGCAGGCCGTTTCGCTGGAGCAGGGGATGAAAAATGCCGTCGGAAGCTCAGTCAAAATCGTGACGGCTCAGGGCGCCAACTTCACCGACGACCAGCAGCTTATCGACCGTCTCAATGCCTACAACGGCGGAATAAAGCCCGACACGCGTACCTCCGAGGCCCTGATTCAGGAAGCGGTGCAGCTGGCCCGGAGCGCCGATGTGGTTGTGGCCGCCGTGGGCGAGTCGCAGGGAATGTCGGGGGAAGCGGCCAGCCGCGCGGATATCGGGCTGCCGGGCCAGCAACTGGAGCTGCTGAAGGCGCTGAAAAAGACCGGCAAGCCTTTGGTGCTGGTGCTGATGAGCGGCCGGCCTCTGGCGCTGCCGTGGGAAGACAAAAACGCCGATGCTATACTGGAAACCTGGTTTGCGGGCAGCCAGGCCGGCAACGCCATTGCCGACGTGCTGTTCGGGGCCTACAATCCGTCGGGCAAGCTCACGGCCACTTTCCCGCAGTCGGTGGGCCAGATTCCGCTCTACTATAATCACAAAATGACCGGCCGGCCCTACGTCGGGCAGCAGCTGGATAAGTACAAGTCGCGCTACCTGGACGTATCGAACGAGCCGCTGTATCCTTTCGGCTATGGCCTGAGCTACACCACGTTCCAGTACGGCAAGCCTGAGCTAAGCACTACCACGCTGCCCATGAACGGTACGCTGGAAGTGACCGTGACGGTGCAGAATACCGGGAGCTACGATGGCGAGGAAGTCGCCCAGCTCTACATCCGCGACATGGTGGGCTCCATTTCCCGTCCGGTAAAAGAGTTGAAGGGCTTCCAGAAGGTGCTGCTGAAAAAGGGAGAAAGCCGTACGCTCACGTTCCGCCTCACGCCCGAGGATCTGAAGTTCTACAACGCCGACCTGAAGTTTGTGGCCGAGCCCGGCGACTTCCAGGTATTCGTGGGCGGCAATTCCCGCGACGTGCAGATGGCCACCTTCACGCTGGGCCAGAACTAAGCCAGTGATACCCGCATAGAAAAGCCCGCCGTGCTCAGCACGGCGGGCTTTTTCGATGGCAGCAAGCGCCCGTTCTAGAACCCCAAGATTACCTGCTCAATGATGTCACAGGCTTCATGCAGCTGTTCTTCGTTGATAACCAGCGGCGGAGCGAAACGGATGATGTCGCCGTGGGTAGGCTTGGCCAGCACGCCGCGTTCCATCAACGTCACGCACACGTCCCAGGCGGTGCGGCCGTCGGCGTGCGGCTTGATAACCACGGCGTTCAGCAAGCCTTTGCCGCGCACCAGCTCTACCACTTCCGGGCGCTTGGCCTGCACGCGGCGCATCCGCTCCCGGAATACTTCGCCCAGCGCGCGGGCGTTTTCGGTGAGCTTTTCGTCCAGCAATACGTCCAGCGCGGCCCGCATCACTACGCAGGCCAGCGGGTTGCCGCCGAATGTGGAGCCGTGCTGGCCGGGCTGAATGGTGAGCATGATTTCGTTGCGGGCCAACACTGCCGACACCGGCAGCACGCCGCCACTCAGGGCCTTGCCCAGAATCAGGATATCAGCGTGCACGGCCTCGTAGCACACGGCCAGCAGCTCGCCGGTGCGGCCCAGTCCCGTCTGAATCTCGTCGGCAATGAACAGCACGTGGTGGGCTTTGCAGATGGCTGCGGCCTTCGCCAGATAGCCTTCCGAAGGCACCATCACGCCGGCCTCACCCTGAATGGGCTCTACCAGAAAGGCACACACATGCGGCTCTTTCACAGCTTCTTCCAGCGCCTCCAGATCGTCGTAGGGTACTACCTGGTAGCCGGGCGTGTACGGCCCGAAGCCACCCGTCGAATCGGGGTCGGTGCTGAAGGAGATGATGCCGGTGGTGCGGCCGTGGAAGTTGTGCTCGGCCACGATGATGCGGGCCTGGTTCGGAGCAATGCCCTTCTCCTGGTAGCCCCATTTGCGGGCCAGCTTGAGGGCGGTTTCCACGGCTTCGGCTCCCGAGTTCATGAGCAGGGCCTTGTCGTAGCCGAACAGCTCACAGACCTGCTTCTCGGCCGCGCCCAGTTGGTCGTTGAAGAAGGCCCGGCTGGTCAGGGTCAGTTTTTGCGCCTGTTCCGTGAGGGCCCCGATGATGCGCGGGTGGCAGTGGCCCTGGTTTACGGCCGAGTAGGCGGAGAGAAAATCGTAGTAGCGCTTGCCCTCCACGTCCCACAGATGCACGCCTTCGCCGCGGCTCAGCACCACGGGCAGCGGGTGGTAGTTGTGGGCGCCATACTGGTCTTCGAGGGCCATCAGCTCCTGGCTGCGGCTGGTATGCGTGGTGGGAATGGTTTGCATAGGACAGAAAGGTTAGTAGCTCAAAAATACGCAAAACCCCACGGCACGGCCAGCCCATGGCGCTGGAAATAGCCCGATTTCGGGGGCGGGTAGTAGCTTTAGCCACCGGGCACCCGGCCCGCTTCTGATTCTATGCTCTCTTCTTTACCCTTTCCCCGGCTCCGCCAAGCATTGGGGCCGCTGCTGCTGGCCCTGGCCACGGTGTTGTGCCTGCTGCCGTTTGTGGCGCTGTGCTGGTATGCGCACCCTTCCGCCGACGACTTCCTGCAGGCCACCGATGTGCACAAGCACGGCCGTTGGGGCTACATGCCGCACATGTACCTGACCTGGACGGGCCGCTACACCTCTATTGTGCTGTGGGCGCTGCTGAACCCGGTGCAGTACGGCGGCAATATCACGGGAGGATACGGCGCCATCTGTCTGCTACTGCTGCTGGCACTGCCGGCGGCGCTGTACGTGCTGCTGCGCACCCTGCTGGCCGATGAGTTTCGGCGCCGCACGCTGTGGCTAAGCAGTGGTGTCCTGACCAGTCTGCTGCTATGGCAGCTGCCAAGTCCGGCCGAGGCCTTCTACTGGATTGTAAGCGGCTACAACTACCTGCTGCCAGCCCTGCTGACGCTGCTGTGGCTGGCAGTGCTGGCGCGCCACGCCGGAGCCATCAGCCCCACCGAAAAGCGCAACTGGCTGGCGCTGGCGGGAGTGTTGGCCGTCGTAATTATCGGGTGCAACGAAACCAATGCTGTGCCCATAGCCGTCGGCGTAACGGGCTTCACGGTCTTGCGCTGTCTGCGGCAGCGACGCCTGCCGTGGGATTATGTGTGGCTCAGTGCAGTGGTAGCAGTGGCCTGCGTGGCTACGTTTCTGGCTCCCGGCAACTTCGCCCGGCTGGGGCCGGTACACGAATATTCCATCATGGAGTCGGTGAGCAAAGCCGCCCTTTCATCCTACCGCTTCGTCTGCAACTGGCTGGGCAACGGGGCGCTGCCAGCCCTCACGCTGCTGCTGCTGCCTGTCAGCTGCCGGCTGTGGCGCCTACCGGATCTGCCGTTGAATCGTCTGGCCCAGCATCCCTGGTTCAGCACGTTGCTGATGGCCGGGAGTCTGGTGCTGGTGGCGTTTATGGGCTGGCGCTTCAACAACCAGGCGCTGCCTTTTCGCACGCGCAATGTTCTGTATCTGTTCTTTCTGGTGGGCTGGTTTCTGAATGCCCACGCCTGGGCACGATACCTGTGGCGCCGCACGGAGCGGCCCGCGTTTGCGCTGCCCCTGTTCGTGCGGGCCGGGCTGGTGCTCTGGATTCTGGGAGCCTTCATCGGCGGCCATACCCTGACGCTGCGGGGCCAGGAAACCACCGACAACTACAACAATGTGCTGCTAGCCTACCAGGACTGGCTGGGCGGTGCTGCGGCCCGCTACGATGCGCAACTCACCAGCCGCTACCATGCCCTGCAGCAACCCGGCTGGCTCCCCGATGATACCGTGGTAGAGCCCCTACAGGGGCCGCCCTACACCGTCCTGTTCGGCGACATCACCCCCGACGTTTCCGATTGGTCCAACCAGGCGTACGCGGAGTATTTCGGCAAGAAAACCATCCGCACTGATTAGGGCATTGGCTCGTGCTCAGCGAGGGCCCGTCAGGCTGCCCAGGCGCTCCTCCAAGTCCAGGAATTTGCCCACGTAGTTGCCTTCTTCAGCGCCATCCTGATGCAGAATCATCCAGTCGACTATTTCGCTTTCGTCAAATTCCTCTTTGTTGTTGCCATCCGGCAGGTTAGAGCCCACCAAGCGGCCCATCACGCGCCCATCCTGCCAAGTCTGGACATGCACCAACTGGGGTACGCGGTTCGCGGCATCATTAAGCAGCGTGGCCGTTACATACAGCGTCTCTCCCGGGTTCAACCCCCGAGTGAAGCGCTGGCGGGCCTGGGCAAGCGTCCGGCGGGCTTCCTTTAGCGGCGCGGGCGGCAGGATTTCCAGCGTAGTCAGCTGCAAAGCCAGCCGCACAGCCGGCACGGCTATTTCGGGCTGCTGAGCCTGCACTGCCGGCATCCAGATGGCCCAGTTGCCCAGCATTATCAACGTCAACATCCAGTACCGCATCTGCCAGCAGGAGAAAAAGTGAAGATTAAAAAATCTAATTTCGTAATGGAAAGATACTAAAAATATAGAGTATACGTAGCCTTCGCGGGCGCCGTCGTATCTTGCGGAGCATTTCTATCTATTGTGTCTTCCTTTTCGGCTCAGCCGCTCCAGCCCGGCGACTATTACTTCACTCCTGAAGGCCTCATGGTTTTTACGGAGCAGTACCACCGCCGGCGCGGCAGCTGCTGTGGCAGTGGCTGCCGGCATTGTCCCTGGCGTCCGGGCAAACCCAAAAAGTAATCGGCCTGCAGAAGCCTCCGGAGCCATAACGGCTTATTTTTCAGCCTTTCGGTTTGCTTCTATCAAACTTATGCCGATATTTGCGGCCCCGTTTTTCCGCTTTGAAACCTCTAAGTTCCTGATATCATGGCCCGAGTTTGTGATTTGACCGGCAAGCGTACCCGCGTAGGTAACAACGTGTCGCACGCCAACAACAAGACTAAGCGCAAGTTCTACCCGAACCTGCAGAAAAAGCGCTTCTACATCCCCGAGGAGGATGCTTGGGTAACGCTGAAAGTAGCGACCAGCACCATCCGTACCATCAACAAGAACGGCATCATGTCGGTCCTGAAGAAGGCGAAGGAGCAGGGCTTCATCGTTTACTAGTCCGCAACGGCCGTTCTTCGGAGCGAATTTATTTCAGACGCGTACCCGCCTCGAAAAGCAATTTTTGGGAGCGGGTACGCGTCTTTGCTGTATTCACCATTAGCTGCGTTGCTGTGTATCTGACTTCTACTCTCCGTGTTTTGCGGTGTGCGGTGCTGGCTCTGAGCCTGGCTCCGGCCGCCCTCGCCCAGCGGGCTGCCGGCCCTGGCCGCCCCACCGATTTTTTGGATCCGGCTTTCCACCAGAGCCGCCGCGAGCTGCTACGCCAGGCCCTGCCGGCCGGCTCGGTAGCGGTGCTGTTTGCCAACCCGGTCCGCAACCGCGCCAACGACGTCAACTATATCTTTCATCAGCACCCTGACTTATACTATCTCACCGGCTACGATGAGCCGGATGCGGTGCTGGTGCTATTCAAGGAGCCCCAGACGGTGGGCGGACAGGCGGGCGTCACGGAAGCACTGTTTGTACAGCCTCGCGACCCAAAAGCCGAACAATGGACTGGCCGTCGCCTCGGCACCGAAGGCACCCGGCAGCAGTTGAAGCTGCAGTACGTGGCCGATAACAAGGATTTTGCCGGCGCCGGAATTCGCTGGGCGGATTTCAAGTCCATTCATTTTCTGGATCCGCCAACGGACATCCGCGACGATAGCCGCAACCCGGCTGACCTGTTCGATCTGGTCGCTACATTTCGTCGGCAGGCGGCTGTTCCGGCCGACTATGATGCCCGCCGCAACGAGCTGTATACCACTGTGCAGCGCTACGGAGTAGTGAATGCCGCCGGTATAAAGAGCTACGTGGAAGGCCTGGCCAAGAACCAGCCTGCGTTGGCCACTGATGCCTACCTGCAGGGCTACCTGAGGGCTACTACCGATACCGAACGACAGCAGGCCATGGCGGCGCGCCCCGTCAGCCGCTTCGAGACCGGCTCCCTCAATGATGCGCTGGACGAGTTGCGGGCCGTGAAGACGCCCGAAGAACTGAAACTGTTGCGGCAGGCCGTGCGCATCAGTGCCGTGGGCCAGCAGGAGGTGATGAAGGCACTTAAGCCCGACATGGGGGAGATGGAAGTACAGGGCCTGCACGAGTATGTGTACAAGAAGTACGGCGCCGAATTTGAGGGCTACCCCAGCATTGTAGGGGCCGGCGGCAACGGCTGCATTCTGCACTACGAAACCAACGACAAGCCCCGCATCGGCAACGACCTGATTCTGATGGACTGCGGTGCCGAATACCACGGCTACACCGCCGACGTCACCCGGACTGCGCCGCCTTCCGGCAAGTTCAGCCCCGCCCAGCGCCAGATTTACGAGTTGGTACTGGCCGCCCAGGACGCCGGCATCTTGGCGTGCAAAGCCGGCAACGAGTTTCAGGCTCCCAACAAAGCGGCGCAGAAGGTGGTAGCGGATGGCCTCATGAAGCTCGGCATCATCCAGACGCCCGAGGAAATGCGCAAATACTTCCCGCACGGCACCAGCCACTATCTCGGCCTCGACGTGCACGACCGGGGCACCTACAAGCCCCTGCAGGCCGGCAACGTCATCACGGTAGAGCCTGGTATCTATATTCCCGAGGGCAGCCCCTGCGACAAAAAATGGTGGAACATTGGGGTGCGCATTGAAGACGATATCCTGATTACGGCTGGTGCGCCCGAAAATCTCTCCAGAGAAGCGCCCCGCACCGTGGCCGAGGTAGAAGCCATGATGGCCAAACCCAGCTCCCTCGACAATTTCAAATTGCCGGTTCTGAAGTAGCATATCCGGTAGTTGCTGGGGGCGGCGCTGGTGCTCTGCCGTCGATGCAACTCTGAAGCAAAGGAGTAGCAGGGGAGTTTATCGGGCCTGTTGCGCCTGTAGCGGGGCTGCTATGGAAGCTTTCTTCGGTAGTGGCCCCGCTTATGCGTATATTTGAGCGGCATATAACTCAGGGCCGAAGCCCTGAATATCAAATTGATATTTGCCCGCGGATTATTCGCCTGACTGTTTGTCTATTCCGAAAAGACGCGTACCTTTGCAGTCCTTAATCCCAAAAACCCCGTCGAGATGGCTAAGAAAGGCAATCGGGTGCAGGTGATCCTTGAATGCACTGAGCATAAAAACTCGGGGCAGCCCGGCACCTCGCGCTACATCACCACCAAGAACCGCAAGAACACTCCTGAGCGCATTGAGTTGAAGAAGTTCAACAACGTGCTCAAGAAGATGACCGTTCACAAGGAAATCAAGTAATTGAGCAATGGCTAAGAAAGTAGTAGCAACCCTGAAAACTCCAGGCGGCAAGGACTGGGCTAAAGTCATTCGCGCCGTGAAATCGGAGAAAACCGGTGCCTATACCTTCCGCGAGGAAATGGTGCCCGTTGACAAAGTACAGGATTACCTCGCCACCGGCGTTAAGTAATTCGGTGCCCCCTGTGGCAATCTGAATAAGTGAAGAAGTCCCGCCATCGTGGGACTTTTTTGCGTTGTAGCACGAAGCTCCAGCTTGGTGCCCTGTTGAGTGGCTGGCCTACTGCCCGTAATATGCCATCTGCTTTACCTCAGCAACGACGCACGAAGCTGGAGCTTCGTGCAACATCCTGACCGAATGGGACTTTTCGATTTTTTCAAGAAGGATAAGGAAAGCAAGGAGCAGCAGCAGGCTCTTGATGAGGGACTGCAGAAAACCAAAACCAACTTCTTCGACCAACTCAGCAAAGCGGTAGTAGGCAAGAACACGGTAGACGAAGCGGTGCTCGATGACCTCGAAACGCTGCTCGTACACGCCGATGTGGGCATCGACACAACGGTGAAGGTTATTGACCGCATCGAGAAGCGCGTGGCCCGCGACAAGTACGTGAGCACCTCGGAGCTGGACCGTATTCTGCGCGAGGAAATCGTGGAGCTGCTGGACCGCAACAGTGCTGCCACCGGCTCACGCGCCATCTTGGACCGCCCCGACAACACCGGTTCGCCGTTTGTGATAATGGTAGTGGGTGTGAACGGCGTGGGCAAAACCACCACCATTGGGAAGCTGGCGCACCGTTTCCACTCGGCCGGTAAGAAGGTGGTGCTGGGCGCGGCCGATACCTTCCGGGCCGCCGCCGTGGATCAGCTCATCATCTGGGGCCAGCGGGTGGGCGTGCCCGTCATTTCGCACGGCATGAACACCGACCCCGCCGCCGTGGCCTTCGATGCGGTGCAGAAAGCCGTGGATATGCAGGCCGACGTAGTGATTATCGATACGGCCGGCCGCCTGCACAACAAGGTGAACCTGATGAACGAGCTAAGCAAAATCAAGCGCGTGATGCAGAAGGTGATTCCCGATGCGCCCCACGAGGTGCTGCTGGTGCTCGATGGCAGCACCGGCCAGAATGCCTTTTTGCAAGCCAAGGAGTTCACCAAGGCAACGGAGGTATCGGCCCTGGCCATTACCAAGCTCGATGGCACAGCCAAGGGCGGCGTGGTTATCGGCATCAGCGACCAGCTCCAGGTGCCCGTGCGCTACATCGGGGTGGGGGAGAAGATGACCGATTTGCAGCTGTTCGACCGGACAACGTTCGTGAATTCGCTGTTCAAGAAGTAAGCCGGGCTACCCGGTTCGTCATTCCGAGCACGTTGCGCCCAGGCGCAACATGCTCGGAATGACTGTTTACCATACCCTCAGTACGACCTGTATGCGCCTTTCTGCTGCTATCCTCTTGCTGTTTCTGCTGTTCGGTTACTCACTGCAAGCCCAATCAACGCAGCAAAAGTCGGTAGTTGGCCGCATCGAACACATTGAAAGCTTCGCCTCCAAACTGGTGGAGCCCCGGAACGTGGACGTGTGGCTGCCGGCTAACTACGACGGGAAGCGCCGCTTTTCGGTGCTGTACATGCACGATGGGCAGATGCTGTTCGACAGCACGACGACCTGGAATCATCAGGCGTGGAATGTGGACGACGTGATAACGCGGCTGCAGAAGGAAGGAAAACTGCTGGATGTAATAGTGGTGGGCGTGTGGAATGCCGGTCCGCGCCGCCACGTCAATTATTTTCCTCAAAAACCGTTTGCGCAGCTAACCACCGCGGAGCGCGACACCGTGCAGCAGCAGTTGCGCCAGGCCGGCCGTAGCACCGGTCAGTTTCAGCCCAACTCTGACGCTTACCTCCGCTTTCTGGTAACGGAGCTGAAGCCCCTGATTGACCGCAAATACCGGGTGTATACTGACCGCCAGCATACATTCGTGGCCGGCAGCAGCATGGGCGGGCTGATTTCGATGTATGCGCTGTGCGAGTACCCGCAGGTGTTTGGCGGGGCCGCCTGCCTGTCTACGCACTGGCCCGGTACGTTCACGCTGCGCAACAACCCCATGCCGGCCGCCTTCCTGCGCTACCTGCGCACCAATCTGCCCGACCCCCGCACGCACAAGCTTTACTTCGACTGTGGCGACCAGACCTTGGACGCGCTGTATCCGGCTATTCAGCGGGAGGTAGATGCCGTGGTGCAGGCCCGGGGCTACACGCCGGCTTCCTGGCAGACGCGCTACGTGCCCGGCGCCAACCACAGCGAAAAAGCCTGGAATCAGCGCCTTGACGGGCCGTTGCAGTTTCTGCTGGGCCGGTAAATCAGCCAGCTACTATTGTTGCAGAGGTACTTAGCGCCAGCCATTGGGCGTATCCATTGCCGCTTCAGAGAAGTGCCGGAAACCGCAGGTCCCGGCGCACAAAGAAACTTCCTCAGTAGGAAAAGGCGTTGCCTACTGCGTACCTTTGCGGTCCGATTTTCGTCGCGGGCTTTAGGCAGGCAAGTTTCTCACTGAGAAGAAATTGCCTGCCCGCCCGTTCACCGATACGCGAAGCCGAGCTTCGCGCTACTCCCTATGAAAGTAAGAAGCCAGCAGGCCAATAAAGTCAACGTCATCACCCTCGGCTGCTCCAAAAACATCGTGGACTCGGAGGTGCTCATGGGCCAGCTTCGCGCCAACCAGTTTGAGGTGACGCACGAAGCCGAGAAGAGCGACGCCAACATCGTCATCATCAACACCTGCGGCTTTATTGATAACGCCAAGCAGGAAAGCATCGACACCATCCTGCGCTACGCCGACGAGAAGGAAGCCGGCCGCCTGGAAAAGCTCTACGTGACGGGCTGCCTCTCGCAGCGCTACAAGGACGACCTGGAAGTGGAAATCCCGCAGGTGGATGCCTTCTTCGGGACCCTGGAGCTGCCCCAGCTGATGAAAACGCTGGAGGCCGACTACATGCACGAACTGGTGGGCGAGCGGCTGCTGACCACGCCCAAGCACTACGCCTACTTCAAGATTGCCGAGGGCTGCAACCGGCCTTGCTCGTTCTGCGCCATCCCGCTGATGCGCGGTAAGCACATGGACCGCCCCATTGAGGATCTGGTAAAAGAAGCCAACCGGCTGGCCTCCATGGGCACCAAAGAGCTGATTCTGATTGCCCAGGACCTGACCTACTACGGCCTGCAGCACTACGGCGAGCGGAAGCTGGCCGACCTGCTCCGCAACCTGTCCGACGTGAACGGCATCGACTGGATCCGGCTGCAATACGCGTATCCGTCGCAGTTTCCGATGGACGCCCTGGACGTGATGAACGAGCGGGACAACATCTGCAAGTACCTGGATATGCCGTTGCAGCATATTTCGGATAACATGCTGAAAACCATGCGCCGCGGCATCAGCAAGCGCCGCACGGTGGAGCTGGTGGACACTATTCGGCAGCGGGTTCCGGGCATTGCGCTGCGCACCACGCTCATTGCCGGCCACCCTGGCGAAACCCAGCAGGATTTTGAGGACCTCTATAACTTCGTGGAGGAAACCCGCTTCGACCGCCTGGGCATCTTCACCTACTCGCACGAGGACAACACGCACTCCTACACGCTCGAAGACGACGTACCGGCCGAAGTGAAGCAGGACCGCGCCGACCAGATTATGGAGCTGCAGCAGGGCATTTCGATGGAGCTGAACGAGGAGCGCGTGGGCCAGACCTATAAGGTGCTCTTCGACCGCAAGGAAAGCGGTTACTTCGTGGGCCGCACCCAGTACGACTCGCCCGAAGTGGACAACGAAGTGCTGGTGCCCGCTACCAAAGACACCTACGTGCGCCTCGGCGACTTCGCCCAGGTGCAGATTACCGAAGCCTCGGACTTCGATTTGTACGGCAAGCTGGTGTAAGCTGGCTTGCCTGATTTCCCAGGGCTGAAGCCCTGGGCTATGCAGCGTTCCGGTTGGCGCGCTGCGTAGCCCAGGGCTTTGGCCCTGGGTTGTTTTTGGGCGGGTTGATGACTGATTGCTACCCTGTTCCGTCCGGTGCGCTGCGTAGCCCAAGGCTTCAGCCCTGGGACATTGGGGCAGTGTTTGGATAAGGATTCAGGGCCCGCCAGAAAATACCCCGTTACTTTGTGGCTGCTGGCCGGTTATAGCCCGATTATCCTCTCTCGTATGTCCGTCACGACTCTTGCGTACGCCGAAACCGGCGCGTTTTCCTCTTTGCTCACCGATTATCTGGCCCGGGCGGAAGCGTTGCAGCCCTTCTACCACCGCTTCCCCACGCTGGCCGCTTTCGAGGAGCAGATAAAAGAGAAGCAGGCTCAGTACACGCCCCAGGCCCGGCAGCAGCTGACTACGGAGCTACAACGGCAGTACGCTGTGCTGCCCGCAGTCAATCCGGCCGTGCAGGCAAATTTGGAGCTACTAGCTAAGGACACGACCTTCACCATCACTACCGGCCACCAGCTCAACCTGCTGACGGGGCCGCTGTATTTCATTTACAAGATTGTAACGGCCGTGAAGCTGGCCCGCCAGCTCAAGCAGCAGTACCCGCAGTACGATTTCGTGCCGGTGTACTGGATGGCCACCGAAGACCACGATTTCGCCGAAATCAACCACCTGAACCTGTTCGGCAAAAAATACGAGTGGAACGCCGCCGACCAAGGCGGCCCCGTGGGCCGGCTGCCGCTGGCTGGCATGAAAGAGGAGCTGCTCGACCAACTGCCCGCCGACGTGCCGGCTTTGTTCCGCGAAGCGTATGAGCAGTCGGGTACGCTCGCCGAGGCCACCCGCCGCCTTACCCACGACCTGTTTGGCGAGTACGGATTGGTGAGCCTTGATGCCGACGCGCCGGCCCTGAAGCAGGCGCTGGTACCGGTGCTGGAACAGGAAATCCGGGCCCAGGCGTCCAACCAGGCCGTGCAGGCGGCCAACGCCCGCCTCGAAGCCGCCGGCTACAAGCCCCAGGTGTACTCGCGCCCCCTCAACCTGTTCTTCCTCACCGACGGCGGTAAGCGGGAGCGGCTGGAGTACGACGCGGCCCAGGACTGCGTGCAGATTACGGTGCGCAACACCGGCCGCTGCCACACCCAGGCCGAGCTGCTGGCGCTGGCCCAGGAGCACCCCGAGCAGTTCAGCCCCAACGTGGTGCTGCGGCCCCTGTACCAGGAGCTGCTGCTGCCCAACCTCTGCTACATCGGGGGTGGGGCCGAGGTGGCCTACTGGTTCCAGCTGAAGGGCGTGTTCGACCAGAACCAGGTGCCGTTCCCCATTCTGCTGCCCCGCAACTCGGCCCAGTACGTGGGCAAGGCCAACGCCGGCAAGCTGCGCAAGCTGGGCCTCACCTCACTGGACATCTTCCGGCCGCTGCCCGAGTTGAAAAAGCAGGTGGGTGCTACGCTGGGGCAGGAGGAAGTGAGCCTGCAGGCGCAGCAGCAGCAGTTGGCCGCCGCCTTCCAGCAGATGGCCGACCTGGCCCAGCGCCTCGACCCCACGCTGGTAAAAACGGTAGCGGCCGAGCAGCAGAAAGTGGCCGGCATTGTGCAGGGGCTTGAAAAGCGCCTGAGCAAAGCCGCCGAAGCCAAGCACGAAACGGCCTACACCCAGCTCACGGCCCTCAAAGACAAGCTGATGCCCAACGGCCACTTGCAGGAGCGGGAGGATAACGTGCTGAGCATCCTCATCAACAACCCCGGCTTTATCGGACAGTTGCTGGATGCCTTCGACCCGCTGGCCCTGGAGTTTACGGTGCTGGAAGAGGAGTAAGTAACAATGAAAGACTACGTGGCTACGATATGGCTTGATAGTTAGTGGATAACGCGCCAGAAGCGGATGGCGTTTCAAACGTTTTGGTATGCTGAAAACCGACTTGCGCCGCGCAGCCCTAGCCCGCCGCCGCGCCCTTCTGGAAGACGAAGTTACCCGGCGCAGTGACGAGATGCGCAGGCAGCTTTTTCGTCACTTTCCGGTGGCCGAGTGGCAATGGCTTCATTTGTTTCTGCCGATTCCGCACCATAAAGAGCCCGACACCTGGCCCATCATTATAGAAATCTGGGGTGAAGATCTGCCGGTGCAATTGGCCGTGCCCGTGGTGCAGCCCGACGGCCCGACGCTGCGCCACTACCACCTCACGCCCGACACCCAGCTTCTCGACAACAAATGGGGAATTCCGGAGCCAGTAGTAGCCCCGGAGGTGCTGCCGGCACAGCTGGATGCCGTGTTGATTCCGCTGCTGGCGTTCGATGAACAGGGCCACCGCGTAGGCTATGGCAAAGGATTCTACGACCGGTTTCTGGCCGAATGCCGGCCCGATACGCTGCGTATCGGGCTGAGCCTGGAGCCACCGGTGCCGCGCATTGCTGATGCCTGGGACGGCGACGTACGCCTGCACGCCTGCATCACGCCAGAGAAAGTGTGGCGGTTCTGAGACGTGCGGACTGTGCAATAAGCCAGAGCGCCAAGCCGTTGAGTGAATATCAATTCACTATATACCATTTGTGTCATGGCTGAAATCCAATCCTCCGCGCCGGCTGCTCGTGGCCACAAGCCTCGCATCAAGAAGAATGCTTTCCGCCTCGACATGACACCAATGGTGGATCTGGCGTTTCTGCTGCTAACGTTCTTCATGCTGACCACAACGTTCAGTAAGCCCACCACCATGGACCTCACGATGCCGGCGAAAGGGCCGGTTTCAGATGTGCCGGATAAAAACGCCCTGACATTAATTCTGGGCAAAGACAGCAAAGTGCACTACTTCTTCGGGCTGAACCGCGCCGACGTGGAGCAGCCCGAACTTCGTACGACTACCTTCAGCGCTGAAGGGTTGCGACAGGTGCTACTCCAGCGCCAACGGCAGCAGCCGGCTCCTTTTGTGCTCATCAAAGCCGGCCCTGATGCAAAATACCGCGACCTAGTGGATGTACTGGATGAGATGAACATCACCGACCAAGGCAAATACGCGCTGGTAGACTTCACCTCTGCTGATCAGGAGCTACTGGATAGTAATTCGCTATAAAGTGCGGTTTGTGATTTAAGTGTTTGTCAATCAGATGAATGGATGCGAATCTGCGCCATTTATCTGACTGGCTATTCCTTAGCTACCTAGGGCGCAAAGCCGGCAGCACCTCTACCTGAGAAATGCGGGCCTGTCCCCAGGGCGCCACGCTGATGTGCACTTGTAGCGGCTGCTGCCGCCGAAGCTTACGGCGGGTTTCTTCGGGCACGTAGTAGCGTTCCAGGCCGTAGCGCAGGCGCATGCTGCGGCGCCACGTATCGGCCACCCAGCCGCGCAATACCGTTTGGCCCTGTGCCGTTTCTGGCCGCTCCGGATATACTGCCACAGCTTCAAACACCCCGGCACGTGGCTCCAAAACTATATACACGGGGTCTTTGCGGCGGGGCAGCGTGCTACCTTTCCACAGATGCCCCGGCAGCAGACTAATGGTATAGTTCAGCTCTACATAGTCGCTGAAGCGCAGGTCGCGCGGGTCAACGGGTGTGGTGCGCAACAGTACCACGCTCCCGAAACGGCCGGTAGCGTAGCCGGCCGCTGCTACCGCCAGCACAAACAGCAACTGCGCGCCCACCAGCCACAGCAGCCAGCGCTGCCGGTGCGGTTTGGGCAGCGGAGGGTGGCGGGTGGCCGCCGCGCCGCGTTCCGGCGCCGAAGGGGAAGGAGCATTCATGGCTGGGCGGGCGTTTCGGACGAAGAAAACGTGTGCGCGGCCCGGCGGCGCAGAAACCAGCTCAGGCCCAGCAGCAACGAGCCGCCCAGCAGGAAAAACAGCGACTTATCCATAAAGCCCCAGGTGAGCTTGAAGTAAGCCACAGCCGTCGTCAGGATGAACAGCACCGTGCCCAGCGTCACCCGGTCCTGGTTGCGCTCCTGGTGGGCGCGCCACAGCACGGCCCCCGAATAGGCATAGAGCACCACCAGCGTGGCTATGGCCAGTGGCAGCCCACCCGGTAGGTAGAAACCTGGCAGTAGCAGCAGCCAGTCGGTGGCACTGCCTAGGCGGCCGCGGCGCTGCTTACCCCAAAGTGAAAGCGCCAGCACCGCGCCCAACACCCCCAGATACGCCAGCAGCGGCGGCCGCAACTCTCCGGTATAAGTATCCGACTCGCCGAACAGTGCCAAGCCTAACGTAAACAGGAAGGCCGCTACCAGCGGCGGACCCTGCATAGCACGGCCGGCAGGCCGGTCTTCCTGCCAGTCGCCGAGGGCGTAAATCAGCATAGCCGGGCCGAAGAACCAGGTGATTTTGATGTGCAGGTGGCTTACCAGCAGTGCAGTTTGCCAGAGCAGACCGGTAGCCAGCACCGCGCCCAGCAACGAGTCGGGGCGGCGCCACCAGTAGTAGCCCAGTCCGCCCGCCGTGAGCACCGCCGTCAGGTAGCTGAACGCGCCCAACTGGCCTGTGTTATAGCCTTGTACGATGCCGCCAATAGCCACTGTCAGGATGAACAAAAAGCGGCTTCGGTACACCCATGTTAGAGCCACTCCAGCCACGGCCCAGGCCACCAGCCCCGTTAGGTCATAGCCGATGAGCTGATACATCTGGCTGGTCAGGATAATGCTGAGGCCGAACAGCATCAGCCCCAGCCCCACCAGTCCCATGCCCAGCGAATCATATTGGCGGCGCAGGAAGTACTCGGCCCCGGCGTAGGTGCCGGCCAGTGAGCCCAGCAGCAAACCCAGTCGCACGGTTTCGGGCAGGCTCTGCCAGTTGGCCGCCACCAGACTCAGCGCACTCAGCAGAATCAGCAGGCTCCCGAGCAGCGGCAGCAGCCCGATGGCCGGGCGTTCCTCGGGATACAGCGCCAGGAGTTGCGCCCGTTGCGCCTCCGTCACGATGCCCTGCTGCACCCACTCCAGCCCGTCTGTTTCCAGTAGTTTACGACTCATAACTGCTGCAACTTACGGAGGATGGTGCAATGTGGGAGGTTAAGGTCGAGTTACAGCAGGCAGGCGTTTCAGGTCGCGGCTGGCTAAAGAAGCATCGGCTTTTAGCTGATGGCTTTGGAAAAATGTATGCAGCGCCAGCAGCCGTTGACGGTTGTTGTAGCGGCATGTCCAATAGAGCTTGCTCTGGCATTCGGAGCAAAGGCGGTTCGGTGTACCATCAGTTTCCGCTAGACTGTTGGTGCCGTTCATGACGCAGCGCGCGAAGGTGCAGTGGCGCAGGGAAAACATATGTCCCAGCTCGTGGGAGGAAAGGTTGATCAGGCGAGTCAGGCAACGGGTGTAGTTGGCCGCTGTCAACCGGGTATCCTGCAGCCGATACAATGAGGTGACTCCCACCCGGTCTGGGTACGAGGCCAGTCCGAATACATAGTTCCACTCAGGCTTCGGATATAGGTCTCGGGAGCTAAGGGCCATGAGTGTCAAGCCATCGGGCGGTAGCTTTCCGGCGAGGCGGTGCGTGAGGATATAGGGCGCCAGAAGTTGCTCCTGCCCCTCAATTCCCCGGCGCCGGGCCGCCTTCGGCACAAACGTATCCGGCACCGCCGCCAGCAGGGTCACCGGCAGTTGAAAGAAGTGCTGCAGATACTGCCGGGTAGCCTCCAGCACCTTCTTCTGCAGCGGCGAAAAGTGTCCAATCGGCAGCAGATACAACGTCCGATGTACCGAATCTGGTCGGGTAATAGCCAACTCTTGGTACTGCTCCAGCGTTTGGCCCGGCTCGTGGTTCTCATGTCTCCACTCGCCGGTCCGAGGCGCCTTCAATGGCTGGTCATTGGCTTTGATAGCACTGAAATACGCTCGTGCTTCCGCCGAAAAGTCCGGGTAACGGGGCCAACCACACGCCAGTGCTAAGCTGATGCCCACCAGACCTACTACTCCCCAAACCAACCGAATAAGTTGACGAAATGCCAAGAAGCCAGACACGATATTCTACCCCCGTTTCCAGGCGCGCGTCATTTCGCGCTTGCCTACTGGTCCGGGCACCTTTTCTACCTGCCAGCCGGCAGCTTTCAGGCTGCGCCGAAAAGAGCCTTTGGCGCAGTAGCTGACCAGGCAACCGCCGGGCGCGGTAGCGGCATATAGCTGGGCAAATACTTCATCGGTCCACATGTCGGGCTGCTTTTCCGGTGCAAAGGCATCAAAGTAGATAACCTGGTAGGTGTCTTCGGCAAGCAGCGTATCCTGCAGGGCGCCGGCCATTTTCAGCAGCGCAAACTGCGGCGTGAGGGCCACCGGCGTACCCCAGGAAGCGGCATGAATCTGCTGATGGTAGTCGAGTAACTCGGGATTCAGTAGGTAGCGTTCCGCGCCCAGCTGCTCAATAATGGCTTCCGAAAGCGGGTATTTCTCGATGGTGTCGTAGAAGATGGGTTGGGCACTGTCCAGGCTGCGCTCCAGCGTAAGCAGCGCGTTCAGGCCCGTCCCGAAGCCTACTTCCAGCACCCAGACCATGCCCGTGGCTTTCGAGAGAACCGGCTCCAGCCCGGCCGCCAGATACACGTGCTGGGCTTCCTGCACCGCGCCGTGCGTGGAATGATAGTGCTCATCCAGGGCCGGCACATACAGCGTGCTCGAGCCGTCGGCGGTAGTGCGGACTTCTACTTTGGGGTTGGACATTGTGGGAAGCGTGGAAATGGGGGAGTGGAGCGGGTACGGCGCGGCGCCCGGAAAAGATGCTGAGAAAGAAGCGAAAAAAGGTAGCGGAACCGCCCGGCCGGCAAGCCGTGCGTATGTACGCTATCCGCTTTTCTTTTGCCCCAGATACATGGCACGCGTTAAAGTAAATCTACCGGAAACTTTCCTGTTTTCCACGCACATTCCCATCCGGATTACGGACCTCAACTATGGCGGCCACCTCGGCAACGATGCGCTGCTCAGCCTGCTGCACGAAGCCCGCGTGCAGTTTCTGCGCCACGTGGGTCTCACCGAGTTCGACCCTGCCACCGGGCGCGGCACCATCATGGCCGATGTGGCCATTGAGTACAAGGGTGAGGGTTTTTACGGCGACGTGCTGCACATCCGGATGGCCGCCGATGACCTCTCGAAATACGGTTTCGACGTGGTATATGGGGTGCGCACCCAGGACGGCCGCGAAATAGCCCGCGCCAAAACCGGCATGCTCATGTTCGACTACAAAGCCCGCAAGCTGCAGCTGCTCGGCGAGGAAGTTGCCGGTCGGCTGCGCGGCGAAGCAGGTTAGCGCTGGCGGGTGGTTTTCGGGGTTATATTAGCCCGAATGAAACGACGTGCTTTTCTGCTCTGCTTATTGTTCTTGTTTGCAGGGCGGCAAGTCTTCGGGGAGGCATTCAAGAATGGTACGGTAGAAGACTTTCTGGGGGCGGCCCTGCTGCTTATGTTCGGTGCTCCCGTGGCCATCGGGCTGGGCGTGTACGGGCTGTTGCGCCTGACCGACTACGAGCACACCGCCAGTCTGGTGATAACAGTGTTGCTGGCCTGTTTGGCGTGGTGGTTTGGGCTGTTTATCCTGTTTGATATGCCCGCCAATCCGGGCCGCTTCTGGTTTATAGCGCTGTGCATGAGTGCGGGGGCCGCGGCCGCCGGCTACTACGGCAGCCGGGAAGAGAAACCGGATGCGTAACGCCCTTTGCAGCACCCGGAAACTGCGGCCGCTGGGCCTAGAAGCAGCAAGCAGCTTGCGCGGCGAATAGCAGCTATTTGCGGCGGAGCGCAACGACTGCCTCACTTCTATAGCACGTGCTGGCTGACCGCGTACCCGAGAATAGCAAAAACCGGGAACCCAACTGCCTCTGGCGTTGTATCTTTGCGCTATGATGATTGAACTGCCCGTAGTTTCCAAGCGCGACATCCGCAAACTCACCCCCGACGAGCTTAAGACCTTTATGGTGGAGCACGGCGAGAAGCCGTTCCGCGCCAAGCAGGTGAGCGAGTGGCTCTGGAAGAACACGGCTGGCTCGTTTGAGGAGATGAACAACATTTCCCTGGCCACGCGCGAGCTGCTGGCCCAGCACTTCGTCATCAATGGGGTGCAGGTGCAGAATCAGCAGCTCAGCAACGACGGTACCATTAAATCGGCGTTCCGGCTCTACGACGGCAACATCGTGGAAGGCGTACTGATTCCGCACGATACGCGCATGACGGCCTGCATCAGCTCGCAGGTGGGCTGCTCGCTTACGTGCAAGTTCTGCGCAACCGGCTACATGGAGCGCAAGCGCAACCTCGACGCCGCCGAAATCTACGACCAGGTGGTGCGCATCAAGGAGCAGTGCGAAGCTCAGTACGGCACGCCTCTCACCAACATCGTGTACATGGGCATGGGCGAGCCTCTGCTCAACTACGCCAACGTGGTGAAAAGCATCGAGCGTATTACGGCGCCCGACGGCCTGAACATGGCCCCGCGCCGCATCACGGTCAGCACTGCCGGCATTGCCAAGATGATCAAGAAGCTGGCCGACGACGGCGTGAAGGCCAATCTGGCTCTGAGCCTGCACGCGCCCAACGACACTAAGCGCAACGAAATCATGCCTATCAATGAAGCCAACTCGCTGGCCTCGCTGAAGGACGCGCTGAAGCACTACCACCAGGTAACGGGCCGCAAAGTCACCTACGAGTACATCGTATTCGAAAGCTTCAACGACACGCTGGAGGATGCCGAGGAGCTGTTCCAGATTTCGAAGTGGATTCCCTGCAAAGTGAATCTCATTGAGTACAACCCCATCGAAAACGCCGACTACAAAAACACCGGCGAAGTGAAGCTGATGGCGTTTCTGAAGTATCTGGCCGACCGGGGCGTGCAAACCAACCTGCGCCGCTCGCGTGGCAAAGACATTGACGCTGCCTGCGGACAGCTGGCCGTGAAAGAGAAGCCGGAGGTAGCCGCTTAGTTCTCCGTTACTTCATCCAGGCCCATCTGCATCAGATAGTTGGGGCACTGGTCGACCAGCAGCAGGGCTATCTTGCGGCCCACAGTTTCCATGTGGCCGGTGTTCTGAATCTGCTTCAGGCCGTAGTAGTTGGACAACGCTTCCAGATGCTTGAGTATGGAGCCCTGCATAGCGTTTTCGATGATCTGCTTGCGTTCCGCCTTGGGCCGGCCGGAAATGGCCGATTTCGCGTTTTCGGTGTCCAGCCGCTGGCAGATTTCGGTAGAGACGAGCGTCAGCACGGGTTTTTCTTCCGGCGCAATGGTCGGCTTGCCCTTCATGGCCGACATGCCCACAGACGCGAACAGCTGCTGACTCAGCGGGCACTCCTGCAGCAGCACTATCACCACTTCGCGGCCCACCATTTCGCCAAACTTGCGCGGCTTGCTGACTTTGTTGGCCTTCATAATGGCCGACATTTCATCAATGTGCTCCCGCATACTGCTTTGCAGGGCTTCTTCGAGCAGGGCCTGGCCTTCCTCGGGGGAGAGTTTGTTGAGCGGCTTCTTTTTCTCTTCTTCGTTGAGCTTGTTGCAGACTGACTGCGAAACGTGCTGAATGAATAGCTTCTGGCCTTTCAGTGTGTCGGCCGCTACAGGAGCGGCGGCATAAACGTGCCCCGATAGGAGTAGGAAAGCGGATAACAGCAGAGTAGATAGTGTTTTCATCCTTGCAAGATAGCGCGCCGGAACGAACCCGACTGCGCTTTGCAGCTGCCTGGACAAAACTTTTTTGACCGTTGCCGACTGTGCAGCACCAGCCTGTGCCGGCCCGGAAACCGGCGCGGCAAATGAAGCCTGCTCTGGTACTCTTGCCTGCTGGTTAATTCTTCCAGCGTCCTTCGGAACGGGGACGGCCCGTCGTGATTTCCTCTTTCGATTCGCCCTCGGGTACTTCGCGGGTTTCGATGCGAACGGCGTGGGCCTTCGGCTGCACTTTCTGCCCGAATCCATCGGCAAACTCCTGCGTGAATTCGGCCCCGAAAAAAATGATGAGCGACGAGTAGTTCACCCATAGCAGCAGCAGAATGGCCGAGCCCGCCGCCCCGAAAGCCGAGCCCGGATTGGCGTAGGCAATGTAGGCCGCAATCAGGTACTTGCCCAGCATAAAGAGCAGTGCCGTAATGAAAGCCCCGATGCCCACGTCGCGCCACCGGATGATGGCATCGGGCAGGAACCGGTAGATGAGGGCAAACAGCAGCGAGGTGATAAAGAGCGACAAGCTGAAATCAATCAGCCGGATCAGGATAATCGTGACTTCGGGCAGCAGCCGTTGCAGATAGTCGGTGAAGACGGAGAGCATGGCGCTGATAACGAACGAAATCAGTAGCAGCAGAGCCACGCTCAGAATCAGGCCGAACGAGAGCAGCCGGTCCCGCACAAACTGCCAGATACCGTTGCGGGGCTTCACTTTCAGATTCCAGATGTCGTTGATGCTTTCCTGCAGCGTCACGAAGAAGGTGGTGGCCGCGAAAATGAGAGTGCCGATGCCGATGATGGCCGCCACGCCGCCTTTCTGCTGCTTGGTAAACTCGGCAATGGAATCCTGCAGAAACTTAGCCGAATCAGCCCCGACGAAGCCGCGTAGCTGCCCATAGACCTGGCCGGTCACGGCTTCGCCGCCATACATAGAACTGGCCACCGTGATGACGATGAGCAGCAGCGGCGGCAGCGAGAAAATGGTGTAGTAGGAGAGGGCCGCCGCGTGGCGAAACGAGTTGTTGACCATGAACTCGGCGGCCGTAGTTTTGAAGATATTGACGATATCAGAGAAGCGGTAGTGCGTGGCCATAAAGCAGAAAAATCAGGAGCAGAAGCTCTGGTAGTACGGCCGGATGGCAAAGGCGTTCGGTTAAGCTGGCCAAATCCGGCACGTATGCGTAGAACAGACGGCTCCATTCGATTATCAAAACCTGCTGCTTATGCCTCGTTCTACTCGCTCTTTTTTCACTGGCCGATTCCTGTTTTTGCTTACTCCGACAGCGCTGCTGGCGGGCCTGAGCGGCTGCAGCCAGACTGCCGACAAGCCGGCCGCGGCTACCACCGAAGTGCCGGCCGCCGATAGCACGGCTTCGTATCCGGCCGCCGATGGCTTCGACCGGGTAGGCTCCGATGCTCAGGCGCTGGCCCTGGCCGACCGGGTGATGCAACACATGGGCGGCTATCCGGCCTGGCAGCAGACCCGCCTGCTGGGTTGGGACTTTCTGGATGGCTCCTACCAGCTCTGGGACAAACAGACCGGCGACTTCCGTTGGCAGAAAGACAGCCTGGTGGCGCTCTATAACCTAGGCGCTAAGCAAGGGCATGTATACCGGAGCGGCGAGGATATTTCGGCTACGCCCGACGGCCGGAAGCTACTGGAAAACATGTACCCGATTTGGGTGAACAACTCGTGGTGGCTGCTGATGCCCTTCAAGCTGAAAGACTCCGGCGTGACGCTCACCTACCAGGGAGCCGGCAAGTTCATGGACAGTACCGCCGCCGAAGTGCTCAATATGAGCTTCCGCAACGTAGGCGTGACGCCCGACAACCGCTACCAGCTGTTCGTGAACCCCAAAACCAGCCTCGTGGAAGAGTGGGCCTACTACAAGGAAGCCAACGACTCGCTGCCCGCCTTCCGCCGCCGCTGGTCCGACTACCGCCGCTACGGCAAACTGCTACTTGCCTCCGACCGCACCGATGGCAAAGACGGCCGCCACCTCGACCACATTGTGGCCCTGGACTCCGTGCCGGCCGGCATCATGACGAATCCAAAGCTGATACAACCGCTATAGTCCCTAGCTGGCTACGGCTGTGCGCTGAACTGCCACGTCAGGGTTTCGATGGGTGCCTTGCGTAGCGCGGTGGCCAGTTCCGCATCGTCCTGGAACTGCAGCTGCCGCAGTTGCAGGGCCTCCACACTCACATCAAACTGAGCTTCCCGGAACGGCCAGGGGTGCACCGTTACGGGGCCACCGGGCTGAGGCTGCTGCACCTCATAGCGCTGCCCGTTGGGGCCGGTATAGATTTCGAGGGCGCGGCCCATTTCCGGCAGCTCATGGCGGCACAGAATCAGGCTGAGCCGGTCGCACCAGTGCAGCAGGTCGTAGGCCTGGCGGGTCTCAGCTTTCGTGACTTTTAGCTCCCGCAGCCATTTTTTCTGCTGCGCCTGCTGCTCATCCAGAAAAGCGGCCAGCTCCTTTTTTTCGTCGCGCAGGCCTTCGTAGAGCGTGCTCAGGTGCATGCTGGTGAGCAGGCTGCGCCAGCGCCCCTGGAAGCGGGCGGCCTGCATGAGGCGCGTAGCCTGTTCCAGCGAAAAGTCCTTCATCGTGAAGTTGGCGGGTGCGCCTGCCGCCGTAATGCCGTAGTGTCCGTCCCAGTGCTGCTGCTCGTCGTCGTGCTGGGCGGTGGCCGCCAGCAGGCCCACCCACCGGTCGGGCGGGCCCAGCGGCGGCCACTGCCAGGCCAGCTGGCTTGCTAGCAGCGCATGCATCTGCTGGTAGATAATCTGCCAGCCATCGGGCGTATGGTTTACTATCATGGCGGTGGTGATGAAGGAGTGAGGTGACCGATGACAGGAACGCACCCGGTGACTGGAGGTTTACTACGGATTCGCCGAAAACAAACGCGCCCCACCGGCTAAGGTGAGGCGTGTTTGCTGCCGTAGTTAAAGATCAGGGAGCAGCCAAAGCATTGGCTGTAGCCATGTGCTGCAGCAACTGGGACGTCCAATATGCGTCCAAGCCAATTTCAACTACGCCGGCCTGGAATAGACCTGGAACGTATTCTGTTTCGCTTAGTCGGGTAGCCTGAAAGGGTTCAGGCTGTTGTAGCAACACAATATGGCTGTAGGGAATTCTGACCAAAGACGAAAAGCCCATATTGTTGCGAATCACTACTTCTTGGGTGTCGAAGCCAATCTGTAGCACGTCGTTGTGCCATATTCCGCCAATGCGAGCTGAAAACCGAGTCATACGGGGCACACTGTGCAAACTTTCATATTGCTCGCGTAGTTGTCCCCATCCCGGCTGAAACGGGTTCGCAGCGCGGAGTCCGCCAATGCGTCGGAGTGTTAGACGCACTATCCAATAGAGCACATACAGCATTCCCGCTGTCACTGATATCCGGGCCACAGCAGCCAAGATGCTTCCGATGCTTAACAGCATGCCTACTTCAGCACCAACGCTTCCTTCAGGTGCAGCAGCATGTCGTCGGTCATGCGGTTCAGGTCGAAGCCGGGCTGCCAGTTCCAATCCTGGCGGGCCTGGCTGTCGTCGATGCTGGCGGGCCAGGAGTCGGCAATCTGCTGGCGCGAGTCGGGCTGGTACGTTACCCGGAAATCGGGGTAGTGGCGCTGAATGCTGGCCGTAATTTCGGCGGGCGAGAAGCTCATGGCCCCCAGGTTGTAGCTGCTGCGCACCTTGATGTTCTCGGCCGGGGCATGCATCAGGTCCAGGGTGGCTTTCAGCGCGTCGGGCATGTACATCATCGGCAGGTAGGTGTCCTCTTTCAGGAAGCACTCGTAGGCCTCGCCGGCCACGGCCTTGTGGTAGATGTCCACGGCATAGTCGGTGGTGCCGCCGCCGGGCAGGCTCTTGTAGCCGATCAGGCCGGGGTAGCGCAGGCTGCGCACGTCCAGGCCATGCTTGCGGAAATACCACTCGCACCACTGTTCGCCAGCTAGTTTGCTGATGCCATACACCGTGTTCGGGTTCATGACGGTAAGCTGGGGCGTATTTTGGCGAGGCGTATCGGGGCCAAACACGGCAATGCTGCTGGGCCAGTACACCTGCTGCACGCCCAGGTCCACGGCTGCATCCAGCACATGAAACAGGCCATCCATGTTCAGCTGCCACCCGAATTTTGGGTTCTTCTCGGCCGTGGCCGAGAGCAGCGCGGCCAGATGGTACACTTGCTTGGGCTTATACTGGCGTACTACTTCTTCCAGGCGGGACTTATCCAGTACGTCCAGCAGTTCGAAGGGGCCGGCTTCCAGGGTTTCGGCGTCTTTGGGCGCGCGTACGTCGGCGGCTACCACATTGGAGGCGCCATAGATCTGGCGCAGCTCGTGGGTGAGTTCTAAGCCCAGCTGACCGCCGGCGCCAATAACAAGAACGGTGTCGCCGGGGGTGGTGGGAGAGGTGCTGGAAGTTGTCATGGGCAGAAGGAGTGGGGGAAGTAGGTGGTGGGGCCCGCAAAGATACGGGAGCCGCTGCGTTTGGTGACGGTGCCGCGCTTCTATCGGCCGCGCGGTTCGGCGCGCCCTGCAACCCTGGCCAGTCCTTGTGCTATCTTGGCGCTACCATATAGTTTGCTTTATGCGCACCATCTTTTTTCTATTCCTGTCTCTTCAGCTGGCCGTAAAGGGCACTGCCCAACCAGCTTCAGCAACCCCACCCGTCTACCGCAACCTGGTGATGGAAGGCGGGGGCATCCGGGGCATAGCCTACGGTGGGGCATTAGCCGAGCTCGAGCAGCGGGGTGTGCTGGCCGGTATCCGACGGGTGGGCGGCACGTCGGCCGGGGCCATTCAGGCGGCGCTGCTGGCCGTGGGCTACTCGCCCAAGGAGATTATCGAGGTGATGAACAACACGCCGGTACAGCGCCTTAACGATGGCCGGCTTATCTTCTTCGGCGGCAGCACCCGCCTCATTAAACAATATGGCTGGTACCGCGGCGACCAGTTTACGCAGTACCTAAGCGAGCTGGTGGCGCGCAAAACCCACGACCCGAACCTTACGCTGGGCCAGCTCCACACCCTGGTTCGGCAGGACTCGCTGCACTACCGCGACCTGTACACCACCGGCACCAACCTCACTACGCAACGGGTGCAGGTGTTCAGCCACGAAACTCACCCCGATATGCGCGTAGCCGACGCTGTGCGCATCAGCATGAGCATTCCGCTGTATTTCCGGGCCGTATTGCTCGATAAGCAGGGCCACGTGGTGCGGCAGCCCGCCAAAGGGCAGGCTGTGGAAGTGCTGGTAGATGGCGGGCTGCTGGCGAATTTTCCCATCGATTTGTTCGACGACGCGCGTTACCTGAGTGCTTTGGCATCCGACACGCTGCCGGCAGCCGGCCCGTTCGCCAACCCCGAAACCCTGGGCCTGCGCCTCGACCGGCCCGAACAACTGCCCTACGATGTGCAGCCCGGCGGCCGGCAGCAACTCGCGCCCTACGCCATACAGGATTTCGGCTCGTATATGGGCGCGCTCTACAACGTGGCTATTGAAAACCTGAATCCGGCCCGGCCCGGGGACTGGGCCCGCACCGTCAGCATTAGTACGGCTGGCTTCAACCCCAAGATAAAGCGGATGTCGGCGGAGCAGAAGCAGCAGCTCATGGACAGCGGACAAGCGGGCGTGCAGGCATTTTTTGCGCGGTAATCTTGTTGGCCGTTCTGCGCTCCGCTCAGGATAGCAGATAGTATCTTTGCCCAACTTCCTCCCACTCACCGAATCACTAGTTCACCACGCAGTCTATGTACACCACCCTCCAGCCCGACCTCACCCAGCAGCTTCAGGAAATCAAGGATGCCGGCCTTTACAAGAAGGAGCGCATCATAACCAGCCCGCAGGGCGCGGAAATCGAGACGCAGGAGGCCGGTGAGGTGCTGAACTTCTGCGCCAATAACTACCTGGGCCTGTCGTCGCACCCTGAGGTGGTGAAGGCCGCTAAAGAAGCTATTGATACGCATGGCTACGGCATGTCGTCGGTACGCTTCATCTGCGGTACCCAGGATATTCATAAGCAGTTGGAAGCCAAATTGGCCCAGTTTCTGGGCACCGAGGACACCATTCTGTATGCTGCCGCCTTCGATGCCAACGGCGGGGTGTTCGAGCCGCTCTTCAACGAGCAGGATGCTATTATTTCGGATGCCCTAAACCACGCCTCTATCATTGATGGGGTGCGCCTGTGCAAGGCCCAGCGCTACCGCTACGCGCACAACGACATGCAGGACCTAGAGCAGCAGCTACAGGATGCCGTTGCGAAGGGCACGCGCCACCGCATTATCGTTACGGACGGGTCTTTCTCCATGGATGGCACCATCGCGCAGCTCGACAAAATCTGCGACCTGGCCGACAAGTATGAGGCCTTAGTGATGATTGACGAGTGCCACTCGATGGGCTTCCTGGGTAAAACCGGCCGCGGCACGCACGAGTACCGCAATGTGCTCGGCCGCGTCGATATTATTACGGGCACGCTCGGCAAGGCGCTGGGCGGAGCCATGGGCGGCTTCACGTCGGGCCGCAAGGAAATCATTGACATGCTACGCCAGCGCAGCCGTCCCTACCTGTTCTCGAACACCCTCGCGCCTGCCATTGTGGGGGCCAGCCTGCGGGTGTTGGAGCTGCTTACCGAAAGCACCGAGCTGCGCGACCGGCTGGAAGAAAACACGCAATACTTCCGCGAGAAGATGACAGCGGCCGGCTTCGACATCAAGCCCGGCGAGCACCCGATTGTGCCCGTTATGCTGTATGACGCCAAGCTAAGCCAGGATTTCGCGGCCAAAATGCTGGAAAAAGGTATTTACGTGGTGGGATTCTACTTCCCAGTAGTGCCCAAAGGCCAGGCCCGCATCCGGGTGCAGCTCAGCGCCGCCCACACCCGCGCCCACCTCGACAAGGCCATTGCCGCCTTCATTGAAGTAGGCAAGGAGCTGGAAGTGCTGAAGTAGCCCGCCGTGGCGCTGATGCCCCGCACCGGAAATGCCCTCGCGACACGCGTGGACGCTTCCGGTGCGGGGCATCGTTGCGTTGTTAGGGCTGGCGAAGCGCTTGTACCTGTCGTTCGGTAAGCTGAGCCGTGAAAACCGGCGACTCTACTACGTGGGAGCCTATTTTGGCTACTGCTTTACAAGGGGTCGGAATGGAACCCCGAAAGAAGGTGTACACATCTATATCCATTGCCATATAGAAGTGCGAAGGCAGTGTGTCCTGCCAAAAGCTGTTCCCACAGACGCTGAAAGGCAGTGTTTTGAAGGATTTCCACTGGCCGTCCGACTGAAAGAGAAGGGTTATACCAGTTACGGTAGCGTCTGAACGTTCAATCTCAATAGGCGCAGGGTCCGGATTGACCAAGTAAATGCGCGCATACTGCACGCCGAACCGCCCCTGAACCAGCAAATCGGGCAGTGTTCTTAGTTGAAGACCTTCCGATGCCTGTACTGCAAGCGCCTCGCGTAGTTGCGGGGTCAGGGCACCTTTTGCTTTGAACCATGCGCTGTGCCCCAACTCATAATACGGCTTCTGAAAAACCACCACAGGATGTGCAGCAGATGCTGCCGTATTCGACTGGGCAAACACCGGTGGGAGCGTGCTATACAGAATAGCGGATAGCAGAGGTAGGAGCTTATAATACATGTAGTTATAGCATTGCGAATTACTACGCCGCTACTTCTGCTGCCGAGGAAGTCGGGGAGGAAGCGGCTGGCTTGGGCGCGGCATCAAACAGGAACTCATTGAGGCGGGCACGCAGGTCGGCGGGCGCCAGGTTGCGGAACACTTCACCACCGCGCACCAAGGAAATCTGGCCGGTTTCCTCGCTCACTACCAGCACCACCGCATCAGTTACTTCTGTGAGGCCGATGGCCGCGCGGTGACGCAGACCCAAGGCCGCCGGGACGTCAGGGTTTTCGCTCACGGGCAGAATGCAGCGCGCTGCTTTGATGCGGCCCCGGCTGATAATAACTGCCCCATCATGCAGCGGGGAGTTTTTGTTGAAAATGCTCAGCAGCAGGCGTTTGCTGACCGCCGCATCAATCAGGTCGCCGGTGTCGCCGAAGGGCTTGAGGTCGGAAGCCAGGCTAAAGGCGATGAGCGCGCCGGTCTGCTTACCGGCCAGGCTTTTGGCGGCTTCCACGAAGGGGGTCACGCTGAGCCGCTCGGCCGCCTCGGTGTCGCGGCGCCACGGAAACACGCGCATCCGCTCAAAGGCCGTGGCCTTACCGATATTGAGCAGAAACCGCCGGATTTCCTGCTGAAACAGAATGATGCCGGCCAGCACGCCCACACTCATAAACTGCCCCAGAATGCTGGTCAGCAGCTCCATGCCGGCGGCTTTTACTACCAGATAAAACAGGTAGATGGACATAAAGCCCAGAAAAATCTTCAGCGCCACGCTCCCTGTCAGCAGCTTATACAGCTGATAAAACAGCACCGTGACCAGCAGAACGTCCACGACGTCTATCCAGCCGATGCGCAGGAAGCCGATGGAGAAGGAGCCAATCACGACGAAAGCTGCGGGTAAGTGGTGGAAACAAGCTGCACGGTCTGCACAGCTTCCGCCACGTCGTGTACGCGCAGCAGCCGCGCCCCGTTGAGCAGCGCCAGCGCATTGACGGCAATAGTACCCGTGAGGGCTGCATCGGGCGAGAGGCCAAGTGGCTTATACACGAGGGTTTTCCGCGAAAGGCCCGCCAGAATGGGCAGCCCCAGCACCCGCAGCTCGGGCAGGCGCCGCAGCAGCTCGTGGCTCTGGGCCGGCGTTTTGGCAAAGCCGAAGCCAGGGTCCAGCACTACATCCGTAACACCAGCAGCACGCAGCACGGCCAGCTTGTCGCGGAAGTAGCGCGCCATTTCCAGCACAATGTCGCCCTCGTAATGGGTTTGCTGGGCCATGGTCTGGGGCGTGCCCCGCATGTGCATCAGAATGTAAGGCACCCCCAGGCGGCCCGCCGTTGGCAGCATCTCGGGGTCCAGCTCGCCGCCGCTGATGTCGTTGAGAATGTCGGCGCCGGCCGCCACTGCTTCCGATGCCACGCCGGACCGAAACGTATCGACCGAGAGAATTGCTTCCGGAAAGGCGCGGCGCACGGCTTCTACAGCGGGCAGCAGGCGGCGCTTTTCCTCGTCTTCGGTAATATCCTCGGCGCCAGGCCGGGACGAATAGCCGCCCAGGTCGAGCACGGCGGCACCGGCCTGCAGCATGGCTTCGGCGCGGCGCAACAGCTCATCTGCGTTGCCAATCCGGTTGCCTTCGAAGAACGAGTCCGGCGTCAGATTCAGGATGCCCATCACCTGCGGCCGGCGCAAATCGAGCACTCGTCCGCCGGGGCAGCGCAGGGTTTGCGCAGCCGGGAAACACGTATCTTGCACGGCCTGGAGCATGGTTTCGGGCAGAAAGGAACGTCGGGCAGCGCGGAGCATTCCGCTGGCTAACGTTGCGGTGGTACTTACATTACTTACGAGCGAGATACTTCGCTACGCTCAGCACGACGGGCGGTGCGGTTTCTCAACAAAATAGGCTGAAAAACTTGGAGAATCAAACCCAGCACGACTACGACCGGATAATAGCACAGTGTCGCGCCCTGTTTCTGGCTAAAACCCACGACTACGGCACGGCCTGGCGCATCATGCGGCTGCCGAGCATCACCGACCAGATTTACATCAAGGCCCAGCGCATCCGCAGCATCCAGGAAAAGGGCACGCAGCTGGTGGCCGACGACGTGGATGGCGAGTTCGTGGCCATCATCAACTACTGCGTTATTGCCCTGATGCAGTTGCGCCTGCCTGCGGATGCGCCGTTGGACCTGGCCCCGGAAGAAGTGGCTGCGGCCTATGAGGAGGAAGCGGCCGAAAACCGCCGCCTACTCTTCGCCAAAAACCACGACTACGGCGAAGCCTGGCGGCAAATGCGTATCGAAAGCATCACGGACATCATCCTGATGAAGCTGCACCGCACCAAGCAGATTGAGGACTTGGCCGGCGCCACCCGCGTATCGGAAGGGGTGGAGGCCAACTACCGCGATATGCTCAACTACGCCGTGTTTGTGCTCATTAAGCGGGGCTGGGCCAGCGCTGCTCCCGTTCCGCCAGCCGCAAGCAGCCACTAGCCCCAGCGCTGCGTATTTGATGCGTGGCCGGAAACAGTGCTTTGGCAGTGCTGTTTACTGGCGGGTTTGCAGTTTCTTTGCTTTACTTACCCGCGGCAACCGCCTGTTGTAGAGCCGTGCCCGCTCCATCTGTTCGTTACTCCGTCACCTCACACCGTCCATGAAACTATTCACGAAAGTCTGCTGGCTGCTGCTGGGGGCGCTGTTTATCTTCTCCGGCCTGATTAAGCTGAACGACCCGGTGGGCACGGCCCTGAAGCTGGAGGAATATTTTGAAGTATTTGCCGTCGACTTCGGCAGCTTTTTTCTGATTTTCAAGGATTATGCCCGCACCATCAGCATCTTCCTCAGCTCGCTGGAAGTAGTGCTGGGTGTGGCGCTGCTGCTGCGCTGGATGCTGCGCCAGACGATGTGGGTGCTGCTGGGCCTGCTCCTCTTCTTCGCCTTCCTGACCTTCTACTCGGCCGCCTTCAACAAGGTGACGGATTGCGGCTGCTTCGGCGACTTCATCAAGCTCACGCCGTGGCAGTCGTTTGCCAAGGATATGGTGCTGCTGGGCATGTGGCTGGTGGTGTTTTTCAACTACCGCTACCTGCGCTATAGCTTTGCCAAAGGCCAGCTGGGCGTAGTGTATATCACGCTGGCCTGGGCCGTAGCTATTGGCATTGGAGTACGCGCATTGGGCCACTTGCCCTATTTCGATTTCCTGCCCTACAAAGTCGGCAACGACATTGGCAAGCTGATGAAGCCCTTGGAGCAGGCCCGCTACCAGTATGTGATGGAGCGCAACGGCGAAACCAAAACCTTCGACCAGTACCCCACCGACTCGACGTGGAAATACAAGAGCATGGAAGTGCTGAACCCAGAGAAGTCCAAGCCTCTCATTACCGATTTTGAGGTGTCGGATGTGGATGGCAACTCGTTTACGCAGGAGCTGCTGACCGGCAACAAGCTGGTGCTCATTGTGCAGAATACCAACAAGACCGACCGGGAGCGGTTCAAGGTCATCAATACATTGCTGGCAGAAGCGGCGAAGTCGCGTCGCAAGATTCAGGTTCTGACCATCACCAGCACCAGCCCCGCCAAGTTCGATACGTTCCGCCACGATGTGAACCTGGCCACGCCCTACTACTTCGCCGACGCTACTGTACTTAAGTCCATGATTCGCTCGAACCCCGGCCTGATGGTGCTGCAGGACGGCAAAGTGCTGGCCAAATACCACTACCACGACATTCCGGCGTTGTTCAACGTCGAGAAGCTGTTTTAATTTTTAGTGATGAGGTGATGAGGTAAATGGTGACAGGTAACACGTGACAGGTGCCTGAAACGGTTGAGGAGCAGAGCTATTCACCCCATCACCATTTACCTGTTACCATTTACCTCATCACCCCATTCACCTGAAGCCTAATGCTCTCCTTTGTTCTGCGCCGGCTCGGACATGGCCTGCTGATTCTGGCGGGTGTGGCTCTGACGGTATTCTTCCTGTTTCAGGTGTTGCCCGGCGACCCGGTGGCCCTGCTGGCCGGCCAGCGTTCCGACGCGGCCACCCGCGCCGCCATTGCCGCCGACCTTGGCCTCGACCAGCCCATGCCCGCGCAGCTGCTCGGCTACCTCAACGATGTGTCGCCGCTGGGCGTGCACCCGCGCGACTCGGCTGGTACGGCTAAGTACGGCGGCTTCACGCTGCTCCCGCTCGGCGACAACGCTGTGGTGCTGAAAACGCCCTACCTGCGCCGCTCTTTCCAGAGCAACAAAGAAGTGCTGACCATTCTGCTCGACCATTTTACGGGCACGCTGTGGCTGGCACTGGCCGCCATGCTGCTGGCCGCCGTGCTCGGCATTACGTTCGGCATAGTGGCAGCCCTCAAGCCGCATTCCTGGCTCGATAGAGCGTTGATTACGACTTCAGTGCTCGGAATTTCGGTTCCTTCGTTTGTAGCGGGCATCCTGATTGCCATTACGTTTGGGTTCTATTGGAGCCACTGGACTGGCCTCAACCTGACCGGGCAGCTATTTGAGAATGATGCTTTCACGGGCCGCCACTTGGTGCTGCGTAATCTGCTGCTGCCGGCCTTTGCGCTGGGTATCCGGCCGCTGGCTGTCATCACGCAGCTTACCCGCTCCTCTATGCTCGATGTGCTGGGCCAGGACTACATCCGCACGGCACGGGCCAAAGGACTTTCCAGCTACCAAACGGTAGTGGGCCACGCACTGAAAAATGCGCTGAACCCTGTCGTAACCGCTGTATCGGGCTGGCTGGCTTCGCTGATGGCAGGGGCTTTCTTCATTGAGTACATCTTCAACTGGAAGGGCTTGGGTACGGTCACACTGCGGGCCGTCGAGAACCTCGATTTTCCGGTCGTGATGGGCGCTACCATCTTCATTGCCGCGCTGTTTGTGCTGGTTAATATTGCCGTAGACGTGCTCTATGCTGTGCTCGACCCGCGCGTCCGGCTTTCCTGATTGCGCATGAACTCAGTTCCTCCCTTCCACCAGCTCCACCTGATTGGCATGCCTGGCGCCGGCAAAACCACGCTGGGCCGGGCGCTGGCTGTGGCTTACGAAGTGCCGTTTCTGGACCTCGACGAAGAAATAACCCGTCGGGAAGGCCGCAGTGTAGCCGATATTTTTGCGCAGGAAGGCGAGGCATATTTCCGGGAGCGGGAGGCAGCGGTACTGCGGGAAGTGTTGCAGCAGCCGGGTAGCTTCGTGCTGGCCACGGGTGGCGGTACACCCTGCTTCCACCACAACCTGGAAGCATTGCTGGAGAAGGGGCTGGTATTGTACTTGGAGGTGCCGGTACCCGAGTTGGTACGGCGTATTCTGGCAACAGGCGCTACCCGGCCGTTGCTGGCAGCGGCTCCCACGGCCGAGGCGTTGGCTACGCGCCTGGATGAAACCTTGCGCGCCCGAAAACAGTTTTACGCCCGTGCACCGTTGTGCTGCACAGCGCCATCCTGCACCTTAGAAGACGTGCGGCACCTGCTCAGCACTTATCAGACAACGGGCTGATTTCCTCTTTGCGCCACGGGTTTACGCAATGCTGCGTACTTTTGGCCCTTGAATCAGATACTTGCTTCCATGAACCAGACTGCTTCCGCTGCTCCTCCCTCTGACACGAAACCCCGGCCAGCTGCTGCTGCGGGCCCGGTGAAACCGAAACATAAAGGTTCGGCCCAGCTGTTTGAGAATCCGATGCTGGAGCGGCTCACGCACACGCATATTGCCGCTCCGCTCAGCATCTTTTTCGCGGTGGCGGCCGTGAGCCTCTACTACAGCCTGAGCCGGGGACTACTAACCGGCTTGGCCGCTTTCGGGCTGTTTCTGGCCGGGTGGTTCCTCTTCACGCTGGTCGAGTACCTGATGCACCGCTACGTGTACCATATCAAGGCTGACACGCCGGGTAAGGCGAAGTTTCAGTATACCATGCACGGTGTCCATCATGAGTATCCGAAGGACAAAACACGCTTGGCCATGCCGCCGATCCTGACAGTATTCGTAGCGTCGCTGCTGTTCTTTATCTTCTACTTCACATTCGGCAATGCGGGCTTTGGGCTGCTGGCAGGCTTCGTGTTCGGGTATGCGCTGTACCTGTTCGTGCATTACGCCATTCATGTCTATTCGCCCCCAAAAAACTTCCTGAAAGTATGGTGGCACCACCATGCCCAGCACCACTACCGCCAAGACGAAATTGCCTTTGGCGTGAGCACCACCCTGTGGGACCACATAGTGGGCACCATGCCTGATAAGAAGAGTTAGCCATTTGTAGCTTCCAAAACACAAAACGCCTGCCGTGAAGACGGCAGGCGTTTTGTGTTTTATGACTGCAGTGTTAGGAACTATGCGCGAAGGAGCAACGGTGCGACTGGTAAACGGCTTCGGAGCGGAATACCACCCGTTTTGTGGGTGAGCGTAGCGCTAGGAACGAGGAAACTAAAGCCGTGGGCAGGTGCGTGCTAGCGCCGGATGCGGCTTACCACAAGCCAAAGCAACAGCACCACCAGGAATACGCCAATAATGCCCGTCCAGGCACCGGCTTTAAAGATGGTGCCAATGGCGTCGCAGCTGCTCAGAGAAAAGGTGAGCAGCACCAGCAGGGCCAAAAGGAAGGGAAATCGGGTACGCAGCATGGCAGGGAGAGGAGAAGTGAGGAAAAATGCCGCCGCAACTGCCGGCAGCACTCTACAGGCATACTGCGCTATTCTCGAAAAGGTTAGCGCCAGCCCGGCCCGGCGCTTCTGAGTGGCACGGTACCCCGTGCATTAGTAAGGTCTGTAGCGGCCAACAGCCAGACCTTAGGTACCTGGCTGCCGTGCACAACCAGCATCTGGGGCCCGTAGTTTTAAGCTTCGGAAAATGCCCTGATGCGGTGGTTTTTCGCGTAGTGAGCTGCAAATCCGGATGTTCGCTAAGTCCGGTAGAGAGGTGCGGACCAGCTTACTCGGGGCATACACGTGGCGGCAGCCCCGGAATGGAGGAGGTGTCAGTCGAGCTGCCGGGCAACGAAAAAGGCAGCGGCAGCGGCCAGTGCTCCGGTTCCGGCCATTTTCAGAGCGCCCCACACAGGCGGCTGGCCGGTTATGCGGCTCTTGAAGTAGCCAAACACTAGCAGGCACAGCAGCGTAATCATCGCCGACCACAGCAGGCCCTGCGCCGGCGAATCGGTCACGAAATAGGCGCTAAGCGGAATCAGGCCCCCCACGGCATAGGCTATGCTAATGGTGGCGGCGCTTTTCGGTGCCTGTTTCGGATCGGGCTTCTCCAGGCCCAGCTCATACTTCATCATGAACTGCACCCAGTGTTCGGGGTTGGCGGTCAATTCCCGTACGGCAGCGGCGCGGGTTTCCGCCGAAAGGCCCATTTCAGCCAGCAGCTCGTCCACTTCCGCACGTTCGGTTTCAGGCACCTCCTGCACTTCGCGGTGCTCCCGCTCCAGCTCCGACGCATAGTGCTCAATTTCCGTGCGCCCGGCCAGGTAGCCACCCAGTCCCATGGCAATGGAGCCGGCTACCACTTCCGCCAGCCCCGCCGTGATGACCAGATCCGAAGACTGGACCGCACCGCTCAGGCCCGCCGCCAGGGCAAAAGGCACCGTCAGGCCATCAGAAAGCCCGATTACAATGTCCTGCAACACAGCAGAGCTGGTCAGGTGGTCTTCAGGATGAGGGTGTGCGTGCGGATGTGCGTGCGGAACGGCCATAACAGTACGGTAAGAAGAAAGTAAACCTCCGGCTACTGACGTGCGCCCCGGTTGCCGCATCGGCCCAGCAACAGGTAGCGCCCCTGAAACTACTGGTATCCGGCTTATGGCAGGACAAACGACAGGTCGGCGCTGATGAGGTTGGCGGTCAGGCCGGTGCTCTGGCGATAATAGGCGTAGCGGATATCAACGGCCTTAAACTTAGCCACGCGGCCCCCAAACGGCGTTTTGAAGCGCCCGATGCCGTACACGGGCGAGTAGCGCAGACCCAGCCCCACCTTGTTGGCCGAGAAATCGGCCAGGTCGTAGTCGGAAGTGTAGTACTGCTCGGTGGTGCTGTGAGCCAGGTAGGGCGCGAAATAGTCGGCGGCGGTTTGGGTGTGGTACCGGTAGAAAGGGTATAGCACGAAAAACGGCGTCACTTTCACCGGCGCTTCCAGCTCAAAGGTGTGGGCCGTGATACCGAAGTTGTCGTTGTAGAAGCGGTAGTAGCCGCGCAGCTGCACTAGGTCGGTAGCGTAGTAGTTCAGGCGCAGGCCCACCGGGTACTTGAGGCGCTGGTCGGGCAGCCGCTCGGTGCGGGCCGTGCCCAGCGCGCCACCGGTTTCCTTGAAATACACTCGGTGGAACGGCGTGCTTAGGAGCCCGTTCTGGGCCACCAGCTCGGTACTGATAGACGCCTGCAGCCGCTGGGTAAGCACCTGCGAGTACACGAGGCTCAGGTTGTAGCTCTGGCGTGTCGTGCCGCCCTCCTCGGGCTGAACGCCGCGCAGCTCGGCGGGCTGAATAATCGTGACCTGATCGAAAAAGGCTTGGCCCGCCACGCTCAATTCCCGGTTGCCATCCTGCGACGTCCGCGCCCAGGAACCCGATACGTTGAAGGAAAGGTAGTCGTACTCGGAGGAAAAGCCCCCACCCACGCCCACGATGGTCCGCTTGTCAGCCAGCTGGCGCGAGAGGCCTAGGTCCACGTGGTAGCGCGTGTCGCTCGATGAGGGCGTGGACAGTACCTGGTCAATCCGGTCGGTGGAGGCTGAGGCGTAGTAATCCAGGCCCACGTTGGCCGAGAGGCGCGTAACCGAGTCGAGTGGAATGTTCAGGATGATGGTGGGCGTGAAATCGGTGAGCTGCTGGGTGCCGATGCCGCCCTCCACCGCGCCATTATTGCCATCCTGGGAGTAGTAGCTGCTGAGAATGTTGACCTCGGTTTCGCCGTGGTTGCTGGGGTTGGGCGGGCTGGGAGCGGTGGTGCTGGGCGTGCCATAGCCATCTATGCGGTTGGGCGTGGGGGTGGCTTGCGCAAAAACCAGCGCGGGCAGAGTCATCAGAGCCAGCAGCAGGCCAGCGGATGGGAAGGTAGTGCGGAGCATGGGAAATCAGGTAACAATGAGCAATTAGTGCTGCGCAGTTAGGCAGCAGAGGCGGAACACGCTTGTTCAATACTCCTGCCTGACTGCGTCTGGTATCAGTTGCAGCCGCAGCCGCCGCCTACTTTGCCGCCATTGGCACCGCCGGCCCCTTCGCGGTAGCTCTCAAAATTGGTTTCGTACACTTCCACGCGCTTGTTGGCCAGCTTCATGTCCTCATCATTGAGGTACACTTTCTGGTATGCCGCCACCGATACGCAACTCGTCAGAGAGCAGCCAGCAGCTAGCAGCACAGCCCCCAGCAGCAGCCGGACCGGGATATTGGGCGAAAACAAATGGGTCATGGTTTGGGGGCCGCGGCGGCCGGAGAGGGTTGCGTGTAGTAGTTAGCCTGCATGCCGCGCGAAGTGAGCGTGCGGCCATCGTTGGTGATGAGTGTGCAATCCACACCTTTAAGTGTGTTGATGAAGGCCAGGCCGGCTTCCGGCCCCTTCACGAATACTACCTCGTCGAGGCCATCGGCCAGCTCCACATCGGGGCAGATGATGGTAACGGAGCGCAGGCCCGTAGCCGGGTAGCCGGTTTTGGGGTCGATGATGTGGCCGTAGTACTTGCCACCCACCGTGAAATACTGCTCGTAGTTGCCGGCCGTCACTACTGCCACGTCGCTCACCGTCAGCCACGACGATACCGACTGCGGATGCGCCGGGTCGCCGATGGCAATGCGCCAGAGCGAGCCGTCGGCCTGCCGCCCCCAGCACGAAACGTCGCCCGAGCCATTAATCAGGCCGCCCTGAATGCCCAGCTGCTTCATCAGGGCCTGGGCGCGGCGCACGCCGTAGCCCTGCAGGATGCCGGCCAGGTTCAGGCGCATGCCTTTGTCCTGCAGCATCACCGAATGCGTAGCCGGGTCGAGCAGCACCTTGCGGTAGTCGATGCGGGCCACGGATGCTTTTACCACTTCCGGAGCCGGCAATGCGGCGTGCTCTTTCTTATCGAACTTGTAAATTTTCTCGCCCCCGGCGAAAGTGATATCGAAAGCTCCACCGCTGAGCACCGAAAGCTTAAGTGTGCGCTGAATCAGGTCATACACTTCCTGGTCAACCACCACCGGCCGCAGACCGGCGGCGCGGTTCACCTGGGTTATCTGTGAGGTCGAGTCCCAGTACGAGCACAACCGGTCAATACGCTGGGCTTCCCGGATACCCGCCCGGATGGCGCGCCACGCCAGCGAGTCATCGGCTGAAACAGCCGTAAACGTGAAGTGCGAGCCCATCAAGTGGGCCGAGCGGGTGAAGTTGCGGGGCTTGGCGGCTGAGGTCTGGGCCTGTACCTGCGCCGTGCCGCTAAGCAGCAGGCCCAGGAGCAGCCCGCCGCGTATACGCCGGAAGAAGGGGCGGAGCATGGTGCTTATTTTGTAGTCAGCAGCTGGGTCAGGTAGGCATCGTAAGCGGCCACGCCGCCAGGACGGTAGCCGGTTTTGGCCAGCACCTTGCCTTCGGGCGAGAGCAGCACTACCAGCGGAAAGGCCCCTTCCTTGTTGAGCTGGGCGGCAGCCTGCTCATTCACCTTGGTCTGTTCGCCGGAAAGCTTATTTTTCTTGCTGCGCGGAAAATCGAAGCGAGCCAGCACAAACCTGTCTTTGGCAAACTGTGCAAACTCGGGCTTGTCGAATACTTCCTGCTTGAGCATGATACAGGGCTTGCACCAGTCGGAACCCGAAAACACGGCCAGCACGGGCTTGTTGGTGGCTTTGGCCTGCTGCAGCGCCTGCACTAGGTCTGTATTCCAGGAAATGCCGGTAGGCACCTGCGCACGAGCACCGGTGAAGGATAGCAGGAAAAGCAGGCAGAAGGTGAGAATGCGCATAGCGGAGAAATTAAAACCAGATTAAATCCTGGCCGTTGCAATCATACGACGAATGGACGAGCATGATTCCATTTCAGGAATATTATCGGCTGCCGAAAGCTGAACGGTTACGTATTGCCATGCAGTACAGGTAGTTGTGAAATATGGCTGAGCAGTTCTAAGAAGGCGTACACGGTACCACAACAAGCCAAAACCGCCGGACTGAGGTACTGCTGCAAGGTGCAGGGAAGCTGGCGCTACTGTTCCGCTCCGAGTCGTTTCCGGCGGTAGCAATGATACGCAGCAGATACGGGGCGCAAATTGATGGTATTCACTCGGCAGGCTGATTTTTGTCATGCGGCCGGCCATTTCAGTTTCTGTATTTTGCTCTCCGTTTCTCCCTCACTGCACTCGTTTTATGGCCACTTCTCTGCTGATTCTCACCGATTTTTTTCAGGCCTCCAACCGCGCCCTCGACTACGCCACCAACCTGGCCGGGCCGCTGGGGGCTCGTCTTGTGCTGCTACATGTGCGCCGCGACTCTATCATCGACCCGGAAATGTTTACCGGCGAGCTGTCGAACCTGAGCAAGGAAGCCATTGCGCTGGCCCTGAGTACTGTTTCAGGTAACCTCTCGGTACCGGTAGTGGCCGAAGTGGGGCACGGCCGCGTGGCGTCTGCCGTAGCCGATGCCGTCAGCCGTCACCACCCGGCCCTGATCGTACTGGGACGCCCCGATTACACTGATACCCCCGACGAACTGGTGCAGACCACCGCTTTGGATATTCTCCGGACTACGCCTTATCCCATGCTGGTCGTGCCGCACGGCGTGGCCACCGTGTCGCCGCCCCGGCGGGTACTGCTGGCTGTCGATGGGGAGCCATTCACCTTGGGCGAGTATGCCGGCGCAGCGCGTCACCTGCTCACAGACCTGGGGGCCGAACTGACCGTGCTGCACGTCGCCAAAGATGCTTCCGATGCCGACGCGGTACTGGATACGGTGCTGCGTACAGGCCTCACAACTGATCTGCAGGCGCTGGTGCGCACGCGCACAGTGGCCGCTGCCAACCCCGCCACTGGTATCCTGCAGGCTGCCGTTTCCGATGATTTTGATCTGGTAGTCCTGATTGCCCGGCAGCGCAGTTTTCTCGGTACCCTGTTTCACCGCAGCGTAACGGCACATGTGCTGCTGCACAGCTCGCTGCCAGTACTGGTGTTGCCAGCAAAATAACCATACGCTGCCAGTCAGATATAAACGAAAAATGCCCGCCGATAAAGGCGGGCATTTTTCACTCTTGGCGCTCCCTCCTGGGAACGCGAAATTGCTTATACAGGCTTTTAAAGCGGTTTTAGGCAGTGAATTGTCCCGGTTTATGTCCCGATATCAGCTTGTGTCCCGGTTTTGTGCTCTCCCGAAGTTAAATCACGTCGGCGTGGAAAATTCGCACCACCCGCCACATATATCGAATGTCTTCCCCGGCCACCGGCAGGCTGCCGGCGTTGGGGTTGTCGGCGTGCAGCACCAGAATGCCCCGCTCCAGAATATCGTTGCTCTTCACCCGCTTAATGGTGAGCTGGTTGCCGAACGCTACCACGTACACCCCACTCGTAGCGTACTTAACATCCGCCAGTCCCACGCGCACCCCCACCACGCGCATGCCTGAGCGTAGCTGCGGCTCCATCGAGTCCCCGTCGATTTCAAAGCCCAGCGTCCCCGGCTTGCGCATATCAGGTGTCGGGTCGTAGATGCGCACAATGTCCAGGCTCTCGAACTGGTTGAGTCCGCCGCCGTCATCCATCAAATCCAGGAAGCTACCGCGCACCTTGCAGGCCACGAACTGAATGTCCAGGTAGTCGCCTTCATCAAGGCTGGCCAGCACTTTCACGTTGCCGCCCACCGGGCTGAACTCCTCCATCGGGCCGCTGCCGAACCACAGCCAGTTGCGGCTGATGCCCAGCTTGTCCACGATGGTTTCCAGCGCTTCGTTGCTGGGTTGATGCCGGCCGCCCTCCAGTTGCGTGATCAACGGCCGCGACACGCCCAGCAGATCCGCCATTTCCTGCTGCGTCATGCCCCGCGACTGGCGCACCACTTTCAGCCGCTCGCCAATGGTGAGCGAGGGCAGGGGCGTAATGGCGCTGATCTTTTTTTTCTCGGCCGGTATCATTTGCAACTCTTGGTAACTTTTACTTACATTTGGATTGATTGATCCTCGCAAATGTAACAATAAAATTCCAAATGCAACAACTTGAAACTACCTCCCCACCACCCGACCTCCGGGCCCTACTGCCCCACGGCGCTATTTCGGACATCGCCCGCCAGCTCAACATCTCCCACGCGGCCGTTTCCAAGGCCCTGCAGAAGGGTCGGCCGGCGCACCCGGCCGTAGCTGAGGCCGTGCGCCTGATCAAGGCCGCCGGCAGCCAGCAGGTCCAGCACGACCTCACCCAACTCAAGCCCTAACCACTTACTTCAATTCCTCTTCGGTTATGATGCTCCTTATCGAAGCCAATAAGCCCTATCCTCGCCGCCCGCTGCCGCCGGCGCCCTACCTACTCGAAGAACCCCGCAAGGCCACGGCGGCCCTGGAGGCCGCAGTCCGGAAATGCCCGCCCAGAGACTTTACCAGTTCTGCTTCCCGCCCCACGCCCGCCCAGCGCTACGAGCTGGGCTGCACCCTCGACAGCCCTTTCCTCACCCACCGCGAAGCTGTTTGGCTGGATCTGTGGCAGTACGAGTTCGACGCCGCCACCACCGCTAAGGCACTCCGTCAGCTCAAGCGCATCATCCGTCACCGCGAGGCGTCCGGCATTGCCCCAGTGCGCTACAAGGGCGGCATCTTCTTCCCCGAACAACTCACGCCCCCGCAGCCATGACTGAGCTATCCACCACCACGGCTGACGGCCTGCACATCACCGTACGCCTGCCCGACGACCACGCCTGGGTGCGCGAGTCGCTGGAGAAAGCCTGCGCCGCCGAGGCCCGCCGCCAACTCGAAACGGCTCCTACGCCTGACCCGGCCTACTCAGTACCCCGCACGGCCGCGCTGCTCGACCTGCACCCCGAAACCCTGCGCGACTACATGCGCCTGCCCGAGCACCACCCGCGCCGCCTGCACTACCTCGCGGGCGAATCCAGCCGCGGCGACCGGGTGCTGCTGTCCCAGATCCACGACTGGCAGCGCCGCAACCGCACCGATGGCGAGCCAGTCGCCGCCCCCGGTCCCCGCGCCAAGCGCGGCCGTCGCTCCCCCTTCCGCCCGGTATAAAAGGCCTTAACTGCCTACTCATAACTGCCTGGCTCCCAGATCGTATGCTTCCCCGCTTCCCCTGGAGAGGGGCCGGGGGTGAGGCTCTACCCATTACTCTATCCCGCGTCATGTCCCAGCTACTTCCCATCGTCGGCCCGGATAGTCCGGAGGCCACCACGTCCATCATCACTATCCAGAAGGTCAAAGTCAAAGACCAGCACTTGACCTGCGAATTCACAGAGCAGCGCACCCAGGAGGCGCCGGCCCGCGCCTTTGCCCTGACCTGCACCGAGCAGGTGCACCCCGACCTCACCCACGCCCTCAGCCGCCTGGTGCCGCACCTATGTCTGCTCACCGAGCAGCTCACTGAAACGCCCGACTTCTGGCCCGACGAGTCCGAGGAACTGCCTGCCCTGTTCGGGTCCTTCACCGTCACCGGCTTCTCGGTGGTCCGCAATCAGGGCGGCGTAACACTCATCGGCCAGCGCGAGCTGTCCGGCGGCCGCGTGCTCAATCTGACCACGCCCTACCAGTCCTTCGACGACGAGCAGGCCAGCTATTCCTACACCGGCCTGCTCGAAACCACTCTGACCACGGCTTTAGCTGAAGTGGAAGCCGCCCTGCGCGGCAAGTGCACTGAGTACCGTCAACTCGACCTATTCGAGCAGCCTGCTACCACTAGTGTTCTGTTGGTGCCCACGCCGTCGCCCGCATGAAGCTTCCGGCTATCCAGTTCTACCCCGGCGACTGGCACAAAGACCAGGGCGTTCAAGCCCTCGACCTTGCGCAGCGCGGGGCCTGGTTTGAGCTGCTGCTGATGATGCACGACTCGGACGAGCGGGGCGTGCTACTCGTCAACGGCCAACCCATGCCCGATACCGTCATTGCCCGCCGCCTGGGTTTGGATAACCAAACCGCCAACCAAATTCTAACCACCCTGCTCGCCTACGGCGTGGCCAGCCGCCGCGAGTCCGACGGCGCTCTGTACTGCCGCCGCATGGTAAAGGATGAAAACCTGCGCCAGGTGCGTACAGCCGCCGGCAAAAAGGGTGGCAACCCACGTTTGCTTAACCAAACCCCCAACCAAACCCCAACCACCGGGGATAAGCAAATCCCAACCCCTTCATTTTCATCTTCACTTACATCTTCAATAAAAGAGAGGGCAGCTGACGCTACCCCGCCCGCGCCCGCCCTTATTTCGGAAAAGTCAGAGTCCGAAGAAAGGAAATCGTCAGGCTCCCCCTCCCAACAGGAGAGGGGGTCGGGGGGTGAGGCAAAACGCCAGAAAGTCCCGCCCACACTCGCCGAAATCCAGGCCTACGCCGCCGAGCAGCAACCCAACAGCCCCGACGCCCAAACTGAAGCCGCTGCCTTCCATGACCACTACGAGAGCAACGGCTGGCGTGTGAGCGGCAAAACCCCCATGGCCGACTGGCGCGCCGCCTTCCGCGGCTGGATGCGCCGCCGCCCCCAGTTCCAGGCCGCCGGCCTCCACGGCCCCAGCCCAGCCACGCCCCCGGCTCGCGCCCGTACCGCCCCCAAACCCGCCGACCCCACCCGGTGGAGTTAACCTACCATGCTGCCGCCCATGCAACCAGCCAAGTTCAGCGCATCCGCTCGTCCCACCGTTTCCGCGCCCACCGGCGGCCATCTGCCTCCCCAGGCGCTGGAGTTAGAGGCTGCTGTTCTCGGGGCCGCTTTGCTCGAAGCCCCGGCCCAGCGCACGCTGCTGGCCACGCTGCCTACTGAGGAGGTGTTCTATTCAGCCGCCCACCAGCAGGTGTACCTGGCCATCCGCGACCTGGTGCAGGCGGGCCAGCAGGCCGACCTGCTCACCGTTGTGCAGCAGCTGCGTCACCGGGGCACGCTGGAGCGCACCGGTGGCCCACACTTCATTGCCCAGCTGACGCAGAAAGTCAACTCCGCCGCCCACCTCGACAGCCATTGTCGTATCCTGCAGGAGCAGCACGCCCGCCGCGTGGTCATCCGCGCCGGCTCGGAGCTGGCCGCCTATGGCTACGACAACACGCGCGACCCGCTCGAACTACTGGCCACCGCCCAAACGCACCTCACCACCCTGAACCGTACCCTCGAAACCCGGCCCGGCCAGACGGCCGCCGCCGCTTTCGACGCCACGTTTGACCGCCTCGCCCAGGCCGTGCAGCAGCACGGTCTCACCGGTATTCCTACCGGCCTCACCCAGCTCGACGGCCTCACCGGCGGTTGGCAACCTTCCGACCTCATTATCCTGGCGGCCCGGCCGGCCATGGGCAAAACCGCTGCCCTGCTGCATTTCGCCCGCACCGCCGCCCGCGCCGGGCGGCCACCGCCGCCGCCTGCTGCGCCGCCCGGCCCGCCACCCGGCGCTTCGGGTCCCAGGCCCACGCCCAGCCGCGCACCACCAGCAGCGAGTCCAGCGCCAGCGCCGGCTTACCGGCCACTGGCAGCCACACCATGGCCAGCGTCCGGCCATACAGGTCCATGCCCCGCCGCGTCAGCAGCACCGTTCTATTTGAGTTGAGGAGCCGGGCCACCGAGTCGGCCGACTGGGGCCCGAAAGGCTGGTCCGGCTCCGGCGCATCCACTCCCGCCAGCCGCACCCGGTACGTGGTGCCTCCGGCCAGCACATCGTAGGTGTCGGCGTCCACCACCCGTACCACCCGGCCTGCTTCTTCCGCTGGTGCTGTGGTGGCACGGCTGGCCGGGAGCAGGCTCTTCACGGCTGCTTCGCCTAGTCCGAAACCAGTCGCAATCAGAAGCAACCACCCGCTGAAATACAGTGCTTTATCTTTCATATCACGAACCTACAAGCAGCTTTTGACCGTTGTATATTCGTTCGTCCCAATCGCCCCAAGCTGCCCTAAGATGCCCCAGGTTTGCCTTTATCCTAAAGACGTTGCCCAGCTTACCGGCACCGGCTACGACGCCGGCAAGCGCCTCTTACAGCGCATCCGCATCAAGCTTAACAAGCCCGCCCGGGCCTACGTTTCAGTAGCCGAATTCTGCGCGTACACGAGCCTGCCAGAGGCTGAAGTAGCTGCCGCGTTGAACCGAGGCTGAAGGCACCCTGAAGGCACCTAGCAGCCAGTTAATAGTATGTTGCGCGATTCACGTGACGCGACTGCTGATACATGGCTATTATTACTATCAGAACCTTTAGCCGCAACTTATGCAACAATGCCATCAGCAAGGTTCGCAACTCATCCGGCCCTGTCGAATATTACAGCACTGAGTTTGGATCGTCGTTAAGCTTACGTGCGAAGCTCATTGTTTTCCGGTAGTGCAATTTTTTCAGCACCAACGCCAAGTATTTGTCTGCTTATGCCGCTTTTGCACTACATCGACCTGCCCGGACCTGGTAACCCATTGGTCGTCTTACACTCGCTTCTGGGCTCCTCTCAGGAATGGCAGCCCTTGGCGCAGCGCTGGGCTAATGACTTACAAAGGCGTGTGGTGGTGGTTGACTTGCGGAATCATGGCCAGTCTTTCCACGACAGTCATCATTCCATCCCAGCTATGGCTAAAGATGTTGCCGCCCTGCTTCATGATTTAAACCTTATTGATAACGTAACGCTGCTGGGGCATAGCATGGGCGGTAAAGTGGCTATGCGGCTGGCACTGGATTATACAGACTGCGTGGCAAGTATGATTAGCCTGGATATGGCTCCTAGCCCCGACGACCTGACGTACGTAGCCGCGCTGTTAGCCAATCTCCAGGCGCTTAACATTGAGTCTCTGGCCGAAGTAGCACAGGTTGATGCGGCCCTGGCAGTAGGTGGTTTGGCGGCGGAAACCCGGCAATACATCTTGCAAAACGTGAACCGCTGCGCCGACGGCAAATTGTCTTGGTGCGTCAACCTACCAAGTTTATCAGCCGGCGTGCCGGCCCTCGCGGAAGCTGTTGTAGCTTCCGCGCCTTTTCCTAAGCCCACCTTGTTCGTGCGGGCCGGCATATCTGGCTACATCACGGAAGATGACGAGCACCATGGAATTCCGGTGTTATTTCCACGGGCCATCATAACTACTATCCCTAATGTGGGACACTTCCTGCACTTGGAGAGCCCGGAAGCAGTATTTCAGCTAGTGTCCCAGTATTTGAGTGCACTGGCCTAGCCGGTAGTTTCTCCGTCCAGGTGTTGCAGTACTCGGTGCACATTGTGTGAGCCTACTTTTTGCCGAATGTTCCGGCGATGGGCTCGCACCGTTGCGACGCTTATGAACAGACGATTCGCAATTTCCTGGCTGCTCAATCCTTCCAGTACCAACGCCAGCACTTCCTGCTCACGTATACTGAGCGGTTCGGGTAGTGCCTGCACCTGCTTCTGCCGCACGAAAGCCGCGAAGTCAGGTCGGTTCATAGAGAAGCGTACATCATGCGTGCTCTTATGTGCAGTAATATCAGTCAGAATGCCGGCCAGCCCTACCACCGCGCCGCAAGAGTCCCGCGAAAGAATAAAGTTCTGCCGGAGTACCCGAAGCCAGTGCCTCTGCACATTGCGAATACGGTAATCTATCGAGAATACCAGTCCCGGTAGCGGGTCATCCAGACGCTCGGTTACGTACTCATTCGCCAGAATAGTCGCTTCCGTGACGATAGGCAGGTCATCTGGATGAATGCATGAGTAGTGGAAGTCAGGTGTAAAATCCGCCGTCGGGTACCCCAGCAGCCGTTCTATTCCTGCCGATACATACAACGTGGTTTTGGCCCGGTGGTCATACACATACAGACCCTGTGTGTGTAATAATGCCCGGGCTAATTCCCGACCCATGACTGCATCGGCTTGCGAGGCCGGTGCGTCTGGCTCAGTGAATAAATCAGGTGTCCAGACCCGCGCCACTGGCGCGTGTAGCTCCGCAGGGTAGTTGTGACGAGAGGGCTTGGCAGTAGGAGGCTTCGGGCGTTTCATAAACGAGCACTTATTGGCTTACCGACGCAGCTTGCGATGTATATATAGTGAAAAATAGTCAAAATTGACTATTGATAGGGTCGCTACTTATTCTGTGATTTGTCTTAATGATTACACTCATAGTTCAAAAGAACGGCCAACGCCATTCGGCCTCCAGCCCATGAAAAAGCGTGCCTTAATCCTAGCATTCGCGAGTGTCACTTACACACCCTCCTTTGCCTAAAATGAGTTGTCGTCCCGAGCGAGAGAAGCATTAAGACAGCACTATTCTCTCATAAGCTAAGGCGAATCACTCAAGAAAATTTTCGCAACTGCACCCTTTGGGATCCTCTTTGCAGGTGGTATCAAGGCTCCTGATGATTTAAAAGGCATCTACGACTTTGAATGGGTCGAATACGCACAAGCTTGTACCACTATAAGCTCGCTCGTAGCGAAGAAGCTGCAAGATGACGCTGAGTAAAACTGCGCGCAGTTTACTGAGAAAGACGGCTGGTTCTGGTGTAGACTAGCGCAACTCCATCAAACCAGACAGGACGAGAAGTAGAACAACACTCCTCACATTGATTATCACTCACACTATGAAAATCAAGCTCATTCACATGCTGCTCACGTTGTGTTTAGCTCTGGCTACCCAGCATGCCTTTGCTCAGAACAATAATGTAAACTGGGGCATACTCACCTCCTATGACGAAAGGGCAAAAACGTGGGTGATATCATCTGCTATAAATATCAATGACTTCGAGCTTAATGATTATAACAAGTGGACTATGGGTAATGTAAAGCCGGATTTTATTCAAGCATGGCACAATCAAATCCGGGAGCAGGGGCTTTATTCACCAGATATGCAAACGACTTTTGTGAATCGAAGCCCTGCAATGAGCTTTTATTCCCGCAGTGATGCAAGCTCTTATGCTGATGCATTGTATGATAATTTGGCCTCAAAAGGCTATAGTGTTAAGCAAATAATCTATAGCAAATGATTGTTATGAATACTATAGCTCTGGTGCTAATAATTAGCTTTGCTATTAATATGCAATGTCATGCCCAAACGAGAAATAATACGGAAAAATGGCTATTTGAAAAATTGTCAAAATATTATATAAAAGAATATGTAGTCGGGGAGTTGCATTGGGATAAGCCGCATATTTTTGAGTATGCTGATGGCACTCCAGCATACAGATGCTTTTCTTTTGACACTTATTCTGTCAAACGTATAAGTGACCACGATATTGTGGAATACAGAATAAATCATAATATATATTTCGATAAAATTAAATCATTTAAAATTATTCCGAGTAAAGATGATAAAAACATTCAATTTATAATGCTTGCGTGTCATGAATGTGTGTCTGTGACACAGACAAATTCTGCGCCTGCTAATAAAGATATGCTTAAGGATTTTAGATTTACGTTTCCTACGCAACAGCATAATGAATTAATGTTTCCATTGGCAATGCAATTTGAGCCAGATTTATCTGCTAGATTAACAAAAGCTTTAAACCATTTAATAATGCTAAACAACAGTAGTGTTTTCCCTAAAAAAGAAGACTTTTAGTGTCTTGTCAATACTATTTAACTACTCACACTTAAACACCAAACTCATGAAAGTCAACAACATTTTTGCCTCAGGCATATGTATCATCTCAATGTTATCGTTTGGCGCATTCTCAACAACTCTTAGGCCAACTGATAACAGTTTAGGCAGCAAGACTTTAACGAAGTATTCTCCCGCAAGTACGCTTGCTATAAAGAGTAGTGATGGTTGTAAATGCTATGCTGATGGCACTGCTCATTCTCCAGGCGCAACGCTATGCATGGGTGGCCACAAAGCGAGATGTATCGCGTCATCAGGAGTTGGGGATGAGGCAACAGGCTGTGGCTGGACGTACTTAAGGGACGCCAACGGCAATTATATTAAGTGTGAATAGTGAATATTGTGTTTATTGTAAATAATGAAATATTAATTATAATACAAATTTTAATAAAAACAAGTGCTAAATTTCTATGATGTTGCAAAAATTTAATTAAAACTTCATGTCATGAAGAATAGAATAGCAATACTCGCCGTAGGAATTATGCTGCTCGCAACAACGGGAGCATCTCCTAAAATAAAAGCACAAAACGAAGAGATGGTTTGGTCATATATATTAGCTCAAAATATGCGTAAAGTTGGAACACTAACCAATCCTGGAATTATTATAACTGCTCCTTTTGAATTTCCAAAAAGCCACGCATTGGTTTTTGATGATAGAAACAATAGGGTTCTTAAACAGTTTGAAGGTTATTTGGCAAAGCTTATAAAGCAAGGAGATGAAAGTGGGCCATTGAGTGATTGGGGATTTCATATAATGGAAAAAAAATATGCAGAGAGTAATGGTTTTGATTCAGAGTCAGAGGCAAAAGAGCGTAGAAAAGAAACTGAAGACTATTTTAAAGAATCAAGACCAGGGTTGTCAAGAGTAAGTATGTATCGCTACTGGTACTATAAGTATTAGTGCTATAATGCCAAGCAATGCAATAGGGATAAAAGGTCTTGAAATGACAGTATCTAATCATTGGTAGGTTCCTTATCATACCACTCGCCCAGGATCTTCCGCCAGGCCTCCAGCACTGCCGGGGCCAGCAGCCGCGCCTTATCCTTGGCGTAGCGGTCCGTCACGTCCTCGTCGGCGTGTCCCAGTACCAGCTTGGCCAGGGCTTTGTTGCCGTTGCTCACCTGCTTGAGCAGCGTGCCCGCTGTGTGCCGCGCCGTATGGGTGCTGATGACCTGCCAGATGGGCCGCCAGTTGTGCACCACCCGGCCGCCCGTAATCAGCCGGTCGTCCCACTCCCGGGTCTTGGCTATTTCCTTGATCCAGTCGCCGCGCTGCTGCCAGTTGCGGGCCGGAAAGTGCCAGCCCCACCGCTCGCCGATGTGCACCGCAATAGGGGGCAGGGGCACGGCCGCGTCGTTGCCGGTCTTGCCCTGCGCGTGCAGCAGCGCCGGTACTTGGCGGCCATCCTCCAGTGTCAGGCTGATCCGCTCCCGTGGGTCGAACTTCTCCAGGTCCTCGTAGCGCCGCCCGCTGAAGAGCTGAAACAGCCACCGGTCCCGCTCCTCCGCCAGGTTTTCCGAGGTCGGCCGCCACTGAATCAGCCGGCGCACTTCTTCCACCTCCAGATCCAGCTGCGGCGCATTCTTAGCCGAGTACTGCAGCCAGGCCATGTCCGCCTTCAGATTCAACTGCTCCAGGCATTTCCTTATGCCGCCGAAGTGCACCTTGATAGTCGCGTCCGACTTCTGCAAGTCCAGCAAGTGCTGCTGGTACTCCTTGGCTATCTTCTGCGTCATCTGTTCCGGCCGCAGTTCTGGCAGCCACACTTCCATCATCGTGGCCAGCTGGTCATACTTGCGCAGCGAGTCCTTGGCCAGGTTGCGGTTTTCCGCTTTCCATTCCTCCAGCACCTGCCGGAAGGTGCGGGCGGCCTCTTCTTTGGTTGGTACCGGTGCCGCTACCTGCCGGGCCTCAGCCGGCAGCAATTCGGCCAGCATAGCCGCCTTGCTCACCTTATGCAGCGGGGCCGCGTCGTAGAGCCGGTAGAACGTATCACTTACCTGCTTGACCATTTTGGCCAGGCGGGAGTTGATGTTGTAGTGAAAGTCGGGATGAATGGGTACCGTGCCTTCCTCTTTTGCCGTCAGCTTGCGCCCCTCCATCACGCTCTGGGTTGCACTGTGCCACAGTAGTTCCACCTCCCCGTTCTTGCCCTCCCGCTGCGGCAGGATGATTTCACCGGTGTCTATCTGAAATTCCTCGCCATGCCAACGTGCCGTAAGGCGCACCGGACAGAATCCGTTCTGGTTGGTGGCCGCCAGCCGCGGATACAGCCGCACGCTGATTTTCCTCTTGTAAGTGGTAGGGCGCAGCATGATCTTCGATTATGTCCCGGTTCTATTCCCGGTTATTGTCCCGGTTTAACACCAAACTAATCGATTAAAATGAAGTTCGCAAGCATTTTGCCCGAGCCAAAACCCCGCTAGCATGCTCAGAAGGGCATAAACGAAAAATGCCCGCCTTAATCGGCGGGCATTTTTTACTCTGAGCGCTCCCTCCTGGGCTCGAACCAGGGACCCTCTGATTAACAGTCAGATGCTCTAACCGGCTGAGCTAAGGAAGCGGTTATGGCGGCGGTGTTTTGCCGTTGCTGGTGCAATATTACTCCAAATTGAAACCTGGTGCAAACAATGCTCGGAAAAATATTTATTGCAAACTGCTAATTCGTGATTGTCAATAGGTTTCCGGATAAGGAAGTGTTGTACTGGCGGAGCGCCCGACTAGCTGGTCCTTGCTGGACGCGGCCCTGCAGGTCAAACTGGGAGCCGCAACAGGGGTCTTTGAGAAACAGCCGGGATGGATCGATCTGGACGCGTGCGCAGGTATCGTTGGCGCGGTATGGACAATTTCGCTCGAAGGCGTAGTACGTACTTGAGTTCTGGCGCACGACTATCAGGCCTCGTACCCCGCCCGTTACATAGGTCGCCCCGTTGTCGGAGCGCAGGTTCACGTACTGCTGATTGGTGATGTTGATGCTCTCCGTAAATGCCACTATAGGAATCTGCGGCTCAACAGCGCTGCCTGAGTTCGAATCACATGCCGACATGCCCAGTTGACTGCCAAAAATCAACGTGCCCAGCCCCACCTTTCCGAATTTGTACAAGCGGGGAATACCAGTGAGTAATGCAGCCATAGGTATAAAGGATGAAGGGTGTCGGGCAGATTTCAGTTCGTACGGAATGGCCAGGAAACTGCCTGAAAAGAGCTGCAAAAGCAACCGTTACCGGGAAGCAGATTCGCTTTTCGAATCCGCTTCCCGAAAGCCCTCAACTCAACGAGGAAAAGCCCTGCACGGTATAGGGCATCCGCAAAAGAAAGCTACTGCACGCTCTCAAACTGGCGCAGAAAACGCATATCGTTTTCCGTGAACAGACGCAGGTCTTTGATCTGGTACTTAAGCATGGCAATCCGCTCGATACCCATGCCCCAGGCGTAGCCGGAGTACCGCTCCGGGTCGATGCCGGACTGCTCCAGCACGGCCGGATCGACCATGCCGCAGCCGCCAATTTCCACCCAGCCGGTGCCTTTGCAGATGTTGCAGCCCTTGCCTTTGCAGATCAGGCAGGTAATGTCTATTTCGGCGCTGGGCTCGGTGAAAGGGAAGAAGGAAGGGCGGAACCGCACCTGCACATCAGCCCCAAATAGCTCCTGCACGAAGTAGTATACCGTCTGTTTGAGGTCGGCGAAGCTCACGTTTTCATCCACAAACAGGGCCTCTACCTGATGGAACATCATGTGGGCACGGGCCGAAATGGCTTCGTTGCGGTATACGCGGCCGGGCATAATGCTTCGGATAGGCGGTTTCTGCGTCTGCATGACGCGCACCTGCACAGGGCTGGTATGCGTACGCAGCACCCACTCTGGCTCGCCCGGTGTGCGGTGCACGAAAAACGTGTCCTGCATGTCGCGGGCGGGGTGGTTTTCGGGGAAGTTGAGGGCCGTGAAGTTGTGCCAGTCGTCCTCAATTTCAGGCCCTTCGGCCACATTGAAGCCGATACGTGCCAGAACGCGCACAATTTCCTCGCGCACCAGGCTCAATGGGTGGCGCGTACCCAGCGCATTCGGAATGGTGGGCAGCGTGTAGTCGAACGAGGGGTCGGCAGGGGCATTGGCGGCGGCAGCTTCCTGCTCCTGCCGGCGCGCGTCGAAGCGGGCCTGGGCCAGCTGCTTCAACTGGTTCAGGTCTTGGCCCATGGCGCGGCGCTGCTCCTGCGGCACCGTTTTGAGCTGGTCAAACAGATCAGCCAGCTGGCCTTTGCGGCCGGTGTAGGCAATGCGGAACTGGTCGAGCTGCTCGGGAGTGCTCAGGTCGTAGGCTTCGATTTCGGCGCGCAGCCGGCTAATGATTTCCTGCATAGTGCTACAAAGGTAAGTTGATTGCTGCTTGTTGAATGTGGATTGTTGGGCAATGAAATTTTGTTGCTGAATTTCAATTGCTTACGAGGATGGTGTACTTTTTTTCGGTGCCACTGGACTCCTTTGCCACCCATTGTTCTGAAAGTTGGTACGGTTGCTGCAAAAGGGCTTCCTACCAACGGCCAGCAGCCGGAACGCGGGGCGCCACCCGTTCTGTAGCAGAGGCTTACGGGCAGCAGCCCGCTTCTTTTTACTTCGACTTTCCACTGCTATGAAATCGTTTTTCTTCTCCGCCTTCCTGCTGGTTGCCTCTGCCAGTGCTTCCTTCGCGCAAAGCCAGTATCCTGTGGCAGATGATTCCTGGCTGGATGAGCCGGCTACTGCTCTGGCTGCTGATGAAGCAATGCCTGCCACCGAAGATGCTCCGCGCTACAACATGGGCTGGAACACGGCCCCCGGCCAAAGCCTGAGCCTGCACGACCGTCCGAGTACCGACTACTGGGGCCGTCCGCTGAAGAAAAAGTCATCGAACCTTACTACCGCTGCCACTAAGGATATAGCTGCTGTAGAAGAAGTAAGCACCGACCCCATGATGCATTCGTCGGGGGTGATGGTGGCACCCGGCATGAGCTCCTCGCCTTACCGCCGCGTAAGCACCGACTACTGGGGCCGCCCGCTGAAGCAAAAGTCGAAAGGGGCTTCCACGCTAGCCAAGAAGGTTGAAAAGTCGTCGCCAGTAGCGGCTACCACTGCCGGTAACTGGTAAGTTGTCCGAGCCTGCGAAGATTCCGTAGGAGGAAAATCCGCTCACCTTTTTGCCTTTCCGCCATGCGTACTTCTGCTCTTTTCGTTGCCGTGCTGACCATAGCTGGTGCAGTACTAGCTGGTTCCGCGCAGGCCCAGCAAGTCACTCGCCCGGCTGGCACCAAAAAAGCCGCTAACGGCTACCACCGGACCTCCAATACCAAGACCAAGGCCCGGTCCGGAGCATATGCCCGCTACGACCGGTCGAACCGGCGCGACGAAGAGAACCTGAAGCTGGCTCCCGGCCTCCGGCTGAATATGCCCAGCCCGCCTACCACCGACTACATGGGCCGCCCCCTGAAAAAGAAGGCGCCCAAGCCTGCTACCACCGGAGCCACCTCCATTTCTTCTGAGAAGCCGGCTGCTCCCGCAAAAAAAACCACCGTAAAGCGCCGCTAACTATTATTCTTCTTTTCTGACTTACTCAGCAAAAGCCCGGTTGATGCAGCCGGGCTTTTGCGTGTGCGTGTGGCCGGAAGTGCGATAAATAATGCGTAACTTATTATATGTCAAACCATCTAGCTTCATGTTATGGCACCTTCCTCTCTGTTACTCGCGCTGGCCGGCAGTATGCTGGCCCTGACAACCCAGGCACAGCCTGCCGCTAAGGCCAAGCAGCCGACGGCTGCAGCTCCGGCCGTACAGCCCTTTGCCCCGGCGCCGGCCACCGAAACCACGGATGTAATGGCGCCGGCGCCGGATGCTTCCAAAGCTACCGCCACCCAGAGCCTACCTGCCACGCCCAAACCGGCTGCCGATGCTATGCCAACGGAACCAGCCAAACCAGCCGCCCGGCCCGGCAAACAGCGCTAGGAGCCAAATTGTTATAATTAGTTACTTAGGCAGGAACTTCCACGAAGGTGTTGCGTTTGCGAAAAGCGTGCAAAGGGTTTCTTGCCACTGTGCGAAGCCGTATCTTGCAGAACTTTTTAATCTCTTATTCTGATGACCCGTTTCGCCTTTCCGTTGCTGCTGGCCGGCACGTTTCTGATGCTTGCGCCGGCGCAGGCGCAATCCAAAAAAGCCAAGTCTGACGGTTGGGGTTCTTCTGATGGCTGGGGCGCTCCTGCTCCGGCAGCCAAGAAAGCCGCTCCGGCCAAAAAAACAGGTGCTGCTCCGGCTGCAGCTGCAGTAGAAGAAACAGCACCCGTTGCTGAACCAGCGGCGGCTCCGGCTGATGGCGGTGTATCCAGCAAAGCTGGTTTTGGCGGCGGCGGTGCTGATGCCATGAGTGGCGGTGGGTCATCGGCACAGCCGGGCGGCTCCGTTGTAGCGCCAGGCTTCACGGCGGCACCCTCCCACCGCGTTACCACCGACTATCGTGGCCGGCCATTGGCTCCTTATGTGAAACGCAACGTTCGGCGCCCTGATCCGGTAGTAGCCACTCCGGCTCCTGAGCCAGAACCCGAGCCGATAGCAGTAGCTCCGGAGCCAGCTCCAGCCCCGGTAGCGGCCTCCGCTACTGCTACCAAAGCCTCGGGCGGTGCTACAGCAACCAAGAAAGCAGCAGCTCCCGCTAAAAAAGCAGCGGCTCCAGCCAAGAAGAAAGATGACGGCTGGGGATCAGGCGGCAGCGGCTGGTAAGCCAGTGTACCTGTCTGATTACGTAGCTTAAACAAGCAGAAAGGCCCGGTCGACATCGTCGACCGGGCCTTTCTGCTTGCCGGGTACCCGGTTAGCGCAAGTCATCCGCTACGGCTTCGGCTATCAGCGGCACCGCCTCGCGCGGCTGCGCCCGGTAGTAGAGCGTGCTGCAGTTGTCGGGGCGCAGTACCTCGCGGGCCGCAGCCTGAATGGCGGCCGGCGTAACAGCCTGCAGGCGGGCGCTTTCCTCATTTACCAGATTCGCGTTGCCCATCAGTTTGCTGTAAGCCAGGTTCATCGCACGATTCAGGAGCTCAATCTCGCCGAATACAATGCTGGCTTCGGCTTGGTTTTTTACTTTTTCCAGCTCTTCGGCAGGTACTTCGGTGGTGTGCAGCGCGGCAAGCACCGCTTCCACGGCCGCGTCGGCTGCTTCCAGCGCGACACCCGCATTCAGCTTACCGCTCACGACCAGCAAACCGGGCTCCAACGACCCCATCACGGAAGCCGAAATAGAGTTGAACAGCGCCTGCTCTTTTACCAACTGCTGGTAGAGTCGGCTCGATTTGCCGCGGCCCAGCAGGTCACTGAGCAAGTCTACGGCATAGTAGTCATCGGCACTGCGGGCGGGCATGTGGTACACTTTGTAGAGGGCGCTCAGCGGCACATCGGCGGCTATTTCCAGGAAGCGCGCCTCCGTCTGGCGCGGCTCGGCGGGCAGTTGCCGCTCGTAGGCTGGGCCACCCGGAATCGGCTCGAACCACTTTTCGGCCAAGCGGCGGGCCTCCACTACCGTTACGGCGCCGGCTACCACCAGAATGGCGTTCTGCGGTGCATAATGCTTCTTGAAAAATGCCCGCACATCGTCCATGACGGCGTTTTCGATGTGGCTGACTTCCTTACCGATGGTGGCCCACTGGTAGGGGTGCTTCTGGTAGGCCAGCGGCCGCAGCTTCAGCCATACGTCGCCGTAGGGCTGGTTGAGGTAATTCTGCTTGAACTCCTCCACTACTACTTTGCGCTGCACTTCCAGCCCGTTTTCCGAGAAAGCCAGGTTCAGCATCCGGTCCGACTCCAGCCAGAAGCCGGTTTCGATGTTGGCGGCCGGCAGCGTGAGGTAGTAGTTGGTGATGTCGGGGGAAGTAAATGCGTTGTTCTCGCCACCCACCCGCTGCAGGGGTTCGTCGTAGCTCGGAATGTTCACGGAGCCTGAAAACATAAGGTGCTCAAACAGATGCGCGAAACCCGTATGCGACGCTTCTTCGTCGCGGGAGCCCACGTTGTACAGCACGTTCAGCACCGCCATGGGCGTGCTGTGGTCTTCGTGTACGATGCAGCGCAGGCCATTGGCGAGCGTAAATTCTTCGAAATGAATCATGGCAGGAGAGAAAAATCAGGAGACGGCCGGCCCCACGGCGAGAGCAGGCCGCCCGGCTTATTTGGATGGGTAGGCTCCCAGAAACAGCGTGGCGCAGGAATCGGTTTCTAGCAGCACCACCGTGCGGAAAGACCGCTCCCAGATGCGCCGGTTTTTGCGGCCGCACACCACCACGTACTGGCCGGGGCGGGCATACTCGGCGATGCGCCACGGGGGCGTAATCTGGCTGGTATGTCCGTAGGCCAGGGCGGCTGCCTGCTGGTAGAAAATCGGCGAGTCGTTGAACTGTCCGTCGGTGCCGAGCAGGTATTCCTTGAGGGCGGGTTCCAGCCGCACCTGCTGCCGAATGTGCTTGCCAAAGAGCAGCGACGGTACCTGGTGACGGTCGTCGTAGGTGCGGACCAGCGCCCGGCACTGCGCCCAGTAGGGCAGCGCTACCACCAGGGCCAGCACCCCGGCCCGGGCCAGCGTGCCGGGCCGCCAGTGCTGCTGCGCCGCCACGGCACGCGCCATCTGGAGCAGGCCGCTGGCTGTCAGCAGCGCCAGTATCGGATACACCGGCGCATCATACCACGGCAGCTTGGTGCGTGTGATGGCCAGCACCAGCAGGAAGCAGACCGCCACGCATACCGTCAGGCGCGTGAGCCACCAGCTGCGGCTGCCGGGAGCCAGCCGCCAGCCCAGCACCCCGCCCAGCAGGGCCGGTACCAGCCAGAACGTGAACTTGTCCTCCATCAGGCTGGTGATATACCAATAGAAACTATAGTGGTGGCCTTCCATTTCGGTGGCTGAGGGGCCGCCTATCTCGTAGGCCCACACCGCCGCCAGGTAGCCGGGCTCCGCGCTTTCGCGCACCACGTACCACAGCCCGATGCCCACCGCCAGCGCCAGCAGCGCCAGCCAGGGCGCCGGCCGGCGCAGGCGCCGTAGCTGGCCGGTAGCCAGCACGGCCAGCACCAGCCCCGGCCCGAACATGAGGCCCGCAATGCCCTTGGTGAAGGTGGCCAGAAAGAAAAACAGACCCGTCAGCCAGGCGTGGCGGTTCTGCCCGTCGACCAGGTAGCGCAGCCAGCTCAGGCTGCCCAGCGTCACCCAGAGCGTGAGCAGCGTATCGAAGTCGCCGGTGCGGGTGACGTGCAGCGAAACGTAGCCCGGCGACGTGAGCAGCACCAGCGCCGCCAGCAGGCCGCCTTCCCAGCCCCCCAGCCAGCGCAGGCCCGCGTAGTACACCACCAGCACCGTGGCCAGCGCCGCCAGCGCCGAAGGCAGCCGTAGGCCCAGCTCCGAGTAGCCCACCAGCTTGAAGCTGAGCGCCAGCAGCCAGGGCCAGAGCGGGGGCTTGCAGTTCCACAGATCAGGCTTCATGCTGCCGTCGCGCAGCACCAGCCACTCGTGGTTGCGCAGAATATTCAGGCCGTTGATGCCGGTGCGGGCCTCGTCGTATTGTTGTATGGGGTGGCTGTCGAGGAGCCAGAACAGGGGCAGAAAAGACAGCGCCACTACCAGCAGCAGCAGGCCCAGGCGCCGCCACTGGGCGCGGGAAACGGAAAAACGGGAAAGCGGAGGCACGAAAAGGAGCGGGAGAGAGACTAAAAAAAGCAGAAGCACTCACTCCGGAGTGCTTCTGCTAGCAAGGTAGAAAGAAGCCTGTGCCGCCGCAAGCTGATGGGGGTCTGGTCTGCCGAACATTATGCCGCCTGATTTGGGCCCTTTGTGCTACTCTAAAAAGACCCGCGCACGCCCACCTGCCATACCCGGGCCACCGGATACACGCTGGCGTCGCGGCCAGCCAGGAGCGGCGATGCGCCACTGCTGCTTACGTTGGGGTCGAAGCCCCGGTAGCTGCCCGTCACAAAAAGGTTCTGGCCGCCTACCCACACGCTGGCGCGGCGCGGGCCGGTGTTCAGCACCTCGTAGCTGAGACGGAGCTGCGAAAGGCGCACATGGTTGCCGCTTGCCAAGTTCTGGTCGGTGAGCTGGTAAGCCGAACCAAATGCCTCCGCACCGGGGCGCGGCACCGGCGTATTCTGATTGGCCGGCGTCCAGTAGTTCAGCGCCCGGACGGAGTTGTTGATGGTTCCGGTAGGCGCATCGAGAAAGACGAAGGTGGAATTAAGCACCTGGTAGCCGAACAGGCCGTCGAACTGGGCTTCCAGCTGCCACCGCTGCAGGCGCACTTGCTGATACAGGTTGAGGGTGTAGCGGGGCAGCCCCGAGCCTTGGTAGCGGGCATCGTCGGTATTCAGCCGGCCGTCGCCATTGGTGTCGCGGAGGCGCACCTGCCCGGCCTGCGGCGAACCGGCGGGGTAGGTGCCATCCTGCGCATACACCAGAAAACGCCCCAGCGGCTGTCCTTCTTCTAGGCCCTGGTAGTAAAGGGCCGGGTTGACGTTGCCTTCCAGCATTCGCGTTACTTGGTTGCGGTTGGTAGCGGCGGCCAACGTACTCAGGAACTCTACCGGCCCTACCTGCCAGCTGCTGCTCAGGGCCAGCTCCATGCCGCGGCTGCGCAGGTCCAACTCAGGAGATATCAGCAGATAGCTGAAGCCGGGCACCGGAATCAGCACACCCGACTGCGCGCGTGTAGTTCGGCGCTCATACACGGTGGCATCCGCAGTGAGGCGGCCCCTGAACAGGCCCAGATGCAGGCCCGCGTCGAAGTGCGTGGTGCGGTCGGGGGAGAAGGCGCTGCTGGTGCGGCCCGCGCCGGCCTGAAACGAGAGGGAGCTGAGCGCCGACACCTCCTGCAGAAAGGCTTCCTTGCCTGCGTGCCAGCGCACCTCACCCCCCGGAAACAGATGGTACGCTTCCTCCGGCGGCCCTATCGAAGCAAGCCCGCCTGAAAAAACCAGCTGGCCCGGCCCGTCCACCACCTTGTCGGCGCGCACGGAGGCCTGCACCTCGTAGCGCCCACCATACACATAGCTAATGCCCACAGAAGGGCTGTACGTAGGGTTGGTGTTGAGCCGGGTGCTGATTTCGCTGCCTCCCACCGCCGAAGAGCCCTGGCCGGATATCTCCTGCTGCATGGCGCGGCTGGTCGTTTGTTTGTACTGTTGGCGCAGGTAGCCCAAACTGGCCCCGAAGGCGTGCTGCTCCCGCACAGTGCGCTGGTAACGCAGCTCGGCCCCAGCCACCTGGCTGGTCAGGTCTACGGCCGCCGTTTCCTGCCGCTGGTAGCGCAAGGTGCCCAGGGCGGCAGCTGATGAGTAGTCCGTTCGGTATTCATCGTTGGTGGCGGCACGCTCCAGGCCCCCAAACACCCGCAGGGAGAGGTGCGGCGTGAATTGATAGCGGGCCTGCAGCTGCGCCAGCAGCCGGCGCGTACGGGGCGTGTGGCCCTCATCCAGCAGGCGGCCCGGCAGCCCCGACTCGAAGGTGGGCACGGAAGAGGCCCGGCGGCCAGGCACAGCGGGCGGCGCCAGCAGGAACTGGCGCAGTAGTGGCCCCGCGTCCGGCTCGTAGCCCGGCTGGCGCTGGTTGAGTTGGCTGCCGGCCAGGTTCAGGCCCACGGTGAGCTGTGAGTTGAGCTGCTGTTCCAGGTTGGTGCGCAGGCTGTAGCGGCTCAGGCGCGAGTTGCGCACCACGCCCGCCTGGCCCAGATAATCGGCGGCCACGTAGTAGCGGGTGTTCTTTTCGGTCAGGCCCTCCAGGCTCAGGTTGTGGCTCTGTATGCCCGCCACCCGAAATACTTCGTCCTGCTGGTCGGCTGCTGCCAGCCCGCTCAGGTCGGCGGCGGAGTAGGGGGCGGGCTGGTTGTTGTTGGCCGCTGCCACGTTTACCAGGTCGGCGTACTGGCGGGCGTTTAGCAGCTCGTAGCGCTGGCGCACCTGCTGCACCCCGGCCCAGCCGGCGTAGCGCACCCGAAGCTTCTGCGCGGTTTGGCCGCTACCGGCTCCTCGCCGGGTACTGATGCGGATAACGCCGTTGGTGCCCTGGGCTCCGTATTGCGCGGTGGCTGCGGCGCCTTTCACCACTTCTATTTGCGCAATGTCTTCCACCGGCATGTCCAGCAGCGGGTTGCTGACCGGCGAAAAAGGCGTGGTTGGCCCCGTAGGAGCAGAAGAAGGCAGATCGTAGGGATAGTTCGGGCCGGTCCAGCGCTCCGGCGTAGCATCCAGATTATACACCGGCACCCCATCTACTACATACAGCGGCTGGCTGCTGCCCGTGGCATTGGCGATACCCCGGATGCGCACCGTGCTCCACGCGCCCGGCGCGCCCGAATAGGGTGTCACCTGCACGCCGGCCACCCGGCTCAGGGCCGGCTGCAGCGTAGTGAAGGGCGGAAGGTTGATCTGTTCAACAACAACGGGGTCTTGAATAAGCCCTGGCGAAACCTGATGCAAACTATCAGCAGCAGTTGGGGCTGGCTGCTGAGCGTGTGTTCTTAAGGTGTTTAGCAGTAAAGGAGTAGCAAATAAAAGTTGCTTCATATAGGAATAAGAGGGAGGAAGTTAGGAACTGTTTGAGTTAGCTGGAGCGAAGTGGAGACGCAATATTTTGCGTCTCTATATCATTTTTGCCGGTCAAAAATTAACTCAAACAGCTTCTTAGCCCCGAAGATAGATGCCGACTGCCGGTGTAATTCACAAAAGCAGATAGATAAATTTCCTTCCAACCCAAACCCGTACTTTTGGCCCCGATATTCTCCCACCCGCTTCTGCCCCATGAACTTCGACCGTAAGGACTACTCCAACGACACCCTGCTCCACCTGTATCAGCACCTGCTGAAACCGCGCATGATTGAGGAGAAAATGCTGATTCTGCTGCGCCAGGGCAAAGTCAGTAAGTGGTTTTCGGGGATAGGGCAGGAGGCCATTTCGGTGGGCAGCACGCTGGCCCTGGAGCCCGACGAGTACATTCTGCCGCTACACCGCAACCTGGGCGTGTTTACGGGCCGCGACATTCCGCTGGACCGCCTCTTCGCGCAGTGGCAGGGCAAAACCACCGGCTACACCAAGGGCCGCGACCGGAGCTTCCACTTCGGCACCAACGAGCACCACATCGTGGGCATGATTTCGCACCTGGGGCCGCAGCTGGCCGTGGCCGGCGGCATTGCCCTGGCCGATAAGCTGGAGGACCGCCCCAAAGTAACCGTGACGTACAGCGGCGACGGCGGCGCTTCCGAAGGCGACTTCCACGAGGCCCTGAACGTGGCGGCCGTGTGGCAGCTGCCGGTCATCTTCATCATCGAAAACAACGGCTACGGCCTGAGCACGCCCAGCCGGGAGCAGTTCCGCTTCAACTACTTCATCGACAAAGGCCCCGCCTACGGCATGGACGCCGTGCAGGTAGACGGCAACAACGTGCTGGAAGTGTACGATACCGTGCGCCGCCTTGCCGAAGACCTGCGCCAGAACCCGCGCCCGGTGCTGCTGGAGGCCCTCACGTTCCGGATGCGCGGCCACGAAGAAGCCAGCGGCACCAAGTACGTGCCCCAGGAGCTATTTGAGGAGTGGGCCCAGAAAGACCCGGTCGAGAACTACGAGAAGTGGCTGCTGGCCGAAGGCATCCTCGACGAGGAAGCCCGCATGCGCTTCCGCGAAACCATCAAGCGTGAGATAGAAGAAGGCCTGAAGGTGGCCGACGCCGTGCCCATGCCCACCGCCAGCCTCGAAGAGGAAATCGGAGACATGTACCGCAGCTTCCAGCCCGACGAAGCGTTACAGCTAACAACCAACAACCAACAATCAACCACCGACAAACGCTACGTTGACGCCATTTCGGACGGGCTGCGCCAGAGTATGGAGCGCCACCCGGAGCTGGTGCTAATGGGCCAGGACATTGCCGACTACGGGGGAGTGTTCAAGATTACGGATGGCTTCGTGGGGCAGTTTGGCAAAGGCCGGGTGCGCAACACGCCGCTCTGCGAGTCGGCCATTGTGGGCGCGGCGCTGGGGCTCAGCATCAAGGGCAAGAAGGCCATGGTGGAAATGCAGTTCGCCGATTTCGTGAGCTGCGGCTTCAACCAGATTGTGAACAACCTCGCCAAAAGCCACTACCGCTGGGGCCAGAACGCCGACGTGGTGGTGCGCATGCCCACCGGTGCGGGCACGGCGGCCGGCCCGTTTCACTCGCAGAGCAACGAGGCCTGGTTTACGCACACGCCGGGTCTGAAAGTGGTGTACCCCAGCAACCCCGTGGATGCCAAGGGCCTGCTGTGCGCTGCCTTCGAAGACCCCAACCCGGTGATGTACTTTGAGCATAAGCTGCTGTACCGCAGCATTTCGGCGCCGGTGCCGGATGCCTACTACACCACGCCCATCGGGAAGGCCGCCCTGGTGCGCGAGGGCGAAACCATCAGCATCATCACCTACGGGGCGGGCGTGCACTGGGCGCTGGCGCTGGCCGAAGAGCTTAACCTCGACGCCGACATCCTGGACCTGCGCACCCTGCTGCCCTGGGACGAGGAAGCCGTGCGCACCACCGTGGAGAAAAACGGCCGCGTGCTGCTGCTCCACGAAGACACCCTCACGGGCGGCCTGGGCGGCGAAATCGGGGCCTGGATTGCCGAGCACTGCTTCCAGCACCTCGATGCGCCGCTGGTGCGCGTGGCCTCGCTCGATACGGCCATTCCCTTCTCCCCAACCCTCGAAAAGCAGTTTCTGCCCCAGCACCGCCTGCGGCTGGCCGTGGAAAAGCTGCTGAACTACTGAGTTCAGGAACGGCATTCCGAGCGTAGTCGAGGAATCTCGCGTGCTGATGGTTGCGCAGCATTGATTTTACCACATTGGCGAGATTCCTCGGCTTCGCTCGGAATGACGTTTAATTTCCCCATCCTATGAAACAACTCGTTACGCTGTGCCTGCTGCTTGGACTGCTGCTGGCCAGCTGCCAAAGCCACCGCTACGCGTTGCCCAGCCCGCAGGGCCCGCCCCAGCCCAAGGTGAAAAAGGCCGCCAAAGGGGCCGACGACGCCAATGCTGATGGCAGCAGCACCAGCGCCGAGCCGGTGGAGGTAAAAATCCAAAAGAACAGCTACACCAAGAACGGGCTGCTGAAAAAGCCCAAATACGAGCGTCGGAAGCTGAAAAAGAAAGTCGGCCAGCGTAAGTTTCTGGGGTTCACGCTGCCCTTCTAGCGTCTTCGCTGCCCGGCATGGATTATTGTGCTGAGCTTTTGCCTTCTGTCCCGTTTGAATCCTCCCGTTCCCACTCCCGATGCGCTTCCTGCTCCTGCTTCTCGGCCTGTTCTGTTTCTCCGCTGCTGACGCCTCGGCGCAGATTGTGAAGACCAACCAAAAGGCCCAAAACCGCCGCGCCCTGCGCGACGCCCGCAAGTACCCGGCGCCCTACAAGGACTCGCACCTAGCCGTGAACAAGGATGATCTGAAACGGGAAGGCGGCGGCCGCTCCGTAGAGGCCGAAGACGACCGGGATAGTTATAAGTTCGACAATACCGGGGCCGCCCGCGTAAGTGAACCAAGCTACCCTGCTTTACGTCTTCGGAAGAAGAAAAAAGACAACGCGGCTACCAACTAACTCCCTTTTGGCTATGACTCCCTGGCTCCCCCTGACACAACCCGAACAACTCCTGGACATCGTGCGCGAATCGCAGGAAGCGCCGGTTATCATCTTCAAGCACAGCACTTCCTGCTCTATCAGCGCTGCGGCCAAAGGCAAGCTGGAGCGCCAGTGGGCCGATGCCGGCCTGGAAGACACCAAGATATACTACCTGGATTTGCTGCGTTTCCGCCCCATCTCCAATGAAATAGCGCAGAAATTCGGCGTGCAGCACGAGTCGCCGCAGCTGCTGCTGATTCAGGACGGCGAGTGCCGCTACGATGCCTCGCACATGGGCATCCGGCTAAGCGACGTGAAACAAGCCGTGAAATAGCCCCATAACACTCAAAAAAGAACGCCCCGCTGATGTGGGGCGTTCTTTTTTGAGTGGTAGCCGGACGGCCTTAGTTGGCGTAGTCGAACTGAACCTCCTGCCGGATTTCCGGGTTGAGGCTAAGAGCCACCGGGCAGGTGCGGGCGGCATTTTCGAGGATGGTACGCTCCTTTTCCGTGAGCGAGGCCGGCAGCCGAAACTGTACGTCAATCTGCCGGATGCGGCGCGGCTCGGCAGCCATGTGCTTGGTCACGTCGTACGTGACACCAGTCAGGTCCAGGTTGTGGCGTTCGGCCACGATTCCCATGATGGTCATCATGCAGGAGCCCAGCGCGGCACTAACCAGGTCGGTCGGTGAAAACGCTTCGCCCCGGCCGTGGTTGTCCACGGGAGCGTCGGTCAGAATGGTGCTGCCGGAGGCGGAATGGGTGGCTTCGGTGCGCAGGTGGCCGGCGTACCGGGCGGTGGCAGTGCTCATAGTTGAATCAGGTAGGAAGGAAGTTCGCAACAAGATGATGCTCGCAAATTTACGTACTTTCGACAGGCTGCCTGCCGGGCACCCCGGTCGGTTCGTTTTTCCCTACGTCCTAGCTCCCTCGCGTCCCGTGCGATATATCCTCTCTCTTGCCAGCCTGCTGGCGCTGTTTAGTCCGCTGGCTGCGCAGGCGCAGGGCGTGGCCGCGGCCCCCAACGACGACCCTTCGTACCGCAAGGAATTTGTATACGGCCTCAACTTCAATACGCGGGGTGGGCTGATTGGCGGCCTTTCGGTGCGCTCTTCGCGGGTTCTTAACGAGAAATGGTCGCGCTACTGGAGCCTCGAAGGCGTGGAGGTGAAGCACCCCAAGGAACGCCGGCTGCCCAGCTACAACGGCGGCTCCTTCGTGCGCGACAAGGCCAACTACATGTTTGTGCTGCGGCCCACGGTAGGCGTGCAGCGCGTAATTTTCCGCAAAGCGCCTGAGTCTGGTGTGCAGGTAAACGGCATGTTCGGGGCCGGCCCATCCATCGGCCTGCTGATGCCTTACTACGTGTACTACGATTATACGGACCGCAACAGCCAGGGCCAGGCCACCGGCCCCGACGACATTCGCGCCGAAGCCTACGACCCGCAGAAGCACTCCAATATCAACCTGATTTTCGACCGGGCCCCGCTCTTTTCGGGCATCAATGAGGTGAAGCCCTATGTGGGGGCTCACGTACGGGGGGCGCTTAGCTTTGAGTACGGCCGCTACCGCGACGCGGTGGCCGGTATCGAAACCGGGTTTCTACTGGAGCTCTACGCCAAACGGCCAGCCATTATCCGCTCCCTCAACGTGGATGACAACACCATCAACAACCGGTTCTACCCGTCTGTGTACCTCACCATTTACCTGGGCTCGAGAAGCTGATTTCCCGGCGTCGGCGGCCTGCATCACCAAATGAGACTTGATTTGTCCGGCCTCACCAGGCTGCGGCAAACAAAGTCTCATTTTTTGTGTCTCAGTAGCTGGCATCCGCCCCGCATTCCTACTTACCCCCTTACCTTTGTAGCATGGAAGATTTGCTGCTGACCCTGCCTATCATACAGCCCGAACCCGTAGCGCCCGCTAAGGCGCGCAAGCCAGACTGGCTGCGGGTAAAGCTGCCCGTGGGCCCTGAATACGCGGCTGTTCGTCGCCTAGTGGATGAACACAAGCTGCACACCATTTGTGAGAGCGGCAACTGCCCCAACATGGGGGAGTGCTGGGGTGCCGGCACTGCCACTTTCATGATTCTGGGCAATGTGTGCACCCGCTCCTGCTCGTTTTGCGCAGTAGCCACCGGCCGCCCTACCGAATATGACCTCGACGAGCCCCGCCGTGTGGCCGAAGCCATTCAGCTGATGGGGGTGAAGCACGCCGTCATCACCTCCGTAAACCGCGACGAGCTTAAGGACCGGGGCGCCAGCGTGTGGTACGAAACCGTGGTGCAAACCAAACGCCTCTCGCCTGAAACTACCATCGAAACGCTGATTCCGGATGTGAAAGCCAACTGGGACGCGCTGGATACGATGATTGCCGGCGGCCAGGAAGTGGTGTCGCACAACATGGAAACCGTGGGCAGCCTTTACCGGCTCGTGCGCCCGCAGGGCAAGTATGACCGGAGCTTGGAGCAGATTCGCCGGACCAAAGAGGTTGGGCGGCGCACCAAGTCAGGTATCATGCTGGGGCTGGGCGAGACCAAGGACGAGATGTACAAAGCCATGGACGACTTGGTCGCCAACGGCCTCGACATCCTGACGCTGGGCCAGTACCTGCAGCCCACCAAACGCCACCTGGAAGTCGCCGAATTCATTCACCCCGACCTGTTTGCGCACTACCGCGAAGAAGGCTTGGCCCGCGGCCTGAAATACGTAGAGAGCGGCCCATTGGTGCGCAGCTCCTACCACGCCGAGCGCCACGTGAATGTGCCGATTTAGTCGGTGCCTGATTTCTAGTCGAAAAGAGCCCTGTTTGATTTCAGATGGGGCTTTTTGTTACCCTTATTTTCGGCGAGCGGCGTCGCGCCGGTCCTGCTGTTCGTAAACGTACGCTTGCAAATTGTCGTTGCTAACAAATAGTAGTCGTACTGACTGACCCTGCGCCAGCATCCCATTGCGCTGGGTAGCTTCTATCAGACGGCGACTCTGGCGGCCCATAAAGCGGCTCCATTGCACTACCACCGTATAGTCAGTGGCGGGCTGAGGTGGCAAAAGCTGGCCTTCAGGAGTGCGTAAATAGCCCAAATAGGTAGTCAATGGCAGAATAGTATCGAGGGGAGCCTGTGGGGCGGGCGGAAATTGGTTCAGGCCGCCTTGGTAGTTCCAGTTGATATTCGGGAAACCACCCCCAGCATGACAATTGACATAGAAACAGCGCAGTTGGCCTGTGGCGTCGTAGTAGGAGACTTGTAAGGGCTGGTAATGATTCTTGACTGCCACCGAGTCGCGGTTGTACTGGCGCGTCAGAAACTGCCGGTAGCTGGTGTCAAGCTGTACCAGTTGTGCTTGTTCGATGCCGTAGCGCTTAGCCAGTTGGCGCAACTCCGGGCCCGGCACCTGCCGCAGCCCTCTGATACCGTAGATGCTTTGGAACACAGTCTGGCAGCCTGTCAGTAAACCGAACAAGCCTGTGCCTACCGCTAAGCCAATAATTCTTACGTATTGGTGCATAAAAAAGCCTCTTTCTGAATGAAGAGGCTTTTCTAGAATCAACGGTTGCAATTCCTTGCTTTTAATTAGCGGCGCACATTAGCATCCTGAGGCGGGAACGTGCCCAGAATGCTGTTGACAATGCGGTACACTTCGGGCTCCGAAATGGTCTGCTTGTCTACCTGCGCCTGTCCTTGTCCGCGCCACGCCAGTTCCTTGCGGCGGGAATCCACGAAGTCGATGATGACCGTGCCAGCCTTGTAATTGGTGATGTAACCGCTGTTGTACAAGCCGCCGTAGCGGTAGCCATACGGGTAGCCGTATGGACCAAACCCACCATAGTTGGCCTGCTGCTTGTCTTCGACCTTGGCCGAATAAGCCACATACAGGTCGCCGCCCTTCTCGGTATACGAAAGGCCCTTGGCATTCATTTCCCGCTCAATGGCAGTTCGGATGCGTTTGTCCAGAAACGACTGGTAGCCCTGGGCCGGGCCGCCTTCGGTATCACCGGTCTGAGTCGGGTACCACGACCAGGTCTTGAAAGCCTGGAAATTAACGGAATGGTCAAAATCGGAAGTGACACCAACGCGAGAGGAAGTCGCGCAGCCGGCTGTTCCGAGCAGTAGGGCAGTACTTACGGCAAGCAGAGTGGCAGTACGGCCAAAAAAACGAGTGAAACGAGTCATATGGAAAGCAAGTAAGAGGAAAACACTAGATGCCTAGAAACACTCTGCTAAGGGCAGAATAAGGCTTTTGGTTTGTATTATGTCAACATAGCCGTGCCTGCCAACGTTCCACAAAACCTATGTTGACGCGTCGCAGCCGGGAAAATTATTGCGGGCAAATTTCAATTCATTTTAGGAATATATCTATCTTACCCAACCCTAAACACTTGCTATGAACCGAACCTTACTCTTTCTTTTCAGTTCGCTGAGCCTTTTTGCCTGTACTACTACCAAAGAGGATACTAGCGGCTCCCGTACAAGCAAAACTCCTGTTGCCCACAATACAGTGGTAGAATGTATTCTGTATGATGGAATGAAAAAGACTTCTCCTCAGCTGGTTACTATTACGGCTGGCACCGAAGTACAGGTTACAGATACCGTGGACTACTATTTTATGAAAGCCCGCGTAACCAAAGATGGTAAGACCTACGATGGCTACATGCAGCGGCAGTGCTTCGGCAACCGCAACTAGTGCCCGGCAAGCATATCCCTAAGCAAAAGCCCCCGCAACTACAGTTGCGGGGGCTTTTGCTTAGGGGCTTCTACGTCAGAAATACTTAGTACGAGGGGCCTTTATCGGTTTCGACCAGCTTCTCCTCCGCATCGGTGTATTGCTCGATGGGGGTGCAGGAGCAGATCAGGTTCCGGTCGCCGTAGGCCGAGTCGATGCGGGACACGGTGGGCCAGAACTTGTAGCTGCGGGCGTATTCGGTGGGGTACACGGCCTGCTCGCGGGAGTACGGACGCTCCCAGTCATGCACCAGCACGGTGGCGGCGGTGTGTGGGGCGTGCTTGAGCACGTTGTCCTTGGCATCGGCGTTGCCGGCTTCCACCTCCGCAATTTCCTTGCGGATGCTGATCATGGCTTCGATGAAGCGGTCCAGCTCCTCCTTGCTTTCCGATTCGGTCGGCTCAATCATGAGCGTGCCGGCTACCGGGAACGAGACGGTGGGCGCGTGGAAGCCGTAGTCCATCAGGCGCTTGGCAATGTCTTCCACCTCGATGCCAGCCTTTTTGAAGTGGCGGCATTCCAGAATCATCTCGTGGGCGCAGCGGCCGTTCTGTCCGGTGTACAGCACGGGGTAGTGCTCCTCCAGCCGGGCCTTGATGTAGTTGGCATTCAGGATGGCGATGCGCGTGGCCTGCGTCAGGCCTTCGCCGCCCATCATGTTGATGTAGGCGTAGCTGATCGGCAGGATGCTGGCCGAACCCCAGGGCGCGGAAGTAACCGCGCCGGCCGTGCGGCCGTCAGCGTCTACCAGCACGTGGCCCGACAGGTAGGGAGCCAGATCAGCTACTACGCCGATGGGGCCCACGCCGGGTCCGCCGCCGCCGTGCGGGATGCAGAAGGTTTTGTGCAGGTTCAGGTGGCACACGTCGGCCCCGATGGTAGCGGGGGAGGTGAGGCCCACCTGGGCGTTCATGTTGGCGCCGTCCATGTACACGCGGCCGCCGTGTTGGTGAATGGTGGCGCAGATGTCGATGATGGTTTCCTCGTACACGCCGTGGGTGCTCGGGTACGTCACCATCAGGCAGCTCAGGCGGTCGGCATACTGCTCGGCCTTGGCCTTCAGGTCAGCCACGTCGATGTTGCCTTCCTCGGTGCTCTTCACCACCACCACCGTCATGCCGGCCATAACGGCCGAGGCGGGGTTGGTGCCGTGGGCCGAAGCCGGAATCAGGGCCACGTTGCGGTGCTGGTCGCCGCGGGCATCGTGGTAGCCTTTGATGGCCAGCAGGCCGGCGTACTCGCCCTGCGCGCCCGAGTTGGGCTGCAACGATACGGCGTCGAAGCCGGTTACCTCACACAGCCACTTCTCCAGGTCGTGGAAGATTTCGGTGTAGCCGGCGGCCTGCTCGCGCGGGGCGAAGGGGTGCAAGCCCCCGATTTCGGGCCAGGTTACCGGAATCATCTCGGCGGTGGCGTTGAGCTTCATGGTGCACGAGCCGAGCGAAATCATGGAGTGAGCCAGGCTCAAATCCTTGTTTTCGAGCTGCTTCATGTAGCGCAGCATCTCGTGCTCGGAGTGGTGCGAGTTGAAGATAGGGTGCGTGAGGTACTCGCTCTTGCGGATCAGGTTATCGGTCCAGGTCACCTCCACCTCGTCGGCCTGGGCTACCTGGCGCACGTCGCGGCCCAGCACTTTGCTGAACACGGCCACGATGTCCTGCACATCCTCAATTTCGGTGTTCTGGTTGAGCGAGATGCCCACGCGGGCCGTGCCGTCCTGCTCGAAGTAGCGGAAGTTGATGCCCGCCGACTCAGCCTCCTGCCGGATGGCCGTCTGCAGCTCCTTGCTTTCCAGCTGGATATCCAGCGTATCGAAATAGAATTCGTTGGCCTGCTCCAAGCCCAGCGCGTGCAGCTCGGCGTCGAGGGTGCGGGCGAGGGCGTGGATGTTGCTGGCGAACTGGCGGATGCGCTGCGGGCCGTGGTACACGGCGTACATGCCGGCCAGCACACTCAGCAGCACCTGGGCGGTGCAGATGTTGCTGGTGGCTTTTTCGCGGCGGATGTGCTGCTCGCGGGTCTGCAAGGCCATACGGTAGGCCTTGTTGCCGGCCGCGTCGATGCTCTGGCCGATAATGCGGCCGGGAATCACGCGCTTGAAGGCGTCTTTGGTAGCCAGGAAGCCGGCGTGCGGGCCGCCGTAGCCCATCGGCACCCCGAAGCGCTGGGAGTTGCCCACCACGGCGTCGGCGCCCATCTCGCCGGGAGGCGTGAGCAGCGTCAACGACAGCAAATCGGCGGCCACGGTCACGAACAGGTTGTTGTCGTGGGCTTTCGAGATGAAGTCAGTGTAGTCGTACACGGCGCCGTCGGCGGCGGGATACTGCAAAATGGCGCCGAACAGGGATTCGTCGGTGAGGTCGGCGGTGCGGTGGTCGCCCACTACCAGCTCAATACCGATGGGCGTGGCGCGGGTGCGCAACACGTCGATGGTCTGGGGCAGCACCTGCTCCGACACGAAGTAGCGGGTGGCGTTTTTCTTCTTGCTCAAGGAGTGGAACATGTGCAGCGTTTCGGCGGCAGCGGTTCCTTCGTCGAGCAACGAGGCGTTGGCAATTTCCAGGCCCGTGAGGTCAATTATCATCGTCTGATAATTGATGAGGGCTTCGAGGCGGCCCTGGGCAATTTCGGCCTGGTAGGGCGTGTAGGCGGTGTACCAGCCCGGGTTTTCCAGAATGTTGCGCTGAATAACGGCCGGCAGCTGGGTATCATGGTAGCCCAGGCCGATGTAGTTTTTGAACAGCTTATTCTTGCCGGCAATGCCTTTGAATTTCGCCAAAAAAGCCCGCTCCGTGAGGGCAGCGGGCAGGTTCAGCGGCTTCTTGAGGCGGATGGCGGCCGGCACGGTTTCGTCGATGAGCTGGTCAATCGACTCCACGCCGATAACGCGCAGCATCTCGGCTACGGCAGCTTCGTCGGGGCCGTTGTGACGGTCCACGAACACATCGGCGGGCTTGGTCTTCAGCAACATAAAAAGATGGGTGAGGGTGGCAACAAACAGCCCCGGGAAGGAGCCCTGACAAAGGTAGCGCGAAAAGGCTTCACCCTTAAACCGATAACCGGGCAAATGTTTGGGCATTTCAACCGGCAACCTATCTGTCATCCTGAGCGGAGCGAAGGACCTTCTCACACCGGAACGTCTTAGATCCAAGAGAAACCCAAACGTGAGCAGGTCCTTCGCGCTGCTCAGGATGACAGATGCGTGGTGTGCCTAGGAGCGACGGATCAACAATTTTCCGCAGCTTTAGCCCCCGAACTTCCCATCCCCACCCCGTATGCGCCCCATTACCATTGGCCTGATCCGCGAAGGCAAAACCCCGCCCGACAAGCGCGTGCCGCTCACGCCCAAAAAATGCACCGAGGCCGAAGCCCGCTTCCCCGGCCTGCAGATCGTAGCCCAGGAAAGCCCCATCCGCTGTTTCGCTGACGACGAGTACCGCGCCGCCGGCATTACCGTACGCCCCGACGTAGCGGACTGCGACATTCTGATGGGCGTGAAAGAGGTGCCCGTGGCGCAGCTTATCCCCCACAAAACCTATCTGTTCTTCTCGCACACCGTGAAAAAGCAGCCCGCCAACCGTGAGCTGTTACGCCAAGTGCTAGCCAAGAACATTACCCTGATTGACTACGAGTTGCTCACCAACGAAACCGGGGAGCGAATTGTGGCCTTCGGGCGCTGGGCCGGTATTGTGGGGGCCTACAACGGCCTGCTGACGTACGGCCGCAAGCACGGCCTCTACGAGCTGAAGCCGGCCTACGAGTGCCTCGACATGGAGGACATGCAGGAGGAATTCTTCAAGGTGAAAAAGCTGCCGCCTATCAAGATGGTCGTGACCGGCTCGGGCCGGGTGGCCCAAGGCGCGGTGGAGGTGCTGAACCTGATGGGCATCCGGCGCGTGAGCGTGTACGACTACCTCTACCTCGATTTCAACGAGCCGGTGTACACCCAGCTGCGCTCCTCCGACTACAACCGCCGCCGCGACGGCCGCGTCTGGGATACGCCCGATTTCCATCGGCACCCCGAGGAGTACGAAAGCACATTCCGCAACTTTCTGCCCGTTACCAACCTGCTCATTGCCTGCGCCTACTGGCACCCGGCTGCTCCGCGTCTGTTCGAGGAGGAAGACACGCGCCGCGCCCACTTCCGCATCGACACTATTGCCGACGTAACCTGCGACGTGGACGGCTCCATCCCGACCACCAAACGCAGCAGCACCATTCAGGAGCCCGCCTTCGACTACAACCCCGCTACCGGCGAGTTGGAGCTGGCTTATTCCAGCGCTGGCAACATCACGGTGATGGCCGTGGACAACCTGCCCTGCGAGCTGCCCCGCAATGCCTCCCGCGACTTTGGGCGGCAGCTCATTGACAACGTGCTACCTCATTTGGTGCATGAAGGTAGTGACGAGGTAGTGGAACGCGCCACCATTGCCCGTAATGGGCAGCTGACAGCGCGGTATCGGTACCTCGCCGATTATGTAGCGGAACAGGCGCTGTGGTAACTCAACAAGCAGAAAGGCCGGCTATTACAGCCGGCCTTTCTGCTTGTTCGGCATCGAAGCCAATCAGATACGCAACACCGGGTAACGGGCCTGCACCAGCATGTACAAGCCGTAAGCCATTAAGCCGACAGCTACAATGCCCAGCACCGCCGGACCCATGCTGGCGAGCAGGTCGAAGGCCTCGTCGGTGGTGCCTACCGCCGCCGCGCGCGACTGGCGGCCTGCCTGCACAAAGAAGTAGCCGATAATACCCATCACGATGCCCCGCGCCGTGTAACCGATTTGACCAGTACGGTATACCAGATTTTGCTGGTTTGCTGGCAGGTCGCTGGCGTTTACGTGCTTATGAAACGAACCAGAGTAGGCTCTGTAAATCTGGTAAAGGCCACTGCCAATAATGATGACACCTGTGGCCATGATAATCCATTCGCCGGCCGGCCAGCTTAGTACTTTGGCTGTGAGGGTCTGTTGGCCATTGGAGCTGCCATCAGCAGAGCCACTCCAGGCTAGCTGGGCAGCATACCATGCTAAACTGGCGTAGAGCAGGCCGCTGCCAGCGTAGCCCAGGCGTCGGCCGATGCCTTTGGCGTCGGAGCCCTTATCCTCCGTGTCTACTACGGCCTGCGTGAAGCGCCACACAATGTAGCCCAGCAACCCAAATGCAACCAGGCCTAAAAGCAAGGAGCCTCCCGGCAGGTCTTGCAAGGTCTGTACCGCTTGCTTTTTGTCGGCAGTCTGCCCTCCTTGTTGTCCGGTAGCGGCCAGAAGCGCCAGCAGCCCTAGCAGGACATAGACTATTCCTTTAGCTGCGAAACCAAAACGTGCCAGCGTCTTAAGACCGGAAGAAGGGGAGGAAGGAACAACCGAAAACAACTTTTCAGTAGCTGACATAGCGCCGAATGTAACGTGAAACATTCGGCGTTTACGCAGAATCCGGCGCAGTGGCTATGTTGTGAAATTTGCGGGCTAACGGCGAGCTGCTTGCGGCGCAGTGTGCCGGCCCAACACGCCCATAGGCAGCCAGGGGCGGATACCTCTTTTCAGCAGAGGCCGATTGAGGGCAATGTTCAGGGTATATACCGGCTTGCCCTGAGCAATAGGATGAGCCAGCAACTGGTCCAGATTGCCGCCCGGCTGCAGATAGGGAATAAAGAACTCATCAGCCAGATCGGCGATGAGCAGGTTGCGGATTTCGGCTGTGTCCGACGTGATAGTGCGCACCGTAGATTCAAAAGGCGAGAGAAACAGGAGCCGTCCGGCTTCGATTTCGGGGCCGTATTCCAGCCGCACATTAGCCTGTATGCCCCGCCCGAGCGTGTATACAATAGGTTGCCGGGAGCCTTGCAACAGGTAGCGGAAAACGGTTTGCTCCAGCTTGGAGTGAAAACCCGATATAATGCAACGCTGCATGTAGCGCTGCTCTAAAGCCCATAGATACGTAAGGCGCTCTATTTCTGCCGGATACTCGCGTGAGCAGAAGAAAGCGGTTTTGCGTTGACGCAGTAACGCCAGATTACCTGACGAGCGAATTTCCTCCGGGTCGATTTGCATAAAACATAGGGAGGTTAGATCTTTTTCAAAGATAATAATTTATTTAACCAATAATTAATATAAATATTCCTGATGAAAAAAACAGTCTAAAATAAACAAAGGCCTCAGCTACAGTAGCTAAGGCCTTTGTTGAGTGTGAGGCAGCTTCTGCCGCTAGAAAGTGCGCTGAAACCAGTTTTTGATATCGTCAATCGTCTCGCCGGTTTTGTGCTGAAGGCGGCCAAACCACTCATCCTGCTTACCTTCTTCGTAGTCCAGATCGTCGTCGGTCAGGCTGCCCCATTTCTGTTTAGCCTGTCCTTTGATTTCGTTCCAGTTGCCGCGAGCCCGCAGTTCGGTGCTGTCGTCGATGCCGTTGTTATTAGCGTCCATGGGAGTTGAGAAGTTAGGTGGTCAATAGAGTCGGCTATACGCCCGCGTCCTGTTCAGGTTCAGCCATGCCCGAATTTTGCTCCTTCCCGGTGGTGGTCAGCCTCCGCCACTGCCGGCTCAGGCGCCACCTGCCAGTATGCAGTTGGTTCCTGAGCCAAAACATACGTCCTTTATTTCAGCATAAGGCAGCCAGCAGCCTGCCACTTGGCTTAGCCACTTATTCTGATTGCCAGCGCCTTCCATTATGGACGACCTTCGTACGACGTTAGCCACCTTTTCACCCGAAGACCGGAAGGAATTCGTCCGGTTTATCCAGCGGCAGAAGCGCAAATCCAAGGGCCGCATGGATGTGCAGTTGTGCGAGTTGCTGCTTCATACACGCGAGTACACCACCCCGCAGCTACTCAGCAAGCTGTACCCCGACGAGCCGAACCCCACGGCGTATTATGCGCTGCGCAAGCGCCTGCTGCGCCACATCACCGATTATCTGCTGCTCCGTCAGCACCAGCAAGACCCAACCACGGCCTCCTCCGTGCGAGGGCTACTGACGCTGGCGCAGTATCTGTTTGAAGCCGGTATACCCCGGCTGGCTTGGTCGATGCTGCACAAAGCCGAGAAGCTGGCCCGCACCAATGAGCAGTTTGAGCTGCTGAACACCGTCTATAACCTGCAGATAGCGCAGGCCGGCAGCGAATACGCCGACGAGCTGGAAGACATTATCCGGCGGCGCCATCTCAACAAAAAAGCCGCTGACGAAGAGGAGCGCGCCGGTATTGCCGACAGCCTCATCCGGCAGCGCCTGCGGCAGGCCCGCGTGAAAGGGCGGGCCGGGGAAGCCTTCGATGGTATTCTGCAGGATGTGCTGCGCGAGTATGATCTGCAGGAAGCGTTTGCCCGCCGTCCTTCGGTGCTGTACCGGCTGATGTCCATTGCGCGCAGTGCCATGCTCGTACGCCGGGATTTTGTATCGTTTGCGCCGTTTGTGCAGCGCTGCTACCACATCATGGAAAAGCGCCACGGGTTTCAGCCGGCGCACCGCTACTATCAGTTGGGGTTGCTATATATGGTGGCACACGCGCAGTACCGTACCCGGCGGTTTCAGGAATCGGTGCAGTACTTGGGGCAGCTGCGGGCCGTGCTGAGCGAAGCAGGCGCCCAGGGCTACCACAACGAGTGGCTGCCGCGCTATACGTTTCTGCTGGCCGCCAACTACGCCTTCCTGCGCCGCAACGCCGAGAGCATTCAGCTGCTGGAACAGGTTCTGCGCCAGACTAGCACCAGCCTTTCTACCCGCGACCTGCTCACGGCCCGCTTGGGGCTGGCATTCCACTACTTTGCCGAAGGCCAGTTCCATAAAACCAACCAGACCCTTATCGGTATTGGCCGCTCCGACCACTGGTGCGAGCAGGAAATGGGGCTGGAATGGACGCTAAACAAGAATATGGGCGAAATGCTGGTGCAGTTTGAGTTGGGCAACCCTGATCTGGCCCTGAACCGGCTGCGGGCCATCGAGCGGGTACTGCGGGAGCGGTTTACGGCCGATGGTGGCGGCTACGCGGCTATTCTGGGCTACCTGGGTCTGGTGCGCGAAATCATGGACGACCCGGCGGCGGCACAACGACCCGGCTTTGCGGAGCGGGTCCGACAGTTGCCCGCCTTTGCCCCGCTGGAGCAGGAAGATTTGCAGGCGCTGAGCTTCTACGGCTGGCTTCATGCCCGCATGAAAGGCCGCCCTTACTACGAAGTACTTCTGGAACTGTCGGGCGGTGCAGCGGCAGTGGCTTGAGAAGCAGCGAAGCTTTCCTGTCCAATAAAACACAGTGATACAGAGTTTGTTTCGCTGCTTTTAAGTGAGCTTTCCAACATGCGCAGCACCTGCCGCGTAGGGCAGGTGCTCTGTCTTTCTGTTTTCTCTGATGAATTTATTTCTGCGCGGCCTGCTCTGTCTGCTGCTAGTTTTGCCTGCCACAGTCCTTGCGCAAACCAACGACGGATTTATCCGGCGCGACGGCACTATGTACGTGCTTCGCAATGGCCAGCCGCGCCCGATGCCGCATGATGTACACCTGCCCAACGGCCGTACTGTCACGCACGATGGGTTTGTGGTGGAGCCCGGAGGCCAGCGCACGGAACTGCGCGACGGCAGCGGCTGCGACCTTACGGGCAGTACTGCTACAGTTGCCACGCAGGCTGGCCGGGTAGTGCTGGCACCTGCAGCCGTTGGTACCGGACCTGTGTTCGTGCAGGCCGCAGCGGGCAACAACCTAAGCCGCTGGGCCGGCTGGCGCGGCAAAGGCCACTACAAAAAGCGCAAGCACAAAAAGCACGGGAAATAGAGCGGCAGCCTGCTCACGCCCGACCCGCGAGCTGCCGATACGGTACCTGCCGGCCTGGTTTACGTGCCTGATAGAACTGCCGGTGGCTATTTCACTTCGTCGGCATCGGTGTCAATGAAGAATGTGCGGCCCTGCTGCGTGACGCGGGCCCGGCCATCCATAAAATCGGCCGCGTTGCTGTACTGCGCGAAAGGCTCGGTGCCGCTGGCAGGGTCCTGCAGGTACTCCTCGGTAATAAAGGTGTACTGCCCGTTGCGCTTCACACGCGCCAGCCCGTTTCGGAACGGATAAGCCTCCTGAAAAATAACCGGGTTTTCCGGTTGCTCATTGGGGTTGGTGATGTAAAACCAGCCCCGGCGGTCGAGCACGGCCGCCTTCCCGGCACTGAACGGCAGGGCATTGTAATAGTAGAAGCTGCTCTCTTGCCCGTCTTCATTCAGAAACGTGTAGAGCTTCCCGACCCGGGCGCGGGCGTAGCCCTCCGCGTAAGGTTGTAGCGCATCGTAGGCTGGCGGCACCACTTCCCGGCCCTCCTCATCGATGAACCCGAAACTGCCCTCGTGCTCCACAATGGCGCGCCCATCTTCCTGGAAGCTCTCCGCTGCTGTGTAGCGAGCCGGTACCAGCGTATCGCCATGGGCCGTGAGGTAGCCCCACTTTCCCTGCTCCTGAAACGGAACCGGCGGCCCGGCTGTAACAGTTCGTACACCCCACCACAGCAGCAGCGCCGCCAGCACACCCGCCCCGCCAATAGCGGCCCGGGCCCGGTACCGCCGCCATTGCCGCAGATACTGCTTGGCCTGCCGCCAGTTGCGGGTACCAGTCTGGGGTGCCTGGGCAGAGCTTGGCTGTTGCAGCTGCAGCATGAGGGCTTCCAGCTGCCTGATGCGGCTATCCAGCGCCCGGTTGCGGTCCTCCAAATCGTTGCGGGATGCTTGCATGGCTGCTTCCAGACGCTCCTTTTCCCGGTTTTCGGTAGCGAGGCGGGCCTGCAGGTTTTGAGCTTCGGGCGTAACGGGAGGCGCGGCAGCCAGCTGCTCCCGCAGCTGCGCAATACTTTGCTCCCGTTCTTTCTCCCGGGTTTCCAGGGCACGCAGCTGTTCCCCGAGCTCGGCCTGCATGCTCGCTCGGATGCGTTCCAGCTCCTCCTTCTGTTGCTGCGGGGCCGTGGCATAGGTGTCGGCGGGTAGCTGGTCGGGCTCGTCGTGGGCAATGTCCTCGGCTCCCAGCCAGCGCCAGAACCAGCCTGCCGCCCGCCGGATCTGGCTGGCTTCTTCGGAGGGGGCAGTTGCTGCAGAAGCAGGAGCCGCGGCAAAAGAAGCCGCTTGCCCGGTGGGTGGCTCGAGGCCGGCGTGGGGCTGCGCAGAAGCCAGCTCTTGCGCCAGTTGGGCAATGTCGGCCGGGGTGAGGTCTATTTCCGGGGTGCTCAGCTGGCGCAGTCGGCGGGTGCAGCGCGCCGGATCAGGCAGCAGATGGAAACTGCTGCTGGCGGGCACGCTACTCATGCGCTGCTCCACCTCGGGTCCCAGCACTACAGGCGCTTCAAACAAAACCAGCCCCGAAATAAAGTTCAGGTTGGCGGCCTCGGGAGGCAGCTGCGGCCGGAGCCAGGCCGCCAGCGCTTCTTTCTGCCGGCTGAACTGCTGAAAAGGATTGTCGGCCCCTCCGGAGCCAGTCAGAGGCTGGTTGTTGAGGCGCCAGGCACCGTATCCGAAATCAGGCATGTGGAGCGGCCCGCCCCCGGCAACCAGCAGCAGCAGCACGATGCTGTGAGGCCGGATGAGCACGGCGTCGAGCGTTTCGCTGTCCGCTCCGGAAAGAGACAGGTTGCCCAGCAGCAGAGTAGCCGGAGCAGTGGTTTCGGCCAGCAGGGCGGCTTGCAGGGCATCGAACTGCTGCTGGCGAAAGGAATCAGAAAATGGAGCAGCTTGGTAAGTGTGGAGCATACGGAGGCGGGAGGGGGGGGGCACGGCCGCACAAGGGCAGCCGGCTGCCTTGTACGAGCGGAGTGCCGGCATGGTCACCCAACTTTTCCGCCACGGCTTAAGTATAGAGAAACACTTTCTTCCGCTTACAACTTTCGCCCCATGGACTCTACGGCCTCGACCCCGCAAACGCCCCAGACACCTACCGTACCGCTTAGCGTGACTGATCAGCAGAATACGGCACTCCTGGAAGATACCCTCACCCTGCTCAATGCGGGCATTCCCAATCAGGCCAGCCAGCACGGTCTGGCTGAAATTGAGCGGTGGCAGGAGGTGCTGCGAGCATCAGAACGAACCGGCCTGGCCAAAATAATCCAGGAGCTGGATACGCTACGCGAGCAGCTGGCCGCCTCCGATACGCAGCCGCATGAGCTGGCCGAAACGCTGGCCACGCTGGGCGCTGAAACCACCAAAGTAGCCGAGGAGGTGCGGGATGACTATTCAGGGCCGCTTACACAGCTGGGCAAAGTGCTCATCAAAATAGGCTCTTCGCTTTCCCGCTAGCCCGAGAGGCTACCTACCAAACTGAAAATTCCCGCCTGCCCGCCGACCTGATGAGGTTGGCCGGCAGGCGGGAATTTTTGTTATCGTTTTGATGATGAGATGGATAGAGAAATGTAGACGCCGAATCAGTGAAAGCTGGAAATGTGCCAGCTACTTTTGCCTGACTTTGCGGTTCACTGATCTATGTCTGGTTTCCCCTTTTCCTCTGCTCTTCCCGACCTTACGCTCTATGACCCTTTCGGGGGCATGCGCTTCGGGCCGCAGCACTGTTTTCTGTGCGGCACTTCCATCACGCCCGGCACCGACGTCGTGCCGGTATTTGCCGAATGGCTGATGACGCGCTACCAGCTGCATGAGCGCCAGATCAAGCTGCTCGATATGCGCATTGTGGCTTACCAGGACCTGCATATTGCCTGCTGCTCTCGCTGCCGGACGCAGCATGTAGAGCCGCTGGAAGCCGCCGTGGAAGCCGCTGCCAGCCAGGGGCCGGAAGGTCTCCGGGTACTGGATGAGAAAACGCTGTTTCTGTGGCTGGGCAAGATGTTCTACGGGGTACTCGTCACCGAACTGCTCAACGAACTGGAGCCGCTGGCGAGGCCGCAATACCCGCTGGCCGAAAACGCGCAGATGCTACGCCGCTTTCAAGCTTTTTTTCAGACTTTTCAGGCCCTGCGGGTGCCTATCGAGTTTGACGATTTCATGCCGGCTTCCGTTTTCATACTTGAAACCGACCCGGCCCAGGACGCAATTTCCTTCGAATATGACGACGACCTGACCACGCTGGTGTTCAGCATCAAGCTGGGTGCTATGGTGTTGACTACCTGCTTGGTAGATAATGGAATTATCCGGCAGGCGATGCGCCGTGTGTACGAAGATGCCCGTCGCCCTCTGCACCCGATTCAGGTAGCTGAGTTCAAGGCGCGCGTGTATTATGCCGCCTATCTGCTGAACGTGGTACCCGATTACTACGCGCGCCCGGTTCACCCCGGCGACGACCATCTGGTATACGACTCAGTTATCGACGACGTAACCGGCGACATATTCAACCCGTGGGAGAATAGCGCCTATGGGCAGTCGTTGCTGGAAATGTGGAAGCGTTGGCAGATTCCGACAGAAGAAATCATGCGCGACCCGCAGCAGCCGCTAAGCTTCCTCTACGACGAGCACGGGCAACCCCGGGAGGTGGCGCGCTATCCGCCGGAGTAGCAGACGCGAGGGCCGGTATCGGGAAGGCGGGCTTCTGCGGTTAGCTGGCCTGCCAAACAGGCTCAAACTTGAATTTGGTGAGCTTGATATTGGTCCAGCGGCCTTCGAGGCCACTTTTACACTCTTTCTCATTCACCAGCACGTCCACGCAGTGGCGGTGGCGACGATTCATCGTATCGTGGATGATATAGATGCCATCCAATGCATCAGAAATGCCGCTCACGCGCACTTTATCACCGTATTTGAACGGTCCGCCCCAATGGCTGAGTAGGTCGCGGGATACGGCCAGCCAGCGGGTTTTGCTGGAATGGCGGGTTGGAATGATGGAGCCGTCGGCAGTTTCCATCGGGGCATCATCGGTCTGGCCCACTTCGGGCCAGTAAGTAGTAGCCGTAACAGTGTAGGCTAGCGTTTGGGGAGGCAGAATACGCTTGATAGGCGTTGCCGGTACTGCTAAAGCTACCGGGCGGGGGCTAATGCTGGCTACCGTGGAAGGAAGCGCAAGCGCCGAAACAGGGAAGGTACGGGGAGGGAAGAGGAAGGTCAGTAGGAATAACGCAATGGACATGACGTTTGGGTTCGTGGACTCTCACTTGGCCCGGAGAGGATGGACTGCCGGCCCGACTCGGCTACAGGAAAGGCGCCATCTACATTAGTAGAGAAAAAACGCCTTTTAAAGTATGATGAGCGGCGATTAGGCCGCAAATGTGCAGATTTGAGAAGTAAATAGGGTTTAAATATAGATAATTGTAATAATAAATTGCACTTACAAAATGATGTCATTTTGAAGGCTACAAAGGTAAGAGGTTTTTTTTAAATGAGGCAAAGTGCAATTGCTAACTATATTAGTTTAACTGCTGCCCGGATGATAGATAGTTGACGCCCCCATACGAGTCAGGGCCACCTGGAGTTTTAACCACTTCAATAACCCACTTCAGTTCAAAGCGTATGCACTGCACAGTGTGCTAATGGTAGCACACTCTTGGCTTGGCCCTGTTGCTTTATTCATATGAATCTGATTTCTCCATCCCGGTTCTGGCTGTTGAACCTCGGCCTGGCTGCCGCCTTGCTGCCCGCCTGTTCCTCGCCTTCCGCACCTGTCACCGATGCCAGCGGCACCGCCGCCACTACCGATTCCGCCCAGACAACTGCGCCCGTAGCGCCGGCCAACTCGCCGCTGCAGGTGGTGGCCCAGTTCCGGGAGCCGCAGATGGTGGGCGTGGCCGTGCTGCCCGACGGCCGCGTGTTTGCCGACTTCCCGCGCTGGGACAACAACCCCGTGAACCCCATTGCGGAGGTGATGCCCGACGGTTCAGTGAAAGGCTACCCCGACGCCGACTGGTGCGCCTGGAATGAAACCGTGAAGAACGAGCCCCAGAAGCACTGGATCTGCCCCCAGAGCGTGCATGCTGACAAAACCGGGATGCTGTGGGTGCTCGATCCGGCCTCGCCCGGCATCAAGGGCACGGTGCCCGGCGGCCCCAAACTGGTCAAGATTGACCCCAAAACCGACAAAGTGGTGCAGAACATCAGCATCCCGGAAAGCGTGGCCTCACGCAAATCCTACCTCAACGACGTCCGCATCGATACCCAGAACCAGTACGCCTACATCACCGAATCGGGAGTAGGCAGTCTGGTGGTGGTGGACTTGAAGTCGGGTAAGGCGCGGAAGCTGCTGGCGGGCCACTCCTCGATGATGGGCGACACCACGCTCAACATCAAGGCCGACGGCAAGGAACTGATTGATGCCACTGGCAAGCGCGCCCAGTTCAACGCCGACGGCATTGCCCTGAGCCAGGATATGCAGTACCTCTACTGGAAGCCCCTGACCAGCTACACCCTGTTCCGCATCAAAACGGAAGCCCTGCGCAACCCCGCCCTCACGGATGCCCAATTAGCCAAGCAAATTGAGGACTTGGGCAAAGTGCCCGCCTCCGACGGCATGGAAATCGATGCCCAGAACAATCTGTATCTGAGCGCCTTCGAGGACCACTCCATCAAGCGCCGCACGCCGGCCGGCAAAATCGAGACGGTGGTGCAGGACCCGCGCCTGGAATGGCCCGACACGTTTGCTTTCTCTGGCGACGGTAAAACCCTGTACGTGACCACCTCGTCCATCCACAAAACCGCCACTTGGAACAAGGGCATCGGCAAGCAGGACCAGCCCTACTACATCTTCAAGATGGCATTGAAGTAGCACCGCAGGCAGTAACACGAACCTTGCAGTTCGCGTCCCCGTGCCGTAACAACGGTAGTCGTTCGGGGGCGCGAACTGCAAAGTTCGCGCTACTGCTTCACCGAAAGCCGTTTCTGTTCAACGGGAGCGGCTTTTGTATTTATTTGATAGATTGGACATCGGTACCTGTGTAAGAAACACAGGCGGAATTATCTAGTTGATTAGCAGGTTTATGTGTACATGCGCATATCAGTTTTTGCTTCCTGATCAGTCTATTTACCTTTACCCCCTGACACCACCAGTTCCCACCGCATGGACGCCAACTCTTATATCGCCAACGCCCACGGCGACTACCTCGACAACCTGTACCAGTCTTACAAGGCCGACCCGCAGTCGGTGGATGCGAGCTGGCAGAAATTCTTTGAAGGCTTCGACTTCGCCCAGCAGTACCCCGAGGACGGGATGCCGCAGGCCGATGGCGAAGGCGTGCTGACCACCTCGGCCAGCACCAACCAGGCCGGCGCCGTCCGGGCCGTGGACACGGTAGCGGCCGACAAGGAAACGCAGGTGCGCAACCTCATTCACGCCTACCGCAGCCGCGGCCACTTGGTGGCCAAAACGAACCCGGTGCGCGAGCGGAAGGACCGCAAGGCCCGCCTGAGCATTGCCGACTTCGGGTTGAGCGACGCCGACCTCGATACCAAGTTCAAGAACGGTGAAGTGCTGGGCTTGGGCTCGGAAGCCACGCTGCGCGAGATTGTGGCCGCCCTGCAAAAGGTGTACACCCGCACCATCGGCTTCGAGTACATGTACATCCGCGACCCGCAGGTGCTCGACTGGTTCCGCGAGAAAGTGGAGAAGGACTCGCTGAGCTTTAACCCCGGCGTGGAGTACAAGAAGCGCATCCTCAAGAAGCTGAACGAGGCCGTAGTGTTCGAGAACTTCCTGCACACGAAGTTCCTGGGTCAGAAGCGCTTCTCGCTGGAAGGCGGTGAATCGACGATTCCGGCCCTCGACGCTATTATTAATAAGGCTTCGGAGCTGGGCGTGCAGGAGGTGATGATTGGCATGGCCCACCGCGGCCGCTTGAACGTGCTGGCCAACATCATGGGCAAAACCTACGAGCAGATCTTCTCGGAATTCGAGGGGACGGCCGTACCGGACCTGACCATGGGCGACGGCGACGTGAAGTACCACATGGGCTACTCGTCGGAGGTAGAAGCTGAGGGCGGCCAAAAGGTGAACCTGAAGCTGGCCCCCAACCCCTCCCACCTGGAGGCGGTGAACCCGGTGGTGGAAGGCTTCGTGCGCGCCAAGATTGAGCACCAGTATGGTGGCGACTACCACCAGATTCTGCCCATCCTCATCCACGGCGACGCGGCGCTGGCCGGCCAGGGCATCGGCTACGAGCTGACCCAGATGTCGTTGCTGGAAGGCTACCGCACCGGCGGCACGCTGCACTTCGTGATTAACAACCAGGTGGGCTTCACCACCGATTTCGAGGACGCCCGTTCTTCGATTTACAGCACCGACCTCGCGAAGATCATCGACGCGCCGGTGCTGCACGTGAACGGCGACGACCCCGAGGCCGTGGTGTTTGCCGTGCGCCTCGCCACCGAGTACCGCCAGCAGTTCCACGCCGATATCTTTATTGATATGGTGTGCTACCGCCGCCACGGCCACAACGAGTCGGACGAGCCCAAGTTCACCCAGCCCACGCTCTACAACCTCATCAGCAAGCACCAGAACCCCCGCGAGGTGTACAACGCCATGCTGGTGCAGCGCGGCGACGTGGACGCGCAGCTAGCCCAGCAGATGGACAAGGAGTTCCGCGACACCCTGCAGGCCCGCCTGGATATGGTGAAGCAGAAGCCGCTGCCCTACAACTACCAAGCCCTCGAAAATGAGTGGCGCAGCCTGCGCCGCAGCAAGCCCAAGGACTTCGAGAAGTCGCCGGAAACGGGCATCAGCGAGGAAGTGGTAGCCAAAGTAGGCAAGGCCCTGACCACGCTGCCCGAAGGCTTCCGCCCCCTGAAGCAGATTGAAAAGCTGATGGAGGAGCGCAAGAAGATGTTCTTCGAAACGCGCATTCTGAACTGGGCCGCCGGCGAGCTGCTGGCCTATGGCTCCCTGCTCGACGAGAAACATATTGTGCGCGTGAGCGGCCAGGACGTGCAGCGCGGCACGTTCTCGCACCGCCACGCCGTGCTGCACGACGCCGAAACCTCAGCCCCGTACAACTCGCTCAACTACATTGGCGAAGGCCAGGAGAAGCTGAGCATCTACAACTCGCTGCTGAGCGAGTACGCGGTACTGGGCTTCGAATTCGGCTACGCCATGGCCAACCCCACGGCCCTGGTGATCTGGGAAGCCCAGTTCGGCGACTTCGCCAACGGTGCCCAGACCATGATTGACCAGTTCATCGTGTCGTCGGAAAGCAAGTGGCAGCGCATGAACGGTGTGGTGCTGCAGCTGCCCCACGGCTACGAAGGCCAGGGCCCGGAGCACTCCAACGCCCGCCCCGAGCGCTTCCTGCAGCTGGCCGCCGAAAACAACATCATCGTGGCCAATATGACCACGCCGGCCAACTTCTTCCACGCCCTGCGCCGCCAGCTGACCTGGGAGTTCCGCAAGCCGCTAGTGGTGATGTCGCCCAAGTCGATGCTGCGCCACCCGCTGTGCGTATCGCCGGTGGAGGAGTTCACCTCCGGCCACTTCCGCGAGGTGCTCGGCGACGTGTACGCCGACGCCAAGAAGGTGAAGCGCGTGCTGCTGTGCTCGGGCAAAGTGTACTTCGACCTGCTGGACGAGCAGCAGCAGTCGGGCCGCACCGACGTGGCCATTGTGCGCCTAGAGCAGCTGCACCCCTTCCCCAAGAAGCAGCTCGATGCCGAGCTGGCCAAGTACCCCAAAGCCAAGCTGTACTGGGTGCAGGAAGAGCCTGAGAACATGGGCTACTGGAACTACCTGCTGCGCTTCATGCGCCGCGAGCTGGAAGACGTGATTTCGCGTAAGCCCTCGGCCTCGCCGGCTACCGGCTACAACAAGGTGCACGTGAAGGAGCAGAAGGACCTCGTGGCCCGCGCCTTCGACAAGCCCAAGGAAGCCGTGGCCGACGACAACATCAAAGCCACCGCCGAAGTAGCCAAGAAGCAGGACTAGTCCTGGGTCATTCCGAGCAGCGCGAGGAATCTGAGTGAAAACGGACAACGGCTTCACCCAGATTCCTCCTGCGTCGGAACGACAACTTCCCCGACATTCCCCACCGAAACCCTTCAAAACTCCCACTTATGGGTCTGGAAATTAAAATCCCCGCCGTCGGCGAGTCTATCACCGAAGTAACCATTGCCAAGTGGCTCAAAGCCGACGGTGACACCGTGAAGCGCGACGAGATTCTGGCCGAGCTGGAATCCGACAAAGCCACGTTCGAGCTGCCCGCCGAGGTCGACGGCGTACTGAAAATCCGCGTTGCCGAGGGCGAAACCATCGGCATCGGCACCACCATTGCCGAAATTGACGGCGACGGTGCTGCCGCCGCGCCAGCCGCTTCGGCTCCGGCCGCTGCTCCGGCTGCCGAAGCCGCTCCCGCTGCCGACCCCGTGAGCAAGGGCGAGGAAAACCCCAAAGCCAGCGACCAGGCCGGCTACGGCGGCCAGCCCGAAGGCGGTGCCGGTTCCGGTGCCCCAGCCGATGCCGCTCCGGCTGCCGGTAACGGCGGCGGTGGAACCGTAGAAATGACGATTCCGGCCGTGGGCGAATCCATCACGGAAGTGACGGTGGCCAAGTGGCTGAAGGAAGACGGCGCCCAGGTACAGCGCGACGAAATCATTGCCGAACTGGAATCGGACAAGGCCACGTTTGAGCTGCCCGCCGAAGGCACCGGCACGCTGCGCCACGCCGCCAAGGAAGGCGAAACCATCGGCATCGGTGCTACTATTGCCCGTATCGAAGGCGGCAGCGGTGCCGCCGCTCCGGCTGCGGCTCCCGCCGCTGCACCAGCCGCTGCCCAGGCTGCTCCGGCCGCCGCGGCTCCGGCTGCTTCGGCAACCACCAGCTACGCTACTGGCACGCCTTCGCCGGCGGCCGGCAAAATTCTTGGTGAGAAAGGCATCAGCCCCGCCGACGTGCAGGGCTCGGGCCGCGACGGCCGCATTACCAAAGATGACGCCCAGAATGCCCAGGCCAAGCCCGCCGCGCCGGCCCCGGCCGCTGCTGCTCCCGCCAAACCGGCTGCGGCTCCGCAGGCGGCTCCGGCCGCTAGCGGTAACCGCAACCAGCGCCGTGAGCGGATGAGCAACCTACGCAAGACGGTAGCCCGCCGTCTGGTGTCGGTGAAGAATGAAACGGCCATGCTCACCACCTTCAACGAGGTGAACATGCAGCCCATTATGGACCTGCGCAACAAGTTCAAGGACAAGTTCAAGGAGAAGCACAGCGTGGGCCTTGGCTTCATGTCGTTCTTCACCAAGGCCGTGTGCGTGGCGCTGAAAGAGTGGCCCGCCGTGAATGCCCAGATTGATGGCACCGACATCGTGTACAACGACTTCTGCGACATCAGCATTGCCGTATCGGCCCCCAAAGGACTGGTGGTGCCGGTAATCCGGAACGCCGAGGAGCTGTCGTTTGATGGTATCGAGAAGGAAATTCAGCGCCTCGCTGGCTTGGCCCGCGACAACAAGCTCACCATCGAGCAGATGACCGGCGGCACGTTCACCATCACCAACGGCGGTGTGTTCGGCTCCATGATGAGCACTCCGATCATCAACGCCCCGCAGTCGGCCATTCTGGGCATGCACAACATCGTGCAGCGTCCGATTGCCGAAAACGGCCAGGTGGTAATCCGCCCGATGATGTACCTGGCCTTGAGCTACGACCACCGCATCATCGACGGCCGCGAGTCGGTGTCGTTCCTGGTGCGCGTGAAGGAGCTGCTTGAGGATCCGACCCGTTTGCTGCTGGGCGTGTAAATCACGGATTTAACCGGATTAAGCGGATTTCACAGATTCCGTGAATCATAACAAAAAAGAGGCTTGCCGATTGGCAAGCCTCTTTTTTGTTATGATGAAATTCCAAGCAAGAAAAGCCGGGTTTGCGCCGACCACAAAATCCGTGAAATCCGCCTAATCCGGTTAAATCCGTGATTTAGTCGACTGGCAGCTCGCGGGTGCGGGAGGCACTGAGGCGGGTGGCCATCTGGCGGGCCAGTTGCTTGGCTTCTTCAGCTTTGGAACCAGTGAAATACTCTTCCACTGTTGAGGAAAACAGGTTCAGCCAGTGCTCTACGTGGGCCCCACTGCGCGGCAGAGCTACCTGCTCCGGCAGGGGCTCGCCTTCGGTAGCGCCCTGCCCCAGCAGCGTGCTGCTCCAGTAACGGTACTGCGACGTGAGGTAGTGCGGCCAGTGAATGCGGGCCGCGGCGCCAAAGCTGGCACCAAGCAGCGTGTCCTGCGTAGCCTTGTGGCACAGCGTATCAACGAGCGTCTTGATGTCGCCTTCAGTCTGAATGTCGTGGAGCGGGGCAGAGGTTTGCATAGACAAAGGAGGATGACAAGGTGGGCTTCCAACTACGTAGCGAATTTACGCAGGTTACGTGGCATTCGCTATGTAGCGGAGAAAATTTTATCCTTTCCTTTTTATATTATATTTATAGGGTGTTTTATCCCCATCTGGGACATTATTGCACGCGAATTAGGCGCAGCTGGTCCAATATTGCTTCATTCACGGCGCCGTTCATGTTCTCGTTGGCCGGATCCAGGGTCAGGGTTAGTACCGACTTGCCACGGGGCAGCTGTACCATAATGGGGTTAGTATATCCCCAGTCCGACCACTCGCCCATGCCGCGCTGCGGCAGCACTACCGTACCCAGCAATTGCGTCCCGAGGCGTAGTGTGCGAATCGCACATTTGTTGCTGGTGTTGATGGGGCCGTTGCCGTTGGCGTAGCGGAAATACAAGGCGTAAAGCCCCGCTGTCGGCACCGATACCGGTACCGTAAGGCGGCGGTTCAGGGTTTTGCTGATGTCAACAAAGCCACGGCCATTGTAGCCTTTGATACGGATAGCATAGTCTTTACGAAGATTTTCCACTTTCAAGGCTGTTGTCTCCAATTCCACCACCTGCGTGTAGCGGGCAGCCTCGGGCACCACCGGCTCGCTGGCGAAGCTCTCGAAGCCCTGGGCGTCGATGGCCACTACCTGATACTCGCTGAACGGCTGGCCAGTGGGGACGGGGTAGGTGGTTTCGGTGGTGCGGGCGGCAAACTGGCCGTTGCGCAGCACCTGGTAGGCACGGGCGCCCTCCACGACGGGCCACGCCAAAGCGCCGGCCGTGTAGCGCACGGCGGGCGTCGGGGGCGCTACGTGGTGGGTCACCTTGTTTTGCGACGAGGGCGCCAGCGGCGTGCTGGGTAGCTCAATACGGATGGTGTGCGCGCCAGTGAGGGTGGCTGGGATAGTGGCTTCGGGCAACGGCTGGCCGTCCAGCGTAATCCGTTGGATGCCCTGGCCGAAACCGGTCATTTCTATGTCCAGCACGGCGCCCCGGTACCGGAAGTTGGAAAGTCGGCGGGTGCCCGCCAGCGCCTGCGGCACAAACGGCCGGAACGTAAGCTGATTGGGCTGGAAATCCATGCCGAACAACCCCTTATACACCAGCCCCAGTGCGCCCGAGAGGCTCCAGATCATGTTGCTGCTGTTGATTTGGGTGCCGGCGAAGTCGCCGTTGCTGGCCACGAAGTTTTCCTTGTTGGTGAGGAACATGGCCGCGGGCCGGGCCACGGTCATCAGGCTCTCCAGGAAAGCCGTTTCGTTGCCGACTTTGGCCGCCGCCAGCCCCCAGTAGCTCTGCACGAAGGGCCACACGGCGTTGTTGTGGTAGGGCGGGATGCCCGAAATCTGTGGGTAGATGCACGGCACGCCGTAGTCCATAACGGGCGTGCGGGCCACCACGGTGCTGGCGCGGCTGCCTTCGGCCACCCCAAACAGCACCGCCAGCGCCTCGCCCAGCGCCTCCGCTTTCGGCGACACCTGCTGATGCACGCGGCCGTAACGGAACTGGCCGTAATAGCCCTTGTCCTCCAGCCACAGGTGTTGGTTGATACCTTGCTTGATGCGCGCGGCGCGGTCCTGCGCGTCGCGCGCTACGGCGGTTTCGCCCAGTTTTTCAGCCATCAGGCCCAGCACGATGTTGCCCTGATAGTGCGCGGCGTTGGTGCCCAGGTTTTCGCTCTGGTAGATGTCGGCGGGCTGCATCCACTTGGGGTAGGTCTGTTCGCGCCAGTCCAGAAACGACGATTCGCCGCGCACGAGGCTGGTTTGCGCATCATACGCCACCTGCTCGTCGTCTTCGATGGTGCGCCGGATGACAGGGTATGCTTGCCGCAGCCACGCTTCGTCGCCGGTGGCCAGGTAGATTTCCCAGGCCGCCGTGGCCCAGATAATCCGGTCGGTGGAAACGGGGTAGGCCCCGCCGGTGCCGGTGTCCTGAATGATGCGGCCTTCGGGCGTCACCTTGCGCAGCAGGCTGGTTTTGGCGGCTTCCGGCTGTAGCAGGGCCTGGCTCAGGATGATGCTGTAGCTGATGTCGCGGGTCCAGACGCCGGCCCACTCCTGGCCGGTGCGGAACGTGCCGTCGGGCTCCACGGCGCGCCGGGCTTCTTCCAGCGCCATATTATACAGCGCATCGAGCAGCGGAAAATCAGAAGTGAGCTGCGGCAGCGCCGATACGTCGAGCGTGGCCTGCCAGCGGGCGGCGGTGCTTTTCTGGTCGGAGTGGGCGTTGAGCACCACCGTGGTTTCGTAGATGCCGTTGCCGTCGGGGTCTTTCAGCTCCAGCGGCGGCTTATTAATCAGGTTGTCGAAGTCCCAGCTCAGCGGTGCAGTGTTGCCGGCCACGAATACGTGCTTGAAATCGGCTTGGTAGAGCTTCTGGCCGTTGTAAAGCGTGTAGTAGCTCTGCTTCCGGAAGGCGGCCAGCATGGGCCGCAGATCCAGCCGAATGGTGAGCGGCGTGTTGGGTGCCAGGTACTGGTTGGCCGGTACCGGGCGCTTGTCCACCGATTGCTGCCCGAACACGATAACCGGAGTTTCGAGGGCCGCACCGCCGGCGGCTGGCAAGGCCAGGAACAGGTGGTCCTGGCCGGGCGCCATTTCGTTGTCCTTGCCGTTGACACTGAACTTGAAGCTCACCTGCGGACTTTGAAACGCGTTGGCCGGGCTCTGATAGTTGGAGGTCAGCGCCTGGCGGGATAGCGCCCGCGCCGTATGCGGGCCCTGTACCACCGAATCACGGTAGACAGTGTAGGCGGCCGACTGCCACACGGGCACGGCCGGCGCCGCAGTCGGCGCGCTGGTAGCAGTTGGTTGGGAATTGGGTTTGGTCATCTGGCAGGCAGCAAGAAAGCCGAGGCCGAGCAGCAAGCCGGCGGAATAGGAGAGTTGGGACATAGCGTGAAGTAACGGGAAACGTCGTGGCGGAGAGAGCACGCAGTTGAGTACGAAACCAACTGAACGGTGTAGAGACGCAATATTTTGCGTCTCGTCGCTGAACAGTCTGCGCTGCGCCCCCTTCCGGATCAACGTCAGCAACGACGAGGCGCAAAATATTGCGTCTCTACACCGTTCAACCGGCATGTGGCTGCGAAACCGCTCCGTAGCCCAGGGTTTCAACCCTGGGAATCCTCTACCGGCCGCGTTGGCCGCCTTCCGCCCAGCACCACCAGCGCCACGGCCACCACAATCAGGGCCGCGCCTCCCAGCATTCCGGTATTCAGGGTTTCGCCGGCAAGAGCCCAGCCCAGGAGCACTGCCACCACCGGATTTACAAAGGCGTAGGTGCCCGCCAGCGCCGGCTCTACCACCCGCAGCAGCCAGATGTACGCCGAAAATGCCACGAACGAGCCGAATGTAACCAGATAGGCAAATGCACCCCACACCTTAAGTGGAACGTGGCTCACCTGAAACACAGCGGCCTCACCGTGCAGCAGCCCCGCCACCAGCAGAAACGACCCGCCGCACAGCATCTGCATGCCCACTCCCAAAAACGGTGAGCCGCCGATGGGTTTCTGCCGGGAGTAGAGCGAGCCGACCGACCACATCAGGGACGCCAGCAGCACCGACACCGTGCCGAGCAACGGGTGCCCCGGCAGCAGCACGGGAGCCGTGCTGCGGGTGCTCATCAGTAAGCCCAAGCCGCCCATGCCCAGGGTCAGGCCCAGCAGAACTTTGGCGGTGGGGCGCGGTGCCAGACCCGAAGCCCAGCCCAACAATGCCAGGAACATGGGCACCGTGGCAACCAGCAGCGCCGCCATACCCGACGGAATATACTGCTGCGCGAAAGTGGTGCCGCCATTCCCGAACAGCGGCAGGCACAGGCCCACCACGGCCGCCCGTTGCCAGTCCTGCCGGCTGGGCGCTGCCGCGCCGCTCAGCCGCACGGCCCCATACATGAGGGCACCAGCCAGCAGAAAACGCATAGCCGATAGCAGAAACGGCGGCCAGACGCTCAACGCCACCTTGGTAGCCAGATAAGTGGAGCCCCAGACCAGGTACAGCGCCAGCAGTGCCAGCACAATCAGGAAACGGGGAGCAGCAGCAGAAGTAGCGGGCATAAGGCAGGCGAAATGGAAGCACAAACCTACGGGCGTTTTCGCTCCCGACCAGTTCATGACTTGCGCCGGGCCCACTCCGACCCGGCATTTGCACGGCTGCAGCCGGCCGGTAGGCCCAACGCAACGTAGCTTGCACGTTCGAGTCTATTGGGATTCTGTTTCTGATTTGCTTTCTGCTATGCCGCGCGTTTTACTATTGCTTGCGTTTTTCCTTGCCTGCCAGAGCCACACCGCCACGGCCCAGCTACTCCAGCCCCGGCCGGCCTTCACCCGCGCCGACTCGCTGCGCGGCAGCCTCACACCGTTGCGCACCTGCTACGACATCAACTACTACCACCTGGATGTGAAGCTGGATGTAGCCAACCGCGCCCTGAGCGGCTCCAACCTATTCCGCTTCACGGCCGCCCAAGACTTCACACGCCTGCAGTTCGATTTGTTTGCCAACCTGAAGGTGGACAAGGTAGAGTACCAAGGCAAATCGGTGCCGTTTACGCGCGAGGCCAATGCGGTATTCGTCACGTTTCCGCAGCCCATCCGGCAGGGTGCCAAAGACGAGTTTCGGGTGTACTACTCGGGCCAGCCGACAGTTGCGAAGAAAGCACCCTGGGACGGTGGCCTCGTGTTCACGCAGGATGCCCAGGGCAAGCCGTGGGTAGCCTCGGCGTGCCAGGGCGTGGGCGCCAGCATCTGGTGGCCTACCAAAGACCATCAGGCCGATGAAGTGGACTCCATGCTCATCAGCATAGCGGTGCCCAAGGGCCTGAAGGACGTCTCGAACGGACGGCTGCGTAAAACCACCAAGCTGAAAGGTGGCTACACCCGCTTCGACTGGTTCGTAGACAACCCCATCAACAACTACGACGTGGCCCTGAACGTGGGCGACTACCAGCACTTCAGCGGCAGCACCTATGCCGGCGAGAAAGGCCCGTTGACAGTCGATTACTGGGTGATGCCTGAAAACCTGACGAAAGCCAAAGCGCACTTCACTGCCAACGTGCCGCCTATGCTCAAGAGCATGGAGCACTGGTTCGGGCCCTACCCGTTTTATGAAGACGGCTACAAGCTGGTGGACGCGCCGCACCTGGGCATGGAGCACCAGAGCGCCGTGGCCTACGGCAACAAATACCTCAACGGCTACCTCGGCCAGGACCGCTCCAACACCGGCTGGGGCAGCAAGTGGGACTTCATCATCATCCACGAAAGCGGCCACGAGTGGTTCGGCAACAACATCACCAGTAAGGACATTGCCGATATGTGGGTGCACGAAGGCTTCACGTGCTACTCCGAGGCGCTGTTCGTGGAAAGCCAGTACGGCAAGCAGGCGGGGCAGGAGTACATCCACGGGCAGCGGCGCAACATCCAGAACAACGGCCCCATCATCGGGACGTACGGCGTGAACCAGGAGGGCTCCGGCGACATGTACGACAAGGGCAGCAACCTGCTCAACATGGTGCGCACCGCCCTCAACGACGACGAGAAGTGGCGCCAGATTCTGCGCGGCCTCGGCAGCACGTTCTACCACCAGACTGTCACGACCGAGCAGGTGGTCGGCTACATCAACCAGCAGAGCGGCCGCGACTTTACGCCCATCTTCGACCAGTACCTGCGCCACCCCGGATTGCCTACGCTGGAAATCCGCTTCGAGCAGGACAAGGTGCTGGCCCGCTGGATTGCCGATGTGCCCGCCTTCGACCTGCCCGTGCGGGTGCGTACCAAAGGCGGCGAGTACGTGGCCCTGCCGCTCACTACCAAAATGCAGCCGCTGGCCGTGCCCGGCCTCACCAAAGACAACCTGGAAGTAGACACGTTCAACTACTACATCGGCGTGCTGGTGGAGTAGGGGCGCTTGGTACGTCATTCCGAGCTTGCCGAGGAATCTCGCTTGCTGATGTCTGCTTGATAATCCAGCGTCAGCACGCGAGATTCCTCGGCAAGCTCGGAATGACGTGCTGTTATGGTGTACTATCATAACACAACTCACAAATTCGCCGCTTCACAACTTCACCGTCCGTACCTTCGCCCGTAGTTGATTCTCACCGAATTCACCTTAGCATGAACCAATACGACGTTACCGTCATCGGCTCCGGGCCCGGCGGCTATGTGGCGGCCATCCGCTGCTCCCAGTTGGGCCTCAAAACCGCCCTCATCGAGAAGTACGACACCCTGGGCGGCACCTGCCTCAACGTGGGCTGCATCCCCAGCAAGGCCCTGCTCGACTCCACCGAGCACTACCACAACGCCGCGCACACCTTCAAGGAGCACGGCATTGAGCTGAGCGACCTGCAGATTAACATGAACCAGCTCATCGACCGCAAAAACGGGGTGGTGAAGGCCAATACCGACGGGATTCAGTTCCTGATGAAGAAAAACAAAATCGACGTCATCCACGGCGTTGGTTCGTTTGTCGATGCAACCCACATCAGCATTGCGCCCACGGCCGGCGGCGAGGCCCAGCAGATTGAGACCAAAAACGTCATCATTGCCACCGGCTCCAAGCCCACCGTGCTGCCCTTCATCCAGCAGGACAAGCAGCGCATCATCACCAGCACCGAGGCCCTGAATATCCGCGAAGTGCCCAAGCACATGATTGTGATTGGCGGCGGCGTTATCGGGCTGGAAATGGCGTCGGTGTACGCCCGCCTCGGCGCGAAAGTGTCGGTGGTGGAGTTCATGGATTCGCTCATCCCGACCATGGACCGCGGCCTGGGCAAGGAGCTCAAGCGCATCCTGGGCAAAATCGGCATCGAGTTTTTCCTGAGCCACAAGGTAACCGGCGCTACCCGCGAGGGCGACGCCGTGACCGTAACCGCTACCAACCCGAAAGGCGAGGAAGTGAAGTTTGAGGGCGACTACTGCCTGGTAGCCGTGGGCCGCGTGCCCTACACCGCGGGCCTCAACCTGGAAGCCGCCGGCGTACATATGGAGGAGCGGGGCCGCATTAAGGTGGATGAGCACCTGCAAACCAACGTGCCCGGCATCTATGCCATCGGCGACGTGGTGCGCGGCGCTATGCTGGCCCACAAGGCCGAGGAAGAAGGCGTGTTTGTGGCCGAAACCATTGCCGGTCAGAAGCCCCATATCAACTACCTGCTCATCCCCGGCGTGGTGTACACCTGGCCCGAAGTGGCCGGCGTGGGCTACACCGAAGAGCAGCTCAAGGAGCAGGGCAAGGCCTACAAAACCGGCAACTTCCCCTTCCGCGCCTCGGGCCGCGCCCGCGCCTCCATGGACCTCGACGGCTTCGTGAAAGTGCTGGCCGACAAGGAAACCGACGAAATCCTGGGCGTGCACATGATTGGCCCCCGCATCGCCGACCTCATTGCCGAAGCCGTAACGGCCATGGAGTTCCGCGCCTCCGCCGAGGACGTAGCCCGCATGAGCCACGCCCACCCCACCTACGCCGAAGCCATGAAGGAAGCCTGCCTAGCCGCTACGGAGAACCGGGCAATTCACATGTAATTCCGCGCTGCAAAGCGGATACTAAAAGCGGCTGCAACTCCTGGGAGTTGCAGCCGCTTTTGTATTATGGCCTATTCTAGCCTATTTGAGTAATGAGCATGCCGTGCCTGAATATCATAATTGGGCCATCTTCGGATACCTTTATAGAGATTCCATACGTGCTAGCGTTCCAGGCAGCTGTCGTACGGGCTCCAGAGTACCGTTCTAATTTCTCAATTTTAAGTTCTGCTAATTTTTCTGGAGATGGTTGTCCAATCATACATGCCACATCTTGTACTGTACCTGTTCTCGAAATAACTAATGCACCGTCTATTTTTGCTGAGGTAGTTATTATTCTTCTTTGAATCTTATCTGTAATTTTTAGTCCCTTTATTGAGTCTCTTAAATCTCCATTTGCTTTATTTTTTTGATTGATATCAGGTATTATTTCGGTTATTGTTGCCAAGACATCGGGTATTAATATCAATGCTCCTTGTTTTTCATAGGATAGATTTAAACATATCTTGAGAATAGATCTAGACATTTCTTCGTTTAAGAATTGTTTAAGCATCTTGTAAATATTATTATAGTTGAGATAATGCCATCTTCCTTGTGTTTTATAAAAAGTTGATTTATTTGCTAGTTGTAAATAAATATCTCCGTTTTCAGTGGTTATAAATAAGCATGTTCCCTTTACTAATAACTTTGATATTGATGTTAAGTCTTCATGTGGAGAAAATAACTCATCCGATTCGCTTTCTTCATAAGGTATATCAAACAATCCAAATAAATCACCTGCAAAACCAACACCAGCTATTCCAATATTATGACTGCTCATAGCAGCTCGGAGCCATTTCTCAGCCATTATCCCTTTTGCAAATGGTATAGATTTTTTAAATGGAATAAATCGGCTTCCTAAAGGCGTTTGTATCCATTCTCGTTGTTTTGTCATAAATAGGCATAAAGAAAATGGCTTGTTTTCATACCGTAAGCTAACACTATTTTCAACTATCTGCATCCATTGTATTATTGGTTCAGTACTAAAGGAGGAGAATTTTGATATAGCTCTGCGAAACTGTGTTTGTCTTAATGATATCCATAATTCTGAATGTTTTTCACTTAAGGGTAGGGTTTTGATATCATCGTTGAATACTTTGCAAAAGTAGTTTGCAAAGTTTAGATCTAACTGTTCTGGCTTTTGTACTGTGGTCAATAAGAGTGCTTTGTGTGGTTGTCTTGGTTTATTATTGTCGTAAATGAGACATACAACGCCATTGTTAATTTCACTCCAAAAAGCATATTGCCCATTCAATCCTAAATTATTTTTCTCTTCGATTGCTGGGATAATTGTATTTTGATCAATTTCTTTATGGTTAGTTATTGGGAATATATAATGCAAAGATGAGAGAAGTTCTTCTTTGGTTTTGGGGCTTGCAAAGCGGTCCATTAAGTAGGAATGTTAGTAGGAGGTTGATGAAAGCACAAGTATAATGTAGTCAATAATATACATCAGTTAGTTGTTTCACGGAGTCGCTTGGCTGTACTGATTGGTTCCCAGAGCTTATCACCTATGCTGCGCTGCCATATCTATGCACCTCTTTAGGTATACGTTTTCACTGGCGCGAGCCAGTAGTTCGTACTGAACTTGTAGTAGATGCTAGACCTCTTATACTACCGCCCAGCAACCACTGGTAATATACCAGTCTGTCTTCACGTCTTCTGTACCAGTTTAAACCCGTCCTTGGTTACTTGGTACTATTGGCCCTGAATGGTGATGGTTTCGCCTTCCAGCAGCTTGCTTAGGTTCTCGATGTTGCCTTCAATGGTGTTCAAGATTATTGCGCCAACAAGATAGCACCACTTTCCTAACGCAAAAACACCAAAACCACTCCACCCAACCCCTTCCCTGTGGGAAGTGCCCGGATACGAATACACCCAAGCCCTTCCCGAAGGGAGGTGCGCCTAAATAAATGCATCCGGGCACTTCCCCTCGGGAAGAGGGCAGATGTGATTATTCCCAAGCATTTCCCGGGGGGAAGAGGATGAAAATTTTTATTTCCGGGCACTTCCCTTAAGGTGGAGCTTGCGGCGGAAATGCTACCTTATCGGCATCTTCTACCTTACCCTCTTCTATCATGTCCGATTCGCTTACGCCGGCTCCGGCCGGCACGCCCAAACCTATCCGCCGCACCAACCAGCTGCCCACTTCGGAGGTGGCGCTGGCCACGCTGGCCACCACCGTAGCCGGGGCCTGGCAAGCCTCGGGGCTGCCCGACCTCCTCTGGCTCAAAAAGGAGGACCTAGCCGCCCAGGCCGCCGACTTCGCCCGGCACCGCACCGCCGCCGATGCGGCCGGCGACACCCGTACGCCCCAGTCCAAGCGCCTCCAGGCCCTCGACAAGCAGGTGGCCAAGGGGTTGCCCTTCGTGAAAAACTACCTCGCCGAGGAGCACGAGGAAAATGAGGGCCGCTCCTACTACCCCGAGTTCGGTATCGAGAAAGTGGGCCACAAATACGTTCTGCCCGCCGCCCGCACCGAGCGGGTAACAGCCCTCAGCAAGCTGCTGCTGGCCCTCAAAGCCCACAGCTTCGATAAGAAGAAGTACGGTACGGCCTTCTGGCAGCCGCTGGCCCAGGAGTACGCCCAGCTGGTGCAGGAGAGCACCGCCACGGCCGGCGAGCGAAGCAGCAAAGTCAGCACCAAAAGCCAGGGCGAGGTGCAGCTGCGCAAGGCGCTGGGGGCCCTCATCCACCACCTCAAAGCCAACTACCCCGACACGTTTGCAGCCCAGCTACGGGCGTTTGGCTTCCAGAAGGAGAGCTACTAGACTTAGCTACCCAGTGAAGTACTCGGCAGAAAACCGACTGAAGCTTTGGAAGCTTTAGTCGGTTTTTTTACAGCTAGTTTTGGTTGCCTTACCTAGCTATTTCCATGACTACTCTATTCCGCTTTGCCTGCTGGCTGCTGCTGGTGCTTGGGCTGCCCGGCTCGCTTCGGGCCCAGGCCCCCCTCACGCCCGCCCAGTACCAGCAGGATTTCGACTACTTCTGGACCACCATCCGCGACAACTACTGCTACTTCGACAAGAAGCAGACCGACTGGCCCCGGGTGCGGGAGCTGTACGAGGCGCAGTTGCCGGGCATCAGCACCCGGGCGCAGTTTGTGCGGCTGCTGGAAAATGCCCTGAACGAGCTGTACGACAATCACGCCAGCCTCTCCACCAACCTGCCCGACTCCCGCCGCCTGGTGCCCACCGGCACCGACGTATGGGCGCGCTTCGAGCAGGGCAAGCCTGTGGTGGTGGCCGTGCGCCCCGGCTTCGGGGCCGAGCGGGTGGGGCTGCGGCCGGGTATGGAACTAGTAGCCATCAACAAGGTGCCCGTGGACCAGGCTATTGCGCCCCTGCTGGGCCGCAGCCTGAAAACCGTGGACGCCGCCGCCCGCACCCTGGCCCTGAACCTGGCCCTGGCCGGCGACCACCGCACCCCCCGCCAACTGACCGTGCGCACCCGGGGCCGCCTGCGAAATCTCTATCCGGACGCGCCCACTGCCCAGCTGGAGCACATCCGGTATGCGGGTTTGCTGGAAAGCCGGCAGCTGGGCACCGTGGGGTACATCCGCATCAACAACAGCCTGGGCAACAACCGGCTCATTGCCGCCTTCGATAGTACGCTGGACGCGCTGGCCGGTACCAGCGGCCTCATCCTGGATCTGCGCGAAACGCCCAGCGGCGGCAACACTACCGTGGCCCGGGCCATCATGGGCCGTTTCCTCACCCAGGAGCAGCCTTACCAGCGCCACGAGTTTCCGGCCGAGGAGCGGCAGTTCGGTATCCGGCGCAGCACGCTGGAAATCGTTTCGCCCCGGCTCCGGCCTTACACCCGGCCTTTGGTGGTACTGGTGGGCCCCTGGACGAGCAGCATGGGCGAAGGCATCACCATCGGGTTTGATGCCCTGGGACGCGCTACCATCATAGGCACCGAAATGGCCCGCCTCAACGGCGCCGTTACGTCGTTTAGGCTGCCCAATTCCACCTTCGGCTTCAACATTCCCACCGAGCGGCTCTACCACGTAAACGGACAGCCCCGGGAAAACTTCGTGCCCGCCGTGCGCATTGCCCCCGACCCCCAGGGCACTACCGATACGGCGTTGGCCGGTGCGCTGCAACGGTTGCAGGTTCCAGCCCGCCGCTGACGGCCGCCGGTACACCGGTGGCAGATTCACATTGTTTTTCCAACAAAAGTCGGCTGAAGCTCTGGAGAGCTTCAGCCGACTTTTTATGTGCCCTGTGCAACGCCGCAACAGTGCCGGGGCTCTGTAAGGAAAGCTCACTCTCTATCCTTCACGATTATGCATGTTTTTCCTCGTCTCTTGGGCGGCCTGTTGCTGCTGCTGGCCGGCAGTGCCCATGCCCAGCTGGGGCTGCGCGCCGGTGCCAACACCACCACTATTGCCACTAAAACTCCCCAGCCGAGCCAGCAGGCCAGCGCCGACGCTAAAACCGGCTACCAAGTGGGCGTATTCTACGAGCACAGGGTAAACACCCGCTTCTCAGTGGTGCCGGAGCTGCAGTTCAGCCGCCAGCACACCCAGCTGCGGGTGCGCGACTATGCCATTGCCGATGGGGGCTATGCCGCCGATTACCGCCTCAGCCAAAGCTACGTGCACCTGCCCGTGCTACTGCGCGCCCGTTTCGGCTGCTTCTATGCGGAGGCCGGCCCCCAGGGTAGTCTGCAGGTGGCTTCCCGCGAAGTCGGGGGGGAAGAAATCGAAACCATTGCCGGCTCCTTCCGGCGCGACTTCGACCGCGCCGCCACCGACAGCTACAGCCGCCTGGATGTGGGCGTGTGTGCCGGTCTGGGCGTGCAGCTGCCTTCGGGCTTTGGGATAGGTGTGCGGGCCAGCGCCGGTCTGCTGCCGCTCACGCCCAAGGAGCAGCGCCTGCAAGACTTCTCCATTGAGCTGCGCAGCCAGATGGTGCAGGCATCCGTCAGCTACCAGCTGCGGCCTCGTTCCTAGAGACGGCAAGCGCACCACAATGTCATTGCCCTAAACGCCAAGCGGCCGAGGCTCCTGGGAACCTCGGCCGCTTGGCGTTTGAATGAAGAGTGCCGGATTATTCGGTGTCCAGTTTCACTCCAGTGGCGCTCGGACCCTTCGGACCCATTTCTACCTCGAAGCTCACCTTGTCGTTTTCCTTGATCTGCTGCAGCACGTTGTTGGCATGCACAAAGATGCTCTGCTGGGTCAGTTTATCCTTGATAAAGCCATAGCCCTTCGAGTCGTTGAAGAACGTAACCGTACCCTTGCGGATCGGGTCTTCCTCCACCATATCTTCCTGGCGGATGGCACCAATGCGGATGTCCTCGGTTTTGATTTCGCGCTTTTTCTTGGGGTCCGGCGGCGTGGCGGAGATGTTGCCATCCTCGTCGACGTAGGCGAGCATTTCTTCCAGGCCCTGGCCTTTCTTGGCGTTAGCCTGGCGCTCTTCCTTCTTCTCGGCCTTTTCGTTGCGCTTCTTTAGTCTTTTTTTCTCGTTTTCCTTCTTGCCGAAGGTTGCCTGCGATTTGCCCATGCTGTGGAGTTGAGTGATATGTTTGCCGGATGGCGGTGAATATGCTGCTGAGACGTTGTTATACGTGCATAGATAAAAACCGATATTCAGTAACGATAGTTCAGTAACCCATAAGGCCCGCCAACCGCTGGGGTTGCCGGGAATAGAATAGGATAAAAACGACGGGTAGCTGGATACGCCGGGAGGCCTGCTTACTGGCAGACCGCGCCCGGCCGAAAGCCAAAGATAAGCAGGACGCCGCAGCTTCGGGCATACCTATTTTTCGGCCGCCCTGCTGCCCGGTATGTCGCCGTGTGGTAACAGCGCATAAAGTAGCCTTTTGCCCGCCAAACTAGCTGCCCGAACTATTCCGGCTCGGTGGCAGTGAAAGTGGCCGCCAGGCTGTCTGGGGGCAGCAGCTCTGGTACTTCGCGCACTTCGCCGGGCTGCAGTCCGCCCAGCCGGATGTGCCCGATGCGCACCCGCACCAGCCGCAGCGTGGGAAAGCCGGCAGCGGCCGTCATTTTGCGCACCTGCCGGTATTTGCCCTCCGTCACGGTAATGCTCACCCAACTGGTGGGGCCGTGCCGGTCGTCGCGGATTTTGCGGGGGCGGGGCGGCAGGTCGGGCGGGGCGGGTAGGCGGAAGGCGGCGCAGGGCAGCGTGCGGTAGCGGCCTTCGGGCACGCCTATTTCCACGCCCTGCTGCAGCAGCGCCACGGCTTCGTCGGTGATGAGGCCATCTACCTGCGCGTAGTATTCTTTCTCCACGTCTTTGCGGCGCACCCGCTCACTCACGCGGCCATCGGTGGTGAGCAGTAGCAGTCCTTCACTGTGCTCATCGAGCCGGCCCACGGACATGGTGCCTTCGGGAAAGTCGTGCAGCACCCCCAGAAACTTCTTCTTGCGGGCCTCGCGGGCATCTTCGCTGACGAACTGACTGAGGTAGCCGAAGGGTTTGAAGAGCAGAAAGTGACGGTGGGGCATTCGGAAGGAAAAGGAGTAATGGGCCGGCCGCGGCAGGGCCAGCGGATGCAAAGCTACAACAGCGCCTGCCGTACGGCGCAGCTGGCAACGATGCCGGCATCGATTGCGCAAAGAAATATCCCTGCGCATGCGGCCCGCGCCCGGCTCCGGGGTTAGTATCAGACTGCCGAAGGCCACAACTACTATTCGTGCCTACTGCCATTGACCCGCGCTGCCGCTCCCACACCCTACCGTATGTACCGGAAATTCCGCCTCTCTCAATTCCCCCGTATTCTTTCCATCGGCGGCCTTGGTGCGCTGGCAGTGTTGGCCACGGCCACCACGCCGACAGCGGCACAGCAGTTGGCGTTTCCGGGGGCCGAAGGGGCCGGCCGGTTCACGAGTGGCGGCCGGGGCACGGCGGCGGTGCCCACCACGGTGTTCGAAGTCACTAACCTGAACGACGACAACCAGCCCGGCAGCCTGCGCTACGCCCTGACCAAGGCCGCGCCGGCCCGCACGGTGGTATTTCGGGTATCAGGCACTATTCATTTGCAGTCGCCGCTCACCATCAGCAAGCCTAACACCACCCTGGCGGGTCAGACCGCGCCCGGCGACGGTATCTGCCTGGCCGACTACCCGGTGAGCGTGAAGGCCAACAACGTCATCATCCGGTTCGTGCGCTTCCGGATGGGCGACAAAAACCAGAACAAAGGCCAGGTAGATGGCGGGGGCGGCGACGACGCTTTCGGGGGCGTGCGCAACAGCCGGCTCGTCATCGACCACTGCACCATGAGCTGGAGCACCGACGAGGTGCTGTCGGTGTATGAAGGCGACAGTACCACGCTGCAGTGGAACCTGCTGAGTGAGCCGCTGAACTACTCCTACCACTTCGAAACCGGCGACAAGGATTTTGAGCGGCACGGCTACGGCGGCATCTGGGGCGGGCAGCACGCCACCATGCACCACAACCTGTTTGCGCACTGCAACAGCCGTACGCCCCGCTTCAACGGCAGCCGCTACACGCACCCGGCCGGCTTCGAAAACGTGGATTTCCGCAACAACGTCATCTACAACTGGGGCGAAAACAACGTGTATGCCGGCGAGGGCGGCAACTACAACCTCGTGGGCAACTACTACAAGCACGGCCCCAGCACCAAGGAAAGCGTGAAGGCGCGCGTCGTGAATCCCTACAAGCTGGATAAGGGCAAAAACCCGCTGCCCTACGGCAAGTTCTACCTCAGCGGCAACTACGTGGACGCCAGCGCCGACGTGACCCGCCACAACTGGCGCGGCGTGACCATGAATGGCGGAACCGCCGCCGATACCGTGCTGTCGAAGGTAAACCAGCCGTTTGACCTGGGCCCGGTAGCTACGCAAAGTGCCCCGGATGCCTACGCCGCCGTGCTGCAGAGCGTGGGCGCTAGCTTGCCCCGCCGCGACACCCTCGACCAGCGCATTATCCGGGACGTGACGCAGCGCCGGGGCCGCCTGATTGATGTGCAGGGCGGCTATCCGCACGGCACACCCTACAGCGTGTCGCAGAAAGCCTGGCCGGAGCTGAAATCTGCCCTGGCCCCCACCGACACCGACCACGACGGCATGCCCGACGCCTGGGAAAAAAGCCACGGCCTTAATTCCCAGGATGCTGCTGACCGCGCCAAAACTGGCCCTGACGGCTATACTATGCTGGAAGTGTACCTGAACAGCTTGGCGATACTGCCTACGGCGCCCAAAGGAAAGTAAGAGCGGGTAGACCCGCGGCTTATTCCCGCGTGAACAGGTATTTGCTGCCGCCCTGGTTCAGGGTGAAGGTATGCGTGGCGGCATCAAAGTCCATGACGATGCCGGCTGTGTCAAACACAAACTGGGTTTTGGAGCGCGCCGTGAGCGGAAACGCACCCTGGCCTGTTGCCTGCGCCATGAGCGTGGCTCCGGAGGCCGTAACGCTGATTTTTAGCGGCATCTGCTGGCTGGCGTAGTTGCCGGTGAACTGGCTGATTTCCTGGGCTGTAAGGGAAACGGTAGGTAGCACCGTAGAATCGGGCAGGCGGTAGGTGCGGCCGAAGTAACTGGATAAAGCGCCAATAGCAAGGTCGTTGCCCGAGAAGCCGCTGGAGCCGTTCGTGCACAAGGCCAGCGTGAGCTTTTCGGCAGGGAAGTAACTGAGCGAAGACCGGAAATTGTCGATGGCACCGCCGTGGCCTATGCTTTTGCGCTCGTAGAACGGAATCGTCATCAGGCCTGCGCCATACTTGTCCTGCATAGTCTGCATCTGCTGCAGGGTGGCAGGCTTCAGCAGCTTGCCCGCATACAGACCCTCGATGAAGCGCGCCAGATCCGCGGGCGTCGAGACGATGGAGCCCGCGCCGCCGGGAATGCTCATGTCGGTTTCCGGCTCGGGCTGCCAGGCGGTGCCGCTCCATTTGAACGAGGCCGCCTCGTGCTTTTTGCCGTCGATGCGGCCGCCGTAGTAGGTATCCTTCAATTTCAACTTGCCGGTGATGCGCTTCTGTAGGGCTTTCGCGTAGGGCTGTTTCGTGACCTTCTCCACGAGGTAGCCCAGCAGCACGTAGTTGGTGTTGCTGTACTCAAACTTCGCGCCCGGCTCGAAATCCACGGCTGGCTTGGCCATGATTGCCAGCAGCTCAGCCTGGATTTTGGGCTGAGTCATGTACTGCTCGTAGGCCGGGTCGTCGGTGAAGTTGTGCAGGCCGCTGCGGTGGTGCAGCAGTTGGTTCACGGTAATTTTGGAGGCGTTTGGCATCATCGGAAACCAGGTGGCAATGGGTGCGTCCAGCTTGAGCTTGCCTTCTTCCACCAGCTGCATCACCATGGTGGCCGTAAACGTTTTCGTGATGCTGCCGATGCGGTAGCGCGTGGCCGGCGTGGCAGATACGCCCGGCTGCTCCAGCCCAATGGCGCGGCTATACACCACCTGCCCGTTCTGCGACAGTACCAGGCTGCCCATCAGCTTGTTGTTAGCTTCGAGGGCCGTAAAGAGGCTATCGAGCTTGGCTTTGTTGAAGGGAGCGGCGGCGGCGTTTTGGGCAGGTGCCAGCGCTGGCGTTTGGGTGGCGGTTTGGGCCAAAGACGTGCCGGCCAGCAGCACAGGCAGCATCAGCAACGGGAGAAACTTGCGGAACATGACGAAAGGGTATAGGGGAGAAAATTGAAAAAAAGATAGCACAATTACTTCTTGAAATAGGCCAGCAACTCCGCACGGTGTGAGTTGCCGATGGGCAGCAGCGTATTGTCGTGGAGCAGCACGTTGTCGGGCTGGAGCATGCGGATGTGGGCGGCGGCCACGATGAACGAGCGGTGCACCCGCACAAAGGCCGGGCCCAGCACTTCCAGCATTTCCTTCATGGTGTGGTGCAGCAGGTAGCTTTTGGTGGCCGTCGTGATTTTCACGTAGTCCTTGCAGCCTTCCACATACACAATGTCGCGGTGCGGTACTTTCAGCAAGCCCTGACGCTCCTTCACCAGCAGGTACTTTTCGTCGGCCGTGTCGGCGGGCGGGGCGGGCTGGGTGGCGGGCAGGCGGGCCACGGCCTTCATAAACCGCTCGTAGCTGAAGGGCTTGAGCAGGTAGTCGAGCACGTCTAGCTCGTAGCCCTCGTAGGCATACTCGCGGTAGGCGGTGGTCAGCACGGTTTTGGGCGGATGCGTGAGGCTTTTTAGGAAGTTCAGGCCCGTCACCAGCGGCATTTCGATGTCCAGAAACAGCAGATCCACGGGGTGCTGGGCCAGGTGCTCGTATGCTTCCATGGCATTGCGGCACTTGCCCGACAGCGTCAGCCCCGGCGTCTGGCCGATGAACTGGGTGAGCACCTGGTGGGCCAGCGGCTCATCATCCACAATCAGGCAACGAACAGGGGCGGGGGTAGTAGTCATAGCTGAGCAGGTGATGAAGTGATTAGGTGATGGAGTAATGAAGTGATAAAAGGAACGTCATGCTGAGCGAAGCCGGAGGCGTAGTCGAAGCATCTCTACCGCTTCGTTAGATACTGCCACAACGAAGCGGTAGAGATGCTTCGGCAAGCTCAGCATGACGTTCGTTGAGCATCACGTTCTGTTACACAGAAAAACTACACCCGCAGCGTCAGCTCGGCGCGGTAGCGGCCGTCATGCTCGGTGAGGTGCAGCTCGTGGGCGTTGGGATAATACAGGTTGAGGCGCTGCCGAATGTTCTGCAACCCGATGCCGCCGCTGCGCTTGGGTGAGGCCGCCGGGGCTTCGGGCAGCATGTCGTTTTCGATGAGAAAGTGCAGCTGGCCGGGCGTGGTGGTGAGTGTAGCCTGCACGGTGGCCGCATCCGAGAAGTGGTGGCGGCCGTGCTTGAAGCTGTTTTCTACTAGCGGCAGCAGCAGCAGCGGCGGCACCTGCACGCCGGCCGCGTCGCCCACGGCTTGGAACTCCACCCGTGCCCCGGCGTACTTGCGCTGCTCCAGCTCGAAGTAGTTTTCCAGGAACTCCACCTCCTCGGGTAGCCCAATCTGCGCCTTGCCGCTGTCATAGAGCACGTAGCGCATCAGCTCCGAGAGCAGCAGAATGAAGCGCGGCGTCTCTGGCGAGCCGGCCAGACTCAGGCCGTAGATGCTGTTGAGCGTGTTAAACAGAAAGTGCGGCTGCAACTGGGCCTTCAGTTGCTCCATCTGCAGGGCCAGATGGTCTTTTTCGAGGTGGCGGCGGCGCTGCTCATGCTCGAAGGCCAGCCGCACAAACGCCACACAGCTGAAGGCCAGCAAATCGGTGAACAGCAGGCTGATGTGGTATTGGGCGCGGCCTAGCAGGGTGGCGGCGGCTTCCAGATACTCCTTTTGATAGTAAGTCGCCAGCTGGGGCGGGCTGGGTATGTACTGAAACAGGCCGTGGGCCAGCACTAGGTTCAGCTTGATGCCCCACCACGTGTAGAGCAGCGCGCCAATTCCCAGCAGCGCATAGCGCCGGCGGCGCAGCAGCAGTGGCAGCAGCCCCCGGTAATAGGGCACAATGTAGAGCGTGGCCAGCCCTGCGAACAGGATCAGCTGGGGGTAGGGAAAGTTGGCGCGCTCCGTAACCGGCACGAGGCGCCCGGCTTCCTGCATGAAGAAGTTGTATTTGTAGAGCCCCACATAGAGCACCCAGATCAGCCCTTCGAATACAAGCGGAAAACGACTGGGGCGGTCGGGGGCAGGAAGAGGGGCGGTGGGCTTTTGCATGGGGCCAAGTTGGCGGATTTTCTGGCCGCCTGCAGCATGCGCAAGGCCGGATTTCGACCAAAGGGGGTGTTTTTTTCGACCAAAAACCCGGGCCGGCTACTTGGTCGTGGCGAGGGCAGGAGTGGTCGAAAAACGCGTTGGAAACGCGCTGGGAGGATTTTGCTTTGTCCTATTCCCAGCCGGTTGGCGGTTGGGTTGCCCCTCGACACGCTCCTCACTCCCAGCTTCATGAAATACGACTCCGCTTCCCTGCTGCTTTTCTCCGCTCTGGCCGCTGCCCCGGCCGTAGCTACTGCCCAGACCACTCCGGCTGCGGCCACTCAGCGCGCCACGGTTGCCTCGGTTCGTGGCTCCGTGTCTGATAGCCTTTCCCGGCAGGCGCTGCCCTTCGCTACGGTGGTGCTCCAATCCGACGCCACTTCGGTGCTCAGCACCGTCAGCAACGAGCAGGGCGCTTTTCAGTTCGAAGGAGTGCCGGCCGGCCGCTATCAGCTGCTGGTGCGCTACATCGGCTACAAAACGCCCGCGCCGCTGGCCGTGGAAGTAAGCACGGGCCAACCTTTGGTGCTGGCGCCGGTGCTGCTAGCCGCCACCGGGCAGCAGCTGAAAGGCGTGACCGTAACGGCCCGCAAGCCGTTCATCGAGCAGCGCGCCGACAAGCTGATACTCAATGTGGCCGAAAGTCCCATTGCCCAGGGTGGCAACGCTTCCGAAGTGCTGTCGCGCGCTCCGGGCGTGATTGAGCAAGGCGGCCGCTACCTGGTGCGGGGCAAAACGGCGCTGGTGCTCATCGACGGCAAGGCCACCAACCTCGGCGGCAACGACCTGGCCGACCTGCTTGCCTCGCTGCCCAGCAATACCCTCGACAAAGTGGAGGTGGTGGCCAACCCCTCGGCCAGATACGACGCCAATGGCGGGGCCATCATCAACATCCTCACCAAGAAAAACAGCGCTTTCGGGACCAACGGCAACGTGGTTGCCGGTGCCGGAGCTGGCCGCTTCGCCCGCTACAACGGCGGCCTCTTCCTGAGCTACCGCCGCGACAAGCTGAACGTGTTTGGGGGCCTCGACTACCAGCGCACCAAGCAGTACCGCCGCTTCGACAGCAACCGGGTGCTGAACCAGGAAACGCGCATCGATGAGGCGAGCTACAGCGTGACGGAGCGCAACAGCCAAACGGGCCGCATCAACGTGGACTACGACCTGACCAAACGCAGTTCAGTAGGCCTGCAGATCCGGGGCATAGCTAGCGCCCGCAAAACCAACGGCAATACTCACTCCACCGTGGCCAACCTGAACGGCCCGCTCAGCGCGACCAACATGCTGCACACCAACGGCACCGGGCGGGGATTCAACCCAACCATCAGCCTGTACTACCGCACGCTGCTGGATTCGGCCGGCGGCGAACTGAAGCTCAACGCGGATTACCTCACTTTCCATAAGCGCTTCGACGAGCAGTACCGCAACGCCGGCTTCGACTTGCAAAGCGAGGACGCCACGGCCAGTGCGCTGCGCACCTACTCGCCGGCCACCAACTCCGTGGCCTCTTTCACCGCCGACTACACGCGCTCCTTCGGCAAAGCCACGGCGTTGGAAGCGGGCCTGAAGTCTTTGCGCACCGTTACCGACAACGACATTCACTGGGAAAACCTGGATGAGGGCGGCAACTGGCTTAACGACGCGCAACGCACCAACCACTTCGTGTACCGCGAGTACATCAACGCGGGCTACGCCTCGGTGCGCCAGACGGTGAGCAAGAAAGTAGGTGTACAGCTGGGGCTACGGGCCGAGCACACGCACAGCGAAGGCGAGTCGCTGACGCTAAACCAGGTAAACAAGCGCGACTATTTCAACCTGTTTCCGAGCGTGGCGCTGGACTATAGCATGTCGGTGAAGCAGCAGTGGAATTTCAGCTACCAGCGCAAGATTGACCGGTTCCGCTTCGACATCGTCAACCCCTTCCTGACCTACATCAGCCCTTATCTGTACTACCAGGGCAACCCCAACATCCGGCCCTCGTTTTCGCACAACTTCTCCGTTTCGCATAGCTACAACAGCGCAGTGGCTACCTCGCTGAGCTACGGCCGCCACACCAACGCCCTGGCCAGTGTATTCCGGCGCGACCCGGCTACCAACGTCCTCATTCAATCCGACGCGAACCTGAGCCGGGCCACTACGCTGGACGCCAACATGAGCCTCACCAAGCAGATTGGCGGCGGCGCAATAACCACGGTGAATTTTGTGGGGGCCACGTACGTCCGTTTCTACTCCCCCACCATGCCTTGGCTGAACCAGTCGAGTGTGGGGGTAATGGCCAGCAGCAACACCACGGTGAACATGCCGAATGGCATGCGGGCCGAGCTCAACCTGTTCTACCGCACGCCGCTCACGTACGGGGCCTACTCGTTCAAAGCCCAGTACAACGGCAGCATTGCGGTGTCAAAGCCAGTGCTGAAAGAAAAAGGCACGCTCACGCTGACCGTGCTCGACCCACTGAACCTGCAAGTAAACCGCTACAACACGCGGGCGGAAGGTGTAAGGGCGTACAGCATCGATAAAACCGAAACCCGCTTCGTGCGGCTGAATTTCAGCTACCGCTTCGGCAACCAGAAAGTGAAGGCCATCAAAACCCGCCGCACGGGCATTGAGAGCGAGAAAATGCGCCTGGAAAACTAGGCTGCCGAACCTAATGTCCGCGGCTGTTTCCCCGCCCCGGTGCTGCTTCCTGTCTGGAAGAGGCGCCGGGGCGAAGCGGTTGCAGGGCCGCGGTAGGCACGAAATACATAGCCCGAAATTTCGACCAACAGGGGGCATTTCTTCGACCAAAAAACCGGGCCGTCTGATTCGTCGCCTCATGGCCCGCCGTGGTCTAATAAAGCTTCTTTTCGCCTCGGCAGGGCCATTCCTTTGTATCGTTGCCAGTCGCTGAACGGCTGGCTTTTCTCTCCCGACACCTCCTTTCCCCGGTCCCATGAAAACCTTGTTCCGCTCCCTGCTCGCCGCCGCTTTGTTCACCGGTGCTTCCTGCACTGCCTCGGCCCAGACGGCTCCCGCCGCCCCGGTAGCACCTGCCGCCGACACGGCCCGCATCACGCTCAACCCGGCCCTCATCAACGCCGTGAACACCCAAACCTTCGAGCAGTTCCGCGAAACGGTGCGCCCGCTCATCGCCCAGATGGCTGGCAAACGGGTGGTAAGTATGGGCGAAGGCACCCACGGCACGGCCGAGTTCTACAAGCTGCGGTTCTGGTTGACGCGCATCCTGGTGGAAGAGCACGGCTTCGACCGGCTAGCGCTGGAAAATACCTACGGCGACACCTACCTGCTCAACCAGGCGCTGCAGCAGCGCCGTAGTACGCCCGCCAGCCTCAAGCCCCTGATGCAGAGGCACCTGCTGGCTATGTGGCAAAACCAGGAAATGGCTGACGTGCTGACTTGGATGCAGACGTACAACCGCACCCACCGGCGCGACGTGGAGCTGACCGGTATCGACATCATGTTCGTTACCGCCGATGCTCAGTTGCTGCAGGCGGGGCTGGCCAAAGTTCGGAACCCGGAAGTGCAGGCGGCCACGGCGCAGCTGCTGAAAAACGCGCAATACAACGACAACTACTGGTACAAGCTCAGCGACCCGGCCTTCAAACGCAACCGCCCGGAGTGGCTGGCCAATGGGGGCGAAGGCTACAAGGCCGCCGATAAAGTGCTGGCGGCATTGGCCACGGCCAAGCTGCCCCGCAAGCAGCAGGAAGTGCTGGCCGGTGCCGCCAAAAATGCCCGACTGGCGTTCGATGTATTCTATCAGTATGAGGTGTTCAAGCGCAATTCCTCCCGCGACAGTGCCTTCGCCGAAATGACCAAGTTCGTGGCCGGCCCCCGCCACAAGGTGATTGTGTGGTCGCACAACGCCCACGTGGCGCGCACCGTGGCCGCGGCCGGCGACAGCAACGGCGGTGGCACCGGCGACTTCCTGGAGCGCATGTTTCAGGGACAGTATTATGTGCTGGCTACCGGCACGGCTGGCGGCACCTTCGCCGCCACTACTGACCGCTTCATCTCGCCGGCCAGCGTGATGACGGCCCACCCGCTGCCACAGGCCAAAGCCGGTTCCTGGGAGGCTTCCCTCAGCCAGGTAGCCAGCCCGGTGTATTTCTTCAATACGCATCAGCTCGGAGCCCAGGACCTGCAGCGCCCCCTGCGCCTGGTGGGCCAGACGGTGGGCAGCGAGGATTTCTACAGCGACACCCAACTGGGCAAGTCCTATGACGCGCTGCTGTTTGTGCGCCAAAGTACGGCCGCCACGCCCCTGCAGTAGCCTCTGCTTATGTGTGGTATTGCGGTGACATATTGGGGTGAACTACTTAGGTGTACTATACAAAACGGCGGTAGCTCATCAGGAGCTGCCGCCGTTTTCTTATATGATGATATCGGGTGCTGAATAGCGAAGTGCGCTACCGCGTCACCCGCGCTTTGCCCTTGTTGCGTACGTCGCTGGCACCGGAGCTGCGCGCCGACAGTTCCTCTTCCACAAAAACGTAGGCATCGGAAGCACCGGAGGCCTGTACATCGGCTTTGCGGCTTTGCAGGTTGGAGGCCTGGTAGTCGCTGCTGCCGCTGATTTGTACCTGCTGGCGCTCTGCGTGGCCCGAGAGGCGGACGTCGGAAGCGCCGGATGCCTGCACAGTCAGCCGTTGGGCATCGAGGCGCAGTGTCACATCACTGGCGCCGCTAGCCTTAATGCTGAAATCGTCGGCCTTGAATGTAGACTCGCTCTTGATGTCGGAGGCGCCGCTGGTTTCCACACCGGTCAGGCGTGGGCAGGTCACGTACACCGTTACCTTTTTGTTGCTGAACAGCTGCATAGGCGCATCCTTGTCGCGGTAAATCACGAGCGTGCCATTCTGTACTTCCGTCCGGATGTACTTCTCCACGTCGCTGTCGGCTTCCACTTTCACCTGCGTAGCCGGGCCCTTGGTGAGCACTACGTTGCAGGCCCCGCTGGTCCTGAGTTTCTGGAAAGCGGCTACCTGCCGGAGTTGCTGCGCCTGCCCGGCAACTACAGAAACGGCGCTGAGCACAGCCGCTACGGCCAGCGACTTGAAGAAGGGAGAAGTACGCATAACAACAAGGCTGAATGAGAGAAAGAACTGGCTTACACTTGCATAGATGTAGCTGCCGCTGCCGCCGTTGCTCGGCCCACCAGATTTTTCTCTATCAGCAGTTTTAGGTTGACAAACTAGAGTTCTATCCCCGTCAGCAGTCTGAACACAGCAGGCTCTGTTTGAAAGTTGTGGTAGACAAAATAACCGCTTAAGCAAGGGCCAATTCCTAACGGTACAGCTACTGCAGAAGCGGAAGGGCGCAGCAGCTTCCGCAACCTCACTGCAACCTCAGCCGTATCAGCCCCCCGTATAGCCGCCCGGCTATATCCGGTTTCCACTGATCCTGTTTTTCATGAATAAGACCCTGTTCCTTGTGTCCGCAGCCGCTACGCTGGTGGCCGCTTCCTGCACCCAAGACAAGCCCGCCGCTGTAGATGCGGCTACTACCCCGGCTGCCGATACGGCGGTGGTAGTTTCGGATGCTAACCTGGCAGATACTGCCGCCTACCGCACCGATGCTGACCAGCTGGCTGCCCGCATTGCCGAAGACCTCAAGCTGACCGATACGGTAGTCGTAACGCGCATCGAGAAAACCTATTACACCCGTGGCCGCCGCCTCAACGAAATCGAGACGCGCTACGCTACTGATACTACCGGCCGCTACGCTGCTCTGCGCCAGGTAAACGACGACACGGACCGCGAGGTGAAAACCATCGTAACGGACCCGAACCAGTACAATACGTACTCGTCCAACCGCGGCACTTACTACGACGGTACACCCTACACCACCGTAACCGTGCGTGAAGATGCTCCTGCGGCTCGTCGGAGCAGTGGCCCGGCCATTGTGAAGTATGACAAGAAGAAAAACGGCGAAACCAAAATTGTATATGCCAACGGCAAGACCGTGAAAGTAGACAAGGACGGCGACCGGAAAGTAGAGTACCCCAGCGGCACCAAGGTGAAGCGCGACGCCGACGATGGTAAGGTGAAAGTGAAAGACTAGCTTTCAGCTACGCAATAAGATAAAAGCCTCCGCCCGTTTTCGGTGCGGAGGCTTTTGCGTTAATCGGCGGGGCGTGCGCTGGTCACGCCATAGCGGCCCAATTCAGCGTCAATCCGCTGGTTCCAGCGTTGCTGCCCGGCTGCATCAGTGCCGTGGTGGGTTTCGGCGTCGTACTGGTCCTGCAGGCGGTTCATTTCGGTGAAGGACTTCAGGTACTGCAGCTGCAGGATGCTGTTATAGTCCTCCACGGTCAGGCTGTCGGCGGTGGCTTTGCGCCGAAACCGTTCGGCCACCAGCTTCACCAGATCAAAGTGGCGCTGCTCATGGTTGAGGTGAGACGCCGTCTGCTGGCCCGGCCCCACCCACGACGAACTGCGCACCACAAATACCTGCAGCGTCAGGTCCAGCTCCACAACGCCGTTCTGCACGCGCGGCTGCCCCCGGTAGGCGAAGCCGGGAAACACCGCCGCAGCATAATCGCCGGAGCGGGGCTGCCCCGTAAAATCGGACCAGCGCAGCGGGCGTGCCGGGTCGTAGAAAAGCGTGTCGGGCTCGGTGCGGCGCAGGTCGTTGTGAAACGTGGGGTGCACGCCCGTCGCCAGCCGCACATCATGGGCAGTGGCGGCGTTCATCCAGCCGTTCAGGTAGCGTAAGGCATCGGTGAGGGAACGGCGCAACGTGGGCTCCACCAAGCTGTGGTCGGAAGGAAGGCGGCCATAGCGGGCCCCACCGCGGTATTCGGTCAGCAGGAGCGGAGGCCCCTCGGGCCGCTGCCACTCAAATGCCAGCTGCAGGGTTATCGGGCCTTCTATCTGCCCTCCTGATGCGGCTGTCTCCGTCACGCGGCATTCCTTTATCCGGATGATAATCGGGCGCTGCGCTGCGTTATGAGGCAGGCTTTTCCGGAAAAACTGCTGCAAAGCTTCTGTTCCGCCGCCCTGCAAATCAACGGCGACAGGTGCCCCCGGCAGGGCACCGGGTTTGGCCGGTGCCGGCAGCAGCCAGGTCACGGCCGTGCGGTCGGGCCGCTCATCCCGCACTTCCGCAATGGTAAATGTGGTGGGTCGTATATCCAGCGGTACCACTTGCAGCACCAATGGCTTCGGTGGGCCGGCTGGCACTGCGGCCAGCACCACCAGCAGTAACAGGAGCCAGCCGGCGACTCCCGGCCAATTATTTGGGCGGGTATCAGCCATGAAATACGTCGGTGAAGGCAACCATCAGGTGCCATACATGCGGCGGCAGTGGTGCGTTCCGCCCGTTCAGGAAAATCGGATGGCTAAGCCGCAGTGCGCTGCCGGCGGTATTCGGTAGGGCTGTAGCCGGTGTAGCGCCGGAACGTCTTATTGAAGTGCGACAGGTTGTTGAAGCCGCTGGCGTAGCACACTTCCGTCACCGAGAGGTCATCGTCCAGGAGGCGGCGGCAGGCCTGGCCCACGCGGTATTCCTGCAGAAATTCGGTGAGGGTGAGGCGGGTCATCTTCTTGAAATAGCGGCAGAACGCCGGCACCGACAAATGCGCCACCTCGGCTACCTGCTGCACCGAGAGGCTGGCCCGGAAATAGTGCTGTTCCACAAACTGATACACCCGGCTCAGGCGCTGCTGTTCCTTGCCGCTCAGGGCTTGGCTGCCTGCCCCGGCGTGCAGCGGCGTGTAGTCGTCGGCAACGGCCTGGGCCAAGCGCTGCAGCACCTGCAGCAGCAGCAGCAGGCGTGTGAAAGGCGGGGCCACCAGCAACTGCCGCAGCAGCTCGCCTACCGCAACCCGTGTGCGTCCGCCAAACGAAAGCCCTTCGTGCGAGCGGGACAGCAGCTGCCGGATTTCGGCCATTTCCGGGTGCTGCCAGAACTCAGGCCCCAGAAAGTCGGACCGTAGCTGCACTACGATTTCCTCGAATGGCGTGCCCGCCGGTAGTCCGTAGCTGAAGGTCAGGTGCGGCAAATCGGGCCCGATAAGTACCAGCTCACCCTCCTCGAACCGCGAAATATGCTGCCCGATGTGGCGCCGGCCGCTGCCTCGCGGAATATATACCAGCTCGTACTCGGGGTGGTAGTGCCAGAGCAGCCCGGCACTCTGGACTTCGGTATAGTGCAGCAGGGTAAAGGAGCTGTCGGCAGTTGGGTGGATGGGCTCAAACTGAAGCTTCATGGCGAGTAATGCCGTAATGGCTTGTTCTTTTTACAAGGTTAATACATTCGGTCAATACAGCACACGAATCGGGTAACTAGGGTGTAGTAGCGCCCTCATTTGCTGCCGAAATTGTATCAACCATTCGGCACTACTTTAAGCCGTATGCTACGGCAGTGTTTAAAGGCTGATAAGCATCTGGTTAACAAGTATTTGATAAGATAAAGAGCGAGCTGGTCTGAGAGATTCTGCGGCCTTAAAATGATAATAACTGGCGTAAGTCAGTCGGTGGGTAGGCCCCTAACCCTACTCACCACCACCATCTGGCGGCATTGGGTGGGAATTTTGCCGCCGGACCGTTCGCGACATGTATTTGCCGGACGATAAAAAAGCTGAGGCCTTTAGGTCTCAGCTTTTTTCGTTTTCGAGTCTTCCCACTGTAGCAAGTGTCGGTCTGGCTCGAAGCAGACCCTACAGACGGCCGTTCAAGGCCGTTTGCGGCTTGGGCGTTCTGGGTGCATTCAGTAGTTCCAGCGTGTGCGTCAGCAGGTTGCTGCTGCCCCATTGGCCGTGGCCCGGCACCACTGTTTCGGCTTTGGGGTAGCGGGCAGCCACTTTGCGCACCGTAGCGGGCCACTGCTTCAGGTTGGCCTCATCAATATTGCCAAGGTTGGGCGCCGCCGCCTCTTTCACCAGGCAGCCTCCAAAAAGCACCCGTTGCTTGGGCAGCCACGCCACCATATTGTCGGGGGCATGGCCGGCACCCGGAAAAAACAACTCCAGCCGCGTGCGGCCTGCCTTAATGACGGTATAGGGCTTAATGGCGGGCGTAGGGGTGCCGAAACCCAGCTTTGCAGCACGCTTGGCCGTGAGCGGCGTGCTGTATACGTTGATATGGTTGGCGCGCAGCACGGCCAACCCTCCCAGCCGGTCTTCGTGGGCATGCGAGATAACAACGAGCCGTACGCGCTGGTGCAGGCTGTCGGCTACCCAGCGCAGCAGTTCCAGCGTCTGGTCCGGGTCCCAGGCCGTATCCAGCAGCACCGCACCTTTGCTTGTACTGATGATGAGGCCGTTGGACGGAACGGGCGCGGCCGTGCCGGGGTAGCGGCGGTAAGAAGTGTGCACGAAGACATCCGGCGCTATGCGGCGTACCTGCAGGTGCAGTGGAGTCGGTTTCGGGCGGGGCGGCCGCGCCAGTACGAGCCAAGGAGCAAGCAGAAAAGCGGCCAGCAGCGCCAGCTGGCCTGGGGCGCGCAGGCCGCGCAAAAACGAAAAAAACATCAGCAGAGCAATAAACAAGCTCCCCTAACGGTCGGGGCACCAGGATAGTGCCCCGGCTGGCAAAAGTGCCACTCAATCAGGAAATCATCTGCCGGATATGGTGCTCCAGGTGCACGATATAGTCTTCGATCAGCCACCCCAGTGTCACGGCATAGCCGTTATCAAACGCGCAGCAATGCGCCAGCTTGTCGGGGGTGAGCTGCACAACAAGGCGGGCCAGCTGTTGGTTGTGGAGCGTCCAGAGCTGGAGCAGCTCGGCAACGGGAGCCGTGTGGTAAGCGCCGCACTCTACCCAGCCGTTCTGGTCGTAGGGCAGCACCTGGTAAGGAGCCGGCTCCAACTGGCACAGCACAAAGCGACGGTGGTTGTTCAGGGCCGAGTCAACCAGATGCCCCAGAAGCTGGCGGCGCGACCAGCCGCCCGGCGTCAGGGGGCGGCACAGGTCGCTTTCGGTGTAGGTCGGGAGCCGCTCGTTCAGCAGCGCCAGCATCTGGTGCAAACGCTGTAGTGGTTCGGTCACGGAAAGCCGTGCAGCTGGTGGCGTAGGCAAGGGTTCAGGAGTTGCCATAGGAACTACCAACGCGGGCCCCGACCGACTGAAATAGTAAAATAAGCCATCTGTAGTGCAATAGTTTCGGGCAAAAGTACGCCGGAGGACTGTGAATAGTAGCGTAAAAATGAATTATAAGGAATTGACTGATAGTTTTTTATTTGTTGGCAACCGGGTTTATTGTCTAGCTTGGAAACGTCAATCGGGATAATATAGGAAAAAATGAATGTATTATAAAGAGTATGAGCAGCTTACCAGGAAACGCACGCCTGTGCGCGTCGCACGAGAGTGGCAGTGGTAGAGCCAGTATGCTTTCTGGCTAAAGCTCCCGAACTTACATACCCGCACCATCCTCTCTTTTCCTCCGTTTGCCAGCGCCCATGAAAACTGTTTCCACCTCTGCTGCTGGGTTGTCGCAGATTTTTGCGCAACAGCAGGCCCGCTCTGAGGCGTTGCGCCGTGAAGATGCTGCTCCCCGGCTGGCACGCCTGCGCAAGCTGGGCCGCTGGATAGCCGACAACCGCGCTGCTATTGAGCAGGCACTCTACACCGATTTTCGCAAGCCCGCCACCGAAACCGACGTCACGGAAATCTGGCCCTCCCAAACGGAAATCAAGCACACCATCCGGCACCTGAAGCAGTGGATGGAGCCGCACCGCGTGGAAACGCCGCTGGCCCTGATGGGCGCGCGCGGCTGGGTGCAGTACGAGCCCAAAGGCGTCTGCCTCATTATTGCGCCCTGGAACTACCCGTTCTACCTGGCCATCGACCCGTTGATTTCCGCGCTGGCGGCCGGCAACTGCGCCATCATCAAACCCTCCGAAATGACGCCCACCGTGGCCGCACTGCTCAGCCGCATGGCCCACGAAATCTTCGATCCGGCCGAAGTAGCAGTGGTGGAAGGCGACAAAGACGTGGCCTCGCAGCTACTGGAGCTGCCGTTTCACCATATCTTCTTCACGGGCAGTCCGCAGGTGGGCAAGGTGGTGATGCGCGCCGCGGCCGAGCACCTCACCAGCGTGACGCTGGAGCTGGGCGGCAAGAGCCCGGCCATCGTGGATGAAACTGCCAACCTGCGCGACGCGGCCGAGAAAATCGTGTGGGGCAAAGGCATCAATGCCGGCCAGACCTGCGTGGCGCCCGACTACCTGCTGGTGCACGAAGCCGTGCAGAATCAACTGCTGGAGGAAATCGGGAAAGTGGTGCGCCGCTTGTATGATACTGAAGGGAACGGCGTAGCTGCTTCCGATTCGTATGCGCGCATCGTCAATCAGCATCATTTTGAGCGGGTGGCCGGGCTGCTCGAAGACGCCCAGAAGCACGGCGCCACCGTGGCCCTGGGCGGCCACGTAGATGAGCGGCAGCGCTTCATTGAGCCCACCGTGCTGCTCAATGCCCCTGCCGACAGCCGCGTGATGCAGGAGGAAATATTCGGGCCGCTGCTGCCGGTGCGTACTTTCCGGACCCTTATGGAAGCCACCGACGAGGTGAACTCCCGGCCCCGGCCGCTGGCGCTGTATGTGTTCACGCAGAGCCGCGAAAACCAGCGCTACCTGCTGCGCAACATTCCGGCCGGCGGGGCGGCCGTTAACGAAACCATCCTGCACCTGGCCCATCCCGACCTGCCTTTCGGCGGCGCCGGCAACAGCGGCCTTGGCCGGGCCCACGGCCACGCCGGCTTTCTGGCGTTCAGCAACGAAAAATCGGTGCTGCGCCAACGCATTGGCCGCACCGGAATCAAGAGCTTTTACCCCCCCTACACGCCCAAAGTGCAGAAGATGGTGAACCTGCTGCTACGTTGGCTATAGCTGTCTGCTTACTTCTGATTTACACGCAAAGCCCTGCAGCAGCCACTGTAGGACTTTGTTTCTGAATTTAAGTATGCAAGCCGAGTAATTCTGCGGGAAAAGTCCGATATTTTCAGAACCGGCCGGCCTGAGTAAGCCGCCGATTCCCGCATTGCCTCCTGAACACGATGACCTTTACTGATGCCCAGCGCGAAACGCTCCGCGCCCTTGCCGATACCTTTATTCCGGACCTGACCGGCCCGGCCGAACAAGCTGCTTTCTGGCAGCGCCACGGCTCCGAGGGGGTGAACCTGGACCAGATAGGGGAGGTGCTGGAGGAACAGCCCACTGCGGCCCGCGCCGAGTTCGTGCAGCTGCTGCGCCTGCTGAATACGCCCACGCTGGGTCTGACGTGGTTTGGGCCGCTCCGGCCTTTTGCTAGGCTACAGCCCGCTCAGCGCGAAAAGATGCTGCAAAGCTGGGCGCAGAGCAACCTGCCGCAGTTGCGCAAAGGCTTTCATGCGCTGCGCAAGCTGTTCACATTCCTGTACTACGGCGGCTCCACCGCCGAAACCGGCAACCCGGTCTGGGCGGATATGGGCTACCCCGGTCCGCAGCCCGACGCTGTAGTGGATACGCCCCGTCCGATTCGGACGCTGCAGCCCACGCAGGACACTGTATATGAGTGCGAAGTGCTGGTGATTGGCAGCGGCGCGGGCGGTGGCGTGGTGGCCGGCGAGCTGGCTGCCGCCGGCCACGACGTGCTGGTGCTGGAAAAAGGCCCCTACTGCCACGGCTGCGACTTCACGCAGCGCGAAGTGGACATGATGGGCCGCCTCTACGACGCCAAAGGCACGCTCAGCACCCAGGACGGCGGCATCGGGATTCTGGCGGGTTCCTGCCTGGGCGGCGGCACCACCGTCAACTGGGCCGGGGCGTTCCGCACCCCCGACTACGTGCTGGAGGAGTGGGCCCGCGAGCATCAGGCGCCGCATTTTACTTCGCCGGAGTTCAAAGCCAGCCTGGAAGCGGTGAGCCGGGCCCTGAGCGTGAACACCGACTACACGCGCCACAATGGCCAGAACCAGGCGCTATGGGACGGGTCGCGCCGGCTGGGGCAAGAGGTGAAGCTGATTCCGCGCAACGAAAAGGGGCTCAGTGGTTCGGAGGAGCATTTCCGGGGCCTCGGGTTCAGCACCATGGGCGACGCCTACGGTATCAAGCAGGGCACGCTGAACACCTATCTGCTGCAGGCCTTTGAGCACGGCGCCCGCCTGCTGGCCGACACGCGCGTGGAGCGGGTCATCATCGAAAATGGCCGCGCGGTGGGAGCCGAAGCCGTGCATACGACTGCTGACGGACGCTCGGTACGCGTGACAGTGCGGGCCAGGCGCGTGGTGGTGGCAGGCGGCGCTATCCAGACGCCGGCCTTACTGCTGCGCAGCGGACTGAAGCATCCGCACATCGGGCGCCACCTCAACCTGCATCCTACGGTGGTGGTTTCGGGGCTGTATGAGCAGGAAATGCACCCGTGGTACGGGCCCAGCATGTCGGTGGTGAACGACACATTTACGCGTATCGGGGGCACCAACTACGGGGCCAAGCTGGAAACGCCGCCCGCCCATGCCGGCCTGATGAGCATGGTGCTGCCCTGGCTGTCGGGGGAACAGCACAAGCGGCTGATGCAGCAGGCGGCGCACCTGGGATCGTTCATCGTACTGACCCGCGACCGGGACGGCGGCCGCGTCAGCATCGACCGGCACGGCCAGGCCCTCATCGACTACAACCTCAGCGACTACGACCGGGCGCACATGCTGGCCGGCATCCGGGCTGCGGCCGAAATTCATGCTGCCGCCGGGGCGCATACCATCTTGCTGCCCCACGGCACGCAGCCTACGCTACGCGTGCAGGATGGCCGGATTCAGAACCCCGAGGTGCTGGAGCGGCTGCCGCACCTGGGCTGGAAGGCCAATCAGTTCGGGCTCTATAGCGCCCACCAGATGAGCACCTGCCGGATGGGCGGCAACACGGCCACCCATCCCACCAGCCTCACCGGCGAACTGTACGACGTGCAACACCTCTTTGTCGCCGATGCTTCGGCCTTTCCGGCGTGCAGCGGCGTAAATCCAATGCTCACGATTATGGCACTGGCTCACTACACGGCGCAGCAACTGAAAACCAGTCTGTCAGCAGGTCGGAACGTGGCCGCCGGGGCCGTTGCGGCCGGTATCTGACGGGATATAGCCACCGCAGAATAGACAAAAGCCGGCGTTTCTGCGTATGCGGGGCACACGCCTGTTTTCGTTCCTGCCGTATGCATCTCTCCCGTCCCTTCCTCACTCTGGCGCTATTGGCCACGCTGGCTGCTGGCTGCGCCCGCCGCAACAAGAGTATCCCCGAAGCCAAATCGGTGTCAACGGCGCCTACCGTGACGGCCACGGCCGCCCGCGACCTGACCGATGTGATGACTGACGAACTAAAGCTGCGCCCCGACCAGCAGCAGAAAGTACGCGCCATCCTCACTACCACTGCCGAGCAGGTAAACACCGCCCGGCAGCAGAACGCCAACAATCGTCCGGCCCTGATGGCTGAGCTTAAGCGCATCAACGTCGCCTCCGACAAGCAGCTTCAGCAGGTGCTGACTTCCACGCAGTATCAGCAGATGAAAGCCAAGCAGCGCCAGATGCAGGCCGAAATGCAGAACCGCAAAGCCGGCCAGTAGCCTGCTCCTTAGGCTCTGGTTTGAGCGCCCCGGTCCGCCAGCTTGCTGGTTGGCTGGGGCGTTTGCGTTTGGGTAGTGGCACGATGCTCAGGCAACTGTTGTGGGCGGAGCGACATCTGCCTCTGCAGCCGGAAGTTCCGGCTCGCACAGCAACCACACGCTTCTCAGCCGGCAGCCATGAAACAACACGTACTACTCCTCGGAATACTGCTCCTACTAGGTAGCGCTGCTACTGCCCAAACAGTTGCGGCAGCCGAAAAACAAGCCCTGGCCAAGCAACTTAATCAGTTGCTGCGCGACCCCGCCAAGCCGAAGCAGGAGGTGAAGCTGGAGCTGGATGGCTGCCATGTGCAGCAAATTATCCGCGACAATGACGCCGATGTGCAGATGTCGCAGCCTGTAAACGTGAGCGTAAGCAAAGGCAGCTCCGACTGGGCCGTGAATGTGGGTAGTGGCCGGTTTGAGATGAAAATGGGGTTCGAGTGGAGTGAGGTCACCGGGCTGAGCTACGCGCCACAAACCGAAGACGGCCGGCACACCTACGAGCTCAGAGTGAAACGCCAGAGCAAAAACAGCAATGTCACAACGGAAATGACGCTGTATACCGCCGACGAAGCGGTGGTGAAAGACGTGGTGCGCCGCCTGGAAAAAGTGCGTCTGAGCTGCCGCTAGCAGGTCGTTGGCGGTGGCCCACAACCTTCCGCTACCGGTTTCGTTGGCACGGTGCTGTTCTCCTTCACACCCTACGTATGCGCCGCCAGTCCTACCTGCTTCATTTCAATCCGAAACTCAGCCTGAACGCCGCCGGCAAGCACGTCCGCGACGGCCTTTCCACCGTGCTACGCACCGGCGACAACATCTGGGTGAGCTGCGACGAGCGCACCAGCATTGAGCGGCTGCGCCTGACCGGTACGCATGAGTTCGGGCAGCATTGCCGTTATCAGCTGGCCGATCTGCTGGACCTCACAAACGAGGCGGAAGACGTGGAAATCGATATTGAAGGTATGGGTGAGTGCGGCCACTATCTGTGGATTATTGGTTCGCATAGTCTCAAGCGCAAGCAGCCCAAGCCCAACGAGGAGGATGTCGCTAAGCAGATTGCGAAGCTGGCGAAAGTAGAGGAGGAGCCCAGCCGCTACTTGCTGGCCCGGGTGCCGCTGCTGCTGAATCCCGAAACCGGCGACTACGAGCTGTTCAAGGAAGCTCCACACCCCACTGATTCTACGCAGACTCTGCGCGCCGCCCAGATTCGAGCCGACGACACCACCAACGACCTGCTCGATTTGTTGGCGCAGGACCCGCACCTGAAACCTTTCATGCAGATTCCGGGCAAGGATAATGGCTTCGATATAGAAGGGCTGGCCGCTGCGCCTGATGGGCGGCTGTTTGTAGGCTTGCGCGGACCCGTGCTCCGTGGCTGGGCCATCGTGCTGGAATTACTGCTCCGGGAGGATAAGCACGGCCGTCTGCGTCTCGATGAGGTGCCTGGCGCCACGGAGAAATACTACAAAAAACACTTTCTGGACCTGGGTGGCATGGGCCTGCGCGAACTGCGCCAGCTCGGCAACGATATGCTGTTGCTGGCCGGCCCCACCATGGACCTCGACGGCACTATTGCGGTGTACTGCTGGCCCGATGCATTGCGTCAGGAGCAGGACAGCCTGATTGGGCCCGATAAGCTGCAGCGCCTGTTTGATGTGCCGCATGGCTCGGGCCCCACTGCCGGCCAGGACAAAGCCGAAGGCATGGCCATACTTGATAAGGAACACGTGCTCATCGTGTTTGATAGCCCCTCCGACGTCCGCAAAACCCAGCCGCACTGCGTGGTAGCCGATGCCTACCGGGTAGAACAGTAAACAGCAGCTAGGCTGGCCGAAACAAAAACAACAGTTGCTGCTTGCTGAGAGGCAACAACCAAGCCCGCGCACTTTTGGTCCGCACTTTCCTGCTTCTACTCCTCTCTCCACACGCCACACCTATGGTTCGCACCCCCGAAACCACGCACCGCATCCACTTCCAAGACTGCGACATGCTGGGCCACCTCAACAACGCCCGCTTCCTCGACTACTTCCTCAATGCCCGGGAGGACCAGGTGCTGCAGCACTACGCCCTGAATATGGGCAAGCTGGCCCAGGAGCAGAACGGAGCCTGGGTGATTACCAAGCACCACCTCAGCTACCTGCGGCCCGCCAACCACGGCGAGCTGGTCCGCATTCGTACGCAGCTCATCCACTTCGATAACTCCAACCTAGTGGTGGAAATGCAGATGCTCAGCGAAGACAGCCAACGGCTGAAAGCCCTGCTCTGGTCGGAAATGGCATTTGTGGCCGTGAAGTCCGGCACCCGCTCCGAGCATTCTGATGAGCTGATGGATCTGCTGGAAAAGCTGGATGTGGATGAAATTGACTACGACCCGGATGGGTTTGATGATCGGGTAAAAATGGTGCGCAAGCAACTCAAGCAGCTGCGCCGCGACGAAGAATAGGCAGCATTGGTGCAACTCAAGCCAGCCGCTTCTGCACCAACAACCTGCCACTGTTAGCGAGTTTAGATCTACAAAAAAGCCGGAATGCATTACGCATTTCGGCTTTTGCTTTCTGCCCAATTCCGCTTAGGGTACCAGCTGTAGCAGCAACGCGGCGTAGCGGTGGTACACTACGTAAAAACCAGCATCAAACAGCAGCAGAAAACCGCCCTGCACCCACAAGGAGCGGCCAAAGCCCCGGAGCCGTTCGGGTTTGAGAGCCGCTGTGCCGGCGCGGGCACGCAGCCAGCTCCCAGTGCAGATATAAGCAGCATCGAGGCCGACATTGAGCAGCAGAACCTTCTCGAAATTGAACTGAGCCGTAAGGCTGTCGGTGAGCGTGAGGCCGGCCACCTGGTTCGGGTGCGCCTGCACCAGGCCCCAGACGGCCAGCAGCGCATTCACAACGCCCCAGCCGATGTTCATCTGGTGGAAATAGTGCGGCTCCGTGCGGGTATCAGTGCGCGTGACGTAGTAGCCACTCACAAGTAGGGTGAGCAACGCCCAGGTACCCAATACGCCCATTCCGCGTTCCGCCAGCAGCTCGCGGGCTGCATTAAGCGCCGGCAAAACGGCAGCGGCCGGCAAGGACAGAAAAAACGGAGCAGCTGCCATAAACGAAAGGTAGACACGGATACAAAAAAAGGAAGCCGAAGCTTCCTTTTTTACTACTACTACTACTACTACTACTACAGAGCGGATTAACCGCAGGAACGGCTAGTTGTTGAAGCCAAAGCCCACGTACAGCTGAAACACACCGTTTTTCACGTTGTCGTAAGCGCCGGCGCCGGCATCTTTGGGGTCATTGTAGATGTCGGCTAGGCCCAGGTCGTAGCGGGCACCGATGCGGGCAGGGCCCACCCGGCCTTCCACGCCGCCTACCACGCCATATTCGAGGCTGTTGAGGCCCACGCTGGAAATCTGGCGCTCCGTGCCGGCATACTTGGCTTTCACCAGCAGCGACACCTGCGGCCCGACATGCACGCTCACGTTATCGAAAATGTTGTATACCAGCAGCACGGGTACCTGAATGTAGTCCAGGCGCGTTTCGCGCGTTTCGCCCGTCGTCTGGCCCGGCGTCGTCGACTGCACGGTGAACTGCTCTGCGTCGAAGCCTTTGCGGGTAAACAGTACCTCGGGCTGCAACGACACTTTATCGTTGAGGCCAAACTGCGCATACACGCCCGCATGGTAGGTCTTCAGGCTGGACAGGTTCTTGTAGGCATCTTTGTCGCCGCCGCGCAGGTCCGCCAGATTGAAGCCGGCCTTTACACCAAACCCATTGTTGCGCGAGTCGCTGGTGCTGGGGGCGTAGTCGGTGGAGGAGCGTGTGCCAATCGGGCCATCCTGGGCCTGAGCCGCTATGCCAGCGCCAAACAGGCAGAAGAGAAGGAAAATCTTTTTCATATGGAAGAGAAGTGAACGGGAGAGAAGTGTGGCTGCAAATAGAGGTAGCAGGCCGGTTTTACAGCGCTATACTTGCCCGGCCGTGTAAGTGTTGCGCGCCGGCCCGAAACCAGCGCATAATTTTTTCCTGCATCTATGCCGCTGCATTGCGGGCAGCTACTATCTTTGGCGCTTTCCGGCCGCCGCCAGAAGGTTTGCGGGGCGTTAGCTCAGTTGGTTCAGAGCACTACCTCGACAAGGTAGGGGTCACTGGTTCGAGCCCAGTACGCCTCACATATTCCTTCCCCGAATCCGAAGTAACCGCTCCATGGGGCGGTTATTTTCGTGTAAATGCCAGCCTGCCGCTCCTATGATTTCCATTGCCTGGGCTCCGCTTTACGCTCACCCACTCCCAGCCAACCACCGGTTTCCCATGCTCAAGTATGAGCTGCTGCCGGAGCAGCTGCTCCGGGAAGGGGTGGTAGCGGAAAGCGCATTCTTTCAGCCCGTGCCCCCACCGGCCGTAGACATTCTGCGCACCCACACGCCTGACTACTACCAACGGCTGTGCAGCGGCCAGCTCACGCGCCAAGAGGAGCGCGCCACCGGTTTTCCGTGGAGTGCGCAGCTGATGGAGCGCGAAGTCACGATTCTGGGGGGCACGCTCGAATGTGCCCGCCGGGCGCTGCAGGGCGGTGTAGCCCTGAACATAGCCGGCGGCACCCACCACGCCTTCCGCGACCGGGGCGAAGGATTCTGTCTGCTCAACGACCAGGCGGCCGCCGCCGCCTATCTGCTGGCCCATCCTGAGTTTGGTATCAGCAAGGTGCTTATTGTGGATCTGGATGTGCATCAGGGCAACGGAACGGCCCGTATTTTTCAGCACGAGCCGCGGGTCTTCACGTTCAGCATGCACGGAGCCCGCAACTATCCGCACCGCAAGGAACAATCTGACCTCGACCTGGCCCTGCCCGATGGCACCGACGATGCGACCTATCTTGGCTTGCTACACGACACACTGCCGCGCCTGTTACAGGAGCAGCAGCCTGACTTTATCTTCTATCTGAGCGGGGTGGATGTGCTGGAAACCGACAAGCTCGGCCACCTTGCCCTGAGCCGGGCCGGCTGCCGCCAGCGCGACGAATTCGTGCTTGGCCTTTGCCACCGCCACCAGATTCCGGTGGTGGTGTGCATGGGCGGCGGCTACTCCCCACGCATCGCCGACATTGTGGAGGCCCACGCCAATACCTTTCGCGTAGCGGCCGATTTGTGGAGCTAGATGATAGGTGGGTGTTGATTGATGATTGTTAAATATCTAACAATGAGTTAAATAAAAGTGTCTCGCATCAGCAATCAACCCCCGCCAAATATCAGCCCATCAGAATCAGCTGCCAGCGGAAGGCCCACCGCCAGCGCAACGCATACCTTGTGATGCCTGCTTCAGCAAGCAACTGTTGCCAGTCGGGGCGAGTGAAGGCACGCGCTACAGACAGCGGGGCGTCGTGCTGCACAAGATGGGAGCCCCGAAACAGGCGCGTCAGCCAGCGGATGCTGTAGTAGGCCAGCGGGTGCCGGTGCAGGTCGTTGATGATGACGGCCAGACCCGCCTGCCGCTGCCACTGCGGAAGCAACTGCGCCAGCGCCGCATCAGAGAAATGGTGGCAAAACAGACTGCAGGTCAGGATATCGAAGGGCTGCTGCTGAAAATCGGCGGAAAAGATGTCCTGCTGCCGAAATCTGATTTCGGGGTAACCCTGGGCTTTTCGAGCCGCATACTCCAGCATAAATGGGTTGGCATCAATACCGACCAGTTCTATGGGCACTGCGTGTTGCCGGGCCCAGCGGGCAATATGCCGCAACGTGTCGCCGCCGCCACTACCCAGGTCAGCGAGGCGGAGTGGCCGGTTTTGAGGAAAATGGGGCCGCAGCTTTTCCAGGGCATTCAGTACCGGCGCGTAGCCTCCCAGCCAGGTGTTGATGGTTTCCAACTCGTCGAGGTTGCGGCGCAACGCGTCCGACGCCAGCGACAGGTCGTCCATCAACTCCTCTTCCGTCGCACGGCTCGAAAAATCAGGCATAGCTATTATACCGATGAAGACATGGCAGGCTACACTACGCGCAGCAACATGGCCTCCAGCGTGAGGCCGGGCCCGAATGCAAAGCTGAGCACCGGGGCGCCGCTGTCGGCTGCCGTGAAACCGGCCAGCAATTCGCGCAGTACAAACAGCACCGTCGCCGACGACATGTTGCCATATTCGCGCAGTACGTGGTAGGCCGGCCGGTTGTCCTGGGTAGTGAGGCCCAGTTCCTGCTCAATGGTTTCCAGAATGCGCCGCCCACCCGGATGAATGGCGAAATGCCGGATGTCGCGCAGCTGCACGGGCAGGTTGCGTAGCAGGTCGTCGGTGAGGCGCCGGATGCCGCGCTGAATCAGCTTGGGAACGTAAGAGGAGAGGGTCATCTCAAATCCGAAGTCGTTGACATGCCAGGCCATATCAGCGTGCCCGTCGGGCTCCAAGCCACAGTGGAAGGCTTCCAGCTCCAGGTGCGGCCGGCTGCCGGAAGGCCGACCCAGTACCAGGGCCGCCGCTGCGCCGTCGCCGAACAGGGCGTTGGAAATCAGGTGGTCTTCTTCGTGATGCTTCTGGAAGTGAATGGTGCACAGCTCCGTGCAAACTACCAGCACGCGGGCATCGGCGTCGGCCCGGCAAATGGCATCGGCCAGCTTCAGGGCATTAAAGGCAGCATAGCACCCCATAAAATTCACGCAGGTGCGCTGCACATCAGGCCGCAGCCCCAAGCGGTTCACCAGCTCAATATCCAGCCCCGGCGCATACATACCCGTGCAACTCACTGAAATCAGGTGTGTCAGCGAATTGGCCGGCACGTCAGGTGCTTGGCTCAGGCAGCTTTCAGCAGCGGCGGCAGCCAGCGGCAGTGCCTCCTGGCGGTATATCCGCATTCGGGCTCCTACCGATGGAAACGGCTCTAAGTCCGGTGTATTGGGAAAGAAGGTGAATTCGCCGTTGGTGCGGCCGTAATCGGGTAGCACGGTATAGCGGTGCCCAATGCCCGACACCCGGTAGAGGGCCCGCAGCTTACGGGTCTGGTCAGTATCGAATTGCAGGGCGCGGGCCATGAAATCCCCGATCTGGGCTTGTGGAAGACGGTGGGGCGGGTTGGCCGTGCCAATGGCACTCAGGTAGCTGATCATTCGGTGCAGTATACGCAATTAGGAGGCGGTCAGAACAGGGCAGGGGCAGAATGCAAAAAAACTATACGGCGTTACAGCCTATGCAGCGCCATTTACTACTCAGCACGTGTAGCAGCGTGTTACTTATGTTATTTTATTCGATGGAGAATCAGAAAGCGGTGCCGTGCGTGCGACGCATAAGGGCCTGTACGCCACCTTGCCAATGGCGCAGGGCGCCTACTACCGCCTCACTCAGCACAGGCCGCCCGAATAGGCCCTGTACCAGCCGCCCCACTTGCAGCCGCTGCCCAAACTGTGCCTGCCAGCTGTGGCGGTAGCGCGTTTCCAATGTCGTGCGGGTGATACGGCCCTGCAGAAACTCATGCAGGTGAGTACTGGCCAGATAGGCACCGTGTATAGCCATAGCCATACCGTTGCCGCAGAGGGGCGTAATCAGGCCGGCTGCGTCGCCGCAGAGCAGCATGTGGTCTTCCACACAGCTTTTGGGCGCAAAGGAAATTTCGTTGATGACTTCCGGCTGCGGATACAGAAACTCGGCAGTTTCCAGAATGTGGCGCAGGTGCGGATTGCGGGCCAGCACGTTCTGTTCCAGCCCGGCAATGGTGCCCTGCTGCTTCAGGTTGTGGCGCGTGGTGAGGTAACAGAAGCAGTAGCGTCCGTCTTCCACCGCCGAGATGCCCGCGTAGCCGTCCTCAAAATTGTGCAGCGCAATCTGGTCAGTCGGGTAATCGAGGCGCAGGTGATGCTTCACACCGAGATACGGAGAGCGTTGCTGAAAAAATGGCCGTTGCAACTGCCGGTCGAGGGCACTGCGCTTACCGAAAGCCCCCAGCACAACGCGTGCTTCCAGCTGCTGCCCGTCGGCCAGCGTTACGATGTGGCTGTCAGTGGCTGGCGCATAGTCTACCGCTGCCACGGTAGTCCGCTGGAGCACCACAACGCCACGGGCCTCTGCCAGGCCCGCCAGATGATAGTCGAGAGAGAAGCGGCTGATGCCGAACCCACCCAGGTCGAGCGTAGCGGACAGCGTGCGCCCCGCCGGCGACGAGAGCTGAAAACGCGTAATCTGGGCCGGATGCAGCTCCGCCGGGTCGGCATTGAGGCGGCGCAGATACGGCAGCACCTCGTTGGAAATATACTCGCCACACACCCGATGAAACGGATAGTGCTGCCGCTCCACCACCGTTACGCTGTAGCCACGGGCCCGTAGGTCGAGGGCAGCGGTGAGGCCTCCCAGGCCGCCGCCAATAATGAGAACGTCCAACTTGTTTTGTCTAGTAAGAGGTTGGTTCAGAGGGTAAAATAGGGCAGTTGGTCGAAGATGAGTTATATTTTGTTCATCTAATGAAGAATACCCGGTATCTTTGCAAACCTAAATGGTTGCCTAACGTTTTAGCAGGTATCCTATCCGCGCCTTTTTTACGCCCCCTTTCACTCTTACGGCCCGCTATGATGCCACGCCTACTCTACTTTCTGTTTTTGATGCTTCTTGCCATCGGTCCGGTGCGCAGCAGCATGTCTTCTGCTTCCGCTACCCCAGTCGGAGTGACCAAGCGCGCCGCCCGCCCAGCCGATGAGCGCACGATTCTGGTATACCCGAACCCCAGCACCGGTATTGTTCATATTGCCATCAACGGTTTCGAAGGCCGCAAGCTGGAGCTGCGCGTGCTCAACGTAATCGGCTCTGTGATTTACCGCGAAACCATCACGGAACTCAACGACCGGTTTACCAAAACCCTGGACCTGAGCAAGTTTGCCAGTGGCCTCTACTACGTGAAGCTCGAAGGCGACAACGCCAGCGAGATGCGCAAACTGGTAATCCGCTAACTCAGCGGCTCACTCAAACAAAAAGCCCCGTCTGCTACAGACGGGGCTTTTTGTTTGAGTGAGCCGCTGAGTTAGCGGCGGTTCTTGGCACGAACCGGGATTGGTTTCAGGGAAGCCTTTACTTGGTCGAACGTATTGAGTGCGAGCAGGGCCGTGGCCAGTGCTACGCCGAGAAAAATCAGCAGAGACATCGTAGGGAAAGTTAGAAGAACGAAAATGCGTCAACGGGGCTATCCGGGAGGATAGTATGCCCGAGCAGGCGCGTATATGTTATAGAACCGCGAAAGGCCCCAAGTAGTTGCAGCATAATTATGTGCTGCCCAGCAACTGCGCCACTACATGCCGCGCATCGGGGCCCGCGCCGCCCATCAGGGCCGAGCTGCGGCTGTTCAGCCACGGAAGTCCCAGAAACGCAATGCCACGCGCTTCAGTAAGGCCATAGTGGTGGCGTGGCGTGCCGTCGGCCTCAAAAATGGGCAGCTTTATCCAGTCAAATCCGGGCCCGAATCCGGTAGCCCAGACAATGGCCTCGAGCGGTGGTGTTGCCAGCCGTTGGCCTTGCAGGCCGCCAGCCGGTGTGCTGCTGCTGGCCCGACCAATGAACTGCGCGTTGGGGAAACGGCGCAAACGCTGCAGGTCGCCTCTTACCACCGGCTCCGGCTGCAGCATAGCATAGCGGCCCAGCGCGTTGTAGCGCGAAATACCGAGCATTCCGGTGCCTTTCAGCAGTGCCCAGGTTGCTTGGTTGTTCGGAAACGAAGGTGTTTTGTCGTCGAAGGCCGCATACACCGAGCGAGTCGTAGCCGCTAAATCGGCCGCAATCTGCAGGGCCGAGTTGCCGCTGCCTACCACCGCCACTGCGCCGGTGCCCGCTATTTGTTGCGGGCTGTGGTAGTGGCTGCTGTGGAGCTGCTGCACGGCAGTCGGCAGCCGGGCCGCAAAGTCTGGGATGCGGGGCACAGAATAAGCACCGGTGCTCACAATCACGCGCTGCGCCTGGTACATTTGCCCGGTGGCCGTCTGCACGGTGTACCCATTGCCTACTGTGGCCGGTGCTAGACTAACGGCACGTTGCCCGGTATGTATCGGAAACCGGAAATGCGCCGCATACTGGCGCAGGTAGGCTGCCGCTTCGTCTTTGGTTGGGTAGCCGAGGGCGCTGCCGGGCCAGGGCAGCCCCGGTAGGCTACTGGCCCAGCGTGGCGAAAACAGCCGCAGCGCATCAAACCGGGAGGCCCATACGTCGCCGACAGCAGCGCGCTCTTCCAGCAACAGAAAATCGATGTTGCGCTGCTGCAGATAGTATGCTGCCGCCAGCCCTGCTTGGCCCGCCCCGATGACGAGTGTATCGAAAGAGAATTCGGTCATGTGGCGCAATAAGGGGCGGAAGATAGCGCATGGCACGCTAGGTACGGCCGCTTGGCTACAGTCCCGGAAAATCCCGCCGCAGTCCTTCCATCACCTGCTCGGTCACCTCACGAACCAGAGTCACCAGCTGTTGCGCTTCCTGTGGTTCCAGAGACGTGTCGCGGCAGGCTTCTAGGCGGCGGATGGGGGCGTGCAGTTGCCGGATGTGCAGGCCATCGAGGGAGCTTTTGAGGTGATGAGCAGCAGCGGCCAGCTGCTCGCACTGCCCGGATGCGGCATGGTGCTCCAGCTCACGAACGGCCGGCGGGGTGGTCTGGATAAACAGATGCGCGAGGCGCCGCACAAATTCCTCGTTGCCGTGGGCCAGCCGCCGAATACCACTCAGGCTGTAAAGTGGAGCGTTAGCCGTTTCCGGACCGGAAATAAACTCCGCTGATTCTACCGCCGGCCGCTTGCCCAACGCGGCAGCAATGGTCCGGAAAAGGTCTTCTTCCCGAAACGGCTTGGACAGATACCCCGAGAAGCCCGCCGCGGCGTAGCGTTCTGCCTCGCCGCGCAGGGCGTGGGCCGTGAGAGCCAGCACCGGCGTAGCGGCCCGTTGGGGCTCCGGATGCTGGCGCAGGCGCCTGGTAGCGGCCACGCCATCCATACCGGGCATCTGAATATCCATGAGTACAATATCGTAGCTGTGTTGGTCAAACAGTGCCAGCGCATCCGGGCCGGTGCTGGCGGTGTCTACTGTCCAGCCCCAGCCCCGCAGCAAGGACTCTACCAAAAACTGGTTTACGGCATTGTCTTCGGCCAGCAGCACCCGGCGGGCCCCTAGCTCCCGGTAGTTGGTAGCTGCTTTGGCCGGCACTTTCACGGCGGTAGCCTCGGCTGGACGGAAGGTGAGCGTAAAGCCGAAAGTACTGCCTTCGTGCAGGCGGCTTTCGGCCGTCATGGTGCCCCCCATCAGGTCTACCAGCCCGCGCGAAATGCTTAGGCCCAGGCCGGAGCCGCCATATTCGCGGGCCGTGCTGGCCGATGCCTGCGTGAACGGCTCAAACATTTCCTGCAGCTGATCGGGCGCGATACCGGGGCCGGTATCCAGCACCTGAAACTGGAACAGGGGCTCTTCGCCGGGCTGGCTGAGGCGGCGGCACGTGAGCAGCACCTGCCCGTGTTCGGTAAACTTTACGGCATTGCTGAGCAGGTTGAGCAACACCTGGCGCAGCCGATGCGGGTCGCCGAGCACGGTGGTAGGCACGGTGGCCGGCGGCAGCTCCAGTTCCAGCGCAATGCCTTTCTCCTGAGCCCGTGGCAGCAACGACTCCTGGCTGGCCCGCAGTACTTCCCGCAAATCAAACGGAATAGTTTCCGGCCGGATTTTGCCGGCTCCCAGCTGCGCCATGGCCAGCACATCATTGATGACGACCAGTAGATGGTCGGCGGAGTGGCGGATGTGTCCCAGGAACTGGCTCTGCTGGTCGTCGAGCGGCGTTTTGGATAGCAGCCCGGCCATACCCAGAATCCCATTGAGCGGCGTGCGGATTTCGTGGCTCATGTTGGCCAGAAAGTTCTGCTTGGCCTGTGCGTTTTCTTCGGCTGCTTCCTTGGCAGCGTGCAAATCAAGCTGCGTGCGTTTTAGCTCCGTGATGTTGATATCAACACCCAACACCTGCATATTGCCATCGGCCAGCACAAACGGGCGTTTGATGCTGTAAAACCAGAGAATTTCGCCGTCGGGCTTGGTAAAGGTTTCTTCCTGGATGAGCTCCTGCCCGGTGCGCAGCACTTGTTCGTCCTGCTGGCGGTAGCGCTGCCCATCGGTCAGGATGGCCGGCAGCTGGTCGGGCTGCGCGCCTACAATCTGCTCTGGGGTCATGCCATATAGCTCGGCGGTGGCGCGGTTGGCCAGCAGGTAGTTGCCCAGATTATCCTTGAGGTAGATGAGGTGCGGCGTAGTGTCGATAACCTGGCGGAAGAGGCGGTTTTGCTCGGCCAAGCGCCGGTTGGCGGTGCGGCGTTGCTCATCGGCTACTTTCCAGCGCGTAATGTCTTCTCCTACACCTACTATCTGGCGCACCCGGCCGTCCGCGTCCCGCTCAAAAGGAGTGTCCGTAACGCGCAGCCAGCGGGCTGATCCATTGCGGTGGTTGAGGTAGAACTCCAGGGACAGGATTTCACTGTCCGCCAGTTGAGCTACGTGCTCATAATGCTCCTGTAGCCGCTGTACTTCCGCCGGGGGCATCAGCCGCTCCAGCACTTCCCCGCCCATTTCCTGGATTTCCTCCTCCGTGTATCCCAGCATGACTTCGATGTGCCGGTTGGAGTACACATTGCGCTTTTCAGCCAGGTCGTAGATGTAGATAAGGTTGGGGGCTGTGTAGGCGACGCGTTCCACCAGCAGCTGGCTTTGGCGCAGGGCTTCTTCGGTGGCTTTGCGCTGGGTAATATCCTCGGCGCTGCACAGCACTTGGTGCACGAGGCCGTTTTCGTCGCGCGTGAAAGCCGTGCTCCGAATCCAGAGCCACCGCCAGTTGCCGTCCTGGTGCCGTACCCGGTACTCGCCGGTGCTGAGCTCCCCATCCGGCAGCGCCTGCAGGTAGTCCCGTTTGTTGAACAGGCTCCGCAGATCCTCCGGATGAATAATCTGCTGCAACAGCCCCGCCTGGGTTTCGATGGTCTGCTCCGGGTAGCCCAGCACCCGCTCTATCTGCCGGTTGATGTAGTTGAGGCGGTGCGCCTGCAGATCGTAGAGAAAAACAACGGCCGGAATGGTGTCGTTGATGCGGGCCATGAGCAACTGGCTGTGACGCAGCTGGGTTTCGGCCTGGCGGCGGGCCGTAATATCGGTGAGGTAAATGTTGGCTGCTTCCTCTTGGAGCAGCGGTACAATGGTCCAGTGATAAAACGCCCCATCGAGCTGGCGCTCCACAATGCGGGAGGTATTCTCCTGCAGAGCCGATTTTACTTGCTGGTGCAGAAACTCCCGGTCGGGTTGCCACTCCGGCCGGGCCAGGGCCCGGAGTACCGGGCCAGCCGCCGGGTTGGCGTAGCGGGCCTGGCCGTCGCGCCCAAAACAGATAATAGGGTCCGGGCTCTGCTCTGCCAGCTGGCTGAGTTCCTGCACGTGGGCCTGCACCTGCCGCTGGCGGGTTACGTCTTCGTAGCTCCACAGGTGTAGCATCGTGCGCCCGTTCTGTACCACCGGCAGGTACTCGCGCTGCAGAACACGGCCGTTGGCCAGCTCTACCAGCTCGGCCCGGCGCAGCTGGTTTCGCATGGCTTCGTCGGCCCGCTGCAGCACGTCATCGGGTTGCCGGAAAGCAGCCGACTGGCGCAGAATCTGGTGGCAGTCTTGGCCGATATAGGCGGCCGGAGGCTCGGGTAGCGCCAGCAGGTCGCAGAGCCGCTGGTTGATGAGCTTGATGTGGCAATGTTCGTCCTGCGCCAGCAGGCCGGTGCTGATTGTCTGGAGCAGCGCGGTAAGCTGCCCAGCAGCAGCCTGGCTCTGTAGGTGCGACTGTTCACGCAGCTGCTGCAGTTCCTGCCGCAACGCTTGTTGGGCTTGCTCCGCGTGCCGGAGGCGGCGCTGTAGCTGGCGTTGACTAATAGAACTCATAGCACACGGTTTCAGGCAAGAAGGGGAGAGGCAGCCTGAATGTCAGCGGCACGCCTGCACAACATTAGCGCAACCGCACCTCGTTGTTCTGAGCCATACGATAAATAGTAGACTTCCCGATTTGCAGCTTGTCGGCAACCTGCATAATATTCCCTTGGTGTGCATCTAAATAGCGCTGCACAATGGCCGCTATCTGAGTCCGCAGCGACTCGGCGGCTGGCGCCTGCCCGTTGGTGCTGCTGCCCTGTATGCGCAACGACAGGTCCTGGGGCAGAATGGTGTCCTGCTCGGCCAGCACCGCCGCCAGCTCTATAATGGCTTTCAATTCGCGCACGTTGCCCGGGAAGGGGTAGCGCAGCAGCAGGTTGCGAGCCTCATCAGAAAGGCGGCAGGGAGTCATTTTATTCTGGTGGCAGAAATCACTCAGGAATGACTCTGCCAGCATCAGGATATCCTGGCCCCGCTCGCGCAGAGGCGGTAGCACAATCGGCAGGCCCAGCAGCCGGTAGTACAGGTCTTCGCGGAAACGGCCCTTCTGTACCTGCTCTGCCAGATCATGGTGGGTGGCTACCATCAGACGGGCGTCGAATGCAATGGGCTGGCCGCCGCCCACCCGCATTACCTCCCGTTCCTGCAGCACTCGCAGCAGCTTGGCCTGCAGGTCCAGTGGCATTTCGGCAATTTCATCGAGAAACAGGGTGCCGCGGTGGGCTTCCTCAAACCGCCCGATGCGGCGGCTGATAGCTCCCGTAAACGCCCCTTTCTCATGGCCGAACAGCTCACTTTCCAGCAGCTCCCGCGGAATGGCTGCTACGTTTACAGCCACGAATGCCTGCTCGCGGCGGGGCGATAAATAATGAATGGCTTTGGCCACCAGTTCCTTGCCAGTGCCAGTTTCGCCGCTCAGCGACACGGTGATATTGGTGCGCGCAGCTTTTTCGATGAGGGTGCTGAGCTGCTGCATCTGAGGGCTGCTGCCCAGAATGGCGCGGCCCGGCTCGTATTTCATGCCAATCTGCTCACGCAAACGCTCGTTTTCACGGCGTAGCTGCAGTTGTTTGCGCACATTCCCAACGGAGTTCCAGAGACGGTCGGCTGTCTCTTCGTCCTTCACCAGGTAGTCATACGCACCCTGGCGCAACAGCCCAATGGCGGTGCGCACATCTTCCTGGCCCGAAATAATGATGACAGCCACCTCAGGCAGCCGCTCCTTAATCTGGCGCAGTACCTGGTCGCCTTTGCCATCGGGCAGCGAGTAGTCCAGCGTAATCAGGTCGGGCTTTTCGCCCAGATGGTCGAGGCAGGCTTGGGCAGTAGTGAAGCGCTGCACCTGGTAGTCGGGGTTCTGGGCAAGCTTGTACTCAAGAAGCTCGCCGTACCAGGCATTGTCCTCGACAATAAAAATATGAACAGCGGAAGAAACAGACATTTGAATCAGAAGGGCTTAGCCTGCCGTTGCCTGTATAATCGGATAGCAGAAGCACCTGCCAATTGCTGAAGTAACGCGCGTTGGGAGAGTGTTTTGGGCCAATTATACAGTTTTCAATAGCTCAGGTAGGGGTGGATGGAGGCGGAGTGCGAGTATAGCGGGGAAAAACGGGCTTTGCCATATTTTCTCTAAATGGGAAGAGTAATCTACAATTGGGAAAATATATAATTTTAATTATATTAATAAGTGACTGATTATCAGAAAGTATAATTTGAAAATGTTCAATGGCAGCTGTATTGTACAAGCAGAAATAACCCTCTTCGGATTGGTACCGGAGAATATTCTGCTCTACTATGGAACGCACCTACTACTCCCGCATACTCGCGCTGGCAGCTTTATGGCTGCTGCTAGGCACCGCTACCAGCATGGCCGCCAGGCCCGCCGTCTATGGCACAGGATCAGCACAAGAAATAGTTTCATGTGGGCTACCCCTTACCTGTGGCTCAGTTTCGTTTAGGAACAGGGCCTCAAACAATGACTTTACCGATTATGCTACCCTCAACCTGCCCTTGCTGGGATTGGGAGTTGTACCGGTTGGAGTCAACGTACGAATGTCGGGCCGGGTGCTGAAGAATTCGCGCGCCGGCTTTGTAATCGGCTCCAGCAGCATCCTGTCGGCAATTGGTCCTATCAGAATCAAGACGTACGACGGCACAACCGAGAAAGAGTCTCTGACGGTCACGTCTCTGGCCAGCACAGTGCTCGGCTCGGGCGCTCCGGGACGCCTGGAGTTTGTCGCGAAAGAGGAATTCGACCATCTGGAAATTATAGCCACCTCGCTGGTAGGTGTCGACTATGATATTCGGGTGTACTATGCCTACGGGGTAGATGCCAACGTGGTAGAAACAGCCACAGGAGTGGTGTCGCGCTTTCCGAGTCCGGCTGCCGGTGTGAATTACAGCACGGAGGTTGTGGATAATGGCGTGAGTGTCTGCGTTAATTCCGGCGTGCAGAACCCGTCCTTCGCGGCCGATGCTTCTCTGACCAACTATGCGACCTTCAACTCGGTACTGGGCGTCAGCTGCCCCAACTCCCTGAAAGTAAAGCTGGAAAACGGCGTGCCGGGCGGCTACTATGCCGGGTTTGTAGTAGGCAAACAAGGCCTTGCCGATATCAGTCTGCTGGGCGGGCTGCGCCTCACCACATACCTGAATGGCGAGCCACGGGAAAGTGTCACTGGTCTGGAGTTGCTTACGGTAACGGCGCTGCCCAACGACCAGTATCAGATCAGCTTCCCGACAAATCGGGCGTTTGATGAGGTGAAGCTGACGCGCAGCAGCGGGTTGAGCGTGCTCGATGGCCTGGAAGTGTACTATGGCTTTGGCCTGGAGCCCGGCGTGTTCAAGGACCAGACCCCAGTGCGCTCAGACTTCTCGAGTGGCGCCGCCGGCCAGGTCTCGTATTCGGGGAGCGGTAGCATTCAGAATCCGCAAAACATAGCCAATGCTAGCCTCACTGATTATGCCGAAATCAGGACCAGTGTAGTAGGGGTACTGACTTCGAATGCTGTGCGCGTGAACCTCAACGGTAGTGGCCAGGCGGGCAATGCTGCTGGCGTAGTGCTGAACACAGGTGCCGGGCTGTTGAATACGCAGCTGCTCAACGACATCACCATTCGCACCTACGACAGCAACAACCGGTTGCTGGAAACAGCTAGCGGGGCGTCGCTGCTTTCGCAGGGTTTGCTGACCAACGGGAATACCGAAGTGTATTTCAATACGACGCAGAATTTCCAGCGGGTAGAAATAGAAATCAACACCACGCTGTCGGTATTCGACCGCACCCGCATTCTGTATGCCTTTGCCGAAGACCGTCCCAATGGCTTCCCGCTGACCATCACGGCCCCCGGCCCGCTGCCGGTCGAGCTGGCTGCTTTCGATGCCAAGGCATCGGGGGTGGCAGTAGATGTTGCCTGGAGAACGGCGTCCGAAACTAACAACAGCTATTTCCTGGTGGAGCGGGCACTTCAGGCCAAAGATGGTTTCAAAGCGGTAGGCCGGGTAGAAGGAGCCGGTAGCAGCACGGGCCGCTCCTACAGCTTCCGCGACGAAACAGCCGGCAAAGCAGGGGCGGCTACGCTCTACTACCGTCTGCGGCAGGTTGATACCGATGGCACCAGCCAGTTTTCTCCGGTGGCAGTAGTAACGCTGAATCCATCCAAAGCCGAGGTGCTGGCCGTGTACCCCAATCCTGCTGCCAGCTCCGACGCGGTGACTATTGAGTTGCAGGCTTTCGGCGAGAATGCGCCTGGCCTCTTGAAAATCTATGATACTCAGGGAAAGCTGCTGCGCCAGATGCCTGCTTCCAAGGCAGTGATGAGCCTGCAAGGTGAGGTTCTGCCCGCTGGCCTTTACAACGTGGTGCTGACCGGCAGCCAGGGCCAGAAGTTGGGCAGCCAGCGCCTGGTCGTGACAGGGCGCTAGCACTCCGGCTGCCTCGTTCGTTTAGAAGGCAAAAAGGCCCGTCGGTACCACCGGCGGGCCTTTTTCTATGTAGCACTGTCGGCTATTCTGTGTCGGAGCGGAGCAGGCGGGCCACTTGGCGGCCATCGGCAGTGCGGGCCAGATATAGGCCGGGCGCAACCGAAGCGGCAGGCTGCCATGTTACTTCCCCGGTAGCGGCGCTGCGCAGCGTTGCTACCTGCCGGCCGAGCCGGTCGAATATAGTTACGTCTTGCACGCCAGCCTGAGCCAGCCGGAAGCTTACCTGGCCTGAGAATGGCGTAGGCACAGCGGCCAAAGTCGTTACTGCTTTGGCGGTGGCGGTTGAAGTAGCCAGCGTTGTGTTCGTGACGCGGAAGGTGAGCGTCTGCTGGGTTACGCCTTTGATGGGACAGGCATTGTCTGTGGTAGTAACAGTGCAGTAGTACAAGCCGGGCCGCAGGGTGGCCGGGGGTAGCCAGTTCAGTTGGGCAGTAGGCTGCATGCCAGGAGCCGAAGGTGTAAATTCGGAATTCGGGAGTGTTTGCTCCGCATTGCTAGTGAGCGTCAGAATCTGACCGGAATTGGGGTCGGTGCCTGCCAGATTCAGGCTGATGAGCCGGCCGGCTGTCACAGGAATAACGGCGCTGGCTGCCTGGCTCGTGCCGTTAATTGTAATCGGGGCAAGGCTCGGATTCTGGTTGATTCCACAGTTTGAGACAATGAAAATCATGTCGCGCCTTACACTGCCGATGTGGAAATAGGTGTTGTTGGGCATACGGCGGTACTCATCTACCTTCACTACCACCGCGTACTTGTTCTGGGCCTGCTGCGCAGTAGAGGTACCCGCAATAAACAGGTAAGGCGTGAACGACATAGAACCCATGGCGGGGTTGAAGATGAAGCTGGGCGTCGCCGTTTTTACCGGGCAAGCCCCCGTAAACGAAAAGGAGGAGAGGGGGTAAGTGGGACTGTAAGTAGACAAGGTGGTAGGCAGCGTTGCTACACACGGCACACCACCGTTCGTGTCCGACAGGTCTATGATGCCGCCAGCAGAAACGGGCAGGTAGGTAGCCGGCGTACTGCAGCCCAGCATCGGGCGGTCCAGAGAATAAACCAGCGAATCACCATCGGCATCAAAAGCCAGGTGGCTGAGTGTGGTGGGCAGCTTCCAGCCGACAAACTGCAGAGCCTGGGTAGCAAACACCGGGGAATGATTCTCCAGTACCTGGCCGGCGCCCATATTGTTGAGGGTTGCCTCGTAGTACATGTCCGTATTGCCCATGATATTTGCCAGGTCGGGCCGGGCGTTATCCGTTACGCTGATACGCCATTCCGTGGCCGGGTTTAGGGTCACGATGGTTTCGTAGCGGGCCAGTTCCGTATTCACGGGTAAGCCAGATCCGCAAGGGCTCGGGCCTCCTGTGGCACTGGGGCAATAAGGCGAGCCAACCGTAGAGCTCAGAAGCGGCGCAACCGACGTAATAACACCCGGGCCCGTTGTAACGCAGCCCGTCGAGCGGCATGTGAACGTAGCATTACTGTAGACCGCAACCCCGCTACAATCACGAAATACGGTGAGAACCAGCTTGTAGCGGTTGTTGCCAAGGGCCTCATAGGTCAGGTCACCGCCGAGGAAGTGAGAAGCCTGTACCGCGGGAAACCGTAGCAACAGCAGAGCGGCCAGGAAGAGGAAGGGTAGGCGTTTCATCATGAGATAAAAGATATGAGTGGAAAAACAATGGCATGCACAAGAACCATGCTTAAAAATATAAATACAACTATATGACTGTTGATTTTTCTAAGTAGAGGAAAGCAGGGAGTATAGGGGTGTCGTACAGGATTATGGCTGCTGGTCAGAATATTGGTATTTTCTGCCTAGTATTCGTCAGAAATAAGTAGAATCCAGACATAGCAACAGAATGATAATATTCCTTGCTGTTGCCGCTGCCTGCTGCGTCGCACCTTTGTGGTAGGTGCGGCCACCGGTGGCTGCCCCATCTTCTGCTGGCTTTCCGTTCCACTTTCCCCTTCCTTTCCATGACCCATTCAACTACCCGGTTCCTCGCGTGGGGGCTGCTTCTGGCGCTGGCCGCGTCGTGTGCCAAAGACGAACTGCCTGCTCCGCAGGCCGGCACTGCCGTACAGTCGTCGGATGCCAGCGCCACCCGCGACGGCAACCTGGCGCTTGGCAACCCCAGCGGTGCCGTTGCCGATGTCAGCCAGTACTGGAACTACCTGCTCGTAAAACCTCAGTTCACCATGTCATATCACCGCGACCGGGCTGTGCCGAACTGGGTTAGCTGGCACCTGAGCAGCGCTTGGCTGGGCAGCACACCCCGCCAGGATAATTTCGCTCCCGATAATGCGCTGCCCTCCGGCTGGTTCAAAGCCAGCAGCAGCAGCTACAGCGGCTCCGGCTTCGACCGTGGCCACAACTGCCCCAGCGCCGACCGCACCGGCTCCGTAGCCGACAATTCGGCCACCTTCCTGATGTCGAACATGATGCCCCAGGCCCCGAACAACAACCAGCGTACCTGGGCAAGCCTGGAAAGCTACTGCCGGACGCTCGTTGATGCGGGCAATGAGCTTTATATCATCTGTGGCAGCTATGGCAAAGGCGGCACAGGCTCCAACGGCTACGCTACCACCGTGGCCAGCGGCAAGATTACCGTGCCGGCGCGTTGCTGGAAGGTGGTGGTGGTGCTGCCCAACGGTTCCGGCGACGCCAGCCGCGTTACGAGCAGCACCCGCGTCATTGCCATCAATACGCCCAACGAAAACTCCCTGAACACAAGCTGGGGCACCTACCGCACCTCCGTCGATGCTATTGAGCAGGCAACGGGCTACAACCTGCTGTCAGCGGTAAGCACTACCGTACAAAACACCATCGAGTCACGGGTAGATACCGGCCCCACCAACTAGTCGGGTTTTGCCTGGCTCAACGGTTTTAGGATCCGGCGCTTACCGGCATCCGCCGTTTTGCCGGAAGCTGTAATGGCAAGCCTGATTCTGAGGATCACGGAGTTAGGAAGTATATTAACATTCTGTTATTCTGACTTTCGCTTCAACTTCCCGGCTGCTCATCACGTACCTTTGTAGTGAGTGAAGTAAGTGGGAAATGTGAAGAGGATGGAGAGCCGCGCTGCAACGCGGCTCTCTGCATTTATGCCCGGCCGGCTACTGCAGTGCTTCCGCAGGCACTCTGAGTTGAAAGGCTATTGTATGGCAAAAAGCCCCCGGCGTTTCCTCATTCGGAAAGGCCGGGGGCTTCTCATGAGCTGGCAGTTGGCTTATTCGATGGCACCGGCCGCCGGCCGGCTGTTCATGTAAGAACGAAACGACATGGCAATTTCGCTGGTCAGCGAACTGGCCTGAGCAGTTATCCGACGGTCGTTGTGCGTGCGGGCATTGGTCCGGTCCGCGGCGAGTTGAGCTACAAATTCCTCGAAAGGCACGGTTTCTTCGGGCTTTTTAGGGTCCGAGGCTATCCGTAGCTGGCCCACGCTGTAGTCGTAGCCGGAGGCGAGCGTATGAAATACGAATTCGAACCGGACAGGTAGTTCCTGGAGCTGCCCCGAGGTAGTCGCGGTTTTAACTTTCACCGTGCCCTCCGCCCGCAACTCGCCTTTCACCGCATCAGTGCTGATTACCTTTTTAGGCGAGTACGAGAAATGGTTTTCCACCCAGTCGGAGGCGCGCCGGAACAATACTGTCTGGTCGGGCTCCTCGTCCGCTACCCGTTCCGTGTAGCTGACAGGCATTGCGGTATCCTGGGCCTGTGCAGGCAGGGCCAGGCTTAGGATACTGCCAATCACAAAACTGAGTACTACTTTTTTCATGGGGAAGGGATTGAAAGCAGAGAAACCAGTGACACACTTCCTGCCACCTCTTCAATTGTGCTTGGTGAAGTAAGGTATGACTTTAGCAAGAAGGCCGACGTCCGGTATATACCCGGATCAGGCTGTAGAGTTGCACCGCAAAAAGACTATTCTGAAGGGCCGAATACTTAGTCGTGGTATTTCGGCAAAAATAGTATTATTTTTATGAATCAGCATGTCGTCTGTTGCCTGCTGCAGGAAGACGATAGTAAGCAGTAGCAAAGGTAAGCAGGAATGATGGCATGCGTCATGAAAAATGCGCTCCGCCAAAGTGATTGATAGTCAGCGGAATGTTATGATGTACAACTGTAGGTGTAGTTGGGTGAAAAAGTGGGCTGGATAAGGGGAGACAAAATTTTCTCAGAAAAAAAGTGAGAATAGTATTTGGTGGCAATAGAGCGGAGTGGTACTTTTGGGTCGTGCTTCAACTGAATCAATATTGTTTGATGAAGCGTGGGACTGAGCGAAACGCTGTCCTGCGAGATGACCGGAAGGTCATTTCCCCCGTTGATTTTTCCGGCTCTGTTGGTTTTGCTTTTTTCACCGCTTCCGTTTTCGAAGCGGTTTTTTTGTGCCCGGCTCACTCAGTCGACAGCGCCGAAACCAGCCGCTACCCCAGCCTTTTCTAATCTTCTCATCCCATCCGATACCGCTCATGAACGACACCACCCTTGCCCAGCAGATGGTCGCCGGCGCTTCTGTTGCCACCCGCAACGTGCCCCTGAACACGGAACCCAGGCGGATGGTTGTGTTGCGCTAAAACATTCCCGACAAAACCCGGCTCCGGAGGCCGGGTAGGGGTGGCTCGACCAACGGGGTGATGGAAGATCAGAGGGGATTCTGGCGCAAGTCGGTCCGTGGTTGACCACCCCGTTTCGGGCGGTATGTTTTGTTTAAACCTAGTCCTGACGAACAGCAGGGGAGTGTTCCTTGCCAACCGATGGATTTTTCTATTTCCAGAATCTATGCAACTCGGACAACTTACGCTGCGGAACCCGGTGTGTCTGGCTGCCGCCAGCTGGCAGCTGGAAGGCGCAGGCTACGAGCGGCTGGGAGCCATCTTCACCCGCACCGTCACGATGGAGCCCCAGCCCGGGCTCTACGAGGAAGGCATCTGGCAGGTTAACGAGCAGACCTTGCTCAACGCCACCCACATGCGCACCGAAAGCGCCGAGATTCTGGTGCAGGAGCACTTGCCCAACCTGCGCCGCTACGGCGTACCGGTGTTCGTGAGCATCACGGCCCCCGGCATCCCCGGCTTCCGCAAAATTGCCCGCTTCCTAGCCCGCGAAACCGCCGACTTGATTGCCGGCGTAGAAGTGTACATCGCCCAGCCCGATGCTGGGAAAGGCGAGGAGCTGACCGCGCAGTTTGTGCGCGACGCCACCCAGGCCGTGCGTAACGAGTTGGGCCCCGCGGCCGCCGTCATCGTGAAGCTGCCACCGTGGCCCGAGCACATCCGGGGACTGGCGCTGGGAGCCCAGGAAGGCGGGGCAGATGCCTTGGCCGCCACCAACCTGCTCAAAGCCCTGCACCTGCCCGACGACGCCACGGCCGCGCCGATGGTCGGGGGATTGTCGGGAGAAGCACTGCGGCCGGTGGCGCTGCGCTGTGTGTGGGAACTGGCCCACGATGAGCGGATTACGCTGCCCATCTTCGGAACGGGCGGCGTGTTTACGGCCAGCCACGTAACCGATTATTTGCGCTGCGGTGCCTCCGCCGTGCAGATTGCCAGCGGCGAATGGCTGGAGCCCGGCCTCTCTGCCCGCTTGGCCGCCGAGTGCGGGCACCTGATGCCTGTGAGCCAGTAACATCGTAGCGCGAGGCCTTGGCCTCGCGTGTAGTTGACCCGTTGTCGGGCGCATCGTTCAGTATCAGCCACCCTCCGCGAAGCAAAGGCTTCGCGCTACAACCCACCTCATGCAAAAACTTCTCAACCGCGTTCAGGCGGCCAATAGCCTGCTTTGTGTGGGCCTCGACCCGGTAGGCGACGACGCACAGGTAGCGCGCCGGCTGGGCGAAGTCGTTGATCAGACCAGCGAATATGCCGCTGCTTTCAAGCCTAATCTGGCCTTCTTCCTGAGCCGGGAAAACGGGGTGCAGCTGCTGCGCGAAACCGTGCAACGCGTGCCGGAAGGCATTCCGGTGATTCTGGATGGCAAGTTCGGCGACATTGCCAACACCGCCGACCACTACGCCCGCTTTGCTTACGACATCATCGGGGCCGACGGTGTGACGGTGAACCCCTACATGGGCGACGACGCCATTGTGCCCTTCGCCCGGCCCGGCAAGCTGGTGTTTGCGCTGGCTAAAACCTCGAACAAGCCTGCCCACTCCTTGCAGGATGTGGCCCTCACTCGCGGCGGCAGCCTGTCGGATTGCGCGGCCACCATTGCCCGCAAGCTCGATGAAGCGCACGGCGGCATTGGGCTGGTGGTAGGCGCCACCAACGCCGAGGCCGTAGCCCGCATGCGTGCCCTCTGCCCCGAACAGTGGTTTCTGGTGCCTGGTGTAGGCGCCCAGGGCGGCGACCTTGCCGCCACCCTCCGCGCCGGCCTACGCCCCGATGGTTCTGGCCTGCTCATTAATACCTCCCGCGCGTTGTGGCAAGCCGAAGATGCCGCTGCCGCCGCCCGGGAACTGGTGGAGCAGATGCATCAGCTGCGGCCGATGGCGGTGTAGAGACGCAATATTTTGCGTCTCGTCGTTGCTGATGTTGTTTGAGCTGTATGATTCCAGTCGGTTAGCAGCTAGACGTACTGATGTTGTTAGAGCCGCACGCTCCCAGTCGTTCAACGCAGAGACGCAAAATATTGCGTCTCTACATCGTTCCGACCATCTTCCTTTTCACACCTTACCCTATATAGTGCTTCCCTTGACTTCCCCCCAAACCACTTTCACCCCCGAAACCCTGGAGCAGCAGTTGTTGCAGGAAGATGCGCTGCTGCGCGGGCACTTCCGGCTGTCGTCGGGCCTGCATTCCGATACCTACGTGCAGTGCGCCCGGTTTCTGCGCCGCCCCGATTTGGCCGCGCCGGCCGCGGCTGAGCTGGCCCGCCGGATTCGGGAAGCCGGCTTGCAGCCCGATGTGGTGGTGGGACCGGCCATGGGCGGCGTGGTGATTGGCTACGAGCTGGCCCGGCAGCTGGGCGTGCCCGGCATTTTCACGGAGCGCGACGACGCGGGCCAAATGACGCTGCGGCGCGGCTTTACCATCGAGTCTGGCCAGAAAATTATCATTGCCGAGGACGTGGTGACTACCGGCAAGAGCACCAACGAGGTAGCGCGGGTACTGACGAGCCTGGGCGCAAAAGTTTTGGCCGTGGCCAGTTTAATTGACCGCACCAGTGGGAAAGCTGACCTTTCTTTTCCGAACTTTGCCCTGCTGCCGGTAACGGCGGCTACCTACGCACCCGATGAGTGCCCGCTGTGCCGGGCAAACATTCCGGTGGTGAAACCGGGCAGTCGGCCCGATAAAGCGTTTTCTTAAACCTACCGACGGCGGCAACCGGCCCCGCGGCAAGGCATTTTCGGCGTACCCCGGGCGGGTATGCTTCCTCACGATGGCAATTTCGCCAGGCGTGGGAAACCCGAAAAATAGACAAACCTCCCTCTTTTGGAATCTCCCCAAAGAACCATACAGCTGCTGCTTAAGCCCGGCCAACACGACGGCGAGGGCCAGCGCGTAGCCGAAGCGGCCCACCGCCACCTCGGCCTGCACACCGGCCGCGTGCAAAGCACCGCCCTCTACACGGTGCGCTACCCCCTCACCGACCAGCAGCTGCGCGACTTCGCCACCCACTGCCTCCAGGACCCAGTACTGCACGAGGTAGCCCTCGACGAGTTCCGCCACGGCGCCCCCTACCAGAGCTACATCCTCGTTGCCAAGCTGCCTGGCGTCACCGACGACGAAGGTATTTCGGCCCAGAACGCCCTCGGCGACTTCCTCAACGAGCCGCTCGACACCCATACCCAGCACATCTTCTCGAAACGGCTTTACTTCTTGGAAGAAGCCCTGCCCGAAAGTAGTCTGCGCCAGCTTGCGCAGGAGCTGCTGGGCAACAAGCTCATCAACCGCTTCGAAGTCGGCCCCATTGCCCAGATCCGCGACTACACGCCGCGGCCGGGCGGTGGGGCCGAATCTGTTACGGAGACGGTGGGGCTGGTGGGCCTCTCGGATGAGGCGCTGCTGAAGCTGTCGAAAGACAACCTTTACGCCCTGAACCTGGAGGAAATGCGCGCCGTGCGTGACCATTACACCAGCATCCGGGAAGAGCGCCAGGCCGCCGGCCTGCCCCAGGACCCGACGGATTGCGAGCTGGAAATCATTGCCCAGACGTGGTCGGAGCACTGCAAGCACAAGGAGTTTTCGGCCCTGATCAAGTATAAGGATGCCGACACAGGCGAGGAGTTCGAAGTAGATTCCCTGTTCAAAACCTATATCAAAGACGCCACCGCCGAGGTGGACCGCCAGCTGCGCGCCAACGGCAACGACTGGCTGATTAAAGTATTCTCCGACAACGCCGGGGCCGTGCGCATTAACCCCGAGTCGTTGTTTGTGTGGAAGGTGGAGACCCACAACTCGCCCTCGGCCATCGACCCTTACGGCGGGGCCATTACCGGCATTCTGGGCAACAACCGCGACCCGCTGGCCACCGGCATCGGGGGCGCGCGGCTCTTGTTCAACACCAACGTGCTGTGCTTCGGTAACCCCGAGTTCAACGGCACGCTGCTGAGCAACCAGTTGCACCCGCGCCGCATTTTTGAGGGCGTACGCAAGGGCATCGAGGACGGCGGCAACAAGTCGGGCGTGCCCACCGTGAACGGCAGCATCGTGTTTGATGACCGGTACGCCGGCAAGCCGCTGGTGTACTGCGGCACCGGGGCCGTGATGCCCATGCAGCTGGCCGGGCTGGACTCGTGGGAGAAGAACATCGACCCGCAGGACCGCATCATCATGGCCGGCGGCCGGGTAGGCAAGGACGGCATCCACGGCGCGACGTTTTCTTCTATCGAATTAGACGAAACCTCGCCCGCCACGGCTGTGCAGATTGGCTCGCCCATCACGCAGAAGCTGGCCATGGACTTCCTGATCCTGGCCACGCGACGCGGCCTCATCAAGTGCAGCACCGACAACGGCGCGGGCGGCTTGTCGTCGAGTATCGGCGAGCTGGCTACCATCAGCTGCGGGGCCGTGGTGGAGCTGGAAAAGGTGCCGCTGAAGTACCCCGGCCTGCGACCCTGGGAAATCTTCGTGTCGGAGTCGCAGGAGCGGTTTTCGCTGGCCGTGGAGCCCGCCAAGCTGGACGAGCTGCTGGCCTTGGGCCGGGAAATGGAAGTGGAGTTGACCGACATCGGCTACTTCACCTCCGACGGCTACCTCGACGTGCGCTTCGCCGGTGAGCCGGTGGCCCACCTGGACATGCACTTCCTGCACGACGGCGTGCCGCGCAAAGTGCTGGAAGCCGAGTGGAGCAAGCCCACGGCGCAAGAACCCGCGCTGGCCGCTGCCACCGACTACACCGACGCCCTTACCCGCCTGCTGGGCAGCCTCAACATCTGCTCCCGCGAGTCGGTGATTCGGCAGTATGACCACGAGGTGAAGGGCCGCACCATCATCAAGCCCCTGATGGGCGCTACCGGCCAGGCCCCACAGGATGCGGCCGTGGTGCGCTTCAACTTTGAGAGCTGGGAAGGCGTGGCCGTGAGCAACGGCATTCTGCCCCGCTTCGGTGATTTGGACGCCTACCATATGTCGGCCGGCGCGTTCGATGAGGCCGTGCGCCAGATTGTGGCCGTGGGCGGCAAGCTGCCCAACCTCACGTACGGCGACGGCAATTTCTGGTCAGTCAACGACAACTTCTGTGTGCCCGACTCGGTGTACGACCCCGTGGGCAACCCCGATGGCAAGCAGAAGCTGGCCAAGCTGGTGCGCATGTGCCAGGCCCTGCGCGACGCCACGGCGGCCTACTGCATCCCGCTCACCTCGGGCAAGGACTCGATGAAGAACGACTTCAAGGCCGACGGCGTGAAGATTTCGGTGCCGCCCACGGTGCTATACTCCATGACGGCAAAAGTCGAGGACGTGCGCCGCACCATCACCTCCGACTTCAAGCAGGCCGACGACGTGGTGTACCTGCTGGGCGAAACCTACGATGAGCTGGGCGGCTCGGAGTTCTACCAGCTCTTTGGGGAGTTGGGCGCGAATGTGCCTCAGGTGCGCTTCGAGCAGGCCAAAGCCCTGTACCAGCTGGTAGGGGAGGCCAACGACCAGAACCTGATTCAGAGCTGCCACGACCTGTCGGATGGCGGGCTGGCGGTGGCGCTGGCGGAGGCCACGTTCGGCTACGGCTTTGGGGCTGAGGTGGAGCTGCCGGAAGGCCTTCCGGTGCACGTGCAGCTGTTTTCGGAGTCGCACTCCCGGTTTGTGGCCACGGTGGCCCCCGAGGACGTGGTGGCCTTCGAGCAGCACTTCGGCGGGCGCGCCACACTCCTGGGCCGGGTAACCCAAGACGGGCAGTTGACCGTGCGCTACGGCGGCCAGCCGGTTATTTCGGCCAGTACGGCAGCCCTGCGCCACGAGTGGACCAACGGTCCCGTAAACCGCATTATCGGCTTCGGCCACCACGAAGCCGCGCATTAATCATGGAACAGACTCCCCAACTGCCGGACCAGCACACGCCCCCGCGCCCCCAGCACGACGACCCCGGCCACGAAATCGTGAACCGTGAAGGCCAGATTGTGCTGCCCGGCTTCAAGAGCGTAGACCCCGGCCACGAATCCACCGAGCCCCTGAAAAGCAAAACCGAACAGTCCGAAAAACAAGCAACGAACAACGAAAAACGAGTTCGGGCGCTCATTCTGACAGGTTTTGGCATTAACTGCGAGGAGGAGTTTGCCGCCGCCTACCGGCTGGTAGGGGCAGAGGCCACCATCGTGCACCTCAACCAGGTGTTGCACGGCCACGTGAGCATCCATGACTACGACATCCTGAATTTCCCCGGCGGTTTCAGCTTCGGCGATGACCTGGGCTCGGGCGTGGTGCTGGCCAACAAGCTGCGCTATCGCCGCAACGCCGAGGGCCGCACGCTGCTCGACGACATCCGGGAGTTTGTGGCGCGTGGCAAGTTCGTGCTGGGTATATGCAACGGCTTTCAGGTGCTGGTGAAGCTGGGTTTGCTGCCCGACCTGAGCGGCACCGTCACGCCCGAAGTAACGCTCACGCACAATGCTTCGGGCCGCTACGAGGACCGCTGGGTGAAGCTCACCGTTAACCCCCGCGCCACCACGCCCTTCCTGAAGGGCCTGACGACGCTGGAAGTGCCCGTGCGCCACGGCGAAGGCCGCCTCATCATCCAGGACGAGGCCACCCGCGCCGCCATTGAGGCCCGCGGCCTGAACTGCCTCACCTACGCCGACTTCGACGGGGCCCCCACCGACGTGTACCCCTTCAACCCCAACGGTGCCGACCTCAACTGTGCCGGCCTGACCGATACCACCGGCCGCGTGTTCGGCCTGATGCCCCACCCCGAGGCTTTCCTCTCGCTCTATAACCACCCCGACTGGGCCCGGCGCAAGCGTGCTACCCCAGGCCTGAGTGAGGAGGGCGACGGGGTGTGGCTGTTCCGCAACATTGTGGAGCACGTGCAGGCCCAGGCCACTGCCGCCGCGGCCCCGTCGGTGTCGCACGAGTTTTCATCCTAACGCAACCATCAGCTGCCGGCCTGGCCGGTGGATATTGATTTCAGAATGAATACGCTCAACCATTTCGACACGCCTCAGCTCGAACTCCTGCACCGGGGGAAAGTCCGCGACTCGTTCCGTGCCCCGTCGGGTGAGCGGCTGATTGTGGTTACCGACCGCCTGTCGGCCTTCGACTCGGTGCTGGAAACACCTGTGGCCCACAAAGGCGCGGTGCTGAACGGGCTGGCGGCCTTCTGGTTCGACAAAACCCGGCACATCATCCCGAACCACGTGATTTCGCTGCCCGACCCGAACGTGACGCTAGCTAAAGAGGCTGAGCCGATTCGGGTGGAGATGGTGGTGCGCCACTACCTCACGGGCTCCATGTGGCGCGGCTACCAGCAGGGCCAGCGCACGTTCTCGGGCGTGATGGTGCCCGACGGCCTGACCAAACACCAGCAGTTCCCCGCGCCCATAGTGACGCCGACCACCAAGGAGGAATCGGACCGCGAGATTACGCCGGAAAACCTTGTGTCGGAAGGCTGGGTGTCGCAGGAGCTGTACGCGCAGATGCGGGTGAAGTCTTTGGAGCTGTTCAACTTCGCTTCGGCGTGGATGGCCGAGCGCGGCATCATCCTGGTGGACACCAAGTATGAGTTTGGCTTGCTGAACGGGGAGCTGATGCTGATTGACGAAATCCACACGCCCGACTCCTCGCGGTTCTGGAGCGCCGACGACTACGCCCGCAACCCAGAAACGGCCGAGCAGATGGACAAGGAGTACGTGCGCCAGTGGCTGATTGCCCACAAGCAGGACGGCCAATACCCCCGCGCCCTCACGCCCGAAGTGTCTGCCGAAGCCACCCGCCGCTACCTCGATATCTACGAGCGTATCACGGGTGCCCCGCTGCCCACCAGCAACGAAACCACTCCTAGTGGCGACGTACAAGCCCGCCTCGTGAGCAACTTAGTGCGTGCTGGTATCATGAAAGAAACCATCTGAAATGGAATCCTCGCAGGCGAAAAAGCTGGTAGTCGATTACATCGAAGCGTATAACCGCTTCGATGTGGCCGGTATGCTGGCGCCGTTGCACGACGAGGTAATATTTCGGAACGTAACCGGCGGCGAAGTCAGCCTGACCATCCACGGTAAGGCAGCGTTCCAGGCGCAGGCCGAGCAAGCCAGGCAGTATTTCTCTCAACGAGAGCAGCAGGTCACCGATTGGCAGATAACCGATAACTACGTGGAAATGCTCATTGACTACTCAGCCGTGGCGGCTATAGATTTGCCTAACGGCCTGAAAGCGGGCGACACGCTGCAACTGCAGGGTAAGTCGGTGTTCCTGTTTTCCGACGGGAAAATTAGTGCCATTGACGATATTAGTTAGAACGACTCTGCGCACCTCTGCGAAACCTTCTGCGCCCTCTGCGGGAACCAACACTAGAACGACATCGTGACGAATTCAAAAACCATAGTACTTCTCGGCGGCGGGGCCCGTGAACACGCCATGGCGTGGAAACTGACCCGCGACGGCGCTACCGTGCACGTGCTGCCCGGCAACGCCGGCATTCCGAACAGCCAACCCCACATCAGCGCCACCGACTTCCCGGCCATCCAGGCCTTCTGCCAGGAGCACGGCGTGAAGCTGGTGGTAGTAGGCCCCGAGGCCCCGCTGGCGGCGGGCGTCACCGACTTCTTCCAGGGCTCCGACATTCGGGTGTTTGGGCCGGGCCGGGCCGGAGCTACGCTGGAAAGCTCCAAGGTGTGGAGCAAGGACTTCATGCGCCGCCACAGCGTGGCCACGGCCCAGGCCTGGCCCTTCCGCAGCGACAAGCTGGACGCCGCCCGCGCCAAAGCTACCGAGCTCAGTGGGCAGGTAGTGGTGAAGTTCGATGGGCTGGCGGCCGGCAAGGGCGTGTACGTGTGCTCCTCGGTAGAAGAAGCCCACGCCGCCCTCGACGACCTGGCCCGCCTGCACAGCGGCTGGTTTAGCTTCCTGCTCGAGGAAAAGCTCATCGGCCCCGAAATCAGCATCATCGGCATCACCGACGGCAACCGCATCCGGCTGCTCAGCCCCTCCCAGGACCACAAGCAGTTGCTGGCCGGCGACCAGGGCCCCAACACCGGCGGCATGGGCGCTTACTGCCCCGTGCCCTTCTGCGACGACAACGTGCTGGCCGCCATCCGCACCGACATTGTGGACCCCACCCTGCGCGGCCTGCAAAACGAGCAGTTCGATTTCAACGGCTTCTTGTACTTCGGCATCATGCTCACGCCCCAGGGCCCCAAGCTGCTCGAGTACAACACCCGCCTCGGTGACCCCGAAGCCGAAGTGCTGCTGCCCGCCCTGGAAAGCAGCCTGCTGGAGCTTATTGAGGCCACCCTCGACGGCACGCTGCAGCAAACGGTGGTGCGCCAGCGGCGCGGCCACTACGTGGGCGTGGTGCTGGCCTCGGGCGGCTACCCCGCCGCCAGTTTCCCCACCGGCTTCCCCATCACCGGCCTCGACCAGCTGCACCCCAGCATCCTGGCTTTCCACGGCGCCACCAAGCGCACCGAAACCGGCGAGCTTGTCACCAACGGTGGCCGGGTGCTGGTGCTGGTGGGCCACGGCGAGGAGCTGGAGGACGCCGTGCAGCACGTGTACCGCGAAGCAGAAAAAGTGAACTTCCAGGATGTATACATCCGCACCGACATCGGCCAGCGGCCGGAACCGACCCTTGCAGGCAACTGGTAACCATAGCTCCCGCAAAGCGCGCCTGGCCATTCTGCTGTCAGGCCGGGGCTCCAACATGGTGGCCCTGGTGCAGGCCGTGCAGGCCGGTGTGCTGCAGAACCTGGCTGAAGTAGGCGTGGTGTTCAGCAACGTGCCCGATGCGCCCGGACTGGCCACGGCTGCCGCGCTGGGTTGCCCCACCGCCAGCCGCAGCAGCCAGGGCCGCAAGCGGGCCGAGTTCGACGCCGAGGTGGTGGACGTGCTGCGCCAGTACCAGCCCGATTACGTGGTGCTGGCCGGCTACATGCGCATTTTGTCGCCCACATTTATCCGGGCGTTTGCGGGCCGCATCCTCAACATTCACCCCGCCGACACCCACCAGCATCAGGGTCTGCACGCCTACGAGTGGGCCTTCGACAACCGCCTGCCCGAAACCAAAATCACGGTGCACCTGGTGGACGAAGGCCTCGATACCGGCCCCATCTTGGCCCAGCACCCGGTGAACCTGCGCGGGGCCGATACCCTGGCCGAAGTGGAGCGCCGCGGCCTGGCCGTAGAGCACCGCGTGTACGCCGAAACTCTGGCGGAACTTATCAAACAAGAACGTCATGCTGAGCGCAGCCGAAGCATCTCTACCTCTGGCTAAATCAACTAGCCTTGCAACGAAGCGGTAGAGATGCTTCGACTGCGCTCAGCATGACGTTCTGAAGTCCCACCCCACCCACCACCCCCAGCGGCCTGCCAACGGGCAACTGACAACTGACAACTCAACATGTGCGGAATAGTAGGTTTTTACGGTCCTGATGATGTTGCGCACGATATCGTGTTCGGCCTCACCGCGCTCCAGCACCGCGGCCAGGATGCCGCCGGCATTGCCACCTTCGACGACAACTTTCACCTCTGCAAGGGCAACGGCCTCATCTCCGACGTGTTCCGCCCCAAGCAGCTCAAGAAGCTGAAGGGCAACATCGGCATCGGGCACGCCCGCTACACCACCCAGGGCTCCGGTGATGCCGAGTTGGCGCAGCCGTTTACTACCAGCTACCCGTTTGGGCTGTCGATGGTGCACAACGGCAACGTCATCAACTTCCGCTCGGCCGCCAAGCGCCTGCATGAGAAGTACCACGTGCTGCCCAAAACCAGCAACGACCTGGAGCTCATCATGTACACCTTCGCCTCGGAGCTGCGCCTGAAAAACCTCGACAACCTCTCGGTTATCGATATTTTCGACGCCGTGGAGACGACGCAGGAGCTGGTGAAGGGTGCCTACGCGACTATCACCATCATTGCCGGCCACGGCCTGCTGGCCTTCAACGACCCGCTGGGCATCCGGCCGCTGGTGCTGGGCCGCCGCGAAACCGAGCGCGGCCCCGTCTTCGCCTTCGCCTCCGAAAGCACCTGCTTTGATTATCTGGGGTTCGAGTTCGTGGAAAACGTAGGTCCCGGCCAGGCGGTATTCATCGACAAGGATTTCAAGGTGCACCACAAGAACCCGCAGGAGCAGCCGAAGAACTTCTGCGTGTTCGAGCACATCTACTTCGCCCGCGAGGACTCCACCATCCACGGCCGGCTGGTGGCCCGGGAGCGGGTGCGGCTGGGCAAGATGCTGGCTAAGAAGGTCATCGAGTCGGGTATTCAGCCGGATATGGTGATTGACGTGCCGTCGTCGGGCTACTTCTCGGCGTCGGGGCTGGCCGAAGCCATTGGCGTACCCTACCGCCGAGCCTTGGTGAAGAACAACCACATGGGCCGCTCCTTCATCGTGAGCAGCCAGGCTGGCCGCGAGGACATCGTCAAGAAAAAGCTCAACCCCATCCGCGAGTTTGTGGAAGGCAAAAAGGTGGCCGTAGTCGATGACAGCATCGTGCGCGGCACCACCTCGCGGCGCATCGTGCGCATTCTGCGCGAGGCCGGGGCCGCCGAGGTGTACTTCATCAGCAGCGCCCCGCCCATCATTGCGCCCTGCATCTACGGCATTGATATGGCCATGAGCACCGAGCTGATTGCGGCCAACTACACGGAGGAGGAAATCTGCCGCTACATCGAGGCCGACAAGGTGATTTACCAGTCGGTGGAGGACTTGCAGGCGCTGTTTTCCGAGGAGAAAGGCCACGGCGGCAGCTGCTTCGCCTGCTTCACCGGCCAGTACCCCACCGGCGACGTGACCAAGTACCTGCGCCACATCCAGGAAGAACGCCAGAGCCACCGCACCGACAAAAAAGGCCCCGACGTCATTCCGTCCGTGAGTGCCAAAGCCCCCGAGCCGACTGAGCACTAACAGCCCACAGACTCGATTGCACGGTGTAGAGACGCAATATTTTGCGTCTCATCGTTGAACGACCAGGACCGCGCAGTCCAAACAACATCAGCAATGCCGAGACGCAAAATATTGCGTCTCTACTCCCTCTGCCATGAGCCAGACTTCCGCCGATACCAATTTCAAAGCCACTGCCGGCTACTCCATCGAAGAAGGCAACGCCGCTTCCAAGAACGCCTTCCACTGGGCCCAGAAAACCTTCAGCACCCGCGCCGGCAAGCCCGGCGAGCCGGCCCAGAACCTAGCCGGGGGCTTCTCCAACGAAATCCGTTTCGGCAATGAGCGGCTGGGTATCGGCTCCGACGGCATCGGGACCAAGATAGAGGTGGCCGAGCGCCTGGACCGCTACGATACGCTGGGCTACGACCTGATTGCCATGGTAGCCGACGACCTCATCGTGGCTGGCTTCGTGCCCACCAACCTCTCCAACATCATCGACGTGAACACGCTCAACTACGAGGTGGTGGATGAGCTTATGCGCGGCCTGCACAACGCGGCCCAGTTCAGCCAGATTGCGGTAACGGGCGGCGAAATTGCCGAGCTGGGCAACCGCATCGGCGGCTACCCCGGCGCCAAGATGAACTTCAACTGGTGCTCCACCGCCGTGGGCGTGCTGCACCCGAGCCTGGAGCGCCCCCTGAGCGGGGCCAACGTGCGCGCCGGCCAGGCCGTGGTGGCCCTGCACTCGCCCTCCTTCCGCTCCAACGGCTACTCGTTGGCCCGCCGCGCCCTCACCAAAGCCTTCGGCGAAAAGTGGCACGAACAGCCGTACAACGAAGCTGCCGGCACGCAAGAGGCAAGTGAAGCAACAAGCAACCAACAACTGACAACCGAAAACGCCAAAACCTGGGGCGAGGTAATGCTGGCTCCGTCGCTCATCTTCTCGCCGGGCGTGGCAGCAGTGCTCGATGCGGGTTTTCCTCTGCACGCGGCCGCGCACATCACCGGCGGCGGCATTGCCGATAACTTCAAGCGGGTGCTCAAGAACGGGGTGGGGGCCGAGCTCGACAACCTGTTCGCGCCGTTGCCCGCCATGCAGCAGTTGGCCGAGCTAGCCGGCATCACACCCACCGAAGCCTACCTCTACTGGAACATGGGCAACGGCATGCTCCTCGTAACGGAGCCCGAGCAGGCCGAAGCCGTGGCCGAAACCCTGCGCGCCCATGGCTACCAGGCCCAGGTAGCCGGCTGCATCACCCCGGAAACCGATGTGGTGCTGCGCGTAGGAGCCGGCGAACTGCGCTACGAGGCGTAGATGCTAATGCAGCCTCTCGAATGGCTGGAACCTTGGCGGGAACTGGCGGAAGCAGACCAGAGCAAATTTGAGGACGAGTTGGAGACGGAGTTGGGACCAGCTCATCCACTGTTCGGCATCAAAGTAAAAGCTGTCGGCAGTAGTATAGCCAGTGACGACGTGCTCTTTCAACTCCAGGGCACTAAATCAAGCTACGCGCTAGTCCATCTGACCTGGGCTCAACGCCGCGCCAGTGGTACATATCCTTCCCACGAATTCTACAACACGTGGGAGGACTTTGTAACCCAACGAATGCAGGACGATAATTTTGGCTACGATGAATAAGTAAAACGCCCCTTCGATAGTATCAAGGGGGCGTTTTACTTGTAGATTCGTGATACAGCTACGCCGGCTCGATATCAAACCCGGCCTGGGCCACGGCTTTCATCACCTGTTCCGGAATGACGTTTGCGCCTTCCACCGTCAGGATTTTAGCGGGGTTATCGGTGTCCACGCTCCACTTTTCCACCGTGGGCTCGGCGTCGAGGAAGGGCGTGACGGCGCGCAGGCAGTTGGCGCAGTTGATGCTGGTTTTGAACTGGAGGGTGGGCATACAGAGTGGCAGTTGAAGCTGCCGTCAGGTGGCGGGCAGCAGGTGATGATGCTGTAACAACGAGGCAGATACAAAAGTAGATATGGTCCCGCCTCAGTGCCGTATAGACTTCGGCTGCCGGAGTGCAGCATTTTGCCGTATTTCGGGCTTCTCCCTATACCCTCGATAACATGGATAAAGAGCAATTCTGGCAGCTAGTAGAGGCGGCGAAAACGGAAGCGCAGGGCGACCAGCAACTTCAGGAGCAGATATTAATTGACCACTTGGCCCAGCTGGAACCGGCGCAGATTGTGGCCTTCGAGTGCCGCCTGCGCGAGTGTCTGCTGGAAGCCGACCATTTCAACATCATAGCCGCCCAGAAAATCATCGATGGCTACGTGTCCGACGATACCTACCTGTATTTCCGGTGCTGGCTGATCGGGCAGGGCGAAACTGTGTTCACCAACGCGCTGCAGAACGCCGACTCCCTGGCCAGCGTGATGGACGAAGGCTACCAGGATTTCGAAGAGTTGCTGTATGTCGCTACCAAGGCCTTCGAGCAGCGCACCGGCAAAACCGACGAAGACGACACCTTCCCCCGAAGTATCGCCAGTGAGCAGGGGCTGGACTATGACTTCGGCTCCGAAACCAAGGGCGAAGACTGGACCGAAAACCAGCTGCCTAAGATGCTGCCGAAGCTGTGGAAGAAGTTTGGAGCGGCGTAAACGAGAAAGGCCCGACTGCTACAGCTGCCGGGCCTTTCTCGTTTACGCTGGCTTCCTTCGTCGCCAGAACCAGTCGGGGAGGAGTAGGAATGCCTGTTAAAGCGGCAGGCAAATCGTTACTTCCGTGCCCTGGCCTTCCTGGCTCGTGACGGTGAACGTACCGTCATGCCCCTTCACAATGATGTCGTAGCTGAGCGACAGGCCCAGGCCGGTGCCTTCGCCGGGGGGCTTGGTGGTGAAGAAGGGCTGGAAGATTTTCTGCTGTATTTCTTCGCTCATGCCGGTGCCATTATCCTGCACCCGAATCTGCACCTGGCTGCTCAGAAGCTTGGTATGGATGATCAGTTCCGGCATGTAGCCGGGCTGGCCCAGTGCCTGGCGCTCCTGCAGCGCATAAAAGGCGTTGGTGCACAGATTGAGCATCACCCGGCCGATATCCTGCGGTACTACGTTCAGCTTCGGCATCAGGGCATCCAGATCAGAAACCAGCGTAGCGCCAAACGACTTGTTTTTGGCCCGGAAGCTTTGGTAAGCCAACGACAAATGCTCAGCTACCAGCGTGTTCAGGTCGGTAAGCTCGCGGTGGCCGGCGCTGGCGTGCGAGTGCTGCAGCATGCCCTTCACAATGTTGTCGGCGCGCTGGCCGTGCTGCGTTATCTTCTGCAGATTCTGCGTCAGGCTTTCCAGCAGCTCGGTGGCATAAGCTTTTTCGGCCTCCGGAAGCTGCTGCCACGGTCCGTCCATGAATTCCTCCACGAGTTCGGTGCTGACCTCGGAAAAGTTATTGACGAAGTTGAGGGGGTTCTGAATTTCGTGCGCGATACCCGCCGTAAGCTCGCCCAGACTCGCCATTTTTTCCCGCTGAATCAGCTGATTCTGGGCGGCTTTCAGCTCCGTCAGGGCGCGGGTCAGGTCGTCGCGCTGGCTGGCAATCTGGGCATTCTTCTCGTTGAGGTGCCGGTTGGCGCGCTGCTTTATGTACACGTTGCGCCACAGCAGGGCCGCCATCAGCACGGCTCCGGCCAGGCCGGCCCACAGGCCATACAGCTGCTGCCGCTGGCGGGCACTTTTTTGCTCCTGCAGCTGGCGGGTTTTGGTCAGCAGCTCAATCTGGTTTTGCTTTTTGTCCAGCTCGTAGCCATAGCGCAGGGCGCTTGTTTTGCGCTGGGTTGCCTCGCCCGCCAACGTGTCCTGATACGCGGCAAACAGCCGTTGGTAGCGGTAGGCTTCCTGGTAGTTACCGACGTCGGCGTATGCCTGGGCCAGAATTTCGGTGGCGTCGTTGAGGTTGCCGTTGCTGCGGTTTTTTTGGCTGAGCTGCATGCCATGGCGCGCCAGTGCAATAGCACTGTCGGGTTGGTGCAGAAGCAGATAGGCCCGCGCCAGCAATATCTCCACTGCCGGCAGGTTAAACCCGTCACTGGTGGCCCGAACCAGTTTTCGGGCGCGCTGGCCATGCCGCAGGGCGCGGGCCGCATTGCCTTGCTGGCTATACACCTCGGCCATCCCGATTTCGTTGACCAGCTGGTTCTGCGTATCGCTCATGCGCCGGCTCACGGACACCGCCCGCCGGAAGTAGTGCAGCGCCTGGGGCCAGTTCTGCTGCTGCTGGTAGGTGCTGCCCAGGCTGTTGAGCACGGCCGCTACTACCTGCTGGTCGTCGAGCTTGCGGCCGTCTTCGAGGGCTTTCGTGAGCACCAGCTTGGCGCCTTCATAGTCCCCGATTTTCCAGTAGATGCTGCCCAGCGTAGCCCGCAGCTGGGTTTGGGTAGCCAAATCATCACTTCTTTCGGCCAGTGGCAGGCCCCGTAGCGCCCAGTCCAGCGCGGGGGTAAGGTTGCTTTGCTGCAAATCGATGAGACTGAGCTCCAGGCAGGCCCGGGCTTCGCGGCGGTGGTCGTGGCTGCGCTCAAACAGCTCCTGTGCCTGCCGCGTGTATACCCGTGCCGAATCGTAGTCCGCGAGACGCCGGTGTAATATACTGAGCCACAGAAGGCTGCGTCCGATTCCGGCTGTGTCGGCCGATCGTTGCGACAGGCCCAGTGCCTGCCGGCTCAGGCGGATGGACTGGGGTGCATCGGTAGAGGCCAGCTGCAACACCAACGCGTGCAGGCGCCGTACCCGCGTGGTGTCGGCGCGGGCTTGGGTGCGCAGCAAGTGCCGCAGACTATCCACGGCGCGGTTCTGGGCGTGGCCGAGCCCGCTGCAGAGCATTCCCAAAGCCAAAAGCAGCAGTATGGCGCGGGAGCTTTGCATACAGGTTGGGAGAAAAGAACTTTAGAGACGCCGAGGCTTAATCAATCTTTGGGGGGTAGATGGGATTGTTGACAACCCCAATGCGGTTACCATACAAGTCCTTCGCCACAAACTCCTGCACTTCTGGTATGCTGTCTTCTGCGGCCTTCCCTACAAACGCTGGGTTGTCCTTTCTCTTGGCCGGCACCCGTTTCACTTCCCAAGGACCAATCCGTTCAAACCTTACTCCGGCTCTTTTCAGTTGCCCGTACTTTTTATTGACTTGCTCTACAGTAGGCAGTGTCCAGTAAAAAACCGGGTTTTTGAGGCGCAGATAACGCGGATGGGTTTCGAGACGCACTTTGATATTCCCTACCATGAAAGAGGCATAGGGATAAATAGTGTCTGCCGTAACAGACCTTATATTAGGGTTATTCTCAATAAAAAAATCGTGGTACCATTTTACGGCGGATTCCAAGTTGGTTACCGTTGTTTTGGGGTCTTGCCCTAATGGCACGGTGTATACCACCTCCTGCTGGTCAGAAAATGGTGTTGGAGGGTCGTTGGTAGTTGAAGCAGTGCCCTTATGCACTTGGCAACCGCCACATAGGCCAGCCAATATCAGCGCTATTGCTATCCTCGTGTTCATCGTTGGTACTAGGTGGGTTATAGGCATTCTTCACCACCGCCCACTAGAGTCGGGACATAAATGGGGTTGTTAACAACCCCAATTCTTGTTTTGCTGGGACCTTCAATGTATTGGGCAAGTGGTTGCTGCGGGTTGCCTGGTATTTCCACCGACCAGTAGTAGTAGGGCGCTGCACCAGAGGGCATTCTATAGGCAGGGTTGGTCGTCACGTATACCTTAACGTCGCCCACAGTGTAGACGGCGTACGGGTATTTAAGCTGCCTGTGGTCGAGTATTGTGTGCGGTGTACCCTCAACTCCGGTGAACTCTTTATACCACTTCAGAACGCTGTCTGAAAGGGAGTCGCTGTAGTAAATGACGGTAGTGGTCGGGCTAGCTTCCCCAACAAGCAGGGCGGGGCCTACAGGTTTCACTACCAGGCTTTTCCGTTTCCTGAAGATCAAAGCGGCGGCTGTTAGGAGTAGCAAACCAACTGCTAAGTTGCTTTTCATGATGGTGGCTGTGAAGTGAACAGAAGGGCCAATTGAAGGCGCACATGCGGTGTTTATCGGCGTCACTCCCCGTCTATTTTCGGCGGGTATACCGGGTTGTTAATCACCCCGACCTGGTTGCCGGCCGGGTCTACCACGACAAACTCCGCTACTTCAGTCACGGCGCCGGTGCCTCGGGAAAGGGTTTTGTCAGGCCGGCCATCTTCGATGTTCCGGAACTTCTGAAACAGGGTGCGTTCGAAGCGGTTGGTGCGGTCTGCGTTGAGCGTGTTGTACTTGGCTTCCACGTCTTTGGAGGTCGGGAGCATCCAGTAGAAAACGGGTTCCTTGAGTTTGAGCAGCTGCGGGTTGGTATCCAGCCGGACCTCCACTCCGTCAATATGATAGGTGGCATAAGGATAGGCGGCGTCCAGGTCAACTCTGGTTGGCTGGCTGCCGAAAAAGGAGGAGTACCACGCAATGGTAGCGGGCAGCTTCGCGGGGTCCCGAACGGGGTACACCACCGTTTTCTGCACCGAAAACCGGGGCGCAGTACCCGTATCCTGCGCGGTTGCTTCGGTGCTGAACGCCAGGCAGAGCACAAGCAGAAAAACCGAAAGCGTGCTTTTCATGTGCTGGAGAGAGAGAGAGATAATATGGGCGATAGGCCCCGGCCGAGCGGGCCCTGTGGCTGACATACCTGGGTTTTCGGCTGCTCAACGAAAAGATCAGTCCTGCCCTGATGGAATGTCAGTGGTACTAAGTTAATATAAAATATTGTTAATACTTGTTACGGCTGTTTCTGTGGTTGTCGGAAAGTGCTGATTTAGAAGACAGTGGGTATGGACCGCTTCACGGTAATTTCGGGTAGCCTACTGCTGCAGATACCTCTAGCTGAAGCAATTGTCAATAAATGCTGGTTTGCTATTATAGTATAAGTTTTTCTATTTATTTTTCTACATATTTGTGGTTAGAGTGAAGCCACTTGCTGCTTTAGCTGCCTTTTTTGCGGATTGATTTGGTAGCAGAAAAGAAGGTCTGCAGCAGCAGGGAGAGAAAGAAGGCCGCCGTCATGGCCAGAGGAGGAAGCTTGCTGAACGCTGCCTAAGCGGCTGATGTTTAGGTGTCCCGGTACCAGCCGACGCTGGGGTGTAGTGCGTAGCCCGCCTGGTGGCAACCTAACTTGCTGCTTGCCCGGGCCTGAAGTAAATGGCTCTGCTTTGCAATTGCCCGCGCGATGCTGTTTGAACAACCCGTGCCCCCGCCCGCTCAAGCCCGCAAGTTGGCTCATCCGTTGGATTTGCCTGCTTCCTCTGCCGCGCCTGCACCGGGTACGCTTCTGGCTTCGTCTGCCTCGCAACTGGGGCAGAAGGTGTTGCAATTCGTACTTCTGCTGGCGGGCGTGTTTTCGGCGGCGCTGGGCCTGAAGGGGTTTCTGCTGCCGAATGAGTTTATCGATGGTGGCGTCACGGGTATTTCCATGCTCATCAGCCACGTCACGGGCATTTCGCTGTCGGTCCTGATTCTGCTGATCAATATTCCGTTTGTTATTCTGGGCTACTACCAGCTGGGCTCGGCGTTTGCGCTCAAAACCCTGCTCACCATCACGGCCCTGGCCGGCGCGCTGATGGTGGTATCGTTTCCGGCCCTCACGCAGGACAAGCTGCTGATTGCCGTGTTCGGCGGCTTCTTCCTGGGAGCCGGTATTGGGCTGGCCATGCGGGGTGGGGGCGTGCTCGACGGCACCGAGATTCTGGCCGTGTATATCAGCCGCAAGCTGCCGGGCTCCATCGGAGATATTATCATGATAATCAACATTATAATATTTGGGGTGGCGGCCTGGCTGCTGTCGGTAGAAACGGCGCTGTATTCGATACTGGCGTATCTGTCGGCGGCCAAAACGGTCGATTTTATTCTGGTGGGCATCGAGGAATACACCAGCCTGACCATCATTTCCTTTCACAGTAATGAAATCCGGCAACTGATAACCGACAAGCTGCACCGCGGAGCTACGGTGTATGAATGCACCCAGGGCTATGGTTCGCATGGGCACCAGCGCCTGAAGGTGGAAGCAGTTTTCACAGTCGTGACGCGGCTGGAAGTCATCAGTCTGACCAAAGCCATCCACGCCATTGACCCGCAGGCATTCGTCGTGATGCAGAGCGTGAGTGACACGCGCGGCGGCCTCATCAAGAAAAGGGCGCTGCATTAGAGCAAGGCCGGCAACGCGGGACTTGCGGAGAGGAAGTCAGCTCCGAGAGGAGAACGAGCATGAATACAAATACGTGGTACCGTTTTCTGGGGGTGCGGCCGGGCGAGGCAAAAACCGTCTGGCTGTTTTTCCTGCACAATTTTCTGCTGGGCATCGGCACTATCCTAGTGTATGTGGCGGCCAACGTGCTGCTGCTGGAAAACCATCCGGAGCGCAACCTGCCGCTGGGCTACTGTGCCGGGGCCGGGGCCATGCTGCTGGTAGGCCGGCTGTATGCCTACTGCGAGCATAGATGGCCGCTGCAGAAGCTGGCCGTGCGGGCCCTGCTGGCCACACTGGTGCTGACGGTGGTGCTGAGCATCCTGCTGATGACGGGCACCTCGGTGGTGGCAGCAGTGGCTATCATGGCGGGCTACCGGCTGATTTATCTGCTCACCAACCTGGAGTTCTGGGGGATGTCGGCGGTGGTGTTCAATGTGCGCCAAAGCCGGCGGCTGTTCGCCGTCATCAGTGCCGGCGATATGCCCGCCAAGGCGCTGGGCGCTATACTGGCCGTATTCGTGCACCTGCACTACGACCTGTATTTTCTGCTCCTGACGGCTTTTGGGCTGTACGTGCTGGCGCTTTCCATGCAGCGCTACACGTTCCGGGCGCAGGCCATGGCCGCGCAGCCAGCGGCCCTCACGCAGCCGCATCAGCCGCACGCACTACCTAGAGGCCGGAAGCTGGTTCTCTACATGGGCCTCAGCCTCACGGCCATAGCCGTAGCAGCAGTGGGCGTGGAGTATCTGTTTTTTGTCAATGTGAAGCAGAAGCTGCAGAGCCAGGGTACTATGCTCCAGTATGTGGGCAGTGTGCTGGCCCTGACGTATGTGCTGGCCACGGTGTTCAAGCTGGTGGTGGCCCGCCATGGCCTCGACCGGCTGGGTGTCCGCTGGACCCTGGCCGTGCTGCCGCTGACGGCGCTGGCCGGGGTAGTGCTGTTTGGCGGGCTGCGGGCCGCCGGCGTGGGGCCCATGGGCCAGATGGCGTACTTCTGCGGCCTGTATCTGGGGCTGGAAGTGCTGCGGCGGGCGCTGTTCGAGCCGGTTTTTCTGGTCCTGTTTCAGCCGCTTCCGCCGGCCGGGCGGTTGCAGGGGCACACCTGGGTGAAGAGCTTCTATGAGCCGTTGGGGCTGGGCCTCGGCGGCTTGTTGTTGCTGCTGCTCAACGATGGGGGCGGCCTGCCGGCGTGGGCGGGCCTGAGTTGCATGGCCGTGTTTCTGCTGGCTGCTTTGCTGCTGCTGCAGGGCGCGTACCAACAGTACCTGAGCGAGCTGAAAAATGCGCTGGGCCTGCGCTTCACCACTGAAACGCTGGTTGCGGCTGCTGACAACCAACCTTCGCCCCCGCCGGCTGCCCCCGCCATACCGGCTGCCGAAGCCCTGAGTGCGCTACAGCACCTGCACCGCCTGGATGCCCCCCTACTGGTACAACATGCCCAAACCCTGCTCCGTCATCCTGAAGGTGAGGTCCGCCGGCGGGTGCTGCTGATGGTGGGCGACCGGATAAAACCAAGCCTGCTCCGCTATCTGCTCCTGCACGACCCCGATGCCGCAGTGCGCGAAACTGCCAGCCAGCTAGCCTGTCGGCATCCTGATGCCGCAGACTTGCTGCGGCACGCCGACATTGCGGTGCGTAAGGGGGCTATTCGGGGCAGGCTGGAGGCGGCCCCTTCCGACGTGCAGGCGCAGGCCAGTCTGGCCGAGTTGGCTGCCACGGCCCACCACCACGTAGCGGCTCTGCAGCTCGTGCGGTTTCTGGTACCCGACCAGCAGGTGGCGCTTATTGTCATGGGGTTGAGTAGCCAGGAAGAAAACTTAATTCAGGCCGCTACCACAGCCGCCACCACGGTTTCGCCGGCCACCCTGGCCAGCCAGCTGCTGGGGATGCTGCGTTCCAAAGCTGCCCGCAGGCCTGCCGCCGACTGTCTGGTGCAGATCGGCGACAGTATTCTACCCTATCTGGAGCAGGCTCTGGCCCACGAAACTGATGCCCGGTTTCTGCGGGAGCTGGCCCAAGTGTGCAGCCAGATACGGACAGAGGCAGGCCGCCAGGTATTAGTACGGATGGTGCAGGACGCCAATCTGCACGGCCGGGCGGCCGCGTTGCGGGCACTGAGCAGCCTGCCGGCCGTACCCACCGATGCGCCGCTCTTTCAGCACCTGGTGGAGGAAGAAATGCGGCTGGCCCAGCACATGCTGCACAGCATGACCAATGCCAATGCGGAGCTGCGGAGCACATTGCGCTACGAACTGCGCAAAAGCCAGCAGCGTCTGCTCGGGCTCCTGATTCAGCTCTATGACCAGCGGCCGCTGCTGAATGCACAGCGTGGCCTGGCCCATGCAACCGGCGAGCGGCAGGCCAATGCCCTGGAAATTCTGGATAATCTGATTCCACGGCCATTGTACCAGGGCCTGCAGGCTTTGCTGGATGCGGGGCGCCTCAGCGAGAAAGTGCAGACGTTTGATGACCTGCTGGGGCCTGCCGTCCTCACGGAATCTATCCAGACGACCATCATCCGGCGCGGTCTGGCGGCCTTCACGGCCTGGACGGTAGGTGTAGCGCTTCGCCAGTGGCACCCCTGCCCCGAGAATGTGGCCCATTTGTACCCGCACCTGCAAACGGCGAACCGCCTGGTGCAGGAAAGCGCCGAAGAGGTATTGCGCTGCCTGCCTCTGCAACGCCCGGCCGCTTACGACCACCTGCTGCAGCTCTATCCCACTCTTGCCTCGCACCCCGCCATGACTGACCATGCCCCAGGTTCCTCCGTTTCGTTTCTGGAACGTGTGCGGATGCTGAAAAGCACCGCCCTGTTCGGCCAGACCCCCGAGAATAGTCTCGGCACCATTGTGCCTATCATGCACGAGGTGACCTATCGCCAGGACGAGGAGATATTTGCAAAAGGCACACTAGGTACTTCCCTTTTCATTATCTACGAAGGGGAAGTGGGTATTTTCAATAAGCGGCAGCTGCTCACCACCTTTGGCAAAGGCGAGTTTTTCGGCGAACTGGCCCTGCTTGATGCCGAGCCTCGTTCGGCTTCGGCGGTGGCCCTGCAGCCCGTTCGCGCGTTCCGTATCGATCAGGAAGACTTCTACGACGTGACGGAGGAATGCACGGAAGTGGTACGCACCATCATGCGGGAGCTGTGCCAGCGGCTGCGGCGCCAAAACGAGAAAATGGCCCAGCCCGACAATCAAACAGTAGTGCACCCCGCCTAGCAGGTTGCTGCCCGCTACGTTTTCTGCTGCGGGCGTTTCTCCAGAATCAGGTTGGTGCGGAAGGTGTTCAGGCTTTCCTCCAGGCCCACCGGATAGGTGTGCGGGTTTAGGAACCGACGGATGCTGGGGTCCAGGCTACTTATTTCGCGTTGCGCATGCGCCCTGCTTTCAGCCAGCGTAGGGAGCTGGTGCACCAGCTTGCCGCGCCGAAACACGGGCTTCAGCAGCTCCCGGTAGGGGGCCTCGGGACGTACCGTGCGGCGGCGCGTCGCATCCAGCGGATCAACGAGGGTAAGCTGCTCGGGCAGGGGTTCGGCCGTATTGTAGAGCATGTCGGCGCGGGCCTGGCCGGCCTCGCTTTCGTAGCGCCGCACCTGCAGAATGCCCGGAATGCTGGTTTTGGCCAACTGCTCGGAGAGCTTGATGGTGAAGTCCCAGCCGGAATCGTCGGGTTTGCGCAGGGCGGCCAGCTTGTACACGCCACCCAGTGCCGGCTGGTCGTAGGCCGTCACCAGCTGCGTGCCGATGCCCCAGGTATCTATCCGGGCGCCCTGCAGCTTGAGGCTGGTAATGAGGTTTTCTTCGAGGTCGTTGCTGGCCACGATGCGCACATCGGGGAAACCGGCTTCATTGAGCAAGGTGCGGGCCTCACGGCTGAGGTAAGCTAGGTCGCCGGAATCGAGGCGGATGCCGCCCAGCTCATGCCCACGGGCGCGCATCTGGCGGGCCACGCTGATAGCCTTCCGCACGCCTTCCAGCGTGTCGTAGGTGTCTACCAGAAACACAGAGTCGTCAGGAAAGGCTTTCGCATACGCAGTGAAGGCTTCTTCCTCGTTTTCAAACGCCATAATCCAGCTGTGAGCATGGGTGCCTTTCACCGGAATTCCGAACCGCTGCCCGGCCAGCACGTTGGATGTGGCATCAACGCCGCCCAGATACGCCGCCCGGCTGGCACTCAGGCCCCCGTCGAAGCCCTGAGCCCGGCGCAGGCCGAACTCCAGTACCGTGTCGGAGCCGGCCGCTTCCCGGATGCGGGCCGCTTTGGTGGCTATCAGCGTCTGAAAATTTACGAGCGTGAGCAGGGCCGTTTCCACCAGCTGGGCCTGCAGCAGCGGCCCCTGCACCCGAATCAGGGGCTCGTTGGCAAATACGGCCGTGCCTTCCGCAATGGCATCTACATCACAGCTGAAACGCAGCTCGCGCAGGTAGTCCAGAAACTCCGCAGGAAACATGGCGCCGCCTTTTGCGCCCTGCAAGCTCCCCAGGTACGCAAGGTCATCTTCCGAAAAACGCAGGTTCTGCAGAAAATCGACGGCATACGCCAGCCCGGCCGCCACGGCATAACCTCCCTGGAAAGGCGGCCGGCGAAAGTACAGATGGAAAACGGCCTCTCGGTCCTGCAGGCCCTGTTGCCAGTAGCCATACGCCATTGTGACTTGGTAGAGGTCGGTGAGGAGGCTGAGCGAAGGCGCGTAGAGGCCGGAAAGCGGAGCTGAGTTCATGCGGGCAACGGTTGAGATGCCGTAGCTTACGCAGAATATTTTATTCGGTCGTGCTTATGGCTTCTTCTGCTCCGGCCCGCGGGTGGGCCGCCCTGCATCAGCTGGAACTGCTGGCCGCCTGGAAGCGCCTGTCTATCGGGGTGTTGCCAGCGGGGCTGCTCTACATGATGGTGCCCGCTGCCTGGCCGCTGCTATTACGGCTCACGGCCGCCTGGGACGTATTCGCCCTGACTACGCTGCTCATCACCTGGGGCATCATCCTCACTGCCGATGTAGGCCATATCCGGCGCATTGCCACGCGGGAGGATCCGGGACGCGTGCTGTCCTTTGGGTTTGTGCTGGCCGCATCGAGTGCCAGCCTGCTGGCTATTGTAACGCTGCTGGCCTCTACGCGCTTACCTGGGCACGGGGTGCAAGTGTGGCCGGCTGTAGTCGGGATTGGGGGCGTGCTGGTGGCCTGGCTGCTGGTGCATACGCTGTTTACCCTGCGCTACGCCCATCTGTTCTATGACACCGATAATGGCCGAAAAGAAGGCGGTCTGGAGTTTCCGGGAGCCGAAAAGGAGCCCGATTACCTCGATTTCGCCTACTACTCTTTCACCATCGGCATGGCCGCCCAGACGGCAGACGTCGGGGTTTCGGGCCGCACTCTGCGCCGGCTGACCTTGCTGCACGCGTTGCTGTCGTTTGGCTTCAACACGGCCATCGTCGCGCTTACGGTTAGCAGCCTGGCTATGCTGCTATAGCGGTGCGGCGCATGCCTCCGGGCTGAGAGCGGCAATAGCAGGCCGCCTCCAGCAGCGTGGCTACCACCGGAGGGCGCTGCGCCCAGGGCAGGGCTTCAATAGCCTCGCATAGCCCGTCGGCCAGATGGCAAAGAACCAGCTGTATATGCCTGTTGCGCAAGGTTTCGTAGTAGGTGCCCAGCAGCTGAAGGGCCGCTGCCGGTAGTTCGGGCAGCTGGCTGCAGTCTACCCACACACTGGCCTTGCCGCTGGTGCCGGCCCGGTGCAGGGCCCGCCGAAGCGCCTCGTTTTCCGGTGCATGTGGTACATCAGTCAGAATCAGCAGGTAGCTGTCTGGCAAAATCTCGCGGTACACATCCAGCATAGAAGCCTCTTTTTAGTTAATTCCCAACAGCTACACGCATCCCCACAAGGCAACCTGGCAGTAAGCACTGCTCCAGCAGTTTTCGTTCGGTCACCATCAGGAGGCCGTATGCCCGCCGTACTAACTTTTTCCGGTGCAGGCATTGTACTATCTGATGCTGTAAAAGTATAACGATATTGGTAAATAAAAAAGAGCTAACTACTGATTTTCAGTGTAGTTATAAATACGGGCTGCCGCCGAGTACTACCGGGCCTTGCGGGCAGCCTGCCCGCTGTGCTAGCCTGCTACACCAGCCCGTTGGAGACGGCGAACTTGATGAGGGCGGCGGTGTTTTTGGCCTGGGTTTTCTCGATGATGTTCTGGCGGTGGGTTTCGATCGTGCGCTTGCTGGTGAAGAGGCGGTCGGCAATTTCGGCGTTGGTCAGCCCTTCGGCAATCAGCCGCAGCACCTCCAGCTCCCGATTTGAGAGGCCGTTCTGGGGGCGGAGAAGCTCGGCAGGTGCGCCGGTAGCGCGGTGCAGCTTGCGCAGCAGGTCCAGCGCAATAGTGGTGCTGAGATACGGCAGGCCGCGCGCCACGGTGGTTATAGCATAAATCAGTTCAGCGCGGTCTGTATTTTTGAGCGCATAGCCCAGTGCGCCACAACGCAGCACCTGCGCTATGTACTGCTCATTATCGAGCATGGACAGCACCAGAATGTGCAGTTCCGGGTATTGCTCGCGCAGGAGCGGAATCGTGTCGAAGCCGCTCAGGCCGGGCATGTTCAGGTCCAGCACTACGATATCAGCCGGCGTGGTGCGCAGCAGATCAAGCAGGGCCTGCCCGTCGCTGGCTTCCCCTGCCATGGTCAGTGTGGGCTCGTGTTGGAGCAAGGACCGAATGCCGTCCCGGATAATGGGATGGTCATCGGCTACTAGTACGCGAATCATCCTAAGCGAATAGAAACCCTGACAGAAGGTGCCGCTTACCGTTTCTTGGCCAGGGAATGAAAAAGGGGCCTGCCCAGTGAGCGTTGGGTCAGCCGTGGCCGAAAGTATAACATATGCCCCACGGGGCCGAATACAGGCTTTAAAAGCAGTATTTACCCTGATATAGCCGCTGCCGGAATGCTGGTTTTATCCGTATAAATACGCGGCGCCTACCTATTGCCGCTCCTGGCTCCATCATAACGGGCATCTACCCCAAAACCGCCGGCTGCTGCCTCCAGCTACAGTTGAGGTTTGGATTCGGGCCGAAGCCGCGCTTGGGTATTCACTGAACCTAAGCCGGTTTTTACCCGTTCCGCCTGTACATCCGGTGTTGATTTTCGTATGCCGTACAGGTGCGCTTGCGCTATCCGACTGCCCGCAAATCCATACTTTTCGCGCCCCAGTATATGATTCGAGTATTCTTAGCCGATGACCACACGATTCTGCGCGATGGTATTCGGGCACTGCTCAGCATGCAGCCCGACCTGGAGGTAGTAGGAGAGGCTTCTAATGGCGAAGAGCTGCTCAGCATGCTGCCCACCACGCCGGCTGACGTAGTGCTGATGGACATTAACATGCCCGTGCTGGATGGCTTTGCTACCATGAAACGGCTGCACGACGAATACCCGGATGTGCGCGTGCTGGTGCTGTCCATGCTCGACCACGAGAACTATGTGCACCGCATGCTGGAAGCCGGCGCTACGGGCTACGTGCTGAAGAATGCCGATATCGCAGAAATTACGCACGGTATCCGCACGGTAGCGGCCGGCCGGCCTTTTCTGTGTACGGAGGTAGGGATAGATATGCTCTACAAGCTGGTGCGCAGCGTGGCGGCCCCGCACGAAAATCGGGGCAAATCCGGCGACTTATCGAAGCGCGAGCTGGAGGTGCTGCGGCTGATTGCCGAAGGGCTGACCAACGCCGAAATTGCCGACCGCCTCTTCACCAGCAAGCGCACGATCGAAACCCACCGCCAGAACATCATCGAGAAAACCCAGGCCAAAAACACCGCCGCCCTCATCAAGTTCGCCGTCTCCAATGGGTTGCTGAGCGAGTAGTACCTACTCTGGTTCTTCGCCTATCAGAATCTCCTCCGGAATGCTGCCCGGCGAGTATTCTAGCCCGGCGGCCAGCTTGGCTACTGCCGAAAGAAACGACGCACGGGCCGTCTGAAGGCCGGGGCCGCCTTTGTCAGGTTGCTGATAATCGAGGAAAAGCGCCGGATTGGTGGGGTGTCGCGCTACCCAGCGCTGGGCCTCTTCTTCAGAAATCAGGGCGGGGTTGCCCCGCCATCGGGTCTGGTATTCGGGTTGCTGAGTGAGTTCGGTATGTTTGAAGTACAAGGGGATGCCATCGGGCACGGCATACAGGCAAACCCGGCGGCCATGCGGCGCCGGGGACAGGAAGAGGCATTCCATTACGGGTAACTAGCGGGCAAAAAGGTGTGTAAGCAGGGTACTCAGAGCGTGGACCATGTACGACGATAACCGGCGCCATGGGTTGGTTTGATGTAACAAAATCGGTATTCCTTGTCAACTATCGGCGTTCCGGGCCGTGCTATTTATTCGCATAAAATAAAAAACCCTCATTGCAGACAGCAAAGAGGGTTTTTTGAGAGTAGCCGCGACGGGAATCGAACCCATATCAAGCGTTTAGGAAACGCCTATTCTATCCGTTGAACTACGCAGCCGGCGAACCGGTGCAAAGGTAGCCCGAAACGGAAGACTGCCCAAACGGGCTTACATCTTGTAGAGCAGGGCAATACCGAAGGACAGCGCCGTCAGAATCAGCCCGACCATGAAGATGGTGTAGCTGATGCGCAGCAGCCGGTACTTGCGCGTCAGCACGTCGCCGAGGTAGTAGATATCCGTTACCATATTGGTGTACAGGGCGTCTTTCTGGCCCATCAGCTCGTTCATGCCATGCTGAAAATCGTCGAGGCTGAGCTTATTAAAGTTGCCGAAGAACAGCAGGTTTACACGGCGGTTTGTCGCAATCTGAGGGCTGCGCTTCAACCATTTGAAACTGGTGACATCGGGCTGGGCGCACAGAATGGCCGATACCACTGAGCCCAGCGCCGTAGCCAGCAGCAGCCCGATGGGGATGGTAAGCACCGGATTGTTCATAATGGTAGGGCTCAACACGCCGGACTTGGTACCGGCCTTGGCTCCGAGGTAGGTAATGATAACCGACAGCAGCACAGCATTGAGGCTAATCATCATGTTAGCCTTTTTATCGGCCATGTCCGAGAGCTTCATGTGGTTGCTGTACATGGTGCGGAACATCGTTTCGATGCCGCGCTTGGGCTCTGCAAAAGTGCCGGTTTCTTCTTCGGTCTTCTTTTTCTTTTTCTTCTCGGTCTTTTTCAGCCGGTCGCGCTGCTCCTTGATGTTGGCCTTGAACTGCTCCTGATAGCGGCTGTTGGCTACCTCCGTGTGGAACTTGGCCGAATGCAGAAAGTCCAGCTGCGACTCGGCCCACTCCACATTGGAATAGGTCTTGCCCAGCGTAGTTTCCCATTCGGCCCGTAGCAGCTCCGCATTGGCGAAGAAGTCTTCCCGGCCCATGCCGCTCATATCGGCATCAGCCAGCAGTTGCTGCAGCTGAGTTTCACACTCTTCGTTGCGGTGCGTGCCCCGGATGGTCTCCTTCACCAAGGTAATGCGCTCGGCCGGGTAGCCCTGCTGGCTTAGCCACTGCTCTGCCAGTTCCATGCTGCGGTATTCGTGCCCATCGTATACTTCAATGTAGCCCGCATCATGAAACCAGGCGGCCAGTAGCAGCGCCTCCTGGTCGGGGGCGTTCAGGCCGGCATCTTCTCCCAGCTTGCGCGCTTCCTTTACCACAGCCGTGGTATGGGCCAGCGAATGGTAGACTATCTGCTTCGGGAGCTTAGCCTCGAGCAACTGCGTAATATAAGCCTTGGCCTGCTTCAGAATCTCTGATTTTTCGGCTTTGGGGAGCTGGAGCGTTTCCGTGGGTTCCATGGAGGAAGAAAGGGTGTGCAACGGTGGCAGAGGCCTCCCGACCGACTTTCAACGCGAATCAGGCGGCGGGGTTTTTCTGGCGCTGCTCAACCGTATAGTGTTAGATTGCGTAGGGCAGGCACCCGGCCTGATTTGGACGCTGGACTAGGTTAGCCGTTTGGGGAAGTTACTCGTATTTCTGCGAACTACCTGAACGAGCCGGCCGCCAGCCGACGGGGTTCGTACCCGAACTTTCTTCCTATAGCCTTTCTATGAAGCGCTTTTTATTGTCTTGTGGCCTGGTGCTGACGGCCTGTACGGCCCCGGTATGGGCCCAGAAGCCAACGCAGACACCTCACACCACCCGGCCCAACTACCACCATGGCGCCGAAAACTGGGAAGCCAAAACGCCGCCCGACAGCGCGCGTATCCGCTACTCAGTCTTCCTGATCGGGGACGTGGGTAAGCCCATTGAAACGGCTAAGGGCGGCGAGCCTTCCCTGAACTATCTGCGCAAGCAGATTCTCTCGGCCGGCAGCAAAAGCACCACCATCTACCTCGGCGACAATATCTACGAGTACGGCATGCCCGAAGAAGGCGCTTACGACCGCAAAGAATCGGAGCGTCGCATTGTGGATCAGCTGAACGTGCTGCGCAACTACGCCGGTGAGAAATATATGATTCCTGGCAACCACGACTGGAAGCAGGGCAACAAGGGCGCCGTAGACCAAGTGAACCGCCAGCAGCGCTTCGTGGAGAATTTCATGACCAACGATTCGGCGGCTTTCTCCTACACCGGCGACTTTTTCATTCCGCGTGATGCCTGCCCCGGTCCGTTTGAGGTGCGCCTGCAGGACAACGTGGTGCTGATTGCCATCAACTCGCAGTGGTTTCTGCAGGGCGAAGCCGAGCGGCCCTACGGCTCCAACAGCGGCTGTGGTGTAGCCAACGAGACAGATTTCTTTACGCAGCTCGAAGACATCATCAACCAGAACAAGGACAAGAACATCATGGTGGTGGCGCACCACCCGATCCAGTCCGATGGTATCCACGGCGGCTTCTTCACGCTCGGTGACCATATCTTCCCGCTCTCCATCGTCTACAAGTACGCGTTTCTGCCGCTGCCCATCATCGGCTCGGTGTACCCGTTTGCGCGCAAATACGGCGGGATTTCGCAGGACATTCCGCACCCGCTTTATCAGGCGTATAAGAAAGGGTTGGAAGATATTTTTGCCAAGCACCCCAACATCGTGTACGCCGCCGGGCACGAGCACAACCTGCAGTATTTCAAGGCCGATACCTACCACCAGATTGTGAGCGGCTCGGGTTGCAAAACCCAGCACGTGCGTACCGGCCGCGACGCCAACGCGCATTTCTCGGACAAGGAAAAAGGCTTCGCGCGGGTCAACTACTACGACGACGGACAGGCCTGGGTAGAGTTCTGGATTCCGAATGATGCCGGCGAAACCGGGCGCCTGGTGTTCCGCACCCCGCTCTATGCCCAGACTCCGGTTGCGACTGACAGCGTAGCCGTGCCGCTGGCCGGCAAGCGCCCCAACTTCCGCGACAGTACCGTGACGGTGGCCGTGAACACGAGGTATGAGGAGCGGGGCAAATTCCATAAGTTTCTGTTCGGGGAACACTACCGCAAGGAGTGGGCGACGCCGGTGACATTCCCGGTACTGGATCTGGCCACTGAGAAGGGCGGCCTGACGCCCTACAAAATCGGGGGTGGAAAGCAGACTGCTTCGCTGAAAGTGCGCAACGAGGAAGGCCGCAACTTCACCATCCGCAGCCTCAACAAAGATCCGTCGGCGGTGCTGCCGGAAGCGCTGCGCACGGGCGCTGCCGCCGACATTCTGCAGGATCAGATTTCGGCGCAGCACCCGTATTCTTCGCTGCCGATACCGCCGTTGGCGGAGGCCGCCGATATTCTGCACACCAACCCGGAGCTGCGCTACATTCCGCAGGACCCGCTGCTGGGGCAGTACCTTGAACGGTTTGGCAACACGCCGGGCGCCATCGAGGAAGATGCCAAAGACGACCAGAGCGACGTCGCTTCGCTGGGCAACGCCAAAAACCTGGTGGGCACCGATAAGGTGTTTGAGCGCATCACCGACGACAACGACAACCGCGTCAACGAAAAAGCTTTTGCCCGCACGCGCCTTTTCGATATGTGGATTGGCGACTGGGACCGGCACGAGGACCAGTGGCGCTGGGCCGAGAAAAAGGACAAAGACGGCGACCGGAAATTCACGGCCGTGCCCGAGGACCGCGACGTAGCGTTTTTCAAAGGCGACGGGTTGTTTCCGTATCTGGCTTCGCGCAAGTGGGCCATCCGCAACTTCCAGAACTTCGGCGACGACTATGCGGACTGGAAAGGCCTGAACCTGACAGCTCTTAGCAACGACCGGGTGTACCTGGCTTCCGTGACGAAGGAGCAGTGGGTGAAGGAAGCAAACGACATGAAGGCCGGCCTCACCGACGAGGTGATTGAAAAGGCATTCCGGGAGCGGTGGCCCCAGCAGATCTACGACCTGCACGCGCAGGAAATCATCGGGAAGCTGAAGAAGCGCCGTGACCTGCTGCCCGAAGTGGCCGCCAACTACTACACCCTGCTGAGCCGCGTGACGGAGGTAAAAGGCTCTAAGAAGCGCGAGAAATTTGTAGTGGAGCGCCTGCCCGAGGACAAGACCCGCGTGTCGGTGCAAAAGATCAACAAGGAAGGCGAGCTGACCAAGATGCTGTTCGACCGCACCTTCGACAACAAGGTGACCAAGGAACTGCGCCTCTACGGGTTCGATGGCAACGATATATACGACCTGAAAGGCGACGTAAAAAGTGGCCCGCGGGTACGCGTTATTGCCGGCACGGGCCGCGACTCCATCGTGGACCGCTCAAACGTGGCGGGCTTCCGGCACTACACCCACATCTACGACGCCGACACCGGCAACGTGATAGTTCCCGGCCGTGACACGCGCCTGCGCACCGAGCCCGGCATTGACGTGAGCCGCTACGACGTGCACAACCGCTCCGACCGCAAGGATTACACCCTGAACTACTTCGGCCCTACGCTCTATTTTGGGTACAACGTAGACGACCGGCTGTTCTTCGGGGGCGGCGCTATCTACCGCACCTATGGCTTCCGCAAGGAGCCCTATGCTTCAGAGCAGAGCCTGGCCGCCAACTATTCGCCCTCGCAACAGGCCTACAACGTGCGCTACCTGGGCCACTTTGTAGACATGATTGGCAAGTACGACCTGCGGGTAAATGCTCAGTTCTATGGCCCGCAGCTGCTCTACAACTACTTCGGGGAAGGCAACGACACGGAAAACATCCTCTCCGACGACAGCGACACCCGGGCCCGCGACATCAACGACACGTACCGGGTACGCTTCTCGCGGCTCTACGTGAGCCCCGTGCTGGAACGCGACCTGTTCAGCTTCCTCAACATCGGTTTTGGTCCGCAATACGACCAGTTTCGGGTAGAGCGCAACCCCATCGGCAGCCAGATTGCGCTGGGCCTCGATGAGAACAACAACGGTACCAGCGGTGCCGCGCTAGGCATCCGATCCTCCGACTTCCAGCTGAACCGGTACCTGGGTGGCCGCGCCTACCTCAATATTGATGCGGCTTCGTCGCCGAAAAACCCCCGGATTGGCCTGCGCTGGTACAACTCAATCGAGTACAACTACCAGCTGAATGCCGAGCAGCTCAGATACGGCCGGATGGCTTCCGAATTCCGCTTCTACCTCACGCCCAACTTCCCGTTCCAACTGACGTGGGCAGGCCGTATTGGGGGCAACCGCAACTTCGGCGACTACCGCTTCTACCAAGCCAACACGCTGGGCGGCACTACCAACCTGCGCGGCTACCGCCGCACGCGCTACGCCGGCCGCTCGTCTGTTTTTGCCAATGCCGAGGTCCGGCTGCAGCTCTTTGAATTCAATGCCTATCTGGTCCCCGGCAAATTCGGGATTATGGGCCTCGCCGATGCAGCGCGGGTGTATTCGCAGTACGATGTGAAAGATGGTGCCAAAGCCTTTCACACCGGTTTTGGAGGGGGCGTATGGGTCGATGTTCTGAAGCAGGCCGTCATCAACGCTACGTATTCGGTGGGTGAGGAAAACCTGCTTTTCGTGGGCTTCGACTTCCTGTTCTAGCCACCAGCCCGGCGGTTCATCCTTCATAAAAAAGGCCCGGCCCGCTTCATGGGTCGGGCTTTTTCATGGTCACAAACCCCGGCGTGGGCGCAGCAAGAAAATGCCGGTACAAACCCAGCCTTTTTGCGCACTCCTTCGTTAAGAACCAAGATTCCACCTGTTGTTGGCTGATTTCCTGCTTATGCGTACTACCGCTATTCAACGGGCACGTCTGTTGCGTGCTTTGCCCCTTTTTGCGCTGCTGGGCGCTGCTTCTGTTCCGGCCGCTGCTCAGGTATTTCCGCCACCTGCGCCCACCCCCGGCGACACAACAGCCAGCGGTGCCATTGATCAGCAGGAGTTTGCCACGCCTTCGGTTGTGGGAATGGGCCCTAGTAAGGGCCTGATTTTTCACTACGAACGGATGCCCACGTTCAAGGTCAATTCGGATGCTCAGGTGGTAGGGCTGCAGGACTACTCCGCCAATGCCGAAAAGAACGCCCGGCTCGTCATCAAGGGCTATATTCCGATGCTCAACCGCCCGCACCTGAAGCTGATTCTGGGCGTCAACTACGAGCGGGAGGAGTTCCAGTTCAAGCAGAGCCCCACCAACTACGAACTCTACGACAATATTGAGAACAAGGCGCTCAAAACGCTGGGCGCGCAGCTGGCCGTCATCCGGCCAGTGAACACCGATAATTGGTACATCTTCCGCATAAAGGGCGAGCTGAGCGGCGACTATACTTCCTCAGAGCTGAACGTGTCGGATTATTTGCGCGTGTCGTCGGAGTTTCTGTATGGCTGGAAGCGCAGTCCTACTTTTTCATGGGGTATCGGGGCGCAGTTGGGCTACACCTTCGGGCGGCAGAGCATCTATCCGGCAGTGCTCTATAACCGCACTTTCAACAACCGGTGGGGCGTGGAGGCGCTGTTTCCGGCTCGCATTACCATGCGCTACAATGCTTCGCCCCGCTCCCTGTTCTTTGCCGGCTACTCGGTTGATGGCTTCAACTACATCATCAAGCTGCGCAACGAGCTGACGCGCAAAAACCCTGAAAACGGCCTGGCCCTCTCTGACAAAAGTCCGCTCCGGACGCTGGAGCTCCGCGAAACCGAGGTGAAATTCCGGGGCCGCTGGGAGAGGGAAATCTACGACTTCATCTGGTTCGGAGTAGAAGGCGGCTACCGCTACAACTATGCCTTCGACGCCTTCGACCGTACCAACGCCGACCGGGAGAAAATCGTTGACAGCAAGTTTGCCGGGGCTCCTTATGCCTCGCTGGAAATATTTATTGTGCCGCCCCGTAAATTTCTGAAAAACAGCACTGCTCCGCGCTAGTGCACCGTAGCCGTCAAACGCAAACAAGGGCCTTCGTCTGTCAGCCAGGATGGAGGCCCTTGTTTGCGTTTCAACGTACTGCCAACCGTAGCGGTATCAGGCAGAAAGCCATTGAATAGCGGCGCCTTCATCCAGAAACAGGCGCAGCCGGTAGTGCTGGTCGGGGGCAGTGCCTTCCTGAAGGATGGCTTGCTGCTCGGCGCTGCTATCGTAGACGGTGAGGCGGGCAGGAGAGCAGAGGGCCGCTATGCGTAGCGGCTGTGGTGCCAGCGCAGTGGCCGCCCGCGGGAAGAAGTCATGCACGGTCCAGTGGGCAAAATCAGGCTGCAATGCCTCGCGGCGGCGCACATCCAGCAGCCAGCGGCCCGTGTGGCTCCCCAAAGCGGCCCGCAGCAGCGCCTCAAAATCGGTCTGGAGCCGGTGCACGGGGGCATCAGAAGGCCAGCGGGCTACCAGCAGCCCCAGGTCGGGACGGTGGTGAAGAGAGCAGGAAATGTCTGGCGACGACATGGGAGCGGGGAAAGCCTGACAATATACAGAACTGGTCCGCTCTTCGGCAAGCGTTGAGGCGGCAGGAAAAACCAGCCGCTACGGCCGGCTACGGTAGCGCTGCAGACTGCCCGCAGGTTTGAAACTCTCTGCCTATTTAGTATCTAGAGAAGGCAAGCAACCGCCGCTCCATGAGAAAGCCTGTTTTCCTGCTTCTGCTGCCTGGAGCACTGGCCGTGCTACTGGTGGCGTGGTGCCTGCAGCACTATCCTGCCCATTCGGTCAGCCTGCTGCGCTGGGACGCGCTTTGGTACGAAAGCATCCGGGCCGGTGGGTATCATTTTGAGGCCGATGCCAAGAGCAATACAGGCTTCTTTCCGCTTTTTTCCTACCTGTGGCGGTGGCTGGGGCTGGGTCCGATAGGTGTCAGCATCCTGAACGGCACCCTCATGCTGGGGGCCACCTATGGGCTGGCCCGGCAACTGCGGCTGTGGTGGCCCGCGGTCTGGCTGTTTGTGGCCCTGCCCACCAGCGTGTTTTTCTACGTGCCCTATACCGAGGCGTTATTTTATGCGGCGGCAGCGCTGGTAGTGCTGGGGCTGGCCCGGCAGCGGCCCGTGCTGGTGGTGGCAGGAATGCTGCTGGGAGGCCTAGTGCGTCCTTCAGCCCTGTACTTTCTGCCGGCGGCGGTGGCGCTGGGTCTGGTCGAAACTACTCATTGCCCGGCAGAATGGCGCCGGTGGCTGGGCCGCACTGCCGTGTATATGGCGGCAGCGGCGGCAGGCATCGGGCTGGTAATGCTGGAGCAATGGCGCAGCACGGGCGTGTGGCAGGCTTATGTGAAGACACAACTGCACTGGGGCCATGCTTTCAAGCTGCCAACGCTGTCCCTGACCAGCGTGAGCCAGGGCATAATGCTGCTCGACACGTTGGCGCTACTGGTCGGGCTGGCTGTGGGCTGCTGGCTGCTGTGGGTACTGGTACAGCGGCAGCGCCCCGCTCCGGAAGTCGTGTTTGCGGCCGGCTTTGTGGCAGCAACGGTGCTCAACACGCTGCTGCATGCGCCGCTGCTTCGGGGCTCTACCTCGCTTATTAGCGTAGCACGCTACGTGTTGTGCACCCCGTTTTTCTTGGTACTACTGCACTACTTTCTGCCCCGGCAGAGGCCATCCGGGCTCTTGCTGGCTGCTACCGCTGCCGGCGGACTAGCACTGGTGCTGCTGCTCGGGCTCTGGCAAATGCCGGTCCTGTACTTCCGAAGCCTGCCTGGCACGGCTGTGTCAGGGCCGCTGCTGGCCTTGCTGGTACTGGGCTATACGGGGCTTTGGGCCGGCACCGGCTACCGGTTGGTGCGCTTCAGCCTCTACAGTATGAACATGCTGCTGCTGCTATTGCTGCTGCGCAACTACCTGCTGGGCTTTTGGGTAGGGTGACGCCGGGCCGGCAGCTGCCTCCCTTAGGCAGAAGGCTAGGCCAGCAGCCATTCCGTAGCTATGCCCTCGTCGTTGAAAATGGCTATGTCGTAGCCCCGCGTAGGGCTGATGGCGGCCTGCACACTCTGCTGCAGCGTAGGGCTGGTCTTCAGAGCTTCTTCGCGGCTCGGCGAAATGAGGTAGGCCAGGCGAGGCCGAACCGGAGCCAGCGCCGCCACCACTTCCGGTAGCCACACGTTGGTAGCCCAATCGGCCATTTCGGGAGTAGGGTGGGGGCGGCGGCGCACATCCACGAGCCAACGGGTTGTATTGTGGGTGCGCGATTCTGCCAGAATGGTATGATAGTCCTGTTGAAAAAGGTCAGGGCGCAGAGCATCCAGCCAGCGGACCGTGAGCAAATCCAGGTCGGGACGGTACTGAATGTTGAGAGTAGAGGAAGCGTACATAAGAGGAAATGCGGAGATTGGGCCGCCGCTCGGCCAGCCCGCTGTGCGGACCGAACGATACTTGAGGGTAAACCAACGGTGGGTACTCCATAGCAACACGCACGTGGGAAAACTGTTGGCGTTTGAGCCTGCTGCGGCCTTCGCCCAGGTGCAGCCGGCACCTGTTGTGCGAAGCTGCCGGCGTTCTGCAGGCAGGCAAAAATGAAGGCTTCCGCCGAATAAGACAAGAACAACTAGGCCGGAGGTTAAGCGCGGAAACCGCAGGCACTAAAAAATCCGGCTGCTACATCACGTAGCAGCCGGATTTTCCGGATCGGGTGCGGCCGAGGCAGTCCGTTACCATAGGCGCGTATCATGGACGCCGGCCGGGAGGGGCGGATGCTCGGCCAGCCCCAGCACGCACCAGCCTTCTTCGAGGCCAAAGGAGCCGCCCTGCAGCAGGTAGCTGACCCAACGCTCTGTGCTGCGGCCGCTGTACTGCTCGCTTTCGGGTTCGTACTCGCGCAGCAGCAAGGCGTCACCTACTTTGTACTGCCGGTCGTTGAAGCGCACATCGAAGGGCTTGCTCCCGCTGAGTACGGCCGCGAAGCAGGCTGGCCAGACCTTCAGCTCGTGAAAGCTGATGGTGGTGGCGGGAGTGGAAAGCAGGGCGGAAGCGGATGTATATGTCATGGTGAGGAAATCTAAAGCGAAACAAACACAACTGTTGATGCAAATCGTTACTCCTGAATATATGGTTTTTACAGTAGAGGTGGCGCTGTAGCGGCTCATCATCCTGCTTGCAGCTGTGCCTATGCTGGTTTCCGGCGGCGGGAAGCCAGCTTTTTGAGGTAGGCATAGGTGTCAAACTGAGCCCGCACGCGGCCAGCCTCAGCTTCCTCCTGGCCCACAAAGTTGTTCTGCCAGTCCCGCGACTTCACATTATCCTGGCGTTGCAGGTCCAGCAGGTGGCGCACTTCAGCGCGCAGTTCTGGTTGCAGAATCGGGAAGGCCACTTCCACGCGCCGGTCCAGGTTGCGGGCCATCCAGTCGGAGGAGGCCACGTACAGCTTCTCGTCGCCGCCGTTGCCGAATACGTAGATGCGGGCGTGCTCCAGGTAGCGGTCCACGATACCGCGCTGGCTGATATTCTCGCTCTGGCCTGCCCGGCCCGGAATCAGGCACGAAATGCCCCGGATAAGCAGCTCGATGCGCACACCCGCCTCGCTGGCTTCGTAGAGCTTCAGAATCATGCGCTCGTCCTGCAGGGCGTTCAGCTTGAGAATGATGTAGGCGTCCTCGCCCTTTTTGGCCCGATTGATTTCGCCGTCTATCAGCGCATTCAGCCGCTCGCGCAACTCAAACGGTGCCACCAGCAAGTGCTCAAACTGGCCGGTTTTGTCCTGCCGGTCGTGGAAATAGCGGAACACCTCACCCACTTCACTGGTCAGGCGTGGGTCACTCGTAAACAAGCCGTGGTCGGCGTAGATGCTGCTGGTCACTTCGTTGAAGTTGCCGGTGCTCAGGTAGGCGTAGAGGCGGTTCTGGCCTTCCTCGGCGCGCGTAATAAGCAGTAGTTTGCTATGTACTTTCAACTCCGGAATGCCATAGATAACGTTGGCTCCGGCCTTTTGCAGCTTCTCGGCCCAGTACATGTTGCTCTCCTCATCGAAGCGGGCCTTCAGCTCTACTACCACGGTCACTTGCTTGCCATGCTTCACGGCTTTGAGCAGTGCTTTGGCTACTTCGCTTTTGCTCGAAACGCGGTAGAGCGTGATGCTGATGCTGCTCACCTGCGGATCCTGTGCGGCTTCCGTTATGAAGCGTGTCACGTAGTCGAACGACTGATAGGGCAGGTTCAGCAGATGGTCGCGCAGGGCAATGGCCGGTATCATTTTGCCGGTGCGGGGCAGCGTTGGGTGCGGCAGCGGCGGGTGCGGCTCGTATACCAGATGCGTGAGGCCCAGATCAGGAAAGCCGAAAAAGTCGCGGAAGTTGTGGTAGCGGCTGCCTTCCACGAGCTCCTCCTTGCCAATGCCGGTCTTCTGCATAATGGCCTTGAGCACCTCTTTGGGCATGGCCGGGTCGTAGAGCAGGCGGGCCGGGTAGCCGGTTTCGCGCTTCTGCAGGCTACTCTTGATTTTGGCCATCAGGTTGCCGGACACTTCCTCCTGGATATCGAGCTCGGCGTCGCGGGAGAGCTTAATGGCGTGCACCTGCACCTTTTCGAACTTCGGAAACAGCGTGTGGGCGCAGCACCGCACCACGTCGTCGAGGAACATCACAAACCGTTCGTCGCCTACTACGGGCAGCTGCACAAACCGGCTGCCGTGGCGCTTGGTGGGCATTTCCATCACCATCACGCGCTGGTCGTCGGTGTGCTTTTTCTTCTTACCTGTGCTGGTTGGCTCCGTGAGGTAGAATGTGAGATACACCGTCTGGTCCTTGAGAAACAGGTGGTGCAGGTTTTCATCCAGAATCACGGGCGAAAGCAAATCCTGCACGTGCTGCTCGAAGTACTGCTGCACCCAGTTGCGCTGCTCCTCGCTCAGGTCGTGCTCCGATACCAGGTGAATATGCTGCTCGCGTAGTGCGGGCAGCAAACCATTGCGGAACGTGTCGCCGAATTCTTCCTGCTGCCGGCCCACCTCATCCAGCAGGTTCTTGAGCTGCTCGGTAGGGTCTTCGCCCAGCTTGGCGCGGGTTTTCTTTTTGAGTTTCACCAGCCGCCGCAGCGTAGCCACGCGCACCTTAAAGTACTCGTCTAGGTTGCTGCTGAAGATGGCCATGAACTTGAGGCGCTCCAGCAGCGGCACCTGCGGATTCTGGGCTTCCTGCAGTACGCGGCGGTTGAAAGCCAGCCAGCTCAGCTCCCGGTTTAGTAGTTCGGGCTTTGCCGCAGCGGGCTTTTTTTCGGTCTTTTCCATGGAGGTGAAATCAAATGTATACAGCGCATGGCACTGTAGTAAACCGAGCGGTCAGCAGGCAGCGGGGCTTTTTCCCGGCCAGAAAGCTGACGCTCGGGGTAGGGTTGCTACTCGGCGTTGCGCGGGCAGTCGAAGAAGTAGAACTCCGCGTTGCTGCGGTCCACATCGGCCCAGCGTTCCGTCTGAAAATGCAGGCACACAATGGAGGCCGTGGGCATCTCCTCGCTCAGCGGGCTTTCCATCAGGTGGTTGGCCAGGTCGGTGATGGTGTTGTTGTGGCCTACCAGCAGCACGGAATCTGCCTCGTCCGGCGACTCCCGCACCACGCGTAACAAGGTCTGCAAATCGGCGTGGTAAATTTCGGGACGCACCTGAATCTTCTCGTGCGGATAGCCGATTTCCTTCGCAACCAGTGCGGCGGTGGTTAGTGAGCGGACGGCAGTAGAAGCCAACAGCAGGTCTATATGGGTGTCACGCTGGGCCAACGCCTGACCCATGCGGGGGGCATCGTCACGGCCCCGGTCGTTGAGAGGGCGCTGCTCATCAGAGAGGTCGTCGAAGCTCCAGCTGGATTTGGCATGGCGCATCAGGTACAGGATTTTCATACGGCAAGTAGGTGGGTTGGAGAGAGTAGCGGACCGGAGGCAGGCCTCTTTACTACGACCCCGGCAAAATGGTTATTTCGCAGCGCAAGCACAACGGCAAAATAATATGCCACGCTGCCGCAGGCCCAAAAAGAAAGCCCACCGAGTGGCGGGCTTTCTTTTTCTGCAGGAAACGAAGAAGGAGTTACTCCTTCACGAAGCGCTGGTTCGATACCTGCTGGCCATCCGTAATGGTCACCATGTAAATGCCTTTGCTCAGGCCCGAAATATCAAGCTGTCCTTCGCCGCTGTAACGAAGCTGGCGCTGCTCGGCACCACGCATGTCGTACACGCGTACGCTTACGGCGGTGGCATCGTGGTCAGCGGGAACAGCAATGTTCAGCACATTGGTTGCTGGGTTCGGATACACGCCATAGTCGGCAGAAGCCAGGCGGGCCGAAGTGCGGGCCGTACCACCGGAGATGGTGATGGAGTAGTCCTCGGTTTCGCCGTAGCTGAAGCTGCCGCAGCTGCTCGTGGCCGAGGCGTCGCTCATCACCACGCGCAGGCGGGTCTTGCCGTTCTTGGCCGTGGCCGGCACCGTGAACGTGCTGCTCAGCGTCGTGGCGCTGCTCGTGCCGGCCCGGCTCACCACCGTCTCGCCGCTGTCCAGGAAGTCGCCGTCCTGGTTGTAGTCGATGTACACTTTCCAGTACTCGGTGTAGGCCGTGGAGGCGAAGCCGGCGCTGTAGCTGATGGTCTGCGAGGTGCCGGCCGTCACGGTCGTGGTCAGGGCCGTGCCGTCGTAGTAGCCGGCGTTGCTGGCCGAGCTGCGGTTGATGCTGCCCAGGCTCACCAGATCAATCCACTCATACGACACATTCGTGCCTTTGCTGGCGCAGTAGGTAACGGTGGTAGGAGGAGGCGTAGTGCCACCGCCGGGAGCCGTGCCGCCCAGCGAGGTCAGCAGCGAAGCCCGGCTGCCGCCGGTGCCGAACAGCGCGTTCATGCGCGTGCTCTGGCCCGTCGAGAACATGTACATGCAGGCATCGTTGGTGTAGTCCATGTAGTTCATGAACATGTCACCGTTGGTGGTGTTGCCGCAGGTGCGGCGTGGGAAGGTTGGGCAGCCGGCGTTGTCAGCTTGCTGAGTAGGTGTGTCGCTCACCAGGTCGTTGCCACAGTTGGCATCTCCCCAGATGTGGCGCAGGTTCAGGTAGTGGCCTACTTCGTGCGTGGCCGTCCGGCCTTTGTCAAAGGGAGCTGACAGGTAGCCCGTACGCCCAAAATAGTTTGGTCCGATTACTACGCCATCGGTGCTGGCCGGGCCGCCCGGAAACTGCGCGTAGCCCAGGATTCCGCCGCCGATATTGCACACCCAGATGTTCATGTACTGACCAGCAGGCCAGGCGTTGAGGCCGCCCGTGCTGGTGCTCTTCATGGCATCAGCAGTGCCCCAGGTGGTTTTGGTGCTCGACTTACGCTCGATACCCGTGGTAGCATTGCCGTTGGGGTCGCGCTTGGCCAGCACAAACTGCAGGCCGGCATCAGCGGCCAGCCCGGCGAAGGCGGCCGGCGTCTTACTGACATCGGAGTTGAGCTTGCGGAAGTCCTCGTTGAGTACGGCAATCTGCGAGGCAATCTGCGCATCCGAGATGTTCTCGTTGGCATTGCTGTAGAGAACGTGCACTACCACCGGAATTGTACCGAGCAGTGCTGTGCCGCGTTGCGCTGTGGGGTTGGCCTCGAACTGCCGGGTCTGGCTTTCAATGCTTTGCAGGCGTTGCGCCATGTTGGGGTCCGTGGCAAGCTGGCGCTCCAATACGTCCATAGAGGCGCACTGGCGCTGCGCTACGGCCTGCGTTGTGGTGCCTAGGCCTAGAGCGGCCAAGGCAAATGCGTAGAAGGTTTTCTTCATGCGAGTGAGAAAGGAGTTGGTTGAGGAAAAGAGAACGAGAAGGCCAATTTATTGAAAATATTCAAACGTAATGGATAAAACAATGTGCGGAATTATGGCTATTTCTGAAAAACCCCTCCCAGATGGTAAAAAGTTGCTGTTTAGCCCTGAAGGGATTAGCAGACAAACGTTTGTTTTTGAATTATATCAATATTCGGTATAACCAGCAGTTTCGGGGTAAAATAGAAAAGCCCGCCAGGAGGCGGGCTTTTCGTGTCGGTGAGTGTAGGAAATCAGAAGGGCGGGATACCGGAGTGCTGCAACACCGTCCGGAATCGGCGCTAAGTAAGCTAATCTTTTTGGAAACGCTGACGGATCGTCTGCTGTCCATCTGAAATAACTACCTGGTAGAGCCCCTGCGGAAGTGCCGCTACGCCCACATGGCCCTGGCCATCATAGGCAGCCTGCTTCATTTCGTAGCCGCGCAGGTCGTATACCTTCACGCTATAGGCACTGGCCTTCTCAACTGGCACCGATACGTTCAGCGTCATGGTTGCGGGGTTCGGGTACAGGCGAATAGCCGCCTGGTCAGCCGTTGCATCTGTAGTTGCCATCTGGCGGAGTGCCGTGCCACCTAGTGAAGTAGCCAGCGAAGCGCGGCTGCCACCAGCGGCAAATAGCGCGTTCATGCGCGTGCTCTGGCCCGTCGAGAACATATACATGCAGGCGTCGTCGGTGTAGTCCATGTAGTTCATCGACATGTCGCCCTGGTTATTGCAGGTTACGTGCGGGAACGAGGGGCAGCCGTAGTTGGCGGTCTGCTGGGTGGGTGTGTCGCTCACCAGGTCATTGCCGCAGCTGGCATCTCCCCAGATGTGGCGCAGGTTCAGCCAGTGGCCTACTTCGTGCGTGGCCGTCCGGCCTTTGTTGTATGGTGCCGCCGAGCCGCCGGGCAAAGAGGAGTACAGTACCACTACGCCGTCGGTGCTGGCCGCGCCGCCCGGAAACTGGGCGTAGCCGAGCAGGCCATTGCCGAGGTTGCAAACCCACAGGTTAAGATACTGACCAGCGGGCCACGCATCGTCGCCGCCACGCTTCGAGTTTTTCACGGCGTCGTTCGTGCTCCAGGAGCGGGTTTTGGTCAATTTGCGGATGATGCCGGTCGTCGCATTGCCGCTGGGGTCACGCTTCGCCAGCACAAATTGGATGTTGGTGTTGGCCGCCAGCCCTGAAAAAGCCGCTGGCACCAGGCCCGCATCAGAGTTCAGTTTGGCAAAGTCCTTATTCAGTACATCAATCTGCGCCGTAATCTGCGAGGTAGGCACATTCTCGGCGGCGGTGTTATAGAGCACGTGCACAACTACCGGAATCGTAACGATGCCCGCTGTGGCACGGCTGGCAGCCGGATTGGCTTCAAAGGCGCGGGTCTGGGCTTCTACTGCGGCCATACGCTGAGCCAGAGAAGGGTCGGCGGCCATCTGGGCTTGTAGCACTTCCATGGCAGCGCAGCTGCGGCCGGCCAGAGCCGGAGCGCTGGTAGGAGCGAGACGAGCTTCCTGAGCGAAAGCACCCGAAGTCAGACCGAGAAGAGAAAGCGCGAGGGCGTAAACATTTTTTTTCATTCGAGTCGATTGAGTGGTTGTGTGGTGGCAGAAGCAAAATGTGGAATACAATGTATTGGAAACAATACAATAATACGCAGCTTGTAATGCGAGAATTTTATAAAAATGGCCTTTTTGGCGAATGAAGAGGCAAAAAAAGTGTTGACATTCTGGAAACTGCCAACACAAAAAAAGCCCCGACATCTTGTCGGGGCTTTTTGCCATTATTTCGAAAAACTACTCCTCTACGGAGAAGCCCGGAATAAAGTTTGGGTAGCGTTCCATGTGAATCTTGCTCACGTGCCGCGTGATGAGGGCCCGCAGTTCGTCGATGTTTTCACGCTCTTGCGCCGAGATGAAAATGACCGGGTCGTGGAGCTTGGCCATATACGTGTCCTGTAGCTGCTCCAGAGTAGGCCGCACCGGCTCGTCCTCATCAATGTTCATATCCTCGAACTCGGGCGAGGCGGGCGCGTCGGCGCGGTACTGGTCAATCTTATTGAAAACGAGCAGCATGGGCTTGTCGGCGGCTTCAATGTCCTTGAGCGTTTCGTTCACCACCTCCATCTGCTCCTCAAAAGTGGGGTGCGAAATGTCCACCACATGAATGAGCAGGTCGGCTTCCCGGATTTCGTCGAGCGTGCTTTTGAAGCTCTCAATCAGGCGGGTGGGCAGCTTGCGGATAAACCCAACGGTGTCGGAGAGCAGGAAGGGAATGTTGTCGAACACGATTTTGCGCACCGTGGAGTCGACGGTAGCAAACAGTTTGTTCTCGGCAAACACGTCGGAGCGGCTCAGCAGATTCATGATGGTGCTTTTGCCCACGTTGGTGTAGCCCACCAGTGCCACCCGCACTACTCCGCCGCGCGACTTGCGCTGGGTGTGGCTTTGCTTGTCGAGGTCCTTGAGCTTCTCTTTCAGGAAGTCAATCCGCTCCCGCACTACGCGTCGGTCCGTCTCAATTTCGGTTTCACCTGGTCCACGCTGGCTCACGCCACCGCCACGCTGCTTGTCCAAGTGAGTCCAGAGGCCGGTGAGGCGGGGTAGCAGGTACTGGTACTGGGCCAGCTCTACTTGCGTGCGGGCCGTGGCCGACTTAGCCCGGCTGGCGAAAATATCGATGATAAGCAGGCTGCGGTCCACGATTTTGACCTTCAGCTCGGCTTCCAGGTTGCGCAGCTGCGAAGGCGACAGGTCATCGTCGAAAATAACCATGCTGGTGCCCGAGTGCTGCACATACGCCTTGATTTCCTCGAGCTTGCCTTCGCCCACAAACGTGCGGATATCGGGCTTGTCGAGGCGCTGCACGAAGCGTTTTGTGACCGTAACGCCGGCCGTTTCAGCCAGGAAAGCCAGCTCGTCAAGGTATTCCTGGGTGCGGGCATCGGCCTGGCGCTTGTCGGGCACGGCCACCAGCACGGCGGTTTCGGCTTCCACAGAGGTTTCGTAGGTGGCGTCTTTATTGCCTTTGGCCAGAATGCGGCCGGCGCGGCCTTTGGCACTGTCCACGGCGCCGGGGTGGCGGGTGCTGTTGGTGTGCTGGCGGCCGCCGGAGTTGGTTTTCTTCGCCATGAGAGGAGGGGGCTAAAGTACGGGAGAGAACAGGGAGTGCGGGAGCGGGCAGCTATGCCGTAGTACGCTCTACGTTGAATGCTACTTCAGGGTCAGTGAATAGGCCACTACCTGCTGAATCTGGGCGTCGGTGAGCTGGCCTTTGAAGGCGGGCATCTTGCCCAGGCCCTGCGTCACCATGTACACGCGGCCGGCGGTGTTCAGGTTGCTCTTGGTGAGGTCGTGGGCGCCGTTGAGGCCGCGCTTGCCATCGGGGCCGTGGCAGACTTCGCAATTCTGCTGAAACAAGGCCTTGCCAGCCGCCAGCACGGGCGTTTCGGGGGCAGCAGCCGGCGCTGAATCATCTGCGGCCGGTGGTGCGGCGGCCGCAATAGCCGCCGCCTCAGTGTCAGAGAGGCCGGTGGGGTGGTGGGCCGTGGTGTCTTCGATGGGCACGGCGGCATCCGGGGTGGCGGTGGTTTCGGCGAGGCCGGGCAGCACGGCGGCCGTGGCGGGCGGGGTAGGGCGTTGCAGGGAAAGGCTGCCGGTTTCGGCCAGACCGTATATATACAGGAAGCCCAGCAGCGTGAGCACCACGCCTACCTTGTGCTGGCGGCGCATGGCCGCAATACCTACCGGCAACAGCAGCAGTACTAGGGCCAGCTTGGTCCAGAGCCAGGCCGGCACTGCCCCCGGATACTGCGCCAGCAGCGTGCCGCCCGACACCAGAATCAGCAGGCCCAGCACCGAATCCACGATGCGGGTGCGGGCGCGCAGGGAGCGTAGTGCTTCTAGGCGGTTTAGCAGCAGCAGCCCTGCTTTCAGGGCGAAAAACAACAGGAACGCCAGCACCACCACGAGGTGCAGACGCAAAAGCAGGCTCGAAACGGGCATTCTAGGGAATAAATAGGTGAAGTGCGACAGGGCAACGCCGCAGCCGGCCGGGCAAAGGTAAGGCACGCGCAAGCGCGGCTATAGCCCGCTCAGCAACAAGTTTCGGCTGCACATTCCAACCGCACCCCGGCCGCACCGTACCTTTGCGCCAGCAACGGCCCCGCCAATGCCCGGCGGTCTGTCGCCTGCTTGCCCCTTACCTCCTGACTTCAAAGAATGCGCGTCGCCATCGTCATCAACACCTCCTGGAACATCTGGAACTTCCGCCGCAGCCTGGTGCAGGCCCTGCAGGCCGCCGGGCACGAGGTGCTGGCCATTGCGCCGCCCGATGCCTACTCGCAGCGCCTCGAAACCGAGCTGGGCTGCCGCTACGTGCCCATTCCGATGGAAAACAAGGGCACCAACCCCGTCAAGGACGCCCTGCTCACGCGCCAGTTCTACGACATCTACCGCCGCGAAAAGCCCGACGTAGTGCTGCACTACACCATCAAGCCCAACATCTATGGCACGCTGGCGGCTAAGCTGGCCGGCATCCCGAGCGTGAACAATGTGAGCGGGCTGGGCACGGTGTTTATCGTGAAAAACCTGGTGAGCAAGGTGGCGCTGGGCCTCTACCGCTTTGCTTTCCGGTTTCCGCGCAAGGTGTTTTTCCAGAACGACGACGACCGGCAGCTGTTTTTGCAGCACGGCCTGGTGCGCCCCGCCATTACGGACCTGCTGCCCGGCTCCGGCGTAGCCACCGACAAGTTCCGGCCCGCTGCTACTTTCACCCGCAACCAGCCCTTCACGTTCCTGATGATTGCGCGGGTACTTTATGAGAAGGGCGTGGAAGAGTATTTCGAGGCGGCCCGCCTGGTGCGGGAAGCCGTGCCCGGCACGCGCATTCAGTTGCTGGGCGGTATTGATGAAAGTGGCGGCGTGGGCGTGAAGCGGGCCGTGTTTGAGCAGTGGCTGACGGCCGGCAACGTGGAATACCTGGGTACGTCCGACGACGTGGCGGCCCAGATCCGGCAGGCGGACTGCGTGGTGCTGCCCAGCTACCGCGAAGGCACGCCCAAAACCCTGCTCGAAGCGGCGGCTATGGCCAAGCCTATCGTGACGACGGACGTGCCCGGCTGCCGCGAAACCGTGGTAGACGGCCAGAACGGCCTGCTTTGCGAAGTGCGCAACGCGCAGGACCTAGCCGCCAAGATGCTGCAGATCCTGCGCCTCTCTGACGCGGAGCTGGAGCAGATGGGCCGCGCCGGCCGCCACCTCGCCGAAACCAAGTTCGATGAGCGAATTGTGCTGAACAAGTACCTGCAGGAAGTAGCTGCCGTGGGCCGCAAATAAGAGCAGTACGTGCCGGCAGAGGCTAAATCTGCCTACCTTGCGGCGCGGTAGAACCCTCCGTATCTATAGAAATAAGCCAGTTACATGGAGTTTAAGCAGTTCGATATTCCAGACGTGGTGGAAGTGCTGCCCCGGGTATTCGGGGATGCCCGCGGGGCATTTTTTGAGTCGTTCAGCGCCCGCCGTATGCAGGAAGCCGGCATCGAAGGCGACTGGGTACAGGACAATCAGTCGCGCTCCGACCGGGGCGTGGTGCGGGGCCTGCATTTCCAGCAACCACCTTATGCGCAGGCCAAGCTGGTGCGCGTAGCGGCCGGCCGTGCCCTCGATGTGATAGTGGATATCCGCCGCAATTCGCCCACGTACGGCCAGCACCTGGCCGTGGAACTGGATGCGGAGCGCTACAACATGCTGTATGTGCCGGTTGGGTTTGCCCACGGTTTCACGGCGCTGGAAGACAACACGCTCTTTCTATACAAATGCACCAACTACTACGCTCCACAGTCGGAGGGCGGCCTGCTCTGGAACGACCCCGCGCTGGCCATCGACTGGGGAGTCCACAACCCGACCATCTCTGCCAAAGACCAGGTGCTGCCCACCCTGGCCGAATTCGACAGCCCCTTTTAGAATAGGACGGAACAACTCCTTGTTATCCTGAGCAAAGCGAAGGACCTTCTTACGTCTGAACAGAATCGTTCAGGCGTAAGAAGGTCCTTCGCTTTGCTCAGGATAAGTGCATGACTCGTGCATTTACCGCTACACTGGCTTATACGAGCTCCAGCAGCGTTTCCAGGCCCATGCCGCGCGAGCCTTTAATCAAAATCTGGCGGTCCTGCAGGTTCTGGCGTTGCAGCCAGGCAGCGGCGGCGGGCTTGGTGGCGAAGTAGTGGAACGCAGGGCTCACGTCGGCTGCCCGCGCCATATCGGCCCCGATGAGCACGACCGTGCCCAGCGGCAGGCCCTGCAGCAGCGCGCCCAGTGCCTGGTGTTCCGCGGCGCTATCCTGCCCCAGCTCAAACATGTCACCGAGAATAACCACTTTGGCGGAGTTCGGGACGCCGGGCCGGGCCGCAAAGCTGCGCAGGGCGGCCGCCATGCTGCTGGGGTTGGCATTGTAGGCATCCAGCACTACTTCGTTCTGGCTGGTTTTTACCAGTTGTGAGCGGTTATTGGTGGGTGCGTAGTCGGCCAGCGCCTGCGCAATGTCAGCGGCCGGCACCTCAAAATAGGCGCCCACGGCGGCCGCGGCCGCCAGGTTCGGGAAGTTATAGTCGCCGGTGATATGGGCTTCCGCTACCGACCCGTCGAAGAGGCGCAGCACCACCTGCGGCGCCGCACTGATGAGCGTGGCCGGGTACGTATCGGCGGGGCCGGGGTACGAAACGCGCTGTGGTACTACCTCCGCCAGGGCGGGCAGTTTCGGGTCCAGGGTATTCACGAAGGCCGTACCGCCCACTTGCGCCAGAAACCGGAACAGCTCTGACTTGCCCCGCGCAATACCCTCCTCGCCCCCAAATCCTTCGAGATGGGCTTTGCCGATGTTGGTGATAAGACCATGCGTGGGGTCCGCAATCCGGCACAGGAGGTCTATTTCGCCCTGGTGGTTGGCCCCCATTTCCACGATGGCCAGCTCATGTTCGCCGGGCCGGATGCTGAGCAGCGTGAGCGGCACGCCGATATGGTTGTTGAGGTTGCCGCGCGTGTACTGCACCTGATAGCGGCGGCTGAGCACGGCGTGTACCAGCTCCTTAGTAGTGGTTTTGCCGTTTGAGCCCGTGATGGCCAACACCGGAATAATGAGCTGCTGCCGATGGTAGTGGGCCAGATTCTGCAGCGTCTGCAGCGGGTCGGGGGCATAGGTATAGCGGTCCGGAGCCTGCCGGGCCAGCTCGGCATCATCTACTACAGCGTAGCGGGCACCTTGCGCCAGTGCCTGGGGTGCGAAGTCGGCTCCGCGAAAGGTGGGGCCGTTGAGGGCGAAGAACAGCGTATTCGCCTGTTGCTGACGCGAATCGGTGCTGACACTGGTGCAGGCGCGAAACCGGTCGTAGAGCGCCGCTATATCTTCCATGAGTAGTAACTTAGGGCTTGATTTTTGTGTTCTGCTGGCAATAATCGGGGTTCTCCCGGAAAACAACTTCTCGTTTATGATTCAACGCGCTATTCATTCGTTTTCCGTTCTGATTCTGCTGCTCGTGGTTGGTTGGCCTACTGTAGCAACTGCCCAAAATACGGCTTTTGGCTTTGAATTCCGGGATGTGGCAAAAGTAGTGCAGGCCGGCGACACCCTGCGTAGCCCCTGGGCCGGTGGCCTCGACTCGCCCCAGTTTTCCAGCCTCGACCTGAACGGCGACAGCCAGAACGACCTGTTCATCTTCGACCGGCGGACCAGGCGGGTGCTGACGTACCTCAACGCCGCCGCTCCCGGTGGCGGCCGCCAGTGGCAATATGCCCCCGATTACGCGCTGCTGTTTCCGACGGACCTGCAGAACTGGGCCCTGCTGCGCGACTACGACTGCGACGGCCGGCCCGACCTGTTTACCAGCGCCAACAACGGCACCGATATCCGGGTGTACAGAAACGTAGCGGGCATGGGTGGGCGGCCGCAGTTTCAGCTCGCTGTTGCCCAGATCCGGGCGGTGCTCACGGGCTCTTCGCCCATCAACATCAACACGGGCAACAATCTGCCTTCTATTAAGGATGTGGATGGCGACGGCCGCCTCGATATTCTGGTCGTCGACTGGGACAGCAACCGCATTATCACGCAGTACCAGAACATCAGTACCGGCGCCTGTGGGGGGCTCAACTTTCAGCTGACCAACGAAGTGTGGGGCAATATCCGCAACTGCCTGGGTACGTGCGGCTCCTACCTGTTCAGCGCCACACCTGTTATTTGTCGGCCGGGCCAGGTGCAGCACACCTTCGGCAGCAACCTGACGCTGATTGACCTGGATGGCGACGGCGACCAGGACGCGCTGATGGGCCGCGACTACTGCACCGAGCTGGTGTCGATGCTGAACCAGGGCACACCGCAGGTGGCTGCCATGACCAGTGCCAATGCCAACTTTCCAACGGTTGCCACCGCCGTCCGGATTCCCTACTTCCCGGCTGCCTACCACCTGGATGTGAACTTCGACGGCCGTCCCGATCTGCTGGTGGCCCCCAACGTCTACGACAACCTCGACAGCATCGAAATCCGGCGTACGGTGAGCTACTATGCCAATACCAGCACCGGTACAGCACCTGTTTTCGATTTCCGACAGCCTGATTTTCTGCAGAAGGACATGATTGAAACCAGCACGCAGGCTGCGCCCGTTTTTCTGGATGTGGATGCCGATGGCCGGCAAGACCTGCTGGTTTCCGGCCTGCGCCGCGATGCGCCGGGTGGCTTTCTGGTGGCGTCGCTGGCGTATTACCGTAATACCGGCACGGCTACGCGCCCCGTGTATCAGCTCATCACGAGCGACTATCTCAATCTGTCGTCCAAGAAGTTCGGCGGACTTCGGCCTACCATCGCCGACCTGAACCGCGACGGTGCGCCGGACCTGGTGTGCATCGGCTACTACTCCATTGGGCGGCGGCAGTTTCTGGGCTACTACCAGAATCTGGCCGCTGCCGGCCAGGCCCCCAACTTCGATACGGCGAATATGCGGTACATCGAAAACGTGCCGAACGATGCCGATGATGCCGTGACGTTTTTTGACGTAGATAACGACGGCTACCTGGATATGCTCTACGGCACCTATTCTAACCGCTCTGACTTTCCGGCGGGCCAAGGCTTGTGGTACTTCCGCAACAATGGCACCAGCCCGGTGGAAAGCGCCTTTGTGCTGACCAACAGCGACTTTGGGCAAATTCGTACGGCAGCGGGCACGCGCCCGGCCAAACTGTACCCAGTAGTAGCAGACTTTGATGGCGACACGATGCCGGATCTGGTCACTATAGATGCTACTGGCACGGTGAAATTCTTTGCCAACTTACGAGCCCAAAGCGGCATTTTCCTGGAGCGCACCGGCTTGTTTTACAACGCTGCCACGGGGGCCTATGACGACGGCTACCTCGGCAACCGCGAATCAAACCATTTTGCGCTGGCTGCCGCTGATGTAAACGGTGATGGCGCCCCGGAGCTGTTCATCGGGACGGAAGCCGGCGGCGTGCTGGCTGCCACTACCCGCAACCGGGTGCTGAGCACCCGCGGGGCCGCAGCCCGGGCGCTGCCCCTCTCGCTCTACCCCAATCCGGCTACGGCCATGGCTACCGTAGAAGCGGCCCGCCCCGTAAGCCTCACGCTCCTCGACCTTACGGGCCGCGTAGTGCGCACGGCTGCCACACCCGCCCGCCAGCACCAGCTCGATCTGCGGGGCCTAGCTGCGGGCCTCTACCTGGTTCGTTGTCAGACGACTGACGGCCAGATAGGTATGCAGCGGCTGGTAGTGAAGTAAGCCGTAAGCCGAAAACAGCCGAAACGCCCTGCCCAAACAGAAGGGCCCTGCTTCCAGTAGCGTAGCAGGGGCCTTCTGTTTGGGTTTTTGAAAGCAACTGCGCTTAGCGGGCTACTTCTTCTGATTGGGTCAACTCGAAGGGGTCGGCGTCCTGGAGTGCCGGAAACCGTTCCCGGAAGGCCTCCAGATCGGCGCGGCGCAGGGAGCGGGTGATGCCGGTTTCCTGGTTGCCTACCTCCACGAGATACTCACCGCGCATATCCAGCAGGGCAGAGTCGCCGGCATAGGCTAGGCTATTGCCATCGATGCCGACACAATTCACTCCCATTGTATAGGCCAGGTTTTCTATGGCTCGGGCCCGCAACAGCGTCATCCAAGCCGTGCGGCGCGAGGCCGGCCAGTTTGCTACGTACAGCAGCAGGTCGTAGGGCTGGTGCATGGGGTTGCGGCTCCAGACGGGAAAGCGCAGATCATAGCAGACCAGCGGGCAGATGCGCCAGCCGCGCCATTCCTCAATCAGCCGCTCGGTGCCGGCCGTGTACACGTTCTGCTCGCCGGCTATCGAAAACAGATGGCGCTTGTTGTAATAGCTGATGCTGCCATCGGGGCGCACCCACAGCAGGCGGTTGAAGTAGTTTTCCTGCTCGTCCCGGATAATAATGCTGCCCGTAATTACGGCATCACGGGCAACGGCTAGTTCCTGCATCCAGGCTACCGTGGGCCCGGCCATCGTTTCTGCCAGCTGGGCGGCATCCATGCTGAAGCCGGTAGTGAACATTTCGGGCAGCACAATCAGGTCGGTGGCAATGGATATTTCACCGATATGCCGCTGCAGTTCCGCACGGTTAGCCGCCGGATCGTGCCACTGTAAGGAGGCTTGCACAAAAGAAACAGTGAGGTCAGCCATGGGAGTGAGGCAACAGTGAAGAGCAGGGCGGGACTACAGAGTACGTCAGCGCCGCAAAAGATAAGCTACGAACAAGTAGAATAATACTATAATTTATATAATTATTTTGCATCAATAATACGACACACTCGCCTGGGTAGGCTGAATATAGCGTCTGAAATATACGAGTAGTTGTGCCTGAGAAGCTTGCGGCTGGTCAGGTGGCTCACGTGCCGCCCTGACACGGTAACAGCCTGAGGGCTTACAGGCTCACCATGCGTTGTGCCGCTGCCTGCAACGTACTGTCCTGCTTCGCGAAGCAGAACCGAATCAGTCCTGCATCGTGGCCATTGTGGTAGAACGCTGACACCGGCACCACGGCTACCCCGGCCTCACGCGTGAGCCGCCGGGCAAACGCCACATCCCCTTCGATAGAAATCTGCCGGTAGCGGGCCAGCTGGAAATAGCCGCCGGGCACGGGCAGCAGCTCGAAGCGGGAGCCGGCCAGCAGGCTGCGGAACAGGTCGCGCTTGTGCTGGTAGAAGTCAGGCAGGCTTTGGTCGTGGGTCGTGTCGGTTTCCAGAGCATCGGCCAGCGCGTGCTGCGTAGGCGTGCTCACGGCGAAAGTCAGGAACTGATGCACCCGGCGTACTTCCGCCGTAAGCGCCGCCGAAGCTATGCAATAGCCCATTTTCCAGCCCGTAGCGTGGTAGGTTTTGCCGAAAGAAGACAGCACAAAGGCCCGCTCCCGCAACTCCGGATGCAGCAGTACGCTCTGGTGCGGCTGCCCATCAAATACCATGTGCTCATACACCTCATCGCTGAGCACGAACGTATCGGTGTTGCGGAGCAGATCTGCCAGCAGGTCCAAATCCTGAGCACTTAGCACGGCGCCGCTGGGGTTGTGCGGCGAGTTGAGCATGACGAGCCGGGTGCGCGGGGTGAGAGCGGCCCGCACCCGTTCCCAGTCGGGGCGGAAGTCGGGGGCTTCCAGGGGCACATAAACCGGTATGCCTCCCTGCAGCCGAATGGCCGGACCATAGAGGTCGTAGGCCGGTTCTAGCACCAGCACTTCATCTCCCAGATGCACTACGGCCGCCAGCACCGCATAAAGCGCCTCCGTGGCGCCGCAGGTGATGGTTACTTCCGTGGCCGGGTCGGGGGCCGGCACACCGTAGACGCGGGCCGTTTTGTGGGCAATGGCTTCGCGCAGGCGCAGCAGGCCCGGCATCGGAGCGTATTGGTGATGGCCGGCCGTAGCAGCGTGCCGCGCCAGCGCCTGCTGCAGCGCTACGGGCGGGTCATAGTCCGGAAAGCCCTGTGCCAGGTTGATGGCGCCGCATTCCTGCGCCAGCTGGGTCATCACAGAGAAAATGCTGGTACCGATATCGGGCAGCTTGGAAACGAGGGCGGGACGGGCCATGCGGAGATTTTGGCAGTCAGGATGAACGGCCAAAGTACGCAACGGTCCGCAGATCAGTACCGCGGGCTCTGCTGTGTGGCGGCAGCGGGCTATTGCGCGGCCACCTCGGCCGAGATATTGCGCATAGCCCCTACCATGCGCACTGGCAGCCCGGTGGCATCATGAATAACGCAGGCGCGGTCCTGAATGGTAAGGTACACACCGTCGGCGCGGCGCAGGCGGAACTCTGATTCGAGCAGCTTAGCACTGGTCGTCAGGTCGTCCTGCACGCCATTGGTCACCCGCTCCAGGTCGTCGGGGTGAATTAGGCTGAGCCAGAAGGAAACCGTTTCGGTGTCCGGGCGCGGCGGGTAGCCCACCATCTGCCAGAACTCTTCGCTATACCACATGCGGCCCGAAGTCATATCCCAGTCCCACATCAGGTCGTTGGTGGCCCGGGCCATCAATTCAAACAGCTCCCGGCCGCGGCGCTCCTGAATTTCGGTGCGCTTCTGCTCATCAATGTCGGTGGAGGTGCCCAGCCAGCCCAGCAGGTGGCCGCTGGTGGCATACAGCGGCACTACCCGGTCGAGGTACCAGCGGTAGCGGCCGTCCTGGCCCCGCCAGCGCAGGTGCAGCTCCATGGTTTTGCCGTTGGGCAAATGACGCAGCTGCGCTTCGGCGGCTTCGGCCCGGTCTTCGGGGTGCAGATATTCCACGAAGCCGCCATCCGCCAAGGCATTGGCCGGTGCTCCGGTGTAGCTGTGCCAGCGCTTGTTGCAGTGAATGACGGTGCCGTCGGGGGTAGAAAGCCAGGCCAGATGCGGCAGCGCATCGAGCATCGGTACCGGCTGCAACTCCCGCATCAGGGTTTGCGCGGCAGCAGTTTCAGTGATATCAGACCAGAGCATAGAGGTGTGTAAAGGGCAGGCAGAGCAGGCACGAAAGATACGGCAACTGCAAGGAATATAGGGGCGGAGATATACCTGTGGGTAATCCACAAGTGCTGCCTGCTACGAACCAGCTATGTAAGTAGCTAGGAGGCCGGTTTCAGCAGGCAGCAGAGTGAGGCTACAGCGGGTTCTTAAGCAGCTGCGGAAAGGCTTTACGGAATTTCAGCACCTTCGGAGTCGAGACGGACTGCACATACGGGTTGTCGGCGTGCAGGCGGAAATAGCCCTGGTGGTAGTCTTCGGCGGGCCAGAACTTGGTGAAGCGTGCTACCTGCGTTACAATGGGGTTCGGGTAGTGCTTGTCGGCATTGACGCGCCGGATCGTGGCTTCGATGAGCTGCTTTTCCTGCGGCGTACGATAGAAGGCAATGGAGCGGTACTGCGCCCCGGCATCAGGCCCCTGGCGGTTGAGGGTGGTAGGGTCGTGGCCGGCCAGAAAAAATACGTCCAGAAGCTGCTGGTAGCTGATTTGTTTGGGGTCGTAGTATACCTGGAAGCTCTCGGCGTGGTCGGTGCGGCCGCTGCCTACCTGCTCGTAGGTGGGGTTGGCCTCCTTGCCGCCCGCGTAGCCCGATACCACATATTTCACGCCCTTCAGTTCCTCAAAGACTTCCTCCGTGCACCAGAAGCAGCCGCCTGCCAGTGTTGCTACGGCCAGTCCTTTGGCCTGCGCGTCGGTGGGCAGGCCGCCAGCCGTAGAGCGGCTGAGCGTCTGGGCATCGGCGGGGCGCTGCTGCGAGCAGGCTGCAGTCAGCAGAAGCAGCCCCAGGAAGTAGGATTTAAGTTTCAGCAATGGAGTCATTAGAAATAGAGAAGAGAGTGAGAATGAACCAACTTACGAAGTGCCGCCGCCGCCGGACGTAGTAGGCTAAATACGAAACAAGCACTGGAGACCGAACTGTTCCGAACTGGCAAAACCAGCCGGCCAGCTCTGGCAAGGCCGGTTTCCGAGCGGGAGCTGCCACGCTGACGGATACCAATAAGAGTCTGCCTGGCAGAAGGTTTTCAGTGGAGGCCCATCAGTTGATAACCCTGTTTCGCGGTCTGTCGTAACATAGTTTTTTTCAAATTAATATTGATTATGTCAAATTTTGATTCATCGGGCAGTGCTGAGCTGCCGGCTGCCGACAGTCCGCGGGCGCGGGAGCGAACGGCGGCGCACCTGCGTAGTTTCCATAAGGAGCATGTGCAGCACCTGGGCCAGAGTGAGATGTTGAAAGCCTATTGCCAGGCCATCAGCAACTGGATACTTAACCCGAACACCAATGCCTACCAGATAGAAATGCTCTGTGACGAGATTTACCATATAGCCCGTAGCGAAGACCTGGGCGAATGGGAACTGTAAGCCGGCGCGCACCAGACGAAACCAAGCCGGAATTGCTGCGGCAAACATTGGCGCTGCGGCAATTAGGTCGGCTGATAGCCGAAATAGTAGAGGAGACAGAGCCCGGTATCCCATGAAAATGGGACAGAGCTGAAAACGCGCAGGAGGGCAGAACTACTTGCGGCAGTAGTACCAGCCACGGGCCAGACGGCCGGCTACCTGGTGTATTTGCATACCTGAGGAATAGCGTGAAACTCTCTCTGAAACAACGCATTTGCCGGTAGAAAGGCAAGCTCATCACAGAAACATCATGCAGCTTCCGGGCGGCAGTATGCGCTGTGTGCCGCCAACCGGCGCAGCGGAGCACCCAGCCGCGAGCTATGGGGCCGGCAGCACCACATCGAGCGGTACTTATCGGCGGTAGGGGAAACTGCGGTGGGCGGCTTTCACCAGGTCTTTACTGAGGCGCTCCGGGTTGAGTGAGGCACTGCCGGCGCGCTCGTAGTCGAAGCGCCACATGAGCTGGCCGTTGCGGCAGTCGTGCAGCATCAGGTTGGTGGTAGCTGTATTGGAAGGCAGGCCGGCCGTGACGCCGTCGTTGAGCAGGATGCGGGCGGCCAGATTGACGCCGTTGGGCATGGGCTGGTAGAGCAGCGTCTGCCCCGATAACAGGGCGTCAACTCCCAGGGCCTGCTGCAACTCCTGCATCGTGTGGTTGGGCAGGTTTTCGTAGGTGATGCCCGCCGCCAGCAGGCGCTTGTTGGTTTCGCGCACATCCTGAAACTGCACGGTATAGCCGTTGCCGGGCTGCTGCGCTAATAGCTGGTCCTGCAACTGCTGCTGCAGCTGGTAGCCGAGGTTGCAGCGCTCCAGTAGCTGGGCCGCCGTCCAGTTCTGTTGGTGCTTCTTGATGTCCTCTTCGCTTGGGTTTGGGCCGGCGTAGCGGATGTCGCGCAGGCGCAGGCGGTCCTACTCCACTTCAAACGGCATGATGGCTACCGTACGGTGCACGGTAAGGGCCGGCGCATCCAGTGTGTTGGTGGTGTAGGCCTGGCGGGTGCAGGAGGCCGCCACCAGCAGGCTTCCGGCTAACAGAAAGCAATAGGCAACGCGTGACATACAAAAACAGGGTAAGAGTGAAACCAGACAGGTCAGAAAACAGATGAGTGAAAGGCCGGTGAAGTTGTCTCGCGTTTCACCGGACGGCGGAGCTACCTTCGGCCAACTTGAGCGCAAAAAGTAAACCAAGAAAGCTATGTGGCCCTTTGCCAGGCGCCGTTCAACGCCCTTCCTCTCCGAAAGCCTGAAGCACCTTATCGGCCAGAGCCGGGAAGTGGCTATCGGCTCGCGCAACGATTTTGTGGGGGCCGAGCACCTGCTGATGGCTACGCTGGCCGAGCCCACGACGTCGGCGGCCCGCATACTCGACCACCTGCTGGTGAGCCCGCCGCTGTTTTTGCTATGCCTGCAGGCACACGTGGCGGCATACCAACTAGCACCGGAAGAGCCGCCGCCCAGTGGCAGCTTGCCTCTGACCAAAGAGCTAGAGCACGCTTTTAGCAACTGCGGCCGCGTAGCTCGCGAAATGGGCACCATCGAAATAGAAGCCCTGCACCTATTGCCGCCGCTGCTGGCACTGCCCAACGGGGCTGTGGCCAAACTGGGTGCCGAGTTTGGGCTGACATTCGAGGTGCTGCTGCCACTGCTCAAACCATCGGCGGCATAGCAAACAGAGGAAGCGCGCCACAGTATTTCTCGGTATCTTGATGGTTCTCCTTTGCTGCGGCCGGCTTTTACATTTAAAGTGGCACTTTTTCAGCAGAGCCGGGTGTTGGCCCTACACTGTTCCATTCGCTTAATCGTTTGCTTATGAAATTCTTAACGCTTGCCTGTATGTTTGGCGGATGCAGCCTGCTGGCCGCCGCGCCGGTAGTGGCCGGAAATTCGACGGGTACATCCTCCGTAACGGTGGTAGTGTCGGCGCTGGCTTCCTCGCAGTCGGTCGTGAAGCTCTACTTCTACAACCTGCGCGACCAGTTTCTCAAGCCACAGGGTTATGCGTTCAAAAAAGTGGTACAGCCTGGCGGCCAGCGCCAGATTACGCTGCCCGTGGATCTGCCGCACGGCGAGTGGGCCGTGGCCATCACGCAGGACATGAACAACAACGACAAGCTGGACAAGAATTTCGTGGGCATCCCGACCGAGCCGTTTGCCTTTTCCAACAACGTACGCCCCGTAATGGCCCCGCCCGATTTCAACGAGTGCAAGTTTGTGGTGGCCGGCCCCGGCAAAGTGGTCAGCATCGTTCTGACCAAGTAAGCGCCATTCTGTTTTCATCAGCCAAAGCGGATTTCTGGTTGGTAGTCTCCTGTCAGGCTGCGCCGGAAATTCGCTTTGGCTTTTCCGTGCCGGCAGGGTTTCTTGCACCTCGTCCATTCCCAGCACATGCGTAAGCTCCTTTTGCCCGCCCTGGCGGCCTTGGCTCCGGCCGTGGCCGGCCACGCCCAAAGCCTGCCCATCCTCGACCAGAACCCGCCGGCGTTGCGCTGGCAGCAGGTGAGCACGCCGCATTTTCGCGTGTTGTACCCGGCAGGGCTGGAAGAGGCGGCGCAACGTACGGCCACCCGGCTGGAGCAGGTGCATGGCCCCGGCGCGGCTACGCTCGGCGTCAGTCCGCGCCCCATTTCGGTGGTGATGCAGACGCGCACCAGTGTCAGCAATGGCTTCGTGACGTTTCTGCCGCGCCACGCCGAGTTTTTCATCACCCCGCAGCAGGGCATGGGTCTCGGCACCGTCGATTGGCTGGATGGGCTGGTGGTGCACGAGTACCGGCACGTGGGGCAGTTTGAGAAAGGCCGGCAGGGAATCGGCCGTTTCCTGAGCCCCTTGCTCGGGGATGGCGCGCTGGGCGTGGCGGCAGTGGGCGTACCGCAGTGGTTTTTTGAGGGCGACGCCGTAGGCACCGAAACAGCCCTCACCCGCAGCGGCCGGGGCCGGATTCCGGAGTTTGGCGTGGGCCTGCGCGCCAACCTGCTCGCCGGCCGCTTCTATGACTACCAGAAAGCCGCCAACGGCTCTTTGCGTGACCAGGTGCCCAACTGGTACGTGCTCGGCTACTACCTGACCTCCTACGCCAAAGCCCACTATGGCCCCAGCGTCTGGGACCGGGCCCTGACCCGCTACTACCGCTTTCCGTTCTACCCGTTTTCGTTTTCCGATGGCCTGAAGCGCACCACCGGCCTGCGCGTGGAAGACCTGTACCAGCGCGCCGTGCAGGAGCTGGACTCGACCTGGCGGGCGGAGCAGCGTGCCCTTCGGCTGACCGAGGCGCAGGAGCTGGCCGGGCAGTATCAGGGCAAGGTGTTCACTGAGTACCAATACCCGCAATACGTGAACGACAGCACGGTGCTGGCCCTAAAGAGCGGCCTCGGCGACATTGCCCAGCTCGTGCTGCTGGGCCGGCGCGGCGCAGAGCGAAAAATTCACGTGCCGGGCCTGCTGAATGTGCCGGAGCTGCTGAGCGTGGGCGGCAGCAAAGCCGTGTGGCCCGAGCTGCAGCCCGACGCCCGCTGGGGCCAGCGCATCTACTCCGAGCTGCGCGTGCTAAACCTGCGAACCGGCCGCGTCGCACGTTTGGGTCGCCACCGCCGCTACACTGCGGCGGCCCTCTCGCCCGATGGCCGCCGGCTGGTGGCCGTGGAAACGGATACGGCCTACCACCATGCGCTGCACCTTCTGGATGCCGGCACCGGTGCTGTGCTCCAGACCCTGCCCAACCCGCAAAACGACCTGTACCTGCAGCCCCATTTTATGCCCGATGGCCAGCACATAGCAGCCGTAGTGCTCAAGCCAGGTGGCAAAACCATTGAGGTATTGGATCCGGCTACCGGCACGGCGCGGCCCCTGCTGCCCGTGGCTAACATCAACCTGACTAACCCACAGCCCTGGGGCGACTATGTGCTCTACAACTCGCCGCAGTCGGGCATTGATAACATCTATGCGGTACACGTCACCACGGGGCAGGTGTTGCAGGTGACGTCGCGGCCGTTGGGGGCGTACCAGGCAGCCGTGTCGCTGGACGGACAGCGCTTGTCTTTCCATGATTACCGCGCTACCGGCGCCCGCATAGTGGAAATGCCACTGAACCCGGCCGCCTGGCTGCCCGTGCCCGCCGCAGCCACCGATGCCGTGCAGCCTTATACCGCGAAGCTGGCGGCGCAGGAGCCGGGCGCGGCGGCCGTGGTACCGCTGTTGGGCGTGGCCTCGCGCCAGGATTCGGTGGCGCGGTATCCGGTGCGGCCGTATTCGGTGCTGCGCAATGCGTTCAACGTGTTCAGCTGGGGCGTGGTGCAAAGCCCCACCGGCAACAGCGTGAGCCTGGGCGTCCGGTCGCAGGACGTGCTGAGCACCACCCAGGCCATTGCGGGCGTCAGCTACGACCAGAACGAGCAGACGGCGGCTGTATTCGGCGGCCTCAGCTACCAGGGCCGGTATCCGGTGTTCGACGCTGAAATTAGCCATGGTGGCCGCGACGTGACCATCCGCCGCAACGGCGCTCTGCTCCGTGACCAGTGGCAGGAAACCCGCCTCACCACCGGCCTGCGCCTGCCGCTCACGCTCACCCGCTCCAAAATGCTGTCGGCCCTCACGCTGAGCAGCTACTACCTGCACGAGCGGGTCAGTGGCTACGATTTGCCGGTGCGCTTCCGCTCCGAGCCCGGCCCCGACCAGCCGGTGCACGCACTCCAGACCACGCTCAGCTACGTGGCCCAGCTAAAGCAAAGTGCCCGCGACGTGGCCCCACGCCTGGGTGGCACGCTGTTGCTCACCTCGCGGCTCACACCATTCGGGGCCGGGCTGGAGGCGCGGCAGTGGGGCGCGCAGGGCAGCGTGTTTCTGCCCGGCCTGGCCAAACACCACGCGTTGCGCCTGCGCGCCGCCTACCAGTACCAGCAGCAGCGCCAGTATCAGTTTGCCTCGGCCGTTTCGTTTCCGCGCGGTGAGGGCTACGTGAGTTTCGACCGGCTGCGCGCCGCTTCCGCCGACTACCAGTTGCCGCTGGCGTTTCCGCATTGGTCGGTGGGGCGGGTGCTGTATGTGCAGCGCCTGCGGGCCACTACCTTTCTGGATGTAGCGCAAGGCCGTAGCGCGGGTATCTCCGGGACCGGCAATTACCGCAATGCAGGCCTTGATGTGGCGGCGCTGTTCAATGTGCTGCGCCTGCGTACCCCGCTGGAAGCGGGCCTGCGACTGGTGGTGAACACCTACACCAATGAGCTGATTCTGGAGCCGCTGGCTTTCAGCATCCGGCTGTAAGCCCGTACCCCGAAGCGGTGCTTCGTTCATTGCGCGATACCAAGCCATACTAGGTGAAACAGCAGACCGAAAGCTAGTGGCGCGGCCAAACGAAGCGCCGCTTCGGGATACAGCGGGCTACTTCCGGAACGGGTGCCGACCCAGCGCCAATCGTTCGGCCAGCTCCACGGCGCGGCGGGCGCGGGTTTCGGGCTGTTTGGCGCTGGCTACGTGCTGCGCTATAGCCCGCCGCATGGCGCCCGTGTGCGCCGCAAAACCAGTTTCGGCTTCGGGCCACGCTTCCAGAGCTTCGGCCAGCTCGTCGGGCAGGTCTACGTGGTTGGGGTCCGGGTCGGGAGTGAGGCTGACGGTAAGGTGCTGGCCCAACTGAATGCCGATGGCGCGGCACAGGTCTTTGTTGAGCATGAGGTAGCGCCCGCCACCGGACAGCGGCAGCAGCCCCAGCCGCACGGCGTGGCCGTTCACGGTGCCCGCCACGCGCCGGGCACTTTTGCCGCCCAGCGCCTCTACCACCAGCGGCGGCACTACCACTATCTGGGTGGGCATGAAGCTGGGGCCGCCGGCCTGTAACTGCGCCTGAAAGGTGTGCGAGGTTTCCATGCAGTGAAAGTAAAGTGCCCGGCTGTAATCTCAGATCAAGCCAGCCCAGCCCAGCAACAGGTGGTGTCTGGTAAGCAGGCTAGGCTACGGCTCTTTTGTAGCAAGTGTAACAGGGGTAGGTGTTTTATTCAGCTAATGTTCTGCTTTATGCTGGTCTGTATGCAGCGCTTTTATGTCCTCGGCATGCCTCCTAAACTTTGATTCCGGCGGATTTGGCCCCAACTTGCCTAATCCGTGGCCGCCCCAGCGGCAATTCCCTCCGGAATCCGACTTATGCTCAAAATCAACAAACAAGACGCCCTCGACTACCACTCCCATAGTCCTGCCGGCAAGATTGAGGTAGTGCCCACCAAGCCCGTCAGCACCCAGCTGGACCTGGCGCTGGCGTACTCGCCGGGCGTGGCCGAGCCCTGCCTGGCCATTGCCGCCAACCCCGACGACGTCTATAAATACACCGCCAAGGGCAACCTGGTGGCCGTTATCAGCAACGGTACGGCCGTGCTGGGCCTCGGCAACATCGGGCCCGCCGCCTCCAAGCCCGTCATGGAAGGCAAGGGCGTACTGTTCAAGAAATTCGCGGGTATCGACTGCTTCGACATCGAAATCGACGCCACCGACCCCGACGAGTTTATCCGCATCGTGAAGGCCCTGGAGCCTACGTTCGGCGGCATCAACCTCGAAGACATCAAGGCCCCGGAGTGCTTCCGCATCGAGACGGAGCTGCGCGAGAAGATGAACATTCCGCTCATGCACGACGACCAGCACGGCACGGCCATCATTTCGTCGGCGGCGCTGCTCAACGGGCTGGAAGTGGTGGGCAAAAGCATTGAGGAAATCAAGCTGGTGGTGAGCGGCGCGGGCGCGGCCGCCATCAGCTGCCTGCGCCTGTACCTGGCGCTGGGCCTCAAGCTCGAAAACGTGGTGGTGTTCGACAAGGACGGCATCATCCATGCCGGCCGCACCGACCTGGCGCCGCTGCAGATGCAGTTTGCCACCAGCCGGTCCATCAGCACGCTGGCCGAGGCCATGGAAGGTGCCGACGTGTTCTTGGGCCTTTCGGCGGCCAACGTGCTGCCCGCCGAGCTACTGCTGAAGATGGCCGACAACCCCATTGTATTCGCGCTGGCTAACCCCTCGCCGGAAATTGCCTACGAGCTGGCCGTGGCCACCCGCCCCGACCTGATTATGGCTACCGGCCGCTCCGACCACCCCAACCAAGTGAACAACGTACTCGGCTTCCCCTACATCTTCCGGGGGGCGCTGGACGTACGGGCTACCGAAATCAACGAGGCCATGAAGCTGGCCGCCGTGCGCGCCCTCTCCGACCTGGCCAAGGAGCCCGTGCCCGATATGGTGAACCGCGCCTACGGCGACAACACGCTGGCCTTCGGCCGTACCTACCTCATCCCGAAACCACTGGACCCGCGCCTGATTACGACCGTGAGCCCGGCCGTGGCCAAAGCCGCCATGGAAAGCGGCTCGGCCCGCCGTAACATCGAGGACTGGACTGCCTACGAAGACGAGTTGCGCGGCCGCCTGGGCGTGAATCAGAAGCTGATGAACCGCATCACGTCGGCGGCGCGGGCCAACCCCAAGCGCGTGGTCTTCGCCGAAGCCGACAACTACAAAATCCTCAAAGCCGCCCAGATTCTGTTCGACGAGGGCATTGCGGTACCGATTCTGCTCGGCAACCGCAAAAAGCTCGAAGGCATTGCCCAGGCCAACAACCTCGACCTGAACGGCTGCCAGATTATTGATATTCTGGAGGAAGACGCCAAACGCGAGGAATACGCTAACCTGCTGTATGAGAAGCGCCGCCGCCGCGGCATCACGCTCTACGAAGGCCGCCGCCTGCTGCGCGAACGGAACTACTACGGCTCGATGATGCTGGAAACCGGCGAGGCCGACGCCTTCATCACCGGCCTCACCAAAGACTACGGCAAGAGCATCATTCCGTCGTTGCAGGCCATTGGGGTGGAGGAAGGCGTGAAGCGCGTGGCGTCCATGTACATCATTCAGCACAAGAAAGGCCCGTTCTTCTTCGCCGATACCACCGTCAACATCGACCCCACGGCCGAGGAAATGGTGGACATCATCGGCCTCACCGCCGAGGCCGTACGCTTCTTCGATGCCGAGCCGCGGGTGGCCGTTATCAGCTACTCCAACTTCGGCTCCAACCCCGGCGAGCTGCCCGACAAGTCGCGCCGCGCTACCGAGCTGGCCAAAAAGCGCTACCCCGACCTGATTCTGGACGGCGAGATGCAGGCCAACACCGCCCTGAACCCGCAACTACTGCGCGAGCAGTACCCGTTTTCGGAGCTGGCCGACAAAGGTGGCGCCAACACGCTCATCTTCCCGAATGTGATTAGCGGCAACATTGCCTACAAAGTGCTCCAGGAAATTGGGGGCGCCGAGGTAATCGGGCCGGTACTGATGGGCATGCGCAAGCCGGTGCACATTCTGCAGCTGGGCGCCTCGGTCCGCGAAATCGTGAATATGGCTTCCATTGCCGTGGTCGACGCGCAGCAAAGCCAGGTGAGCCGCGGCCTGTAGTGGCACTTTTTGCTGGTGGGCCTGCTGGCACAGAGCCGCAGGCGCACCGGTAAAAGCCGCTGCTCTAGAGCCCCAATATTTAGTTGAAAATGCCAGCTGGTTTGGGATAGAAAACGCCCTGCCCGGTGTTGCCTCTCCGCCGCCGAGTATGCACCCGGCAGTTCCTGTTTTTCCCGCCTCCAACTCTCTCTCATGATTGCCTACATCAAAGGAAAGCTTGCCTATAAAGACCACGCTCAAGCCATTCTGGATGTGGCAGGCGTCGGCTACGAAGTCCGTATTTCGCTCACCACGTTCAGCAAGCTGCCCGCCGAGGGTGAAAAGGCCAAGCTCTACACGTTTCAGCACATCAAGGAAGATGCGCACACGCTCTACGGCTTCCTCGACCCCAATGAAAAGGCGCTGTTTATGCAGTTGATTTCGGTGTCGGGTATCGGGCCGGGTACGGGCATTGTGATGGTGAGCAGCATGAGCGTGGGCGAAATCCGCCAGGCCATCGTCAACGAGGACGTGCGCGCCATTCAGAGCATCAAGGGAGTGGGGCCCAAAACGGCGCAGCGCGTGATTCTGGAGCTCCGCGACAAGCTCCGCAAAGACGAATTGCTGGCCAAAGCCGGCGTGGATACCGTTCCGCTGGCCCGGGCGCACAATACCAACCGCTCCGAAGCGTTGTCGGCTTTGGTAACGCTGGGTTTTGCCCGCTCGGCAGCCGAGAAAAATCTGGATCAGATTCAGCAGCGCCACGGCAACGACCTGAGCGTGGAGGAATTGATTAAGTTTGCTCTTAAGTCAAATTAGCGTTTAGCGCCACCCGCATCCTTTTTTATTTGTAGCACTTGAACTCCGGTAAGAAGTCCCTCACCGCCTCCGTTGTTGTTGTCGCGTCGTTGCTCGTTGCTTGGTGGTCGCAGGCCGAACCTGTTGGGGCTTCTGCCTTCGATCTGCAGCAGCTGTGGGCCTGGTTGCCGCTGGCCGGAGAGCATGGCCGGCTGCCGTGGCGCATGCCCGCGCCCGACACACCGCGCACGGCCCTGCCCGATACCAGCCGCTACCGTCCCAGCCGCCGCCCCAAGGTAGACCCTGAGGACCGGGCCGGCACGCCGTTTTCGCCGCAGCGCCGCCGCTCGCCGCTAGTGCTGCCGCTGCCCGGCAACGTGCAGCAAACCGTGACGCCTGATGACAGCCTGCAGTACTTCGATGTGGAGGAGCGGGTAGGGCAGGAATTTGACTTCCGGGACCCCAGCCGCCTGACGTTCGAAGAGTATTCGCGCTGGCAGCAACAGCAGGCTATACGGGACTATTTCCGAAATCGTTCGGCCGGAGGCGTTACCGGGCCCACCAGCCCCGACGTGGCCCGGCGCCTCATCCCCAAAATCTACCTCGGCCCCATGGCCGACCGGATTTTTGGGGGCTCTTACGTGGATATCCGGCCCGCCGGGGCCGTGACGCTGCGGATGGGGGCGCGCTTCAACCGCAACCAGAACCCCACGCTCACCCTGCGTCAGCAGCGCATCGGCGACTTCCAGTACGACCAGAACCTGAACCTGAACCTGACCGGGCAGATAGGGGAGAAGCTGCGCCTGACGTTCAACTACGATACCAAAGCCGCCTTCGACTTCGAAAACAACATGAAGCTCGATTACACGGGCTTCGACACCGACATCATTCGCAAGATTGAGCTCGGCAACGTGAGTCTGCCGCTCAATAACTCGCTGATTGTGGGCGGCCAGAACCTGTTTGGGGTGAAGACGCAGCTGCAGTTTGGGCGCATGAGCGTGACGGCCGTGGCCAGTACCCTGCGCGGCCAGGCCGATGAAGTGCGCGTGCAGAACGGTGGCCAGAGCCGGCAGTTCGAAATCAAGGCCAGCCAGTACGAGAAAGACCGCCACTTCTTCCTGAGCCAGTTCTTCCGCGACCGGTACGACCAGGCCCTGCGCAACCTGCCCACCGTGCAGAGCGGCATCGAAATCCGCCGCCTGGAAGTGTACGTCACCAACGACAACCGCCAGAGCGACAACCTGCGCAACGTGGTGCCCCTCATGGACCTGGGTGAAGCCAAGCGGGTGTACCGGCGCCCTTTGCTGAACCCTTCCGGCACGCTGCCCTCCAGCCCCGCCAACAACGCCGCCAACCAGCTGGGCCAGCTGCTGACCCCCAACGCCGAAGCCCGCGGCGAGCTGACCGTGGACAACTATCTGAGCCGTGGCGCTATAGCAGGCCAGCCGCTGGCGAAGAACGTGGACTTTGAGCATGTGCGGGCTCGTAAGCTTGATGAGCGGGAGTACACCTTTAATGCGCAGCTGGGCTACATTTCGCTGAATACGCAGCTACTGCCCGAGCAGGTGCTGGGCGTGAGCTACGAGTACCTGTACAACGGAAAAACCTACAAAGTAGGCGAGGTGGTAGACGACTACGGCAACCGCGGCCAGGATGAAGTGGTGTTCCTGAAGCTGCTGAAGGCCACCAACCCGGCCGTTGGCATTGCCGACCCCGGCCAGAATCCCGACAACGAAAACCTGCTGACGCGCAACCTGCCGACGTGGGACCTGATGATGAAGAACGTGTACCCGCTGAATGCGTCGCAGCTCAACCGGGACAACTTCCAGCTGCAGGTTATCTACAAAGACGACATCACAGGCGTCGACCTGATTTCCATCAAGGACGGCCGCCCCAACATCATCCAGAATATTCCGCTGATTGAGGTGCTGAACCTCGACAACGTGAATCCCAACAACGACCAGAACCCTGACGGCAACTTCGACTTCTTCCCCGGTATCACCATTGACCCGGAGCTGGGCAAAATCATCTTCCCGCTGGTCGAGCCGTTCGGGTCGTTCCTGCGCTCCAAGTTCGATCCGGCGGCGGAGCAGCCGCTGATTGATAAGTACGTGTACCAGGAGCTGTACACCCAGGTACAGAGCGACGCCCAGCAACGCACCGAGAAGGACAAATTCGTGCTGCGCGGCCGGTTCCAGGCCACGGCCACCGACGAAATTACGCTGCCCGGCCTCGGCATTGCGCAGGGCTCGGTGCGGGTGCGCGCCGGCTCGGTGCTGCTGGAAGAAGGCCGCGACTATCAGGTGTTCTACGACCAGGCCAAGGTCAAAATCCTGAACCCCTCTTACCTCAACTCGGCCAACGAGCTGCGGGTGGAATTCGAGAAGAATGCGCTGGTGCAGGTGCAGCCGCGCAAGCTGCTCGGGGCCCGTTTCGACTACCGCCTCAGCCAGGATATCAACTTCGGGGCCACGGTGCTGCACCTGCGCGAAAACCAGGCACCCGGTATCAACCGCGTCAACATCGGCGACGAACCCGGCAACAACACAATTTACGGGTTCGACGTGAACATGCGCCGCGACTCGCGCGCCCTCACCAAGTACCTCGACATGCTGCCCTTCCTGTCGACGAAGGAGCCCTCGTCGGTGGCGTTCAGCGGCGAGTTTGCGCAGTTGCTGCCCGGCCAGTCGAAGCTGGGCAACGGTGAAAACGGGGTGTCGTATCTGGATGACTTCGAGAATGCGCGCACGCCCTACACGCTGGGCGGCCTGAACTCGGCTGTGGCCTGGCGCCTGGGCTCCACGCCGCGCACCTTCCCCAATTTCGACGCCAACGACATCACCTCGGCCTACCGCCGGGCCAAGCTGGCCTGGTATTCCGTTGATCAGACCTACTACACCGATGGCCCCAGCCGGCCCTCCAATATCGGGGTAGCCGACCTGGACAACCACTACACACGCGGCATCGAGCGGATTGAGGTGTTCCCGAACCGCGACGTAGGCGCTTCCGGCAATGGCTTTGAGTACTCGCTGGACCTGGCGTACTATCCATCGGAGCGCGGCCCGTACAACTACAACCCCAACATTGGGGCGGATGGCAGAACGCTGCCGAACCCGCAGCAGAACTACGGTGCTATTTCACGCGAAATCACCTTCGACACGGACTTCGACAACGCCAACGTCGAGTACCTGGAGTTCTGGATGATGGACCCGTTCCTGAAAGGCGTGCGCGGGCAGGTGATTGATGGCGAAAACGCGCCGGTCAACAACGACACGGGCGGGCGGCTCATCATCAACCTGGGCAACGTGAGCGAAGACGTGCTGCGCGACAACAACCAGTACGAGTTTGAAAACGGCCTGTCGGTTACCGATCCGGCCGACCCTAACGACACGCGGCAAACTGCGTGGGGCCGCGTGTCGCGCCAGCAGTTCCTGACGGATGCGTTCAGCAACACGCCCGGCGGCCGTGCGCGCCAAGACGTGGGCCTCGATGGTCTGAATGATACGGAAGAGTCGCAGTTTTTCGGAAAAGCCTATGGTGACCCTTCCGGCGACAATTTCCGCCACCACCTCGACCCGTTCTACGACCAGAACAACGTAGGTATTCTGGGCCGCTATAAGCAGTACAATGGTCTGGAAGGCAACTCGCAGGAGAACAGCCAGCTCTCGTCCACGGCATTCCCCGATAAGGAAGACCTGAACCGGGACAACGTTATTTCGGAGACGGAGCGCTACTACGAGTACCAGCTGGAGCTGCGCGACGGTCAGCTGGCCGTGGGCAGCAACTTCGTGGTCGACAAAATCACGAATACTATCAAAGGCGACCAGGTGTCGTGGTACCAGTTCCGGATTCCGGTGCGCAGCTACAACAACGTGCGTAGCGCCGACGGCCAGCCGTTCGGTTTCAAATCCATCCGGTTCCTGCGCATGTACCTCACCGACTGGCAGCAGCCGGTGGTGCTGCGCATGGTGCAGCCCCAGTTCATTGCCAACCAGTGGCGCCGCTATCTGAGCCCGATTTCGGAGCCCAATCAGCCTTGCCTCAACTGCGGCGAAACGGCAGCGGCCTTCAACATCAGCACGGTAAGCATTGAGGAAAACGGACCTGGCAACAAAGGAGCTATTCCGTACGTGCTGCCGCCTAACATTCAGCGCGACAAAGAGTACGGCTCCAGCACCGTAAACCGTGAGCAGAACGAGCAAAGCCTGCGTCTGTGCGTAGAAGAGTTGCGCGACGGTTTCGGGCAGGCAGCCTACAAAAATCTGAGCCTGAGCCTGCTGCGCTACAAGCAGCTGCGCCTGTTTCTGCACGCCGAAAGCGAGAACCCCAACCTGCGCGACGGCGACGTGCAAGCCTTCATCCGCCTCGGCACCGACTACAACCAGAACTATTACGAGTACCGCCTGCCGCTGGTCGTGACCCGCAGCGGCGCTACCACGCAGGCCGACATCTGGCCCGATGCCAACCAGATTCAGCTGGCGCTGCAGGACTTCATCGACGTGAAAGCGGAGCGGAACCTGGCGATTAACAACGGTAACGCCAGCTTCACCGGCCCTTATACTAAAACCTTCCCCAGCGGCGCCAGCATCACGGTGTTCGGCAACCCCGACCTGAGTGCGGTGCAGGGGGCCATGATTGGTATTTTCAACCCCACCGACGACGGCAACTCCAAGAGCATGTGCCTGTGGGCCGATGAGTTCCGGGTGTTTGACTTCGACAAGGAAAACGGCTGGGCCGCTACGGCGCGCTTCAATACCAAGCTCGCCGATGTGGCCAACATCACGGCCACCGGCAGCTACACGTCGGTGGGTTTTGGCGGGCTGCAGGACAAACTGGCTCAACGCTCCCTGGAAGACATCAAGCGCGGCGACATCAACGCCACCATTGCCGCCGACAAGTTCTTCCCCGAGAAGCTGGGTCTGCGCGTGCCGGTGCTGATTCAGGCTGGCCACGAAAGCCGCGCCCCGCAATACGACCCGCTCGACCCCGATACCAAGCTGGAGCAGTCGTTGCGCAAATTCACGAAGGCCGACAACACCATTGACGAGGAAAAGCAGGCCGCGTACCGCAAGGAAGTCATCGACCAGACTTCCAGCCGAAGCATATCCGTGCTGAACGTGCGCAAGGAGCGCACCAACCCCGAGAAGAAACCGATGCCCTATGACATCGAGAACTTCGCCGTCAGCTACTCCATCACAGAGCGCACACACACCGACATCCGTACGGACCGGGACTACACCCGCACCTACACGGGCGCGCTGGCTTATCTGTACCAGATTACGCCCAAAACCTACACGCCGCTGGCCAAGGTGAAGGCCTTGGACAACCCGTATCTGAAGATTTTCCAGGACGTGAACTTCACGCCGCTGCCTTCGCGCTTCTCATTCCGCGCCGATATTGACCGGCGCTACAACGAGCGGTTCCTGCAGCGTGTGCTGGAACCCGGCCAGCTTCCCGTGACAACCGGCATTCCCGGCGTGTTCCAGAAGTCGTTCTACTTCAACCGCATCTACGACATGCAGTGGGCCATTACCAAGGCCCTGACGCTCGACTACACCGCCAACAACCGGGCCGTGATAGACGAAGGCGTGGGCAGTGCCATCGGCGACTCGCCGGAAGCCCAGCGCAACCGCGAGATGCTGCGCGACAACCTGATTAAGCTGGGCCGCACCACCAACTTCAACCAGACCGTAGCCCTGACGTACCGCCTGCCGCTCGACAAGTTCCCCCTCACCGACTGGCTGTCGGCGGATGCGCGGTACGCGGCCAACTACACCTGGCAGGCGGCCTCCACGGCGCTGCGGGTGCCGGCGCCGCTGCGGTATCTGGCAGACGGCAGCCCCGACCCGACCGACACGACCACCACGGAGCTGAACCTGGGCAATACCATCCAGAACAACGGCGAGCTGAGTGCCAACGGCAAGATTGATCTGGTGAAGCTCTACAACAAGGTGCGCTTCCTCAACATCATCAACAATGCCCCGCCGCCCGGCCAGGGCGCCAAAGGTGCCCGCCGCTCCCTGGGCTCGGCCCTCGACCAGGCGGGTGTGCAGGCCAAGGAGGCCGGTCAGCCGGCCGCCGATACCAGCAAAGGGCCGGAGTTGCGCTTCCTGAAAGCCGTGCTTCGCTCCCTGATGACGGCGCGTTCCATCAACTTCACCTACACCCGCTCCAACGGTACGCTGCTGCCGGGCTACTTGCCCAAAACCCGGTTTTTCGGCATGAACAGCGACTTCGACGCACCGGGCGTGCCGTTCCTGCTGGGCAGGCAGTACGACCTGGACGCGCTGTACAACCGGGCCGCGTCGCGGGGCTGGTACACCGACCGGAGCGACTACCTGAACACGCCGCTCAGCTCCCTGCTCACCGAAAACCTGACGGCCCGCACTACGCTGGAACCCTTCCGCGACTTTAATATCCAGCTGGAGGCTCGCCGCCAGCTGGTGCGCAACCGCGAAGTGTTCTACCGCCGGGCCATTGATGAAGTGTCGCTGCGGCCGCTGGACGAATTGGCTCCCACTCAACCGCTGGGTTCCGGCTCGTTCAGCACGTCCATCATCAGCATCCAGACGCTGTTTGGCGACCGGACCTCGGATGGAGAGATATCGAAGGCCTTCAACCGGTTTGTGGAAAACCGTGGCTTTGTGCAGCAGCGGCTGCAGGCAGCCAACCCCGATGTCAATGGTACTAACGGCACCTACGGTTACAACTCGCAGGACGTGCTTATTCCGGCCTTCCTAGATGCGTATCAGGGCCGGTCATCGGATGGCTACAAAGCCGACGGCTTCAAGCCTTTCGCCAAAATTCCGATTCCGAACTGGAACATTCAGTACAACGGCCTGGCGGAGCTGCCTTTCGTGAAGCGCTACTTCCGCTCCATTGCCATCACGCACGCTTACGCTTCGGTCTACAACATTGCGGGCTACACCACCAATACCAGCTACAACCGGGAGCTAGGCGACAACGAATTGAGCTTCCTCACGAATGCTTCCGGCCAGTACATTCCGTATTACGTCATCGGGCAGGTGAGCATTGCCGAGCGGTTGTCGCCGCTGATTGGCATCAACTTCCAGACACTGGAGAAGGTAACGGGCCGCGTGGAACTGCGCACCGAGCGGGCCATTGCCCTAAATACCACCAACGCGCAGGTAACGGAGCTGCACACGCAGGAGCTGGTCATTGGCTTTGGCTATGCTACCAACCGGCTGCGGCTGCCGTTCCGCATCGGGGGCGAGCAGCGGGTACTGCGCAACGAGCTGAACGCCCGCCTCGACCTGAGCATCCGCGACAACACTACCATTCAGCGCACCATTGAGGATGTAGTAGACGTCAACGACCCAGCAGGGTTGGCCCCCAGCGTGGGTCGGGCCCGGGGCCTTACCACCAACGGTACCAAGCAACTGCAGCTGCGCCCCACCATCGACTACGTACTGAACCAGCGGCTGAATCTGCAGTTCTTCTTCTCGCGCACCGTCACGGACCCGCGGGTACAGAACTCGTTCAAGAACTCAACGACCGAAGGCGGTATCCAGCTGCGCTACAGCCTGTCGCAGTAGCAGGTACGCCAGTCCACCAATAGCAGGGGAGTTTGAGGAGGCACCAACGCTGGTTCCCCCTCAAACTCCCCTGCTACTATTTCACCACTTCGCCATTTCCGCGTACTTTTGAGCAACCGGGCAGCTGCCCGGTTTATCCCCTACTTTCCAACCCCGCACTTTATGAACCTGCCTGCTGAACTGAAGTACACGAAAGAGCACGAATGGGTACGTATTGAAGGTGATGTTGCCTACGTAGGCATCACCGACCATGCTCAGAAGGAACTCGGCGACATCGTGTATGTTGACATCGATACGCTTGACAAGGAAATTGCGCAGAATGAGGTGTTCGGCACGGTAGAAGCCGTGAAAACGGTATCGGACCTGTTCAGCCCCATTTCCGGCACCGTGCTGGAAGTAAACAGCCACCTCGATGGCAACCCTGAGTCGGTGAATTCTGACCCCTATGGCGACGGCTGGATGGTGAAAATATCCATTGCTAACCCCTCTGAGTTGGACGCGCTGCTGTCGGCAGAGGCCTATGGTGAGCTGGTAGGCGCGTAAGCCTGCTTCCCTTACTGCGGTCCGTAATGACTGAAATCGCGCCGCCCGCGTCACGTGGCCGCTCCTTGGTGGGGCTGCCGCTGGCGTGGGCGGCGCTGGTATTGGTACTGACCCTGACGCCGGCCGAAGATATGCCGGTAACGCCCCCCTGGGAGTTGCTGTCATTTGACACGGCTGCGCATGCCTTCGTGTTTGTGGTGCAGGCGGCGCTGGCCGTCATCTCGGCACGCCGGCAGGCCCGCTGGCCCTGGCTGCGTCGGCAAGCATATCTGCTGCTGCTGGTCGCCTGCGTGGGGTTTGGCCTGCTGATAGAAATACTCCAAATGACGATGAAGCTGGGCCGCCACGGCGAATGGTCTGATGCCCTCAGCGACGGACTGGGCGCGGCCATTGGGCTGCTGCTGGCCTATGCCGCCCGCCGTTGGTGGGAATAGCCCTGCTCAACCCTCACTGTCTGATGATACCTTACGTCCCGATAAAGTGGTGGCCCGCTGTAGCCCTGAGCGTGGCACTGGGGCTGCCGCCGGCTCCGGCCGCTGCCCAGGACATGCCGCGCGTACGGCGCACTATTCAGGCCCTGACGGCTCCCGCTATGCACGGCCGCGGCTACGTGAATAAGGGCGAGCAAAAAGCCGCTGCCTATTTGCGCAAGTGGTTTCAGGAGCTGGGCCTTCAGCCGCTTGCGCCTGACTTCACTCAGCCATTCACGTTGAATGTGAACACCTTTCCGGGGGCTTTGAACCTAGAATTGAGCCTGGGAATGCTACGCTTTCCGGTGCTGGGGCATTCCCGAAAGCTGCGAGTAGGAGAGGAGTTTATTGCGGCCCCTGATTCCGGACCAGGCACGGTAGGCGGCGCGTTTTCGGCGGTGCCACTCGTGCGCTTCGATACGCTGGCTTTCACCGATCCGGCGGCGCAGCAGCAGTTGGTGCAGCGCCGCTGGCACCAGGGCGGCTTGGTAGTGCGTGCCGCCGACGAACAACGGCTGGCAACTCTGCCGCAGCCAGTGCAGCAGCATATCGATTCCGCAGCACTCCGGATTACGCTGGTACCGAAGCTCACCGCTTCACTGGCACCCCGGCAAGCCGGGCAGATGCGGTTGCAGGTGCTGGAATCGGTGTGGAACAAAATACCCTCAACCGGCAGTGGCCCTACAGTAGCGCTGGTGGCCGCGCGCGTAGACGCCGTGTTGCAGCGCCAGTACCAGACCCAGAATATCGTCGGCTTCGTGCCCGGCCGCGTGCAGCCCGATTCCTTTTTGGTTGTGACGGCCCACTACGACCATCTGGGTACCATGGGCCGCAAAGCGTATTTCCCGGGCGCCAACGACAATGCCAGCGGCACGGCCATGCTGCTGGAACTGGCTGCTCATTATTCCCGCCCCGAAAACCGCCCCGCCTATTCGGTAGTATTCCTGGCTTTCGGTGCCGAAGAAGCTGGCCTGGTCGGTTCCCGCTATTTCGTCGACCATCCGCTGGTGCCGTTGTCCCGTATCCGTTTTCTGCTGAATCTGGACTTGCTGGGCACCGGATCCGAAGGGGCTACCGTCGTGAATGGTCGGGAGTTTCCGGCGCAATTCCAGTTGCTCCAGCGCCTCAACGACAGGAGCCACTCGCTGCCCAGCCTGGCCGCCCGTGGCCGCGCCGCCAACTCCGACCATTTTCCTTTCTCAGAGCGGGGCGTACCCGCGTTTTTCCTCTACACACGCGGTGGCATCACGGCCTACCACGATGTACAGGACCGGGCCGAAACGCTGCCGCTCACCGCCTTTGCCGGCACCTTTGGCTTGCTGCGGGATTTTCTCAATACGCTGGGCGCATCATCCAGCCCGGCCCGATAAGTTTGTGCGTACCGTAAAGCAGAAGCCCCGAAATGACCAGCATTTCAGGGCTTCTGTATGGAAAGCGTAGGTGAGTCTGACGACTAGCCGTTCGCTTTAATCGAGTTCATGATTTGCTTGGCAACGGTTTCCCATTCCGGCTTCTGGCGGTCGGCGCATGTGAAGGTGCACATCAGCAGCTTGCCCTCCACGTCAGTGAAGAAAATCAGCTGGTATACTTCGTGGCCAAGCTCGGGCTTCATCAGCTCGAGGTAGCCTACTTTGCGACCTGCAATTTCCTTGACACCGTTACCGAACCACTTGGCTTCCTTGAATTGCTTCGAGTAAGTTTTGTAGAAGTTACCGGCGTACATGTCAATCATGTCCTGGTCGGCGGTGTTGTCGGTGTAAGTGAAAGAGATGCTGGCTTCCTTGCTGTTTGTGTAGATAACGCTCGGACGGCTCTGTGCTCGGGCATAGTTGAAATCCATCTGCTGCTCGCTCATCACTTCAAACCCTTTGGGAATGAGGATTTCGACCCGCTCGCTCAGCACGCGCTTCTTGATCAATTCTATTTCTGCAGCCGGACGGAATGCTGTCATCAACAGCATCAGGCAGAAGGTAACTGGAAAGAGTACTACTTTTTTCATATGTCTAAAGGCTGAAAAAAGATGAATGACAATGCAAGTTTCGCCGACGACTACACAAGGGCCAGTCTGTTCGGATAACACAATTTACGTAAGAAAATGTCAACTGCAAGCTGTTAGCGGGAAAATATTTTCGACTTGTTCCTTCTGTTGCTCTATAATCATCGAAAAGAATGAATCAGCAGCGTTTTTTAGATATAGAAAAAAATGAGTGTTTCTGGAATGATTCACGGATATCCTGTAAAATATCAACAAGTTATAGTTAAAGCAATATTCTATAATTTACCCTAAAAGTTCAATTACGTTATAGCAGATGCTTGGTTTGCACTTACAGAATGTTGTTGATCTGTTCCTTGATTTTTTCCAGTTCTTCCTTCATGCCTACGACTAAGTGTTGTACTACCGAATCGTTGGCCTTCGAACCTATCGTGTTGATTTCTCGACCTATTTCCTGCGAAATAAACGCTAATTTCTTTCCGGTGGGTTCTGGCAGATATACCGTTTCGGTGAAATAGTGCAAATGACTGACCAACCGCACTTTTTCCTCGGCGATATCCAGCTTCTCGATATAGAAAATCAGCTCCTGCTCAAAGCGAACCGGGTTAAACTGCTCACTGGTCGTGAGGTCGGCGAGGTGAGAGCGAAGCCGCTCACGCACGTTTTCAACACGGCTGGGGTCGTGGCGCTCTATCTCAGCCAACTGAATCCGAATGCTGTCGATATAGGCCAGAATTTCGGTGGTAAGCGTCTGGCCTTCGGTGCGGCGGAACTCGTTGGTGCGCTCCAAAGCCTCCTGTACCAGCGGCAATAGCTCGTCCCAGGTTATTTCGTCTTCTTCCTCGGCCACTACCGGCAGCTCAGTTGGCAGCCGCAACGCGCCGGGTAGGGCCTTGGCAATTGCCGTCAGCTGCTCCAATGACGCGCCCGTGCGGGCGCTCAACTCCAGCAACTCCTGGTAGGCAGTGGTCAGGACGGCTTGGTTGACTACGCTGCCCTGGGCCGCGGCGCCCCGGGCCCGCATGAAGTCGAAGTTAAGGTTGACTTTGCCCCGCACGAGAGTTTTGGTTACCAGATTGCGGATTTCCAACTCCCGCTCCTGCAAAAAGCGCGGCAGGCGCAGCGTGAGGTCCATCGATTTGGAGTTGAGAGACTTTACCTCGACGGTGGCGGAGTAACGGTCGGTGTCGCGGTGCGCAACGCCGTAGCCGGTCATAGACTGGAGCATGGCTGGGGAAGTATAGCAAAGAAGAGCCAAAAGTAACAGACGGCGCAGATACCCGCGTGCTGAAGCAGGCGCAAAAGCAAAGAAGCCGGAACGTACGTTCCGGCTTCTGTACTGGATGCTGCACAGCAGCCAATTACTGCATTAATAATCGGTGTTCTGCGGATCGAAGTTGGTCCAGCCTTGCGTCCAGTTGTCCGTGCCGTTGAAGGCGCCACGATAGGCACCATTAGTAAAGAACGAATCGGCAGTTTTGCCGGTGAATACAGCCCCCGTCAGCAGCGACGAGCCGCTTTGTAGCGTAAAGGCTGGGCCACTCAGGTTGAAGGAGTTGGCATTCAGGCCCAGCGCCATCAGGCCGGTGCTGGCTACTACCGAGTTGTTCTTACCGGTGCCGTTGAACCAGCTTTGTACTTCGGCGTCGGTGAAGGCGCCGGTGCCGGTGTTGCCGGCCGCGCGGAGCGGCGTATTGGTGTTGGCCACCGTGATGCCGCGCAGGTCCAGGCCACCAGACTGCACGTTGGCCCAGGTAGAGGTGCCATCAAGGCGCAAGCCTTCAGGGTAGCCGGCGAATACCGAGTTGTAGATGCTGATGGAGGTGTTGCGGCGCAGGTGCATGGCCGACTGATACACCCCGCTGCCGGATGCCTGCGTGGTAGGCGGCGTACTGGCTGTCACGAACACGCTCATGTTGCTGAACACGGGCGCTGTGAGGGGCAGGCCGGCGTTGGAGCCGCTGGCCGGGGTGCCGGGGTTGAAATTGTCTGACTCAAAAGCATTGGAGCCCGACTGGTCGGCGTACTGCGGGTCGCGCAGCGAGAGGCCGTACTGAATCTTGCCGGTGAAGCCGAAGTCGGTGTCAAAGTCATCATCGAAGCCGCGGTAAGCCACCAGGTGCTTGGCATTCACGGTGCCCCCGAACCACTCATAGGAGTCGTCGCCGGAGTAGGATACCTGCACGTAGTCGATTTGGGTGCCAGTGCCCACACCGTAAAGGGTCAGGCCGTTGATTTCGCTGTTGGCCGTAGTCGAAAGCGGAATGCCGGCAAACTCAATGCGCACGTACTTCAGGCTGCCTGAGTTGTCGGCGGCATTGGTGCCCCCAAAGTTGCCCCGGATGCCGCCTTCCATGTTCGTGCTCAACGACTGGTTGATGGGCGCGCTGCCTACCAGCACCACGCCGCCCCAGTCGCCGTAGCTGCGACTGCCCTTGGCTTTCGCCGACGTGAAAACGATGGGGTTGCTCTGCGTACCTTCTGCCATGAGCCGGGCGCCGCGCTCAACGATGAGGGCGCCTTTGGTGGTCTGGTCGCCGAAGATTTTGGTGCCGGGCTCAATGGTGAGCGTTGTGCCGCTGGTGACGTACACGAAGCCCTGCAATAGATATTTCTCGTTGGCCTTAAGCGTACGGTTGGCCGTTATTTCGCCCGACAGAATGACGCGCCCCGCGCTGTCGGTGGGGCCGCTGGGGTTGTCGGTTACTACTGGTGCATTGTCGTCGTTGTCCTCGCAGCTGCTGAGCGGTGCAGCACTGGTCAGGGCCAGCATAGCAAACAACAGCGTTTTCGGAAAGCGTTTCATAAAGGAAGGTTGGGTGAATGAAACAAATGGAGGATGATGACAGCTGGTGATTACCAGGAGAAGATGAGGCCCAGGGTGGTGTTGGAGCCGCGGCGGAACGAGCGGTAAGCCGAGTCGCTGCTGGAGAACTTGTTGTTGCGGTCGGTGTCCTGCACCAGCTTCACAGGTTGGTTGAACACGTCCTGCCAGGCGGCGCGCAGCTCCCAGTGCTTGGCCAGGCGCTTGGTCAGGACCAGGTCAAGTACATTGCGGGGCACCTCATACAGTGTAGGGTTGTCCTTGTTGCCGACGGCGAAAATGCGCGGGCCTACCACGTTGTAGAGCAGGCTCAACTGCGTGCCCCGGTCTTCGTCGTTGTAGTAAGCGCCCAGGTTGATGAGGTAAGGCGACTGGCTCTGGAGTGGGCGGGTCAGGGTCTGGGTGTCACTTACATCGGTGGGCAGTACCCGGCCGCTGGCATCGGGCACGTTCAGCACGTCGCCTAGGTCAACCTGGCTGAAGATGTAGGAGGCATTGCCCACCAGCGACAGGCGCTGCAGCAGCCCCGACTCCGACAGCCCCGCCAGCGACTTGCGCACTTCCGCTTCCACGCCGTAGCTCACCGCCGATTTGGTGTTCACGAAGGCATAGTTGAGGCTGTTGGCGCCGCCCACCGACGTGCTCAGGTAGTTTTCGATGGGGTTGGCGAAGTGCTTGTAAAAGGCGCCCAGCGTCAGCATCTCGCCGGAAGTCGGGTACAGCTCCCAGCGCACGTCCACGTTCTGCACCTGGGCCGTTTTCAGGGCATAGTTGCCCTGCACGTCGGCATTCAGGTTGAAATCGTAGAAGCGGAAGGGGGCCAGCTCCCGGAACTCGGGGCGGTTGATGGTAGAGGCGTAGGCGGCTCGCACCAGCATCTGGTCGGTGAGGTTGTAAGACAGGTTGAGCGAAGGCAGCGGGCTGAACAAGCGGCGTCCGCCGTTGGTGAGGCCCCCGCCACGCAACTCACTGGTCACTACCTGGTCGTTGTATTCGCCCCGGAAGCCAACTACCCCTGTGAACTTGCCCAATGGCACGGTCAGGCTGGCGTAGCCGGCCAGCAGCGTATTGCTGGCGTTGTAGGAGTCGTTGGGGTCGGTGCCTTCCTGCAGCGAGAAGCCACCTTCCTGGCCCGTCAGGTTGCCGGGGCCAAACACCTGGTCGATGGTCTGTGTCCGTACGCCGCTGCCAGTCACGCCCGTGTTGCCCACGTTGGTGTAGCCGAAATAGCGGGCCTTGAAGTCCCGGTCTTTGCGCTCGGCATACAGTCCGGCTTTCAGCTTGATACCGCCTTCCTCCTTCGTGGAGTCCTGCGTGAATTCGTGGATAATGTTCAGCGCGCCGGACTCTACCCGCTCGTTCAGCTCGGAGAAGTAGCGGCTGGCTTCCGTCAGAACGGGCTGGTTGGACGTGGCCACCCCGAAAGGAGCGGGCGTGCCGTCGCCGTTGGTGGCGCCAAAGGGGCGTAGGTAGCGCACCCGGCGCCAGTCGGGCTCGGTGCGGTGCGTGTAGGCAAAGCCGCCCACCCAGTTAACGGTGGTTTTGTCGTTGGCCAGTTCGTGGTTGCCAATCAGCTGACCGGAGTAGATGCTGCGGCTTTCGTACCGCTCAGAAAATGCCCGCACATCGTTGGTGGCCACCGAGTCGGCACCCTGGCGCACCACGGTTTCGGCGGCTCCCAGCTGGTTGAACAGGTTCTTGAATTCCAGGGTGCTGCGGCTGTTCAGGCGCATCCAGAAGTTCTGCACCACACCCAGGCGCACCTCGTTGCTATAGGATTGGTCCTGAAACTGCGCGTCCACGGCGTTGCGGTCGGCGCCGTTCTCGTAGAACGTGAGTGTAGGGGCGGTGGCTACGTGGTAGTTGCCGTAGTTGAGGCTGGTAAGCGTGCCCACCTGTTTTTCGCCCAGCTCGAAGCGGCGGCCCATGCTGAAGGACAGGCGCAGGTCGGGGGCCGCTTTGGCCGAGTTGATGGCCCAGTTGTTGGGCAGCTGGCGGGCATACGCCGCCCGGAGCGGGCTGGAAATGTCGCCGCTGAGGGTGCGGGGCCAGTTGCTGGGGATGGTGCGCTTGCCGCTGTCAAACCCCAGCCAGTCGTATTTGCCGCCCTCATACTTCTGCACGTCGGAGAAGGTGGTGTTGGTGCGGTAGCCGCCCTGCAGGCTGATGTTGGTGAAGTTTTCCTCGGGGGCCCGCTTCGTATATACTTTGATGACGCCGCCCGCGAAGTCGCCGGGCAGCTCGGCGGAGCCGGACTTGAAAATCATCATCCGGTCAATCACGCTGCTCGGAATCATGTCGAAGGCGAAGGCCCGCGTATCTACTTCCGAGCTGGGCGTCAGCACATCGTTCAGCATCACGGCGTTGTAGCGCTGCGTGAGGCCGCGCACCAGCACAAAGCGGTTGTCCTGGATGCTGACGCCGGGCACGCGCCGCGCAATCTGGGCCGCGTCGCGGTCCTGCGACTTCACAATCTGCTCGGCCGAGACGCCGACAGCCACCAGTTGCGCCTGCCGCACCTCGCTGATAACGGCCACCTCCGTGTTGGTGCGGCGCTGCGCCGTCACCACTACTTCGCCGAGGGCCGCCGACGAGCTGCTGAGCACGGTGTTGATTACGACCACCTTGCCGGGCTCTACCTGCAGGTTAGGAATGGTTTTGGCCGCGTAGGACACCGAGTTGACCACCAGCGAATAGGTGCCGGCGGGCACTTTCGTGAGCGTAAACGTACCGTCGAGGTCGGTGGCGCCGCCAATGGCAGTGCCCGGCACCCCCACGCTGGCCCCGATGACGGGCTCCTGCGTACCGGCGTCTTTCACCGTTCCTTTGATGGTGCCGGTTTGCGCCCAGGCGGCCGAAGTAGTGCCCAGCAACACCAGGAGCAGGGCCAGAAAACGAGTGAAGGTCAGGTTCATGCGGTTGAATTATGCCGCAAAGCTCCTTCTCTAGCGTTACCTCATTGTCTCCCCATTATTACCAAATTATGAATGGCCCTCTGTTGCCTGCAGAACGCACTATATAGTATACATAGAGCGAAAATAGGCGGGCTTTACTGTCTGACAATCAGAATTATCCTGCAAATACGTGGTGTTGGTTGCGGAACGGGTGAAAGGCCGGGCGCCGGAAATCCGGTTATCTTTTCGGCTCCAACCGCCCACTTTTTCCTCTGCGAATGCGCGTACTGATGCTGCCCAAGTGGTACCCAAACCGCTACGACGACCAGGACGGGGACTTTGTAAGCCGGCACGTGGCGGCCATTGCGCCGCATGCCCAGGTGGCGGTTCTGTTTGCGGCCGTAGCCCGCGGCCCGTTGCCTAGCCTCATCAGCCTCGATGCCGACCTGAGCGGCACGGTACCCACGTTGCGGTATTACTATCGGGCGCAGCCCACCGGTTTCGGGCCACTGGATAAGGTACTGAAGCTGGGGCTGTATTTCTGGTGTATGGTGCAGGGCTATCAGCGGCTGGCGCGGCATTGGGGGGGGGCACCAGAACTGGTGCATGTGCACGTATTGCTGCGTACCGGCCTGTTTGCCTGGTGGCTGAAGCTGACGCGCAACCTGCCTTTCGTGGTTACGGAGCACTGGACGCTCTATTTGCCGCAAAATGCGTACCGCATTGGCTGGCTGCGGCGGTGGCTGACACAGCGGGTGGTGCAGGCCGCCGCCGGACTCCATACCGTGTCAGATAACCTGCGGGGGGCACTCGCGCAACTGGGTGTTCGAAATCCGCGCACAGTGGTGATTACCAATGTGGTAGATACAGCGCTGTTTCATCTACCGGCTGAACCTAGTAAGCGCGCCGGGCTGTTGCATGTGGCCGCCTTCAACGAGCAAGCCAAGAACTTAAGCGGCCTGCTGCGGGTGGTAGCGCGGCTGCGCGCTACTCAGCCTAATATTCGCCTGCGGATTGCGGGGTATGGCCCTGCAGAAGCGCAGGTGAAACAGCTAGCCGCCGAGCTGGGCTTGCTGCAGGAGGATACCGTTATATTTCTGGGCAAGCTCACTACCGAAGCCGTAGCTACCGAAATGCGCCGGGCTGCCTGCTTTGTACTATTCAGCAACTACGAAAACCTTCCCTGCGTCCTCATCGAAGCCCAAGCCAGCGGCTTGCCAGCTGTAGCAACGGCCGTTGGCGGCGTACCCGAGCTGCTGCCCCCCGACGGCACCCGCGGCTACCTCGTGCCCGCCCGCGACGAAGCTGCCTTGGCCGAAGCTTTGGCTCATGTGCTGCGCCAGCCCGAGCAGTTCGATGCCGACGCATTACGCCGCTACGCCGAAGAGCATTTCAGCTACTCGGCCGTGGGCCGGCAGTTTGTAAGTTTTTATCAGATAGCTGTGTCTACACCATGAAAAAGGCTGCTTCCCGAGCGGGAAGCAGCCTTTTCTTAGCAAATCTTGGTCGTTACTGTACTACCACTTTTCGGTAGATAGGCTCCAATCCATCCACCGTTAGGCGCAGCTGATACACGCCAACAGGTAGCCCGGCTACTTCTACTACGGCCTGCAAGTGTCTTCCGCTGATGGCCACCGTTTGCTGCTGAACCTGCTGGCCCAAGCCGTTCAATAAAAGCAGTTGTGCCGACTCAATGCCTGCTGCCATGGGCATCCGAAGCGTGAACTGCTGCCGTGCCGGGTTTGGGTAGAGCTGCAGCTGCTGCGCGGTGGTGGCCGGTTTGTTGGCCAGTGTACCACCGTTCAGGCGCACACTCACCGTATTGGCAAACAGGGCAGTGTTGGCCGCCGCAACGTCTATGTCGCCGTCGTTGTCTAGGTCGCCGAGGGCAAGGCTGGTGGGAGAGTTGCCGAGCGGAGTGGAAAAGGCACCGGAGAAGTTGCCGAGGCCGTCGTTAAGGCGGGTGCTGGCGGTGGTGCCGGTTGCGGTACCGCCGCTTATCAGCAGGTCCAGGTCGTTGTCGGCATCGAGGTCGGCGAGGGCGAGGCGGAGCAGGCCGGGGGCCAGTGCCACGGTGCCAGCCGCCACAAAACTGCCGGTGCCGGTGTTGCGCAGCACGCTCACGGTGCCGCTGCCCGCATTTGCCACCGTGAGGTCCAGGTCTCCGTCTCCATCTAGGTCACCCAACGCCACATCTTCGGGCTGGTTTCCGACCGGCAGATCGGGCGTGAGGCTAAACATGCCGAGGCCGTCGTTCAGCCGGACGCTGATGGTATTGGCGTCGTAGTTGGCCGTCACGATGTCCAGGTCGCCGTCATTGTCCACGTCGCCGACTGTAAAGTGGTGTGGACCCGCGCCGGTCGGTACTTCCATGGTGCCATAGAACATGCCTGCACCCGTATTAAAGCGCACCGAAACCGTGTTGCGGTCCTTGTTACCAATCAGCAGGTCTAGGTCGCCATCGGCATCCATGTCACCTAGCGCCAAGGTATGACCTTCCAGGAACGTGAAGACCCGGTCGCCGTCGGTGAAGGTGCCGTTCCCGTTGTTGAGGCGGATGGGCAGGGTGTTGCTCGAAGAGTTGGCCACGATGAAGTCCAAGTCCCCATCCCCATCAATGTCGCCTACTACAATATCGAATGGGGCTGCATCTACTGAAATATCCGGTGCACTCGTGAACGTGGCGTCGCCGTTGTTGAGGCGTACCATCACGCCGTTGTAGCCGTTAGGCATAGCACCCGACACTAACAAGTCCAGGTCCCCATCATTGTCGATATCGGCAGTAGCTACGGCGCGGGCCTGCCCGGGCATGGGCAGGTTGAGGCTGCCCGAGAAGGAGCCCCGGCCGCTGCCTGTAGCTGCTGCCCGTAGCTGCACCACTTCCGGTCGGGCCGTGCGCGTCCCGTCGCTACTTACAATGCTGCCTGGCACCGTCATGCTGATAGGCTCACCCGGCATAAAGTCGCGGGTGGGGTCGAAGGTGAGGGTGGCGGTGCCAGCTCCGCCGGCCGTGCCCTGCCGCAGTCCCTGGCGCTGACTGCTGAATACGGCTAGCGGTGCCGTGCCGCTTGCCGTGGCCTGGCCGAAGCCTACGGCCAGGTTGGCATTGCGGGCTACGCCAATACTGTTGCGGGCTGGCATGAGGCTGGTAACGGGCATCGTGACGGTAGGCGGCTGGTTCAGACGGATAGTCACGGTGCGGTCTACGGGCGTTACCAAGTCAAGGTCACCGTCATTGTCCACGTCACCGAGGGCGGGGCCGTAGGGGTTGTAGCCCACGAAGGCATCGGGGCCGGAGCTGAAGGTGCCGCTGCCGTTGTTATACTTCAGGTGAATGACGTTGGAAATACCGTTGATGCCACCGTCCATATACATCAGGTCTAGGTCGCCATCGGCGTCAATATCGCCGAGCCGCACTTCCCGCGGATGCACCGTGTAGTTGAACGAGTGCAGAAGGATGTGGCTGCCGAATGTAGCGTTGCCGTTGTTGAGGCGCAGACTCAGTAGGCCGCTGGTGCCGGCACTCAGAATATATTCGGCACTCACAACGTCCAAGTCACCATCGGCATCTACGTCGCCCAACACCACGTCCTGCGCGCTGCCGCTCATGGTCAGGCTGGCGCCCACCGTGAATGTGGCAGCACCATCGTTGAGCAGGACATTGTACTGAGGGCTGTTGCCGTCGCCGGCCAAGATGTCTAGGTCACCGTCGTTGTCCAGGTCGCCTACTTCCAGCGAGTTGATGTACTGGCCGCTGGTGAGGAGCGCACCCGGGCTGAACGTGCCAGTGCCATCGTTCAGGCCCACCTGCACGCGTCCGCCACTCACGAGTAGCAGATCCAGGTCGCCATCCGCGTCCACGTCGCCGAGCCGGAGCCGGCGGCCGTTGATGAAAGGCCAAAACCCCGTAGCCAGCGTGAAGTGGCCGTTGCCGTCGTTGAGGCCCACGCCAACAGGCGTTACAATGTCCAAGTCGCCATCAGCATCCACGTCGCCTAAGGCCAGATAGGCCGGCTCGGTATTCATCATCAGACTGCTCCACGACGAAAACGTGCCATTGCCGTTGTTACGCTGGATATCCAGAAGGCCATAGTTGCCGCCGCTGATGTTTTTCGCCGTCACAATGTCGAGGTGGCCGTCGTTGTCCACGTCGCCGAGCACAAGGGTATGCGGCGTACCCTGGCCCGCCAGGGTGCGGGCGGAGCCATCAGCAAAACGGCCCCGGCCAGTGCCCCCGGTAGCCGCCGTAAACTGGTACACTTGCTTGCTTAAGGCGCTACCGTTGCTGGCGCTTAGCATGGTGGCTGGCAGGCTGACGCTCACTACCTCGCCGGGGGCGAAGTCCTGGGCAGGGTTGAAGAGAAGTATGCTAGAGCCCTGGCCCATGAGCGTACCTAGCCGCCGGCCGCGCAACTGCGAGCCAAATACGCGCAGGTTGCTAGCCGACGCGCTGGAAATATTTAGTGTGAACCGGGGCACTACGTCTGCCGTGCGGGCAACATTTGTAGCGTTGCGGGTAGGCGAGAGGCTAGAAACCGTCGGATTCTGGGCTTGTGTGGCCACGCCTAGTGCCAGCCACAAGCCAGCAAGCAATGGTGCACTACGGTAGAAGCCCGGCACCGGAGAAGCCACCTTGCGGGCAGCTAACAGGAAGGTAGAAGTGTACAAGCAGATGAACCTGATAAGTGGAATTGTCCCATAGATGCCCGCTAGTCGGGTATTGGGTCAACAAAACAACAGGAAATAGTTGGTCTGTAATAGGATTGGCTTAGACAATTTTATCAGCAGCTAACTGCTTGAACAATAGGCGCAAATTTTCAACATAATATTGTATTTGCAGGCGGCTCGTCTACTGCCACCACCGTTCCTGCGGCAGTGGTCCGGCACTTAGCACAATAGGTTGCCCCAGCCGTGGTGTGGTGATAGGTAGTAGCAACTGTGCTGCCTCCGCACTGGCCCGCCGAACCGGTTCGTTCCAAGCATGGTGCGCTTCCGTGAAAGCGCCCCAGTGCACCGGCAGCAACACCCGGCCGCGCACATCCTGCGTCGCCCGCACAGTTTGCTCGGGCATCATATGAATCTGGGCCCAGTTCTCGTTGTACTGGCCGCACTCCATAATGGCCAGATCGAAGGGGCCATGTTGCGCGCCGATAGTCTGAAAGTGCGGGCCGTAGCCCCCGTCGCCGCTGTAGAACACGCGCTTTGTGGCCGATTTCATCACCCAGGAACTCCAGGAAGTGGAGTTGCGGTTGGTGAGGCCGCGCCCGGAAAAGTGCCGCGCCGGCGTGCTAACGATGGTGAGGCCCGGCAACTGCACCGAATCGTTCCAGTCCAGCTCCCGCACCCGGGCTGAATCGACGCCCCAGGCCAGCAGGTGTGCTCCTACGCCCAGCGGTACATAGAAGTGCGCCACCTTATCCTTGAGCCGCCGAATGGTCTGGTAGTCGAGGTGGTCGTAGTGGTCGTGCGAAATCAGTACGGCGTCAATGAGTGGTAATTGCTCGGCCGTAATGGCTAGGGCTGGGTTGTAGCGCTTGGGCGTCAGGAGTGGCAGCGGGCCCATTTTTACACTCAGCATGGGGTCGAGCAGGATGTTTTTGCCGCCTATTTCTACCAGACTGGCCGAATGTCCGAACCAGGTCACACGCACCATATCGGGCGTTTTTCGCGTGATGCTCAGTGAGTCGAGCTGCTGCGTAGGCAGAGGCGCGGTAGGCGTTTCGTTGGGTACAGAGCTGAACAGGAATTTCCACATCACCGATACCAGACTGCCCCCCGTCAGTTGCTCCGTAGGCACCAGATTCTGAAACTCCCCGTCGCGGTAATGGCCCGATTTAGCGTAGGCGGCGCGCTGGTTCTTGGTGGGCTTGCCACCCAGCTCCGGGCTCAGGTTGGCAAAAGCGACGCCAGCCACCAGTAGCAGGGCCACCATTACAATGGCCAGGCGGCCGACAAGACGTAGGTATTTTCTCATATCAAGCAGATAACTCCTCAACCGATAGGAGTTTGGTTGGGTAGTCGGGGTAGCGGATGAAATATTTGATTCGCAATTCGCCAGCAACAACTAGCCCCAGCCGCTCGGCGGCTGGGGCTTTATCTGGCAGGGTGCCTGGAGCTAGCTGCCCTGTGCGTGCAGATGAAAGGTGAGAACGGGCGGGAAAGCACTGCTGGCCACGTTTTCGGCAATGCTGCTATGAAACAGACGGCTCAGGCCCGAACGTGCGTGCGTAGGCAGTACAATCAGGTCGGCCTGCACTTTCTGGGCAAATTGCTCGATGCCGGTGGTTGTGCTGCTCGCATCAAAAATATGGGTGGTGGCGTTAGGTAGACTGTGCTGCTGGAGAAACATCTGCATGTGCACTAGCACCTGCTGGTCGTGGCTGGAGCCGATGTGCAGCAGGTGCACGACCGCTTCCGGAAAGAGGGCCAGAATCTGTTGCAGTTCCGAGGCGGCATTGGCCGTTTCGGCAGTGAAATCAGAAGGAAATACGATGTTGCGTACGTCGAACTGTGCCTGCTGGTGCTTCACGGCCAATACCGGGCAGGGCGCCAGCCGTACCATGCGCTGGGTGGTGGAGCTATTGAAGAACTGCTCCATTGTATCGTGCTCCTGCGTGCCCATCACCACCAGCTCAATGTTGCGCTCCGCTACCACGCGCAGAATGGCATCGTCGAGGTCGGCGGTGCCAGCCGCGTCGTGCACGGCTACACCGGGCGCGCGTTGGGCGGCTTCGGCCAGTAGTGCGTGCATGCGTTGCTTGGTTACTTCCAGTAGCTTGATGGCGAAAATGCCATCGGGCACACCCTCACTGTTGGGCAACTCCGCCCCGTTCACGGGGCCGCCGTAGGAGCTGAAATTGGCCGAATTGTCGCCTAAAGATTCCAGTACGTGTAGCAGCGTGACATTGCCGCCCGTGCGCTGTGCCAGCTGCAGCGCCACTTCAAACGCATGGTGCGCCTGGGCAGAGAAATCAGTCGGAACCAGAATGTTCTTCATGCTAATAAGAATATGGTGGAAGACAAATCGGCCTGTTGGGCCACTGCCTTGCGTACGTAAGTTGCCGGTTCAGCGTCTATCAGACAATTAGTTATGTGTGGTTTCTTCCTAACGCACAATGCGCCGCCCGGCAAAGCCGAACGGCGCGTTGTGCTAGATGGAGGAAGCGGGAGGACTAGCTGCGGCTCCGGCCACCTACGTCACGGCGGTCATCGTTGCGCCGGTCATCGTCGCGGCGGCCGTTACCACGCTGGTCGTCGTCGCGGCGGTTTCCTTGCTGGCTCATTTGCCGCTGGCGCTCCTGGCGCTTGGCCTCAAACTGGGCGTACTGTTTCTTCGACAGCACATCCTTGAGCTTCTTGTCGGAATTGTCGTGGATGCGCTTGAACTCGCTCATCGACTGGCTACGGTCGGCGGAGCCAGAGCGGCTGCGCAGGGCTTGCATCTGCTGCTGTTGCTCCTGGAATATCTTCTCGACTTTGGCTTTCTGCTTGGCGTTCAGGCCGAGTTCTTTGGCCAGTTCGTCGCTGCGCTGGCCTTTGCCGAAATCCTTGCGTTGCTCGCGGCCGTCACGTTTGCCAAGGTCGGCGGCGAAGGAAGTGCCGACGAAGGAAGCGCTGAGGCTGAGGAGAAGGGCGAAGCTGAAGAGTTGCTTTTTCATGGTAGTAGGGAAAATTAGAGTTGTTTTCTTGTGAGGTACTGGACGCTGCGTTCTGTCTCCCTTCATTCAAACCAAGTGCCCTAATCCGGGCTGCGGGGGCCAGATTCTGCCGGCGGTGCCAAACCATCGACAGACCACCACATTCTCCCGACGCCTTCAGTAGAACGACTTTTGCCGGTTAGGCCAGTGGCATTACTACTTGGCTGAGCCAAGGCAAATGCTGCGTCGGTTCTGGCCTAGCAGCGGCTGAACCCTTCCGGCGAATACCTTTGTCGCATCACCACCCGTTCGTCTGCAGTGCTGCGCCGCATCTTCCACACGTTTGCTACCCGCCTTTCCGTGGCGCTGCTCAGCTTTGCGGTGGTGTGGCTTACGGCCCGCTCCTTGGGCGCAGCCGGCCGGGGAGCAGTCAGCCTGTTCGTGACGGACTGTGCCGCGCTGCTGCTGTTCATTGGGCTGCTGGGCGGCTCGTCGCTGATATTTCTGGTGCCGCGCCGCAATGTGTGGCACCTGCTGGTGCCGGCCTATGGCTGGGCGCTGGTGGTATGCACGGCCGGCACGGTGCTGGCCGGGTTGCTGCGGCCGGTGCCGGTCAGCTACCTCGGGCATCTGTGGGCGCTGGCGCTGCTGCAGGCGTTCCTGTCCATCAATATCTCGCTGCTGCTGGGGCGCAAGCAGGAAGCAGCCTACAATGCGCTGAACATGGCGCAGGTTGCACTGCTGGCCGGTTTTCTGCTGCTTGCTTTTATGGGGCTGGGCTGGCGCGAAGTGCCCGTGTACTACTACGCCGCCTATGTGGCATACGGCGCGCCGCTGCTGGCCAGCTTCGGGCTGCTGCGCCGCCTGCCCGACCGGTGGGAAGGCGGCCAGGGCCTGCGTGCAACGGCCGCAGAGCTAAGCCACCACAGCCGCGGGGCTCACCTCTCCAACATTCTGGCCTTTGCCAATTACCGCCTCAGCTACTATTTCGTGGCGCATTTCGTGGATACCCGGGCTGTGGGTGTGCTCAGTGTAGGAGTAGCGTTGGCCGAAGCCATCTGGCTTATTCCGCGCAGTGCCGCCCTCATTCAGTATGTAGACCTGGTGCATGCCGACGACAAGCACGCCCAACTGGCACCCACGCTACGGGTGGCCCGGCTGGCAGCCTTAGCCACAGCCGCCGCCATAGCCGTACTGGCGCTGTTGCCAACGGCGCTGCTGGCGGCGGTATTCGGGCCGGAGTTTGGGGCGGCCCGGCCCGTTATTGGGTGGCTGGCGCCGGGCGTAGTAGCCGTAGCTCTGAACGTAACGTGCAGCAGCTATTTCGCCGGATTGGGGCAGTACCGCATCAACAACTGGGCTACTACCATGGGCCTGCTCGTGACGGTGCCCGCCTGCTGGCTCCTGATTCCAAAGCTAGGTATTGTGGGGGCCGCCATGGCATCGTCGCTGTCGTACGTGGCTGCCACCACATACCTGCTGCTGCAGTTTGGGCGGGCTACTGGCACCGGCTGGTCCGACTGGCTACCGAACCGCACCGACGTCGCGTATGCTCGGGAGCTGGTGAAGAACCGCTAACCTAATTCCTACTGCTGGGGCCGGACGGTTACCTCAAACCACGTGGTTGGGTCGCCGAGTGGGTCGAAGGTGTGCGTAGGCAGCGGGTGAGGTGAGTAGAGGGCACAGAGCGTGTTTTCTACCTGCACCAGCTGGCCGGTGGCCGTGGCGGGCAGTCCGTTCAGAATGCCGGCCAGTACCTCCCAGCGAGGCTGGCCCGGCTGGCGGCTGGCATCATGCCATACTACTACCGTAGTGGGGCCCACTAGATGCTCAAACACCCGGCGCGTATCAGTCCGGACGGCTTCGTAGCGGTGGTCGCCATCAATAAAGATGACATCGAACGGCTGCCCGAGGCCGGCCAGATCGAAAGTAGCGGAGTTGCCGTGCAGGTGATGTACGTGGGGGAGAGGGCGCGAGAAGAAGCCGTGCAGCTCGATGTACCGCTCACTCAGCCCCAGTGCCCGCATCTCTTCGCCCGGCAGGTTGAGCGTGTACACTTCAGCCGCCACCTCGGCCACGTTGGCCGCGCTTTCCCCACGCCACGTTCCGATTTCGAAATAGCGGCAATCTGGCACGCGGCGGGCCAGAGCGCGCAGCAGCAGCAAATCCGTAGGCAGGGAGCCGCCTTCCCGAAAAGCGAAAGGCCGCACCGTGTGGTCGTCGGGAGTCAGGAAGTGCGTGAGCGGCACGGCGGGCAGGCCGTGCGACGTGAGGCCGCGCGCCGTGTGGGCCAAAGCGCGCTGCTGCCAGGCAGTTTCGTCGGCGGCCAGCACATGGTTGAGCAGCCAGGGGTTACGAACAAGGCTGCTAAGGCCGCGCAGGGTTTTGGCAAGACGGGACACAGGCATACGGCTGAAGAGCCGCAAAGCTAATAACTCCCGCTGCTCCTTGCCTATAAAGTACCACGTCGGGCACGCAATAAGAGCACAAGGTGGCTACGAACTGATGGTAAGAAACTTATGCGTACTTGAGAGGGAAAATCAGGTAAATTGCCTGGCATACGGCCTGCTGCTTACTCGAAATAATAGCTCCACAGCAGCCTTTTTGTGCCGTCGCCTGTCTCCCCTTCACAACCACCGAGAAGAACACTTTCGCGCATGCCGGTTTCTTCCGACCTCGACGCCCTGCTGGCCCGTTGTCTTCGCCGCGAACCGGCGGCCCAACGGACCTTGTACTCCCGCTATGCCGGGCGTATGCTGGGTATTGCGCGGCGGTACGCCTACACGCTGCCCGAGGCAGAGGACATTCTGCAGGATGCCTTCGTGAAAGTGTTTACCCGGTTGGGCGAGTTTCGTTCGGAAGGCTCGCTCGAAGGCTGGATCCGGCGTATTGTGGTTACTACGGCCATCAACCACTGGCAGAGCGGCAAGCTGCGTCGCCAGCGCCAAGTGGAGTTGCCGGATAGCTTCGATGTATCTCCTGCGGTTTCTGCTTCGGCCCTCGACCAGCTGAACGTGCTGGAAGTGCTGAGCCTGATAGAACAACTGCCCGAAGGCTGCAAGGTGGTTTTGCTGCTTTACGCCGTCGATGGCTACTCGCATAGTGAAATAAGTGAAATGCTTGGAATACAGGAAAGTACATCCAAGGCACAGCTCAGCAAAGCCCGAAAACAACTGCTACTGCTCTACCAGCAGCAGAATAACTTCATCCGATTATGACCCAGAACCCCGAAGATGAGCTGTTGGATGAGTCGCTGCGTGAAACGTTCAGTGACTTTACCCTATCTCCTTCCAGCCGGCTTTGGGCGGGGGTAGAAGAGCAATTGGCGGACATTCCTAAAGCACCTCGCGCACTACCCTACAAGGTATTGCTGCCGCTGGTAGGGCTGGTAGGGGTGGGGGTAGGATGGCTACTGCCGCATCCGGAAAGCACAAAGCCGACACCCAAAACGGAGCAACCAGCCGTGAGCCGGACCGAAGCGCCAGCTGCGGCACTCCAGCCAGCACCAACTACAGTTTCTCCCGATATTCTTTCTGCCGTTGCTCCAAACAAGCTGGAGGCAGGCCGCGAGCAGGCGGCAACAACTGCTGAAAAGCGGATGGCTGCACGTCGTCCTCAGCTCACCGGTGTGGAAACCAAAAGGATAACGGCTGCCCAGACGCCGGAAACAGATACGCTGGTACTGGCTGCATCTGCCGCTTTGCCACTGGCTGCGCTGCCACCAGCTGCAGATACATTGACAGCTACTGCGCTGCCAGCGCCGGCTGCTGTATCTGCTGACTCGCAGCTGTCGGCTGCCCCTGTACAGCTATCCGCTTCTGAGGTGCGGGAAAACGAGCGTACCGGCACAGCAGGAACCGGCGCTGCCACCCGAGCCGCTGCGGCAGGTGTACTAAAGCCGGGTGAGGCGCCACGTGAATGGCGCACAGAATATCGGGTGCCCACGCACCGCATGGCAGAAAAAGGGCGGGGCTTCCGGCGGCGCATTACGCACCTCACGCAACAGGTGCGGCACGTATTCAGCCCGCGTCGGAGCAAAGCGGCAGCGCAGCCCGACTTTTAAGCCCTGTGGCCGCGGCCGCGCCACTGTTGGTCGATCTGTGTTCTGTTTGAAACAAAATTTTGCCCTACAGCAGCCTTTTAAACGGCAGCGCTGTCTGGGAAAATACTGTCCCATCACCGGACTTGCTGAAGCACAGCAAGTCCGGTTTGTCTGGTAGCCCGAGGAAGCTGAAGAATCTTCAGTTGATTTTACTCTTTATGCCCGTAGCTATGACGCCCGGTACCCGCTCCGAAGCCCCTTCGCAGCACCTTGCCCCAACTGAACCTGCCCATGACAAGTGGACTTGGGTAGTATTCGCCGTGTTGTTTGCTTTGCTGGTTGTCAGCCGGTTTGCTGCCCTAGAGGCTGCTTCAGGTATGGCCGCCGGTAAATCGGTGCTGGTAGCGCATCCTGCTCCTGCCCGCCCAGCCAACGCCTGGCCTCATCATACTACTTATTATACTTCCTCTGCTGCGCCGGTAGTGGTGCAGCAGTAAAAGAGGCCAGCCGGCCTGTCAGGCAGCTCGCAACACTTAGCCGAGCCGAGGAATTTAGCTTATAGGCACCTTCCGCAGAATGGCGTCAATCAGGTCTTGGGTGCGGATGCCGTCGGCTTCGGCTTCGTAAGTGAGCAGGATGCGGTGATTAAGCACGTCGCCGGCCACATCTTTGATGTCCTCTGGCAGCACATAGTCCCGCTCGTCGAAATACGCCACGGCTTTGGCGGCCCGGTGCAGCGCAATACTGGCCCGCGGGCTCACCCCAAACTGCACGTATTGCTGAAACTCGGGCAGGTCGTAGTCGGCGGGGCGGCGCGTGGCAAATACCAGCTCGATAATGTATTTCTCCAGCGTCTCAGAAATCTGGACCTGGTTGATCTGGTTGCGGATACCAAAGATGTCTTCTTTGGTCAGGATGGGGCTTACCTCGCCAACATAGCTCATGTTGGCCATGCGGCGCATCACTTCCAGCTCGTCGGTTTTCTTGAGGTAGTCCACAAACACCTTCATCATAAACCGGTCTACCTGCGCTTCGGGCAGCGGATAGGTGCCTTCCTGTTCCACCGGATTCTGCGTGGCCAGTACCAGAAACGGCAGGTCCAGCGGGTAAGTGGTTTCGCCGATAGTTACCTGCTTTTCCTGCATGGCCTCCAGCAGGGCGCTCTGCACTTTGGCCGGGGAGCGGTTTACCTCATCGGCCAGCACCAGATTGGCGAAGATAGGCCCCTTTTTCACCTCGAACACCGACTGATTCTGGTTGTAAATCATGGTGCCCACCAAGTCGGAGGGAAGCAGGTCGGGTGTGAACTGCACGCGCTGAAAGTGCAGGTGCAGTACTTTGGAGAGGGTGCTGATGGTAAGGGTTTTGGCTAGGCCCGGCACGCCTTCCAGCAGAATGTGCCCACCGGTGAACAAGCCAATCAGCAGCCGGCCCACCATGTACTGCTGGCCCACAACCACCTTGCCTACTTCCGCAAACACCTGTTTTATTTTCTGCTGATAATCGGGAACGGGCAGGTCAGGCGAGGAAAGCGGCAGCATACGCGGAAGAAGGTAGGAAGGTTAAAGGTAAAAAAAGCGGGGAGTATCTGGGCAAATTGTATCCCGGCCGACTGGCAAATAGCTTGATTGTGGCTATATAACACAATCAATATAATTGAAAGATTTTATTTAGCACTATTCTGATTTTATCTGGTTCTGTATGGACGAAGAGTTTAATTTATTTATAGGTATATGCTTGTTATTGAGCGGGGAAATACTCAAATAGATGAACAAAATTCAGATTTTCTTCTCTTTCCGCGGCTGTTCTGCACCCGAGTGCAGTGGCCGTGGGCTACGCTTTTTTTCCAACCACTTACCCCCTTTATATGCACACACCTTTACAGTTTAACGGGCACACCACCACCCGGTGGCCCGGAACACCAACTCCGCAGCCGTGGGCTACACGGCTTCTGCTCCTGCTGGGCCTATGGCTGGCTGCTGCTACCGGCGCCTGGGCGCAGGTAGCCGGATATGGATTTGCTGCCTCATCAGGCACGTATACAACTATTGAAGGCACAACCGGAGCTACCAATGTGGCAGGTGTGCAGGTTGATACTGGCATTTCTGGGGCATTGCCCATTGGGTTCAGCTTCGTATTCGATGGCGTTACCTACACCGAGGTACGTGCGTCTTCCAATGGCTTTCTATCGTTTAATGCGTCAGCTGGAAGCCAAACCACAAACAACCTGAACACGGTAGCCACCAGTAGCCGCCCTCTGGTAGCACCGCTGTGGGACGACTTGGATGGGCGAGCTACCGTGGGTGGCGTAACAAATAGTAGCAGGGCTATTTACAGCACGACGGGCACGGCGCCTAACCGCGTTTTTACCTTTGAATGGAAGAACTGGGAGTGGAACTGGAGTTCCACCAATCCGGTCATATCGTTTCAGGCAAAGCTTTACGAAGGCACCAACGTGGTGCAGTTTGTTTACCAGCCCGAATCGGGCGCAGTGTCATCTGGCTCGGCTTCGGCTGGGTTGTCAGGCATCAGCTCAGGTCAGTTCTTGTCCCTGAACAACCTTAGTGCCGCCGCCACGGTCAGCTCCACTACCGAAACGACTACAATCAACGCCAAGCCGGTAGCCGGACAAATATACACCTTCACGCCGCCCAGCTGCGCTGCCCCATCCGGCATAGCCACCAACAGCGTGACCAGCACGTCGGCGAACGTGACGTTTACGGCCTCGGCCTCGGCCACGAGCTATACGGTGACCTACACGCCCGCCGGCGGCACGGCCACCACAGTTACGCCCGCTCCGACGGCTTCGCCAGTGGCCCTGACGGGTCTGACGCCAAGCACGGCCTATTCGGTGAGCATTGTCAGCAACTGCGCCGGTGGCCAGACTTCCTCTGCTGTTACTACTTCCTTCACTACGCTGAGCCCGCCGCCAGCCAACGACGATTGCGCCGGGGCTATCAGCCTGACTTCAGATGAAACCTGCGTGCCTGTTACGGGCAGCACGCTTGGTGCGACGCAGTCCTTGCCTGGTATTGCCTGTGATGGATTTACGGGCAATGCCGATGATGACGTCTGGTATAGCTTCGTGGCTACCAACACGCAGCATACGGTGCGCGTTCAGGGAAACACTAGCTTCGACGCTGTAGTGGATGTGCGTTCCGGCACATGCGCCAGCAGTGCCAATATTGGCTGTGCCGACGCTACTACCGGTGGCGGGCTGGAAACGGCAGTGCTGCCCGGCCTCACCATTGGGGCTACTTACTATGTGCGGGTATACTCTTACACCGGTACTGCCCCCTCTACGGCTGCCAATGGCGGCTTTACCATCTGTATAACCAACCCGGCGAACGTTCCCTGCGCCCAGGTCACGAATGCAGCTGTAACGGCGGCATCCACTACCGGGCAACTGACCTTTACGGCGGCTACCGGTGCTACCAACTACACCCTCACACTGACCCCAACGGCAGGCGGCCCAACGTCCACCGCTACCCTGAGCGGCAGCCCGGTAAACCTGACCGGCCTGACGCCCAGCACCGCGTATACGGTCACGATTACTACGAACTGCTCCAATGGCGGAGTTTCTACGCCAGTCACCGTCAATTTCACGACGTTGGCTCCGCCTCCGGCCCCTGCCAACGATGAATGCGCGGGTGCTATTTCCTTGTCTTCCTCCACGACGTGCACCCCTACTGCGGGTTCCACGCTCGGAGCTACGGCCTCCACGGCCGCCGGCACGTGCGTAGGCAATGCCGATGATGACGTGTGGTACTCGTTCGTGGCTACCAACACCAGCCATACCATCCGGGTGGTAGGCGCCACCGGTTTTGATGCCGTGGTGAACCTGCGCTCCGGGGCCTGCCCCGGCGTGAACGTGGGCTCGTGCCAGGATGGCAGCGGCGACGGCGGTACGGAAACCATCACGGCTACTAGCCTGACGGTAGGTGCTACCTACTACGTGCGTGTGTTTGATTACTACGCGGGCTCCGGCTCGGGTGATTTTACCATCTGCATCACCAACCCATCGTCCTGCACACCTCCGACGGCCGCCGGCACGAACAGCGTAACGCAGACCTCGGCGAACGTAACGTTCACGGCCTCGGCCTCGGCCACGAGCTACACCGTGACCTACACGCCCGCTGGCGGCACGGCCACTACGGTTACACCGGCTCCCACGGCTTCGCCTGTTGCCCTGACGGGCCTGACGCCCGGCACAGCGTATTCGGTGAGCATTGTCAGCAACTGCGCCGGTGGCCTGACCTCGTCGGCCGTTACCACCTCCTTCACCACGCTGAGCCCGCCGCCAGCCAACGACGACTGCGCTAACGCCACGGCCATTGCCTGCGGCCAGACCCTGACCGGCACGACGGTAGGAGCCACCAACACGGGCGAGCCAACCACTGCCTGCGGCGGAACCAATACGCCTTCAGCTTCGCCGAGCGTATTCTACAGCTTCACCGGCACCGGCGACATCGTGACGGTGACGACCTGCGGCGCAGGCACGACCATCGATACCGAGCTGTTTGTGTATTCGGGGAGCTGCGGCGCGCTGACCTGCGTGGATGGCAACGACGACTTCTCAGGCTGCTCGGCCAACAGCACGGCCTCGCAGGTGACGTTCACCAGCGTAGCCGGCACGCAGTACTACTTCATGGTGCAGCGCTTTAGCTCCACCAGTGCCACGGGCGCCTTCAGCCTGAGCCTGACCTGCACGCCGCCGCCAACCTGTGCCGCCCCGACTGGCGTAGCCGCCGGCTCCATCACGCAAACGGGCGCCAGCATCAGCTTCACGCCTTCGGCCACTGCTACTTCTTATACCGCCACGGCTACGCCTACAACCGGCAGCCCGGTGACGGTAACCGGCACGGCCTCGCCGCTTGTGCTGACGGGCCTGAGCAGCGGTACTGCGTACTCGGTTACTGTGACCAGCACGTGCGCTGGTGGTCTGACGGCCACTTCTACACCAGCCGTTACCTTCACCACGCTGTTCCCGCAGCCTTCTAACGACGACTGCGCTACTGCTACGGCTCTCACGTCTTCAACGACCTGCGTTACTACTACGGGCACAACCATCGGGGCCACGGCCTCGACGGCGGCCGGTGCATGTGCTGGTACTGCCGACGATGACGTGTGGTACTCGTTCGTAGCGACCAATACGAGCCATACCATCCGGGTGGTAGGCGCCACCGGTTTTGATGCCGTCGTGAATCTGCGCTCCGGGGCCTGCCCCGGCACCACTGTTGGCTCCTGCCAAGACAACACGGGCAGCGGTGGCACGGAAACTATTACCGCTACCGGTCTGACAGTTGGCGACACCTACCTCGTGCGGGTGTACAGCTACTCATCCACGGCTCCTACCACGGCGGCCAGCGGTGGCTTTACCATCTGCATCACGAACCCCGCGTCCTGCGCGGCGCCTACAGCAGCATCCACGAACAGCGTGACGCAGACTTCGGCCAACGTGACGTTCACGGCTTCGGCCTCGGCCACGGACTACACCGTGACCTACACGCCGGCCGGTGGCACGGCTACCACCGTTAGTCCCAACCCCACGGCTTCGCCGGTGGCCCTGACGGGCCTGACGCCGGGCACAGCCTATTCGGTGAGCATTGTCAGCAACTGCGCCGGTGGCCAGACTTCCTCTGCTGTTACTACTTCCTTCACCACCCTAAGCCCGCCGCCGGCCAACGACGACTGCGCTAACGCCATTGCCCTGACTCCGGGCGCGGCAGGAGCAGCCTGTTCTGCCATTAGCGGAACCACAACGGGGGCTACAGCCTCCACGGCCGCCGGTACTTGCGTAGGCACGGCCGATGATGACGTGTGGTACTCGTTCGTGGCTACCAACACCAGCCATACCATCCGGGTGGTAGGCGCCACCGGTTTTGATGCCGTCGTGAATCTGCGCTCTGGGGCCTGCCCCGGCACCACTGTTGGCTCCTGCCAAGACAACACGGGCAGCGGTGGCACGGAAACTATTACCGCTACCGGTCTGACAGTTGGCGACACCTACCTCGTGCGGGTGTTTGAATACTTCGCAGGTTCCGGTTCCGGCAGCTTCACGATTTGCGTAACCACGCCTGCGGCTCCGGTTTGTAATGCCCCGACGGCAGCAGCTACGAACAGCGTAACGCAGACCTCGGCCAACGTGACGTTTACGGCTTCGGCTTCGGCCACGAGTTATACCGTTACCTACACGCCCGCTGGCGGCACGGCCACCACGGTCAGCCCTAACCCCACAGCTTCGCCTGTTGCCCTGACGGGCCTGACGCCCAATACGGCGTATTCGGTGAGCATTGTCAGCAACTGCGCTGGTGGCCTGACTTCGTCGGCCGTTACCACCTCCTTCACGACGCTGGCGGCCGCTCCGCAGGATCTGACGGTGAGCAATCCGCAGAACGTGCAGGGTACCTACAACAACGTGACCATCACGGGCACGGGCGTTGCAACCCTCACCGGTCCGCTGACGGTAAATGGGGTTCTGACAGTGCAGACCGGCGGTGTGCTGGTACAAAACTGCCAGGTCATCAACGGTACCGGCAGCTTCGTGCTGCAGGCTGGTGCTGAACTGCGCATCTGCGACGTAGCCGGTATTGCTGCGACTGGTGCTACCGGCGCCGTGCAGGTAACCGGCACGCGCACCTTCAGCAACGATGCCAACTACGTGTACAACGGCACGGCTCCACAGGCTGCCGGCCCCGGCCTGCCAGCCCGCGTACGTAACCTGACGGTGAACAACGCCACTGGTCTGCGCCTGACTCAAGCGCTGAATGTGGCCGAAGTAGTACGTCTGACCAGCGGCAACCTCACGCTGAACAGCAATGCTCTGACGCTGCTTTCCAGCGCCGCCGGCACAGCCCTCGTGGATAACACAGGCGGCTTGGTGATTGGCCAGGCTACCGTGCAGCGCTACATCGACCCAAGCCTGAACAGCGGCCTGGGCTACCGCCACTACTCGTCGCCAGTGTTCAGCACTACCATTGCTGATCTGACAACGGCTGGCTTCTCGCCGGTCGTGAACAACGACTACAACATCAGCGCTACGCCGCTGGCGGTGTCGCCGTTCCCAACGGTATTCAGCTACGAGCAAGCTCGTGTGGCTACCAACAATGGCGCCGGCCTCACGCCCTTCGACAAAGGCTGGACTTCGCCGACCTCCACGGGTGAGCCGATGGCAGTAGGCCGTGGCTACACGGTGAATATTGCGGCTTCGGCACTGGTTGATTTCGTCGGTAGCCTCAACAGCGGCACCATCAGCACGCTGCCCCTGGCCCGTGGCACGCAGCCCGATGCCGGCTGGCATCTGGTAGGCAACCCGTATCCGTCGCCCCTCGACTGGAGCACGGTGAGCATTCCGGCTGGTCTGAACGGTGCTATTTATGTGCACCAGAGCCCCAGCCAGTACGGCACCAACTACCGCAGCTACCAGAACGGTGTAGGCGGCAACCCGCTGATTGCTTCGGCGCAGGGCTTCTTCGTCCGGACCAGCACAGCAGGCGCTACTCCCACGCTGACGCTGACCAATGCCAACCGCGTAACGTCATTTGCCCAGCAGGTAAGCTTCAACCGGGGCCCCGAGACACGGCCGCTGCTCCAGCTGGCTGTGCGCAACACGGCCGGTACTTCCCTCGACGACACATATGTGTACTTCGAGCAGGGAGCCACGGCTGGTATTGATGACCGGTACGATGCCTACAAGCTGCGTAACTCATCTTCGAACCTTTCTACGGTAGTAGGCAGCGAGGAAATGAGCATTAACGGCCTTGCTCCACTCACGGGAGCCGAAGTAGTGGTTCCGCTCAGGCTGAGTGTGCCACAGGCAGGTACCTACACCTTCCAGGCAGCTCAGTTGCTGAACTTTGGCACCGGTGCCGAGGTGTTCCTGCGCGATGCTCAATCGGGTACGCTGCAGAGCCTGAGCCAGCAGCCGAACTATACGTTCACGCTGGGTTCCGCCTCCTCCGCTACCCGCTTCTCACTGGTATTCCGCGGCACTACTGCCCTGGGCACCGGTACTGGTTTGCTGGCAGCCCAGGTGGCAGTGTTCCCGAACCCTGCTCATCACAGCTTCCAGCTGACGATGCCAGCAGTGGTAGGCGGCAAGTCGGTGAAAGCAACGCTGCTCAACAGCCTTGGTCAGGTCATCACCGAGCGGACTCTGCCGGTTACCTCCACCGGGGTGCAGGCACAGTTTGATGTGCAGCATCTGGCTCAGGGGGTGTACATCCTGCGTATGGAAACGGCCAGCGGCCCGGTTACCAAGCGCGTCACGGTAGAGTAAGTGCTGCAATTTTTAGAAAGGGCCGGCTCCAATGCCGGAGCCGGCCTTTTTCTTTTCCTCATCTGACCTTCCTTATATGAAGTCTTCTCTCCTGCGTTACTTTCTTCCTGTAGCTCTGGTGCTGCTCACAGCGGGCCTGGCTACTGCCCAGGGCCCTGGTTCCGGCGGCCCCGAGCCTGATCCTCAACAGCCCACGGCTGTTCCTATTGACGGTGGCGCTTCGCTGCTGCTGGCTGCCGGGGTGGGGCTGGGCCTAAAGAAGCTCCGCGACAAACGCCGCCGCTAAGTCCAGTACTTCCCGAATACCGTAGTAAAACGGCCTCGCCTTTTTGTTGGTGGGGCCGTTTGCTGTTTTGAGCCGGCTGGCTAAAGTGAGCCGGAAAACACTATTTTCGTTTTATGCCTGTTGCTGCTCCTTCAATGCCTACCCGTTCGCTCCGGCGCTTTCTGCTGCTGGCAGTCGGGTTATATCTGGTCTGGTTCTTCGGGTACGAGCAATGGCTTCGGCAGGATAACCGACTTGATACCTTCCTGTCCGTCAACATTGCCCAGGTCTCAACAGCCGCGCTGCAGCTGTTTGGCTTTCCGGCTGCCCTCGCCGCCGACAATCCGCAACTGTTGCTGATTGAGCAGAAAATGGCCGTTTTCGTCGGAAACCCCTGCAATGGTCTTGTGCTGTATGTATTGTTTGCGGGTTTCGTGCTGGCTTATCCCGGACCGGTAAGGCGCAAGCTGTGGTTTATTCCAGCTGGTATTCTGGCTATCTACCTGCTGAACGTGGTGCGTGTTGCCGCGCTGGCGCTCAACCACTACTACGCCCGCCAATCCGTCGATTTCAATCATCACTACACATTCACGTTTGTGGTGTACGGCTGCATTTTCCTGCTCTGGATGCTTTGGGCGCGCCGATTAGCAGTTTCCGAAGAACCAGAAGCCGTCATTAGCTAAGCTGAAAACTATGGCTAATTGGATGCCTTTTGTCAAAGCCAATAGAGGCTTCAGCCGGCTTGTGCCTCGCGTTGTGGCTGCTCTGGTCTTGGTGGCTGTGCTTTTCTGGGCCGGCGTCTACGACGAATCCGTGTTTGCGCTGCTCACCAACGCTTGGCGCAACCTGCTGGCAGCCTTAGGTGCTACGGACCAGCTAACCGCTATACAGCAAAATGTAAGCGGCGAAGTCACAAAGCGTAGTCTGCCAGTCGTGGCAACGTACGCCGTGGTCTACACTGGGGTGTGCCTGTTGTTGTTGCGGCTGCTAGTGCCGGCCGGCCGTATGCGGCTCGTGTTCCTGCTCTATGTTGCTGTATTAGGATGCTGTGCGGTGCTGCTGGTAGCAGGCAAGCTGGCCGGCGACGTGCCCTGGCTCTACCAGCTTAGCCGTCACCTCATCGATTTTATCGTATCGCCGCTGCCCGTGCTGGTACTGGTGATACTGTTGCGCTGGTACGTCCCGGCCACCACTCCTCCAGAGCAGGAGGCCTAGTTCTCCACGAAAAAGCCTCCTTTCCGCGAAGGAAAGGAGGCTTTGCGATTGTACCAGAGACGGGACTCGAACCCGTACGTCCGTGAAGACAAGGGATTTTAAGTCCCTCGTGGCTACCATTACACCACTCTGGCGGGAAGGCTACGCTGGTAATAGCCGGAAAGCAAGTTGAGCAAATAACTCTGAATTCCTGCTTCGGCAGCAACTTTTTGCCGCACGGTACTCATCATAAAACAAAAAAAGGATGTTTCCGAAGAAACATCCTTTTGGAGCGGGAGACGAGGTTCGAACTCGCGACCTCGACCTTGGCAAGGTCGCGCTCTACCAACTGAGCTACTCTCGCTTTTGATCTTGGCGCCGTAGTGGCGTTTTGATGTGACAAAGGTACAACGTCTTTTCTTTCTGTCAAGCCCCAAGTGGTAAAAAAGCTCATTTTTGTCCTTTGAAAGGGCGTTTTTCGCTCATTATCAGGGAGAAAAATTTTGTCGTAGTTGCGGGTTCAGGCCTTTCTGAGCCAAATCAAACCGGCACATAGACCCCTGGTAGGTACCTGTGGCCCGGCTGTGCTGACTAGTCTGGAACAGTACAGCCGGGCCACAGGTACCTATTTGCCCCCCGCCACCAGCTTCAGCTCGTTGAGTTTGAGCAGCGCTTCTATGGGGGTGAGGGTATTCACATCCAGCTTGCTCAGCAGCTCCCGGACTCGCTCCAGGGCCGGGTCAGCGGGCTCAAACATGCTGAGCTGCAGACTGGGCCGAGGGGCATTGTGTACGGCCGCCGCAGGCTGGGCCCTGGGGCCGCGCCGCACCGACTCGGTGTCTGGAGCTGGGGCCGCGCCATTCATGGCCACTACCTTGCCACCATCCGCCTCAGAATCCAGGTCTGCCAGCACTTCGTCGAATTCAGTGGGAGCATCAGGATCTACACCCGCAGAAGTGCGCTCCTGCTCCAGATGGTGCATAATTTCGTTGGCGCGCAGCACTACAGACGTAGGCATGCCGGCCATACGGGCCACATGAATGCCGAACGAGTGCTCGGAGCCGCCTTCGCGCAGCTTGCGCAGGAACAGGATGCGGCCATCGGCCTCCTTCACGGCCACGTTGTAGTTGCGCACTCGGGGGCAGTCGTCGGCTAATTGGTTGAGCTCGTGGTAGTGGGTGGCAAAGAGGGTTTTGGCCCGCGCCTTAGGCGAATTATGCAGGTGCTCCACAATGGCCCAGGCAATGCTGATACCATCATACGTGCTGGTGCCCCGCCCAATTTCATCCATCAGCACCAAGCTCCGGTCTGAGAGGTTGTTGAGGATGCTGGCGGTTTCGGTCATCTCCACCATGAAAGTGCTTTCGCCCTTGCTCAGGTTATCGGAAGCGCCCACCCGGGTGAAAATCTTGTCGATGACGCCGATGTGGGCCGCATCGGCGGGCACGAAGGAGCCAATCTGGGCCAGCAGCACAATGAGGGCCGTCTGGCGTAGCAGCGCCGATTTGCCGGCCATGTTCGGCCCCGTAATCACCACAATCTGCTGGTCGTCCTGGTCGAGGCAGATATCGTTGGGAATGTACTGCTCGCCGGGCGGCAACTGGCGCTCAATGACCGGGTGGCGGCCGGCCCGGATATCGAGCAGCGTAGAATCGTCAACGGTGGGCTTTACGTAGCGGTGCTGACGGGCCGTAGCCGCAAACGAAGCCAGACAGTCGGCAACGCCAATGGCGCGGGCGTTCTGCTGAATCTGGGCTACATATTCGGCGGCAAACAGCACCAGCTCGTTGTAGATGTTCTGCTCGATGACGAACAGTCGCTCCTCGGCGTGCAGAATCTTCTCCTCATACACTTTCAGCTCTTCCGTGATGTAGCGTTCCGCATTCACCAGGGTCTGCTTCCGAATCCAGGAAGCCGGCACTTTGTCTTTGTGCGAGTTCGTGACTTCCAGATAATAGCCAAATACCTTGTTGTAGGCCACTTTCAGCGACGAAATACCGGTTTCCTGGATGGCACGTTGCTGCAGCTGAAACAGGTAGTCCTTGCCCGAAAAGGCCATGGCCCGCAGCTCGTCCAATTCTTTATCCACGCCATCGTTCAGCACGCCGCCCTGGTTGGTCAGGACGGGCGCATCCGCCTTGATTTTTGCCTGGATTTCGTCGCGCAGAGTAGCACAGGGATTCAGCTGATCGGCCAGCTTCTGCAGGGCCCGAATGCCCGAGCCGGCCAACTCCGTGCGGATAGGACCAATGGCTTCCAGGGCGCGGGCCAGCTGTGTCAGCTCGCGCGGATTGATGCGGCGCACGGCCACCTTGGAAATCAGCCGCTCCAGGTCGTTGATCTGGCGCAGGTGCTGCAGCAGATTTTCCAGCAGCTCCGGCGTCTGGAGCAGGGCCTCCACCGTATCGAGGCGGCGCTGAATCTGGGCGGGTTCCTTGAGAGGCAACACCACCCACTTGCGCAGCAGGCGCGCGCCCATCGGCGTTACGGTCTGGTCGAGGATGTCGATGAGCGGCACACCGCCGGGGTGCTGGGCCTGCACCAGTTCCAGGTTGCGCACCGTGAACCGGTCGAGCCAAACGTACTTGTCCTCCTCCAGCCGCCCGATGCTGCCGATGTGGCCCACGTCGGTGTGCTTGGTTTCGGCGAGGTAGTGCAGGATGCAGCCGGCCGCCGTGATGCCTTCGCGCAGTCCGTCAATACCGAAGCCCTTGAGGGACGTGGTATTGAAGTGGCGCGTGAGCGTGTCGTGGCAGTAATCGAAGCCGAATACCCATTCTTCCAGCGCAAAATGGCAGTAGTCGGGTCCGAAGTGGCTTTCAAACTCCTGGCGGCTTCTCTTGCAGAACAGCACCTCGGCCGGCTGGAAGTTCTGCAGCAGCTTGCCCAGGTATTCGATAGTGCCCTGAGCCACCAGAAACTCGCCGGTGCTAATATCGAGAAACGAAATGCCGGCTTCCTGTTTCCCGAAATGCACGGCGCAGAGGTAGTTGTTGGAGCGGCGGTCCAGCACGTTGTCGTGCAGGCTCACGCCGGGCGTTACTAGTTCCGTAATGCCGCGCTTCACGAGGCCCTTAGCCAGCTTGGGGTCTTCGAGCTGGTCGCAGATGGCCACGCGCTGCCCGGCCCGCACCAGCTTGGGCAGGTAGTTGTCGAGGGCATGGTGCGGGAAGCCGGCCAGGGGCGTTTCGGAGGCCGTGCCCGCGCCGCGCTTCGTGAGGGTGATGTCCAGAATGCGCGAGGCCGTCACGGCATCCTCCCCGAAGGTTTCGTAGAAGTCGCCGACGCGAAACAGAAGCACTGCGCCGGGGTGAGCCTGCTTCAGTTCGTAATACTGGCGCATCAGCGGCGTATCGACCACGGGGGCGGGACCGAGCGTGCCGTGCGTGCGGATGGGCTTTTTGTTGGGGTCGGCGACTTTGGGCATGGAAATGTGTCGTAAGCTTTAGCTTGCGCCCATCAGAACATTCGTTTACTAAAAATAGCTCGGCCTACGGTGCCTTTTTCAGGGCTGCCGTGGTGCCGGCTGAAGCTCCCGCTGCATGCGCAAACTTTCGATGGAAGAACTGAACCGGCTGACGGTGGCAGACTTCAAAAATACGCGAAAATTCCCCCTCACCCTAGTCCTCGACAACGTGCGCAGCCTGCACAACGTGGGCGCCGCTTTCCGCACCGCCGACGCGTTTGCCATCGAAAAGATCTGGCTTTGCGGCATTACGGGCCGCCCACCGCAGCGCGAAATCACCAAAACGGCGCTGGGCTCCACCGAGTCGGTGGCGTGGGAATACGCCCCTACCACGCTGCAGGCGCTGCACCAGCTGCGCGCCGCCGGCTATGTGCTGGTAGCGGTGGAGCAAACAACCGGCAGCCAGCTGCTGCCCGCTTTTCAGCCCGATCCGGCCCGGCGCTATGCTCTGGTGATGGGCAATGAGGTGTTTGGCGTGGAGGACGAGGTGCTGGCCCTCTGCGACGCGGCCGTGGAAATACCGCAGTTCGGTACCAAGCACAGCCTGAACGTGAGCGTGGCGGCCGGCGTGGTGCTGTGGGATTTCATGTCTAAAATAGGATGGTCGAACATGCAATAAGTCAGATGCTTACCTTGGTTTGGAGGGGCTGCGTGACTTCCGCAAATCAAGCAGAAGAATCGCCCGCCCGGGCTATCTGAAATTCCCGATTTCCTACGTAGATTTGAGACGAGGCACCTGCTGGCAGGTGTCGTCTGAACCTAACGGCTTTTCCAATTTCCCATTTTTACTTTCCTAACCGGATGAAATCAACTTTTACAATGCCAGGCAGCCGCGCGCTGCTGCTGGCGGCCATGCTGGCGGTGCCTGGCCTGGCTGCTGCCCAGCAGGCGCCTGTAACCCAGGCGCTGTCGGCGCTGACCAGCAAGGCAGTACGCCAGGGGCTGAGCGAGCAGGATATGGCCAGCCCGGCCATCACCAGCCAGTATACTGATGCCAGCACTGGCCTTACGCACGTATATCTGCGCCAGCGTCACCAGGGCATTGAAATTCATGGAGCAGTAGCCAACGTACACGTGGCCAGCAATGGCCGCGTGGTAGTGTTGCACCACAATTTTGTGTCTGGTGTAGCGGCTAAAGTGCGTTCTACCACGCCTTCACTCACGCCCGCACAAGCCGTAGCAGCGGCGGCCCGGGCTCTGAACATGCCGACGCCCCGCTCTCTGAGCGTGGAGCAGGAAGGCCGTCCGGCCGAAGGCATGGTGTTCAACGATGGTGGCATTTCGCTGGACAAAATTCCGGTGAAGCTGATGTACCAGATGAAAGCCAACGGCGAGCTGGCCCTGGCCTGGGACGTGACGCTGGCCCCGCTGGATGCCATGCACCACTGGAATGTGCGCGTAGATGCGCAGAGCGGCTTGCTGCTCGACAAGTTCGACTACACGGTGTCAGAGCCCGTATCGTTTGCTGAAATGACCCAGCAGGCACTGGCCTCGCGCGGTTGGCAGCAGGTGCTGGCTACGCCCGCCACGGCCAACCGTGTGAACGTGCCCAACTCCTACAACGTGCTGCCGCTCTCAATTGAGAGCCCCAGCCACGGTGCGCGTCAGTTGGTGGTAGACCCCGCCGATGTGGCGGTTTCGCCCTTCGGCTGGCACGACGTGAACGGCATCGCCGGCGCTGACTCTACCAACACGAAAGGCAACAACGTATATGCCTACCTGGACCGTAACGGGGTAAACGCATTCCGCAAAGGCGCCAGCCCCGACGGTGGCCCTACGCAGATCTTCGACTTCGCTTTCGCCGCTTCGGCACAGCCGGAAATCAACAAGGACGCTGCCGTAACCAACCTGTTCTACTGGAACAACGTGATGCATGATGTGATGGCCAGCAAGGGCTTCACGGAAGCAGCCGGCAACTTCCAGGTGAAGAACTACACTACTACCAACGGTACTGCCACACCCGGCGGCAACGACCCGGTGCGGGCAGAAGCGCAGGATGGGGCTTCCCTGGCAACGCCTAACCTGAACAACGCCAACATGTCTACGCCCGCCGACGGCTCGCCGCCGCGCATGCAGATGTATGAGTGGTCGGGTGTTACTTCCGTGAACGTGACGGCTCCGGCTTCCGTGGCTGGCCCGCTGTCGGCGCAGGAAAGCGCGCAAGGCCGTTCCTTGGCGGTAGTTGGCCCTATCACGGGTACGCTGGTTCCGGTGAATGATGGCTCGGCTCAGCCGATGCGGGGTTGCAACGTTCCTTTCGTAAACGCGGCGGCTGTCAATGGAAACATTGCCTTCATCCGTCGTGGCAAGTGCAACTTCTCCGCGAAAATCAAGAATGCCCAGGATGCCGGCGCCCGCCTCGTGGTGGTGATGGACAGCATCGTGGGCTCGACGGCCCTTGTGACGATGGCTGGCACGGCTCCCGACTCCATCGGCATCCGGATTCCTTCGCTGTTTATCAATTACGTGGATGGCACGCGCCTGCTGGCGGCCATCACGGCTGGCCAGACGGTAACGCTCACGGCCGGCACTACGGCCCGCCGCGACGGTGACTTCGACAACGGCATTATCTCGCACGAGTATGGCCACGGCATCTCTACCCGCCTCACCGGCGGCCGCCTGAACTCCGGCTGCCTGCCCAACACCTCGGGTTACGAAACCATGGGTGAAGGCTGGAGCGACTTCTTTGGCTTGTGGATGACGACCAAGCCCGGCGACGTAGGTACTACGCCCCGCGGTATCGGAACGTATGCTGTTTCGGAGCCGGTTGCCGGCGCGGGTATCCGCACGCAGCCGTACACCACCAACATGCAGATCAGCGACCTGACCTACGACAACCTGGGCACTCCGGGCTACACCGAAACGCACTCCGTAGGTGAAATCTGGTGCACGGCGCTGTGGGACATGAACTGGGCCATGATTGCGCGCCACGGCTACAACGCCAACTTTAAGGCCCTGACCGGCGGCAACAACATGACGCTGCGCCTGGTGCTGGAAGGCATGAAGCTGCAGCCCTGCACGCCCGGCATGCTGGACGGCCGCAACGCCATCCTGAAGGCAGACTCTATGCTCTACGGCGGCTCGAACTCGGACATCATCTGGCGCGCCTTCGCTCGCCGGGGCATGGGCTTCGATGCTATCCAAGGCCTGGCAACCAGCGTAACCGACAACTTCGCCGGTTTCGCGCTGCCTACCACGCTCAGCACCAGCAAGCAGCTCAACGAGCAAATGCTGGAAGTATATCCTAACCCCGCTCGTGACCAGGTATTGGTTCGCACGCAGGTGAGCAGCAAATCGGCCGTATCGGTAGAGTTGCTGACCATGATGGGACAGGTAGTACGCACGATGTCGGTTCCGGCTTCTACCATGCAGCAGGCTGGCGTGAAGCTGAACACGGCCGAGCTGGCCAACGGTGTGTATGTAGTGCGCCTGACGACTTCGGAAGGCACTATCACCAAGAAAGTAGCGGTGCAGCACTAAGCCAGCCGGCTTTCTGTTGCTACCAAAGCAAAACCCGTCCGGCAGTATGTCGGGCGGGTTTTTTGTGCTATTTGCTTCCTGAATTCCATTCCGATGTCTGTTGAAATGCCCTCCTCCAGCCGGCCCGACGCGGCGCTGCTGGCCCTGCGGCCTACGCTGCCCCAGGTGCTGCCCGCTTCCGGCGACGCCACGCCCGCCGATTTTCTGCACCACACACTGCGCCCGGTTCTGAAGCTGCAGAACGAGGTGCTGCTGGCCGTGGTAGCCGATTTTGTGCGCGACCATCATATCCCGCTGGCCACTGCCTCGCCTACTGAGCAGCAGCGGCTGCTGGCCGAGTTGCTGACCCGCAATACCAAGCTGCGCTACACTGTGGTCGGAGTGGTAGTAGGCCTGTTTACGGCACCCGAATTGGCCTATTACCGGCAACACCGTCCGGAGCTGAACCGGCGCCTGCTGGAACTGGCTACGCGCCGTGTGCAGGACCAAGCCGCCACGGTGGTAGACCTGGCAGCATGAGTACATTCTACACAGTGCTGGGTGTGAGCGAGCAGGCTACTGCCGCCGAAATCCGCCAGGCCTACCGGCGCCTCGTGCTGCTCACGCACCCCGACCGCACGCCCGACCCCGCCGCGCACCGCCGCTACATAGCCATCAACGAAGCCTATGAGACACTCAGCAGTGCCGCCCGCCGCCAGCAGTACGATGCCCGCCTGCGGCAGCCGACAGTATCGCCCGTAGCAGCACCAGTTCCAGCGGCGGCGCCAGTACACCGCGACCCGGCTTTGCGGCGGCGTGGGCGTCCTGCAGCAAGGCGTCGGCCGACGTCAGTACACGCACAGTATGCGCAGCGGACCTATGATCTGCGACCATACATCCGGCCTGTTTTTTACGTGGGGCGAACCTTGCTGGCCGGGGCGCTACTGCTCGTGCTGGACTTCTTCCTGCTGCGGTACCATACCACGGCTGATTTCTTGGCCGTTGCGGAGCCAAATCAGGTAGACGCCCTTTACTATATCACCACAACACATGGCCAGTTCGCCACGCGCATGGAGGTGCCACTGAACACTGAGGGGTTTCGGGTATATACTTCCCTGTTGTTGCCATTCGTACATGCCGCTTGGCTGCCCAACGGCCAAGAGGTGCCTGTAGTGCAGCAGGTGACTAGCCTGAACAGCTTCACCGGGCTGCTTATCGTGTTGGCTTTGTTAAGTCAATGGCCCCGCCTGCCGATGATAGCACGTATTAACTGCCTGCTCGGGGCCATCATCGTCGGGGTAATCGTGTTGCTGATGGCGTTGCAGCTCTGAACCGGTAACTGACGACAAACAAAAAACCTCCGTGGCGTGCGCCACGGAGGTTTTTTGTTTACGGATAAAGCTCGCTCAGTCGTATTGCGAGTCGCGCAGGTGAACCGGGGTGGCTTTCTTGCGCAGGCGCATATTCAACACTTCTACTACCAGCGAGAAGAACATGGCGAAATAGATGTAGCCCTTCTCGATTTCCTTGTGGAAGGCTTCCATCACCAGCATCACCCCAATCATGATCAGGAAGGAGAGAGCCAGCATTTTGATGGTGGGGTTGCGGTTCACGAAATCGGCTACTACGCCCGAGAAAGCAAGCATCACACCCATCGACAGCACCACGGCCAGCACCATAATCAGCACGTTGTCCACGAGGCCCACGGCAGTCAGGATGGAGTCGAAGCTGAATACGATGTCGATGATGATGATCTGCAGAATGGTGCTGGCCATGGTGGCTTTGCCTTTGCCGCCGTGCTCCTCTTCTTCCTCGCCCTGCAGCTTGGTATGAATTTCCGTGGTGCTTTTACCAATCAGGAACAGGCCGCCGGCCAGCAGAATAAGGTCGCGGCCCGATACCCCGAACGGCTCTGCCATCCACGGCAGGTTCACGCTGAACAAGGCAGCTTTCAGTCCCACAATCCACGTGATGCTCATGAGCAGCCCGATGCGGCATACCAACGCCAGCAGCAGCCCGATGCTACGGCCGCGGGCATGCTGCTCCTTGGGCAGCCGGTTCACGATGATGGAGATGAAGATAATATTGTCGATACCCAGCACGATTTCCATAAAGGTCAGCGTGAGGAGGCTGATCCAGGCCGGAGCGCTGGAGAAGACCGAAAAATCGAAGTTCATGCAGTAGTGAGCTGGTAAGCGAAGAGAGGAGTGGAGTTGATTTTCGGCAGCACAGGGTGCCGACCTGTCGGCACGCGCCTGCTACTGATGGCCGAAGGTGGAGCAGCCTCGCTGGGGCAGCGGGCGCAGCGTACCTGGCTAGCTTTTCATGTTCACGAACTGCAGCGGCTGGCCAATGTCGGCGGAGTGCTGGCGGAGCACGGCAATGGCGGCCTGCAGGTCGTCTATTTTTTTGGCCGTCACGCGCATCTGGTCGTCCTGCATCTGCACTTCCACCTTCACTTTGGCGTCTTTGATGGCCTTACTGATTTTGCGGCCTGTGTCCTTATCCACGCCGGCGCGCACTTTGATAGTCTTCTTCACGAGGTTGCCGCTGGCCTGTTCTTCGGCCGAAAAGTCCAGCGCGGTACCGTCAATTCCCTGCTTCACGACGCGGCCCAGCAGAATATCTTCCAGCGCCTTCACCCGCATAGAGTTTTCGGAGCTGAGCAGAATCGTGTTGGCTTTTTTATCGAGGTCGATACCGCCTTTGGTATCGCGCAGGTCGTAGCGGGTCTGCAGTTCTTTTTTCGCCGTATTTACGGCGTTTTCCAGCGTTTGCGGGTCCACTTTGCTTACAATGTCGAAAGATGCCATAGGAGGAATGAGAAGGTATGGAAGCCAATACGCCAAACCAGCGGGCCGGTTGAGGCGAAGGCCAAAGGTAGGAAGTTGGGGATGATTCAGCGGGTACTACTTTTACCAGTATCCTCCCTGGCCAGCCTCCCTATGTCCGTTCATCCTCCTGCTACTGCTGCCGAGTGGGCGGCCTATTTCCGGCTCCGCTATGAGGTGTTGCGCCAGCCCTGGCAGCAGCCCGAAGGCTCCGAGCGCGCCGAGGACGATGCGGCTCCGGCTACTACCCATGCCCTGCTGCTCGCGCCTGACGGGAAGGCGCTGGGAGTCGGGCGGCTGCACCCGGCCGGGCCGCAACAGGGGCAGGTGCGCTTTATGGCGGTGGCGCCGGCAGCGCAGGGGCAGGGCGTGGGGCGCCGGATACTGGAGTTTCTGGAAGCTGCCGCCCGCCAGCAGGGGCTTGCGGAAATAGTGCTGCACGCCCGCGAAAAGGCCGTACCGTTTTACCAGCGGCTCGGCTACACCGTGGTGGCGCCGTCGCACACGTTGTTTGGCACCGTGGCTCACCAGCTGATGCGCAAGGCGCTGTAGCAGTAGCCACCGAATAGTCGCAGGTATTGCCCAAAGTAGCTACTTTTCCTGCTCCTTATTTTTCCCTTTCTCATCATGGAGCAGCTTCCGGACGTAGACACACTGATATCCATCTACAATCAGATAAATAGCTACGGCCGCACTAATGGCATGGTGCTGACCGTCTCGGAGCCCGGCGAAGTGCGGTATGCCATGACCATCCGGGAGGAGCACCTTTCGTCGCCGGGTACTTGCCACGGCGGCGTGGTAGCCGGCCTCATGGATGCCGCGCTGGGCGCCGCCGCGCTGTCGTTGGCCTTCACGCGCGGTGAGCTGGTATCCACGGTCGAATTCAAGATAAACTACCTGCATCCGGTCCGGCTGCACGACCACCTGCTGGCCCGCGCCCATGTAGAGCACGCCGGTAAAACCCTGGTAGTCACGAGTGCCGCCATCGAATGCACTACCCGCGGTCTGGTTGTGGCACGGGGCATGGGTACCTTTAACCGCTACCCGGCCGATAAGCGCGACTTTCACCGGCTGCTTTTCCCCGATACCGAGCCAGCGGAGTAGCCGGCAGTTGCCGTACGCCGCACAGCAAAAAGCCGCCGGCGCTCAGGGAAAGCAGCCGGCGGCTTTTTACAGCCGAACCAAGGGCAAAAAATTACAAATGCTCGGATGAGTCTGCCGACTCATGCTCGTGCGATTCTTCGTCGTCGTACTCGTCGCCTTCTTCCATGGCCGGAGCGGCCACTTTGCGTACGTTACGGGCACAATCCTCGTCGCGGTGGTTGCGGCCTACCGTGAATTCCACCCAGTCGCCTTCGCGCAGCTCGTTGAAGTCGCCTTCCGCCATGTCGGCGTAGCTGAAGAAAAGGTTGTTGGGGGGCATCACCACGAAGCCAAACCCGTTTTTGAGGTTTTTGATGGTGCTGATGCCGACAGTGCCAACCGGGCCGGCAGCTGTGGGTCCGGTGGGGCGCACGGGTTTCGGAACGGCCGGAAAGGGAGCCGGATCCGGGGTATTCACAAACATGCTTTCGATCAGTTCATCGGTATCGATGAGGCCCTGGTCGATGATTTCGTGCATCTGCACCGGGTAAGTGGCCTGCTCCAGCAAGTGCTGGGAGGCACGGGTTACGCGGGCTTCGCCTTTGAAATCCACATACTTGAAGTCCCAGTTCAGCAGCATTACACGCGTACCGATGGTGTTGAGCTTCTTGATAAGCGGCACGTAGTCCGAGTCGCCGGCGATAAGCACAATGACGTCGTAGCTTTTGTGGAGAGCCAGTTCGAGGGCTTCCAGGCTCAGCCACACATCAATGCCTTTTTCCTGCAGGCGTCCATCACGCGTTTTCAGGGGCATATAGTGCGTGGCGATGCTCATATTCATCAGAATATCGTCGAGCAGCCGGTCGTGGAACAGTCGGTCTTTGTCGCGCGCTTCCGTGGCCGAAAGGCGGCCGCGGAAAAAGTGGGCGTCGATGATGCGGCTCAGGCGCACATCAACGTCTTCTTCTTCGGCCACCTGGTGACGGATAAACTCGTGTAGACCTTCCAGGCTAATACGGGCCTTACGGTCATGCTGGAAGTAGTAGTAATCGCTGATTTTCAGGAAATAATTGCCGTCATAAAAGACGCCTATCCTAATCAGAGGGCTATTTATCTGGTTCATACAGAAAAAGGTTTGAGGGTAAGCAGGAGGTGTGCGTGGGGTAGAAGAGGCAGATAATTCGGTTCGGCTGCGGCTGGTATGGCACAATCTTGTGCCAAAGATACAATACCCAAGTGTTTGGCTGCCTGAAACACGTAGTATATTAGGTGAGTACCATCATATTACAGCGCCGTCGGTTGAAACATTTGCCTGGCCAGTGCCTGCGCCGAAGAGCAGTATGACGGCACTGCTATTCGGTGAAGACCGGGCTGTTGCCTGCTATCGGGGAAACGGCCTGGCAGAAAACAGGCTTCTTCTGCTTCAGCAGCCCCACGCATTTAGGTGTTGTAATATTAAATAAAATATATCTTACATAAGAATATGCGACGGTTTATTGCTGTCTTTGTTTAGTACATTTCGGCGCTAAGCTAAGAGACAAAAAAAACTGCTGCAAGAATAAACCGCATTTATTAGCTGTAACGGAATAAATACAGTTAGGCTTGTCGCATGATCCAGGCCTTAAAAATAGGGTAAGTAGCGTTGGTGTCTGTATTTCAGCATGCAATAAGAAGCAAGGCTTTCTGGATAGCCAGCCGGGTAGTGCTGCTATATGCTTGAGCTTAGCAAAAAACGTCCTATTACGGCGTCTGTATGAGGAGTGTTTTATAAATGCCTGTATTTACTGATTTGCTACATTTGATGGAATTAAAATCCAATTTTTCCTATCACAAGCCCTAGCACCAGCAGACCGTAGCCGACGCAGATGGCTACTTCCAGCATATTGCCACTAGCGGAGCCGGTACGGATGAGCGGAATTTTGAACGCATAGTCCAGCAAAGGCATAAACCATTTGACGCCGGCTTTGGTGAGCGTGTCGGCCAGCAGATGCGACACATAACCACCGCCCGCAAACAATGCCACGCCATGCCAGCCCAGCGTTTGGTTGGCCAGGTGCCCGATGTAGGTCCAGAGGCCGGCGGCCCAGATGGTGTGCGTCCAGGAGCGGTGCGCGGTGAAAGGCGCTACGGCTACAAAGCAGCCCAGCATGCTCAGCCATAGAAACCCCGTATAGAGGCCCGCTACCACCGTACACAGGCCCGTGAACATCAGCGCCAGCTTGCGCGTGGAGTCGCCCTGCATAGCCGCACCGATAAGCCCGAAGGCTAGTGCTGCCGTGAACCCCATGCGTCTGTCAGGCCCAATAGGTAGCTGGAAATGGGTGTAGGCGGCTAACAGGAGCGCCGCTGCCACAAAGGCCCAGCGCACATAATTCTGGGCGAAGCCAAGCCGTTTGCTTAGGCGGGAGCCAGGATGGTCGAGGTCAGGAGCCAGGGACGAGAAGCCAGCCAGTGCAATGCCAGCCACGGAGAACGGAACGCCAGGAACGAGGCCAGCCACAGCCACGCCAGTAATAAGGCCAATGGCCAGGTGAGAAGAGCCGCGCAAGAGAAATACAGAGAAAGTGAATTAGGGGCCGAAGGTACGCCACTGCCGAAGCACTACAGCAGGCACTGCCGCCTGTACGGCCTCCAGAATCCGAACTAGGAGATGAATGGAGTACAGAGGGCGAAGCAACACAGCTGCCTAATGCGGGTGCCGGTTGCGTCTGCGTTTTTTGGATTCCCATAGGCGCGGCCGGGTCTTGTAGCTGTAGGTGCGGCGGCCCTGGTGTTTTCGAACCCGCACCTGCACCATACGCACGCCCAGCAGCCGGCTGAATTCAGTGCCGCTGCTTCGGCCGTCTTCCTGCCACACCCGCTCGTAGGAAGCCAGTAGTCCCTGCCGCATTACGTCCTGCCGCTGGCCATTGGAGAAGTAGCCGCGTTCCAACTCACGCCCCAGCCACCGCTGGTGTTCCACCAGCTGCAGCTTCCCGTCGGGGTAGTAAGTGCGGGTGCTGCGCTTGGTAGCTAGTACCCGTCGGCCGTCGGACAGCCGCTTCTCGCGGTGGCGTAGGGGGCGGTGGGTAGCACCCGTCGTATCGGCCTCGCCCAGCATCCAGCGGGTGTGGCGTGGGCCGGGCTGTAGCTGCAGCGAATGGTCCTTGTGCAGTTGTTTTTGCGGGCCTTGGCACGCAACAGGCCGGGTGTTTGGGGCAGGTGGGTGGCGCAGGGGTGGGGCAGTGCGAACCGGCTGCGGCCGCTGTTTCACGGGTTTTAGCTGCATCATTGTCGTAACCGGCTCGCCTCCTTCCGGCGACCAGCGCCGGAGCACGAACAGCTGCTGCCGGCTTACAGGCTCCCATTGCCAGAAAGGAGCGCTGGGCACAATACTGTCGCGGCGGGTGGCGTCGTCGAAATCCTGCAGCAGTTCGTGGTGCCGCCACGCTGCCGGGTAATACCGCGTAACCTGCCGCAGCCGCCCCTGCGAAGTAAACGACAGCCGCACGATGGCCTGCCCATCGGCGTCGCGTTGGGTGAAAGCGCCTGTCAGCCGGCCGGCTCCCAACTGCCCGGTCCAGTAGCGCCGCGGGTCGCGGGCCGGGTAGGGGTTGCTGTAGGAAGAGTAGGGGCTCGGAATCCAGCCGTGGTTGAGTGCCTGGGCCGTATAGGAGTTATTCCAGAGCCGGAAACTGCCCTGCAGCCCTCCGGTTGGGCTTTCAGTGAATAGGCCCAGCAGACGCGGCTGGCCGGAGGGTTTTAGCGTCACCAGTGAGTCTACTAGCTGCCCGTTTCGGTAGGTGCCGCGCTGGGCCACCCGGCCGTCGGGGTGCCAGACCACAAAAGCGCCATCGGGCTTGCCCCCCTGCATCAGAAGGTGCCGCGCTACCCGGGGCGGCTGGCCGGGCTGGGTAGGGTAGAAGCGGCTCCAGGTACTGTCGGCTTGGCCGTGGGTGAAGTGGCCGACTTCGGCCAGGCTGCCATTGGTCCAAAAGCGTCGGAAAGAACCGTGGGCAACCGTGTCAGCCGATGAAACGCGGTGGTAGGCCGAGTACGTGCTGCGGGGCTGGGTGCGGGCCGAATCGTAGAACGTGCGGATAACGAACGGTGCGTTCTGGGCCCAAGCGGCTAGCGGCGCACCCAGCAACAGGCCCCCGAGCACAAGCATACTCCGCAATAGCATACTTCTGCCCCGGCCGGATAAGGAATACATAGAATAAAGCACCGCAAGGGCCGCAGCCCACAAATAGGAGTTGATGGCGCAAGCTAAACAGCTGGCACGCAATCAACAAGTACACTACTCGTAGCAGGAAATAAGGGTAGGATTTAGAAGAGGTTGTGGCCGGCTACCACTTGCCGGAGCTGCCTTTCAGGTTGCCGCGCATGTCGCGGGCCTGCCCTTCCAACAGCGCCAGGCCCCGGTGGAACGCACTAGTAACTTCTGCCTTCTCCGCTTCCGGTAGCGGCCCCTGCTCCCGTATCTGCTGCCGCACCTGCCGTAAATGATTCAGAATATCGTCCCACTCGGTGCCGTCTTGTTCGTTCTGCTTATCTGTCATTGCCCTGTGCCCCCCCGGGCTGCTTCGCTGCATGAACTCGGAAGATACGGCAGCCACAATGAAAAGCTGCGGAAACTTTCGGGGCGTGGGCGTGGTATTGACTAGCGCACCCCACGAGTGCCTGTCAGCCTGCTTCGCCCGACCGGATTTTCATTCGGCCGGGCTTCTACCTTTGCTTCCTCTCCTAGCCACACTGCTGTTTTGAAGGTCTCCGATTTACTTAAGCTCTATACCCTCGACCCCACGGGTATGACGATTGGCGCGCGCCTCAACCCCGCCACCCGCCACTCGCTGAAGCCCGCTGCCACCGCCGAAGCCCCCGTACGCCTGCACCTCAAAGGGCTGGTAGGTTCGCAGGATGCGCTGCTGGCGGCTGCCATGCACCAGGAGTATCCCGACCAGCACCACCTGTTCATTCTGCACGACCGGGACGAGGCCGCCTACTTCCTGGCCGACCTGCAGCACCTGCTGCCCGACGAGGAGCCGCTGCTGTTCCCGACCTCCTACAAGCGCCCCTACAGCTTCGACGAGACGGAAAACGCCAACGTGCTCATGCGGGCCGAGGTGCTGAACAAGCTGAACTCGCACCGCGGCCCGAAAACCACCGCCGAACAGGCCGCCGACGATGCGGCCGACGCGGCAGAAACCGATGGCCAGCCCAAAGGCAAGAAGCGCGGCAAAGCCAGCGCCAAGGAAACCGCCGGCGTCCTAATAGTCACCTACCCAGAGGCGCTGTTCGAGAAGGTTATCAACAAGAAAAGCCTTGTCGCCAACACCTTCGTCATCAAAGTGGGCGACAAGCTGGACGTGAACTTCGTGAGTGAGATGCTGGCGGAGTACGACTTCGAGCGGAGCGACTTTGTGTACGAGGCCGGCCAGTTTGCCGTGCGCGGCGGCATCGTGGACATCTTCAGCTACGCCAACGAGCTGCCCTACCGCATCGAGCTGTTCGGGGATGAGGTGGAGACGATTCGCACGTTTGATCCCGAAACGCAGCTGTCAGTGGAGAAGCGGCAGCAGGTAAGCATCATCCCGAACGTGCAAACCAAGCTGCTGCAGGAGACGCGGGAGGCATTTCTGGAGTTCATTCCGAAGAACACCACCGTGTGGGCCAAGGACGTGCGCCAGACCCTGGACGTGGTGGACGAGTACTTCGACAAGGCCGAGGCGGGCTTCCAGGAGCTGCTGGCCGTGGCGGGCGGCACCCAGGTGGTGAGCAAGCCGGCCGATTTGTTTGAGTCGGCCAAGACGCTGCGCAAGCTGCTGGAAGGGTTTGCGGTGGTGGAGTTCGGCAAACGATTCCACTTCAAGACCGGGGCCGAGGAGCTGCAGTTCAGCGCCAAGCCCCAGCCCAGCTTCGGCAAGGACTTCAACCGCATCGTCAAGAACCTGCACGACAACCAGGCCAAGGGCTACACCAACATCATTGCCGCCGAGCAGGTACGCCAGGCCGACCGCCTGCGTACCATCTTCGACGAGCTGGACAACAACGTGCAGTTCCAGCACCTGCTGCTGGGGCTGCGCGAAGGGTTCATCGATGAGACGCTGCGCCTGGTTGTCTACACCGACCACCAGCTGTTCGAGCGGTTCTACCGGGCCCAGGAAACCCGCAAGTTCTCCAAGAAAAAGGCCCTCACGCTAAAGGAGTTGCGCACCCTGGTGCCCGGCGACTACGTGGTGCACCAGGACTACGGCATTGCCCGCTTCGCCGGCCTCACGCAGGTGGAAATCAACGACCGGCTGCAGGAGGCCATCCGGCTGGTGTACCGCGACGACGACGTGCTGACCGTCAGCATCCACGCTTTGCACAAGATTGCCAAGTACAGCGGGGCCGAGGGCACGCCGCCCACCATGAGCAAGCTGGGCTCGCCGGAGTGGGAAAACAAGAAGAAGTCGGTTAAGAAGAAAGTGAAGGACATTGCCGCCGAGTTGATCCGGCTGTACGCCAAGCGCAAAACTGCGCCCGGCCACGCCTTCGCCCACGACTCCTTCATGCAGGCCGAGCTGGAATCCAGCTTTATCTACGAGGACACGCCCGACCAGGCCAAGGCCACCGAGGACGTGAAGCGCGACATGGAGGTGCCCCACCCCATGGACCGCCTCGTGTGCGGCGACGTGGGCTTCGGCAAGACGGAAGTAGCTATTCGGGCCGCCTTCAAGTCGGTGGCCGATGGCAAGCAGGTGGCCGTGCTGGTGCCCACCACCATCCTGGCCATGCAGCACTACAAAACGTTCCGCGAGCGGCTCGGCAACCTGCCCGTGACGGTGGAGTATGTCAACCGCTTCAAGAGCGCCAAGCAGATCAAGGAAACCCTGGGCCGGGTGGCCGAGGGCAAAACCGACATCCTCATCGGCACCCACCGCCTCACCAACAAGGACGTGCAGTTCAAGGACCTGGGCCTGCTGGTGATTGACGAGGAGCAGAAGTTCGGGGTGAAAACCAAGGACAAGCTCAAGGAAATCAAGGTGAACGTGGACACGCTCACCCTCTCGGCCACGCCCATTCCGCGCACCCTGCACTTCTCGCTCATGGGTGCCCGCGACCTATCGGTCATTGCCACGCCCCCGCCCAACCGCCAGCCGGTGCAGACGGAGCTGCACGTCTACGACGAGCTGCTGATCCGCGACGCCGTGTCGCGGGAGCTGAAGCGGGGCGGGCAGGTGTTTTTCGTGCACAACCGCGTGAAGGACATCGAGGAGCAGGCCAGCATGATTCTGCGCCTCGTGCCCGATGCCCGCGTGACCTACGTGCACGGCCAGATGGACGGCGACCTGCTGGAAAAGCGCATGATGAAGTTCGTGGACGGCGACTACGACGTGCTGGTGGCCACCACCCTCATCGAGTCGGGTCTCGACATTGCCAACGCCAACACCATCCTCATCAACCGCGCCCACATGCACGGCCTCTCCGACCTGCACCAGATGCGGGGCCGCGTGGGCCGCTCCAACAAAAAGGCCTACTGCTACCTGCTCACGCCCCCGGTGGCCGGCCTGCCCAGTGATGCCCGCAAGCGCCTGAGCACCCTCGAAGAATTCTCGGACCTGGGCGCGGGCTTCAACGTGGCCATGCGCGACCTGGACATCCGGGGCGCAGGCAACCTGCTGGGCGGCGAGCAGTCGGGCTTCATCAACGACCTGGGCTTCGAAACCTACCACCAGATTCTCGACGAAGCCGTGCAGGAGCTCAAGGAAACCGAGTTCCGCGACCTGTTCCTCGGCGACCCCACCCAGCGCCTCCAGCAGGCCGCCGGCACCAGCGGCCCCAAGGAGTGCAACATCGAAACCGATTTGCAGGTGCTCATTCCGGACCGCTACGTGAGCAGCGTCTCGGAGCGCCTGCAGCTCTACAGCAAGCTGGATAGGGCCAAAAACGCCGAGGAGCTGCGCAAGCTGCTCACCGGCATCGTGGACCGCTTCGGGCCGCTGCCCGAGGAAGTAGAGCAGCTCGCCGACATCGTGCGCCTGCGCTGGCTGGCCTGCCAGACCGGCTTCGAGAAGCTCACGCTCAAGAAGAACCTGCTTAAAGGCTTCATCCCGGCCACCAACAACGAGCCCTATTTCCAGGGCGCCACCTTCGGCAACATCCTCAGCTACGTACAGACCCACCCGCGCTCCGCCTCCATGAAGGAGCGCAAAGAACAGCTCATCATCTCCTTCGAAGACGTGAAAAGCGTGCAAGCCGCCAAACGCATTCTGAGCGAGTTAGTGAGTGAGGAAACGGTAGGGGTGTAGAAATGAATACAAAAAATGGTGCTACTATTCAGTAGCACCATTTTTTGTATTAGAATAACTTTTTCAAATCATCAATTTAGAATAACTTTTTCAAATCATCAATCCATTCCGGAACTACGTATTCACTGGATATTCTTTCCGAGTATCTCCTTGCAAAGGAGAATTTTATACCTGGTTTATCAAAAAAATTCTCCAATAGCTGGTTTTTGCTAGGTGAAAGATCAAGAGCAAAATACACAGCTTCTTCTGAAGGAACCTCACTTCCGCTAATAATATTTTCAATCTCAGGATATTCCGCTGAGAATGTTAAAAGTGTTTCAAAAAAAGCTTCCCATTTAAGCTATCCTCAATTTCTGTTTTTGGCGAAACAGGATTTGAATCAATCTTCACTAAGCTCGTTTTTCTATCCGCAGGCACATTGACAATTCTATAGCAGAATAGATTTTTTTCATCCTTAACTGGATACCTAACTAACTCTGCATCAGTATCTGAAACTAATATCACTTTCCCTTTTATTTCTTTTTTAAAATCTTCGAATGCAACTAATAAGTGGTTGTAAATTCTCTTTATTTCATTTGCTCCGCCTACAGGAATTATTCTTAATTTTTTACATTCTACGAGTTCTTGAAAATATTTGTCAAAATATATTTTTTCCGAAGAGCCTTCGCAAATCAGCCAATTATATGGTTCGTCATCTATTATGCTGGTTATAAGTGATTGGATAAAGTCATTTAAACTTTTCAGCCTAATGTCGTATGGCAGTTTGCCTTTTGAATCACTAGTCACTTGCTTTATCTCTTCTCTATAACTTGCTATGTTAATCAAATCAACTTTATGATCCTCATTTGCCTTGGTAATAACGCTTACAGTTCCTCTTTCAATAGTGGGCATAAATCCATACCAATGTGTCGTAAACAGAAGCTGATTACAGGCATCACTTGCGCTTATTCTATAAAGTCTATCGAATTGATCATAGCATGCTGACATGTGCAAAGATGCTTCTGGCTCATCAATTGCAAGAATTAAATTACTATTCTTCTTTCTATAATCGTTCAGAATACGGCTCGTTATTTCAATAATAGCCTTTTGCCTTTCACCAGAACTAAGCGCCCCAACTTCCAGCCAATGTTCGCCCTGTTTTTTGTGAAGTCTTCTTATCTTGAAATAAGCTTCAATGACAAGTTTATATACATCGTTCTTTTTAAGATTTTGCTGCCTATCGGTTAAAGTTCTAAAAGAGTATCCATCAAGCGCTGTAGACAGTGTTCCAATGAATGTGTTTAATTTAGTATTTATTTCACCTATTTTATCTTGAGGAACACAACTTTCAACTATTTCCATCAATGACTCACCCATCAGTGATTGAATCTGTTTGTTTTCCAATTGAGCAAACATTTCCTGCTCGACATCTTTAGGAATATAGATATATTCAAATAAGTTTTTTAATTCATTATACAATGGCATCAATTCATTCATCTGGTCATCCGATATTTGCGGATTATTTGTATCGAAGCCGTTTATAATCAATTCACCCATTTTTTTAGTGTTAAACATGCTAAAGCTGGGTACAGAATCATTAGACACGCCTAATGGGATTAGCAGATAGTCATCAGTATTAAAATCTCTTTTTAATATTTCTCGTTGAGCTACAAATGTTTTAAATGTTTCTCTGTTTTGGTATAATATATCCCCTTCTTCAACATGCCATATATAATCACTTATTTTCTTTGCAACACTTGAATTGTCTTTTACTGTATCATTTTTAACTAAATATAAAGGCACTACGTGAGGGCGAGTAGTAACAAATCCACTTCTTCTGACAATTACATTGAAATTCCAAGCACTATTGTTAAAGAATGAGTCTAGGGCTTCTAGTACAGAGCTTTTCCCAATTCCATTATTGCCAACCAATCCGCAAAATTTTTCTCCATTAGATAGGGGTACATAGTTCACCCCCGAGTATGTTTTGAAATTCCTGAGTATTACACCTGCTAACATGTTTTTTAGTTAAAATCGATGAAGAAATTGTTATTCATCTGCAACATATACAATTGGCGAGGACCAACCAAAGTTGATTATCCTAACTGGCGTGAGTTTGTGGCCTGCACCTAACTCTGACGATAAGGTTATACTTCATCCACCAGAACGCGGTAAGGCAAGACGACGCAGTTTTGCCTCGTCCGCGTAAAGACCCATTCTCACGCTCGCCACAACCAGTCGCGCCGCTGCTATAGCCTCTGCGGCGGCGGGCTGAGGGTGTTGCACCCCTATTACCAGCGGATGCGCAACGGTCAACAGGGCTTGTGAGACGGTTAGATGGCAGTGTGAGCAGGTCAGCAAGCAATGTGATGCGGTCAGACGCCATTGTGAGCAGGGTAGCAGGCATTGTGAACAGGTCAGATATCATTGTGAATAGGTCAGCGGGCTTTGTGAGCCGGTTAGATGCTATTGTGCGGAGGTCAGCAGCCGTTGTGAGCCGGGCAGCGGCCATTGGGCGGCGGTTAGCAACCATTGCGGCCCCGATAAAAAAAGTTGCGGCCCTGCTTAGCGGATGCTCCTGCTGCCGCCTATCTTCCCGAGGTACTTTAATCCTACCCCTATTATGACTGATAAGCAACGCGCCCGCCTCACCATGATGCAGGCCACCCTCGCCGTCCTCGACCAGCACGCCGAGGTCTATGCCGCCAACAAAGCTCTCAGCACTGCCCGCGCCGAGCTGGCCACCCTGGTCCAGGACCTGGACCCCACCGCCGAAACCCAGCAGCGGGCCGCCAGCCCCCGCAGCGCCGGGGCCGTGAAAAAGGCCACCAAGCTGCACCTGGCCCAACGCGCCGCCGAAGTAGCCGCCGCCCTGCTCGCCTACGCCGACGAGCAGCAGGACATCCGCCTCTACACCGACGCCGACTACACCGAGTACCAGCTCCGCCGCGCCCCCGACAACGACCTGGCCCGCATCAGCAAAAACATCCACACCCAGGCTACCGCCCACCTCCCGGCCCTGCAGGAGCAAGGCGTCACGAAGCAGGAGCTCACCGAGCTGGCCGCGGCCCTCACCTCCTTCCAAACCGAGCAAACCGCCCCCCGCACCGCCATTGCCGACAGCAAAGCCCAAACCAAAGCCCTGGCCGCCGACCTGCGCGCCGCCGTGGCCCTGCTCCGCAACCGCCTCGACAAATACCTCGTGCGCTACCAGCGCCCTGAGCCCCGCTTCTACACCGCCTACCAGTCGGCCCGCCAAACCATCAACACCGCCCAGCGCCGCGAGAAGCCGGCCCCCGCTATCTAAGCAGTGCCTGCGGCACCGTGCTACCACGGCCGCTCCTGCTCAGGGGCGGCCGTTTGCGTAGGGGTAGGAGAGTAGGGGAGAGGAGGCCGCACAGGCAGGCGCACAGTTCCGGTAGCGGCAGGAGCTGCCTAGAGTAGCCGGGCAGCGGCAAACGCCTTTCTTTGCGGCCGTATTTCTTCGGCACTATCCGCACAATGGCTATTCACCTGAACCCTATCAACTGGCGTTTGCTGGCCCTGCACCTGCTGGGTATTCCCTTTCTGGTGCTGGGCATGCAGGAGCTGTTCCTGATTCGGCACGTATGGTTTATCCAGCTTGCGCTACGCTACGGTACTGCCAATGTCGGGCAGCATATACCGGCGGGCTATTCAGGGGCTCAACTGATTTCGGAGCTATATCTGCGGGAACCACTAGCTGCTTTTGTGGCTATAGTCCTGGCTTGTGTGTTGCTGAGCAGCATCGTATGGCGGCGGCGCGAAAGTTGGCTGCTGCCGTTGCTGCTTTTCGTGGGAGGCGTAGTGCTCAACTGGAGTCAGCTGTACAGCCTGTCATTCGTCCAGAACCTGCCGAAAGTGTTGCATGGCTCCTTGGAGGCACCAACAGCGCAGTATCGGCTAGCCGTAGTCGGGCTACTATTACTCGCAATTGGGTTGCTGCCGTTTCTGTACACATGGCGCAAACCGGTTGCCCCCGCTACTGTACCCGCGTAAGGCGGCACAGCCAGCCCGGCTACTTCAGCACCTTGGCGTCATAGGCCACCTGCCCACCTATCAGCGTCAGCAGGCTGGCGGTTTTGGGCAGCTCCGGGGGCGGCACCGCAAAAATATCCTGCGACAGCACCACCACGTCGGCCAGCTGGCCCACCGCAATCCGGCCCTTGTCCTTTTCCGCAAATTCGGCGAAAGCCGAGCCATAAGTATAGGCCTGCACCGCCTGCTCCCGCGTAATAGCCTCCTTCGGATTGGCCGGCGTGAGGCTGGCCATCATGATGTTCAGAAACGGGTTCAGCGGCCCATCGGAGCCCAGCGCCACCGGCACCCCCGCCGCCAGCAACGAGCCCAGCGGCTGCATGCCCGGGCTCCAGCGCTGCCGAAACAGCTGCGGCTCGGCGAAGTGCATGGGATTCTGCACCACCACCACGCCCAGCTTTTTGGCCCGCGGCACCAGGTCCGCCACCACGCCGTCGCCGTGCTCGATGCGCATGCGCCGCGCGGGCCAGCTGGCGGCGGGGCCGTTGTTTTCCAGGGCCTGTAGCACCACTTCCGCGCTTCGGTCGCCGGCGCAGTGCACCAGTAGCTGCTGCTTCAGCTCCACCGATTCCTGCACCATGCGCGCCACCTCGGCCTCCGTGAAATTCAGCCGGCCTTTCCAGTCGGGGCGGTCGAGGTAGGGCTGGCGCAGGGCCGCACCCCGCTCGTAGGGCGTGCCATCCAGCACCCACTTCATGCCGCTGGCTTTCACTTTGGCGTTGGCCGCCGCGGGCTTCGGCATTTGCCGCACCTCAGACAGGTCGCGCTGCTGCGGCGTAGTCGGCGAAAACGGAATGGCCCGCACCCGAATCGGCAACTGCGCCTGTTCCAGCAGCCGCACAAACCGCTCAAACGGTAGCTGCGAAAACAGCTGCATCGACGTGATACCCAACCGCACAGCTTCATCAGACAGCTGCCGCAGCTCCGTCAGCGCCGCCGCATCGGATACCTGCGCCGTGAGCGTGCGGCTGGGCTGCCACTGCGCATACTCCCAGAAGCGCCCATTGAGCTGGGGCGGCGTAGTAGCGGTGTGCTCGAAATACCCACCCAGCGGGTCGGGCTGCTGGTCCTGGATGTTGAGTTTTTGTAGCGCCAGCGTGTTGGCAATGAAGCCGTGGCCATAGTAGGCACGCAGCAGCACAGGGTGGCGCGGCACTAGTTGGTCGAGAGCAACACGATTCACCTGTTCATTCAGCACTACCTGGGCACCCACCGTACCGAACAGCCACGTTCCCGCCGGCGCTTTGGCAGCGGCGGCCGTCAGGGTCTGCGCGGTTTCTTCCCAGCTGGGCTCCATCGTTTTAAATGCCAGATGCACCCCGGGCGCATCGGCGCTGAAATGGTTGTGCGCATCGTTGAAGCCAGGCGTAATGGTGCGGCCCTGCACATCAAGGCGCCGCGTTTTTGGGCCCGCCAGCTTGGTTATTTCCGCCGTGGTGCCCACCGCCACAATCCGCTCCCCCCGAATAGCCAGCGCCTGGGCCGTGGGCTGGGCCGGGTCGGCCGTGAAGATCTTGCCATTCAGCAGCACGATATCAGCGGGTTGCTGGGCCCGCGCCCCGGTACTTATCATCCACAAACTCCACGCGGCCACCAGCAGCTTTTTCATAGGTCAACAGGATTTCGGTATCATTGAATTATCTGATTAGTTGAATATAAAGAAAAGCATAGGTATTGCGAGCCATCAGGTAAAGCCTCGTTATCCTTGCCCTACTGCCACTGCCATGTTCCAGGCCCTGCATTCCGACTCCATCACCCTGCACCTGATCAACGAAAACAACCTGTCGGAGGTGTACGCTCTCTTTCAGGGGTTTCCTGATTCGCGGGAGATGCTGGACGAGTTGTTCCGGAATTACCTGCCGCGCTACGAGCAGGGCCGGCGTACCAATTTCGGCTTCTACTCGCTGCTGGGCCAGGAGCTGGCCGGCATGACCCTGCTCACAGTAGACAGCTGGGAAGAGCGTACGGCTTCCACCGGCGCCGATGTATTCCGGCACATGCGGGGCCGGGGCGTGACGCCGCGCAGCAAGCCGCATCTGTTTTATCTGGCCTTCGAACTGTTGGGCCTCAACCGCGTTGCCACGGGCTGTCTGTTGTCCAACACTTCCTCGCGGCGCTCCATCGAAAAGACGGCTGGCTTCCAGCTGGAAGGCATCATGCGCGAATCGGGGGTGAACGACGCGGGCGAGTTTGAGGACGAATACCTCTACGCCATCCTGCGCCGCGACTGGCTGCGGCTCTACGATAAAGCGCTGGTAACGGTACTGGAGTAGCGACTAGCAAACCGGGCAGCTGGTATAGCACAATTGCGGGCAGATGGTACTGACGTGCTAACCTCTAGCGCATTGGCTTCGTACCGGTAAGCTCCACCACTCTCTATTCCCATGCAAAAGTCCTTTCTAGTAGCCAGCGCCTTCGCCCTGAGTCTGGCCGCCTGCAGCCAGGAAAAAACCGCCGAAACCACCACCGCCCCAGTCACCACCGAAGCACCGGCTGCGCCAGCTGCTCCCGCCGATGCCACGTCCGGCGGCGTAGAGCGTGCCGAAACCGCCGCCCCGGCACCCCCTGCTGCCCCGTCGCTGGGTACCCAGCCCGGGCCTAAAGGCACCCAGATTTCCCTGACCAAAGCGCGCGTCATCGGGGACATCCTGACCGTGGAGCTGCAGGCTGCCCTGCCCGCAAATGCGGATGCCAACTATGAAACCGTGCGTGCTGACATCGACCAAGTATCCTACATCGACGATGCCACCTCGCGCAAATACAACGTGCTCAAAGACCAATCGGGCATGTACATGGCGCTGCCGCTCGACTACAGCAAGAAAAGCGTGGCGACCGATGCACGCAAGACGGGTCCCGGCATCATGAGCTTCAAGTTCCCGGCTCCGCCGGCCACCAGCACCACTATTTCGCTGAGCCTGCCGGGCATGGGTTCCTTTGACGGCATCACTATTCAGCGATGAGCCGCGCCCTCCGTGTGGCAGGGCCGCTACTGCTGGCTCTGCTGGCTACCGGTTGCTCCGACCAGCAGTCCGCTACCACTGCTACAGGCCAACCTGATGCCGGCCAACCCCTGACGGGCACCGCCAATGCTCCCGTTGGCTCGTCGCCGCCCACCACGGCCACCGAAGCAACTCCCGCCAGTGCCTCCCGCCCCGACCAGGGCCAGAAGCTTACCGGCCAGGTCAGCGACCTGTCGGGCGCAGCCAGTGACCTGGGCGGCAAGATGACCGACATGGGTCTGGTCATCAACTTCGATACCGACGTGCTGTTCGACTTCGACAAAGCCGACATCAAGCCCGGCGCTACGCCCACCCTGGAAAAGCTGGCGGAGGTGGTGAAGCAGTACACCAAGAGCCGCGTCGTCATCAATGGCTACACCGATGCCAAAGGCGACGACACCTACAACCGTACTCTCTCGCAGCGCCGTGCCCAAGCCATTGCCGACTGGCTCACGCAGCACCAGGCCGGCACCGCTGGACAGCTCCAAGTGCAGGGCTTCGGCGAAGCCAACCCCGTCGCCCCCAACACCAACCCCGACGGCTCCGACAACCCCGCAGGCCGTCAGCAAAACCGCCGCGTAGAGGTTATTATTTCCTAGCAGTACTTTTGCCGCCCAGACCAGTATGGCCACAAGCCAACAGGTCTGGGCGTCTATTTTGACGCTTCTATCTTGAATGCTTCTGTCGCGCGTACCGGCTCGTTGGTGCGCGTAATACCTTCTGCCACCACCCGGAACGAACCGGACCTGGCGGCACTACCAAACGAGATGGTAGCTACGCCGCTGGCATCGGTTTGCACGCTAGGATTCCAGTACAGCGTAGCACCCGAGCGGCCGGCCGGAGCGGCATTCGCCGTGGCATTGGGGGCAGGAGTATAAAACTCGCGTACGCGCTGCAGGCGGGGTGGGGCATACATCGGAGCCAGCACTGTAGGCGCCGGCTCTTCTCCTGGCCGGTAGTTGGGGTTGCCGTGCTTGGTAAGGAAAGCAATAGCTCCCGAAGCTCCCCGCTCCCCAAAAATGGCGGCCGACCCGGGTTTCAACACCTCAATAGCCTCGATATCCACCACAGGTATTGAGTTAATCATGTTGATATCCGTCGGGACGCCGTCGAGCAGGAACAGGGGCGTTGCAGTCGGCATGGTGGGCGCGTCGCTGATTATGGGCCGGTTCCTGGAATTGGTGCTTTGCTGCATGGCCAGCCCCATCTGGGTCGGGCTGGCGCTGCTTTTGCCGCGCATCGTTATCCGCACGTTGTCCTGGTTAGCAACTACAGTAAGGCCCGCTACGCGCCCCTGCAGCACCTGCACTACATCTTTGTAGCTGCCAATTCCGGCAATGTCCTTGGTCAGAATAGTGGCATCGGGCCGGCTATAGATGCGGCGGTTGTCCGGCCGGGGTGCCTGCGGCGCGCGGTCCTGCACCACCACTTCGTTTAGCAGAATGGTTTTGTCGCGCATGCTCACGGTATTGCGGCCTCCCACGGTCCGGAGCTTCAGCGCCGAGCTGTCGGCGGCCCATGGCCACAATGCCGCGCCCGAAGCTGCAATGGCAGGCAGCTTGTCGTCCAGCACCAGCTGCGGATGCTTGACGCTCTTAGTGGGCAGCGCCACCACCCGCACCGCCGCTGAATCCTGCCCCGAAAAGCCGGAGAATGTGAAGCGGCCTTCCGCGTCCGTCAGGGTCTGATACGATTTGGAAGGGCGGAAGCTGGTGAGCACAACGGCGGCCTCGGGAAGTGGCTCCATGCGCTTGCCCAGCACCTGCCCGCTCATGCTCAGGCTTTGCTCACGGGCATAAGGCATCGGGCTCCACTGGTTGGTTAGCAGCGCCTTCCACACAAACCGGCGCCAGCCCTGGGTGAGCAGCAAATCGTCGAGGGCGCGGGTAGTAGCAGGCGTGGTAGTCGCGAAATAATAGCCTGGCTGCTCCACAGCGCCCTGCAGGTCAGAAGTCAGGAGCAGGCTGGTGCGGATATCGGTGGTGTTGCGCAGCTGAGGCGCCCCGGCAACGTCCGTCACGGCCAGCGAGAAGCTGCCTGCCAAGGGCTTACCGGCTGCATCCTGAGCGGCTACGCGTAGCGTTACGTTTTCCTGTGGGCCATAGGCTTTCTTGGTTGGTTGCACGGTGAGGCGGGCACCGGTACCGGGGGCGCTGAAGGCCAGCCGCTCACAGCGGGCCACCTGCTGCCCATCGAACACCGTGAAGTGCAGAATGCCGGCCGGCAGCTGGCTTTTGGGTACCAGCACCGTGTGGGGGGCGGTGCTGCTCAGTTCGGTATGCTCTGCGTACGCCAGCGTGCCGCGCACATGTGCCACCAGCGTAATACGCTCGGTGGCCGATTCTCCGGCCGCCGCCTTGCGCCGGATCAGCACCTGAAACGCATCGGCTTTCTCCTGTACCTGCAGCGTAAGTCCGGCGGGTTGCACGGCCGGCAGCTCGTAGGTGGCTTCCTGGCCGCTGGGGTAGCGCACTTTGGCGGTGTAGCGGCGGCCGGCAGTCGGCTGCAGCTCGAATCGGCCCATGCCCAGGTGCTGGCTGCGTAGCTGGCTCACTACCACGCCCTGGTCATCCTGCACGGTTCCGCTCACCGCCAGGCCGCGTCCGTCGGGGCCGGTAGCCTTGAAGGCCACCACGCCCGGCAGGCCCGCTACCAGCTCGCCCCCTTCCGGGAAAAAACCGACCTGAGCGGTGGTAGCGGCTTTTTCGGACTGTTTGGGTGCCGAACCAGCCGCCGCAGCCAATACGGGGAGTGTCCGGGTAAAGAAATAATCGGGCGTGTTACGCATCCAGTTGGTGTAGGCCCGCACGGTGTACACGCCCTCGGGGAGGCTGCCGGGCAGAATGTAGCTGCCCGGGGCTCCGCCCGCCTGTACAGCCAGCGTCTGGTGCACCAGCAGCTTCTGGTCCGGACCAATCAGATCCACATACAGCACCTGACTCACGCTGTCGGCCTGACCAGGTGCCTCGGCCACTACATAGCCTTTGAACCAAAGCGTTTCGCCGGCATTGTAGACATCCTTATCGAATTGCAGGTATACTTTCTCGGGACTCGTAAGCGCGTAGAATCGCTCAAGCTGCGCCGCTATGTGCCGCGTAAAATCATCAGCCGGCGAGGTAAAAGAAACAAGCACGGCCAGGGTAGCCGCAGCCCACAACGGGCGCCGATAGTTCATAGGACGGAATGTGGAAAGGAATAGACAGCCGCAATTATACAGGTATTGCCAGAGAGTTAGCGGCCACTGCTCAGGAGCCATCTGCCCAGCCTGATGTGCCGGTGGCCAGGCAGGTTGGCTGCCCGCCGGAATCATCAGGCTACTACCCAGTTAAGAGGGCGTTAGTATCTATCGATTGTGCTATATAGTGTTCAGTATCAAGCTCATCGGTGCGCCTCAATGCCAAAACCTTGTACCCATTAAAATACGTTTGGCGCCAACTTCACCACTGAAGGGCGCGTAAGAGGGGACATCATTTCCTTTTATCTACCTCTGATTCCATGAAAAATTTCCTTGCCTTCGCTGCTGCTGTTGCCCTGAGTGTTACCGCCGCCTCTGCCCAGACCCTGCCCCAAAGCACGCCTACACCGAGCGGTAGCGTGAGCCCACAGTCGTCGCCTCCGGCCCAAGCCCCTGGCTCATTGGGCACGATGCCTTCCAGCAACACCCAGCCTGCCAGCGAGCAGTCGACCCTGACGCCTAGCAACAGCCAGGACACGCGCCGCACCAAAGAGATGAAAAAGCCGCGTGCCAAGAAGAAAATGAAGTCCACTTCTACTAGCGGTTCGACCTACTAGAACCCATCCGGTTTCGAAGCTAAAAAGGGCTGCCTCCACGCGAGGCAGCCCTTCTTTTGTTTGAGCCCTTGGGTAAAGCTCTGGTGCCTTACAGATACCACGCGTCGCCCGGCGCCACGCTTACCCCCACAGCTGCGCCGGCTACCAGGTCCGTGGCGGCAGTTTTCACCGTCACGCGGGTGCGCAGCAACGCCACCTCCACCTCCGAGTAGCTCCCGAAAAACCGCACGGCGCGCACCATGCCGGGCACGGCTGCCTCTGCCGATGCGGGCAGCAGGCGCAGGCTTTCCGGGCGGATGAGCAGCGGCTTGCGGCGGGGCGCGAGGCCCGACAGCCCGGCAAACGCCATGGCCGCCGCTCCGCGCAGCAGGTTGTAGTCGCCGAAAAGGCCGGCGGTGTACTCATTTACGGGCTGCGCATACACCTGCCGGGGCGGGCCTTGCTGCACCAGCCGGCCCTGCTGCAGCACCAGCAGCGTATCGGCCCAGGAAAGTGTGTCGGCCGGGTCGTGCGAGACCAGAATGCACGTCAGGCGCAGCTGCTCCCCGATGTCGTCAATCACGGCTTTGAGCAGCTGCTTATGCCCCCGGTCCAGGTTGGAAAACGGCTCGTCGAGCAGCAGCAGCTTCGGCGACGACAGCAGCAGCCGGGCCAGTGCAATCCGCTGCCGCTCGCCACCCGAAACCTGGTCGGTGCGGCGCTCCAGCAGATGCCCGATGCGGCACAGCTCGTATAGTTTCTGGCTTTCGGCGGCCGGCAGCTTGCTGGCGTAGCGCAGCACCTGCTCCACGCGCAGCGAATGGGGCAGCTCCGAGTGCTGCGACAGATACGCCACGCCCAGATGCCCCGGCACCAGCACTTCCTGCGGGCCTTTCACGCGTTGGCCGTCAAACAGCACGGTGCCGGCCTGGGGCTGCGCCAGCCCAGCCACCACCTGCAGCAGCGTGCTCTTGCCGGCCCCCGTTTCGCCGGCTATGGCCAGCTTCTCAAACGCCTGCTGCTGAAAGCTGATGTGCTGAAGCGCGAAGTCGCCTCTTTCCTGCAACGATATTCCCGAAACGCGCAATAAGCTCATAAGTACCCGCCTGCTGACAACCACGCGGGCCCCGCTGCCCGCCCCGCAAAGCTACACGGCGCACCCTACTAGTCCTCGATGGCCTCAATCCCGAGCTGCTTCAGCCGCTCCAGGTGCTCCCGCATGGCCCGGAGCTGCTCCGGCGCATGCCCCTGCCACTCCCTGACCTCGCCCACAACCCGCAGCGGACTGCGGGAACGGTACGATTTGGTGGGGTTGCCCGGAAACTTCTTGTCCGTCAGGTTCGGGTCGTCCTCTATCGGGCCGGTCGGCTCCACTATATAAACCCGGCCGCGCCCTTCATCCACAGCCAGCTCGGCGCCCCAGGTGGCTGCATCGAGGGTGGCCGTCAGATACACGTAGGAGGCTTTTTTCTGGCTGCCGTAGTTCGACGCGAAGCCCGGGGCAATCAGGTCGCCCGGCTTCAAATCGGCTTTGGTGCCGTGGTAGAAAGGCGCAGAATCCAAGGCTTTGAGAAGGGACATGGTCTCTTGCTTTTAACGGGTTGATATGGCCTCCGCCTGCCCGGTGTAGAGACGCGTATTCGCGTCTCGTCGTTGAACGGCCGGAGCTGCGCCAGACCGTGCTTCCCGCAAGCTATTTCCGGAGTTGCACGCAGCAGCAGCCGGGCTTCGGACGGGCCAGGAGGCCGGTTTCTCGCGGTGCAGCACCTGCTGCTCAGCCTTTGTTCACGTGGTTTATGATGGCCGGCAGATTGGCAATGGGCGAAAACCAGCCGTTCAGCTCATTGAATCTGACGCCATATACGCCCTGCGCAGCGAGGGCCAGCAGGTAGTCAATGGCTTTTTGCGTGTCCGTGGATATCACCAGCACGTTGCCGCTCTCATCCACGAAACCACCGTTGGGGATGGTTCTGGCGTACTCCTGGGCGCGTTGCCTATCGGTAAATACAAACGCCCAGGGCTTGCCATCCAGCACGCCCACAAACGGTTTTCGTTCTTCGATAGTGGCCGTTTGCCGCGTCATAAAATGCCATTGCGGCAAACTGAGTACCACTTTCCACAAGGCCGAAAGGTCTTCGTTTCTCCCGGAGCTTTTGGCCTTGTCCAGAAGCAGGTCAATTTCATTGTGGGCAGCTGAGTCCATATGTCCTTGTTCGTTTGCCATTGAAGCGCTTATTGCGGTTGACATACTACGTGTAGGGCATTTGGTTGTCTGTAAGCGGTGGCGTCGTGATTCCGAAACAGATACCACCGCCTTCGTCGCTCAGTTGTGCCGAGTGAGGCCGGGGCTCCTGCAGATGTGCTGCGCGGGTGGCGCGGCGGATTCAGGGCATAGCCTCTCGGGCGTAGGGATTAATAGGCACAGATGAGCGAGGGCGGGTACTAAAAAGTCACAGCTGACGTCTGCTGCTTTTCCCGTGGGGGTAGTTTGCTGAAAACATACAATGCATTTGCCAAGCATGATTGAGCACTGTAATTCGTGTAGACATAAAGAGTCTTTCCTTGATAAGATACTGGATGACTACTGCCTTTAAGTGCTTTTTGCAGGGAAAATAAAGCAGTCTTCTTGCCTGATTTATCTGGAAAGGGCAACGCAATTGATTCGCTTTGTTGAAGAAAAAACTGTGACGCTTCCAGCAAAATATCCTTCCAAGACTTAATATTCTTTACCGTTCCGTTAGGTAATCGTAGCTGCTTTGGTTTCTGATTAGGCTCCAGGTGCAACGTATTGATATGCGTCAGTTCTACAAAACCCGGGAATGTAGATTCATCAGCTTTCTGAGCCTTATTAGCTTTTCTTTTCTGGGACTTAGCTACAGCAATTGGTGCAACTTCAGCTACTTGTGAAATATAGTCGCTCGAATGCGCAATCCCGTAACCACTCTGCGCGGCGTCAAGCCACTGAATCAGGTGTAAGGCTGCGGGCAGTAGGTCGCCTACCAGAGAAAACGTAACGGCTTCCGTGTTGCCTTTGTGCAGGTTGGAGTAGCAGTGCCAACTCAGGCCGTCGGTGATGAAAACGGTCTGCACCTTGAAGCCCAGCGCGTAGCCCAGTACTTTGCTTACGTAGCCGTGTTTGTCGAGGCTTGCGTCCAGGCACTTGGCTTCTATTACGATATGGGGTTTCCCGGCCACGTCGTGCAGCAAGTAATCCACCCGCAAGTCGCCGCCAATCGTCTTTTCCGGTTCTACCATCTGCACGTTAGTAGTATCCCAGCCCAGCGCCCGTAGCACGGGGTCAATTAGTGCGGCACGGGTGGCCGCCTCATTCTTGCGGAGCAGCGGCGCGTTGAGTTTCGCACTGGTGCGAACGGCTTGTAAGACAGTATAGAGAGACGCTAACGGACTTGTGACGGACATCGAGAGAAGATAAAATGGCGTAGTACAATGTTAAGAATTTGTGGCCGCCTGCGGGCTGTTGTTGCGCCGCTAGTTCCGCCCGGCCTTATTCCCCCGTACCTTCGCCTACCCAAACCGCAGCGGCAGGAAACCAAACCCCGGGCTGCGGCTGTTTACCCGTTCTATGGCCGACAACTCCGTTCTGCAACTGGCTGCCCCCGCGGCCGACCCCATTGACCAGCTCGATCCGCGCGAGTTTATCCTCATCAAAAACGCCCGCGTCCACAACCTCAAGAATCTGAGCGTGGCGCTGCCGCGCAACAAGTTCATTGTCGTGACGGGCCTGTCGGGTTCGGGCAAGTCGAGTCTGGCGTTTGATACGCTGTACGCCGAGGGCCAGCGCATGTACGTAGAGAGCCTCAGCAGCTACGCCCGCCAGTTCCTGGGCCGCATGGACAAGCCCGACGTGGACTACATCCGGGGCATTTCGCCGGCCATTGCCATCGAGCAGAAGGTCAGCATCAAGAACAACCGCTCCACCGTGGGCACCAGCACCGAAATCTACGACTACCTCAAGCTGCTGTTTGCGCGGGTGGGCCGCACCTACTCACCCGTGAGCGGCGAGCAGGTGAAGAAGGACAACGTGGCCGACGTGGTAGACTACCTCATGCAGCTGCCCGCCGATACCCGCGTGATGCTGCTCTCGCCGCTGCAGCCCGCCCAGGATGGGCGCCCCATGAGCAAGGAGCTGGATTTGCTGCTGCAGAAAGGCTACAGCCGCGTGGTGGTGAACAACGAAACCGCCTTCATCGAGGAGCTGATTGCCGAGGGCCAGCCCGAAGTGAAAGGCGACGTGTACATCATGATTGACCGCGCCGTTATCATCCCCGGCGACGAAGACCTGACCTTCCGCCTCGCCGACTCGGTGCAGACCGCCTTTTTCGAGGGCCACGGCACCTGCATCGTGAAGATGGACGACGAAACCCGCACCTTCTCCGACCGGTTTGAGCTGGATGAGCTGGTGTTTGAGGAGCCAAGCGTCAACTTCTTCTCCTTCAACAACCCCTACGGCGCCTGCCAGACCTGCGAAGGGTTCGGCTCGGTGCTGGGCATCGACGAGGACCTGGTGATTCCGGACAAGAGCATGACGGTGTACGAGGGCGCCATTGCCCCCTGGCGCACCGACAAGCAGAGCGAATGGCTCAAGCCCCTGCTCAAAAACGGTATCCGCTTCGATTTTCCCATTCACCGGCCCTACAACGAGCTGAGTGAAGCCGAGCGCACCTTGCTCTGGAAAGGCAACAAGTACTTCGACGGGCTGGACGACTACTTTAAATGGGTAGCTACCCAGACCCACAAAATCCAGTACCGTGTGCTGCAAAGCCGCTACCGGGGCCGCACCACCTGCCCCGACTGCCGCGGTACGCGCCTGCGCAAAGACGCCCAGTACGTCAAGATTCAGGGCCAGAGCATCACGGACCTCGTGCTGCTGCCAGTGAGCCGGGCGCTGGAGTTTTTCCAGACCCTGGACCTGCCCGGGCACGAAGCCAAGGTAGCGGAGCGCCTCGTAACGGAAGTGACCAACCGGCTGGAGTATTTGAACCGGGTGGGTTTGGGCTACCTCACGCTCAACCGCCTCAGCAGCACGCTCTCAGGCGGGGAAAGCCAGCGGATTTCACTGGCTACCTCGCTGGGTTCGGCGCTGGTGGGCTCTATGTACATTCTCGATGAGCCCTCTATTGGCCTGCATCCGAAGGACGCGGAGCAGCTGATTGGCGTGCTGCGCTCCTTGCAGCAGCTCGGCAACACCGTCATTGTGGTGGAGCACGAGGACAAAATGATGGAGCAGGCCGACCAGATTATAGACATCGGGCCGGAAGCGGGCAGCGGAGGCGGCATTCTGCAGTTTCAGGGCACGTATGCCGAGGTGCTGAAGTCGGACACCTACACCGGCGAGTACCTGAGCGGCCGCCGCGAAGTGGCCGTGCCCAAAACGCGCCGCCCCTGGCGCAACGCCCTGGAGCTGACCGGCGCCCGCGAAAACAACCTCAAAAACGTGGCCGTCAAGTTTCCGCTGAACGTGATGACCGTGGTGACGGGCGTATCGGGCTCCGGCAAATCCACGCTGATCCGGCGGATTCTGGCCCCGGCCCTACTCAAGCAGCTCGGCGGCGGCGCGGGCGAAGCCACCGGCAAGTTCGACCGCCTCACCGGCGTGAATGGGCAGGTAACGCACGTGGAGTTCGTGGACCAGAACCCTATCGGTAAGAGCAGCCGCTCCAACCCCGTCACCTACGTGAAGGCCTACGACGCCATCCGGAGCCTGTTTGCCGACCAGCCGCTGGCCAAAGCGCGCGGCTTCAAACCCTCGCACTTCTCGTTCAACATTGATGGGGGCCGCTGCGAGGTGTGCCAGGGCGAAGGCCAGGTGAAGATTGAAATGCAGTTCATGGCCGACATCTACCTGACCTGCGAGGCCTGCGAGGGCCGCAAGTTCAAGCAGGACGTGCTGGACGTGAAGTATCAGGACTTGGCCATCAACGACGTGCTCGACATGACCATTGAGGACAGCATCGAGTTCTTCAAGGGCCAGCCCAAGATTGTGGAGCGTCTCAAGCCGCTCGATGACGTGGGCCTGGGCTACATCCGGCTGGGGCAGTCGGCCAATACGCTGAGCGGCGGCGAGGCCCAGCGCGTGAAGCTGGCCTCGTTCCTGACCAAGGGCAACACCCTGCAGAACGATAAGATCCTGTTCATCTTCGACGAGCCCAGCACCGGCCTGCACTTCCACGACATCAACAAGCTGATGACGGCCCTGAACGCGCTGGTGGAGCAGGGCAACTCGGTGCTCATCATCGAGCACAACATGGACATCATCAAGTGCGCCGACTGGGTGATTGACCTGGGCCCCGAAGGCGGCCTGAACGGCGGGCACCTGCTGTTCGAGGGCACGCCCGAGGAGATGGTAAAACTCAAAGACACCAACCACACGGCGCGTTTCCTGGCCGAGAAGCTGTAGTAGCAGCTTCAGGCAACCATCAGCACAAAGCAAAGGCACCCACGCGGGTGCCTTTGCTTTGTGCTGATGGTGAGTAAAACGGTTTGCCAGAATATGCCCCGTAACACCTTCGCCAGAATGATACTGGCCGGATTGAGCTGACACCGGTAAATTTAGTAATTTGAATATGCCGCTCCGGCAGCAGCCTGCCCACCGAGCCCACCCTAGCCAAGGCTCACTGGTATCTCTCCCTCACTTATCGTCACGGCTGTATGAATACACCACTACTTACTCATTGCCGTCCGCAACTGAGAGGCGTCCTGCTGATGCTGAATCTGCTGTTGCTGGCCTCGGCGGCTTTAGCGCAGACCGTGACCATCTCTTCAGCCCAGGATATCGGCGGCATCTATACCACCCTAACCATTGCCAGGGGCGGCATTGCCACAATGCGTGCCAACGTGGCTGTAACCGGCCTGTTGCGCGTGGAGGACGGAGGCACCCTGATTACCAATGAATGGCTGGTAGGCGGAGGCGCGTTTGAGTTGCAGGCAGGCGGGACACTGTGGATTGGTGACGCATTCGGCATTATGGCAGCGGGTAGCACGTCGCCGAATGGCGGGAGCATCCGCTCTTTCAGTCGCTCGTATAGTCCCGATGCTAACTACGTGTACAATGCGGCAATACGCTTCCAGGCCGTGCCCGTAGTACAATACACGGGCTCTGGGCTGCCCGCGCGGGTTCGTAGTCTAATAGCGAATGTGGTGAACATACAGGGCACACCAGGAAACAACATTCTGGCGCTGCAAAGCGACGTGAGCGTTGCGGAAGTGCTGGGAACAACCAACAGTACGATCATCGACCCGAATTTTCTTCTGAGCCCGGGGCCAGCCCGCACAATTACGCTGCTTTCGGACCCTATGCGCGGAACCGCTCTGCTGGTGGACCGGTCAGGGAATGGGGTGCCACCGGGGCCGCTCATCACCCGGCCCATCATCATCCAGCGCAGTATCGACCCGGGCCTGAACGCGGGGCCTGGCTACCGCCACCTATCTGCCCCGGTACAGGGGGCTTCTGTCAGCATGCTGGCCGCCGCCGGCTTCACGCCTGTCGTCAACCCCTCCTACAATGGGGCCGCCGCGCCGGGGAGGGTTTCTCCTTTTCCTACGGTGTTCGGCTACGATCAAACCCGGCTGGCCAGCAGCCCGGCCGTCGGCCTGAGTCCGTTCGATAAAGGCTGGGTTTCGCCGGTTTCCCTCAGCGACCCGCTGGCAGTGGGCTGGGGCTATACCGTGAATCTGCCCGCCAGCAGCGTCATTAATTTCCAGGGCGTGCCGAATCAGCGTGATGCCACGCTGACGCTGAACCGCGGGGCTGAAGCCGACGCGGGCTGGCAGCTGCTGGGCAACCCGTTTCCGGCGCCCCTGGACTGGCGCCAGGTGCCCATGCCCGCTGGCCTCGATGCGGCACTCTACGTGTACCAGAGCACGGGGCAGTATGGCGGCCGGTACCGTAGCTATGTCAACGGCATCGGCAACCCGGTGCTGCCACTGGGCCAGGGCTTTTTCGTGCGCGTGAGTCAGCCCAACTCGGTAGTGAGCCTGACGCTGCCTGCTGCAGCCCGCGTTACCACGTTCGGGCAGGAGCCCTCGGTGCAGCGGGGAGCTGAAACCCGGCCTTTGCTGCAGCTGACCCTGGCCCGCGCTGGCTCGTCCCTGACCGATGAAACCTACGTGTACTTCGAAGCAGGCGCCACCGCCGGTGTGGATACCCGGTTTGATGCGCTGAAAATGCAACACAGCCCCGCCGCGGCTCCCACCCTCTGGACCCTGATGGCGGGCACCGAGCAGGCTATCAATGGTCTTCCTCGCCTGACCGGCTCCGCAGTGGTGCCGCTGGGCATGGCCCTGCCGCAGGCGGGCACCTACACGCTGGAAGCCGCTCAGTTGCTGAACCTGAGCACGGCCATCGTGTACCTGCACGATGACCTGACCGGGCAGGACGTTAACCTGAGCCAGCAACCGCGCTATACTTTTACGGCGGGGGCAGCCGGGCTTCTGACTAGTCGGTTTGAATTGCGCTTCGAGCCACTGCGCCCTACCGCCAGCGCGGTGGCCTTGAGTGCCGCCAGCGTACAGCTCTATCCCAACCCGGCCCATACGCGCTTTAGTCTGCTGCTGCCAGCTGTGCCTGGTGCCAAGCAGGTGCAGGCCACGCTGCGTAATACATTGGGGCAGGCAGTGCGCCGGCAAACGGCACTTCTGCCGGCTGCCGGCACTCGTCTGGAGTTCGATGTGCGGGACCTGCGTGCCGGCGTGTACGTACTGTGTCTGCAGGCCGGGGGCGAAACATTGGTGAAGCGCGTAGTGGTGGAATAAGGCGTGGCCATACCAGAGCTTTCCGATGCTGTGCCTGTCTGCGCCACGGCTGATAGCACCAGTTGCTACATTCCCCTGGGCCGGGGCGTAAACATCTGCATAAGCTGGTCCGTTAAGGCATACAACAAAATTTCTCTATGTCTTCGAGCCATACTCCGCATTCTGCCACCGCACACAGCCGCATCTGGCGCTGGCTGGCCGCCATCAGCGTATTTGGCAACATCATCCTGAATTACTATTCCAATGCCTTCCCCTTCAATGGGCAGGATATGGGTGAGGTATCGGCTAAGTATCCGACGCTGCTGACGCCGGCCGGCTACGCTTTCAGCATTTGGGGGCTGATTTTTCTGAGCTTGTCCGTTTATGCCGTGTGGCAGCTGCTGCCGGCCCAGCGTACCATCGGGCTGCCCGATGCCGTGGCCAGGCCACTCACGCTGGCTAGCCTTGCCACGGCCGGTTGGGTGGTGCTGTTCGCTTATGAGCTGATTATTCCGAGCGTTGTGACCATGCTGGTGATTCTGGGCGCGCTCATCGTAGCCTACGGGCGGGCCCGGCGCCGCACCCTTGACCATCGGGCGCCCCGCTGGGCCAGCCTGCCGTTTGGCTTGTATCTAGGCTGGATTTCGGTGGCTTCTACCATCAACATCACCATTGGGCTGCGGCAGTTGGGCTGGCAGGCCGGCGAAAACGTGACGGTGCTCCTGACACTGGTGCTGCTGGCCGTGGTGGTAGTGGTGGCGCTGCTGCTGAGCCGGCAGTTTCGGGAAGAAACCGTGGCGCTGGTGGTGGCTTGGGCCTTAGTGGCTATCTGGGTGGCGCGCCGCGCTGAGTATCCGGAGCTGGCCTGGGCCGCTTTGGCCGGGGCCGTAGTGGTGGTGCTGGGAAGCTTCGTGCTGGCTTCGCGGCAGCGGCGGCGCGCGCTGGGCGTGTGAATTGTCCGTATTTTGCGGCCCATCCATTCCCCACTCTACCTTTCTCATTATGCGTAAGAACCTCGTTGCCGGCAACTGGAAGATGAACATGACCCTTCAGGACGGCTTGGCGCTGGTATCAGAAATCACCAACATGGTGCAGGATGAAGTAACCGGCTCCGATGTGCAGGTCGTTATCTGCCCGCCGTTTCCGTTCCTGTCGGCCATTGGCAAGCAACTGCCCGAGGGCGGCCGAATTCATCTGGGCGCACAGAACTGCCACCAGAAGGAAAGTGGCGCCTTCACCGGTGAGGTTTCGGCTAAGATGTTGCAGTCGGTGGGAGCAGAGTACGTGATTCTGGGTCATTCGGAACGCCGCCAGTACTTCCGCGAAGACAACGAGCTGCTGAGCCAGAAGCTGAAGGCTGCCCTGGCCGCCGGCCTCAAGCCCATCTTCTGCGTGGGCGAAACCCTGGAAACCCGCGAGGCCGACGACACCTTCAACTTCATCAGCCAGCAGCTGAAAGAGGGGCTGTTTCACCTCAGCAACGAGGAGTTCGACCAGGTAGTAGTAGCCTACGAGCCCATCTGGGCCATCGGGACGGGCAAAACCGCCACCAGCGCCCAGGCTCAGGAGGTGCACGCTTTCATCCGGGAGCAGATTGCCCGCGCCTACGACGCCGAAGCGGCGCTGAATACGACCATTCTGTACGGTGGCTCGGCCAACGCCCAGAACGCCCGGGAGCTGTTCAGCCAGCCCGACGTAGACGGCGGCCTGATTGGCGGCGCTTCCCTCAAGTCGCGCGACTTCACGGAAATCATCAAGTCGTTCTAAGCCGAGCAACAGAACCGTGGGCGTAAATCCCCGCCCAAGCTGTAGCCCGAAGCGGTGCTTCGGCCCGGATACCAGGAGCCGGACAACGGCCCCCACGCGCCGAAGCACCGCTTCGGGCTAGAGCAGCTGCTTGAACCAAGAGTGCAACAACAGGTGTTCGGCTCTCACTTAGGCAAGCTCTTTGCACTCAGCAGTTTTTCCAGGTTCTGGCTTCTCCTGTCTCAGCTCTCCCCATATGCTTTCCACACTGTTTCTTTCCGGTATGCTGGCCCTGAGTCCGGTGCAGCCGCAGCCGCGGGTGCCGTTTGTGGCGTCCGCACCGGCCGGCTCGCTGGAACCGTGCCGCATCTACGGCTCGGTATATCTGGAGCGGGACCCGCGCCGCCGGGGCTTCTGCTTCGGAGCCGTGTATGAGGAGCCGGAAGAAGCCTTTGCCGATGTGCTGGTGTTTCCCGAAACGAATAAGCTCTTCGCCGATAAGGCCGGCCTGTGGTATATCACTGAGGCCCGCGACTTCGCCGACTACGTGCTGTTCGTATCCGACAACCGCTCGTTGGCCGACTTCAGCATCCACTATACCAAGGTGCGCTCCTTCGCCGGCTGCCGGAAAAATTAGTTTCCTCACGAATGCATAAAAGGGCCGCTCCTGAGTAGGAGCGGCCCTTTTATGTGCTATTCATAGGAGTTTGCAGCTTCATGCGCACCACGCGGCGGTTCTGGGTCTTGCCTTCCGCCGTATGGCAATAGGTGTCGGTCTCAGTGGTAGCCTCCGATTCTCGCCTCAAAGGAGGTGATATTGCTGAAAAAGCTGTGCATGCAAAAGGCAAGTAGCTGTTGCCGCTGGCATTGGCACACCCGGTTTTTCCTGCGACCTTTGCGGCCCGGTTCTGCCGGTTTCCTCCGAACTGTTTCCTTCTGACTATGGATTTTGTTGAAGTACGTGTGCAGGCTCCTGCCGAGCTGTCCGATATTCTGGTAGCCGAGCTGGCTGAGGTAGGCTACGACACCTTCGAAGACAATGACGAAGGCTTCTGCGCCTACATTGATGAGGACAAGTTCTCGGCCGATGCTATTGCCGAGGTCATGAGCCGCTACGAGGGCCAGGGCGAGCTGACGTATGAGCACCGCGTGATTACGCGCCAGAACTGGAACGCGGAGTGGGAAAAGAACTTCCAGCCGCTCGTTATTGCCGACAAGGTATCGGTGCGCGCGCCGTTCCATGAGGCCCGGCCCGACCTGCAGTATGAAATCGTCATCATGCCGCGCATGTCATTTGGTACCGGCCACCACGATACCACGGCCCTGATGATCACCAACCAGCTCGATATCGACCACCAGGGCAAGCGGGTGCTGGACATGGGCTGTGGCACCGGTATCCTGGCCGTTATGGCCGTGCATCTGGGCGCCAGCTACGTGCTGGCCGTGGACGTGGAGCCCTGGACCGCCGAAAATGCCGCCGACAACGCCGCCGAGAACAACGTGCAGGACAAGGTGGAAGCCCGCCTCGGCGACATCACCGCGCTGGAAGGCGAGGAGCTGTTCGACATTATCCTGGCCAACATCAACCGCAACGTGCTGCTCGAGGACATGGGCGCCTACGGCCAGTATCTGAAGCCGGGCTGCCCCATTCTGTTTTCCGGTTTCTACGAAGAAGACCTGGCCCTGATCCGCGCTGCCGCCGAAGCCCAGGGGCTGCGCTACGAAAGCCACCGCACCCAGAACCACTGGGTTTCGGCTATCTTCCGTAAGCCGTAGATTGTTAACAGCACCTCACAACAAAAAGCCCGTTCTGCTTAGCAGAACGGGCTTTTTGTTGTATCGTCAATCAGGTTAGAGGCACAGCGCCAGCCATTCCTCATCGGAGAGGCCGTAGTCGACAGGATTCTCATGGACCAGCGCTTTGCGGCTGAGTTTGGGCAGAATGTTGTGTGGAGGAACCAGGTAGTGGCGGGCTAGTCGGTCGAGGGCGGCTTTGCCGCGGCGCACGATAACGGTGCCGCATTCGGGCTGTACCTGCACCTCGGGGTCAACCAGCAGGAGCATATCCTTCCATTCCGAGACAGTAGCAGATGACTTGCCCAGCCGCTGGGTAATATCATCGCGCAAGGTCTGGACTGCGCGCAGCAGCGCGTTCGGGGCGAGGGCGGAAAGCCGGGAAGCAGCGTTGAGCATGAGACAAGATTACGGTGGGTGGTCTGCTATAAGGATACGCAGATGCGGTTTGGAAAGATACCCTTTTCGGCTGGAGCGCGCCACTAGTTCACCAATAAATCTACAAAACCTTCCCTGCTACACCTGTTCTGCCCGGTTTGTGCCTGGGGCAATGCATAAACAGCAACAGCGCTGAATTTTGGCACCTGCCCGCCGTGATACTATGGAGGTATGATTGGATAGTATTTACCCTAAACTGGCTAAAACGACGAATACGCTCAGCCGGAGTGTATTGCCATGAGAATACCGTTCGTTTTACCGAAATTGTAGGCGACTAATCAGGTTCCGACGGAATTTTCTATGAAGCAATCCGCTTTCGGTTGGCTTTGCGCCATGGTGCTGACGCTCAGTGCGCCAGCGCTGGCCCAGCAGACCAAACCGCAACAACCAGCTAAAACGCAGCCTGCCGGCACCCCCGCGCCGGTTGCCCGCTTTACCGGCAAGCTATCCACTGACCCTGCCCAGTTTATGCAGGATGTGCAGCTGATGATGGCGGCTACCAACAACGCTGCTGCCAAAAACACAGCCGCTAAACTGCAGCAGCTATGGGCCAGCAACAAGCTCACGTCTACGCAGCAGGGCAGCATTGTGACCCTGTCGCAGCAGATGCTGACGCTGGGCTACAAGGCGCGCCCGCACTTGGAGGCCTTGTTTAATGCGGTGGTGGCAGGAGCTACAGTTCAGAACTTCTCCGACAAGCAGATGGACGAGTTTCTGGACGTGGCCACCAAGACCGTGCGCACCGACCCGGGCCCGGAAGCGGCCAAGTTTCTGAGCTCTGCCGCGCAGTTCCTGGATACCAAAGTACTTTTCACTTCCCGCTACAACACGCTGCGGGTAATTGGCGGCACCTTCTCGTTTGCCTACAACGACCAGGACATGCCGAGCATGGCCCCGACGACTGCGCCGGTTGCGGCCCCGCCGGCCGCCGCCGTGGTCACGCAGCCACTCACTACCAAGCCCGGTGCCAAGACGCCAGCTAAAAAGGCCGCGCCCAAAAAACGCAAGTCTGATGGCTGGGACTCTGCCGACCTGTGGAGCAGCAGCGGCGGCAGCGGCTGGGGCGACAGCAATGACGGCTGGGGCGCGCCGGCCAAGAAAACACCGGCTAAAACTACTCCTGCCAAAGCCGGGGCAACGCCGGCCGCCAAGGAGCCGGAACCGGCGCCCGCCTTCGAGCCCGCGCCCTATTTCGATAGCTACGTGGCACCACCTACCCGTGGGCCAGTGCTGGTGCTGAAGGATGCGGATTTGTTCATGTCGACCGGGGGCGACTCTATCACCATCCGGAAAACCAGCGGGGCCGTGGTGCCTCAGACCGGCAAGTTTGTGGGCTACGGCGGCCAGTATGGCTGGCAGGTGAACGGCAACCCCGCCACCGCCGACCTCACTACCTACGACTTCGACCTGAACAAAGCCGAATTCACGGCGGAGCCCGTGACGCTAACGTATCCGGCGGTGTTGGAAACGCCGGTAAAAGGTGCGCTTTCTTACAAGAGCCTAAAGAAGAAACCTGGTGCCGCCGACTCCGGCTATCCGCGCTTCATTTCCCTCACCAACGATGCCCGCGTCAAGAATATCGGCGAAAACATCCGCTACTACGGGGGCTTCTCGCTGGCCGGCAGCCGCGTATTGTCGGCGGCGCTGGACGGCTCGTTGTCGCGCATTTTCGTGGATTTGGATGGCAAGCCCAAGTTCCGGGCTTCGTCGCGGGCCTATGTGCTCGGCGACTCGCTGATTACCGCTGAGCGGGCTTCGGTTACTATTTTCGAAGACAAAATTGACTCGCTTACGCACCCTGGCGTGAAGCTGAAATACACGAAGAAAGGGCAAGTGCTGCAACTGGCGCGCGAGGCAGGCCTCTACAAATCCACGCCTTACTTTGACAGCTACCACCAGATGGAAATTACGGCGGAGATGTTGAGCTGGCCTATTCGTACGCCCGACATCAACTTCTCCATGCTGACGGCCAAGAACCAGGTGACGGCCAACTTTGAGTCGAAGGAGTTCTACACCAATACCCGCTACCAGCAGATCAAGTCCATCAACAAGCTGCACCCGCTGCAGATGGTGGTAGGCTACAGCGCCGAAAACGGCAACAAGCGCCGCTTCACGGTGCAGGAAGTAGCTGACTTCCGCAAGCTGAAGCCCGAAAACGTGCGCTCTGCCGCCGCCGGCCTCGCCCGCGACGGCTACGTGGACTGGAACCCCCAAACCCAGCAGATTACGCTGCGCCCCAAGGCCACGCACTACGTGAATTCAAGCCGCGGCAAAAAGGACTACGACCATATTGCCATCAAGAGCCTCTCGCCTGCGGGCAAGAACGCCACGCTCAACCTGAACACCAACGACCTGATTGTGCGGGGTGTGGACCGCTTCAACTTCTCCGACGACTCCGTGACGGTGTTCGTGAAGCCGGACTCCAGCATCATCCGCATCCAGAAAAACCGCGGCATCCTGTTCAACGGAACGGTAGTGGCCTCGTCGTTTGTGTTCAAGGGCAAGGAGTTCAAGTTCGACTACGACGGTTTCTTCATTGACTTGGCCCAGATTGACTCCATCATCGTGAAGGGCAAAGGCTCGAAAGGCTCCGTCATGAAGGCCCGCAAGGACACCGACTTTACGCTCACCAATAAGAAGAAGACCTCAACGGGCAAGCTCTATATCAACCACCCCAACAACAAATCGGGGCGCAAGAAGCTGGGGGCTTATCCGTCGTTCGATGCCACTACCGGTGCCTATGTGTACTTTGATAAGCCCGAAGTGCTGGGCGGCGCTTACGATACCACCGTCTACTTCGACATACCGCCTTTCAAGCTCGACTCGCTCAACAACAAGAACCGTTCGGCAGTAGGCTTTAAAGGCACATTCGTGTCGGGCGGTATTGTGCCGGACCTGAAAACCAAGCTGGTTCTGCAGGACGACGGCTCATTGGGCTTCACCTACGACCTGCCCAAAGAAGGCGTGCCGGTATACGGCGGCAAAGGCCGACTCTTCAACAAAGTGAAGATGAGCAACCGCGGTATCCAGGGCATCGGCGACATCAAGTACCTCACCAGCACGCTTAGCTCCGACCAATTTATCTTCTACAAAGACTCCGTCGTGACGGTGGGCAAGTCGGGCGTTATTCTGCCGGGGCCGCTCAATGGCACCGAGTTTACGAAGGTGACGCTGCCAGCCGGCTACCAGATGAAGTGGGCCGTGAAGCAGGACTCGATGTACCTGAGCACCCAGCCGCAGGGCCTGGCCATGAAGATGTACGGCGACCAGTATGGCTTCAAAGGCACGGCTACGCTCACGCCCGGCGGCCTCTACGGCGACGGCGGCATGGATGGCCCGCAGTCCTTTATCCGCTCCACCCAGATTGCCTTCAAGCCTACCAGCTACACCGGCAAAAAATCCACGCTTAGCATCAAGTCGGCGGAACCCAACAAGCCGGCCCTCACGGCCAACAACGTGGCTTTCTCCTACGACGTGAAGAACGGAAACACCTCCTTCGCCCGTGAGGAAGGCGACTCCAAGTCCAGCATCGACCTGCCGTATTCCGACTACCGAACCACGCTTTCGGGCGGTAAGTGGGACTTCAAGAAGAAGCTGGTGCAGCTGAAAGTAGCGCCCGGCGCCGACTCTACGCGGTCTTACTTCTACTCGACCAAGCCCGACCAGAAAGGCTTGAAGTTCCGGGCGGCTACTGGCCAGTACGACCTGACCCGCTACCGCCTCATTGCGGGCGGTGTGCCCCGCATTGCGGCCGCCGACGCTTGGATTGAGCCCGATTCAAACAAAGTGTACATCCTGGCCAACGCACAGATGCGCACCTTCCAGAACGCCGGTATCGTGATGGATACACTGGCCAAGTTCCACAACCTGTACAAAGGCGAAATCAAGGTGCTGTCGCGCACGGCTTTCACCGGCAACGCGCTGTATAGCTACAAAAACGCCTCTGCCGACTCCTTCGCCATCAAGTTCGCTAACTTCCAGGTCGACTCGACTGCCATGCTGGCGGGCGGGCCCAAGGGAGCCAAGAAGAGCGGATTGCTGAAGAAAGGCAACGATCTGGAGGATGCGCCGCTTTCCCCGGCCACCATGGCCGTGGCCTCGATTGATGCCAAGGACAAGTTTCATCTGGCGCCGCGCATTGCCTACCGCGGGGGCGTGAACATGAACTCCAAGCGCCGCGGCTTCATTTTCGATGGGCAGGGTCGCCTCGAGTTCAGCAAGGTGCCAACTGCCGCCGACTGGTTTGCGGTGCAGGATTCCATCGACCCCAAAGCCATCCGGCTGCGTATTCCGGACCCGGTAGCGCCGCCTACCCGCAGCAAGGCCGATGAAGTAGGCGACGCCAGCGCGCTGTTTACGGGCCTGTTTATGTCGGAAGGCACGGGCAAAGTGTACCCGCTGTATGCGGGCCCCAAGCTCGATATCATCGACCGGAACCTGTTCCAGGTGGGCGGTTACCTGTCCTTCGATCAGAAGAAGGGCGTCTACACCATTGCCAACCACGACCTCACTGACCCCAACATCTACGAGGGCTCGGTGCTCACCTTCACCGACTCAACCGGCGGCCTCAGCTTCCGGGGCAAGCTCAACCTGATCAACTCCAACAAGGACTACGGCATCACGGCGGCCGGCGTAGGCACGGCCAAGCCCGACAGCAACCGCTACGACCTGGATACCTTCATGGCCTTCGACATCAACATGCCGGAGAAAGCCGTGGAAGCTATGGGTGTGGATATGGCCACGAATACCAAAGGCTCACCGGAAGCCCTCAATGGCTCGCAAGAGGAGTATTACAAGCTGGGCGAGTTCCTGGGCAGCAAAGCCGTGCAGTCGTATTCGGAGCGGCGCGGCAAGTATGAGCCGCTCCAGAAAATTTCGCCGAAGATGCTGCACACCGTGGTCCTCAACAAAGTGGACCTGCGCTGGAGCGAGAAGTTCAAGGCTTGGTACTCGGTGGGCAAGATTGGCCTCGTGAGCATCGGCAAGAAGGATCTGAACGTGCTCATCGATGGCTACATCGAGATTCATAAGGGCGACAACAATACCGACGAGGTAAACCTCTACCTCGAAGCTGAGCCCCAAACCTGGTACTTTATGAAATACTCGGGCACGGCTATGCTCGCCAAAGCTCAGCATGGCTCGTTCGATGAAATCATCGGGCGTGCGGCCAAAGGCGACTACAACACGGCCACGCAGTACGGCTTCTACCTCGGCGATGACCAAGAGGTGCAGCAGTTCCTAGTACGCTTCCGCCGCGACTACCTCAAGGAAGACCCCAAGAAGAAACGCGCCGCGCCGGTGTCGTCGGCCTCGCAGAGCACCGGCAACTTCGACTTCGACCAAGATGCCAGCAAGAAGAAAAAGAAGAAGGGCAACGAGCCTGCTTTCGATGCGGATGGTATGCCGATAGAAGAAGCGCCGGTGGATAAGAAAAAGAAGAACAAGAAGGAAACCGCCGCCGACCCGAACGACCCCTTCGGTGGGGGAGATGCTGGTGCTGCTCCGGCCGAGGCTCCTAAGAAAAAGGAGAAGAAAGCTGACCCCGTAGCCGACGAGCCGGCTCCGGCGGAGGATACCTCCAAAAAGAAAAAGGAGAAAGCCACCGAGCCCGCGCCAACTCCCGCTAAACCGACTGCAACACCGGAGCCCGCCACTACTGAGCCAGCCATAGACCCCAAGCAGGCGAAGAAGGAAGAAGAGCGCAAAGCCAAGGAAGCCGAGAAGCTGAAAAAGGAAGAAGAGAAGAAGGCCAAGGAAGAAGAAAAGAAGAAAAAGGCCAACGAAAACGACCCCTTCGGCGGCTCATAAGTCCCACCAAAAATACCCCGGCCACATGGTCGGGGTATTTTTTTGTTGCTTGGGCGCAATGTTTCGGTCGGGGGCCGCTGGCGGCAGACCGGGCCATACTTCTATCTTTGGCCTCTTCGCTTTCTGCTCTCCCTCCCCATGAACATTCCCATCATCCTCGGCCTGCTGGTGGCCGCCTACCTGCTTGGCTCTATTCCTACAGCCCTGTGGGTGGGTCAGCGCTTCTTCGGCCTCGACATCCGGGAGCATGGCTCCGGCAACGCCGGCGCCACCAATACCTTCCGGGTACTGGGCAAGAAGCCCGGCTCCTTTGTCATGGCCATTGATGTGCTAAAGGGCTGGGCCGCCACGTCGCTGGCGCAGGTGATGCTCAATCAAGGCGCCATCGAGGCTGGGCAGCTACTGTACTTCCAGCTGGCTTGCGGCATTCTGGCTATTCTGGGACATATATACCCGGTGTTTGCAGGCTTTCGGGGTGGCAAGGGCGTGGCCACGGTGCTGGGCATGATGCTGGCCATTGCGCCCGCCACGGTGGGCGTCTGTATCCTCGTATTCCTGGCCGTGCTGGCTACCACGCAGTACGTGTCCCTATCCTCCATGACGGCTGGCGTGGCCTTTGCGCTGCTCCAACTGCTGCCCGCCTTCCGCCCTCAGAATCAGTTGCTGGTGTGGTTCGGCTTTATTCTGGCGGCGCTGCTCATCTACACCCACCGCGCCAACATCGGGCGGCTGCGGGCCGGCACCGAAAGCCGCGTGCCGCTGCCGTGGAAGCGGAAGTAGCTGTGTGTGGAAACAACCTATCAGAGGATGGAGAAGGCGTTCCTGTATTTGGTTAGTATAGTTCTCGCAGTAGAATTGACTTCCTGCTCCTCTGATTGCTCGTCCTATTATCAGGAGCAGATTCTTCCAATGAATATCAGCGCAGTGGTTGTAAATAAATATAACGACAGCCTGAATCACGCTACTCCTATGATAGTTATACGACAGCTAACTGGTATAAGCGAATTTACTTTATACTACCATGACACCAGCCACCTGTGGGATTCGCTACAGGTAGGTGACGGATTGGATAAGGAAGCCGACACAATGGAGTTCTACCGCATAAGAAATGGTCGGCGGATGCTCTTTGAAGTGAGTTGTAATGATTGAAATGAGTGGCGAAGGCTGTACTAGGTAGCATCCTAACAACTGCGAATACAATATGGGTTGGCTCTAGACTCTACCGCCGCTCCTTTCCTACCTTTACCCTCGCATTCCCAACTAACCCCCGTGCCCGCATGGCTGCTACCCTCGAACAGAACCAGGACCGTTTTCTGAGTGAGCTACTGGACTGGCTCCGTATTCCCTCGGTTTCCGCCGACCCCAAGTTTCACGGCGACGTGCTGCGCGCCGCTGAATTTCTCAAAGCCCGCTTCGAGGAAGTAGGCCTCGACAACGTGGAGCTGTGCCCAACGGCTGGCAACCCCATCGTCTACGGCGAGAAAATCATCGACCCCAGCCTGCCCACGGTGCTCGTGTACGGCCACTACGACGTGCAGCCTGCCGACCCTTATGAGCTGTGGACTTCGCCACCCTTCGAGCCGGTAATTAAGGACGGCAAAATCTACGCCCGCGGCGCCTGCGACGATAAAGGTCAGGTGTACATGCACGTGAAAGCGCTGGAGGTGATGAACCAGGAAGGCGGACTGCCCTGCAACATCAAAATCATGATTGAGGGCGAAGAGGAAATCGGGTCCAGCAACCTCGGCATCTTCGTGCGCGCCAACAAGGAGAAGCTGGCCGCCGACGTCATTCTGATTTCGGATACCGGCATGCTCGCCAACGACGTGCCCAGCATTGAGGTGGGATTGCGCGGCCTGAGCTACCACGAAGTAGAAGTGACAGGGCCGAACCGCGACTTGCACTCCGGCCTCTACGGCGGCGCGGTGCCCAATCCCATCAACGTGCTCTGCAAGATGATTGCCTCGTTGCACGACGAGGACAACCACATTACCATCCCGGCTTTCTACGACAACGTAGCCGTGCTTTCAAGTGAGGAGCGTGCTGAGCTGAACCGCGTGCCGCACTCCGACGATGAGTTCAAGCAGAGTATCGGGCTGAAAGACATCTACGGCGAGAAGGACTACACCACCGTGGAGCGCATCGGTATCCGGCCTACGCTGGATGTGAACGGCATCTGGGGCGGCTACACCGGCGAGGGCGCCAAAACGGTTATTGCCTCCAAGGCCTTCGCCAAAATTTCAATGCGCCTCGTGCCGAACCAGACGTCCGAGGAAATTACGGCCTTGTTCCAGAAGCACTTCGAAAGCATTGCCCCGGCCGGCGTAACGGTAGTAGTGAAGCCCCACCACGGCGGCGAGCCGGTCGTAACGCCCACCGATTCGGTGGCCTACAAAGCGGCCGCCGATGCCATGGAAACCACTTTCGGCAAGCGTCCTATTCCGACGCGTGGCGGTGGTTCCATCCCGATTGTGGCCATGTTCAAGAGCGAGCTGGGCTTGGATACTGTGCTGCTCGGCTTCGGTCTTGACTCGGATGCCATTCACTCGCCCAACGAGCACTATGGCGTGTTCAACTTCCTGAAAGGCATCGAAACCATCCCGCACTTCTACCGCAACTATGCGGCCGCCATGAAGTAGTCTAGGTAGCCGCCACCAAACAACAAGGCCTCCGCACAGTGTGTGGAGGCCTTGTTGTTTGGGTTCTTAGCGTTTGCTAATTGCTGAACTCGGGCTCTGGCTGCAGCGACTGAAGCAAATAGCTCAGCTGAAATTGAAACACCGAGTTACGCAACCCACTCCCGCTGCTGATGTCGCTGACGGCACCATTATATCGAACTCCAACCCCGAAGCCGCCGGGTGCACGGTAGCCTACGCCTAGAACGTAGCCAATCTGAAACGACCGGAACCCGCCGGTTCCCACGCTTTTGAGGCGGTTGCCGCGCCCGTCTGAATACTCGGTGTTTTGCGCCAGCAGCAATCCGAACTGCGGCCCCAGTTCCAATTCCATGTGGCCCGGCCGAAACTGTAGCAATACCGGCATATCAAGGTAGTGCAGGCGCTGCGTGAGTTGCTGGTTGCCTTCCTCAGCCTTCGTGCCTTTGCCTGAATACAGCAACTCAAACTCCAGCGCTGTGGTACCCGCTTTATTAAAAGTAGACGTAACCGTAACACCCGCCAGCCCGCCTACAAGCGTAGAGCCGCCCCGGGAGTTGGGCCCAGCGTAGCGAGCTAAGTTTAGGCCGCCCCGCAGTCCTATAGCAGACTGCTGGGCGTGGGCGTCCAGCGTTAGGCCAGTACATAACAGAGCAGAGAGAAGAAGTTTCTTCATAGAAAAAGAGAAGGTGAATACAGGCAATACCCGGCCGCCAGTAATGGGCGCAGATAGCGCAAATTACAGGAAAACCCCTGTTCCGTGCGGCTGAAGGCCGGTTTTTCAGCCGCTGGATTCCTGAGTGGCGCGCAATCCGGTGGTCGGAGGAAGGGTTAGAACGCCACGTCACTGGCCCACCAGGCACGAAAAAGCCCGCGTCTATCGGACGCGGGCTTTTTCGTGCCTGGTGGGCCGGGGGCTATTTGCCGCCGAACATGTAGCCTACATAGAATTGGAAGGCGCTGTTGCGCACTTTTGGCTCGTCTTCTAGGTCTTCTATATCAACTACGTTTGCAATGCCGCCATTGTAGCGCAGGCCCAGGTTCAATCCACCATCGAGCTGATAGCCCAGACCGGCCGCGTACCCAAAGTCAACCGTTTTGAAGGTGTCTTTCACATCATCCGACTCGTCTTCGTACTTAGACTTGGCTGAGGCCAGAATACCCAGCTGTGGGCCGAGCTCGAAGAACAGGCCGCCGGCATTCACTTTCAGCAGCACCGGAACGTCGATGTAGTTCAGATTCAGCTTTGCCTTGCTGTCCTCATCACTCTGGGTACCTTTTACGGAGTAGAGTACTTCTGGCTGCACCGAGAACATATCGTTGATACCCAGGTTCAGGGCCACACCGGCCAGCGGGCATACTTTAGAGGCAAAACCCTCGGCATCGTCGCCTGAGAGAGTAGCCAAGTTGATACCACCCTTGAGGCCGACTTTTACTCCCTGAGCGTGGCTCAATGAAGTCATGCCGGCTGCCAGGGCCAGGGTGAGGAATACTTTTTTCATAATGTGGATAATGGTGAGAAGAGGGATGCTGCTTTTTTGCAGCGCGCAAAGGTAGTGCGAATTCTATGTGTGAGCTTTTCTGAATGCTAAAAAATATATGCAGTAGCACCGGCCAGAGCCGGCCCACACAAAAACAGCGGCCCTTCCTGCATGGAAGGGCCGCTGTTTCATTGGATGCAAAAAGACTATTTGCCGCCGAACATGTAGCCTAGATAGAATTGGAAAGCGCTGTTACGCGTTTTCGTCTGGTAGCCCATGATTTCCTTAGGAGGATTGGTGATACCACCGTTGTAACGCAGGCCTAGGTTGAAACCGTTGTCCAGCTGGTAGCCGAGGCCGGCTACGTAGCCGAAATCAACGGTGTTGAGCAGATCCTTGATGTCTACTTCCTCGCTGTTGTACTTAGCCTTGGCCGAGGCCAGGATGCCCAGCTGCGGACCTACTTCAAAGAACAGGCCGTCGGCATTCACTTTCAGCAGCACCGGAATGTCGATGTAGTTGAGGTTTTGCTTGAAGTCGCTGTCATCCTCGTCCTGGGCGCCTTTTACAGAATAGAGTACTTCTGGCTGCACCGAGAACATGTCGTTGATACCCAGGTTCAGGGCCACACCGGCCAACGGGCCTACCTTGAGGGCAGCACCATCGGCATCTTCACCAGCGAAAGTAGCCAGGTTGATACCGCCTTTAATGCCAACTTTCACTCCTTGGGCGTGGCTGAGCGAAGCCATGCCGGCTACCATAGTCAGGGTGAGAAATACTTTTTTCATGATGATAAAGGAAAAAATGAAGAACTGCTTTTTTGCAGCGCGCAAAGGTAGTGCGAATTCTATATGCGAGATTCCCCGAATGCTAAAAAATATATGCAGCGGCACCGGCCGGAGCCGGCCCGCACAAAAACAGCGGCCCTTCCTGCACGGAAGGGCCGCTGTTTCATTGAATGAAAAAATGGATTAGTTGCCGCCGAACACGTAGCCGAGTTGCAGCTGAAATACGGAGTTGCGCACTTTGCTGTCGTCGCCGCCACTGTCGTTGTTTTCGAAGATGTTGCCAATGCCCCCATTGTAGCGCACCCCAACGCTCAGGCCGCTTTCCAGCTGGTAGCCTACACCGGCAATGTAGCCGAAATCGACCCGGTTGTAGCCCTCCAGGTCGGAGTCCGAATCAGAGTCTACTTCTTCGCCGTCTACTGTCACCTTCGCCTTCTGACCCAGCAGAACGCCTACCTGTGGACCAAGCTCAAAGAACGGCCCATCGGCGTTTATTCTGAGCAGCAGCGGTACATCTACGTAGTGATAAGTCTGCTTGGCTTTGTAGTCAAAGTCATCGTCTTCGAACTGGAAGCCTTTCTGCGAGTATAGTAGCTCAGGCTGAAAGGAAATCAGGTCGGAGAAGCCAAAATTGGCAGTCAGGCCCCCGTTGAACCCCAGTTTGTACTTCGCGTCCTCGGTGTCGTCGCCGGCAACGCTTGCATACGACGCGCCCACTTTCACACCAAGTTTCACGCCTTGTGCATGGCTTAGTGAGGCTGCACCAGCAGCCAGAGCCAGAGTGAGAATCAGTTTTTTCATAATGTTATACCTGAAGAGTGGAAAAGGAGGTAATGCGAGACGCCTCGCGACACTCTAAAATACTGTTTGTTTCAATAAAAAGTTATGTATCTATATATGAATTGTCTTAACATGATACCTGTAAGCCCATGATTTACAGCAGCGTCTATACAGTTTCTGTTCGCTAGGCACTCGGGTAAAGGCCTGCCGAGGTGCCAGCATACAAAAAGCGGCGGCCTCCGAACCGGAAGCCGCCGCTTTTCTCGTATTGGCTCTGACTACTTACTTCGTCGGAATCAGGTAGCCTACCTGCACCATGTACGCCGAGTTGAAGGCGCGGTCTTCGTCCGAACCGTTTACATTCTTGGTGTCGAACAGGGTTTTGAAACCCTGGTTGTAGCGCAGGCCTACGCTGAAACCGCCGGCCGTCTGATAGCCGAGGCCAGCTACACCGCCAATATCGAAGCTGGCGAGGTCCTCTTTAGAGTCGCTGGTGTCGCTTTCGTTTTTGTCCTTGCTTCCGTCGCGGTACTTGGTGGTGTACTGGATTTCCTGGCTGGAACGCGCCATGTAGCCTACCTGCGGGCCCAGCTCGAAGAACAGGCCGCCCGTATTGATTTTGAACAGCAGCGGAACGTCGATGTAAGTAAGTGACCGGTTGTATTCAAACTCTTCCTTGGCAATGTTGCCGCTGGCCGGGCCATCTATGGTGCTGGTAATGCTGTACCCCTTGCGGTTGACCAGAATTTCCGGCGCAAACGAGGCGAAACCGTCGCTGGTGACAGGAATCGAGAAGGCCAGACCGGCATTGAAACCCGGCTTGTATTTCACGTTGCCATCAGCCCCTGTGATTTTCTCGGAGTCGCGGCCATTAATATTGGAATAGGTGCCGCCGACTTTAACGCCGATACGGAAACCGCCTGCGTCCTGGGCATGGGCAATAGAGGCAACTGACGCCAGCGCCAGCGTGAGGGCAAGAGACTTTTTCATAAAAGGAGGGGGGGGTGAGGTAGAAACCACAAGCCAGCAACACTACCAGTGCCGCATTCAGCATGGTTTTCAAGGACTCATATCGGAAAAGGATCTGCCGGAGTTTCAGAATAACACAAAAATCTTAAATAAATACTGTTTGAGTAGCAGGGCGTTTCCACCAAAGCCCAACAGTACTAACTGCTTATGCCTCGGCGCGCCAACGGGCCGTTTCCGTCGTCGCCGGAATGATTTACGGCGAAAACAGGCTGGTGCTACAGTCCCTTCATGCTGCATCGGGTGCGTTTCGTTACTTTTGAAGGGCTGGCTTGTAGCACTATGATGATTCGATATGGTTTAGGCTTGTTGCTTCTGCTGGGAGCCACGGCCCTCTGCAACTGCCCAGCCCGGGCACAGACAGAAAACGGGAAAGGGCCACTGGTACTTGGAGCGTATGCTCAGGGTAGTTTTGTTATTGCCCACACCCCGGCCGTGAAGCATCTGGCCGTGTCGCACCCTACCGGGGTTGAGCTGAATCTGCAACGCCAGACCAACGGCTCGGAGCCATGGCATAGCTGGTACCGCTACCCAAAGCTGGGTGTGGCGCTGGTTTACTACGACTACCACAATCCGGTGCTGGGACGCTCCTACGCGGCTACTACCTATATCAATAAGAGCTTTCTGCGGACTCCGCGGCACGAGGTGAATTTCCGGATCGGGACGGGGCTGGCCTACTTCTCCAATCCGTTCAACCTCGAAACCAATCACAAAAACACCATCGTTAGCTCGCGGCTGAACGCCACGATGCAGATGCGGCTAGAGTATGATGTGGCGGTGGCCCAACATCTGGGGCTGCTGGTTGGGCTGGGTCTGAACCACTATTCCAACGGCGCTACCACCAAGCCTAATTTCGGCATCAACCTGCCCACCGTTTTTGTGGGTTTCAACTACCATCAGCAGCGGCCGTTCGTGCCTGCCATCGTTCCGGCCGACGATACGCCCGCTGACTTAGGCCGCAATTTCCTGAACCTGAGCACCAGCCTCGGCTTTAAGCAGCGCAGCCCCATCGACCGGCAGAAATACCTGGTGCATTCGGTGTCGGTGCTGGGCGGGCGGCGCGTGGGGCGCAAAAGCAACCTGCTGGTAGGGCTGGAAGGTTTCTACGACCGGAGCCTGATTCAGGAGCAGCGCGACACGGCCCGCAACGCCGATACGCTGCCCGACGTGAAAAAAGCCGGGGTGCTGGTAGGCCACGAGCTGCTGTTCGGCCGGCTGGCTGTCGTCACGCATCTGGGTTTCTATATCTACAATCCATACAAGTCCAACAAGTTCTACTACGAGCGAATCGGGCTGAAATACCACGTGACGGACCGGCTGTTTGGGGCGGTAGACCTGAAAGTACACCGGGGCTCCGCCGATGTGATAGAATGGAAGGTAGGCGTGAAGCTGTAGCTGGAGAGAAGCGTCAGCAGTTACCGGTGTCGGTTCAGAAAGCGAATCTGACGGTTGGGTAAAGTAGAGTTGCGGCTGGCAGACCGAATGCGGACTTTGCTCCTGTCATCTGCCTTACAGCTCAGCTCTTCTCGCCCCGGTCTTCCATGGAAACTCTCCTGCTCTACAATCGTTGGCTGCACATTGCCGCCGGGTTTCTAGGCTTTTTTGTGGCGCCGGTGGCGCTGTACGTGCGCAAGGGCGGGCCTGCGCATCGGCTGTGGGGGCGCGTGTTTTTCTGGGCAATGGTGGTGGCCGGGGCCACTGCCATCTTCTCAGCTGCAATGAAGGGCCTCACCTTTTTGCTGCTGACAGGCATTTTCAGCCTGTATCTGGCGTGGTTCGGCTACCGCTCCCTGTACCTCAAAAAGCTCCATCAAGGCCAGCGACCCGCGCTTGTTGATTGGGCCGGGGTAGGGGCCGGGCTGCTGGTGTTCGGCGGCACGCTGGCCTATGGCTTCCTGTCCGGCACGGTGCCTTCGTTGGTATTCGGCGCCATCGGGCTGATGACGACTGGCCGGCAGCTGTGGTCGTACGTGCAGACTACGCCGCCGACACCGGGCCAATGGCTCCTGAACCATATATCAGGCTTCGTAGGCTCCTACATTGCGGCTGTGTCGGCCTTCTCGGCTACCAGTCTGCATTTCATCCCCTGGCCCTGGAATTTTCTGTGGCCTACGCTGCTCATGGTGCCACCCATGATTTGGGTACAGAACCGCTATAAGGCCAGATTCCGGCAGGGCCAGCGCCCCGGTGCTGTGGTAGAGGTGCGGATTCAGTCGGAAACCGCCTGACAGCCCTTGGCTATACTGCCTGCCTGCCTGCTTACCAGTTGCTGGTTGATGCGTTTAATCAGCCCGGGGCCTTCGTACACAAACCCGGTGTAGAGCTGTATCAGCGAAGCGCCGGCATCCAGCTTTTCCAGCGCATCGGCTGCCGAATGAATACCGCCCACCCCAATTATGGGTAAGCCCCCCTGGCTATGGCGGTGCAGATAGCGAATGACCTCTGTAGCCCGCTGGCGTAGCGGCCGGCCACTCAGGCCTCCTGCTCCCAGAGATGCTACGTGCCCGGCCGGTGTCTGCAGCCCCTCTCTGCTAATGGTCGTGTTGGTGGCCACCAGGCCGCTGAGTTCTGTTTCGCGCGCAATCAGCAGGATGTCGTCGAGTTGCGAATCGGTGAGGTCGGGCGCTATTTTGAGCAGTAGCGGGCGGGGCACGGGCAACGTGGCGTTGCGTTCCTGCACTTGCTGCAGCAGCCGGATCAGCGGCTCCCGCTCCTGCAGCTGCCGCAGCCCTGGCGTATTCGGCGACGATACATTCACCACGAAGTAATCGACTACCGCGTGGAGGGCCTCCACACAAGCCACGTAGTCGTTGGCAGCCTGCTCGTTGGGCGTATCCTTGTTCTTGCCAATATTGCCGCCGATGATGAGCCCGGCCGGCCGGGCCTGGCGCAACCGTTCGGCAGCGGCAGTGGCCCCTTCGTTGTTGAACCCCATCCGGTTGAGCAGGGCCTCATCCTGCGGCAGCCGGAACAGCCGTGGCGCCGGGTTGCCGGGCTGCGGCCGGGGCGTCACGGTTCCTATTTCTACAAAGCCAAAGCCCAGCGCTGCCAGCTCCGTCGTAAACTCCGCATTCTTGTCGAGGCCGGCTGCCAGCCCTACCGGGTTACGAAAGCGTAATCCGAAAACCTCCCGCTCCAGATCAGGGTGCTGAAAGTTGTAGAGCCTGCGCATCATTGCCGCAGCACCGGGCAGGCGGTGTGCCCGTCTCAGATTAGCGAATACCAGATGATGCGCTTTTTCCGCATCCAACCGAAAAAACAGAGGTTTGAGTAGGGTCCTGTACATAACGCGTCGCAAAATTGCCGGCGTGCAAAGCTCCCATTTATTCTGTTAGCAGGCATTTGGACAATCAGTTCTCTTTGCTGAAAATTTATTTCTGATTATATAGTGCTGAAAGTTAAGGGTATTCGATTGTCAGAAGCGTGGGTTGCCGGCCAAAGGCAACGAAATGTTTGGAGGAATCGAATACAGCTAGTACTTTTGCAATCCCTTCCGCAGAAAGCCTTCTTTTGCTGTAGGGAACTGATTCTGTAGCTCAGCTGGTAGAGCAATACACTTTTAATGTATGGGTCCTGGGTTCGAATCCCAGCGGGATCACCAAAACCCTCATTTGCATGCTGCAGATGAGGGTTTTTTTGTGCCCGGATTGTTGGGTTTGGGCTCGAGTACAAGCTGCATCCGGCCGGGTTGATTGATGGACTGCTCCAAGCCAGATGTGCGGCCAAGCCGGAGAATCCGTTAGCCAGCCCAGCCCTCTCTGTCAAGGCTGCGGTATTGGATGGCTTCGGCCAGATGTTCGATACGGATAGCATCGGCCCCACCAAGGTCGGCAATGGTGCGGGCCACTTTCAGAATCCGGTCGTAGGCGCGGGCGGAGAGGCCGAGACGCTCCATGGCGGTTTTGAGCAGCGTACGGCCGGCCTCGTTGATCTGGCAGATGTCCTTCACCATCTGGGGCGGCATCATGGCATTGGAGTGGATGTCGGGGAAGTCGGTGAAGCGCCGGGCCTGCACCTGACGGGCCTGGTCTACGCGCAACTGAATTTCCTGGCTGCTCTCGGCCTTGCGCATTTCCGTCATCTGGTCAAACGTCACGGGCGTCACTTCCACGTGCAGGTCAATCCGGTCGAGGAGCGGGCCGCTGACCTTGTTGAGGTAGCGCTGCACCACGCCCGGTCCGCACACGCATTCTTTCTCCGGATGATTGTAGTAGCCACAGGGACAGGGGTTCATGCTCGCTATCAGCATAAAATTGGCCGGAAAGTCGATGCTGACTTTGGCCCTCGAAATCGTGACCCGGCGCTCTTCCAGCGGCTGGCGCATCACTTCCAACACGGTGCGCTTAAACTCCGGAAGCTCATCCAGAAACAGCACGCCGTTGTGGGCCAGCGAGATTTCGCCCGGCTGGGGGTTGCCGCCGCCACCCACCAGCGCCACATCCGAAATAGTGTGGTGCGGGGCCCGGAATGGCCGCGTGCCCAGCAACGAGGCATTGGTGCCCAGCTTGCCCGCCACCGAATGGATTTTGGTGGTTTCCAGCGCTTCCTGTATCGTGAGGGGCGGCAGAATGGTGGGCAGGCGCTTGGCCAGCATGGTTTTGCCGGCACCGGGCGGCCCTATCATGATGACGTTATGGCCACCGGCCGCCGCAATTTCCAGGGCGCGCTTGATATTTTCCTGGCCCTGCACATCGGCGAAGTCGGCGGCATACTGGTTGGCGTCGTGCTGAAAAACGTCGCGTGTGTCAATCACCAACGGTTCGATGGTCAGGCGTCCTTCAAAAAAGTCGATGGCCTCCTGCATCGTCTCGACGGGAATAATGTCGAGGTTGTTGACGATGGCCGCTTCCCGGGCATTTTCACGGGGCAGAATAAAGCCCTTGAAGCCTTCCTTACGCGCCTGAATGGCTATAGGCAACACGCCCCGGATGGGCCGCAGGCCGCCATCGAGCGCCAGCTCGCCCATAATGATGTATTCGCCCAGCTTCTCCGTGTTCAGTTGCTGGGAACCGTGCAGAATACCCAGCGCAATGGGCAGGTCGTAGGCGGAGCCTTCCTTGCGGATATCGGCAGGAGCCATATTCACCACCACCTTGGTGCGCGGCATGCGGTAGCCGCGAAACTTCAGGGCCGCCTCTATTCGCTGCTGGCTTTCCTTGATGGCATTATCGGGCAGGCCGACCACGTAAAAATTAGTGCCCTGCGATACAACTACTTCAATGGTAATGGTATAAGCATTGACGCCCTGCACGGCAGAGCCGAAGGTCTTGGTAAGCATATAGTAACCAGGAAAAATATAATGTCGGTAGCGAAGATATAGGAATTGCCCCATGAAAAAAGCCCGGCCATGTGGCCGGGCTTTTTTCATGGGGCAAATGGTTTGCTATTCGGCCACCAGTTGCTCGATGAGCATAATCATGATGTGGATGGCCTTGATGTGGATTTCCTGTACCCGGTCGGCGTAGCCGTGGTGGGGCACCCTGATTTCCACGTCGCAGAGGGCAGCGAGCTGACCACCGTCTTTGCCAGTGAGGCCTACCACCTGCATGCCGGCGGCTTTGGCGGCTTCGGCGGCACGCAGCACATTCGGGGAGTTGCCGCTGGTACTGATGGCCAGCAGCACGTCGCCGGGGCGGCCCAGGGCCTCCACATAGCGGCTGAATATGTGGTCGTAGCCGAAGTCGTTGGCCACGCAGCTCATGTGCGATGCTTCTGTAAGAGCAATAGCGCCCAGGGCGGGCCGGTTCTGGCGGTAGCGGCCGGTCAGCTCCTCGGCAAAATGCTGGGCGTCGCAGAGGCTGCCGCCGTTGCCACAGGTCAGGATTTTGCCTTTGCCGCGCAGGCTGCCAGCCATAAGACGGGCGGCCTGCTCAATGGCCGTGAGGTTGGCCGGATCGGCCAGAAAACGGTCCAGCACAGTACGGGCTTCGGTCAGCTCCGCCCGAACGAGGTCGGTGAGGGGGGAAGTGGTAGTCACGCGGCAAAGATACGCGGCCTACACCAGCGGCGCATCGTCGCGGCGCGGGGCCGGAGGCGGTACGGGCGCAGGAGCCACGTAGCCTTCGGGGTGTACGGTAGTGCCCGTACGTGGGGCCCCGGCGGCCGGACTGCGCATCTCCAGCTGCTGGTCGTAGAGGCGGGCTTTCAGCTCGTTGATTTTTCCTTCGCGGGCGGCCACGTCGCGGCGTAGCAACGTGCTGTCGAGGTTTTCGGTGATGAGCTGCAGTGCCAGCAGCACAGCCCCCACAATGAAAAGAGCGTAGTAAAACCCGGTAGCATTGGTGCCGGTCGTTACGGCCATCAGACCGTCGCGGGAGCCGGGACTCAGGATGAGCAACAGCGCCAGCAGCACATAGACCATCACCAGAATAGTAACCAAACGTTTCAGAACAAGCATGAGTCGGCGGAGCTAGGTGAAGAGAACAATGGGCCCCTGTACGCGAAAAGGCGGTAGGCGGGTTAAATATAGGGGTTCGCGCATTCTATTCCGTCTGTATAGGCCCACTCGTGGCGCACCCATCAGCGGCGCGGCGGCGGTGAAAGCGCACGTACAGAATCAAGACGCTGCTGCAGACGCTGCAGCTTCTGGCGCTCAATCGGGAACAACCCGTCTGTTGACTGCTGGCTTAGCGAGTCCAGAAGCCGCGCCGCGGTAGCCGTATCAGCTGAAGCGAGGAGAGAATCGGCGACCAATAGAGCGGTGTCGTAAGCCATGCTGGCCTTTATTTTCTGCTTCAGCGCTGCCGCCGACTTCAGGGCGGGCTCCTGTTGAAACTGCTGATATTTGTGCCACACCCAGTTGCCGGCCTGAAACAGCAGCAGCAGCACGATAAGCGTAGCTACCCAGCGGTGGGATGAGTCAGAGGTAGACATGGCGGCTTAGGTTGAGTGATACTTCGGCTTCGTTCGGTTAGGCCAAGGCGGCGTTGCTGGCCTGCATCTGGCTCAGGCGCTGATACAGGCCGCTGGGCTGGCGCAGCAGTTCTTCGTGCGTCCCGCGTTCCGCAATGCGGCCCTCGTGCAGCACAATGATTTCGTCGGCGTGCTGCACGGTGCTCAGGCGGTGCGCAATAACCAGTGAGGTGCGGTGCTGCATCAGGCGAGTCAGGGCTTCCTGCACCAGCTTTTCGCTTTCCGTGTCGAGGGCCGAGGTGGCTTCGTCCAGAATCAGAATGGGCGGGTTGCGCAGAATGGCCCGCGCAATGCTCAGGCGCTGCCGCTGCCCACCCGAAAGCCGTCCGCCTCGGTCTCCAATCAGTGTCTGGTAGCCCTCAGGCGTAGCCATGATGAAGTCATGGGCGTTGGCAATACGGGCGGCTTCCATCACCTCTGCCTCGGTGGCCTGGGTATTGAAGCGGATGTTGTTGAAGATGGTGTCGTTGAAGAGGATACTTTCCTGCGTCACGATGCCCATCTGTTCCCGCACCGAATGGATGGTACAGTCGCGCACGTCGTGGCCGTCGATGAGAATCTGGCCGCCGGTAGGGTCGTAGAAGCGGGGCAGCAGGTCGGCGAGGGTGCTTTTGCCGGAGCCGCTGGGACCTACCAGCGCCACGGTTTTGCCCTTCCCAATCACGAGGTTGATGTCCTGGAGCACGGGCACGTCGCCGTAGGCAAACTGCAGGTTGCGCAACTCAATCTGCTGCTCGAAGGCCGGCAGTATCTGTGCATCGGGCTTGTCGCGGATAGTCGGCTCCGTGTCGATAATGCTCAGCACCCGCTCGCCGGCTACCAGGCCCCGCTGGATGTTGCCAAACGACGACGACAACGATTTGGCCGGCGTAAGCACCTGCGAAAACATGATGATGTAGGTGATAAACGGGGCCGCTGCCAGGTCGGAAGTGCCGCCCAGAATGAGCGTGCCGCCAAAATACAGTAGCCCGGCTACTACCAGCACGCCGGCAAACTCGGAGAAAGGCGAAGCCAAATCCCGGATATTATCGATGCGACGCGAGGTGCGGGCGTACTGGTCGTTCTGCTCCTCAAACTTGCCCTTGATGTACTCCTGAGCATTGAACGCCTTGACAACGCGCAGGCCGCCCAGCGTCTCGTCAATCACGGAAAGCATGGAGCCGAGCGTGCCCTGGCTGGTTTTGGCCTGCGTGCGCAGGCGCTTGGCCAGCGTGGCAATGATAGCGCCCGACAGCGGCAGCAGCACGAGCGAAAACAGCGTGAGCTTGGCCGACATGTAAAACAGCACCACAAAGTAGGCCACGATGTACAGCGGGTCCCGCACCACGCCCTGCAGCGTGTTCACCACCGATATTTCCACTTCCTGCACGTCGTTGGTAAAGCGCGACATCATGTCGCCTTTGCGGCCGGTGGCGAAGTAGCCCAGCGGCAGCAGAATGACGCGGTAATACAAGTCGCGGCGCAGGTTCCGAATCACGCGGGAGCGGACGCGGGCCGCAATGCGCAGGCTCAGATAGCGGAACACATTGCTGAAAAACACCGACGTAACCAGCACCAGGCACACAAACAGCAGCGCGCCGAGCTTGCCGTAGCTGGCAATGACCTGGGCAAAATAGTAGTTGAACGTGGTGGTAATGTAGCTCAGCGTCAGGGCAAAATCGGGGAGCTGGGCCGGGGGCGGCATGGCGCTGGTTTTCTCAAACAGCACGTTCAGCATCGGAATCATCAGGGCGAGGTTGCCAATGCCAAAAAAGATGCCCAGCACCGTGTACAGCAGGTACAGCGGCAGGAAGTCGGCGAAGGGCCGGGCGTATTGCAGAATGCGGAGGTAGGTCTTCATCGGTAGCCGCAAAGGTAGCATTGTCGCATAGGCTTTAGCCTGCGCCCCGCCACCCACGGCTCGTCCGGGCTTACTCTGCCTTGAAAACCGCTATTACCTCAATCTGCCCCATAATCTGGCGGTTGAACTCGGGTAGCTCCTCGGCCGGCACCCACAACTCGTTGTGTTCCCGCAGGCCCACGTTCTGCACCGGAAAGGTGGCGGCATACTCAGCATCTACCGCAAAGCGCAGCAAGTAGCCCGCGTCACGGCTGGAGCTTTGCCAGTCATCGGCCAGGCGGGTGTCGTGGTGCTCTTCCGGTACCAGATAGAAAGGCGTTTGCTCCGGCACGCCCGGCGGAAATTCCAACCACCCCGATGCCGCAATCAAATCTAGCTCCTGCTGATTGACGGGGCGATACAACAGCAGCGCTTCGGGCTCGTGGCGCATGGGCTCAATGCGTTGACTGGTGGTTGCTGATTGTTAATGAGTTGATTGCTGGTTAAGGTGTTGGTTGCCGGGCAGAACAAACAACAAATCAACAATCAGTAACCACCAATTAACGATTAAAACTCGTGCAGCCGCTGGGCAATGTTCCAGCGCAGCGCTACCGTTGGGAAAACGGTGTTCTGCGTGGGGCCATCGGTGAAGCTCTGGCGGCGCATGATGAGCTTGGCATCCAGAAACACGTTCTGACGAGGCTGATAAGACGCCATAAAGTCGGTGTGGAGCAGTTGGCTCCGGTTGCCCTGGCCTACCGTGTTGCCGAACTCGCTCACGCGGGAGTTGTAGCTGAGCAGCACGTTGCCGCCGTAGTTCAGCACGCTCGGGTCGGTGGCATTGGGCCGGTCGAGACCCTGCACGGTATAGAACGCCTTGGCCACCAGCTGCAGGCGTGCTGCGGGCTGGTAGCTCACAATACCGAGCATTTCGTAGAGGTTGGCGCCCATGGGGTGGGCGAGGGGCTGCTGGTAGTGCTGGAAGTTGGTGTACTGGTCTTCGTGCTCGTAGGTGTAAGGCCGGATGTAGTTGAACTCCGCCTGCACATCCAGATTCCGGATGCCGGCCACGTCCACGTATTTGCCCCCCAGCTGGAAGGCCTGCTTGTTAGCCCACCAGCCGTTGCCCGACCGGATCTGGCCCAGCACGAACTCATCCAGCACCAGCTGCCCATAGAGCTGCACCCGCTGCCGGATGTTCCATTTAAAATCGAGGCCCAGAATGGCGTTGTCGCCGGAGCCAATCTGCTGCTCGATGGCGCGGTAGAAGATAATCGGGTTCAGGTACTGCAGCTCATACCGGCCGCGGCGGCGCGCAAACACGATGGCCTCATACACTCCCACATTGAAATTCGACGTTACGTCATAGCTCAGGTGGTGCACATTCAGGTATTTCTTCTGGTACACCGTGTCCATGGGGCTGCCGGCCGCGTCGCGCGCACGCTCCACGGTCATTTCCGTGAACAGATTCTGGTAGTTCAGCTTCCAGATGCGCGTGTTCAGTTTCAGGAAGAAATAGGGCGCGCTGTAATCGGAAAGAATAAGGGAGCGGTAGCCATTGCCGATGACGTTCCGGTCGTGGCCCAGCTGCACGTTGATGTGCTTGGTGGCCGCGTAGGTGAGGTAGCCCCGCGCCGAGAAAAAGTCGTATTGGCTGCCGCCGATAGTCTTGAAATCCTTCCAGTAGCCCTCATGCGGCACAATAGCGTCGCGCCGGATACGCTGCTGCACATAGAGCGGCACGGCCATCTGGTTGTCGGCCAGAAACGTGTAGAAGCCCAGCCGCTGGTCGATGGTACCTTCTACCTGCAGGCCGCGGGTGTTGAGAAAGCGCAGCCCATCGGTTTCTGAGTCTTTGCCCGCCGCCAGGCCCAGCACCGGATTTACGCGCAGCGTAAAATCAGGACTGGAAAGACTATACAGGTCGGTTTGGCGCTGATAAAAGTGCTTCAGCACCGGCCGCTGGCTCTGGTTGAGGGTCGTGGCCTGGGTGGAGTAGTTCCAGTTGTCGCGCAGCAGGTATTCGGCGTTGAAACGGTCCTGAGCCGAGAGGGTGGCCCCATCAGCCAGCATCCGCTCGGCCAGCCGGGCCACGGCGGCACGGGCATACGGCCGCACGGCGGTTTGCAGGTCGCCCAGCGAATCGGACCCGTATTTGAGGGCGTAGCGGTCAATCAGGCGGTACACATCCACATCGAGCGGTACAGTTACAGCCCCCTGCAGATAAGAGGAGTTCAGCGCTACTGGCGCGGGAGCCACCACGGGAGTCATGGCCATGGTAGCAGCAGCCGAGTCGGCAACTGGCGGCGCCACGGCAGTGGGCATAGGTGCCGCAACAGGGGCCACCGGCACAGGGCGGGCAGCCTTGCGGCGCAGCAAACCACGCCGGTTACCACGCTGCACTGAGTCGGCGGGAGGCACCGGCCCATCAAATTTCAGCGACATACTTTGCCCACAGGCAGTATCCGTGAGCAAGGCACTCAGCGCCAGAAAGAGCAGAAGTTTTTTCATAGGGATAAGGCCGCATACGCAAAACCGCCGGCCGGGTCGCAAACCTACGCAGTTGCTGCAACACTCAGACTCTCCGGTCCGACAGCGGCAGCCGTCGGACCGGGGGAGGCCGCAGCGGCTGCGGGGGCAACGTGTGCAGCTGCGCCCCCGCCCAAAGCGCCTCACGCTACCCCCGAAACAGCAACTGCACCGCCCGAAGCACCGGAAATAGCTAGGGGAAAGACCTTCGGGAGCTACAGAAACAGCTTCGGGAGCTAGCGGCGGGGCTTCGGGAGCTACGGGAAGGGCTTCGGTTGCTATGGGTGGGGCTTTAGTAGCGGCCGCAGCCGGTTCGGGAGGTAGGGAGGCAGCTTCGGGTGCTAGCAGAAGGGCTTTGGGAGCTGAGGCGGGCGGGGCGGGGCCGGGGTATGCGGCCTACGCGGCGGGCCCCGTACCTTTAGGCCATGCCACTGCAACTGCTGCGTCATCATCAACTGGATCTGGCTGCCTGGGATGCCTGTGTGGCGCAGGCCCGGCAGGTGGTGCCCTACGCCCAGAGCTGGTGGCTAACCGCCACGGCCGGCCGCTGGGATGCCGTGGTGGAGCCCGGCGCGCCGGGTGAGTACCGGGCGGTGCTGCCGCTGCCGGTGCGCCACCGGCCATGGGGCCGTGAGGTGCAGCAGCCGGCCTTCACGCAGCAGCTGGGCCTGCTGACTACGGCCGCCAGCGGCCATGCTGAGTTGCTGGATTTTCTGCCGCTGCTACGCGGGCACTACCCCCGGTTTTATTTGCAGCTGCACACCGAGCAGGAGTTGGCGGCCGCGCCGACCGGTTTCCAGTTAGCTGAGCGCCTCACCTACCAGCTGCCGCTAGCAGCCAGCTACGCCACGCTGCACGCTGGCTACGCCGCTGACTACCGCCGCCGCCTGCGCCTGAACGCCCAGCTGCCCGTGCCCCTGACAGTGGCCGCTATGAGTTCTGTAGAAGAAATGCTGGCTCTGTTCCGGCAGCACAGCGGCGAAGCGGCCGGCCTCAAAGACAAGCATTATCAGCAGCTACGCACACTATATGCTGCCCTAAAGCAGCACGGGCAGGCGCTGCCGCTGGCTGTGCGAAGCCCCGAAACCGGGGAGCTACTGGCCGGGGCGTTGTTTGTGCGCTACCGCACGCGGCTGGTGTATTTGTTTGCGGCCGCCTCGCCGGCGGGCCGGAAAGCCGGCGCGCCACTGCTGCTGCTCGACCATGTAATTCGGCAGCACGCCGGCACCGTTGGGCTGGTTCTGGATTTTGAAGGCGGCATGATACCGTCTATTGCCCGTTTTTTTGCCAATTTCGGGGCCACGCCCGTGCCCTACGCGGCTCTTTCCTTCACCCAACGTCCCTGGTACCTGCAATGGATGCGCTGATTTCTCCTTCCGCTGACTCTGCCGCTGCTCCCGAAAGCCGCGTCCACGTCGTATGTGCCGAGCCTTCGGTGGCCAATCATTTCCTCGCCGAATTGCGCGACGTGGAGGTGCAGCGCGACTCGCTACGGTTCCGCCGCAACCTGCAGCGCCTCGGCGAAATCATGGCTTACCGCATCAGCTCGCAGCTGAGCTACGTGGAAAAAGCCGTGAAAACGCCGCTGGGCGAGTCGCGAAGCCTGCACCTGCACGATTTTCCGGTGCTGGCTACCGTGCTGCGTGCCGGCCTGCCGTTTCACCAGGGCTTTCTCAACTACTTCGATCAGTCGCCGAGTGCGTTTGTGGCTGCTTACCGCATCGAAGGCACCTCGCAGGTGCAGGTGCAGGTCGATTACCTATCGGCTCCGAGCCTGGACGAACGGGTATTGATTCTAGTAGACCCGATGCTGGCCTCGGGCAAGTCGCTGGTGCAAACCTACCGGGCTATGCTGCGCTTCGGCACGCCACGGCAGGTGCACATTGCCGCTGTTATAGCCTCGCCGGAAGGCGTGGCGCATGTCACGCGCGAAATTCCGGAAGCTACGCTTTGGGTAGCTGCCATCGACGAAAAGCTCAACGAACACGCCTACATCGTGCCGGGCCTCGGCGACGCTGGCGACCTATCGTACGGTAGCAAGCTCTAAAGCTGCGCTCCGGTTTGGAACGCATTTTTGCGGGCCAACCTTATTTGATAACCTGACTTGCCGCTGGGTTCTTTGTAGTTTTAGGCTCCACCCTGTTGCCTGTTCCACCCCTGCTGTTGTCTGTCGTGCTGCCTCAACTTCTCAAATACGCGTCTGTCTTTCTGCTGGGCATGGTCAAGTTCGTGGCTGCGCCAGTAGCCGGTATTGCAGCCGGGCTGCCTGTGGGCCTTATCTGGGTGCTGTCGGTGGCGGGCATGATGACAACGGTGGTGCTGATTTCGAGCGTGGGCAAAATGTGGGCCCTGCATCAGCGCCGCAAGCGTGAAGCCAAGGGTAAGCCCCTCTTTAGCCGCAAGAGTCGCCGTATTGTGGGCATCTTCCGGCGCTTCGGGATGGCCGGCATTGCCTTCCTGACACCCATTCTGTTCAGCCCTATTGGCGGTACTGTCATTGCCACGCAATTGCACGTGCCGCGCTGGCGCATCATGCTGCATATGCTCTGGAGTGCTGTGCTTTGGGGAGCTGCTTTTACGTTATTGGCCGTTAAGTTCAGCCACTTGCCCATCTTCGACCACTACCGCTAAAATTCAGCGGCGCGTGTTTTATCATCGGCTCTAAATCAAAAAGGCCTCGCGCGAGCGAGGCCTTTTTGCTTACTGATGAAGGCTTGCACGCCAGTATGCTACTTATTGCGCCGGGTGCGGGCCTTGGCACGAGCGGCCTTCACAGCTTTGGTGCCGGGGCGCGAGTCACTGCCTTTGGTGGCGTTGGCCTTGCTGCCTTTGGTGCTGCGGGTAGGGCCCACCACGAAGGGACGGCCGGTACGCTTATCGATGGTCACACCGGGCTTGATCCACTCTTTGCGCTCATGAAAAGCGCCCTTGAACTCCGGGTCTTCGCGCTTGCGACGCTCGTCCTTCTCGCGGTCCATGTCCTGCTGTTCCTCAAACATGGTCGGCATCACCGTTACTTCCGGCGGCAGCGGCACCAGCGGGATTTCCTGCCGGATCAGCTCCGAAATGCGCTGCATGTGGTGCATTTCGGCCTCGTTGGCGAAGGTGATGGCCGCACCGGTGTGCTGGGCCCGGCCCGTGCGCCCGATGCGGTGCACGTAGTCGTCGTACACCAACGGCACATCGAAGTTGATGACGTGGCTTACCTGAGGAACGTCAATGCCGCGGGCTGCCACATCGGTAGCTACCAGAAACCGGATTTCGCCGGCCTTGAAGGCTTCCATGGCGTTGATGCGCACGTTCTGGCCTTTGTTGCCGTGAATGACGCGTACCTCGCCGTGGGCTTTGCGCTGCAGGAAGCTGGCTACGTTGTCGGCGTGCTCTTTGGTGCGCGTAAAAATCAGAACCCGCTGGAAGGTGTCCCAATCGAGGAACAGATACTCAAGCAGGTTGATTTTGGTGAGCAGATTGGGCACCTCATACAGCTGCTGGGTTACGGTCTGGGCCGAGGTAGCGGCCGGCGTTACTTCCACCCGTACCGGAAACTCCAGAAACTCTTCGCTCAGCACCGTTACCTTATCGGGCATGGTGGCCGAGAACAGCACGTTCTGCCGCTTGCTCGGAATAACTTCCAGAATGCGCCGGATCTGGGGCATGAAACCCATGTCCATCATCTTATCAGCCTCGTCCATCACCAGCGTTTTCAGCTCTTTCAGCACCAAGTCACCGCGCAAGTAGAGTTCCAGCAGGCGGCCTGGTGTGGCAATCAGGATATCGACGCCTTGGGCGATAGTTTCAATCTGGGTCTTTGGTCCCAGCCCGCCATAGATGGCAAAAATGCGCAGGTCGGTGTTGACGGCCAGTTTCTTGAAGTGGCTTTCCAACTGCATGGCCAGCTCACGGGTAGGAGCCAGCACCAGGCCGCGCGGATGAGTGCCCTGCGCGTATTTCACCTTCATGAGCAGCGGCAGCCCGAAGGCAGCCGTTTTGCCGGTGCCCGTCTGCGCAATGCCCAGCACATCGTGGCCGGCCAGCAGGAGCGGAATGGTCTGCTGCTGCACGGGCGTAGGTTCCGTAAAACCGGCCTCAGCCACTGCCGTAAGCAGTTGCTTGTTAATCTTGAAATCGGAGAAGGCGAGGGGCTGCGGCGTATCAGACATGCTAAAAGGGTATTACGAACTACAAAGGTACGGGGAATGCTGACGGGCACCGGCAGTAGCTCGCATCTTCGCGGAAAAAAATACCCTTCAGAGTTTGTAAATCTGTTATTGAGCACTACTTTTGTTGCTCCATAGCATACATGGTAGATATAGCTCAGCTGGTTAGAGCGTCGGATTGTGATTCCGAAGGTCGTGGGTTCGAGCCCCATTATTTACCCTCCCTGAAAAGGCCTCAAACGTAACGTATGAGGCCTTTTTCTTTGCGCTGCCCGCTTTCCTGGCTGCCTGTTCGCGGCACCGTAGAAAGCCGGGTTTGGCAGTCTGCCGCAACAATATCTGTCCGACTGCGGGAGGATTTGGATATTTGCAGCGTTGCTGAGCAGTAGCATACAATATGAATCACCTTTTTCCTCTCTACATATGAGTCTGGTCGTTATCGGGTCCGTGGCGTTCGACGCGCTGGAAACGCCTTTTGGCAAAACCGACAAAATCATTGGTGGCGCTGCTACCTACATTTCACTGTCGGCGAGCTATTCCGTGAAGCCGGTAAAACTGGTAGCCGTCGTCGGTGACGACTTTCCGCAGTCGGACATTGACCTGCTCCAGCAGCATGGCGCCGATACGGAGGGCCTACAGATCAAGCAGGGCGAAAAGTCGTTTTTCTGGTCGGGCAAATATGCCAACGACCTGAACTCGCGTGAAACGCTGGTAACGGAGCTCAACGTACTGGCCGATTTCGACCCGGTTATTCCCGATTCGTACCAGGATTGCAAGTACCTGATGCTGGGCAACCTGACACCCCAGATCCAGCGCCTCGTGATTCAGCGCCTCGTCAACCGGCCCAAGCTTATCGTGATGGACACGATGAACTTCTGGATGGACATTGCGCTGGACGAGTTGAAAACGACCATCGAAATGGTGGACGTGCTCAGCATTAACGACGAGGAAGCCCGTCAGCTTTCGGGCCAGCACTCACTGGTGAAGGCCGCCAAGATTATCCTGGAAATGGGTCCCAAATACCTGATTATCAAGAAAGGCGAGCATGGCGCGCTGCTCTTCGATAAGAAGCAGATCTTCTTCGCGCCGGCGCTGCCGCTAGAGGAAGTATTCGACCCGACCGGTGCCGGCGACACGTTTGCAGGCGGCTTCATCGGCCACCTCGCCGCCACCGACGACATTAGCTTCGAGAACATGAAGCGCGCCGTGATTCACGGTTCGGCTATGGCCTCGTTCTGCGTAGAAAAGTTCGGCACGGAGCGCCTGCTGCACCTGACACAGGAAGAAATTGAAACCCGCGAACAGCAGTTTGCCGACCTGGTGGCCGTGGCCCCGGCGGCCGTTGCTGCGTCGTAGTTGTCTGCTGAATTCGTACTGGAAAGCCCCGGCCGTCAGGTTCGGGGCTTTTTGTTGCCCATATTTTGCGCAACCCCGCGGCCGGCTGGGCGGTACAAGGAGTATCTGTTCACCAGTAAATCCCCACGGCCATGAGCATGAGCAAGAAACAAACTGACCTGACGAATGACCAAACTTCTGTCAATCCGGCTGCCAATACCAAAAAGAAAAGCACGCAAGTCCAGAACCCGAACGTGAGCAACGTATCCACGCACGGCAACACGACCGATGGCAATTCCTCCGGCGACAATAATATTCCGCCCATCCGCAACAACCCCCAGGGCAATAAGCCCATGTCGGTTGACGGCAACGGCAAAGGTCCCGGCCGCAAAGCTGACTAACCATCTAAGCGACAAAAAAGCCCCGTCAGAATATCTGGCGGGGCTTTTTTGTGCAATGAAATTACTACGGAACCACCGTGAGGCGCACCACGCGAGTGTCTACGTCGCCGTTGTCGAAGAAGTCTTGCTCGAAGAGAATGGTTTTGTTGTCGAGCCAGCGGGGCTGGGTGCAGCCCCACTCGGTTTGCCGTTCCCAAAGCAGCCGGAGCGTGGTGCCATCCACCGACCAGAGCTGCAGGCCGCTGGGCTCGTAGCGGGCCAGCACATCGGAATTGCCACATACGAAATGCCGGCCATCGGGCGCAACAGCCGGTGGGCTCCAGATGCGGGTGCGGCGGCCAGTGCGCTGGTCAACCAGCATGAAATAGCCACCTTCATACAAGTGTACCGATACCAGCCATTGATGAATAGTGGGCAGGCTGGATAGGTATTCGTAGCCGACGTTGGCATCGGGGTTTTCCGTCGGGTTGTTGCGCAATTGCAGCGGCTTGGCCTTGCTGGGATATAGCCAGAGCGTATTACCGCTGCGGCGCACCGTTTTGCCGGCAGTACGCAGGCGCTGTCGTTCTTCGGCCGCAAAATCGAAGGCCTCCTCTTCTTCGGCAGAGGCAGGTACAGCAGGCAGCACCAGCGGCTGCGGCAGCCGCTCATACACCCCGCGCGACGCCTGATGAATCGGGAGGACGCGGCCGGGCACCTGGACCAGCGTATCGAGGTGGCCGAGACGGTAGATGCGCGGCGGCTGCGGCCGGGGCAGCCGGGGCGTGGGTGCCATTACGGGTACGCCGGGCTGGCTCCGCTCGGTGGGGCCGCGGAAGGAACAACTCAACAAAAGCACTGCCAGTGGCAAAACCACTACTAGTGCGCGAAGCCGGAACATGGGAGTAGAGATAAAACGCCGCGCTTAGAATTCCTGCTTTATCCAGCTCTTAAAACTGGCCTGCTGCTCGGCAGTAGCCTCCGGGAGCTTTTCGATGGTAATCTTCTGCCAGAACCGCTGGCCTTCCTGCGCCGTCAGCGGCACGGTTAGCAGCCGGTTCTGGCGGAATACACTGACTTCATAGTGATGCTCGGGGCTGCTGGAAAGCAAGCTCTGCAGGTTCATGTCCACGCGGCGCCCGTTCACGGCCACTATCTCATCATCTACAGTGAAAGCCGCAGCGGCTGGGGAGCCGGGCAGAATGTCCGTGACTTCCGTCCGCTCGTTTTTCACCACCGTTCGGAAGCCGAATAGGCCTTCCGAAGCCGACATGTTTTCCTCGATGCGCAGCGTGCAGCCTACAAAGCTCAGCGCCTTATCCAGCGGCTCTTCCAGCGGCGCCGTGCCATAAATGAACTTGTCAAAATAGGCCGTCATGTCGCGCCCGGCCACGTCCATTACAATGCGGCGGTAGTCGTCCTCAGTATAACCAATGCCGGTTTTGCCGAACTCTTCCCACAGGCGGCGCATCACATCATCGAGGCTGCGCTGGTGCTGGGAAAGGCGGCGCAGCGTGAGGTCGAGCAGCAGCGCCACCAGCGCCCCTTTATGATAAACCGATACTTTGCGGTCCGGAATGCCGGGCTTGTAGCCGTCTAGCCACAGGTCCATGCTGGCATCGGCCAGAGAAAGATGGTGGCGGCCGTAGTCGTCGTAGTGCTTGCGCAGCACGGTGTTCAGTTCCGCAAAATACTGCTCAGCGGTACGCACTTGGGCGCGGGCCAGCAGATACTCGCCGTAGTACGTCGTGATACCCTCCGCTATGAAGCAGGTGCGGAAGTAGTTTTCCTTGGAGTAATCGTACGGCTGCATCTCGGCGGGCCGGATGCTCTTAATATTCCAGGCGTGAAACAATTCGTGGCAGCTGACTCCCAGCAGCTCCTTATACAGGCCTTCGGTCATCAGCAGTTCGGCCGGGCCCAGCGTGATAACCGTGGAGTTGAGGTGTTCTACGCCGTGGTAGTGCTTATAGGGCAGGATCTGGTTGAGGAAATGGTAGTCCTGCGCCGGAAACGAGCCAAACAGTGCCAGCTGCTCTTGGCTGAAAGCCCGAAAATCCGTCACCAGCCGCTGCCAGTCTGGGGCGCACTCGCCCTGAATCCAGATGTAGAAGGGTAGGCCCTGCACCTCATAGTTGCGGTACTGGAGCGTGGGGCTGGCAATCAGGGGCGAATCAGCGAGGTGGTCGAAACTCTGGGCCTGCAAGGTGTTAGGTCCGCTCTGGGGCAAGCCACACGCCAGCTGCCAGCCATCGGGCAGCTGCAGCTGTACCTGGCAGGGTTCGTGCTGTCGGCCTTCCACGTACATAAAGCCCTGCACCGGATTCAGGTAGAGTTGCGTTTCATCGAGCCAGGAGCCGCCGGCATCCATCTGGTGCGCATAGAAGTTGTAGCGCACCTGCACCGTCCGGCCCTTCGCCGATGCTACTTCCCACCGGTCCTTGGTGAGCTTACGGGTAGGCAAAACGTCCTGCGAAGCTGCATCCACTACCTCCACCCGCTGAATCTTCTGGGCGAAGTTCTGCAACTCGTAGCGCCCCGGCCGCCACGCCGGCAGTTGCAGTTCCACTGTTTCGGGGCCCGCGGCGGGCACCTCGAAGGTCATATGCAGCTGCACGTAAAACGTAAGCGGGTTCTCAAACGAGACGTAGTAGTGAATCATAGCCGGAAATAGGGGCGGAGCGGCGGCAAACCTGCTGCGAAGGTACGGCTATCCAGCCGAAAAAAGCGGATAGTATGTAGGGTTTGGTACGGTAAAACTGCCGCTTCATCTGACGCCAACGCCCTGAATTTTCAGCACATGTCGGTTGCTTGGCCCGGAAAAAGGCGGGCGAGGCTTTGTCTTTTCCAACTCAAGCTCTTACCTTTGCCGGCCCTACCTGTAATTGAGTCACCAGACATACCATGAAACGTACTTTTCAGCCCTCGCAGCGTAAGCGCCGCAACAAGCACGGGTTCCGCACCCGCATGGAATCCGCTAACGGCCGCAGCGTGCTGGCCCGCCGCCGTGCCAAAGGCCGCAAGCGCCTGACCGTATCCGACGAAGGCCGTCATAAGCGCTAAACCGCTGTCGACGGCTGTGGCCGTGCCCTCCGAATCGTCTCCGATGCCGGTGGAGCGCTCCTACTCGTTTCCGAAAGAAGAACACTTGTGCCGCAAAAAGCTCATAGAAGAGCTTTTCGGCCGGGGTTCTTCTTTTGGTTTATACCCGTTGCGGCTAGTTTGGCTGCCGGCTGAGGTGCGCACCGCGGCCCCGCCGCAAGTGCTGGTCAGCGTGAGCAAACGCAGTTTCAAGCGCGCCGTAGACCGCAACTATCTCAAGCGCCTATTGCGCGAGGCTTACCGCCTCAACAAGTACCGCCTGACAGAAGCCGAAAGTGGCCATGCTGTCGGGCTTTTGGCAATTATCTACACCGGCAAAGAAAAAAAGCCTTTCACGCTGGTTGAAAAAAAATTAATTTCAGGGCTGGAGCGTTTGCTGACCGACGCAACCCCGCAAGCCGGGGAAGTGTCTGCTTTGTAGGGTCGTTTATCTGCTCCTTTCCCTGTCTATGCGCAACAAGTCTATACTGGCCGGTACCCTCCTTGGTGGGGCTGCGCTTCTGGTTTCCTTTCGCTCCGACAACGAGCGATACTTCGAAATCGCCAAAAACCTGGACATTTTCGCCACCCTTTTCAAAGAGGTGAATACCTACTACGTGGACGAGGTGCCGCCAGCCAAGCTGGTAAAAACAGGTATCGATGCCATGCTCAAGTCGCTGGATCCGTATACCAACTACATTCCGGAAGACGACATTGAGGATTTCCGGACCATGACGACGGGCCAGTATGGCGGCATTGGGGCGGTGGTGGTGAAGCGCAACGGCAAGACCGTAGTGCAGGCTGCCTATGAAGGCTATCCGGCTCAGAAAGCCGGTCTGCTACCCGGCGACGAGATTCTGACTATCAACAATGTGAATGTTGAGAAGAAGAATAATGCCGATATCAGCAAGCTGCTGAAGGGGCAGGCCAACTCGCAGGTGAAGCTGATGGTGACCCGCTACGGCCAAGATGCACCAGTCGCCATCGACATTACCCGCGACAAGATTCAGGTGGATAATGTGCCGTATTACGGCATGCTCACCACCGATATTGGCTACTTCCAGCTGTCGGGCTTCACGGTAGACGCCGGCAAAGAAGTGCGGATGGCTCTCACCAAGCTCAAGGAGCAGGGGGCCAAGAAAATCGTGTTTGATATCCGCGACAATCCGGGTGGCCTGCTCAACGAGTCGGTGAATATTGCCAATCTGTTTGTGGATAAAGGCCTCGACATCGTGAGCACCAAAGGCAAGGTGTCGGACTGGAACAAGACGTATAAGGCGCTGGACGTGCCGCTTGATACTCAGATTCCCGTCGTAATCATCACAAGCAACCGTTCGGCTTCAGCCTCCGAAATCGTATCAGGGGTGCTGCAGGACTATGACCGTGCCGTGGTGGTGGGAGAGCGGACGTTTGGCAAGGGCCTTGTACAGGCTACCCGGCCCTTGAGCTACAACTCGCAGCTGAAGGTAACAACGGCCAAATACTATATCCCGAGCGGCCGCTGCATCCAGGAAATCGACTACGCACACCGCGCCGACGATGGTACGCTGGGTAAGGTGCCGGACTCGTTGCGCACGGCCTTCAAAACGCAGGCCGGCCGTACCGTGTACGACGGCGGCGGCGTGGCGCCTGACGTGGAAGTACAGGAGCGGGAAATTGCGGACATCACGCGGGTGCTGCTGCAAAAAAGCTACCTCTTCGACTATGCTACCCGCTACCGTTCCGAGCACCAAAGCATTGCGCCGGCCCGGCAGTTTAAGCTCACTGATGCTGAGTACGCGAAGTTTACTGACTACCTGAAGGGTAAGGACATAAGCTACAGCACCAACGCCGAAAAGGCCCTTACCGACCTCACCAAAAAGGTAAAAGACGAGAAGCACTACGATGATGTGAAAACCGAGTTGGAAGCTATGCGCCGCAAGGTGAGCACCAACAAAAGCAACGACCTGACCCGCTTCAAGCCCGAAATCAAGGATTTGCTGGAGCAGGAAATCGTGTCGCGCTACTACTTCCAGAAGGGCCAGATTGAAGCCACCTTCGACGACGACCCCAACATCCTGATGGCCGTGAATGTGCTCAACGACCCCAACCGCTACGCTGCCTTGCTTAAGCCTGGTGGCCATGCCGCCAGCGCCACGAAGGGGGCGGGTACGGCCAAGTAAAACATAGTGATACGGCTTAGTCAATAAAAAGCAGGTTCTTCGGGCCTGCTTTTTTATTTAATCCGCTCAATGGAAGACAGACATCAGTATCTCACCGCAATGCTGAGTAGACAGTCAGTTATTGAACAAGCTATTCAGGATGACACGGTTTTAGCTGACCTGACACTCGACCAAAGTAAGGCCCTCGCCTTGGCCGAACGACTTACGGTTATAAAATCAGGATCGGCAATGAGTCGCGCTAGTTTTATTTGGCAGCAAATTCAGGGACGGGCCACGAAGGAGTGGTTCGAAGAGTGGTGCGACATATGGGGGATACCAGCTTTTCAAGAGCAGTTGGTAGATGTTTCTGATTTTAGGAATGGTTTTATGTGGCGCTTCCGCGACCATACGACGTCGTGGTCTGAAAATCAATATGCATTGGAATGGTTTCTAACATCGATAGAGGCGCAAACTGTCACTCGTTACGAGTTGTGGAGTTGCGATAACGGCCTCAATGAATGCATTGAGGAGATTACAGGCAATTACAAATACATATTGCAGGCTCTACTAGAGGCAGGCGTGTACGAAGTGCTGATTAGTCCGATATTCACCTCTGAAGAGTTGACCAGCTTTGTTGAAGAATTTGATGAAGATGAGCATGATTTTGAGCTAGAAGAGATACTAGAGGATTATATCAGCCGTAACCCGAACTTTGTAGCTGAATAAACGCACTATTTCATGCCCCACCTCATTCTCTCCCTCGAAACCTCTTCGCCTGTTTGCTCCGTGGCGCTGCACCGGCTGGACGATGGGGCATTGGTAGGGCAGTCGGAGCTGCGGCTGGAAAAGTCACATTCGTCACACCTAAGTGTGCTTATCAGCCAGCTGCTGGAAAACACGCTGCACACGCTACAGGATGTAGCGGCCGTGGCCGTGAGCGACGGGCCGGGCTCCTACACGGGGCTGCGGATTGGAGCGGCTGCCGCCAAGGGCCTGTGCTACGCGCTGGACATTCCACTGATAGCCGTGAATACGCTGGCGGCGCTGGCCCGACAGGTAGCCGCTGTTACCGTGCCCACCGAAAACCTGCTGCTGTGCCCCATGCTGGACGCGCGCCGCATGGAAGTCTACACCGCCCTCTACCGCCCCGATGGGACGGAGGTGCTGGCTCCCACGCCCCTGATTCTCGATGAAACGGCGCTGGCCGAACAAATGGCCCACCACCGCTTGTTATGCTTCGGAAACGGCGCGGCCAAGTTCCGGCCGCTTGTTCAGGACCAGTTTACCGTAGGGTTTCTGGCTGGCATCGAGCCCTCGGCGGTAGCCGTGGGGGCAATGGCAGTAGAAGCTTACAAGCGGGCTGAGTTCCGGGATGTGGCCTACTACGAGCCATTTTATATGAAAGAAGTGTACACCACTACCCCGAAAGCGAAGTAGTGCCGCAACGGCGCAATGCCACCCAATAACATGGAAGATATCCTCATCAACCGCGTCGCCACCAGCGCCCTCACGTCGCTGAACCTGGAGGAGCTGCTGCACCCCGGCGAGCGGGTCGTGTATGACATCAAGGACAACCTGTTTCATGGCCTGATGCTGCGTGAAAAGGACCTGCGCGAATTCGTGAAAACCCACGACTGGAGCCAGTACGATGGCAAAAACGTGGCTATCATCTGCTCCGCTGATGCCATTGTGCCGACTTGGGCCTACATGCTGCTGGCCTCCAAGCTGCAGGGCCACGCTCACCGCTACGTGTTCGGCAGCCTGGAAGCACTGGAGCAGGAGCTGTTCCAGGAAGCCATTGCCGCCATCGACGCCGAGCAGTACCGCGACGCGAAAGTGGTGGTGAAAGGCTGCGGCGAAAAAGAAGTGCCCACCTACGCCTACGTGGCTATTATGCAAAAACTGCTGCCCGTAGTGAGCAGCGTGATGTATGGCGAGCCGTGCAGCACCGTGCCGCTCTACAAGCGCCCCAAAACCAGCGCGGCATAGCGTTTCATAGCTTGCCAGAGTATAGGGAGGCCCGGCAGTGTATCTGCCGGGCCGTCGTGCGTCTGTGGCTGTACTGAAAGCAATCCAGGCAGGCCTATAAGCTACCTGCAGCAGCACAAAACCTATTCGTAGGATGGGTTTGTGCATCTTTGGCCGCGAAATCATTTTCTCCATGCCCCAGGCTTCTCCCTACAAAATCAGCGTTCTGACCGGTATATCCATTGTGGTGGCCAACATGGTCGGGACGGGAGTTTTCACCAGTCTCGGGTTTCAGGTAGTGGATATCAAATCCGGCTTTGCGCTGCTGATGCTGTGGGCCGTGGGTGGCGTGGTGGCCTTGTGCGGGGCGCTGAGCTACGGTGAGCTGGCGGCGGCGCTGCCCCGCTCGGGCGGCGAGTATCACTATCTGTCGTGCATCTACCATCCGGCCGTGGGATTTTTGTCGGGGTGGGTGTCGGCTACGGTGGGGTTTGCGGCGCCCACGGCGCTGGCGGCTATGGCGCTGGGCAAATACGCGGGCAGCGTGTGGCCGGGCCTGCCGCCACTGTTGCTGCCGGTGGCTGTGGTGCTGGCCCTTACGGCGGTGCATGCCACCAGCCGCCAGGCCGGTAGCCGCCTGCAGGTACTCGTGACGGCCGTGAAAGTGCTGGTGCTGGTGGCCTTTATCGGGGTGGGGCTGGTGGTGGCAGTACCGCAGCCGCTGTCGTTTGCGCCCACGAAGCTGGCGGCGCAGGAGCTGCTGAGTCCGGCGTTTGCGGTGTCGTTGGTGTTCGTGTCGTATGCTTATTCGGGCTGGAACGCGGCCGTGTATGCCACTGGCGAAGTGCACGAGCCGCAGCGCACCCTGCCGCGCATTCTGCTCACGGGCACCGCGCTGGTCATGGCGCTGTATGTGGCCCTCAACTTCGTATTTCTGTATTCGACGCCGCTCAACCAGCTGGAAGGGCAGGCCGAAGTGGGCTTTATTGCGGGCACGCAGCTATTCGGGGTGGAGGGCGGCCGGCTCATGGGCGGCCTGATTGCCGCCCTTCTGGTGTCCACTATCAGCGCCATGATTTTTGCCGGCCCGCGCATCGTGCAGGTGATGGGCGAAGATTTGCCGCCGCTCCGGCCGCTGGCGCACCTGAGTCCGGCGGGCATTCCGGTGCGGGCCATGCTGCTGCAAACGGGCCTCACGCTGCTGTTCATCGTCACGGCTACCTTCGAGCAAGTGCTGCTCTACGCCGGTTTCGTGCTCAACCTGTTCACGTTTCTGACGGTGCTGGGGCTGTTTGTGCTGCGCTGGCGGCAGCCGACTCTGCCGCGGCCCTACCGCGCCTGGGGCTACCCCGTCACGCCGCTGCTGTTTCTGGCCCTCAGCGCCTGGACGCTCTGGTTTATCATCCACGACAAGCCCACCGAATCCCTCTACGGCCTGCTGACGGTGCTGGCGGGCCTGGTACCGTATGCGCTGAGCCGCCGTCGAGCCTGATCCTGTTCTTTTCACTGTTCTGCTATGCTTGCTTCCCTCGCTGCCCGGTGGCACCGCCTCACGTCTCCGCTGCTCCCGGATGAAGGCCCTCGAGCCGCTATGCTGGAGCAGTTGGTAGCTGCCTATCAGGCGCCTGGCCGGCACTACCACACGCTCACGCACATTCAGGCGCTGCTGGAAGCTACTGATACTGCCGCCATCCAGCTGCAGGATTTGGTGGTGGTAGAGCTGGCCGTCTGGTTTCATGATGCCGTGTATGAGCCGCTACGCTCCGACAATGAAGAGAAAAGCGCCGAGCTGGCCCGGGAGTTTCTGGTCGCCACGTCACTTTCGGCGGCGCGGCAGGATCGGGTGATTTTCATAATCGAGCGCACCAAAGACCACACCTTGCCCCAGCCGCCCGATGATGCTGACCTGCTGTTTTTCCTCGACACTGATCTGAGTATTCTGGGCGCGCCGGAAGCCCGGTACCAGGAATACGCCCGGCAGGTGCGCCAGGAATACCGGATGGTACCCGGCATTTTGTACCGCCGGGGCCGCCGCAAGGTGCTGGAAAAGATGCTGGCCGCGCCCGCCCTGTACCGCACCGCCGACTACCACACCCGTCTGGAAGCTGCCGCCCGCCACAATCTGCAGCAGGAGCTACGGGAGCTGTAGACAGAAACTCTAGCAACGCGTAGCGGCAAACCGTGTCTTTGCGCTGTTGTTTCCTCGCCTATTGTAGCTTTGTTGATGCACTCTTTCCGCTTTCTAGGGCTGATGCTGGCCATTTCAGTGCCTGCACTTGCTCAAACTCCCGCTACCGTGCCAACGGGCGCCCTGGCTCCGCTAACGGTTGATAAAATCATGCGCGACCCGGCGCAGTGGCTGGGCACGGCGCCTTCCAACGTGTATTGGGGCGAGGACGGCCGCCGCATCTACTTCAGCTGGAACCCCGACAAAAACCGCCGCGACTCCCTGTATCAGGTGGCTCCGACGGGAACCGCGGCGCCGCGCAAAATAAGCTGGCGTGAGCAGCGCACGTTGCCTGCTAGCACCGGCGAATATGATGCGGCCTACACGCGTAAGGTTTACGAGAAAGAAGGCGACATTTATCTGCTGGACCTGAAAACCCAGAAAACACGCCGCATCACGAACACCGCGGAGCGCGAAACCGAGCCGAACTTTGCGCTGCGGGGCAAACTGGTAAGCTACGTGCGCAGCCAGAACCTCTACACCTGGGACCCGGCTACTGGCGAAACCACTCAGCGCACCGACTTCCGCAAAGGCAGCAAGCCCGGCAACGGTCAGCCCAACGATAAGTCGGAGCGCTACCTGCGGGCCCAGCAGCTGGCTTTGTTCGACGTAATTCGGCAGAAAGACCAGGACCGGCAGGCGCGGGAGCGGCAGCAGAAAGCCTTAGCCAAGCTGCGTCCCAAGGCCATTTACATCGGCCAGCAGCAGATAGACAACCTGCAGCTCAGCCCCGATGGCCGCTACGTGACCTACACGCTGATGCAGGAGCCTTCCAGCGAGAAGGTAGCACTGGTGCCCAGCTTCGTGACGGCCTCCGGCTTCACCGAGGACATTTCGACTCGCACCAAAGTGGGCGCGCCCCAGACCGCCTACGAACTGGGTATGTACGACGTGGCGCGCGACACGACATTCGTACTGGGTTATCGGGAGTTGAAAGGCCTCGATGAGCAGCCTGCCTACCGCAAGGAATACCAGATGCCTGCCAAAGCGCCCATGCCCGCCGACTCGGCTAAGGCAGCGGCCACGGCCAAAAAGGAAAAGCCTGCCAACGAACTGCGCCGCGTGCAGCCGTTCGGGCCGTTCTGGTCCGAGGACGGGCAGCGGGCGTTTCTGGTGGTGCGCTCCACTGATAATAAGGACCGCTGGATTGTGGCCCTGGACCCGGCCGCCCAGAAAATCACGTTGCTGGACCGCCAGCGCGACGAGGCCTGGATCAACGGTCCGGGCATTGGCTACGGCGCTGGCAACGTGGGCTGGCTGCCCGACAACCGCCGCGTGTGGTTCCAGAGCGAGGAAACCGGCTACTCCCACCTCTACACTGTAGACGTAACCAGCGGGCAGAAAAAAGCCCTGACCAGCGGCAAGTTTGAAATCCAGAAAGCCCAGCTCAGCCGCGACAACAAGACGTGGTACCTGACGGCCAACGCCACGCACCCCGGCGAGCAGCAGTTTTACCACATGCGCTTGGAAGGCGGCCCAATGCAGCAGATTACCAGCCGCGCCGGCGCCAATGAAGTGACTGTGTCTCCTGATGGCAAAACGTTGGCCGTGCGCTACAGCTACGCCAACAAGCCCTGGGAGCTGTTCGTGATGGACAATAAGGCCGGGGCCAAAATGCGGCAGCTCACCCACAGCACTACGCCGGAGTTTGAAAGCTACCCCTGGCGCGACCCGGAAATCGTGACCATCAAGGCCCGCGACGGGGCTGACGTGTACGCCCGCCTCTACCGGCCTGCCAATGCCGTGGCGCAGGGCCCGGCCGTCATTTTTGTACACGGCGCCGGCTACCTGCAAAACGCGCACAAATGGTGGAGCCAGTATTCCCGCGAATACATGTTCCACAACCTGCTGGTTGAGAAAGGCTACACGGTGCTCGATATCGACTACCGGGGCTCGGCCGGGTACGGCCGCGACGTGCGCACCGGCATCTACCGCTACATGGGTGGCAAAGACCTCACCGACCACGTGGACGGCGCAAAAATGCTCACCGAAAAGTACGGCGTCAGCGCGCAGCGCATCGGCATCTACGGCGGTAGCTACGGCGGCTTTATCACGCTCATGGCCATGTTCACGCAGCCCGACGTATTTCGGGCCGGCGCGGCCCTGCGCTCCGTCACGGACTGGGCGCACTACAACCACGGCTACACCGACAACATCCTCAACGAGCCCTACAACGACTCACTGGCCTACGCCCGCTCCTCGCCCATCAACTACGCTAGCGGCCTGAAAGGGGCGCTGCTCATGTGCCACGGCATGGTCGATACGAACGTGCATTTCCAAGACATCGTGCGCCTTTCGCAGCGGCTTATCGAGCTGAAAAAGGATAACTGGGAGCTGGCCGTGTACCCCGTGGAAGACCACGGCTTTGTGGAGCCTTCCTCCTGGACCGACGAGTACAAGCGCATCCTGAAGCTGTTTGAAACCAACCTGAAGCCGGCTGAGCCCATAGTGGGAGGTGGCACCGGCAGCGGCACCCATTAGCGCGTAATGCCGGCTCGCCTTCCCAGACGTATCCTTGTGCTGACTGCCCTGATTCTGGGCAGTGCCTTGTCGTTTCTGTTTTCGCCGCCACCCCAAACGTCCGATGAGTTCTGGGGGCTCTATATACCGTTGGGCGAACAGACCGGGTTTATTCTCAACAAAGACTCCTACGGCTACATTCAGGCGGCTGAGGAACCCGGCCGGCTGCTTCAGCAGAATGAAGAACGCCAGTCGAGGCCGCTGTATGTGCTGCTGGGTACGGCCCTTGGGTATCCATTGTGGGCAGTGCTACCTAGTCTGGTTGATGAGGCCAGCGTACGGGCCGCCGTCGGGCCCGATGTGCCCTTGTCCGACCGTGCGCTGATTGGTTTCTACCCAGCTTTCGTGCTGCTGAACTTTGGGGTGCTGCTGGCGGCATTGCTGCTGTTTGCGCGGCTCTACTCGCCGCTTACAAACGGCACGGGCAACCTGCTGACGCTGGGCTGCCTGCTGGTGTTTCTGGTGTCCAATCCTATAGTGAAGGCCTTCTTCTGGACCGCACACCAGCAGATGTTCTGCTTCTTCACGCCGCTATTTTGCCTGTGGCTGCTGGAGCGGTTCCGGCAACGCCCGGCGCGCCCGGTGCGCCCGGTGCAGTGGCTGGGTTGGGCACTGGCTACCGGACTGCTGCCGCTCGTGTACGGCAATTTTGTGCTGGTGCTGCCCGTGCTGCTTTATGCTTTGTGGCGGCAGTCAGGCCAGCGCTGGACACAGAAACAGATGTGGAGTTTAGCCGCCGGCACGGTATTGCTTTTCCTGCTACCTACCGTCAGCTGGATATTGCTGCTGAAACTTCGGGGGGTAACGTACTACAACCATGAAATGGCGCGCTACCACCAACTGGTGTGGCTGGCAGAGGCCGCCCAGACGTCTCCCGCAGAATTTCTGACCACAGTCGGACAGAAGCTGCTGGAGTTTGCCGGCACGCTGTCTGGCCTGATAGGCTGGCTGCTGGCAGTACCGCTTTTGTGGTTGGCGGCCCGGAAACGCAGGCAACCAGTGGGGCCAGTGGTGGCAGATGCCATGTTTCTGCTGTTGCTGTTTGGGGCCTTTCTGGCAGTGCTGGGCTACTACAACGAGCGGCTCACCTTCACGCTGCAGCCGTTGCTGCTCTGCCTGAGCGCAACTGCGCTGGCCCGCCTGCAAGAGCCGGGCCAGCGCAGTTGCTTGGTGGTAACAGGCTTGGTGGTAACGGTACTAGCCTGGCATGCCTACCAGGTTCTGTCGTACGGGCCGTTTTCCTGATGCCTCTAGAGCCGCTTGGTCAACGATAGTCCGGAGTAGGAATAGCCATTCACATTGAGGCCCTGCACCGGGCTTACGCTGTACGTGTTGCCGGTTTTCTTGTGCAACTGCGGCACCAGAATGCCGGCCGTGGCACCTACCGCAAGCCCTAAAAGGTTATCGGAGAGAAAGTGCTTGCCGGCTTCCAGGCGCGTATAAGCCTCCGCCACGGACACCACGGTGGCCGCCGTCCAGATAAACGGTTCGGCCTTGGAGCCGGGATGGAAATCGTGATATACTTTAGCAGCAAAGAAAGTAGCCGCCGCCGTATGGGCCGTGTGGCCTGCAAAGAACGAGTTGGTGGAAATCTTGCTGTTGCGGCTGCCTCCACCTTCGGTACCGTACAGAAACGGCCGGTAGCGCGTCACGTTGCCAATAGTCATGGTGAAGGTAGCATCGGCGGCCAGCATGCTCTGCAGGTACAGGCCCAGCACCTGCCCATAACGGCTGCGCACATCGGAGTCCAGCGCCAACAGGCCCGGCGCAATCAGCAATGAAGGGTACACAATCAGGTCACCGGCCGTCTGGGCCCGCTCACTGTAGTAGCCCGCCGAAAACCGGTCGAACTTGGGAATGTCGTTCTTGTTTAGGGCAGCCAGCTGATCATCGGTTAGACCGTCCTTTTTCTGCACCAGCAGCAGCCCCGTAATACTGAGCGCCCCCAGGCCCGCTGATATGGGGCCATCTACGGCAAAACGGGTGTGGTAGGGAGATGGCGCTTTTTGGGCATACGCTTCAGGAGAGCCAGTGGCCAGCAGACCAACCGCCAGCACGAGAGTGGAAACTTGCTTCATAGGGCAATAGAGAGGGAAAGTAGCGCTACAACGGAAAAGATATTGTGGAGGTTGACCTGCCGCCGGGTTTCACCACTACATTTCCCTACAGCGCGAATAGCCGGCAACTCCTAACTAAATAGTAGCTTTGTAGCCCTGCTACCACAGCAGGGCAGGGGCTGCCGGCCCCTTGCGTACTCTACCTTACAAGCTGATGCCGTACCTGTTCACTTCCGAATCTGTTTCGGAAGGCCACCCCGATAAAGTAGCCGACCAGATTTCTGACGCTATCCTCGACGAGTATCTCCGCCAGGACCCTGCCTCCAAAGTAGCTTGCGAAACGCTCGTAACAACGGATTTTGCACTGGTTGCCGGCGAAATCAAATCGAAGGCCCACGTAGAGGCGGAGCCCATCATCCGGGAAGTTATCCGCCGTATCGGCTACAATAAGCCCGAGTACCTTTTCAACGCCGACACCTGCGAGGTCATGAACCGCCTGCATGAGCAGTCGGCTGATATCAACCAGGGCGTGGAGCGCGCCAGCGACGAAGAGCAGGGCGCCGGCGACCAAGGCATGATGTTCGGGTACGCCACCAAGGAAACGGCTAACTACATGCCGCTGGCCCTCGATCTGTCGCACCGCTTGCTGCAGGAACTGTCCAAGATCCGTCGCGAAGGCAAGGAAATGACGTACCTGCGTCCGGATGCCAAAAGCCAGGTGACCATTCGCTACGCCGACGACAACACGCCGGAAGCCATTGAAACCATTGTGGTGAGCACGCAGCACGATGAGTTCGACCAGGATGAGCAAACCATGCTCAAGCAGATTGAGCACGACATCAAAACCATATTGGTGCCTCGCGTGAAGGCACAGCTGGGCAGCGAGGTACAGGGCTTGTTCACCGATGCTATCATCTACCACATCAACCCTACCGGCAAGTTCGTAATCGGAGGCCCTCACGGCGACTCTGGCCTCACCGGCCGCAAGATCATCGTGGATACCTACGGTGGCAAAGGTGCCCACGGCGGTGGTGCTTTCTCCGGTAAGGATTCCAGCAAAGTAGACCGTTCGGCCGCGTATGCCGCCCGCCACATTGCCAAAAACCTGGTAGCTGCCGGTGTTGCCGATCAGGTGCTGGTACAGGTAGCCTACGCCATCGGGGTAGCGAAGCCGGTAGGCGTGTTCGTGACAACCTACGGAACCACCAACGCCAGCAACGGCCACGGCGAAAAGCTCACCGACGGCCAGATTGCTGAGAAGGTACAGAATCTGTTCGACCTGCGCCCTTATGCTATTGTGCAGCGCTTGGGCTTGCGCAACCCTATTTTCAGCGAATCGGCCGCTTATGGCCACATGGGCCGCCAGCCCGGCACCAAGCAGGTGCAGGATGCCAACGGAAACACCCGTACCGTGGAAACCTTCACCTGGGAAAAGCTCGACTATGTCGATAAGATCAAAGCGGAGTTTGGCCTGTAGGAGCCAATCTGCAACCGTTAGTTACAACAGAAAGCCCCGCCTGATGATCAGGCGGGGCTTTCTGTTGTAGTAGGTAGTAAGACTAGTGAGTAAGCAGCTTTTCCTTATGCTTCGTAATCTGGCGTTTCAAGCTGTCAGCCGCTGCGTCGGCTGCCGCTTCAAACGAAGGTGCATCCTCCTGCGAAAACAGCGTAGCGCCAGGCACAAACAGCTTTACTTCTACCGTTTTGTTGGCAATACCATCTTTATTATTCAGCTTCAGAATCACTTCACCTTCCGTGACACGGTCATAAAAGGTTTCGAGCTTGTCGAGGCGTTTCTGGATGAAATCGAGCAGTTTTTGGTCGGCGTCGAAGTGCACCGAATGCATCTGTACTTTCATCGTTCGTAGGGTTTGGGAGGTAAGAAAAAGGAACACAACTCAGGCCTTGGGATGGGCCTGTTCAAAGACTGATTTCAGCTTGTCGATGGACAAGTGGGTGTAGACTTGCGTAGCGGCCAGATTCGCGTGGCCCAGTAACTCTTTAATGGCGTTCAGATCAGCACCTTTGTTCAACAAATGCGTGGCGAAGGAGTGCCGCAACACGTGCGGATGCTGCTGCGACGAAGCAGTAGTTATCTGGCTCAAATAGTGCTTCACAGTCCGATACACTAGCTTTTCGTACAACGGTTCACCTTTGTCCGTAACGAGGAGTGCTGGCTGGGCGTTGCCTTCGGGGCCAAACTCGCGTTTGCGAAATGTTATATAGTTGGTAAGCACAGCTACCAGGGTCGGGTTGAGCGGCACGATGCGCTGCTTGTTGCCTTTGCCTGTAACACGCACTGCGCGCCCCGGCAGGCTCACATCATCCGGCCGAATCCCGATTAGCTCTGAAAGGCGGATTCCGGTACCGTAGAGTAGTTCCAACACCAGCTGGTCGCGGATACCGGCAAACGTGTCCGGAAACTCAAAAGAGTTAAGCAACCCATTGAGACTGTCCTCTGGCACAAAGTCAGGCAGCTTTTTCGCCATTTTGGGTGCTTTGATGCGCAGCATCGGGTTTCTGCTGATAACTCCGGTGGTCAGCAGAAACTTGAAGTAGGAGCGTAAGCAGGCAATCTTACGGTTGACGGTGCGCGGATCGAGGTTCTGCTGCATCAGCGTCACCACCCACGAGCGGATAAGCGTATGGTCGGCCTGCGCAGGCTCAGCTAGTTCATAGGTCGTCTGAAGATATGCGGCAAACTGCCGCATATCTGTCTGGTAGGAGAGCAGCGTGTGCGGGCTGTAGCGCCGCTCAGCCCGCAGGTAGTTGAAAAATAAATCCATACATCGGAGCCCGGCCGCTAGGGCCGGATAACCAATGTATGGATTTCGGCGGAAGAAAAAAACCGCAGTTGTATGTACGCGAAAAAACCGGCTGACGCACCAGAAAAGGGCATCAGCCGGTTTTTAATCCGGAAGGGGCAGAACGCTAGGCGTTGTTGTCGTTGCCGTAGGTCACCTGCTTGTAGATGGCCTTCTGCTTCTGCTTACGGTTGGTGATGGAAGGCTTCTGGAAAAACGTGCGACGACGCAGCTCTTTCAGAACGCCCGTGCGCTCAAACTTCTTCTTGAAACGCTTGAGGGCGCGGTCAACCGACTCGTTTTCCTTGATTTGTACGATGATCATATGTCAGTGGGGTTGAAAACTCTTCTATGAAGGGCCGCAAAGATAATCAGAGAGTTGGAAGATTAAAAACGGATTACTCGGATTTTTGTCTGATTGGCCCTAAGGGCGGCCGATGGCTTGTTTGCCTACAGATTTCTGCAAGTATGCTTCGGCCACTTACACCGCAACTACTTATTTGAGCAGGGTCCGGGCAATGACGAGCTTCTGAATTTCAGAGGTGCCCTCGCCGATGGTGCACAGTTTGGCGTCGCGGTAATATTTCTCGGCTGGATAGTCTTTGGTATAGCCATAGCCTCCAAAGATTTGCACACCCTCATTTGCAACGCGCACCGACACTTCCGAAGCATAGAGCTTGGCCATTGCCGACTCCTTATTCACGTTCAGACCCCGGTCCTTCATGTCGGCTGCCCGGTAGGTGAGCAAAGAAGCCGCCTCGATTTCCGTTGCCATATCGGCCAGTTTAAAGCTGATGCCCTGGAAATTGCTGATGGGCTGGTTGAACTGGTGCCGCTCTTTAGAGTATTGCAGCGCCGCCTCGTATGCTCCCTGCGCAATGCCTAGGCTGAGGGCCGCAATGCTGATCCGGCCGCCGTCGAGCACCTTAAGCGCCTGCACGAATCCATCCCCAACCTGCCCGATAACGTTTTCTTTGGGTACACGGCAATCAGTGAAGATGAGCTCTGTGGTTTCAGAAGCTCTCATTCCCAGCTTATCTTCCTTACGGCCCGCCGCGAAACCGGGAGTACCCCGCTCAATGATGAAAGCCGTCATAGCCCGGGAGTCGCCTACTTCGCCGGTACGGGCAATAACGACGGCCACGTTGCCGGTTTTGCCATGCGTGATGAAGTTTTTGGCGCCGTTCAGTACGTAATGGTCGCCGTCTTCCACGGCCACGGTCCGCATGTTGCCGGCATCGGAGCCGGTGTTGGGTTCGGTGAGGCCCCAGGCGCCAATCCACTCGCCGGAAGCCAGCTTAGGCAGGTACTTGCGCTTCTGCTCCTCGGAAGCGTGCTGCAGAATATGACCCGTGCAGAGGGAGTTGTGGGCTGCCATGCTCAGGCCGATGCTGCCGTCTATTTTCGACAGCTCAGCAATAGCCGTCACGTACTCGGTGTAGCCGAAGCCGGCACCGCCGTATTCCTGCGGCACCAGCACACCCATCAGGCCCATTTCGCCCAGCTTGTGAAACACTTCCACGGGAAATTCCTGGCTTTCGTCCCACTTCATCATGTGGGGCTTGATGTGTTGCGCGCCAAAGTCGCGCACCATCTGGGCAATCATTGTCTGGTTTTCGGTAGCTACCAGTTCCATGGGCAAAAGAATGAAGGTGGTGGGGATTAGAAGTATAACCGGTAAGGGCCGGTTTTGGGTCCGCGAAAGTACGATTTTGGCCGCGCCCAGCCATGTGCAGAATTCCGATTGGCGGATCCAATTTTGAAAGGGGCCGCCAATTCGGTTAACTTTGAAGGTTTTTCAGAGACTCTTCCGTAGTTGGACGTCGCCTTGCCAGGGCCCGTCCTGTAACCTTTTGGCTCCTTCAGCCTGCATGTATTCATCCGTATTTCGCCGCCTCACGTTCCTCTGGCTGTTGTGTATACCACTTCTGGGTTTGTTTTCCTGCTCAAAGGAGGTGTACAATCAGCGCGTTATGTTCCGGCTGGACGATGCGGTAAAAGGCATGGACACTACCAAGCTGCGCCGCGTAGTAAACCGCGTAAACCGGAATTATACTATCCAGCCGAATGATTTTCTGGCGGTACGGGTGTATACCAACAACGGGGAGCGGATAATTGACCCCAACGGAGAGCTGCAGTTTGGCTCTCCTCCCGGCGGGGCGTTGTTGCCCAGCGCCGGAAACCGCACTGCCGGTGCCGGGCAAAGCAGTGCCTCTGCCGGTACTGGCCAGGGAGCCGGCCAAACAGCCAACTTCTCCGAGTTTCTGGTGCAGACCGATGGCTACGTTACGCTGCCGTTGATCAACCGGGTCAGGCTGAGCGGCTACACGCTGCTGCAGGCAGACAGTGTACTCCAAATCAGATACAGCGAGTTCTACAAAGGCGTGTTCGTCACGACCCGCGTAACGAACAACCGGGTAATCGTGCTGGGCTCACCGGGCGGAAGAATCGTGCCGCTTACCAACGACAATATGAACCTGCTGGAAGTGCTGGCGGCAGCCGGCGGCGTTGATGGCGCGAGCGGTGCCGGGGCAGCAACTTTGTACCGCTCCGGAGGTAAGGTATCCAACATCCGCATTATCCGGGGAGATTTGAAGAACCCACAGATTGAACAGGTAGACCTGACTACTATTAACGGCATGCGCCGGGCCAATCTGCAAATGGAGCCAAACGATATTGTCTACATTGAGCCCATCCGGCGCCCCTTCATTGATGGGCTAAATGACGCGGCTCCTCTGCTGGGACTTGCCGGTCTTTTCCTGACCAGTATCAGTCTTATTATAAGCCTTACGCGGTAATTGGCGTAGGTGCACTTTGTTTTTCTGAGCAGAACTCCTGATATCTTTAAATGGCCGTTAACGAAAACGCCGAACTGGAAGAGTTGATCCGAAATGCTACCGGTTCCGGTGGAGCAAGCACTGTGCCCACCGATTCAGAGGCAGCAGACGAGGGCGGCGGACTGGATTTTGATACGCTGCTGCTCGTTGCCCGGCGTAGTCTGCTTTGGCTTCTGCTCCTGATTGGGCTGGGGCTCACGGGCTCCTGGCTGTTTCTGCGCTACACCAAGCCGATATACAAGTCTTCCTCGCTGCTGAAGATTGATGAGAAAACGGAAGCCGGTGCCCTGGGCCTGGGCGGTGCACTGGGCGAAACAGCTGGCGGCCGGCAGAACATCAGCAAGCTTTCCGGCGAAGTGGAGCTGATAAAGTCCAATATCATCTACCGCCGCCTGAAGGACTCTCTGGACCTTGATGTAAACTATTACGCCGAAGGCACGGTGCTCGAAAGTGAGCTGTATGGCGCTTCTCCGTTTCGGGTGGAGTATGAAGGAGACATCCTTTACAACACAAAGTTCGGCCTCAGCTTTACAAGCCCGACCCGCTTCCGCTTGTCGTACCTGCAGGCAGGGAATGAGCAGACGGGCGAGTACTCTATCGGCGAGCCTTTCCGGATTGGCGGCATGACACTACGCGTCCGTGCCACGCCTACTATGGATGCTTCCGCTCTTGACCGCACCTACCACTTCATCATTAACGATGAAGGCGCTATCAACAGCTACCTCGACCGGAACCTGCTGGTGGAGATAGTGAACCCGGACGCTAACACCATTCAGATTTCCTTCCAGGATTTTACGCCTGGCAAAGCACGGGCTATTGTCAACAAGATTGATACGGTATACCTGCAGGAAAAAATTGCGCAGAAGCAGGCCGCTACCGCGCAAACCTTGCAGTTCCTGGATCAGCAGCTAACGGAAAACCGGCAGAACCTGGCGGTTGCGGAGGAAAATCTGCAAAACTTTGCTCGTCAGAATAAAACGTATGACGTGAAAGCCACAATTGGGGAGTTGACAGCCCAGTTGAAGGAACAGGAAGAAGTACGACTGAAACTATCGGAAAAAATCCGACTGCTGAATGAGGTAACTGCCCTGGCCGAAAGAGGAACGCTCACGCCCCGTGAAGACCTGAGCGTGCAGGAAAGCATTCCGGCGCTGGCAACGCTGGAAAACGCCCAGCTTTCTCAGCAGTTGTCGGAGTTGAACAGCCTGCAGTGGAACCTGCGCCGGCTGTCCCGGTCGTACAAGGAAACTACAGAAGCGGTGCAGCAGCAGCGGGAGCAGCTGAACTTCGTTAAAGGCAATCTGCGCCGCACACTGCGGCAAAGTAAAGAGCTGCTGGCAAGCGAGCTGGCTACGCTGGACCGCCAGCGGGGTACATTCACCTCGGAGTTGCAGAGCCTGCCTCAGAAAGCTACGGAACTGGCCCGGCTTACCCGCCCATTGGAACTGTACGAGAAATCGTATCTGATGCTGATGGATAAGAAGGTGGAGTTTAACATCGCCAAAGCGGGCACTACCCCCGACTTCCAGATTCTGTCGCCGGCGAGTATGCCAAGCGAGCCTATTTCGCCCGTGCGGCTGATGGTGTATGCCATCGGGCTGGCGAGCGGTATCGTGCTGGGCCTGTCGCTGATGGCGGTGCGCTACTTCATGCACAACACCGTAACCAGCGTACGCGAGCTGGAGCGTGCCACGCAGGCTTCCGTGCTGGGCGTGATTCCTACCTATGACAAGGAGAAGATGTCCGTTTCGAAGCTGGTAGTGGACAAGAATCCCAAATCAGCTATTTCGGAGTCTATACGCTCCATCCGGACCAACCTGGACTTTATCAGCTCGGCCAAAAAGAAACGGCTGATTTCGGTTACTTCTACCATCTCCGGTGAAGGAAAAACCTTCGTTTCAGTAAACCTGGGAGGCATTATTGCGCTGTCGGAACAGCGCGTCGTGATTCTGGACCTGGACATGCGCAAACCCAAAGTCAACCTGGCGTTTGGGGCGGAGAACGTGAAAGGAATCAGCACTATCCTGATTGAAAAGCACACCATTCAGGAGTGCATTCAGCATACTTCCATCCCGACGCTGGACTTTATTTCGGCCGGACCCACGCCCCCCAACCCATCGGAGCTGATTCTGGGGGCCAAGTTCGATGAGATGCTGGCTGAGCTGCACAAAACCTACGACGTGATTCTGATTGACACGCCGCCGGTTGGGTTGGTAACGGATGGTATCCTGATCATGCGCAAGGCTGACATTCCGATTTATATCGTGCGGGCCAACTATTCGAAAAAAGCCTTCCTCAAAAACATCAACAAGCTGATGCGGGCCAACAACTTTACCCGGCTCAGCACCATCCTCAACGATGCCACTGCCAGTGGTATGTATGGCTACGGCTATGGCTACGGTTATGGCTATGGCTACGGCTATGGACAGGGCTACTACGAGGAAACGAAGCCCGCTGAAAGTGCCCTCACCCGCCTGCGCAAGCGGTTTTCTTAGGCGAAGCGGGTACTATGGCCTCTTTTTTTCAGAAGCTTTTCGGCAGCCGGGCTGCACAGGCTGCATTGCCGGCCGACGCGCTGGCCGTGCTGGGAGCCGACATGCATTCCCATCTGCTGCCCGGGCTGGATGATGGGGCCGAAACGGTAGAGCACTCCCTGGAACTGCTGCGCGAGCTACGCGCCCTGGGCTACCGGAAACTGATAATGACGCCCCACCTGATGGGCGACTTTTACAAGAATACCCCGGAAGGTATCCGGGGCGCTTTGCACCACTTGCAGCGAGTAGCGGCGGAAGCCGGAATTACAGACGTGCAGCTGGAATGCGCGGCGGAGTATTACCTCGATGAATGGTTCGGACCCCGTCTGGACCGGGGCGACGAAATGCTCACCTTCGGCGGCGACAAGCGCTACCTGCTGTTTGAGACGAGCTACATCAACGAGCCTTTCAACTTGGCGGAAACCGTGTTTCGGCTCCAAAGCATGGGCTATCAGCCGGTGCTGGCGCATCCGGAGCGCTACACGTACTTCTACGGCCGCTTCGATGACCTCGTGAAAGTGCGGGAGAACGGCACCCTGCTGCAGCTGAATCTTAACTCGCTGGCAGGCTACTATTCTTCCGGTGCCAAAAAGGTTGCGGAAAAACTCATCGATGCTGGTCTGGTGGATATGGTCGGGACGGATGCCCACAACCTCAAGCACACGTCCACGCTACGCGAAAAGACGTTGGCTACGGACTATACGCGCAAGCTACTGGCACTTCCGCTGCTGAACAACACGTTGTAACTACCTCACACCAGTCAGGCCGCAGTTGTTTCCTGGCAGTTCTATATGCGTTTCGGGTTCCTGTATGATCTTCGTCACTGGTGGTAGCGGCCTCGTAGGAGGCTTCCTGATTCCGGCGCTGGTGGCGCGCGGACTGCCGGTGCGTGCCCTCTACCGCCGCCAGATACCGGTGCTGGAAGGTGCCGGCGGAGTGGAATGGGTGGAAGGGGACCTGCGCGACACGACCTTGCTGAATATTGCACTGGAAGGTGTCACGCATGTCTTTCATTGTGCCGGCCTGGTTTCGTATGCCCCTCAGGACGAGGAGGCCTTGCTGCAGGTGAACGTAGAAGGTACCGCCGCCATAGTGGATGCCTGCCTGGAGCGGCCCGGCATCCGACTCTGTCAGGTGTCGTCGGTGGCGGCGCTGGGCGGGGGGGCAGCACAAGCCCGCGAACAGGCCGGGCCTGATGTGCTGCAGGTGCTTGATGAGAATACCAAGTGGGACCTAGGCGCCGAGCACGGGGCGTATGCTACCTCAAAATACCTCGCCGAACTGGAAGTGTGGCGGGGCATATCAGAAGGCTTGCAGGCAGTGATGGTATGTCCATCCGTAATTCTGGGGCCCGCAGATTGGGAGCGGAGCAGCACCCGGCTGTTTCGATATGCTTGGGAGCAACACCGCTTCTACACACCCGGTAGCCTCAATGTGGTAGACGTGCGCGACGTGGTGGCCATGATGCTACGCCTTACGTTGGAGTTGGATGTATCCGGGGAACGATATGTGTTAAGCGGCGGCAGCCTCCTGCTCAGTGAGTTTCTGACCCGCGCCGCAGCCTGCTTCGGCCGCACGCCACCCACCGTATCGGTGCCGGACTGGGCGGCGGAAGGCATCTGGCGCCTGGAGCACGTGCGCTCGGTGCTGACCGGTGCCCGGCCGCTCATCACCAAGGATACGGCCCGCGCCGGCCGCAACCCGGTGCTGTACCGCGCCGAAAAAGTACAGCAGGCCACCGGCCTTGCCTTTCGGCCTGTGCCGGAGACCATAGAATGGTGCTGCCGGGAACTGATGCAAAAACAGGCAAAGAAATAAGGCGCGGAATTGGGAATAGGTCCGCAAAAACGCTTCATTGCCCGTCGCCTTTCCTGGCATCTGCCACTACCTGAACCCACAGGTCTCCGGTGTGGTTGTTGTATATTAGACCATGTACCTGCCTAGGGCAGATATAAAGTGAAGTAAGCCCATCGGGGCTGCCGTTTTGACGGTGTACCGGTACTTGATTGTAGCTGCATGAGAATGAATGAAAATTTTGAGGACCGGGATGAAGTACTGGACACTGTGCGCCGTTTTGAGCGGATGGTAGCCCAGAACGAGCCTGTCTTTTTCGACTTGGCCGATTTTGAGAATATTATCGACCATTATACCACCAACACGCAGTATGACAAGGCGCTACAAGCCTGTGAAGCTGCTATTGCCCAATATCCGTTCAGCACGGAACTGCTGATTGACCGCTCGCAGGTGCTGGCCATGAAAGGCGAGTACACGGCTGCCAGCACCCAGATTGAAAACGTAGCCGAATTGGACCCCGACAACCCGGACGTGGCCGTAACGCGCGGCATTATTGCTACCCAGAAAGGGGAATTCGCGGAGGCCGTAGCGTTTTTCCTGCAGGCTGCCGAACGCGCGCCGGACCGCGACGACATCTATTTCAACCTGGGGCTGGCTTACCAAAGCTGGCAGAAATTCAAGAGCGCGGCCAAATACTACAAGAAAAGCCTGCGCCTCAACTCCGACAATGATGTGGCCGTTCAGGAGCTGCTTTACTGCCTGGAGGTGAGCGGGCGGCTCGAGGAAAACCTGCCGTTCTTCCAGCGCTTCACCGACGACGACCCGTATTCGGCGGTGGCGTGGTACAACTTGGGACAGGCGCACTTTCGCCTCAACCAGCCCGAAAAGGCTATTGCGGCCTTCGAGTATGCCATCCTCATCGACGCCAAGTTTTATGAGGCGCACGCCTACCTGGCCAGCACCTACGTCACGCAGGAAAAATACCGGGAGGCCATTGCGGAATTTGAGGTGAGCTACCCCGAAGGCGAGCCCAGCCCGGAAGCCCTGTGCAACATCGGGGAGTGCCACGAGAAGCTCCGCGAATGGGATGCGGCCCGCCGCTTCTATCAAAAGTCCATCGACCTGGAGCCGGAGATGGATGAGGCGTGGTTTGGTATCGGCATCATTCTCAACGAGCAGGAACGCTTTTTCGAGGCCATTCACTTCTTCCGCAAGGCCGTAGGCATCTATGCCGAGAGCGTGGAATACTGGCTGGCATTGGCTGCCGCCGAGTATCAGGTGGGCAACATCGTGAGTGCCCTGGAAGCCTACGAAAAGGCCACGGAAGTAGCCCCTGACAGCAAAGATGCCTGGCTGAACTGGAGCATTCTGCTTTATGAGCAGGGAAATTTTGAGGGAGCCATCGACCTGATGCGCAACGCCGTGGAGGTGCAGCCCATGGAAGCCGAGCTGCACTACCGGCTGTGCGCTTACCTGCTGGCTGCCGGCCGCTACCGCGAGGCATACGAGACGCTGGAAAACGCCCTGACGCTGGATTTCGACAAGCACCGGCTGCTGTTTGAGTACTTCCCGGAACTGGAGTCGCAGAAGGCACTGGCCCGGCTGATTGATCAGTACCGTAAATAAAGGCTGCGTGCCGGACCACTCCCTGGTTCGGCCCGCTTCTTTTCGGCGGTGGGCTTTCTGGATTTCGGGCGTACTTTTACGCCCGTTGTTTTTTCGGGAACTGCCGGCCCCGCCGGTTCGCTCCCCAGCCTCCCAAGACCCTACAGAATGAATTACAACCTCACGCAGCTACCTGAGCGCACCGAAAAACCCCGCGAGCAAGGCTTTACCATGGTAATGGACAAAGGCCTGAGCGTACGCGAAGTGGAAGATTTCCTGGAAGTAGGCGCGCCTTACACCGACATTGTGAAGCTGGGCTGGGCCACGTCCTTCGTGACGCCTAACCTCAAGCGTAAGCTGGCGGCCTACAAAGAGGCCGGCATTCCGGTGTACTTCGGGGGCACGTTGTTCGAGGCCTTCATCATTCGTAACCAGTTCGACGATTACCGCCGCCTACTGGAGGAGTATGAGATGGAATACGCCGAAGTATCCGACGGCTCTATTGATCTGGTGCACGACAAAAAGCTCGAATACATCCAGACGCTGGCCAAGGACGTGAAAGTGCTGAGCGAAGTGGGCTCGAAGGATGCGGAGAAGATTATCCCGCCCTACAAGTGGATTTCGCAGATGAAAACGGAGCTGGAAGCCGGCGCCATAAAGGTGATTGGCGAAGCCCGTGAGGCTGGTAATGTAGGCCTGTTCCGCAGCACTGGCGAGGTTCGCTCAGGTCTGGTAGAAGAAATCCTGACCCAGATTCCGTTCGAGAAAATTCTGTGGGAAGCTCCTCAGAAAGCTCAACAGGTGTGGTTCATTAAGCTGCTTGGAGCCAACGTGAACCTGGGCAACATTGCGCCCAATGAAATTGTGAGCCTGGAAACCATCCGCTTGGGCCTGCGTGGCGACACGTTCACGCACTTCCTCGACATGGACAACGTGGATGAAATGTTCCGCCCCGAGGTGAAGACGCCTGGCAAACCTGGCACGTCCATGCCGCGCGGCTAACCGTTCACATGCTTTAAAAAAAAAGGGCTGTACAGATAGTGTATAGCCCTTTTTTACGTTTTTACCTTACCTCATATGCCCAATCTATATTCTACGTGCCGCACGGGCTGTTTGGCGCTACTCTTGTTACTGGGCCTGTCTGGGGCCGCACTGGGGCAAACTCAGGCTGCGCCTGATACTGCTTCTTGCAATAAGATCAAAACGCTGCTGTGGCGAATTTCGGGAGCGGGCCTGCCGGGCCCGTCCTATGTTTTTGGAACGATGCACGTGCTATGCCCCGATGATGCCACAGTGCCACCCGAAATGGAGGCGGCATTCCGGAGTAGCGGGCAGCTCGTGCTGGAGCTGGACCTGGACGACCCGGCAATGGGCAAGCAGTTTCGGCGGGCAGCCCAATTGCCCTGGCCCAACTCTCTGCGCCGCCTCCTGAAGCCGCGTGACTTCAAGGTCGTAAAGAAGTTTTTCCGCCAGCAGCTACACCACTCCATTCTGCCCTACGTGCTGGTAAAACCCGCTCTTACGGAAGCACTGGTATACAGCGCGGCCCTGCCCTGCACGCCCGTGAGTTACGAAGGAAAGTTTTTGGAGCTGGCCAAAGCGCAGCAGAAGGAAGTGTTGGGTCTGGAAACGATAGAACAGCAACTGGTGTCGATGCAGCAGGTACCGTACCGCAAGCAGGCCGCCGACCTGGTAGAGGCCATACGCACATACGACAGCATTCCCCGGCTCATGCAGCACCTCGTCGTCACGTACCGTGGCCGGGATGTGGACGAGCTGTATCGGTTATCAGTCGACCCGAAGTATGGCTCTGAGAATGATGGGCCGGCTGAGCTGCAGGCGCGTAACCAGGACTGGATTCCGAAAATGAGCGCTTGGATAAAAAGCAAGCCCACCTTCTTTGCTGTGGGAGCAGCACACCTGGGAGGCGGCACCGGCGTACTGCAGTTGCTGCGCCAGCAAGGCTACCAGATAGAGCCCGTATTGCTTCCCACTGCGTCAGCGAAATCGGCAGAGTAGGGCAGGACGAATACCGGGCGAAGCTGAAAAGCGAGGGTTGAGAGCAAGTAGCTCTGGGAATAGCTGCGGCGAAATGCGCATCTTTCGGCGAGTACTTTTTCGTTTGTTGCTGCTATGCTCACTTTTCAGTTTACGCCGTTTCCGGAGTTGCGTACGGCGCGCCTGTTGCTACGGCCTCTGCGCCATACCGATGCCCCTGCTCTGCTGATTCAGCGTTCCGACCCACGGGTTATGCGCTACATCGACCGGGAACCGGACCATACCGTGGAGGAGAGCCTGGCCCTGATCCGGAAAGTAGAACAGGCCGCCGCCGACAACACCGGCATCACCTGGGCCATGGTGCGGCCGGAGCAGGAAGATGTGCTGCTGGGCACACTGGGGTTCTGGCGCCTGATACCGGAGCACCACCGCGCCGAAATAGGCTACGGCCTGCACCCCGACTACTGGCGGCAGGGCCTGATGCAGGAGGCGCTGGAAGCCGTGCTGCACTTCGGATTTCATACCATGCAGCTGCACAGCGTGGAAGCCAACGTAAATCCGCACAATACCGCCTCAATGGCGCTGCTCACCAAGCACGGATTTGTACGCGAAGCCTATTTCCACGAGGACTACTATTTCCGGGGTCAGTTCCTGGATTCCGCCATTTATTCGCTGCTGACGCCGTTGCGGACGGCTGGCCAGACTACCGCCCAGGTGTAACCATATCCGACTGATAGAGTAGGAAGATAGTTCTGAATCTGTCTTACTGTCTGATATGAAACATCTTCCTTTTCCGGGGCCGGTTGCGGCGCTGGTGCTGCTGGCCGCCTGCAACCAGGGCCAGCCCAAAACGGATACGCCTACCAATACGCCTGCCCAGGTAGTAGAAACCCCCGACTCAGCGGCGCAATCCAATGCAGCGGCTCCTACGCTGCCGGAGCCCTACGCCACCAAGTCCACTACCAAGCGCAGCCACGTAATTGGGTGGCCAGCCGGCAAAACGCCGGTGGTGCCCGCTGGTTTCGTGATTACGGAGTATGCTGGCAACCTCAACAGCCCGCGCTGGGCCTACGTGACGCCTAATGGCGACGTGCTGGTAGCCGAATCCAACACCATCCCGACGACGACCAAGAAAAAAATTGCGGCCAAGCTGGACCTGGACCCTTCCAAGTCGCTCAAGGAAACCAGCGCCAACCGTATTACGCTGCTGCGCGACACCAACAAGGACGGCAAGCCCGATGTGCGCGAAACCTTCCTGGCCAACCTGAACCAGCCTCTTGGCATGCTGGTGCTCGGCAACTACTTCTATGTCGGGAACACCGACGGGGTAGTGCGATATGCCTACAAGCCGGGCCAGACCAAAATCACGGGTCCTGGGCAGAAGATTCTGGACCTGCCGGCCGGTGGCTACAACAACCACTGGACCCGTAACCTGCTGGCCAGCGCCGACGGCTCGAAGATTTATGTGAGCGTGGGCTCGGGCTCTAATGTGGCAGAGCACGGAATGGAAAACGAACAGCGCCGCGCCAATATTCTGGAAATAAACCCCGACGGCAGCGGCGAAAAAATATATGCCAGTGGCTTGCGTAACCCTGTAGGTATGGGCTGGGCGCCTGGCACCAAAACCCTCTGGACTGCCGTGAACGAGCGGGATGAGCTCGGCGACGACCTAGTGCCCGACTACCTGACCAGTGTGCAGCCCGGCGCCTTCTACGGGTGGCCATACGCCTATTTCGGCCCCAAAGAAGACCCCCGCCGCAAAGGCGAGCGGCCGGACCTAGTACAGAAAACCGTAGTGCCAGATGTAGCCCTGGGCCCGCACACCGCTTCGTTGGGACTGGCGTTCTATACCGGCAACGGTTTTCCGGCCAAGTATCAGAATGGCGCGTTTATTGGGCAGCACGGCTCCTGGAACCGCTCGGAGTTTACGGGCTATAAGGTGGTCTTCGTGCCATTCAGCAACGGTAAGCCCAGCGGCGGTATGGAAGATTTCGTGACGGGCTTCATTGCTAACCCGGGTGAAAAGGAGGTATACGGCCGCCCCGTAGGCGTCACGGTGCTGCCGGATGGCTCGCTGCTGGTGCTGGACGATGCCGGCAACAAAGTCTGGCGGGTAGCTGCCCAGCCAGGGCGCGGCGCCTAAACTGCCCCTCTGACCTGCCCGCTCAACGGCCTGCTTCTCCGCTTGGGAGGAGCAGGCCGTTTGGCATCTGGCGGCCTTCGGAAACTCCTGCTGCTTTACCTTGCAGCGCCATGCTACACTACTTGCGCCGCTACCTAAGCTATTTGGTGCCACTTACCCGCACTATCCATTCGCCTATCAACGGGCCGCTGGAAGTGACGTGGTACCGAGGCCGCAAAGTGCTTGATACGCGCCACGCCAACTACTCCTACGGCTCGTTGCAGCAGGTACTACGCTACGGGCTGATGTTTCTGAAACCCCAGCAGGCGCAGCGTATTCTCGTGCTGGGTCTTGGTGGAGGCTCCGTGGTGCAGACGCTGCGCCAGGAACACCGGGTAACAGCGCCCATCACCGCCCTCGAACTAGACCCCGCCGTTATTGCCGTAGCCGATACGGAATTCGGAATCCGCCCCGACGCGAACCTCTCGATTGTGTGCGCCGATGCTTTTGTGTGGCTCCAGACTGCGCCATCCGCCGCCTATGGCCTCATCATCATCGACCTGTTTATTGATTTGGAACTGCCAGCTGAGCTGCAACAAGTCGGTTTTTGGCAGGATATATGGCGGGTGCTGCCGCCAGGCGGGCAAGTGCTGTTCAATACCCTGACGGCAAATCCGCTGACAGTAGCAGGCGAAGAGTTGACGGAGTACCTGGCCGGACTGGGCTTTTCGGTGAAGGAAGTGGAAGTAGAACTGCTAAACCGCTTATTGATTCTAGAGAGACTTTTGGTGTAGCGTAGGTGCGGCAGCGTTACTTACTAGCTCTAACGACGACTGCCGGCGTGGATTTTGGGACGTACAGCAGGGCATCAAACTCGCGGCGGAGGCTGTGGCGGCTGAAGGGCTGCTCATAGGGGCGTAGGGTCCCGTCGCGGAACAGGAGATTCTCGTAGAGCCACTGTGTGCCCGGCGCTAGGTCAGGAGTGCGCAGGTTGAGAAACGATGCCGGCAGCGTGGCCGCCCGGAAGTAGTGCTCGTAGCTGCCTACGGATGATGGGGCCGCTGTGGCCGTAACAAATGCTGGAGGCTCGGTGGAAGGCAGGGCCCGGAAGCTGCCTTCGTGAAACAGCAAGCCAACCGCCACGTAGCCCGCACCATAATAGCGCCGTAGCACTTCGCCCAAAGTAGTATCATCTTGGTCGTAGGTTTTCAGGTGGGTGTTGTGCGACCAGACGGCCACGCCCTTGCCGTTGGCCTGCGTGCGGGCCCACTCCACGTTCTCGGCCAGGCAAGCTGCCCGGTAGCTGAAGCGAAACCGCGACGACATTGTCTGTACGACGCTGTACTGCTCGGCTTGGCGGAGCAGTTGGGATAGAGCGGCCGCTTCCGCGGGCGTGGCACCGTAGCCCCGCCGGAGTTTGGCCGGACCATCGAAGGCGGCGCGAACCTCGGCCAGTAGGCGGCGCACAGTTTCCAGGCGTGGGTCGGTCTGCTGGGCGTTCTGCAGGTAGTTCAGTGAAATACCCGCATCGGCCAGCGCGCGGAGCTGGCGTTGCAGCGTCGTGAGCAGCTCGCCCCGGTAGCCGGCCTGGGCGGGCAGGCGCTGCCGCAGATAGCGCAAAATCTCCGGCGCCTCCTGCAGATCAATGCCCAGCAGCTGCAGGGTGGCCGTTGGGTGCTGCTGGTTGTAAGTCCGCATCCAGCGCACCAAGGCCAGCATTTCTTCGGTATCCCAAAGGGGCAGGTTGGCTACCAGCTGCTGGGGGTTGCCGGTGCCGGTTTGCAGATAGTCGTTCAACGCCAGGCAGGCGCCCAGGTCGGTGTCGAGGGCCAGCACGCGCACGTTTTTCTGCTCCACCAGATACCGAAACAGCCGGTGCTTGAGCTGCATCTGCTCGTGTGAGCCCAGCGTGACTTCGCCCAACCCGATAACCGGTGCCGACCCAACCAATTGCCCGAATGCAGCCAGATCTTTCTGGTCGCCGCCGTCGGGGGCGGTGGTGCGGAGCGGCACGGCGGCCTTGCGCAGCCAAGCTAGCTCGGCGGCAGTAGGCAGCCCCGGCACGGGTGGTGGTGGTGGCGAAAAGGCCCGACCATCAGCCAGCAGCTCTATATGGTCGAACCAGACCGGAGCCGCGCCAGGCTGCAGCAGCAGCGCCAGCTGCGAAAGGTTGCGCTTGGCGCTGATGGGCAGCGTCAACTCGAACCGTTGCCACGGCGTGCCGGGCGCAGGTTCCGGCAATGGGCTGGCCGTGAGCGTGCCGGGCCATTTATGCCGGTCATACGGATACATTCTTAAGTCGCTGTTGCCCATCACACGGTACAGCAAAGTTGGAGGAGCCTGGCCCGCCACGGCCGAACCGGCATAGCGCACGTAGCCGCGCACCGTAAGGGTTTTGCCCAGCAGCGAATCCAGGGGCACTAGGCCCAGGTACACGGGCGCGGCACTGGCCGGAGCGGCCTCTACGCGCAAACTGCGCCGGCCCCGCTGCGCCACCGCCGAGTCCAGCTGCCAGCGGCGGGCAGTGGAAGCCGCACCGGGCAGCTGGGCAGGGCCGCGCCGCTCGAAGTCCCAGTTGGGCAGTGGGGTGCCGGGGGGCAGCAGCAGCGGCTCGGTGCCTGCCAGTGGCGCGTCGCGGTAGGTTTGGCCTTTGTCGTAGCGCACCTGGAAGTTGTCGAGCCACAGCCGGCCCCGGCCGTTGAAAGCCAGCAACATGCTGAGGCGGTTGGCCGTTTGGCTCACGGGGAGCTGCACCTCCAGTTTCTGCCAGCCGGCGGTAGGGGCAAGCTTGGTGGGCTGCATGGCTTTCTCCGATAGTTGGCCAGAGTACGGGGTGGTTTCTGTGGAATAAGAACTGTAGGCTTTCAGCCAGGCGGTGCCCTGAAACTCCTCGGTGCGCACCCACACGCTTACGGTGGCAATGCGGCCGCTCACTGAGTCCGAAACGGGCAACGTGGTGACTACGGAAGTGCCTTCCGGTTCTTCGGCCAGCGAGGCATCCAGCAGCAAACTGCCCCGGCCGTGCTGAGCGGGCGCCACCGTGTCGACGCGAATCAGCAGCTCGTCGGGTTGCTGGCGGCGCCCCCAGAACAGCAGTGGTTGGCGGCGGTTGGCAGTTGGCTCGAAATCCAGGTTGAGGATGGCCTGTGCGGTAGCCGGGCGGCAGCTCAGTAGCGTGAGCACCACGAAGAATAATCGATACAGAGAATTTGGCATAGAAATCAGCGGTTACATAACGGCTGCAGTATAACGTGTTGGGCGCTTGGCGCATGTGCGCCGCCGAATTTTTCTTGGCTTTCCAGGGTTGCCAGCCACTGGCGGTACGCTACTCCGGTGGCTTTCCGCTTTCTTTGTAGTTCTATTTCTACCACCTCGCACCTTCGCATGGAAATTCTGAAGCACCTGCTCGACTTCATTCTGCATCTTGATAAGCACTTAGCTGAAATTATTCAGGACTATGGCGCCTGGACCTACGCTATCCTGTTCCTCATCATTTTCGTGGAAACCGGGGTGGTGGTGCTGCCTTTCCTGCCCGGCGACTCGCTGCTGTTTGCGGCCGGGTCCCTGGCCGCGCTGCCCGGTTCGCCCCTGAATGTGTGGATGATGGTGGGCCTGCTGATTGCGGCCGCCGTGCTCGGCGACACGCTCAACTACCACATCGGCGATTATCTGGGCCCGCGCGTATTCCGCGAAAACTCCCGCTTTCTGAAACGCGAGCATCTGGAGCGCACCCAGGCATTCTATCAGAAGCACGGCGCCAAAACCATTATCATAGCGCGCTTCATCCCTATCATCCGCACGTTTGCGCCCTTTGTGGCGGGCGTGGGCACCATGAGTTACGGCAAGTTTCTTTCCTACAATGTGGTGGGCGCGGTGCTATGGGTGGTGCTGCTGACGCTGGCGGGGTATTATTTCGGTCAGATTCCGATTGTGCAGAAGAATTTTTCGCTGGTGGTGCTGGCCATCATCGGGCTGTCGGTGCTGCCGGCTGTGTGGGAGTTCGTTAAGGCGCGCCGCGCACCCAAAGCGCCTGTTGCGTAGCAAGGGCTGCGCTCTAAAGCAGATGCGATGCTAACATTCCCGGAAACCACTCTAGCTGCTTTGGCCGGGGTGGTTTTTTTTGTTGCTTAACGGCCGAAACTATCGGCTTCCCTCATGCCTGAATTCGGACTTATTGGTCGCAGCCTGACCCACTCTTTCTCCCAAACCTATTTCACCCAAAAGTTTGAGAGCCTCCACCTAGCCGATCATCACTACGAGCTGTTTGAGCTGCCCACCATCAACGAGTTGCCGGCGTTGCTTGCCCGGCGTCCCGGCCTGCGCGGCCTCAATGTCACGATTCCCTACAAGGAGCAGGTGTGGCCGTTTCTGAGCGAAGTAGCGCCGTCGGCGGCACGGGTGGGGGCCGTCAACGTTATTGAGTTTGCCGCCGATGGCCGCCTGATTGGCCACAACACCGATTACGTGGGGTTCCGGGATTCGCTGCGCGCGCTGCTGCCTACCACCTGGCCTGCCGGGCTCCGGGCGCTGGTGTTGGGCAGCGGAGGTGCATCTAAAGCAGTGGAGGTGGCACTACGTGAGCTGGGCATTGGCTACTGGGTGGTGTCGCGGAACCCGATGGGAGCGGGGCTCACCTACCAGGAACTCACCCCCCGCCTGGTGCAGGAGCATTTACTCATCATCAACACTACCCCACTCGGCACTTACCCCGCGGTGGAGGAGTGTCCGCCCATCCCGTATGAGGCTCTCACGGCCCACCATTGCCTCTACGACCTCATTTATAACCCCCGCGAAACTGAGTTTATGAAACGCGGGCAGGCGGCTGGCGCTCAAACCAAAAACGGGTTCGAAATGCTCTGCCTGCAGGCAGAAGCCGCCTGGAAAATCTGGAACGGGTAGCCCTCATACCAGCTAGTCGCCCTGCTGCCCGCCACTGCCGCCGCCTTTGGAGTCGTCGTTGCGGATGGTTTTGCGCTGGCGCTGGCCGGTTTCCAGCTTGCCAAAGCGGTAGTTGAACGACAGCCGGAGGGCACGTTGGTAGGAATAAAAGCTGCCATAGTTGACGAAATCAGGCGTGGTGGTAGTGCTGCGGAAATAGCGGCCCGGCGTCAGGAAGTTGACAAGCGCCAGCGTGAAGTCAGCCTTTTCTTCCAGGAGCAGCTTCTTCGCGCTCAGGCCGTAGTAGATGCCACCGGAGTAGCGCGACTGTAGCTCCACGCCGGGCGTCCAGAAGCCTGCGTAGCCTTGCACCGAGTAGGTTTTGCCCAGCTTGCGCGCCCCATTCATGTTCATGCTGAGACTGGCCCGGCGGTTAGGGCGCTGCAGGATGGCACTGCGCAGACTGGTGTAGTCGGCTGTCAGGTTGCTGCTCAGGTCCCATTCGGGGCGCGGTTTCCAGGAGCCATACAGGTTCAGGCCCACAATGGTAGCCGTCGAGAGGTTGCCGTAAGTAGTTTCGTTGCGGGCCAGGGCCTCGTTGTAGCGGCTGAACCGCTCAATGGAGTTGCTGGTGCGCCGCCCGAATCCAGAAGCATTCAACGACGTTTTTTCGCCGAACGTGCTGTAACCCAGTTCTACCAGGTCCACCAATTCCGGCCGTAGTTCGGGGTTGCCAAAGTCCACTGAGTTGGGCGTTACTTGGTTGACGTAGGGGTTGAGGTAGTAAATCTGAGGGCGCTGGATGCGGCGCGAATAGCTCAGGCGCAGCGTCTGGCCTTCCTTTTTGAGCGTGCGGGTAGCACTGAGGTTGGGCAGTACGTTCAGGTAGCTGTTCTGAAAGCGGCCGGCTTCATTCTGAAATTCGCCTTCGATGGCCGTGCGCTCTAGCCGCGTGCCCAGGCTGAAAGCGTACTTCTTGCCCAGCGAGAAGCCATAAGTGCCATACGCGGCCAGCACATTCTGGCGATACGTAAATCTGTTGGAACGCAGCGCACTGCGCACGAAATCGGGCTGCTGGCCAGTCAGGAGCGTATCCAAAGTGTAGTCACTGCTGACTTGGCGCCGGATGTGCTTGGCGCCGACTTCGAGCGTGGTTTTCTCGCCGAATGGCTGTGTATAGTCGGTTTGGAAGGTGGTTTCGAGGTTGCGGGCCAGGTTGCGGCTGGTTTCCTGGTACTCAATGGGGCCACCGTGCAACTCCGGCGTTGGAAACTGGTCGAGGCGGTACTGCTCGCGGCTGCGGTTGCTGGTGTGTTGCGCCAGCATGCTCCACTCGCGGCGCGGCTGCTTCTCGCCAAAGGTGCGGGTGTAGCCCGCATTCAGATCGAAATTGCGGCTCTGGTCGCGTCGGTTGATGTCGCGCGTGTACAAGGTGTCAAGCTGCGGCTGCCCCCGATACTGGTTGACGAGTTCCTGGGGCGAGTTGGTGCTGTACAGATTGCCATTGCCGCTCAGCGTGAAGCTGTGCAACGGCGACGGGTCGTAGGTGAGTTCTAGCTGGCCATATCCGCCCTGGCCCTGGTTGCGGGAGGTGGTTCGCTCACTCAGCTGCCCGGTGCTGCCATCCGACAAATAGACGGTCCGCTCGGTGCTGCTTTTGAACGGATAGAGGTTGTGGAAGCCGCTAAGTTTCGTGTTGACGCCCAGCGTGCCCCGCTTAACATTGAGGCTGGTATTGAGGCTCTGGTTGCGGTTGCCGCCAGTAGCACCTGCGCTGCCGTTCACGCCTTGCAGGCTGTTCTTTTTCAGTACAATATTGATGATGCCCCCCGAGCCTTCCCCGTCATATTTCGCCGAAGGTGCCGTAATGACTTCAATGGCTTTAATCTGGTCGGCCGGAATCTGCTTGAGGGCTTCTGCTAGGTTGCCAGCCAGCAGCGCCGAGGGTTTGTTGTTGATCAGGATGCGCACGTTGCGGGTGCCGCGCAGCTGCACGTTGCCTTCCCCATCGAGGTTCACTAGCGGAGTTTTGCGCAAAATATCGGCCACCGTACCGCCGGTGTTGCTGGGGTCCTGGTCGGCGTTATAGATGAGGCGGTCCGGCCGGGTTTCCACCATGGGCCGTTCCCCAGTCACGGTCACGCCGGCCAGATTCTGGGCCGAAGCCGTAAGAAACAGCTGCCCAAGATCGGTGAGCGGCGACGTGAGCGTAATTGTCTCAAGCCGCGTGGCGTAGCCCACGAAACTCAGCTGCAGTCGGAACGTGCCGGCAGGTAGGTTTTTGAAGTCGAAACGGCCATCGGCGTCGCAGGTTCCTCCTGCCAGCGGTGTGGTACCGGTGGCTGGTAGCACCGCTACAGTGGCATATTCCACGGGCTTCTGCGTAGTAGTATCCAGCACCCGGCCCAGCAGGCGGGCCGGGCCGGGTGCTGCCGGCACCGGGCTTTGTGCATGGATGGCAGAAGTGGCAAACAGGAGCAGCAACAGCAACGCGGATACGTGTTTCATCGAAAGCGGGACAGAGTGGCGCGGCGCGGGAGAAGGGTGGTATGGGGCCCCGGCACATTCCAAACCTAGTCTCATTCCGGACGGCACGGCGGGAATATCAACCACCCTTGCTTTTTCTCTCAACCAACTCCCTATACCGGCCTACCAATCCATGAACTACACGCACCGCCCGGCAATAGCCCGGTTGGTAGGCCACAGCGCGGCGTTGGTAGAGCCCGCACCGGTGGTAGTTGAAAACAGGGGAGTGGCTGCCGGCCAATTCGCTATTTTGGCAGCTTCAGGCGGGCCCCGAGTCCGCCGTATCTGTATGCCTGTACTTTCTTCTGCTGCTCGCCCGCTCCGGCCCCGGGTGTGGCTTCCTCCGTTTCTGAAACGACTACCGTGGCCACACCTGGCGTGGCTGGCCCTGCTGCTGTACTTCGATGTGCAGCTGCGGCTGCTGCGCGTAGGGCCCTTGCTGCCCGCGCTGGAAGAGCATTTCTGGGTGAATGCGCTGCTCACCGATCTGCTCGACTCGGGCCTGTTCTATCTGAACTGGTGGCTGATGCCGCGCCTGTTTGTGCGGCACCGGCTGCTGGCGTATGGCGGGGTGCTGCTGGCGGGCCTGCTGGGGTTTGTGGCGCTGCGCATCGGGCTGAGCGTGCTGCTGGAAGAAGTGAAGCGCGACGGAGTGTCGCAGCCGGTGGCGTTCTACGTGCAGGTGCTGCAGGCCTACTACCTGCTGCTGGGCGGCCTGATTCTGCTGCTGAGCTTCTTTCTGCGGCTGGCCGGCGACTTTCTGCGCGAGCGGGAAAACCGGCGGGAGCTGGAGCAGCAACACCTGCGCACCGAGCTGGCCCTGCTCAAAACGCAGCTGCACCCGCATTTCCTGTTCAACACGCTCAACAACATCTACTCGCTCACCCTCAACCGCTCGGCCCAGGCCCCGCAGGCGGTGCTGCGCCTGGCCGAACTGATGCGCTACCAGCTCTACGACAGTGCCGCCGACCTGGTGCCACTGGCCCGCGAAATCAGCCACCTGCGCGGCTTCCTGGATCTGCAGCTGCTGCGCCTGCCCCCCGACGTAGCCGACGAGGCCATCCAGCTGACGGTGCTGCTGCCGCCCGGCGCCGAGTACGCCTACCAGTTGCCGCCGATGCTGCTGCTGCCGCTGGTCGAAAACGCCTTCAAGCACGGCGACCTGGCCGCGCGGCCCCACGTAGCCCAGCTGGCGCTCCAGCTGGAAGAATCGGGTCATCTGCGTTTCAGCGTCCGCAACCAGGTGGCGGAAGGCGGCGGCCCGACATTGGAAGAAGCCGGTGGCATGGGCCTCACGAATCTGCGGCGGCGGCTGGCCCTGCTCTATCCCGGCCGCCATACGCTGTCTGTGATACAAAACCAGACGGAATACTACGTTACGCTCACACTCCGGCCAGCCTGATCCTTGGGCCTGGTTTCCGAAAAAGCTCCAGCCCAAAGCCGGAGCCACGCTGCACATCCGATTATGGAACAACTTCTCCCAGCCGCTACCCGCCGTCCGCTCACGTGTGTCCTCGTCGATGACGAGCATTTGGCCCTGGATGTGCTGGCCGAATACTGCGCCCAGGTGCCGTTTCTGGAACTGAAAGGCCGATTTCATGATGCGCTGGCGGCCGTAGCTTTCCTGCAGGATCATCCGGTGGACGTCGTGTTTCTCGACATTCATATGCCGCGCCTCACGGGCCTGCAGCTGGCACAATTGCTACCCGCGCCGGGTCCGCGCATCATCTTTACCACAGCCCACGCCAACTACGCGGTGCAGAGCTACGAGCTGCCGGCCCTGGACTATCTGCTGAAGCCCATTTCGTTTGAGCGGTTTGTGCAGGCGGCACACCGTGCCCGTGCCGCCCTCGGCCAGCCGGCCGCTGCTGCTACCGCCACGGCTACTGCCACACCCCCCGAAACCGCGCCGGAAGGTGCCGACGAAGCCCTGTTTGTGCGCCACGACAACCGCCTGCGCCGTGTGCCCGTGGCCGATATCCTTTACGTGGAAGGCCAGAAGGAATATCTGATGCTTTATACTGCCAACGGCAAAATCCTGACGCTGCAGTCGTTTCGGCGGTTGGAGGAGCTACTGCCACCGGGCCGCTTTGCGCGCATTCATCGGTCGTATCTCATCAGCCTGCGCCACCTCGAATATGTAGAGCGTGGGCGCGTGCAGGTGCAGGGCACTATGCTGCCCATCGGCGAAACGTACCGGGAGCCTTTTCTGGAGCTGCTGCGCTACCACGGCCGGCTCTGAGTGGTGGAGTGGTAGAAAAAAAGCATCTGTCATCCTGAGCCTGCGAAGGACCTTATTACGTCAGAACTGCCCGGCTGTGGGTAATCCAGCGTGGTAAGGTCCTTCGCAGGCTCAGGATGACAGATGCTTAATCCACCAGCCCACAAATTCATCACTCCACTGACTTACTACTGCTGCCCCTGGCCTTGGCCTCCTTCACCCTGTTTGGTGTCGTCGTTCTGGATGCCTTTGCGCCGCTTCTGCGGCTGCGCCGACACCTTGCCGAAGCGGTAGTTGAAGGCCAGCCGCACCCCGCGCATGTAGATGTAGTTGTTGCTTTCCTGCGTGAACTGCGGCGTTTCCAGAATCGTGTTCAGGTTGCGCGTAGCCTGCAAGAAGTTGTCGGCATTGAGGGTAAGGTCGGCTTTGTCCTGGAGCAGGCTCTTGCGCAGGCCCATGGAGTAGAACGTCCAGGCGGCCTGCCGGCCCTGCAGCTGAATCCGGGGCGAGTTGAGACCCCCGAAAAACTGCAGCGTCAGGCCGCGCCGCCACGCCGGCGCATCGGCATCATCAAACTTGGCGAACTTGTAGCTGGAGTTGATATTAAGGTTATACATCAGCCCGCTGTTGTCGAGGGCCGCACCGGTCAGGTCCAGGGCCGGGCTGCGCAGCGTCACGTAGTAGAAGTTGAGGTTGCCGCTCAGGTCCCACTTCGGTGTCGGCTTCACCGAGCCAAACAAACTCACCCCGTAGGTAGCATTGCGCCCGATGTTGCGGAAGGTCTGGTTCTGTACGCCGTTGTCATCCACGAAGCGCACCGTTTCGATGGCGTTGCCGGTGCGCCGCACGTAGGCCGAGCCGTTAATCACCGTGCCTTTGACGAAAGTAGTGTAATTCAGCTCGTAGCTGTCCGTAAACTCGGGGTTCAGGCGCGGGTTACCGTAGCTGATGTTGAGCGAGTCGGAGGCGTTGATGAACGGGTTCAGGTAGAAAATCTGGGGGCGCTGAATGCGGCGCGAATACGCCAAGCGTACTGTCTGGCCGGGTTTGCCAGGCTGGTAGCTCAGGCTCAGGTTGGGCAGCAGGTTGGTGTAGTTCTGCGTGAACGTGCTGGTTTCGCCCTGCTCAAAGTTGCCTTCAATGTCGGTGTGCTCCAGGCGGGCTCCCAGGCGCGTGCTCACCTTCTTGCTCAGGCTGAACCCATACGTGCCATACGCCGACAGCACATTCTGGCTGTAGTCGAACGTGTTGGACCGGGCGGCGCTGCGCACCAGTTGGCTGTTGCCGGTTGGGTCTATCTGCACGTCGTAGTCGCTGCTCACGCGGCGCAGAATGCCTTTAGCACCGGTTTCCAGGGTAGCGGTTTCCGAAAGCGGGTGCGTATAGTCGGTCTGGAGCGTGGTTTCAAGGTTGCGGCTGAGGTTGTCGCTGCCTTCACGGTAGGTTTTCTCGCCTGCCGTAGCACGCTCCGGAAACTGGTCCAGGTCGTAGCGCTGGGTGTTGCGGTTGCGGGTGTGCTGGCCCAGCACGCTCCACTCGCGCTTGGGCTTGCCCTCGAAGGTGCGCGTATAGGAGCCGCTCACGTCGTAGCTCTGCGTCCGAAAGTTGCGGTCGGTAGAGCGGGTAAACGCCGGGATGTTGATGGGCTGGTTGAACTGGTCGTAGTCGCCTTTGTTGCGAAACAGGCTGCCCTGCACGCTCAGGTTGAAGTTGTTGTATTTGTTGGGGTCGAAATCGAAGCCCAGGCGCCCGAAGCCGCCGCCGCCCAGCGTGAATCCGTCGCCTTCCTGCCGCAACGACTGCTCAAACAGTCCCTGCTCGTTGCGAATACTGCGGGTCAGGTCGTTGCGGTTGGGGCTATAGAACATGAAGCCGCTGGCCGAGCTGTTGATGCCGATTTTGCCGCGCCGCACGTTTAGCGAGGCGTTGGCGTTGGAGCTGCGCGTGCCACCGGCCACACCCACGCTGCCGTTGGTGCCTTCCAGGTTGTTCTTCTTGAGCGTGATGTTGATGATGCCGCCCGTGCCTTCCGCGTCGTACTTGGCCGAGGGCGTCGTAATCACCTCCACGGTTTTAATCTGATCGGCCGGAATCTGCTTCATGGCATCGGCCACCGACGAGGCCACAATACCCGAAGGCTTGTTGTTGATGAGTACGCGCACATTGCTGGTGCCGCGCAGTTCCACGTTGCCGTCGGGGTCTACGTTCACGAGGGGCACTTTGCGCAGCACGTCGGCGGCGGTACCACCCGTGTTGGTCAGGTCCCGGTCGGCGTTGTACACGATACGGTCGGGCTTGGTTTCCACCACATCTTTCTCGCCGGTCACGGTTACCTCACCCAGCTTCTGGGCCGTGGCGGTCAGCAGTACACTGCCCATATCCACGGTGCCGTCTGCCACAGTTACATTCTGCACCTGTGCGCCGTAGCCCACAAAGGTCACCTGCACGCGGTAAGCGCCGGCCGCCACGCCTTTCAGTACAAACCGGCCTCGCTCATCGGCAGCCGTTCCATCTAGGGGCCGCTCACCGGTAGCTGGCAGGAGGGCCACCGTGGCAAATTCCACGGGTTTTTTGGTAGTAGCATCCAGCACAGTACCCGTAATGCGGCCGTTGCCCTTGGGCGTTTCCGGCAGGCTCAGGCGTGTAGTAGGTGCCTGGCCGGGAGCCAAAGCAGGCCGCTGACCCGCTGGTGCCCCCGGTGTGACAGGGGTCTGGGCCATAGCCGGCACTGCAAGCAGCCCCGATAGATACAGCGGGAGGTATAGGTTTTTCATCGGTAGGGATAAAGAAAGAGCTGGGAACTGTGCAAAGGGACGAATTATCACGGAGCGCTGAAAGCGAAATCTGCCGAACCGTCGCAGAACCGGGGTGAACCGTTGACGGAGCCGACTGAACGGAGCAAAGAAGGTTGAGGCAGTGTCGTACCCGGCCCGGCGTGGGTTGCACGCATTTGTGGTGGGGTAGGGGCAAAAAAAACCAGCCACCTGATGAGAGGCGGCTGGTAGTTGTTGCAGAGGTGTGCGGGATAAGTGCTGTATTTCTGGCGGTAAACGTAAGAAAAACCTGCCAAACCCACACTGAATATTATTTTAAAGCAAGTTTTTTTGCTATTTCCGCAGTGTGGCGGCCCTGGTAGCGGGCTCCTTCCAAGTCGTTGCCGCTGGGCTGCCGTTCGCCCTGTCCGCCGGCCACGGTGCTGGCGCCATAGGGAGTGCCGCCCGTTACTTCGTGGTGGCCCATCTGGCCCTGCCAAGCGTAGGGCAAGCCCACCAGCACAAAGCCGTGGTGCAGCTGCATGGTATGCACGGCCCGGATGGTGGTTTCCTGGCCGCCGTGCTGGGTGGCAGTGCTCACAAATGCCCCGCCTACTTTCCCCACCAGTGCTCCCTTGGCCCACAGTCCGCCGGTAGAGTCCCAGAACGCCTGCATCTGGCCGCACATGTTGCCGTAGCGGGTCGGAACGCCGACTATAATAGCGTCGTAGTCGGCCAGCTCTTCGGGTTTGGCAACCGGAATGTGCCCGAATGCTTTCTGTGCTTCCGTGGCCCCGATCTGGTCCAGCAGCTCTTTCGGCAGGGTTTCGGGCACCTGCTTAATGGTCACTTCATTGCCTTCTACTTCGCGGGCACCTTCGGCTACCGCTTCGGCCATTTTATAGATGTGGCCATAGGTGGAGTAAAACAGAACCAGGGTTTTCATGGGTATGCGGGTTAGGGTAGACAAAGGCAAGTCAAAGGCATACGCTAGTCCGGCCGGATAGGGTGCATACAAAATAAGGGGATGTGTGTAGCTACACGAAGGCCGTCAGCTCCTGGCTTGCCAGGGGCTGGCAGCACCGCGTCGGATTTTTTCAGTGCGTAGCTATAATGCGTGCAACCCTTGGCGGCAGGTGGAAGCTCTTGTTGGTGTAGCCGGCTTCACACCCCGGCGTGTTATCTTTCCCGACTTCCTTTCCTGACTATGTATCCTAGGTCTATTCTGTGCGCGCAGCCCCTTCCCCAGGGCCCGTCCGCCCCGACGCACGGCTCCGGCGCCGCAGCCCGGACAGCGCGGTGAGTGCCTTATCGTCGGCACTGCGGCCCATGAACGGGCTGCGGGGGCTATTGGCCGGTACGCCGGCTTCGTCCGAAGCTATTACACCGCCAACTCCTGCTGTGCGCCCTCTCCTTCCGTCTTCCCAACTAAGCGAGGCCGAGCTGATAGACGGCTGCCTGGCCGGCAGCCGCCTCATGCAGAAGTATCTGTATGAACGGTTTGCGGGCCGCATGATGGCCGTATGCCTGCGCTACGCCCAAACCACCTTTGAGGCCGAAGATGTGCTGCAGGAAGGCTTTATCACGGTGTTTCGCAACCTGAGCAGCTTCCGCCGCGAATGTCCGCTCGAATTCTGGATTCGCCGTATCATGGTGAATGCCGCTTTGCGCCAGCACCGCCGCAATGCTCCGCTGGTAGCAGTCAGTGAAGGCGAATACCCCGAGGAGCTGGCCGGGGAGGAGTTCACGCTTTCCAATTACGGGTTCGAAGACCTGATGAACATGGTGCAGGAGCTGGCCCCGCGCTACCGGATGGTGTTCAACCTTTTCGCTATTGAAGGGTATGGCCACAAGGAAATCGGCGAAATGCTGGGTATTTCCGAAGGCACCAGCAAATCACAGTACTCCCGGGCACGGGCAATTTTGAAGTCTAAAGTCGAACGTCTCGACGCGCAATCCAAGCATGGCTACTTCCGCTCCTAATAACACCAACGACCCCCGGCCCACCGGCGACCTGGAACATCTGTTTCGGCAGAAGTTCGCGGAGGCCGAGGTAGCCCCGCGCGCCAGCCTCTGGGAGCAGCTCGACCATGAGCTGCTGGTTCAGCAAAACGAAAACTACCGCCGCCGTCTGCTGAGCTACCGCTGGGCAGCGGCAGCATCGTTGCTGCTGTTGGCTGGCGGCGGCACCTGGCTCAGCATTCAACCCAATGCTACTGCTCCAGATAGCCAAACGGGCATGGCCACTACCAGCAGCGCAACCACGTCGGCTGGTAGCTCAGCTTCCGCCGGTTCGTCGGTTGGCTTCTACTCTGCCCCTGGCCTGGCTGCCCGCCGCAGCGCTGCTGGTGTCAGCGGGGAAGATATGGCTGCTGCTACGGCCGTAACGGCCACGACCCGGCCAGCTGCCGGCGCCCCCGAAACCGCCCTGGCTACTGCTGCGGGGCTGCGCAGCTCCGTACGGGACCTGCTGGGCCTGGGGCAGAGCCGCGGCAACACGGCTGCCGATAACGGGGAGCGTAGCCTGGGCCTGAACGGTGGGCAGCGCGGCACCTCCGCGGCACTGGGCTCGTCGCTGCTGCAGGATGGCTATAGCCTGACGGCTGCTCCTGCTGCCGCTGGCATAGCTGCCTTTACTACGGCTGGAATTTCGCCCGCAACAGGCGCCGATGCCCTGCTGACTCGTGCCGTACGACTACCAGGCAGTGTGGCTGGCTTTGGCCGCCCCGAAACGCTGCCGGCAGTTCCGCAGGCAGCAGGTTTGCTGGCCGCCACCGACTCTGAGGAACCCACCCAGCACGAGGACGACGAGCCGAAGACGGCCAAACCACGCCGTTGGAAGTTTAATGCCGCTTATGCGGCCTCTGCCTTCAACCCCAACATCAATTTCGCTCAGGGCAGCGCTACTTCTCCTTCTGTGAGCTACGCTGATTTTGCGTCGATAAAGTCATCCGGTGATGCCTACGAAGCTGCCGCCGAAGAATACCGCGACAAGCTGCAGGCCGGCCTGGGGCAGCGGGTTTCACTCACGGCCGACTACACGCTCAACGACAATTGGTCGGTAGCCGCCGGGTTGGCCATCGCGCAGCAAGAGGCTTCCTCCGGTACTTCCTGGTATTTCCTGGACGGCAAGTCGACGGCCGCCGCCTTCTATGCGCCGATGCCTTCGGTGGGGGCCAACATTCCGCCGCGCTACGATATGCCGGTGCGCAACGTAAACTACCGCTACCGCACTGCCAGCCTGCCCGTGAGCGTCCGCTATAATACTAATGCCAAGCAAGGCTGGTCGGTTTATGCCAAGCTGGGTGCCGCCGTAAACGTGCTGCTGGGCTCCCGCACCGAGCTGGAAGGAGTGCCCGAAGCTACCCGCGTCTACTCCCTGGCTTCCTCCGACTCGCCGTACCGCAAGGTGCTGGCCTCGCTGCACAGCGGAGCGGGCGTCCGGTTTCAGCCGGCTACGGCTTCCTGGAGTCTGGCACTGGGCCCCGATCTGGAAGCCGGCCTGACTACGCTGAATGCCAATCCAACTCAAAGCATGTTGCGCCAGAACCGTCCCTATGCTATTGGAATGGAAGCCAGTGTGGAGTTTGGCAACGTAAAAGCCGCACCGGTAGCTCGTCGTTAACAATCGGATATCTATCGAAACACTTCTTCTCTCCTCTGTTGCCGATGTTGATTGAGCTACAGAAAGCTTCGCGCCGGTACCAAGACGTGTAGCTTCTGCTTCAAAAACCTGTTCGCTCGCCGGACAGGTTTTTTTGTTTCCCGGGAAACCTACACTTTGCTAATACAGTTATCATAGGCTGGCTTTTCTGCCGGCTGCCAGCCCTGCTGGCTTCCCATTTTCTCGCTGCATGAAGTATCAACTCACCTCGGAATTCAAGCCCACCGGCGACCAGCCCAAAGCCATTGCCCAACTGGTGCAGGGCATCAACAATGGCGAGCCGGCACAGGTGCTGCTGGGGGCCACGGGCACGGGCAAAACCTTCACCATGGCCAACGTTATTGCCGAAACCGGCAAGCCGGCCCTGGTGCTTTGCCACAACAAAACCCTGGCCGCGCAGCTCTACGGCGAGTTCAAGCAGTTCTTTCCCAACAACGCCGTCGAGTACTACATCAGCTACTACGACTACTATCAGCCCGAGGCCTACATTGCCAGCACCGATGTGTTTATCGAGAAAGACCTGGCCATCAACCAGGAAATCGAGAAGCTGCGGCTACACACCACGTCCACGCTGCTTTCGGGCCGCCGCGACGTGATTGTTATTGCGTCGGTGTCGTGCATCTACGGCATCGGCAACCCCGAGGAATTCAGCAAAAACGTGATTTACATGGCCCCCGGCCTGCGGTACTCACGCAACAACCTACTCTACCAGTTCGTCCAGATTCTGTATTCGCGCACCGAAATGGAATTCACGCGCGGCAGCTTCCGGGTGAAAGGCGACACCGTGGACGTATTTCCGGCCTACGCCGACTACGCCTACCGCATCTTCTTTTTTGGCGACGAAATTGAGGCCATTCACCGCATCGACCCGCAGAGCGGCAAGAAGCTGGCCGACGAAAAATCGGTGACGCTCTACCCGGCGCAGTTGTTCGTGACCGGCAAAGACACGCTCAACCAGGCCATCAAGGAAATTCAGTTCGACCTGGTGCAGCAGCACGCCTACTTCGAGAAGGAAGGCCGCGACTCGGAGGCCAAGCGCATCATGGAGCGCACCGAGTTCGACCTGGAGATGATCCGGGAGCTGGGCTACTGCTCCGGCATCGAGAACTACTCGCGCTACTTCGATGGCCGCCAGCCCGGCAGCCGCCCGTTCTGCCTGCTCGACTATTTCCCCAACGACTACCTGCTGGTAGTAGACGAAAGCCACGCCACCATGCCCCAGATCCGGGCCATGTGGGGCGGCGACCGAAGCCGCAAAACGGCCCTCATCGAGTACGGTTTCCGGCTGCCTTCGGCCTTTGATAACCGTCCGCTGACTTTCAACGAGTTTGAGAGCATGTTTCAGCAGGCCGTATACGTTTCCGCGACGCCGGCCGACTACGAGCTGACGCAGGCCAACGGCATCATCGTGGAGCAGATTATCCGTCCCACCGGCCTGCTCGACCCCGAAATCGACCTGCGCCCCAGCACCAACCAGATTGACGACCTGCTGGACGAAGTGGACAACCGCGTGAAAATGGGCGACCGGGTGCTCGTGACCACGCTTACCAAGCGCATGGCCGAAGAGCTGCAGAAATACATGGAGCGCCTCGGCATCAAGTCGAGCTACGTGCATTCCGACGTGAAAACCCTGGACCGGGTGGAAATCCTGCGCCAGCTGCGCCTCGGCGAAATCGACGTGCTGATTGGCGTAAACCTGCTGCGCGAAGGCCTCGACTTGCCCGAAGTAAGCCTGGTGGCCATTCTGGATGCCGATAAAGAAGGCTTCCTGCGCGACCAGCGCAGCCTGATCCAGACGATGGGCCGCGCCGCCCGAAACGACCGTGGCAAAGTCATTATGTACGCCGACCGGATGACGGGCTCCATGCAGCGCGCTATTGATGAGACGAACCGCCGCCGCGCTACGCAGCTGGCCTATAACCAGGAGCACGGCATCACGCCGCGCACCGTGCGCAAGAGCCACGCCGAAATCATGGGTCAAACCTCACTCTCGGACTACCGAATCCAGGATAACACGGAGTACGTGGGCCCGGAGGCCGATGGTGGCCTAGCCATTGCCGCCGAGCCGGTAGTGGCCATGATGAACCGTACCGACCTGGAAAAGCTCATCAAGCAAACCGAAAAGCAGATGGAAGCCGCTGCTAAGGACCTCGACTTCCTCACGGCCGCCAAGCTCCGCGACGAGCTGGCCGCTCTGAAGCAGGTGCTCAAGACAAAGCGCGAGTAAAAGCTCTAGCTTCAGGGGCTCATCACGTCTATCTTTTAGCACATGTATCGTATTTCGCTCCGGCTACTCAGTGCATTTGTTTTGCTGCTCAGCTTGTCGCAGTTGACCACTGCCTGTGTACAGCGCTACACCTACATGCAGGTATTCTACTACGGTCCTAAGACAGTGGTTGGGCCTATTCTGCGGTTTAGCCCAGCTTTCAAGGGGAAAGCCGAAATAGAAATGGTGCCGGACGAGTACACTAAAATGCTGAGTCCCATTGCTTCTTTCTCTGCAAGCAGCGGCACAACCACGACTACCGTAACTACCAGTGAAGGAAACTTTGTAGATGGTCAGCTGCAAACGGCAGCGCAGCTAGAGCAGCAGCATAAGCAGGAGGCTGCAGAGCATAAAGCCCAGATGGCATCCATCACGGCAATGATGAATCGGCATGTAGCGGCCACTACGCAGCAACTGAGTGACGCGCTGAATAGCACCGCAGAAGAGGGATGGGAAGTAACGCAGATGGCTTCCCTCGAAAACGGCGGCTTGGTGTATCTACTTCGTAAGAAGAAGTAGAATAGCCTGAACAGGAAATGAAGCCCCAGCTGCCCGCTGGGGCTTTTTGCGTCTCTGCCTCGGGCGTTGCAGCCATTGCCGGCTGGTTGGCGTACTTTGGGGAGCTATGTTGTCGGGGCTTCTATGAAAATACTGCTGGTTGAGGACGAGCCCAAGCTGGCCTCGTTCGTGAAAAAAGGATTTGAGCATGAAGGCTACGAGTTGACCATCGGCTACGACGGCCGCATGGGCGACTCGCTGTTTCAGCAGCAACCCTATGATCTAGTGATTCTGGACGTGAACCTGCCGTACCTGAACGGTTTCGAGCTGTGCCGCCGCATCCGGGAAACCGACCGGCAGGTGCCCATCCTGCTGCTCACGGCCCTCGACTCGCTGGACGATAAAGTGACGGGCTTTGAGGCCGGCGCCGATGACTACCTGGCCAAGCCGTTTGCCTTTAAGGAGTTGCTACTGCGTGCCCGTGCCCTCACCAAGCGTGCCTCCGCCAACGAGCCCAACCGGCAGGCCCTGCGCATGGCCGACCTGGAGTTGAACCTCGACTCCAAAATCGTGACCCGCAACGGCCAGCGCATCGACCTGACGACGCGGGAATATGCGCTGCTGGAGCATCTGCTGCTGAACCGGGGTAAAATTGTGAGCCGCGTAGATATTGCCGAGCGGGTCTGGGAGTTGGATTTCGACACCAGTACCAACGTCATTGACGTGTACGTGAGCTACTTGCGCAAGAAGCTGGACCGGGACTTCTCGCCCAAGCTGATTCATACGGTGGTGGGCATGGGCTACGTAATGCGGGAAGGCTGATGCTGATTCGCAACAAGCTGATGCTGCGCTTTACGCTGCTGGTGCTGGCCATTCAGGTGAGCTTTTCGGCGTTTATCTACTACTTCTACGCCACCACGCGCCGGCAGCGTTTCGAGCACCGGCTGGAAAACGCCGCTACGTTGTCGGGGCGGCTGCTGGTGCGCACGGGCAAACTGGCAACAGGCAATCTGGGCAGTATCCGGCGCGGCGACTTAATCACAATTCCTGGGGAGCAAATCAGCATTTATGGCCCGGCGGCGGACCTGCGCTACAGCAGTTCCGATGACATTGACCAAGCACCCAATCAGCTTCGGCTGAATCGCCTGAAGCCAAGGCAGCCGTTGCTGTTTACGATTGGGCTCAACCGGGAGGCAATTGGCATGGCCTATGAGTATCAGGGGAAGTACTACCACATTTTTGTGTCGGCGGTAGATAGGCTGGGCTGGGCGCAGCTCAACCGGGTTCGGATTCTGCTGCTGGTAGGCAATGTGGGCGCGCTGGCCCTTACTATTCTGGCCGGCTGGTACTTTGCGGGCTCAGCATTGCGGCCGGTAGCCCGCATTATCCGGCAGGCCGAGCGTATTTCGGCCTCCAACTTGGGGCGCCGACTGCATGAGGGCAACCGCCGCGACGAAATGGCGCAGCTGGCTATGACCTTCAACGTCATGCTGACGGGACTGGAGCAGGCGTTTGAGTCGCAGAGAAGCTTCCTGTCACACGCTTCCCACGAGTTGCGCACTCCGCTCACCACCCTGATGGGTACCCTGGAAACGGCCCTCACCTACGACCAGACGCTGGAAGATGCGCGCCAGAGCATGACCGAAAGCCTGGATGCCGCCCGCCACCTCCACGGCCTCACCAATAGTTTGCTGGCGCTGGTGAAAGTAGATGGTGCCCTACCGGCTTTCGTGCCCGTGCGCCTAGATGAATGCCTGAGCCAAGCCCTGGACTATGCTCGCGCGAAGTATCCGGGGCGCGAACTGCGCCTGGTTTTCGGAGAGTTGCCTGAAGCTGAGGAAACCGACGTGTTTATGGTGCCTGGCAACGCGCAACTGCTGACCACGGCCCTACTCAACCTGCTCGATAATGCCTGCAAGTACTCGGCGGGAGCCGTGCAGGCGGAACTGGCTTATGACGCCGCCCACACGCTACGGGTCCGCATTACCGATACCGGACCCGGCCTTACGCCGGAGGAGCTGAAGCGTATTTACGAGCCTCTGTACCGGACTTCCGGCGCCATCAACCGGCCCGGATATGGCCTGGGTTTGCCCCTCACCCAGAAGATAGTGCAGCGCCACGGTGGCCGGCTGGAGCTTAGGTCGGCAGTGGGGCAGGGCACTACCGCCACCGTGTGGCTGCCGGCGCTGACCAAGCAGGGGCTGATATAGGCACTGGAAGCAGGCGTTAATATCTTCTAATACGCTTCTCATCTCGTTTTAATGTCGGGGAGGGTCCTTTGTGGGGTAAATCAGCTGCTCCACAATGACCCCTGAGCCTCGGCCCACCAGTTTCCTGCTCTATCTCCTCACCCTGGCCGTTGTGCTGTCGGTGGGGCTGAACGCGTTTCTGCTCTACCGCACCCCGGAAGCCGAAGCCGAGCCGGCCGCTCTTTCAGAAGCGGAGGCCGAGCTGCACATGACCCAGCGTCTGCTGGCGCGCTGCCAGGCCTCGCACCAGCGCCAGGACAGTGTCCTGCTGACGCTGCAGTCCACGGCGGCCACAGCCACCACGTCAGGCCTCATTGGCCCCTAAGCTGCCCGCTGGCTGCCTTCTCTTCCTGTCTGTCATTCATCCATCCGCTTCATGAACTCTTCTTTCTTCCCTGCGCTTACGGCCACGTTGCGCCAGGGCTTGCCTGCACTACTGGGAGCCGCTTTTCTGGCTGGTTGTACTGCCGATGGCAAAGACCAGTCGGCCGCAACACAGGCCGTCCCGATGCTGCCCGTCACTACGCTCAAATTCTCGGAGCAGGAGCTGTTTCATGATTATGTGGCCGATGTGCAGGCCGTGCGCAACGTGGAAGTACGCGCCCAGGTCGGCGGCTTTCTGGAGCATATCTATGTAGACGAGGGCCGGACCGTGAAGAAAGGGCAGCCGCTGTTCCGCATCAACGCCAGCGCCTACCAGAACCAGCTGAATCAGGCCCGCGCCACGGTATCGGGGGCGGAGGCGCAGGCCCGCGCTGCCCGCCTGGAAATGGAGCGGGTGAAGCTGCTGGTGGACAAGAACGTTATTGCCAAAACCGAGCTGGCGCTTTCCCAGACCAAGGTGAAGGATGCCGATGCCCGCGTGGCCGATGCCCGCACCCAGGAAGCCGCCGCTCGCCTCAAACTGTCCTTCACGCTGGTAAAAGCGCCGTTTGATGGCATCATTGACCGGATTCCGTTGAAAGTGGGCAGCATGGTAGAGGAAGGCACGCTCCTGACCACCGTATCGGACCTTCGCTCGGTGTTTGCCTACTTCAACGTGGCCGAAGGCGAGTACCTAGAATATGTGAAAGCCCGCCAGCGCCACCCCGAGCGCCACACCGACTCCGTGTCGCTGACGCTGGCCGACGGCTCGCTCTACCCGCTGGCCGGCCACATCGAAACCACCGAAAGCGAGTTCAACGCCAGCACCGGCTCGCTGGCTTTCCGGGCCCGCTTCGACAACCCCAAGCAGCTGCTCAAGCACGGCGCCTCGGGCCGGATTCGCCTTACCAACAAGCTGCCGGAGGCGCTGCTGGTGCCGCAGAAAGCGGTGTTCGAAATCCAGGACAAAAACTACGTGTACGTGGTGGACAGCGCCAACCAGGTGCACATGCGCAACTTCAAGCCCCAGACCCGCACCGGTCTTTTCTACGTGGTGAAGGACGGGCTGAAACCGGGCGAGAAAATCGTGTATGAAGGCACTACAGGCCTGAAAAACGGTCAGAAAATCCGGCCCCGCCTCGTGCAGCCCGATTCGGTGCTGGCTTACGCGCACTAACGACAACGACTCCAACCGCCTAAAGTCAGGGTCGGGGCTTCCTGCTCCGTGGAAAAGGGGGGACAAGCCGTCCGGTGCAGGATGACACCGGCCGGCAGCAGCTTCCGGTCCTGGCTTTTTTATCACGCCGGCCCTTCCTCAGACGTCTGAGGAAGGGACTTCGGCTGCCTTGCCACACCTACCTATGTTCGATATTTTCATACGCCGGCCGATACTTTCGCTGGTAATTTCCGTGTTTCTGCTGCTGCTGGGGGGGCTGGCGCTGTTCACGCTGCCCATCACGCAGTTCCCCGACATCGTGCCGCCTTCCGTGACCGTGACGGCCAAGTACACGGGCGCCAACGCCGAGGTGTGCGCCAAGGCCGTGGCCACGCCGCTGGAGCGCGCCATCAACGGCGTGCCCGGCATGACCTACATGTCGTCGGTGAGCTCCAACAACGGCGTGACGCTCATCACGGTGTTCTTCAAAGTAGGCACCGACCCCGACCTGGCCGCCGTGAGCGTGCAGAACCGCGTCACGACCATCATCGACGAGCTGCCGGAAGAAGTAATCAAGGCGGGCGTGACGACGGAGAAGGAGGTGAACAGCATGCTGCTCTACCTCAACATCATGAGCGACGACCCCAAGGCCAACGAGAAGTTCATCTACAACTTCGCCGACATCAACGTGCTGCAGGAGCTCAAGCGCATTGATGGTGTGGGCTTTGCCGAAATCATGGGTTCCCGCGAGTACTCGATGCGGGTGTGGCTGAAGCCGGACCGCATGGCCGCCTACAACGTGGGCACCGACGAAGTGGTGGAAGCCATCCGGGCCCAGAACGTGGAAGCCGCGCCCGGCAAGTCGGGGGAAAGCTCGGGCCGCGAGGCGCAGGTGCTGCAGTACGTGCTGCGCTACACCGGCAAGCTGTTTGAGCCCGAGCAGTACCGCAACGTTGTGGTGCGCGCCGGCGCCGATGGCTCCATTCTGCGCCTGCGCGACGTGGCGGAAGTAGAATTTGGCTCGCTCACCTACGGCATGTCGTCGAAGATTGACGGGCAGCCTTCGGCGGCCATCATGCTCAAGCAGCGCCCCGGTTCCAACGCCTCCGAGGTAATTGAGGGCGTGAAAAACCGCATGGCCGAGCTGAAAGGCAGCAGCTTCCCGCCCGGCATGACCTACAGCATCTCCTATGACGTGTCGCGCTTCCTCGACGCCTCCATTCACGAGGTGCTCCGCACGCTGGTCGAGGCCTTCCTGCTGGTGTTCCTGATTGTGTACATCTTCCTGCAGGACTTCCGCTCCACCCTGATTCCGGCGCTGGCCGTGCCCGTGGCGCTGATTGGTACCCTATTTTTCATGCAGGTGCTGGGTTTCTCCATCAACCTGCTCACGCTGTTTGCGCTGGTGCTGGCCATTGGTATTGTGGTCGATAACGCCATTGTGGTGGTGGAGGCCGTGCACGCCAAAATGCAGGAAAAGCACCTGCCGGCGCGGGCTGCCACCTTCGAGGCCATGCGCGAAATCAGCTCCTCGCTGGTGGCCATTACGCTGGTGATGTCGGCGGTATTCATCCCCGTATCGTTCATGGATGGCCCGGTGGGCGTGTTCTACCGCCAGTTTTCGCTCACGCTAGCCATTGCCATTGTTATTTCCGGCGTCAATGCCGTAACGCTGACGCCGGCCCTGTGCGCCATCATGCTCCGGCACACGCCGCTGGCCGAAGGTGAAAAGCCGAAAAGCCTGATGGGCCGCTTCTTCGCCGGCTTCAACCGCCGCTACGAAGTCATGGCCGGCCGCTACCAGGGCCTGCTGCGCGGCGTGGCAGGCCGCCGCGTCGTCACGCTGGGTATGCTGCTGCTGTTCTTCGGGGCTACCTGGGGCGTGAGCCGCGTGCTGCCCTCCGGCTTCATCCCGACCGAAGACCAAGGCATGATTTACGTGAACGTGACCACGCCCGCCGGCGCCACCGTGGAGCGCACCGAGCAGGTGCTGGCCCAGGTGCAGAAAATTGCGCAGGACATGGGACCAGTCGAGTCAGTTTCGACGCTGGCCGGCTACAGCCTCGTGAACGAAGTGGCGGGCTCCAGCTACGGCATGGGCATGATTAACCTCAAGCCCTGGGACGAGCGCGAAGAGTCGGTGCAGGAGTTGATTGCGCAGCTGGAAGAGAAAACCAAAGGCATCAGCGACGCCAGCATTCAGTTTCTGCCGCCGCCCACCGTGCCCGGCTTCGGTAACTCCAGCGGCTTCGAACTGCGCCTGCTCGACAAATCCGGTACCGGCGACCTGCAGAAAACCGCCGACGTGGCCCAGACTTTTCTCACGGCCCTAAACAAGGAAGGCGCCATCAACGGAGCTTTCACCGGCTTCGACCCCAACTTCCCGCAGTACCTCATCCACGTTGACCAGGACATGGCCGCCAAGAAAGGCGTGACCATCGACAAAGCCATGAGCACGCTGCAAACCCTGATGGGCAGCTACTACGCCTCCAACTTCATCCGGTTCGGGCAGATGTATAAGGTGATGGTGCAGGCCTCGCCCGAGTACCGCGGCCGCCCCGAGGACGTGCTGGCCCTGCACGTGAAAAACGACCGGGGCGAGATGGTGCCTTTCTCCACTTTCGTGAAGCTGGAGCGTGTTTTCGGCCCCGACCAGCTCACGCGCTACAACATGTACACCTCGGCCATGATCAACGGTGACGCTGCCGTGGGCTTCTCCTCCGGCGACGCCATCAGCGCCATCGAGCGGGTAGCGGCCAAGGAGCTGCCCCGCGGCTACGACTACGAGTGGAGCGGCATGACGCGGGAGCAAATCCTGAGCGGCGACCAGGCACTGTACGTGTTCGGCATTGTACTCATCTTCGTGTATCTGCTGCTGGCGGCTCAGTACGAGAGTCTGCTCTTGCCGCTGCCGGTGCTGCTGAGCTTGCCCACCGGCGTGTTCGGGGCCTTCCTGAGTTTGAAGCTGCTGGGGCTGGAAAACAACATCTACGCGCAGGTGGCGCTGGTCATGCTGATTGGTCTGCTGGGCAAAAACGCCATCCTCATTATCGAGTTTGCCGAGCAGCGCCGCCGCCAGGGAGTCTCCGTGCTCGATGCGGCCATCGAAGGTGCCGTGTCGCGTCTGCGGCCCATCCTGATGACGTCCTTCGCCTTCATTGCGGGCCTGATTCCGCTGGTTATTGCCAGTGGGGCCGGTGCCCTCGGCAACCGCTCCATCGGGACGGCGGCGGCGGGCGGCATGCTCATCGGTACGCTGTTCGGCATGGTCCTGATTCCAGGCCTGTACGTGCTGTTTGCCAGCCTCGAAAAGCCCAAAAACCTGGATGCTGACGCCGAAGAAGCAGAGGAAATTCCTGCCGTTCCCGTCCCCCAGCATCGTCTCAATGGTGCGGCCGTGCCTGCCGGCGAACCTGTTCATTTCATCAAATAAGTATGCGCCTGCATTCTGCTATAGTTTCCGGTCTTACTGTACTGACTTTGGCCTCCGGCTGCCGCGTGGCGGCACCCACGGAGCCCAAGGCCAGTGCGGCGCTGCCGGCTGCCTTTGCCACCACCCCGCAGGGGCCGTCTGCCGTGGCTGCAACCACGGCGGGCGGTGCGTTGCCCACCCCGCCCGCCGATACGCTCAGTGCCGGCGCCCTGCCGTGGCGGCAGTTCTTCGCCGACCCCGCACTGGCGGCCCTTATTGACACCGCGCTGCAGCAAAACCTGGATCTGCGCATTGCCGTGCAGCGCGTAGAAGCGGCCCGGGCAAACTATCTGGCCCGGCGTGGCGCGCTACTGCCCACCGTCTCGGCCGTAGGTTCGGCCGGCGCCGACCGGTATGGCCGCTACACGCTCAACGGCGTAGGCAACTTCGACACCAACCTGTCGCCCAACATTGAGGGCGGGCAGCGGATTCCGGATCCGCTCACGCCGGATTTCTTCATAGGGCTGCGCAGCTCCTGGGAAATAGATGTGTGGGGCAAGCTCAAGAGCCGCCGCAAAGCTGCGTATCTGCGGGTGCTGGCATCGGAGCAGGGGCGAAACTTCGTGACGACCAACGTGGTGGCCGAAGTTGCGCGGCTCTACTACGAGCTGCTCACCTACGACAACCAGCTGGCCGTGCTGCAGCGCAACGTGGCCCTGCAGCAGAAGGCACTGGGCGTCATGCGGATTCAGAAGCAGGCCGGCCGCGCTACGGAGCTGGCCGTGCAGCAGTTTCAGGCGCAGACTCTGCGCACCGAAAGCCTGGCCTACGAAACCCGCCAGCGCATCACCGAAACCGAAGCCAGCCTGAACCAGTTGCTCGGGCGCTACCCGCAGCCCATTGCCCGCGGCGCGGCGCTACCCCAGCAGACGCTGCCGGCCCGCCTCAGTGCGGGCCTGCCCTCGGCCGCGCTGCTGCGCCGCCCCGATGTGCGCCAGGCGGAGCTGGACCTGCAGGCTGCCCGCGCCGACGTAGATGCCGCCCGGGCCGCTTTTCTGCCCTCACTCACGCTCACGCCCTACGTCGGGTTCAATGCTTTCCGCAGCAATATGCTGTTCGATCCGTCGTCGTTAGCGTTTGGCGCGGTGGCCGGGCTGGCCGGGCCCATTCTCAACCGCGCCCAGCTCAAAGCCGACCAGCGCACCGCCGTTGCGGCCAACCTCGAAACCTATTACCTCTACCAGAAGACCCTGCAAACCGGCTTCCGCGAAGTCGTGACCGGGCTCAAGGGCCTGGAAAATTTCCGCGCCGCGGCCGCGCTCCGGCAGCAGGAAGTAGACCTGCTCACGAAGGGCGTAGCCACCGCCAACGACCTGTATGTGGCTGGGTATGCGTCTTATCTGGAAGTAATTACGGCCCAGCGCAGTGTGCTGGAAGCCGAGCTGAGTCTGGCCGAAGCCCGGCAGTCTCAGCTGCTGCAAAGCGTGGACCTTTACCGCGCCCTGGGCGGCGGCTGGCAACAGCCCTAGTTTTTCTGCCGCCCTACCTGGAACGGCCGTGCTACTAAGCACGGCCGTTTTTTGTGCCCTGGCTATACCCGCTTGAGCCATTCACCGGCCGAAGCGGGGCTGTTGAACGTGAGAAACAGGATGCCGGCCGACGTGTGCTGCACGGCCAACTCGGCCGAGAGCTGGCTGTAGCGCTCAGGAGAATGAATCCAGGCGAAATAGCGGCAACCAGCCTCGTACAGCTGAGGAAAAAACACCTCCCCGCCCCAGCGCGCTGCCTCGGCCCAAAGCCCATAAATGTGAGTATTGTCGTTGAGCACTTTTGAACAGCGCTCCTGCCGCAACAACTCCAGCAGCTTGAGAGCTCCTTCCATAACCTCAGCATCCGTAGGGCTGCCCTGCCAATCAAGCTGCAGCCAGTTTTCTACGTAGTTGAGATGGATAGTCAGTGTTGGAGAATGGTAGAGGGTGCGTAGCGCCATGGTGGAATGAGCAGAGGGACGGTATCCGGAACGCAAGTTAGCAGGTAGTCATACAGACTTTGCCCGGAGAATACTTCAGTTCCTGCGTGAGCGTTGCTGCAGGAGCAAGCTGCTGCCCTGGGCTTTGGGCTCTGTGTCCCGGCTTGCTACTCTTCTACGGCCCAGGCGTATGCCGGCAACGGCACCAGTCGAGCTGGGTTTTCGGCTTGGGGCGGGTTAGTGTATCTGCCGCAGCCACGCCGCCGCTGCCTGCGCATTATTAAATATCCGGTAAATCAGGGCTCCTTCGCGGGCATCCTGCATCAGGGAGCTGATACCCAACCGGGCAAACACGTCGTCTGGCAGAAGCACGGCGGCAATCATTTCCCGCTGCAGAGCGTGGCTCACGGTCAGCCATTGCCCTTGAATCCAGGTTCGCTCCTCCTCCGTGAAAGGGGCCATCAGGCGCTGGTTGGCCAGCATCTTATTCGAGCCCCGCAGGTGCAGCAGGTGTTCCAGATGCTGCAAAAAAGCTACATAGTCGCCCTTCTGGCGGGTGCCGACGTTGTAGTCCACCACCACGTAGCCATCCGGATGGTCGTAGAGCCGGCCTATGGCATTCTGGTAGTAAATCGGTATTCCGGACAGCAGGAGCATACGAAGAGAGGAAGGAACGCAGGAAATTGCAGAGCGACAAAAATACTGCGTCGCCCCGGAATATGCCACCTGAACAGTAATTGCTCTACGGCAGAAACAGCAGGATGTGGCAGTAGCTGGTGGATGGCAAAACCATTCCGCAAGGATAGTTCCGGCGCTATTTCGCCGTTGGAAGTGCAATACCCGCAACTGCGCTTCCAGCCGCTGCACTCTGGGCACCTGGGCTGAAATGCGGGTTGGCAAGGCCGGGACTCACGGTGTGCTCCCGCTGCTGCCCCAGCCTGGAGGGCGCAGTCAAAAATTGGCTCGCTGTCGGTGTGAGGTAGGCCCACACGATGGGCAGCAGCGCGTCAGGAAAAACAGGTCAGGAAGTAAGTACAGAGTGATACTGACAAGTCAGAGCAGGCCGGCTTGTTGCAGGCCGTAACCCAGCGCGGCCCCGCCCAGCACCAGCCAGGCGGAGTTGAGCTTATAGCGCAACAGCAGAAAAGCACTGGCCAGGGCCAGCAGCCCGGTAGGAATATCCAGTAGCGCCGTGCGGGCCAGCGTGAGCGAAACGGCCGCCATCAGGGCCCACGAAGCCGCGTTCAGCCCGTCGAGGAAGGCGCCGGCCAGCGGCGACTGCCGCAGCTGCGCCACCAGCTTGATACTGAACCCCACAAAGATGAAGGCTGGCAGAAAGATACCCACCGTGGCCACCAGTGCGCCGCGCCAGCCCTGCAACACATAGCCCACGAACGTAGCCGTGGTGAACACCGGCCCCGGCGTCACCTGCCCCACCACCACGGCGTCGAGCAGCTGGCCCCGGGTGAGCCAGTGAAAGCGCTGCACCAAATCCGCGTCGAGGAAGGCCAGCAGCACGTAGCCGCTGCCGTAGAGCACCGAGCCAATTTTGACAAAAGCCAGTCCCAAGGGCAGCAGGCCCAGCGGCAGCGCAGTTCGGGTGGCGGAGGGAGCGCCCGGCCCCAGGCCCAGCAGACCTGGCAGCAACGCCAGCACGGCTACGGCTCCGACCAGTTTGAGCAGGGCCGGTGGCACGGTTTTGTGCGGCAGCGTAGGCCAGCGTAAGGCGCCGGTCACGAGGCCAGCCGCGAAGAGCAGCAGCAGTTCGTTCATGCCCAGCAGCCCCAGCACCAGAGCTGCGCCGGCTACCAGCCGCAGCGGCCAGGTTTTCAGGGCCGACTTGCCCAGGCTCCAGAGGGCCTGCGCCACTACGGCCACAATAACGGGCTTCACGCCGTAGAGCACGCCGGTGAGGGCCGGGAGCGTACCGAAGCGCACATAGGCCCAGGCAAACGCTATGACGATAAGCATAGCCGGCAGAATAAAGCAGGTACCGGCCAGCAGCAGCCCGGCCCAGCCGCGCCGCTCGTAGCCGATGTGAATGGCCAGCTCGGTGGAGTTGGGGCCGGGAATAAGGTTGGCCGCGCTGAGCAAATCCAGAAACTGCTGCTGGGTCAGCCAGCCGCGCCGGCGCACCACCTCTTCTTCCATAAGGGCGATGTGCGCGGCCGGGCCGCCGAAAGCTGTGGTTCCCAGCCGCAGAAACAATCCGGCCAGCTCCGCTAAGGAAGTGGGTGTAGGCTGCTCACTCATGCTCTCCCGCTCGTCAAAGGCTCATCTGCCAGCCATTGGCTCCCATCTTTCACCAGCAGAAACAGGCTGCCCGGCCGCAAGGCCCGGTCGGGGCGGCTGCCGGGCAGTATTCTCCCCAAATTGTTGTCGGTCAGCGCCACCATATCGGCATTGGCACTGGCAATCATCAGGATGAGCAGCAGGAACCCGACGGCAGCCCCGAGCCAAAGCTGGCTTTGGGTGTGAAACTGGCGGCGGTCTGCGCCCATGAGTTCAGGGGCTTTGTGCATAGCAGGGAGTAGACGTGTTGGGGAACGACCAGCGCATTGGCACTGTGTCGGTGCGCCGGACTGAGCTGTAAACTGCAAAAAACGGTCTGGAGTTGGGCCGGAACCCGGTACCAGTGGGCTATTTGCACCAGCATCAAGAAATGCTCTGCCGCCAACGCCAAAGAGGCCCGTTATCAACTGATAACGGGCCTCTTTGGCGTTGGCGGCCGGTTGACGGTTAGTGCTGCACCACAATCTGCTGGTGAATTACCTGGCCGTCCAGCACCAGGCGGAGGGTGTAGACTCCGTTGGGCAGATGGCTCACCGACAGATTGATATCCGGGCTGGCATCAGCAGCCAGCGGGCGGCTGAGCTCCTGTATGGTTCGGCCCTGGGCATCAAACACCCAGCCCTGTGCCTGGCCGGTGTAGGGCTGGCTCAGGCGAACTGTCAGCTGATCGGCAGCCGGGTTCGGGAATACCACTGCCGTAAGCAACGACGCTCCGCCGGATACCTGCACCGTTTGCACGGAGGACAAGGAACTGGTGCCGTCCTGATCTACCTGGCGCAGGCGGTAATATACCACCGGGCGGGCGTAGCGGGCCAGGTCGGCATCGGTGAGCTGATAGGAGTGGGGCTGGCTGCTGGTGCCGTGGCCCGTTACGCGGCCAACGGCCCGGAACGTGCGTCCGTCTACGCTGCTTTCCACCTCGAAATAGTCGTTTTTCAGTTCCTGAGCCGTAGCCCACTGCAGCAGCGCGTTGTTGCCGCGGCGCTCCGCCGTGAAGCGCACCAGCTCTACCGGCAGCGGAGAGCTGCCATAGGTGCCAATGAGTGTCTGGCTGAACGAGCTAACCGGGAACGTGACCGTGTTGGTCGTGGCATCGGCGGCCGTAGCCGAGATGGGGGCTTCGAAGGCGCCGTCGCTGTTGCTGCCCCGCTTGTAGAGCTTCAGGTTGGAAGGGGCTGCGGCATAGCCCGCGGTGATCAGGCCTGGGTCGAGGGTATAAGTAATGGCCGCCGTGAAGGTGCTGGTGCTGTACTTATCGACAATCCAGTAGGCCCGCGAGTAGGTGCTGCGCAGATTGGCATCACTCACCTGCGTGCCCAGAGGCGTGCCGCGCAGGCGGAACACTACCACATCATACGGGGCGCCCGCAACAGACGTGAAATTGATGGCCGCGTTGGTGCCTGTGAATGAGTAATTGCCCGTGGCAGCTACCGACTGCAGGTTGCTCACGCCAAAGCCCACGGGAGCCGTGCTGGTCGTGCGGGTGGCCCCGGTCAGGGTAGCGGCCGCGCCTGAAATATCGTCGGTGGTAGTCGTACCGGCATCATTAAACTGCAGATACGATACCAGACCGGATTCGGTGCCTGAGAGCGTCAGGTGCAGGAGCAGGCGCACTTCGGTCTGGCTTAGCGCACGGTTCCACTGGCTAACTTCGTCGATGTCGCCGGGGAAGTTAGTGCCCGACGTGCCCGCGCTGCCGATGAAGCTTGCGGCGGTAGCAGCCGGCGTCCGAGCCGCGGCCGTTGGAGTCAGAGTAGCTACTGCCGTGCCATTCAGGTACACCGTTAGTACGCTGCCGGTATAGGTAGCAGCCACATGATTCCATTCGTTTGCAGCAATTACGTTGGAGTTAAACTCGGCGTTCTGCGGTTGCGCCGCGCCGCTGGAGCCGAAGCCCGCCCCAATGCGCCCGTTGCCGGTCACGTACAGGTAGGGGGCTGCGGTGTTGTTGGTGCCGTTGCCCAGCACGTAATAGTTGGCACTGCCTGAGCCGCCGGTACGCTTGATCCACGCCATCTGGGTATAGGTGCTGCCCAGTGCTGGCAAGGAGCCGGCACTGAAGCTGGCGTAGCCAGCGGTGGTGCGCAGGGCCGTGCCCGCCACGCCATCGGTAGCAACTACCCGGCGGTTGCCTGCCGGATCAGTGATAGTCGGCGTGCGGGCCAGACCCCCAATGGTCAGGCTTGCGACGGTAGCATCCAGCACGTTTCCGGCGCTGGCCGTGGCCGCCACATCGTATACCAGCCAGAAATAGTTGGTGCCCGTGGTCAGCGGCTGCGCACCCGCCACAGTGAAGACCCCTGCAGGAGCAGTAACCGCGCTGCCGAAGGCCGTGGTGGTGCTGAGCGTAGTGCTGGCGCCCGTGTAGTACACGCGGGCCGCCGCAATATCAGCAGGCGCAGTGCTGCCGTTGGTGGTGAAGCTGAACGACTGCGCGCTCAGGGGCGAGGAAGAGCCTCCGCCAATAACCACCGCTACCCTCAGAATTACCTGGTTGGTGCTGCCCGCGGCTACGCGCTCCGTGTTGGGCTGCTCGGCTGTGCTGCTGGTATAGGTGGCCGCAGTTGCTACCGTGAACGTGTTAGTGTTCGAATTGGCGCTTACAGCCTGACCGCTCAGCTGGGCCGTGGCGCGTACCGTGTGGCTGCCCTGGGCCAGGGCCGAAGGCTGCGTCAGCGTGAAAGTGCCGGCCGTGGCCGTCGTCGTGCCGATGGCCGAGCCATCCACGTACACCGTCACCGTGGAGCCGGCCGGGGCCGTGCCGGTATAGGTTGGCGTAGCACTCGTAACCGTACTGCCGTTGGCCGGAGCCGTTACTACGGGTGCCGCCGTCTGAGGTTGGTTGTAGGTGACGCTGTACGCGTTGCTGGCCGTATTCAGGGTGTTGTTGGCATCCTGGGCTACACCGGCCGTCAGGCTCACCGAAGTGGCGGTGCCGGGCGCGGTGGGCGTCACCGTGAAGGTATACGGGCCTGCGCCGCTGCCGCTGAAGCTGCCGGTAGTAACCGTGCCGTTGGTCACCGTCACATCGGCGGCGGTGAAGCTCGTGCCCACGCTCGCGGAGAAGCTCACCGAGAATGGAATCGGAGTGGTAGCAGTGCTGCCGCCCGTAGCGGCGGCCGTACTGCTGACGGTGGCGGTCAGGGCCGGGGCCGTCACGCTGAACGAAGCCGATGTGAAGGTATCGTAGGTCGGGATGTTGTTGGGCTGAATATTGCCCACGAATACGTCGTTCACAAACACGTTCAGCCGTTGGTCGAGCGTGGTATAATTGCGCTGGATGGCCCGGAAGCTGACCTGGTAGCTGCCCGTGGGTACAGCCAGGTTTTGCGACACGCTGCCGTTGTTGCCGGCCGCGCTCTGCAGGAAGGCTACCGCGTCGCCGTCGGCTGCCGTCGAGGCGAAGCCGTTGTTGCTGTTGCGCGACACGCCGGCCTGTACGCCGAAGGTCCAGGGGGCGGCTACTACTCCCTGGCTTTGGTACAGGTAGCTGCCGGGATTCACGTTGTTGGTTTCGAAGCCGCCGTTTTGCACGCCGTCGGCCACTACCGTGCTGGTACCGCTTTGCAGCACCTGCACCACGTCCACGAAGGCCGTCACGTCGCTGAAGCTGCCGCCCAACGCCTGGATGCGCAGGGTGGGGGCCGCCGTGAAGCTCTTGGTGATGGTGTACTCTTCTCCTGTCGTGTAGGGCACGTTGGTTACTGTAGGCGAAAGGCCGGTGCTGTTTTGCACATTCAGGCGCAGCGTGCCATTGCCGGTGCCGGTGTTCACCGTCACCGTGTAGGTCGTGCCCGAGCCCGAAACGCTGGCCCCCGAAACGCCGCTGATAGTCCCGGTCGTCGTCACCGAAAAGTTACTGGTGCTTACTCCCGTTACGCTATTGGCGAAAACCACTTGGTAGCTCACCGTCGCCATGGCTGTAGGGTTCGGGGAGAGGCGCGTCACCGATGCGACGGTGGTGCTGGGGACGTTGTAGGTGAGGCTGTATGACGCGGAGGCACCAGTGTTACCGTTGCCGGCTGCGTCCTGGGCCACGTTGTTGGGTACGGCTACCGTGGTAGCGGTGCCGGCCGTGGTGGGCGTCACCGTGAAGGTGTAGACGGTGCCGGGGCTGGTGCCATTCACGGTACCGCCGGTAATCGAGCCGTTGGTTACCGTCACGTCGCCGGCTACAAAGCCACTCACATTTTCGGAGAACGTCACCGTGAACGGAATCGGCGAAGTGGTAGTGGTGCCGCCGCTGGTGCCGGCCGGGCTGCTGATAGCTGCCGACGGGCGAGTTTTGTCGATGTCGTAGGCTTCGCCGCTGGTGTAGGGCAGGTTGCTCACCATGGGCGTCAGACCGGTGCTGCTGCCCAGGTTCAACTGGAGCGTACCCGAGTTCGAGCCGGTATTGACTACTACCGTGTAGGTGGTGCCCGCGCCGGACACGCTGGCCACCGAAGCGCCGCTCAGGGCGCCGGTCGTCGTGAGGCTGAAGTTGCTGGTTGTCAGCCCGGTCACTGGCGTGGCAAATGTCAGCGTGAACGATACTTGGCCGGCGTTGGTGGGGTTAGTGTTACTGGCCCGCACGATGGACGTGACGGTAGTGGTGGTGGTAAATATCTGCACCGTGCCGTAACTGGTATCTACGCTGTTGATGGCGTAGGCACGCACGTAGTAGGTAGTGCCGGGCGCCAGGCCGGCAATGGTTTCAGAAAAGCTGCCGGTACCGTTGCCGTTGGTGTCTTTGGTGTTGCTGGTAGTGGGCGTGGTGTTGGTAGAGCTGTACACTACGCCGCGCTCCGTCACGGTGGCCCCGCCATCGGCGGGTACGCTGCCGCCGAGCACGGCGCTGTTGCCCGTAACGCCGGTCGGAGCGGCTGTTGTTACGGTGGCGGCTACCTGCCGCGTACCCGTGATGCGGATGTTGTCGAAGGCCAGTTCCTCGCCGACATCGGAGCGCAGCTCCAGTTTGAAATCGAGGTTGGCCACGGCGGCCCCGTTGGGAAGGTTGAATGTTACGTCCTGCAGCGTGGTGCCGAGCGTTACGCCGTTCCCGCTGACAGCCCCGTTGGTACCGCCGCCCACTAAGGAGCCGAATTCCTGCCAGCTTCCGTTGTTGGTGCGGTAATACAGCTTGAAGTAGTCACTGTTTTCCCAGCCTATATTGGCGCCCAGGGCAATAATGAAGCGCAGATCAATGTAGCCGGCGGCGTTTACCGGAGCCAGCTGCAACGTGCTGATAGGCGTGGTTGGGTTAGGGGTGATATTGGTGCCATCACCGTACCAGAAGCCGCCGCTGACGCCGCCAAAGGTGGTCGAGCTGCCGGTGGCCGGGTTGGTCGTCGAGCGGAAAAAACCGGCCCCGAAGCTGGTACTTTGAAAGTCGTTGCCGAAATACCGGGTGCTTTCCCCATCCGTATCGAAGTTCTCGGTGTAATTCAGTGCCGCCGGCGCATTGAGCGTGAGCGTAATGGCAACATTGCGCGAGGGGTTGTTGCTGAGTGCGCTGCCATTGTACACCTGAAACTCCACCTGCCGCGAAACGCCGTTGAGCGTAGTCGTGTTGGTGCTGGAGTACGTCACGGACTGCAGAGCCGTCTGGTAGGCAGCCTGACTGGCCGGGCCGGATAGCGTCAGAATCCCGTTACCGGTGTTGTACGAGCCGGCGATGCCATTCTGGTTGATGAAATTCAGTTGGTCCTGAGCCTGAAAATTGACGACTTTGACCGTCGCGCCCGTAAGGGTGGTGGCAGAGTTGTCGGAGTAGCCGACCACCAGCGTGTTGGTAAGCTGCACGGCCGCGCCACCCTCGGTGTAGCTGACCGGAGTGCTGCCCAGGTTGCTCAGCGTCGGCCTGGTCGCCACTTCCAGCGTGCCCGTTACCCGAATGTTGTCGAAGGCCAGCTCCGGCTGCCGGCTATCCACCACCACCTGCACGCGCAGCGCACTGCCGGTAGCCGGTATACTGACAGTAACATCCCGAAACTGCGCATCCAACTGTAGTGCCCCGGCATCCGGAATGCTGTCCAGCGGTGAGCTGGTGTCCTGCTGGAACACACCGCCGCCACTGGCGTTGCTGCCCAGCAGCAAGCCTGCCGTAACAAACGCCCCGCCATCGAAAGAATACCGGATTCTGATTCGGTCAGTGTTTCGCACCGCATTGTTGCCGCCGCCTGTCCAGCCCGCGCCGCGCGGGGCCGCGAAAGCTACTTTGACGACGATGTCCTTATAGTTTCGGGCATCGATTGTATTAAGCGTTACGTGCCGGGAATTGCGGGCATAAGCAAACCCCGCCTGACCCCGCGCACCTTCCGTCACCCAGAAACCAGTTCCCTGCTGGTCGCCCAGCGCCACTGCCCGGAAGTTGGGGTAGTTGCTGCCCTGGGCCACGGTTGCCCGCTGGAAATACTCCAGTGTGTTGTCATAAAATGAGTTGGAAGTGTAGCGGCTATTCTCCCCGTCCGTTTCAAAAATTTCCGCAACTGGCATAGTCAGCTGCTGTGCCTGAGCTCCGAAGGTGGCAAGAAGGAATAAGAGCGAGAGTATTGTTTGTTTCATATATCTCAGATGAAGTAGTGAAAATCAAAGTTACCGACTTGTCGTCGGGGGTACAGCCTGTGTCTGCATCATTTCGAAAAAATCTCCCAGCACCTCGCCAGGCTGAATGCCCAGGTCTATCAGCTGCAGGCCACTGAAATAACCCTCGTCGAGGGCTACCATGTCGAGGCGCAGAGCCTCGCCCATGCCGCAGGCTACCCATAGGCCGGCCGTGGCATCGGCGTAGAGCACGGTGCCGGGCGGCACCGGACCGGTGGCAGCGGCCGGGTGGGGCGTCACGCCCAGCAACCGTAGCGGCTGCCCGCGCAACATGGTCAGGGCGCCACGGTTCCAGGGGTTGGCCGCCCGCACCAGCCGGTCGAGGGCCGGGGAGGAGTCGGTCCAGCGTACGCACACGTCGGCCAGGGTGGCGCGGGGCCAGTAGTGCGCCTGGGCCTCCTGCTGGGGCTGGGGTATCAGTGAGGGAGCCTCGCCGCGCAGGCTGGCCAGCAGCCGCAGGGCCACCGGGGCGGCGTGGGCGGCCAGCCGGGCGCGGTGCAGCCCATGCGTGTCGGTTGGCCCGATGGGCACGGGCTCGGCCAGCAGCACCGGGCCGGCATCAAAATCGGCGCTCATGAGGTGTACCGTCACGGCGCCGGCGACTTCGCCATTGCGAATCTGCCAGAACAGAGGCTCGGGGCCGCGGTAGCCGGGCAGGGCGGCAAAGTGAAAGTTGAGGAACCCGTGCGCTGGCAATGCCAGCACGGCTGCCGGAATGCGCCAGGGAAAAGTAAACACCAGCACGGCCGCGGGGGCCAGCGGGGTCAGCCACTTCGCAAGGGCGGCGCCCAAGCCGGGGTGCTGCAGGCGCACCACGGGTAGGCCCAGGGCGGTAGCCGCCTGCACCAGCTGCTCGGCTTCGTCGGTTTGGGGCAGCAGCGGCACGGCTACGCCCGCCACGGCGCCCTGGGCGGCCAGCGCATGCAAGGCAGGTAAGCCCAGCCCACTGCTGATGATGATGGCTACTCGCATGAGGCAGGGCCCGTAAGCAGGCCGCGCTGATCATCAGCTACCGAAGGCTGACAACCAGCGCGGGTGTGCTCGGGTTCAGATAGGACAGTTAGCCGCGCGAGGGGAAATACCCCTGGATGGCAATGGCGTAGTTCATCACCGCCATCGGCTGGCGGTTGTCATGGCCCTGGCTGCCACCCATAGACGACAGCGTGCCCGGCAGGCTACCGCTGGCCAGGGAAATGTTGGGCTTGCCGGTGGCAAACTGAGTGACGGTGCCAGTGGCCGGGTACGACTGGCTTATCTGGGGAAACTCGGCGGCATCGGCAGTTTTGATGGTGCCCGTAAACGTATGTTCGTGCTTCGGCATTTCTGCCGTAGCAAGCGTTACGGTTTCCGTGCCGCCTCGCTGGCCCTGCACATAAGGCGCCAGCCCCGGCCCCTGGCCGGCGCCCAGTGCTACGCGGCCGCGCAGATCAGGCAGCGCAAACGTGGTGCGCCCGTCGCCGCCGTACATAGTGCCCAGCAATGAGAAAAGAGCCTGGTTTGTCGAAATCTGGAGCAGTTGGCCCTGACAGAAAAGCCAGCCTTTCGGTGCGTAGAGAAAACCCATCAGGCGGATTTCACCAAGAAAAGCGTCCATATAGAGAGAGGTATTTAAGAAGATAAAAAGAGAAAACGGCTACTGAGCCTGCTTGGAGCGTGCTTGGGAATCGTCGTACAGAGCTTGTGGAGCATCTTTGCCGCTTCGCCGGAGACATTTTCAACGAAGCGTTAGAGATGCTTCGGCTGCGCTCCGCATGACACGAATGGGCGCTTTTACTAACTCCCAAGCCCACTCTCAGGGCTGCGATGGCCAGATGCCAGCGGTGGCGATGATGTAGTTGATGGCTGTCACCGGCTGGATGTTCGGGTGCGGCTGAGAGCCGCCGGCTGGTGTTGCCTGCCCGCTGAGTGCACCCGTGCCAAGCTCAGCGGGAGTATCGCCCACCACGAGATTGTAGGCGGACTCACCCCGGTCACTGAAGTAGGCTCCGGTGGGGTTAGTCTGGGCGGTAGCGGTTTCGCCCGCAATGGCACTGATAGTACCATTGAATGGGTGGGCATGCGCCGGCAGCTGCAGCGTGGTCAGCGTCACGCTTTCGGCCCCCATCACCTGCCCGACAACGTAGTTGGACAACCCGGGGCCCTGGCCCTGGCCGACCGTCACGCGGCTGGCCATATTGGGCAGGCCGAAGGTGGTCACTCCATCACCGCCGTACGTGGTACCCAGCAGCGTGAACAGAGCGTCGTTATCTGAAATCTGGAGCAGCTGGCCCTGGCAGAACAGCCAGCCGACCGGGGCGAAGTTGCCGCCGAAAATGCGAATTTCTCCGAGGTATGGTTCCATAAGTAGAATGCGAAGAGCAGGTAGGGCTAAGGACGCTGTGGGAAGATGCCCTGCGTGGCAATGATGTAGTTGAGGACCAGATAAGGCTGCATGTTGCTGTGCGGCTGCGAGCTGCCTAACGGAGCGCCCGTACCCTGCACCGAACCAGCGGCCATTGTCGTGTTAGCGCCGGCCGTCTCTCCATACTGGGCCTTGCTGGCGTTGCTGAGAAAGGCCTGTCCAGGCGAGCTGACATTCGGATCAGCAGGATTTACCTTGACGTTGCCCAGCGTGTGCGTATGCAGCGGCATCTGGGTAACATCCAGCGGCACAGCTTCCTGCCCAAGCTTGGCGCCCACATTATATGGGCTCAGGCCCGCGCCGGTGCCGGCATTTACTACGGCGCGGCCGCGCAGATCCGGCAGGCCAAAGGTGCTGATGCCGTCGCCGCCGAACTGCACGCCGAGTAAGGCGAAAAGTGCGGTGTTCGTACGAATCTGCAGTAACGAGCCGTCGCAGATTGCCCAGTCTCGGGGCGCAAAAGGAAATGCGACTGCGCGGATTTCTCCAAGCATTGGTTCCATAAGCTAAAAAAAACAAAGTGAGAGTGTAGAAAAGCCCTCGCGGGCAGGAATAGTCTTGGATGTATAAGTCTGGTTTTCAAAAGGCTGAATCGAGAATTGCGCTTGCAAGACACCAGCAGCTTTCGAGTATACTCAGACTATGTTTGTGATGAAAAAAGGGTATAAGCAGCCGAACCATAGCAATTTGCTATGGTGATAGAGGACAAACAGCAATAGGTGAAGATGTACCAAGCCCTGTTTAAGGTAGGCTTGGACTAAGGAATAGAGGATCGGGACCTAAATTTATTGATTTGTTCCAGTTATACGTGCATATTCTTATAAACTTTCCGTAAAACAGCTCGTAGTATCTCTCCTTTTCGATTAGGTATAGCAAGGATTTAGCTCCTTCAGTAGCCTATGGGCCCATATTCAGGCAGGGGCGCGACACCACTCCCCCAGCGGAAAACTGCGCGGCGCAAGAGTAGGACGTTGGTGCTACGCCATACTCTTGCGCCGGCTATAAAGTGAGCGGTAGTAGTGGCCTGGCCTGCTTAGTGAGGCAGCCGCTCGCGCAGGGCGCTGTACGTCCAGGTGCCGGCTAGGGCGGCCAGAATCAGCACGGCCGCGCCGGCCACGCCGCTGCCCAGCTGGGCAAACAAGGGGCCAGGGCAGGCGCCGGTCAGGGCCCAGCCCAGCCCGAAGATGGTGCCGCCAATCCACACGCCGTGGTTGTATTTTTTGTCGGCAATCTTGATTTCCTCGCCGTTGATGGTTTTCAGGTGGTTGCGCTTGATGAGCTGAATCGAAATCAGACCCACCACAATGGCCGAGCCGATGATGCCGTACATGTGGAACGACTGGAAGCGGAACATCTCCTGAATGCGGAACCAGCTGATGACTTCACTTTTGGTCAGAATAATGCCGAACAGCACGCCCAGGACCAGGTATTTCAAATTTTTCATCGTCAGATCAGCTTAAAACATCAGAGGATAAAATACCCAGGTCATTAGCAGGCCGCCCACGAAAAAGCCGATAACGGCCACCAGCGACACCCACTGCAGGTTAGAGAGGCCTGAAATGGCGTGGCCCGAGGTGCAGCCGCCCGCATAGCGTGTGCCGAAGCCCACCAGAAAGCCGCCCAGCACCAGAAACACCCAGCCTTTCCAGTTGGCCAGGTTCTCCAGGGCAAACAACTCCTTGGGCAGCAGCCCCGAGAAGTCCGTCAGGCCCATCTGTGCCTTCAGGTCGCGCACGGTTTCCGGAGAAATGGCAATAGTATCGGGATGGCCCATTACCTGGTAGCCGATGAAGCCGCCGATGGCAATGCCCAGCACGAAAAACAGGTTCCAGATTTCGGCGCGCCACTTGTATTGCAGAAACGGAATGCTGGCGGGCACGCAGGCGGCGCACATGTGCCGCAGCGAGCTGCTGATGCCCAGGGCCTTGTTGCCGATGAGCAGCAGCGCGGGCACCGTCAGGCCAATCAGCGGGCCGGCCACGTACCAGGGCCAGGGCTGACGAATCAAGTCAAGCATAAAAACAGAAAAACGAAGGGGAGAAAAACGAGCAGCAGGCCGGCCGCTTAGCGCCCCAGCTTGTAGGGCCAGTCGAGAAGGCCGCCGGCCAGGTTGCATACCTTCTCGATGCCGGCCTCACCCATCTGGGTGGCGGCGTTGGCCGAGCGCGCCCCGCTGCGGCAGTACACGTAGGTGGGGCGGGTTTTGTCCAGGGCCGTCACGCGCTGGGCAAAACCGGGTGAGGATTGGTCTAGGTTGAGGGCGCCGGGCAGGTGGCCGCCGGCAAACTCGGCGGGGGTGCGCACGTCCAGCACCAAGGCGCCGGTCTGGCGCACGCCCTCGGCAAACTCAGCGGCGGGCAGATTCTGGTACTTGGAAGGGCCGGAAGATTTAAAAAGTCCAAACATGGCGGAAGTCGAAAAGAAAAAGAAGGAGGATAATGGGAAAGGTGGTGGGCCGCCGCCCGGCTACACGGCTGGGCGGCAGCTACTCACGCACTGGTAAAAATTAGTGGCTGGCTACGGCCGTCTGGAAGGACTTCACGGCCTCGCCCAGATCATAGACGGTGGCTTGGGGCAGGGCGGCTTCCACAATGCTGCTGCCCGCCGCCGAGCGGTAGCCGCCGGCGCAGTGCACCACCACGGGCTTGCCGGTCGGAATTTCCCGGGCCCGCTCGCGCAGCTCGGGCAGCGGAATGCTCAGCGCCCCCTCAAACAGCGGCTCGGCTTTGGTTTCCGAGGCGTTGCGGATGTCCACGATGGTATAGGCCTCGGGCTGGTCGCGGAACTGCTCCACGTCCAGCTGGGGCAGGGTGGCCGGCGTGGCCGGAGTACCTACCAGCGCGCCCGCAATCAGGGCCTCATAGCCAATTTTGGCGGTTTTGCGGATCAGGTCCTCCAGCGTTGCCTCGTCGGCGGCCACTAGGTAGAACTTTTCCTCCGGACCCACAATCGAGCCCAGCCAGGTTTCGAACTTGCCGCCCTGCTGAATGTTGATAGCGCCGGCCAAGTGGCCCTGCTTGAACTCGGCCTCGGGACGGGTGTCCACCAGCACTGCGCCTTTTTCCAGGGTGGAGCCGGCCGCTAGGCGCTGCACCTGCTGTACGCTGGGGGCGTAGGCGGTGGCGCCGGCTTTGTTCAGCGCCACATCGTAGCCGAAGTATTTGGGAATGAACGGCTGATCGGCCAGCAGCACCTGCACAAACTCCTCCTCGCTCATCGGACGCAGCATGGGGTTGCCGAATTTCTCATCGGCGATGGTGCTGCTGTTGGCGCCGCTCAGGGCCTTGCCGCAGAGGCTGCCCGCGCCGTGGGCGGGGTACACCAGCACGTCATCGGAGAGCGTCATCAGCTTCTCGCGCAGCGAGTGGTACATCTGCCCTGCCAGCTCCTCGCGCTTGGCCTGGATGTTGCCGGCCTTTTCGCGCAGGTCCGGGCGGCCCACGTCACCGATGAACAGCGTGTCGCCGGTGAACATGGCCACGTCTTTTCCTTCACGGCTGAGCACGATGCTGATGCTGTCGGGCGAGTGGCCGGGCGTGTTCAGGGCGCGGTAGGTGAGCTTCCCGCTCGTGAAGGAGTCGCCCTCGTCAAACGCCTCAAACTGATAATCGGCCCCTAGTAGCTTACTCACGCGGATGGTGGCGCCGGTTTTCTGGGCAATTTCCAGGTGGGAGGACACAAAGTCGGCGTGGGGGTGGGTTTCGATGACGCTGATAATCTTGGCGTCGTGGGCCTGAGCGTAGTCGTAGTAGGGCTGCGGGTCGCGGGCGGGGTCAATCAGCACGATTTCGCGGGCGCACTCGCTGAGAATAGCATAGGAGAAATGGGCCAGGCCCTTGTCTTCAAACTGTTCAATTTTCATGGTTGTGAAGGGAAGAGGTGAAGAGGAAATGAGGTGAAGTGGCTAGGGGCGGCTTAGTGCGTGAACACCAGTTCGCGCAGCAGGATAAACGTGCCCATGGCCAGCGTGAACCAGCCGAAAGCCGGCTTGAGCTTGGCCCCGGGAATGAAGCGCGCCAGGTACGTGCCTAGCACGATGCCCCCTACGGCGAAGGCCAGAAAGCCCAGCAGGAAGCTCCATTCAATGGCCGTGCCCGCGCTCAGGTCGCCGGTAAAGCCAATCAGGGAGTTTACGGCAATGATGACCAGGGAGGTACCCACGGCTTCCTTCATGGGCAGGCGGGCAAACAGCACCAGCGCTGGAATAATCAGAAAGCCGCCGCCCGCGCCCACAAAACCCGTGAGCAGGCCCACTACGGCCCCCACCGTGAGAATGAGGGGGTAGTTGATGGTGTGCTGGTGGTGCAGGTCGTCGGCGAGAATTTCCTCCGCCTGCTTGTTGCGGATCATGGACACGGCCGCCACTACCATGAGCAAGGCAAAGGCCACCAGCACCAGCAAATCCTTGGTGAAGACAATGCTGCCCACTGTGAACAGATCATGCGGAATGGCAGGCATCAGCAGCTTGCGGGTGAGGAACACGGCGGCCAGCGAGGTAGCCAGAAACACCAGCGCCGTGGGCACCGATACCAACCCTTTGCGGAAGTAGCCCGAGGCGCCCACAATAGAAGTGCTACCCACTACAAACAGCGAATAGGCCGTGCTCAGCACCGGACTCACGCCCATCAGATACACCAGCACCGGCACGGTAAGTATCGAGCCGCCCCCGCCCATAATGCCCAGGGAAAGACCGATGAAAATGGCCGCAAAGTAGCCCAGCGCGTGAAGCATGGAAGGAAATGTGAATGTATGTATATATGAAAAGGTGTTCATGCGTTTGGGCAAAAAAAGCACCTTCCTACTACAGGAACGTGCAGCCGGCCAGGCACTGAATCACGTCTACCACTTCACGCATTTTCAGCGCGTAAAAGATGTTTTTGCCCTCGCGGGTGCTGCTCAGAATACCTTTCAGCTTCATACCCGTCAGGTGGTGAGAGAGCAGACTTTGCTCTACCTGCAGCTGTTCGCTGATGTCGCTCACCGACAGGCTTTCCTGATTGGCCAGCAGTTGCACAATAGCAATGCGGGTAGGATGAGCCGTGGTCTTGAGAATGAAGGCCACCTTCTCCATCTTTTCGGTAGTCAGATTCAGGTCGGCAGACGGAATGGCAGGAGCAGTGGTCATACGGTGTTGCAAATATATGATCATTTGTTCATGTATACAATCCGCACGCTACTTTTAGTTCCGGTAGAATCCAGACTTCGGCAGTTGGAGCATTGTGGCACCTGCAAATAGTCGTGCTGCCGCCGGGAAAAAGCCTTTTTAGTGCCTGCTACCGGTTCTGTTTTTCTTTGTTGTGCTCACGCCAGTGCGAGTGCCGATACGCGGCGCTGTGCCGCGCGTTGGGGCGGCCCCGGCCCGTGGGCGGCGGTGCCGACAGGCGGGACGGTATCGTATCTGCACGACCTGCCCCTGCTTTCACTTATCGGCAAATACCTCATTATGAGTGACCTTGCTTTGTAATGCAGGTCGCTCAGGCTGATCTGGCCAGTGGGCGAGGGGGCCGGCGGAGGGGCAGGCAGTAGTAATTGAGCAGAAATGTGAAACTTGGGGTTTGGGGAGCAGCGGCAGACAGGCCAGCTGCTTCATCTGCCTGCTTCATGCCTCACTCTGACTCCCACCTTTCTTTGCTGGCGCGCTGTGTCTTGTTTCTGGGCCTGTTGCTGGGCCTGTTGCTGGGCTCCGTGGCCTGCACACAGCATGCGGCAAAGCCACGCTATACTATTGGTTTCTCGCAGTGTACCAACGGCGACGCCTGGCGGCAGGCCATGCTGGCCGGCATGAAAAAGGAGCTGAGCTTCTACCCGGAAGTCAACTTCCGGATAAAAGATGCGAAGTATAGCAGCGCCTTGCAGGAACAGCAGATCAAAGAGTTTCTGCGCGAAGGCATCGACCTGCTGATTGTATCGGCCAACGAAAGCGAGCCGGTGACGCCCATCGTGGAGGAAGCATATAACCGGGGTATTCCGGTCGTGATTCTGGACCGCCGCACGACGTCCAAGCTGTACACGGCTTATGTAGGCGGCAACAATGTGGAAGTAGGCCAAACGGCCGGCAACTATGTGGCTGGTTTGCTTGGGCAGCGCGGGCAGGTGCTGGAAGTGCTGGGCGCGCCCGGTTCTTCGCCGGCCACCGACCGGCACCAGGGCTTTGTGCAGGCATTGGCGGCCTATCCGCAGCTGCAGCTGGTGGCGCAGGTCAACAGCAACTGGGAGCGGCCATCGGTGCTGGAACGGCTACCGGCCGTGCTGCGCGCCCACCCCGAGGTAGACCTCATCTTCGCGCACAACGACCGGATTGCGCTGGGTGCCTACCAAGTGTGCAAGCAGCTCAAGCGGGCCAACCGTATCAAAATTATAGGGGTGGATGGCATGCCGGGGCCACACGGCGGTATTCAGCTGGTGCAGGATGGCATTCTCAAGGCCACGCTGCTCTACCCGCCGGGCGGGGAGGAGGCCATCCGGATGGCCATGCGCATCCTGCGCAAGCAGCCCTACGACAAGGAGAATATCCTCGGTACCATGGTCATCGACTCGACCAATGTGCAGACCATGAAGCTGCAGACCGAGAAGCTCACCAGCCAGCAACAGGACATTCAGCGCCAGCAGCAGTTGCTGCGTCGGCAGCGCGCCACCTTTGCCAGCCAGCAAACCGTGCTCTATGTGCTGGCCGCAGCCCTGCTCGGGGCAGCCGTGCTGGGCCTAATTGCGTTTCGGGCGTATCGGGCCAACCGCCGCAGCAACCGCAAGCTGGAGCTGCAAAACCAGGAGATACTGTCGCAGCGCAACCAGATTCAGGAGTTTGCTGAGCAGGCCAAAGTAGAAACCGAGGCCAAGCTGCGCTTCTTTACCAACTTCTCGCACGAGCTTCGCACCCCGCTTACGCTCATTCTGGGGCCGGTAGAGGAAATGCTGACCAGCAACCCCGACCTACCCGCCACTCACCGCCACGACTTGGGGCTGATTCGACGCAATGCACAGCGCCTGCTGCAACTCGTCAACCAGCTCATGGACTTCCGCAAGATTGACGTGGGCAAGATGCCGGTGCGCGCCACCGAGGGCAACCTTGTGGCCTTTGTGCGCGAAATCATGGACGTGTTTGAAAAGCCGGCCCGGCAGCGCGGCATCAGCCTCCGTTTTCTGCCTTCGGAGCCTGTTATCCGGCTCTGGTTCGACGTGAACATTCTGGATAAAGTGTTCTTCAACCTGCTCAGCAACGCCCTCAAGTTCACACCCGACCGCGGCCAGATTACGGTGAGTTTGCAGCTGGTACCGGCCGAAAACGGGGTGCGGGTGAGTGTGGAAGACACCGGCCGGGGCATTTCGGAGCAAGACCGGGCGCACATTTTCGAGTGGTTTTATCAGGGGCAGCAGTCGGCGGCACGCGGCTCGGGCATGGGGCTGGCACTGGCGCTGGGCCTCACGCGCCTGCATCTGGGCCAGCTCACGTTTACCAGCCAGCCAGGGCAGGGCAGTACGTTTATCGTGACGCTGCCGCTGGAACTGCCGCCTGCTCTCAAGCTACTGGATGCCGCCCCGCAGGCCACGCCGGCATTTGCGCTAGAAGAAGGCATTGCGGCGGCAGCCACGGCGGGCGAGCCGGCCGCTTATGGCAGCAGCGAAGCACTGGTGCTGGTGATTGAAGACAACCCGGACGTGAATGCCTTCCTGACCCAGAAACTGCAACCGCATTTTCAGGTCAGTTCGGCCTTTGATGGAGCAACCGGCCTGCGTCTGGCCGCCGAGTCTATTCCGGACCTGATAGTATGCGACGTGATGCTGCCCGAACTCAGCGGGTTGGAAGTGGTGGCCCAACTCAAGGGCGACTGGCGCACCTCGCACATTCCGGTGGTGCTGCTCACGGCCCGCAACGCGCCCGAGCAGCAGGTAGAAGGCGTGCAGGCCGGCGCCGACTTGTATTTGACCAAGCCTTTCAATCCCACCTTCCTGCTCGAAAGCCTGCGCACCCTGCTGGCCAACCGCGACAAAATGCGCGAGCATTTCCGTCGCGAGTTAAGCGTCGATACGGTGACGGTTGCCCCGCAGCGCATCGACCAGAAATTCCTGGCCGACCTCACCGCCATAGTGGAAGCCAACCTCGGCCGTTCCGACCTGAGCGTGGAAGACGTAGCCCGTAGCCTGGGCATCTCGCGGGTGCAGCTCTACCGCAAAGTGAAGGCCGTGCTCGGCACCGGCGTCACCGACTTTATCCAGGGCATCCGGCTCACCAAAGCCCGCCAACTCCTGCTCGACGACGAGTTGAATATTGCTGAAGTGGCCTATCAATTGGGCTTCTCGTCGCCTTCTTATTTCTCCACCAGCTTCAAAGCGCGCTACCAGGTGTCGCCCTCCGAGTTCCGGGCGCTGCATACTACGCCCAGTGCCTGAATCAAATTTGAAAATCAGGTATCAAAAACGAAATAGTGGGGATGTTAATAGTGTAAAATTGAAAAGTTAAATTCCATATTTACAGGTGTTTAACATGAATGTGCAGTGTGTCTGGATTTTGAAAGAGTTTGAATGAATAGAGGAAGGTAACTGTCCGCTTTCAACGGAGATTTGGTCAACAACTCCGCCATGAAAAAGCCTCACACTCCTACGCTCACCGCCGCGCCGCTCGCTGTGCCAGCCCATCTGTATGGGGGGCACATGGGCGGCGCGGTGGCGTTGTAGCAGGAGCCTTCACCGGAGCCGGCGCTACCTCACTCGTCTTCCTCTTTTCCACAAATTCCCATGAAACACACTGTACCTCTGCTGCGGCAAGCTGTTGGGCTGACGCTGCTTTCTGCTCTGCCGTTGGGCGCTACGCCGGCGCTGGCTTCTGTGCCTAGCGCCTCCATCGGAGTGCTGGCCAACGTGCCAGTGACAGGCCGCATCGTTGATGAAAAAGGAGCCGGTATGCCCGGCGTCACGGTGGTTGTAAAAGGTACTTCCATTGGCACCTCTACTGATGGAGACGGCAACTTTTCTCTGTCGATGCCCGACAACGCCACGGCGCTGCTTATCTCCTTTATCGGCTACAAGTCGCAGGAAGTGCCGGTGGCGGGCCGCACGTCGTTCAGCATCACGCTGGCCCCCGACGCCGCTGCTCTGGATGAAGTAGTAGTAACCGGCTACCAGACCCAGCGCAAAGCCGACCTGACCGGTGCCGTGGCGGTAGTGAAAACCGAGGAAATCCGGGACATGGCCTCCAACGACGTGACCCGCAACCTGCAGGGCCGCGTGGCGGGGGTGAGTATTACCACGGATGGTGCGCCGGGCAGCTCGGCCACGGTACGTATCCGCGGCTTCGGCACGCTTGGCAACAACGACCCGCTCTACGTTATCGACGGCATCCCGACCAAAGAAGGCATCAACCAGATCAACCAGAACGATATAGAGAACATTCAGGTGCTGAAAGACGCCTCGGCGGCCAGCATCTACGGCTCGCGGGCTGGCAATGGCGTCATCATCATCACGACTAAAAAGGCCAAGAAGGGCGCTACCAAAGTAGACTTCTCAACCTTCTTCACGCTCCAGACGCCAGGCCCGAATATCAAGCTGCTCAACACCCTGGACTACGGCCGCGTGTACGGCCAGGCCGCCATCAACGACGGTACCAACCCCAGCCTGCCTTACTACAACTTCCAGACGAGCTTGGACGGCAACGGCCGCCGCGTGCTGAACGGCGTGACCGTGCCGGAATTCATCGACGCAGAAAAGACCCAGCGCTCCGCTGATACCGATTGGTTTAAGGAAACGCAGCAGAATGCCCTGATTCAGAGCTACAACCTGAGCGTAAGCAGCGGCAATGAGCGGGGCGGGGCGTTGTTCTCGCTGAACTACTACGACAACAGCGGCACGTTGAAGTACACCGACTTCGACCGGTACACGGCCCGCCTCAACACCGACTATAACTTCCTGGACGGCAAGCTGAAAATCGGGGAGAACCTGACCGTGGTGAAGTCGCAACGCGCCGAGTTTGACCTGAATCTGGTGCGCGACCGGACTACGCAGCTGCCTTCCATCGTGCCGGTGCGCACCGTGGACGGAGCAGGGTGGGGCGGCCCCGTGGCCGGCATGAGCGACCGGGACAACCCGCTGCGCCTGCTGAAAGACAACGAGCAGAACCGCTCCAACACGGGCCGCGCCTTCGGTAATCTGTTTGCCGATGCCGAAATCCTGAAAGGTCTGCACCTGCGGACCAGCTTCGGCATCGACTACAGCATCTATAAGTACCGCCAGATCTACAAAACCTACAAGGCCGGCTTCCTGTCGGAGCAGAACAACCGCGTGACGGTGAATGACCGGTTCTGGGGCAACTGGGTGTGGCAGAATACCTTGAACTACGACATGCTGCTGGCCGGCAAGCATCAGCTGGGCTTTGTGGCCGGTACGGAGCGCATCAGCTACTACGACGAAAGCTCCTACGCCTCGCGCACCAACTTCGCCAGCGAAGACCTCACCTACGCCTATCTTGACGCCGGCGCGGCCAACAAAGACAACGGCGGCGGCGCTACGGCCTACCGGCTGGCGTCCACGTTCGGCAAAGTCAACTATTCCTTCGCCGATAAGTACCTGCTGTCGGGTACGCTGCGGCGCGACGGTTCCTCGCGCTTCGGTGCCGATAACCGCTTCGGCGTGTTCCCGGCCGTATCGGCGGGCTGGCGCCTGAGCGAGGAGCTGTTCGTGAAAGACAGCGCCCCGTTCTTCTCCGACCTGAAGCTGCGCGCCGGCTGGGGCCAGACCGGCAACCAGGACATTGCCAATTTTGCCTCACGGGGCCTGTACCAGTCGCTGCTGGGCACCATCGACCCCAACTTCGAGTACGACCGGGGCACGGCCTACGACATCTACGGCAACGACACCAACCTGCCCTCGGGCTACCGCCGTTTCCAGCGCGCCAACCCGGCCCTGAAGTGGGAGACCACCACCCAGACCAACGTGGGCCTGGACTTCGGGCTGCTCCAGAACCGGCTGTCGGGCTCCGTGGATTACTTCGTGAAGAAGAGCGAGGATATCCTGGTGAACCTGCCGTACCTGGCGGTAGTAGGGGAGGGCGGTGACCAGTTCGTGAACGGCGCTTCCATCGAAAACCGGGGCTGGGAGTTTGTGCTCGGCTACCAGAACGAGCTGACCAACGGCCTGACCTACACCATCTCCGGCAACCTCTCGACCTACCGCAACGAGCTGACGTTCCTGCCGGCGGAAGTAATCAACGCCTATGGCGGCAACGGCCAGGACGTTACGCGGCTGGGCCACTCCATCAACGCCGTGTACGGCTATGTGGCAGATGGTCTGTTTCAGAACGAAGGAGACGTGACCAACCATGCCACGCAGGTGGGCGCTGCTCCCGGCCGCATCCGCTACAAAGACCTGAACGGTGACGGCAAAGTGGACAACTTCGACCAAACCTGGATTACGGAAGGCGTCCCGGATTTCAGCTACGGCCTCAATCTGGGCGCCGGCTACAAGGGCTTCGACCTACAGCTATTCTTCCAGGGCGTGCAGGGTATTGATGCCTTCAACAACGCCAAATTCCGCACCGATTTCGCCTCGCTGGCTTCCGGCGAAAACTGGGGCGAGCGGCTGCTGGACGCCTGGACGCCGACCAATACCGGCTCTACCATTCCGGCCGCGACGCTCATCAACACCAACAACGAGGGCCGCGCTTCCACCTACTTCATCGAAAACGCTTCCTACATGAAGCTGCGCAACCTGCAGCTGGGCTACTCGCTGCCGGCCAGCTTCGTGAGCCGCATTAAGCTACAAGGTGTGCGGGTGTATGTGCAGGGCCAGAACTTGTTCACAATCAAGAGCAAGGAATACACCGGCGCCGACCCCGAGGTGACCAACTACCAGTACCCCGTGCCCCGCATTTTCTCCACGGGTCTGAACGTTTCTTTCTAATCACTGCCAACACCACTTCCCATGAAACTCTTTAAATCCAGCGTGTTGGCCGTTTCCTTGCTCACGCTTTCCTTCGGCTGCTCCGACAAAGACTTCCTTGAGGTGCAGCCTATCGGAGCCTTGAGCGACGAGCAGCTGAATACGCCTGCCAACATTGAAAAGCAGGTAATTGCGGCCTACTCGCAGCTCGGCAACGACGTGTACCGCGCCCCCTACACCAGCATGTGGCCCTACGGCAACGTGCGCGCCGGCGACGCCTACAAAGGCGGCAACGGCACCGCCGACGTGGACGCCTTCCACTTCTACGAGACGTTCAGCTTCAACCGAGTGGACGTGGGCAACACCGACGAGCTATGGTTCCTGATCTACATCGGCATTTCGCGCTGCAATGATGCCTTGCGCCGCCTCGATGCCGTGGATGCTGCCGCCATGCCCACCAAGGCGGTGCGCCAGGGTGAGATGCGCTTCCTGCGCGGCCACTTCTACTTCCTGCTGAAAGAGCTGTTCAAGCGGGTACCGTACATCGACCAGACCGTGCCCACCGAGCAGTACGCCACCATTTCAAACGTAGCCCTGAGCAACGACGAGCTGTGGGGCAAGATTGCCGATGACTTCCGCTTTGCGGTGGCTAACCTGCCGGATACCCAGCCCGAAATCGGGCGCGCCAACAAGTCGGCGGCGCAGGCCTATCTGGCCAAAACGCTGCTCTACCAAGCTTATGTGCAGAGCGACAACCACGCCGTCACTAGCATCGACCAAGTAAAGCTGAACGAGGTGGTGACGCTGACCAACCAGGTAGCTGCCTCGGGCAAATACTCGCTGCACGCCGACTACGCCACCAACTTCCTGACCGCCGGCGACAATGGGTCGGAGTCGGTGTTTGCCATCCAGTTTTCGCGCAACGACGGAACCCCCAAGGGCCGCACCGACCGGGGCAACTGCCTGAACTACCCCATGAACCCCGACTATGGCTGCTGCGGGTTCCACCAGCCCAGCCAGAACCTGGTGAATGCCTACAAAACCGATGCGCAGGGCCTGCCCCTGTTCACCACGTTCAACAACTCGGACCTGGTGACGCCTGCCGACTTCCAGAACAACAGCGTGGACCCGCGCCTCGACCACACCGTGGCCATTCCGAGCCACCCCTACAAGTACCTCCCCACGTTCGTGTTCGAGAATTCCTGGCTGCGCGACCCAAACACGTACGGCGTGTATATGTCGATGAAAGAGAATGTGTTGCCCTCGGACCCAAGCTTCCAGAAAACGCCGCCGTTCATGACCTCCTCGAAGAACTGGGCCATCATCCGCTACGCCGATGTGCTGCTCTGGAAAGCCGAAGCCCTGATTGAGCTGGGCCGGCAGTCGGAAGCCCTGCCCATCATCAACCAGATCCGGCAGCGCGCCGCCAATAGCACCGCCCGCCTGAAAAACGCCAGCGGCGGCAACACCTCCAACTACCGCATTGGCCAGTATCCTTCCACCAACTGGACGCAGCAGTACGCCCGCGAGGCCCTGCGCTACGAGCGTCGGATGGAGTTTGCCATGGAGGGTTTCCGCTTCTTCGACCTCACACGCTGGGGTATTGCCGCCAATACGCTGAACACCTATTTCGACCGGGAAAAAACCAAGCGTCTGTACCTACAGACGGCGCGCTTCACGCAAGGCCGCGACGAGTACCTACCCATTCCCATCAACCAGATCAACTTCAGCAAAGGCCTGTACAAGCAGAATCCGGGCTGGTAGTCAGGCTCTGACATGTAGGTAGTGGCTTGCTGCAACACGCTGCTACCGGTATGCTCCACTGCTCTGGCCGCCTGGCTGGGGCGGTGTTGAGCTTCTCCTCTTCCAAAGTTCAACCTGTTGCCTTCATAAAGCTGCAGCCTAACATGACCGCCGTGAAAAACAGCAACGTATTTTTTTGGTCCCTGGTGGTGGCGCTGGGCGGCTTCCTGTTCGGCTTCGACACGGCCGTTATTTCCGGGGCCGAGAAAGCCATTCAGCAGCTCTGGGGGCTGAGTTCCGTGGAGCACGGCTTCACTATTGCCGTGGCGCTGATTGGCACCGTGTTCGGGGCCATCTTCGGCGGCATTCCGTCCGATAAGCTGGGCCGCCGCCAGACCCTGATCTGGATTGCGGTGCTGTACTTTGTGTCGGCCATTGGGGCAGCAGTTACGTCTAGCTGGCTGGCCTTCATGATCTTCCGGTTCCTGGGCGGGCTGGGCGTAGGCGCGTCGTCGGTGACGGCGCCGCTCTACATTTCCGAGGTGTCGCCTGCCGAGAAGCGGGGGCAGATGGTGGCCATGTTCCAGTTCAACATCGTGTTCGGCATTCTGGCCGCCTACCTCTCCAACTACCTGCTGACCGGCGTGGGTGAAAACGACTGGCGCTGGATGCTGGGCGTGCAGGCGGTGCCGGCGCTGGCATTTTTTCTGCTGCTGTTCCGAGTGCCTGAAAGCCCGCGCTGGTTGCTAGGGCAGGGCCGCGTAGAGGAAGGCCGCCAGGTGTTCCAGCGCATCAACCCCGCCACCGCCGACCAAGAAGTGACCAACGTGCTGACCTCCAACGCCTCCGACGATGCCATGGTGGGCGGCCGCTCGTTGTTCGCGCCGCAGTACCGCACCCCCGTCATACTGGCCGTGCTGTTTGCCGTCTTCAATCAGGTGTCGGGTATCAATGCCATTATCTACTTCGCGCCGCGCATTTTCGAAATGACGGGCCTGGGCCAGGGTGCCGCGCTGCTCTCGTCGGCGGGCATTGGGCTGGTGAACTTTGCCTTCACGCTGCTGGCCCGCCAGGTCATCGACCAGTTTGGGCGCCGCAAGCTGATGCTGATTGGCTCCTACGGGCTGATTGCCACGCTGGGGCTGGTGTCGTGGGCGTTTTACACCCAGAGCTTCAGTGCTTTGAATGGCATGCTGGTGCCGGTGCTGCTGTTTGTGTACATAGCGTTTTTCGCCTTCTCGCAGGGCGCGGTTATCTGGGTGTTCATCTCGGAAATCTTCCCCAACACGGTGCGCGCCAAAGGCCAGGCGCTGGGTTCGAGCACGCACTGGGTGATGGCCGCCATTATTGCCTTCGCCTTCCCGCCGCTGGCCGAGAAGCTGGGCGGCGGCCACACCTTCGCCTTCTTCTGCGGCATGATGGTGCTGCAGCTGCTGTTCGTGTGGCGCATGATGCCCGAAACCAAAGGCACCAGCCTTGAACAGCTGGAAAAAACGCTCGTTATCCACTGAGTAGAGCTTAGAAGTGAGAACAAAGAGCTTAGATATCGTCGGTATTAGTCTCTGAATTCTCCTTTCTGCTCTTGCGTTTTCTAAGCTCTAAATTCTAATATCTCATGTCTAATAAGATAGCCTGCTTCGGCGAAATCCTGTGGGACGTGCTGCCAACCGGCAAGCAGCCTGGCGGCGCGCCCTTCAACGTGGCCGTGCACCTGCACCAACTCGGCCAGTCCGTGGACCTCATCAGCCGCGTCGGCGACGACGACCTGGGCTCGGAGCTACTCGATTTTGTAGCATCCAAAGGCCTTCGCACCGACTATGTGCAGCTCGGTAAAACCCACCTTACCGGCGTGGTGAAAGCCAACGTAGACGACGCCAACGAGGTGACGTACAAGATTGTACAGCCCGTGGCCTGGGACTATATTCAGTACGATGCAGAGCTGGAAACCCTAGTGGAGCAGGCCGAGGTGTTTGTGTTCGGTAGCCTCGCCGCCCGCCAGGCCGGCACCCGCGAAACGCTGTACCGCCTGCTCGAACACGCCAAGTTCAAGGTGTTCGACGTGAACATGCGTCCGCCGCACTACAGCAAGGAAGTGGTGAAATACCTGCTCGAAAAAGCCAATCTGGTGAAAATGAACCACCACGAGCTGGCCGAAATCATGGCGTGGTTTGGCGAAGAAACCGCCCGGCCCACTGCTATGCGCTGGCTCGCCAACCGCTTCGATTTGCAAGCCGTGTGCGTAACCTGCGGCGCCGATGGGGCCCTGCTCTGGACCAACGACCAGCTCTACCGCGCCCCCGGCGTGGCCGTGGAAGTGAAGGACACCATCGGCAGCGGCGACTCGTTTCTGGCGGCGCTACTCAAAGGCTGGCTGGCTGGCCAGGAGCCCGGCGAAATGCTGCGTTTCGCTTGTGCCACCGGCGCGCTGGTCGCCACCCACCAGGGGGCCACGCCTGCCTTCACCGAAGCTGCCGTGCAGGAGCTACTGGCCGCACAGGCGGCATAGCTCCCGGGAATTCCCAATAGCACATTCCAGTACCTCTCAATTCCCGCCTTCACCTATGAAATACCCGCTTCTTCTGGCGCTGGCCGCGGCCAGCCTCACCGCGTGCAACCCCGACACCAAAACGACTGACACGGCCGCCACGACACCCGTCGTCACTGCAAAGGCCCCAGCCGACTCGGTGCCACCTGCCACGCCACAGTACCGCCCGGCTTTCCATTTCAGCCCGGCCAAGATGTGGATGAACGACCCCAACGGCATGGTGTATCTTAACGGCACCTACCACCTGTTCTTCCAGCACTATCCCGGCGGCATGGAGTGGGGCCCGATGCACTGGGGCCACGCCACCAGCAAAGACCTGGTAACCTGGCAGGAGCAGCCCATTGCGCTATATCCCGATTCGCTGGGCTGGATTTTCTCGGGCAGTGCCGTTATCGACAAGGACAACACGGCCGGCTTCGGCCAGAACGCAATGGTGGCCATCTTCACCCACCACAACGCCCCTGAGGAAAAGAAGAAAACCAATAAGCATCAGTATCAAAGCCTGGCCTACAGCCTCGACGAAGGCAAAACCTGGCAGAAGTACGCCGGCAACCCGGTGCTGCCTAATCCCGGCATTCAGGACTTCCGCGACCCGAAAGTGAGCTGGAATGAGGTGGCTAAGAAGTGGGTGATGACCCTGGCCACCAAAGACCGGATTACGTTTTACTCGTCGCCGAACCTGAAAGACTGGAACAAGCTGAGCGAGTTTGGTGAGAAGCTGGGCGCCCACGGCGGCGTGTGGGAATGCCCCGATTTGTTTCCGCTGACGCTGAATGGCAAAACCCACTGGGTGCTGCTGGTGAGCATCAACCCTGGCGGGCCCAACGGCGGCTCGGCCACGCAATACTTTGTGGGGCAGTTTGATGGCAAAACCTTCACGCCCACTACCACCACCCAGAAATGGGTAGACTGGGGCAAAGACGACTACGCTGGCGTGACGTGGGCCGGCACCGGTGCCCGCAAAATCTTCCTCGGCTGGATGAGCAACTGGGAGTACGCCAACCAGGTGCCAACTTCGCCCTGGCGCAACGCCATGACCGTGCCGCGCGACCTGGCCCTCAAGCAAGTCGGCCAGGAAATCTACCTGACCTCGACGCCGGTGAAAGAAGTAGCCACGCTAGGCCAGGCCGCCCAGACCCTGAACAACCTGACAGTTAAGCCAGAGTTGAGCCTAGCCGACAAAATCCCGAATCTGGCCCAACAGTTTCAGCTGAAGATGAGCACCAGGCTGCTCCAGGATTTCGCGCTGGTGCTGGGCAATGCCAAAGGCGAGGAACTGGTTATCGGCTACGACAAGCAGGCCAACCAATATTACATCGACCGGAGCAAAGCCGGCCAGATGGCCTTCAGCGACAAATTCGCCGGCCGCCACCCAGCCCCGCGCCTAGCTACCGGCCCAGCCGCTGACCTTACGCTGCTCTTCGACGCTACCTCGGTGGAAGTGTTTGCCGACGGCGGCCTTACCACCATGACCGAGTTGTTCTTCCCCACCGAGCCCTACACTACGCTCAAGCTAAAGTCGGCCAGCGGCCTTACCCTGGATAACCTGACGTACACTGTACTCAAGCCAGCTGCGAAGTAGCCTTTTCACGGAAGCCAAGCTCGATAAGTTCTTTTGTGGAACTGAGCACACACAAAAACAGCCACTCGCCCCGAAAGGCAAGTGGCTGTTTTTATGTGAGCGAGAAACGAGGTTCGAACTTGCGACCCTCAGCTTGGAAAGCTATGGTGACTGCTTGCTAGTTGGTATGCTTTGCTTATAAAAAGTGTCTTTTTAGGTATTTTAAGGCAGTTTATTCTATTGTTCTCTATCATCGGTATCTCGATTTTTATTAAGTTTGTGTAAACCGCCGTGTAAACCAAAGCGGTTTACACCTATGAGCAAGACCACTGACTATAAGGAAGGACGTGCTACAGTAAGGATCGTCTACTTCACCAGTAAAGTACTAGCCGACGGCTCACATCCGTTTCTGGTATGCATTACCAAAAACCGTCAGCGCAAGTACTTGGCTACTGGACTGTCGTTGCTGCCAAAGTATTGGAATGCTGAGAAGAGTAATTTCAGGGATGCTATTCGCAAGAGTTATCTTGAACCTCATCGTGAGAAGCTAATAACAGATCTTCGCAACTGGGAGGACAAGTATAGCGACGCTGCCACTTCTCTGGCTGGGGCTGATGAGCAGCATGATGCCCGAGCTGTAGCGGCCAAAGCTATAGAAGGCCGTAAAGCTACCCGACGAATACTACTACTGGCTTATATCGAGGAGCTGGCACAAGGTATGGTAGCCACAGGCCAGATTGGTAACGCAGGCGTGTACCGGGACCTGAGCAATCAGCTTGCAAAGTTTATCAAAGCCGAATATGATGTAACGGATGTTCCTTTCGAACGCGTGACGGTTAGCTTCTGTAATGAATGGGAAGCGACCTTAAGGGCGACAGGAGCACAGGAGATTACGCTTTCTTTACGCTTCCGTACACTGCGGGCTGTTCTCAACAGAGCTATTGCTGCCGGAGTATCAAAGCCTGTTCATTACCCTTTTGCTCGTACTGTAGCTGAGAAGCATAAGTTTAGTGTGGGCAAGTTTGACGTCAGCACTACCAAGAGAGCATTGCCCCGCGATGCTGTACGTCGCCTGGAAGCGTTGGAAACTGATTCTGACCGTCTACGCTTGGCTAAAGAGGTATTTCTGTTCTCCTTCTATGGCGGAGGAATAAACTTCGTTGATCTGGCTCAACTACGTTGGCGTGATCTAAGCTTTAATGCTGAAAACAGGCCTGAACGCTTAAACTACGTGCGACAAAAGACCGGCGGTAAGTTTTCGCTCAAGCTGCTTGCTCCAGCCGCGGCACTCATCACCTCCTACGCGCCTCTGACACGAGCCACGCCCGACAGCTATATCTTTCCTGTACTGGATCCTGCTAGGCATCGTACTCCTACTCAAATCAAAAACCGCTTACACAAGGTACTTGGGCAGGTAAACAAGGATTTGAAAGTGTTGGCTAGCCAAGCTGGTATCGATACTACCCTCACTACCTATGTAGCTAGGCACTCGTTTGCTACTGCTCTCAAACTCGCAGGAGAGAACACAGGAGTTATCAGCCAAGCTATGGGTCATAAATCAGAGGCTATAACAGCTATTTATCTAGACTCATTCGCCTCTGAGTTGGTTGATACAGCGTTTGAGCGGTTGCTTTAATGTGAGGTTACCCAGGATTATAGCAGTCGAGAAAATGCCCTGCACTCGTTCTGATGAGTTCTAATGCATCAGGTGTCAAATGAGGTGATTATCCAGCTTTCTCTTTTGATGCGGAAAGTTCAACATAGCAGGCCCATTATAACGTCCATCCTCCTTCATATCAAACTTCAACAACGGATTAAGTGACTTCATAAAGCTGATTAGGTTAGCTGGCTGAAGGTCACCTCGAACGTACAGTTGATGAATAGCTAGCTGTAGCTGCTGTAGATATGTGAGTGCACCGTGATGCAATTCCACCACTATTTTCCTGGTCTTATTTCGAAACCCAGTACTTATGAAGATACTCTTGGCTTCATAATCTGCTCCTTTAAAATTGAGCGAAGAGTAAGCACTTACGCCAAACCGACCCATTCGTCCAAGCGCTTCCTGTATCCAAGGGTAGGAAATCTCATCAGCTTGATTGAATATTTTATCTAATGCTAACTCCGTGATTGGATTAGCTTTTGTGAAGTCAGCGTGGCCAATTAAGGCGACAGCTATATACCACGCTCCTGAGCTAGGTGCTTGTGGGTAGTCAAAAGGGGCTGTAGGGTTGGATGGAGGCATTGCGTTGTTAGCGGCGTTAAATTCTCAAACGAATATAACGCTCTGAGTCAAATAATGACCGATCGGTCCTTGTGCTCGCTGGTGTCAATGCCGCCCTTTGTGCCTGCATGGTTGCGAAGCAGGAATCACCCTTTTTGCGCGAGCTAGCCCGCCGATTGAAAGCTGTGCGGGAGGAGCGTCATCTAACGCTGCAGGAGGTGTATGATGCAACGGGAGTACATGTAGCCCGTATCGAATCTGGCAGGCGAAATGCTGCTTTGTATACTACAGCTATGCTTTGTAGTTATTACAAGGTGGAGCTTGGAGTACTTGTAGCTGGGCTAGAGAAGCTAGTAGGCCAAAAGTATGAATGAAGCAATGCTATTTATATAACTTTATTGATTTATTAGTTCTTTTGACTTGTGCTTTGCTTAGGCTGAAGATAGTGTAAGTATGTTATTTGATTATTGAAATTGAACATAACATTTCTCGTTAAAAATGATTTTTATCGAGAAATGTTAAAACGAATTTGTAGGGTCAGGATAGTGGGTTCTGTTTCCCCATGCTTAAGGCTGGGGGGATATAAGGGAGATGGCTTGCTCCTGGAAATATAAAAATTTTAATTTTTGCATTCCATCAAATTCTTCCGCACGAAAAGAATGAAAATCTTCATTCGGTGGTTACGAACGGTTGTAATTGAGTGCTGCAATCGCAGCACTCATGCCCGCTATGCGGGCAGCTACGCATTGTTCAGCAGAGGGGTAACCTATTCTGATGATTTCTTGGTGTTAGATGCATGAGTTGCACTCCAAAGCAGACTTCAGCGCCCGGTCCATAAACGGACCGGGCGCTTCCATGTATTAAAAGGTTGTTTACCTGGAGCGCTTTCGGTTCACAAATAGTATTCAAATATCTGTTAGGCATCTAGGTAAGCACACCTCAACCAAAGTCGGTCATTTTAAAAAGTCAACACCCGAATGAAGTCATATTACGAAAAGAGCGAAGCAGCACGTTTGAAAATAGAATCTGGAGATATGGATCTTAGAGAGGATCCACTAGGTAATATGGTGAAGGAACAGCCTTACCATGTGATGTACTCTGAGGGATTCCCTGGATACTTTACATACATGGTATTGTGTGACTTCGGCGAACTTGATGATAAAAGACAGCGCACTTCATGGGGCTTTGACTTCTATAATACAGAACAGTATTCGCCGTACTACCGCAGGCCACCTGCTACATATGAATACTGCTTATCATCTAGTGAAGTCGAAGCGTGGTTGGACAAGTTTTATGGTAATTTACCTGATTCAGAAGAATATAAGTACTTGATCTCTATTCTAGTAAATGCCCATAACTCATCAGGTGAATTTTTCACTCATACCGAGTATAACAAGGCGTCAGCATTGAAATGGCTTAATGACAAGGTGGAGCAGAAAAATGGTTCTCAAAAAGTATTTGCAGGCTTGGGTCTACAGTGGAATACCCCTCGGGCTGAGTATATAGAACTTATGTATGGATTGTTCGAATGTGGAGCACTGACTGCCACTGGCAAAGGTGGGCGTGCAGGAGCGATAGAGCGCCTTGGCGAAGCGTTAGGTATCGAGGGGAAAGTGCAGTTAGTTCTGTATTACAGCAAATTAAACAGCGTAATTCAGATCGGCAAACACCCCTTCTTGACAGAGTTAAAGAAGCTTTATTGAAATATATAAATAGAAGATAATTACCCCTAGTCAACCCCTAGGTTGGTGTGTTGCACTTGCTTTCCGTGCTCTCTTTGTGACCGGTAATCAATCCTAACCACCGCCAACAAAATGAAACAAAAAATTCAAAACCTACAGTACCTACTCCCCTACAAGTCAATTGCAGCCTTAGCCGCAAAGCTTGGTTTATCCCAGTCTGCCGTCAGCAAAGCACTTAAGCGCGGCAATCCTAGCCACCCCGCAGTTTTCAATGCCATGCGTATGGCCCAGACCCTAGGCTGGGACTTGGATAACTATGGCAATGATGTTACAGTAATCGCTAAGACTGAGCCTCGTGCAATACCAGTTAGCAACTATCACTATAGGACCAAAGGGGATGTGCTACTGAACCTTACTGACAAGTTACACTCCTGTTTGTGTCAGCGTGCATGCTCTTGCTCACGTCTGTAGACTTGCTTTGAGGCATACGCCATGATATGGATATGAGGAGTGATATGCTCTGCATAGCCACATCGACGGCGAATGCCATACACAAACTGTCTAACTGTTAGCACTCAATCAGCAGCTTGTGTAACATGCCGTCGAAGTAGACCTGGAAAATTACCCATGTAGCTGTGCCACACAGCTACGTAGACTGTAATCGTCAACTCCTTTTACTGATGTACAACCCTTTTGAAGTACTGAATACCCGCTTAGAGAAGCTGGAAGCACTTATTACTGAACGACTGCCGATCAATAATATAGTCGCGCAGGCCCCAGAACTTGGGGGCTTGGCATTGGCACAGGAGGTTACTAGGCTGAGTAAAGCTCGCATCTATGCGTTGGTCTCAGCCCGAGGTATTCCTCACAGCAAGCGCGGTAACAAGCTCTACTTTTCTCGGTCCGAGTTACTGGCTTGGATTACTGCAGGTAACCGGGCTGAACAACACAAAGCAGGTCGTTAAGATATGGACGCTAACGACCTACATACCTCATCTGCTGTTTCGGAACGGCAAGGCGAGGAAACGAAACCGTCACTAAATAATAGTATGGCGCCACTACGACGTATGCCGTTTATTTCCCAGGATGATGTAAATAGCTTACTAGAAGACATGGGTCGCTTACCGAAGCAGAGTGAACGTACAGGTGAAGTGCCGTTGATAAGGCAAGACGATTGCGTTTTTACTTTGGGTGAACTACTTGACCGACCTTCGGCGGAAATCCCTCAACTTGTTTCTCCTTTCCTGCAACGGAAGGGGGTAGCGATGTTGGCAGGTAGTAGCGACACGGGCAAGTCTTCATTCCTACGCCAACTCGCGTTAGCCGTGGCCAATGAAGCCTCTAACTTTTTGGGATTTTCCATTCAGGCCAAGCACAACAGCGCAATCTGTGTCAGTACTGAGGATAACGATGAAGCAATTGGCGCTTTATTGAATAAGCAATTGCGCGATCAAACCATTTCAGATGCGGCTCGTAACCGGCTGCGGTTCGTGTTTAACACTGATGACTTACCCACAAGACTCGATCGGATGTTAATTGAGTGTCCAGCTGATTTGGTTATTGTGGATGCATTAGGAGATCTTTTTGATGGCAACTTAAATCAGTCCAATGAAGTAAGGCGCTTTATAGCGAAGTATAACGATTTAGCCAACAAGCATGGCTGCTTAGTGCTTTTTATGCACCACACTAGTAAGCGGAGTGAAGATCGAGAGCCTTCTAAAAATAACCTTTTAGGTAGCCAAGGTCTAGAGGCAAAAATGCGAGTAGTATTTGAGCTAAGGGCCGATCCATATGATCGTGAAGTTCGCCATCTGTGTATATTGAAAGGTAATTATATAGCTTCTGAATTAAAGCAAAAAAGCTATGTTTTACGCTTTGATGAAAATTTGGTGTTCCATAATACAGGTAAGAGAGCACAATTTGGCGATTTGGTGAAAAGCACTGTGGAAAATCCTAATGAACGTGAACTGTGGAGTGCCGCCAAAGAGCTATTGCAAGCAGGTAATTCATACGATAAAGTGGCTACTTTATTAGAACCAATAGCTAAGAATTTAGGAATGAACACTATTTCAAGAGCTACTCTAAATAGGCGGCTCCCTAAGTCGTCTTTGCATCCCGCTATCTCACCGTCTCAATCTCTATAAAATGGGATAGTGAGATGCCCTGCACAGATGTATCCATTAGTTTTAGAAGATGAAGTTAAGGCGCTTGGTTACTAATCGTAGTCTAATCCAACGAGTAGTGAGCTACGTATATATAATTAATTGTGTATTTGCTTCACATATTGTAAGTAGTATGTGAAGCCAGACATAAACCACAAAGCTTACTTACGAAGCAAATCAACGACCTTTTTTGGCCGCATCTCACCATCTCAAACTATTTAGTTTGAGATGGTGAGATGCGGCCAAAAAAGGTCGTTTGAGGTAGTCTAGCTAAAACGGACGGTGTACAGTATTATCTTCTACTGCCTATGGCCTAGAAATAGCTTCTGGCGACTTGCCTACCACCCGTAATAAATACACGTCAGCTTTCAATGCCGAGTGCGTGCGCTAGGTAGCGGCCGGGAGCCCGGCAAAGCGACGTGGCTCGTGACCATGGCATTTCTCCGGCCTTGCTGGGGGCGTTGGCAACGCCAGGCCCTGGGAGCGGCCGTGCCCAGCAGCGCGGAGCGCGACGAAATCAAGCAGTTGCAGGCCGCGTTCGAGCGCGTGAAAATGGAGCGCGATATGTTAAAAAAGTCGTGGCCATCAGAATGCTTTAGCCGCATTATCCTAACCGCCTCAGCCATGAGTCGCTACGTGTTAAACGCGGCTTGCACTGAGCCGTGGCTCGTGCAATTGCTCTGCCAGATGCTGGCCGTGAGCCCGGCCGGCGATTACCAGTGGCGGCACCGGTCGCCGCGCCGGCACCGTGGCAAGTGGCGGCACAAGCGACCTTTACGCGCCATGCCCGATGCTATGGCATCCGGCGATTGCGTGCCTACACACTGAAGGCCACACCGTGGGCCGCTGCGCAGCTGGCTGCGCCGGCACTGGCTACGGGCCTTGCGCACCCGCCCGCACCGGCCGCGCACGACGGTAGCCGACCCGGCGGGCATGGTGGCCGAAAATCATTTGCTGGGTCATCCGGCCTCCACTGCCCCGAACCAAGTCTGGGTCGACTGCATTACGTATCTGCCCCTGGTGGGTGGGCGTGGCCAGGCAGCACCCACCAGGGGCAGATGCCGACCGATTTAGTGCTCCATGCCCTGGAACTGGCCCTAACGCTACGCCAACCGGCTCAAGGGCTCATCATCCACACCGACCGCAGCCAGTACACCAGCGCGGCCTGTCGAGCCCGCATTGCACGGTCCAGTGCCCTGCCCAGCTTCGGCCAGCAGGGTAACCCTTATTACAACGCCCAATCAGAAGCCGGCTGGAGTGCCCTCAAAACCGAACTGCTGCCGCACGGCACCGTTTTCGCTCTCCATCGAAGAAGCTAGATTGGAAATGCCCCACTACCTCTATGCGAATATCAATCTGGACCGTCGCCACTCAGCCCTTGGCTACCACTCGCCGCATTAATTCGAACACGACCTAAAAACCGAGTTATCTTGGCTCTCCGTCTGTTTTTATTAAATCACCCCACGCAGTAGGCTGATCAACAGGAGGATGTGTTTTATGCTGCTGTATTATTGATCATAAAATGCTTCGAATAATATTAGACGTGGATAAAATCCGCCTATATTCCATCCCTTTTTCTAATACTCATTCTACACTAGTCTACTTTTTATGGATGTTTTCTCTATTCACCAACAAGTTGTTGACGAATACCAAGGTTATATCAAAGGCTTTATAAATATCCGAGACGAGGCTATTCGCAGTAAGGTAGCGGCAGAGCTGGCTACCAATAAGTTGTGGCCTGATCCGTTGATCCAATTTAACCCGGCATTCAAGCCTGGTCAATCTATTGCCTCTTTGTGTCAGTCAGGCGTCTTGCACGATGACATGATCAAGGTGTTCCACGGCTACAATCTGTATGAGCATCAGGTCGAAGCAATCCTGAAGGGCAGCAAAGGCAAGGGTTTCGTTGTAACCTCGGGTACCGGCTCAGGTAAGTCGCTGACCTATATGGCAACGATTTTCAACGACCTACTGCAAAATCCCCCTGTAAGCCCTGGTGTACGAGCCATCATCGTTTATCCGATGAACGCACTGATCAACTCGCAGCACGAGGAGATTAAGCGATACGCCCAACAATACGAAGAACAGACGCAAACCCCATTTCCTATTTCATTCGCCCAGTATACCGGGCAGGAAAGTGACGCGGAGAAACAACGTATTCGAAGTGAGCAGCCTAGCATTCTGCTGACCAACTATATGATGCTGGAACTCCTGCTTACCCGTTCGCAGGAGCAGCAGATGCGCGAAACGCTCTACCAAAGTCTGCGGTACCTGGTGTTCGATGAGTTGCACACTTACCGGGGCCGCCAGGGGGCCGATGTATCTCTCCTGATCCGTCGTCTGCACGCTCACTCCCAACAGGAGCTTATTTGCATTGGTACTTCGGCCACTATGGTTTCCGGTGGTACGCTCGCCAATCAACGGTCAGAAGTTGCGCGTGTAGCCAATCAGATTTTTGGCACCAAGGACGCATACACTGCCGATGATGTCATCATGGAGAAGCTTGTGCCTTCTCTCAGCAATAAAACTCATGTGCTGGACAGTGCTCAGATGCGCGATGCGGTTGCAATACCCATCAATAGCGGCGCTGATGAGCAGATGTTGCGTGATCATCCATTAGCGACTTGGCTGGAAAGTCGGATTGCGCTGGCCCAGCAGGAGGGAGTGTGGGTTCGCAACAAGCCCCTGACGCTGGAGGCTATCAATCAGCAGTTGGTAGCTGACTCGCAGGCTGAGGAAAGCGCCTGCCAAGCCCGAATCCTGGAACTATTGGCTTGGATCAACCAAGTAAATGCCGACCGCCGCAACCGGGGTGAGCGGGGTACTTACCTGCCATTCAAACTACACCAGTTTATTTCCCAGACGGGCTCCGTATACGTCAGCCTCACGCCCGGCCCCGACCGTATTATCACCCTTGAGCCTGGGGTAAGTCGCCGCGACCCGGCCTCCGATACCGTTAAGCCAATCTTCCCGGTAGTATTCAGCCGCAACTCGGGACACGAGTTCATTTGCGTTACGCTGCGCCCGGAAAAAGGAGAGCTGGAGCCCCGCGAATTCCGCCAGACGCCTTCCGGTGACACTACGGCGGTAGCAGGCTATCTAATCCAAGGCGAAGAAATATGGGATCCGGAAAATGACCTGCTGGAATTGCCTGATGCGTGGCTAAACCGGCGCAAAGACGGCACCATATCCGTTGCCAAGAAATACCAGGACCGGATTCCTCAGAAAGTGTATTTCAATGAACTAGGGCAGTATTCCATCCAGCCTGCCCCGCATCTGCCGCTGGAAGCTTGGTTCATGTCGGCCCGGCTGCTCTTCGATCCTACCAGCGGTACCTTCTTCGATCCTAAAACCAATGAAGGTACCAAGCTGACCACCCTGGGTAGTGAAGGCCGCAGCACGTCCACTACGGTTCTGTCCTATGCGGTATTAAAGCATCTGGCCTCGGGGGTAGCAAGCGCTAAGGAGCAGAAACTGCTCAGCTTTACTGACAACCGTCAGGATGCAGCTCTGCAGTCTGGTCACTTCAATGACTTTATCCAAGTTGCCCAGCTGCGGGCTGGTATCTACCGGGCTGTGGAACAAGCGGCTGGGTCTGGCTTGAAATACAGTCAGTTGCCTGATGCTATTTCCAAGGCCCTGAATTTACCCTCGCAGGCGTATGTGAATTCCACCATTACTCTCACGTTTGCTGCTCAGATCCGGGCCTATCAGGAAGCCCTGAAGGATTTTCTCATGTATCGGGCGCTATATGATCTTCGGAGATCGTGGCGGGTGATTATGCCGAATTTGGAGCAATGCGGGCTTTTGAAAGTAGACTATTGCTCTCTGGAGGAAATATGTGCGGACAACGCTGGGTGGCAGAACACTCCGCTGTTCAACCAGCTTTCGTCGACTGACCGTATGGCAGTAGCCCGGCAACTGCTCGACTATTTCCGCAGCTCCTACGCCCTTTACAGCCAGGAATACCTGACGCCCGATGCCATGCGCAGTAAGGGCACCGACATCCGTGAAAAGCTGAAGGATCCTTACCGCATTGAAAAAGACGACATGCCGGATCCGGCTTACGTCAGCATCACCCCCCAGCGCGTAACCGGCCGGATCTTCACTGTGAGCGTCGGCCGTCAGAGCGCCGTCGGCCGCTACCTCTACCGCATTGTCAAGGATCGGAAGTTAGATCTGGATATGAAGGCCGCTTCCTACAACCAGCTGATGCGGGAACTGCTCAATACGTTCTGCGCCGCTGGTTGGCTGTTCGCTACCAAAGTGGGCAAAGACGATAAAGGCGGCGACATCAACATCTATCAGCTTCGGGCAGATCAGCTCCTGTGGCTGCCAGCTGATGGGCAACCAATACGCCGCGACGAAATCCGCTCCTACAGCTACAAGAACACGGATGCTCCGCAGCCCAGCACTTTCTTCCGGGAGCTGTACCAAACCGACTTCAACCAGCAGAAAACCCTGGTAGGTAGCGAGCATACCGGCCAGTTGGGTACCAACCTGCGCCAGGAGCGGGAAGAGAAATTTCGGGATGGTGATATCAGTGCCCTTTACTGCTCCCCCACAATGGAGCTGGGTATTGATATTGCCTCGCTCAACGTGGTGCACATGCGCAATGTGCCGCCTAACCCCGCCAATTATACGCAGCGTAGTGGGCGGGCCGGCCGCAGCGGGCAGGCTGCATTAGTCATCACGTATTGCTCCTACTATTCTCCCCACGACCGTCATTACTTCGAGAAAAAAACGGAGATGGTGGCCGGTCAGGTCGCGCCCCCACGCCTTGATCTGACTCAGGAGGAACTCCTGGTTTCCCACTTGAATGCCATCTACCTGGCCGAGGTAGGAGCTGGTCCTTTTGAAGAATCGCTCACCAATGTTATTGATGTAGAACACCCTGATCTGCCCATCAAGTTGGCTGTGCAGCAAGGATTAGTAGCTACTACGGCCATCAAGGCCAAAGTGCGGGCCGCTTTTCAGGAAATTGTTCTCCGTCTACCCAAAGAAGCGCAGCCCAAATACAATCTAACCTGGATCAATCTGCGCATTGAGCAGGTACCAGCGGCCATAGATCGGGCCCTGGATAGGTGGCGCCGGCTCTACCGGGCTGCCCAGACGCAGCTGCACGACGCCCAGCAGATCATCAGTAAGAATATCTACCTCGATGGCACGCCCGAACGCAAGCGGGCCTTCCGCTTGGAGCGCCAGGCCACCAAGCAGCGGGACTTGCTGCGTAACGACTTGGGGCGCAACCGCAGCGCGTCCTCCGAGTTCTACCCCTTCCGCTATCTGGCCGCCGAAGGATTCCTGCCGGGCTACAACTTCACCCGCCTGCCCATCCGCACCTTCCTGCCTAAGGGCGACTTCGATGGTGAGTTCATCTCCCGCCCACGCTTCATTGCGCTGCGCGAGTTCGGCCCCCGCAACATCGTTTACCACAACGGCAGCAAATTCAGGATCGACCAGCTCCAGGTTTCCAACATGGAGCAAAGTCTGCAGTCGGCTAAAGTGAGCCGGGCCGCCGGTTACTTCCTCACCGGGGATGAGCTGTCCCGCAACGTATGCCCCTTCAGCCAGACGCCGCTCGATAGCACCAACTCGGTTGAGCACTTCGGCGAAGAACTGGTGGAAATGACAGAGACCCGCTGCGAGGAAATTGAGCGCATTTCCTGTGAGGAAGAGGAGCGTCGTTCCGAAGGCTTCAAGATCGAAACGTACTTCAACGTCCCCGGGGGGATGCACACTGTCGTCCGGGCTGAAGCTCGCTCGGCGTCTGAGCCTTTCCTGCACATCCGCTACATTCCTTCTGCGCAGTTAGTCCAGGTAAACCGCAAGTGGCGCAGCGCCCGCGAAAAAGGCTTTCTGGTAGATATGGTCTTCGGCCAGTGGATGCGCGAAAATGCCACTCCGACGTCTACGCCCGGTGCCCCGGCGTCCCCGATCCGCCGAATTCAGCTGTTTACTACCGATACCGCCGACGCACTCTACATCGAGCCTATTGCAGCCCTGAGCTTGCCCGAGGAAGGTGTGGTAACACTACAGTATGCCCTTAAACGCGCCATTGAAAACGTATTCCACATCGAATCTAACGAGGTAGATGTAACGCTGATGGGGGAAGGCCGCAATATCTTCCTCTTCGAAAGTGCCGAGGGTAGTCTGGGAGTACTGTCCCAGTTCGTGCATAATAAGGATGTGTTTCACCAAGTAATTCAGGAAGCCTGGGACCTGTGTCTGTTCGATGATCTGACCTACACGGAGCCGGCCTCCTACGGTGACTTGCTCAGTTACTACAACCAGCGCGACCACCTGCTCATCAACCGTTTCTCTATCAAGGATGCGTTGGAGAAGCTGCTGGCCTGCCAGATCTGCCTGCTAACTAACGCCGACTTCGACAGTTACGAGGAGCACTATCAGCACCTCTGGGATGCCCACGACAAAAGCTCCAGCACCGAGCGCACCTTCCTGGCTCACCTGAAGAAGCATAAGCTGCGTCTGCCCGATAAGGCCCAGCATCGGGTGGAAGGTATCTATTGCCAACCCGACTTCTATTACGAGCCCGGCATCTGGGTATTCTGCGACGGTACCCCGCACGACAAACCCGACCAGCAGGAGCGCGACGCTATCCAGCGCGAGGCCATTACCAACCGGGGCGAAGAGGTGATAGTGTACCACTACAAAGACTGCCTCGATACGCTGGTGGCCGAGCGCCCCGATGTGTTTTATCCCGTTGGCTAATCCGCTGCTTTCCCTTCCCCGAATATGAGTTATTCCCCTGGCTCCCTGGTCCGCGTCCGCAACCGCGACTGGGTAGTAATGCCTTCTCCCCAACCTGAGCTGCTGCTCATCAAACCCCTCGGTGGTAGCGAGGAAGAAACTACGGGCATCTACCTGCCGCTGGCGTTTGCCGACGACCAGCCGGAGCCTGCCGAATTTGCCCGCCCCACGGCCGACGACCTCGGCGACTTCGCTTCCGCCCGTCTACTCTACAACGCTGCCCGCCTGTCCTTCCGGAGCGGGGCTGGCCCGTTCCGCTCCCTGGCCAAGCTGTCGTTCCGCCCCCGGCCTTACCAGATGGTGCCTCTCATCATGGCCCTACGCCAGGCGCCCGAGCCGGTACGCCTGCTCGTGGCCGACGATGTGGGGGTGGGTAAAACCGTGGAGGCCATCCTCATTCTGAAGGAGCTGCTGGAGCGCCGCGAAATCGAGCGGTTTGCCATCATCTGCCTGCCCCACCTCTGCGAGCAGTGGCAGGCCGAGTTGCGCGACAAAGCCGGTATCGAGGCTGTCATCATTCGCTCCAATACCCAGGCCCGCCTCGACCGGGAAGTGCCCGGCGGCGTGACCAGCGTGTACAAGCACTACCGGTATCAGGTTATTTCCATCGACTACATCAAGGCTGAACAGCGGCGCGACGTATTCCTGCGCGAGTGCCCCGAACTGGTGATTGTCGACGAGGCCCACACCGCCACCAAGCCCGCGGGAGCCCTCAAAAGCCAGCAGCAGCGCTACTACCTGCTGCACAAGCTGGCCGCCCGTGCTAATCAGCACTTGGTGCTGCTTACGGCCACGCCCCACAGCGGCAAGCCCGAGGAGTTTAGCGCCTTGCTGGGCCTGTTGCACCCTAGTTTCGAAACCCTCGACATTCCTAACTCCTCCCAGACTGAGCGCCAGCGTCTGGCCCGCCACTTTGTGCAGCGCCGCCGCGTCGACGTGGAGCAGTGGCTGGGCGAGGATACGCCCTTCCCCAAGCGCGAGCCCGACGAGCGGTTCTATACCCTGGCCCCGGCCTACCGTACCGTGTATAACGAAGTGCTGGCCCTGGCCCGCACACTCACACTATCGGCCCAGCATCTAAAAGGTGGGCAGCAGAAATTTCACTACTGGACGGCCCTGGCCCTGCTCCGGGGAGTGATGTCCAGCCCGGCGGCAGGCATCGATATGCTCCGCAACCGGCAGCAGAATACCCGTACCGCTTCGGCCGAAGAGGCCGTAACCGATGCTGAAGCCGCCGAGCAGTCCAACCCGATTCTCGATGCCGACTATGGCTTCGATGGCGACCACGCCCCGGTGCAGGTGGTCAGTCGCACCGACTTCACTTCCTCCCAAAACGCCAAGCTGCGCGAGCTGGTAAGCCAGCTGGAAGATCTGCAGGGAATTGAGCGCGACCAGAAGGCCGCCGAAACCCTCAAGCTCATCACCCAGTGGCTGCGCGAGGGCTTCCACCCGGTTATCTTCTGCCGCTACATTGCCACGGCTAACTACCTTGGAGGGCTGCTCAAAAAGCACCTCACCAAAGTGGATAAGCAGCCCGTACGCATCGAAACCGTCACCAGCGAGGACCCCGACGACGTGCGCCGCCAGCGCATTGCCGATATGGCTGGTGCGCCCTTACGCGTGCTGGTAGCCACCGACTGTCTCAGCGAAGGTATCAACCTGCAGCACCTCTTTTCGGCCGTGCTGCACTATGACCTGCCCTGGAATCCCAACCGCCTGGAGCAGCGCGAGGGCCGCGTCGACCGCTACGGCCAGACGGCCCCGGTGGTCAAAGCCTACCTGCTCTACGGCCAGGATAACCCCATCGACGGGGTCGTGCTCAAGGTGATACTGCAAAAGGTGCGCGAAATCCGCAAAGCCACTGGCATTACCGTGCCTTTCCCTGAGGACAGCAAAACGGTGATGGATGCCGTGCTTACGGCCGTGCTGCTCAACCCCCAGCCCGTCACGCCTTCCGCCGTGCAGCTGGGTCTCGACTTTGGCGCCTCCGATCCGGTCCGACTGCAGGAGCAGCGCGTCAACAGTGAGTATAAGGCCGCTGTGGAGCGTGAGAAACGCTCCCGCACCATCTTCGCCCAGAACGCCATCAAACCTGAAGAAGTAGGCGAGGATCTGAAACTAGCCGATGAGGCCATCGGCAACCCCGAGGCCGTGGAGCTGTTCGTCACCAACGCCCTGCCAGCCTTGCTAGGGGCGCAGATTACGCCCGATCCACGTCGTAAGGGGGAAGGGCTGGGCTACACCCTTTACACCACCAACCTGCCCGCCGTGCTGCGGCCTACCTTGCCCGACGAGCGGGCGGTACCTGTCAGCTTCGTATCACCTACGCCCGCCGGATACCTCTACCTGGGCCGTAACCACCCGTTTGTCGAACAGCTTTGCCAGTTGCTGCTGGCCAATGCCGTATACCGCCGCGGCCAGGCGCCTGCCCGCGCATCAGTAGTGCGCACCACCTCCGTGTCGGTCAAAACCACGCTGCTGCTGTTCCGGGTGCGCAACGTCATTGAGGAGCGCAACAGTGGCCGCCAGCTAGTTGCCGAGGAGATGCTACTCTGGGGGTACGAGGGCAGCCCTATCGACGGTAAGTTCCTCTCGCACGACCAGGCGCGGGAGCTGCTCTACGAGGCCGTGCCCGGCCCCGATCCCAGCTCCCGCCAGTCCCATGCCAACTTCCTGGCCCAGGAACTTCCCCGTCTTGGGCAGTTGCAGGATGCCTTCAATGGAGTAGCCCAGGAGCGGGCTGAGAATCTGGTAGCCGCCCACGAGCGGTTCCGTCAGGTGGTCAAAGGCAACCGCTACCAGGTAGTCAAGCCCGTGATGCCCATGGACGTGATGGGCGTGTACGTGCTGCTCCCCGTCCTGAAATAATCTTTGTCTTTCCATTGGCCGGCTCCGCCTCGGGGCCGGCTTCCGGTTTTTTACTAATACCCCATGCGCTTTCCTACCATACGTATTGAAGGCTCTATTCTATCGGCCGATATCCTGGATAAGCTGGAGCAGGCTGAGCCGGCCGGCCAGCGGCCCACTGATTTTGGCCTGCCCGCTACTGTCAAAGTCAAAGACGAGATAGTCCGGGCCTGGACCGACCTGCAGGACCTATGGCGGGTGTACAAGCGCCAGATGGATAACGTGCCCGCCGACAAGTCGGGCGTGACGGAAACCCGCCGCTATTGGATAGTGCCGCTACTGGGGCTGCTGGGCTACAACGCCGAGCTGGTGCGCGAAGCCCCTCGCCTCGACGACAAAACCTACCCCATCAGCCACGCCGATACGTCGCGCGGTAATCTGCCCATCCACGTGATGGGCTTCCACGACTCTCTCGACAGCAAGCGCGAAACCGGCGGCCCCCGCCTCTCGCCCCACGCCCTGGTGCAGGAGTACCTCAACCTCACCGAGCACCTCTACGGCCTCGTTACCAACGGTCTGCGCCTGCGCCTGCTGCGCGACAGCAGCCGCCTGGTGCGCCTCAGCTTTGTGGAGTTCGACCTGGAGCGCATGTTCGAGGAAGACCACTTCGCCGACTTTGCCGTCCTCTACCGCCTGCTCCACGCAACTCGCCTGCCCAAGGCTGAAGGGGAGGGGCCGGCCTCTCTCATTGAGCAGTACCACCAGGATGCCCTGGAGTCCGGCTCCCGTATTCGCGAGGGGCTCAGCGCGGCCGTCAAAAACTGCCTGCTGCTCTTCGGTAACGGCTTCGTGCAGCACCCCGACAACGAGGAGCTGCGCGCCCAGCTGGCCAGCGGCCACCTCACCGCCAAGCAGTACCACCACGCCCTGCTGCGCTTGGTATACCGCCTGCTGTTCCTGCTCGTGACCGAGGAGCGCGACCTGCTGTTTCCACTCGCCGCCAACCCCGCCCACCGTGAGGTATACCGCAACTACTACAGCCTCACCCGCCTGCGCCAGCTCTGCGAGAAAGACTATCTGCTCCAGGACGACCGGTTCTCCGACCTCTGGCAGGGCCTCTGCAACACCTTCCGCCTGTTCGAGAGCGAGCAGCAGGGCCGCGCCCTCAGCATCGCCCCGCTGGCCGGTGAGCTATTCGGCTCCCGCGCCCTCAGCTTTGCTACGCCCACGCCCGTAGCCCTCACCACCTGTCAGCTCCCCAACAAGGTGTTGCTGGAGTGTCTGCGCAGCCTTACGGTGTTCTACCACGCCCAGTCCCGCCAGCTCATTCGTGTCAACTACGGTGCCCTCGACGTGGAAGAGTTTGGCTCGGTGTACGAAGGCCTGCTGGAGTTCGACGCCGTGGTGATGCAACTCAGCACCGGCTGGCAGTACCGCCTCGAGGAAGGCACTGGCCGCTCGGCCAGCGGCTCGCACTATACCCCCGAGGCCCTGGTGCAGCCCCTCATCCGCCATTCCCTCGAGCACGTCATCACCGACAAGCTCACCCAAGCCAAAGCCGCCGTGTTGGCCCAGGCCGGCATCACGCCTTCCGCCGGGCTGCCCTCAACTCAGGAGCGGGCGCATAGCGAAGCCATCCGGGCGGCGCAGGCCACGGCCCTGCTCAGCATCCGCGTCTGCGACGTGGCCTGCGGTAGCGGCCACATGCTGCTCTCGGCAGCCCGCCGTCTGGCTGTGGAATTAGCCCGCGTGCGCACCCAGGAAGACCAGCCCAGCCCCGCCGCCCTGCGGCAGGCCCAGCGTGAGGTCATCGGTCAGTGCATCTATGGCGTCGACTACAACCCCCTGGCCGTGGAGCTGTGCAAGGTGGCCCTCTGGCTGGAAGCCCATAACCCCGGCGAGCCGCTCAACTTCCTTGACCACCACATCCGCTGTGGCAATGCCATTGTAGGCCTGGCCCGCGCCGAAGACCTCGACCGGGGCATTGCCACCGAGGCCTTCAAAACCCTGCCCGGCGACGAAAAAACGACGGCCGCCGCCTTCCGCAAGCGTAACAAGCAGGAGCGCGACATCCCCAATCAGGCCACCCTGTTCCACGAGGCCGTGGATGCTGAGTTGGGCACCCTGGGCCAGGACTTCGAGCAGCTCCGTCAAATGCCCGACCATACGCCTGCCGAGGTAGAAGCCAAACGCAAGGCCTACCGCAAGCTGGCTAAAGGTCCCGCCCGCTACCGCTTGCAGCAGCTCGCCGATTTGCAGGTCGCGCCCTTTTTCATCCCCAAAACGCCCGCTACCAAAGACCACGTCCTCACCGATGCCGCCTACCGTCGCCACCTCACCGGCAAGCACGCCATTCAGGACATTGCCGCTACCTACGCCACGACCACGGCGGTAGAGAAGCGGTTTTTCCACTGGTTTCTGGAGTTTCCGGATGTGATGGAGGCCAATGGTGGGTTTGATTGCATTATCGGAAATCCGCCTTTTTTAGGTGGTCAGCGCCTCAGCGGCACCTACGGCGAGGATTTCCTGAATTGGGTGAAAGCTGCATATGCTCCCGCTGGTAGTGTGGACCTAGTTACTTACTTCTTTCGCCGCATTTTTCATCTACTCCGCCCGAGTGGTTTCATGAATCTGATTTCCACTAACACTATTGCTCAGGGTGGAGCACGGGAGGGTGGCTTGGATGTCATACTAGCTGGAGGTGGCCGAATCAATTTTGCTGTGCGGTCTATGAAGTGGCCTGGCTTAGCAGCAGTGGAGGTGGCTTTGGTCGGTATTCAGAAACATCCTTTTTTCAAAATGCCTTTTGAACTAGATGGAAAGGCTGTTTCCCAAATTGATTCCTATTTAGATGGATCAGATGGTGGGAATAAAAAACCAAATCCATTATTACAGAATACTAATAAGAGCTTCCAAGGTTCTATTGTACTAGGTAGCGGATTTGTATTGACGCCAGAGGAAGCTAAGGCACTTATAGAGAGCGAGCCGCGTAACGTTGAAATAATACAACCATATCTAAATGGCGAGGACTTAAACAATCGGCCTGATCAAAGCCCGAGTCGTTGGGTTATTAACTTTAAAAACTGGCCATTAAGACGCTATTCTAAAAAAGAATGGGATGATTTGGATAGCTCAGTGCGTAAACGCATTGAAGAAAGAGTGATTGAAGGCAGTAACGAGGCTATTGCTCCTCCTGGCTATGATTTAGAGGTTGCAGCAGACTTTCCAGACGTTTTGAAAATCATAGAAGAGAGGGTTAAACCAGATAGAGAAAAGCAAAATGATCTGGGTGGTAAGAAATTCTGGTGGAATTATCTTCGCCCAAGAGGTGAGTTATATAACAAGGTTCGAAGTTTAGATAAAACCATAGCTGTTGCGCTAACAAGTAAAACACTCGCTTTTGTATTCGAGCCATCTGATATAGTTTTCTCTCATGCAACAGGTGTTATCGCAACTGATAGTTCAGCTGACTTTGCTATAATACAATCAGTCTTTCATGAAATGTGGACGCGGCAGTATGCATCGTCTATGAAAGGTGACTTGCGTTATACACCTTCCGATTGCTACCAAACTTTCCCATTTCCTCAGGGGTGTTCCCAGAACAACTTATTAGTTATCGAAAGTGCCGGTTCAGTGTATCATGAATATCGAAGCCAGTTAATGTTAAACCTCAATCTGGGGCTAACTAGAGCGTACAACCTTTTACATACCCCAAACCTCAAGCACGAGGATATAGCAAAGGCAGCCAAAATTCCTCTAGCGGATAGTAACAGGTTAGAAGATTTGCAGCAGCAAATTCTACGCCTGCGGGAGCTGCACAAGCAAATGGATGAAGCCGTGGCCGCTGCCTACGGCTGGGATGATCTGGCCCTGGAGCATGGTTTCCATGAGATGGACTACTTGCCCGAAAACGACCGGGTGCGCTATACCATTTCGCCTGCTGCCCGCCGTGAGGTGCTGCGCCGCCTGCTTCAACTCAACCACGAAATCCACGCCCGCGAGGTGGCCGAGCAGGAAGCGTTGGCCACTGCTAACAAAAAGCCCAAAGTCCGCAAGCCTCGCACCAGCGCCCCCAAGTTGGAGCTGTAAATTCGTATTAAAAAACCTAAAGAGTGCTATATGCTTCCCAAGTCAACTCCCTCTATTGTACCAGTATATCCCTCACTTAAACCACTCCATCTTCTTGACAAGACTGTCGCCTTCGGCCTCCGCTCTGCCTATCAGGCTATGAACGGCTGGCTGCGTGGCCGGCCTTTGGAGGAGGTTGCCTTGATGAACCGTATTCTGGAAAAGCTATTGCACAAAGAATGCACCTCGTGGCCCGAACCATTCAAATTTCCTTATAAGACAAAGCGGGAAATTTTCATGCTTCACCGGCGTGGTTTGAACAAAGCTCGTGTAAGAAATAAGGATGCGTACGGATCCGATTTTGCTGTAACTGTGAACGTGTTTGGCGTAAATCCTAAGACGAAAAAAATCCAGAGAAAATCATCATTTTCAAAGACAGCACTATTTCAGCTGAAGGCTGGGAATACCGATAAAATTAGCTTGAATTTAGCTCAGCTAACTGACAGTCAACTTCTTTTTAAAGACCGTAGCTTCGTATTATATGCCAATGAAGCTACCGGCGAATACCGTGTAAAGGCTGTTGAGCCTTTACTGGTAGGTTTTGTAGGTGATAGTAAAAGTTTTGATACTTCTGAACGTGAATGGCTGACGCTATCTGAGTGGTTGGTTCTATGGCTCACTTGTCAGCAGGGGATACCCAGTACTGATTGGGGCAGAAGGGTCACTGCCAAGCAGCTTGCGTTCTTCTATTTAGAATCAGGGGCTGACGAAGTTAGACGTGAAGACAAGGGGCGATTATTGTCCTTCGTTCGAGATGGTAGAATCTATAACGAGCAATATTATCGGCGGCCCATTGGTGATGACCAGAGCCTAAATGAAAATGGAATTGATGATGGATTTTACAGCAACCAGCCTTCAATTAGCTTGGAGCTTAATGGCCCTGTAGCTTGGCTTAATATCAGTATCTACGTGACTATCCCAGAAGAGCCTAAAGGCTAATACATCACCATTTCGTTTCTGCTCAGTGAACTATCACCATTACGACTACTCAAACCCCACCAGCCAGCGCATCCTGCAGGAGTTTGAGCACCGACACGCTTCCGTATTCGAGCAGGCCAAAACGCGCTGGAACGTGCGTACCCGCGAGTTTTTGCGCGAAATCATCCGCGTCCGTCTGCTCGACAGCGGCCCCGAGCTCTACGGGGGCAAAGCGGCACCCATTCCCGTTGCCATCTCACTCCGTCCCGACAACAACGGCCAGTTCCTGCGCCTGGTCGATGCCTACTACCCCCGCCTCGATTTCCTGGAGTTTATTCGCATGCGGGCCTTCCTCGATGCCGCCGCCCCCGTGCAGCCCGATTTTCAGCACCCTGAGGCCCCCACGGAGGCTTTCGCCGCTACGCTGGACTATGCCCGGCAGGTTGCCGGCCGCTTCCAGCTCGAGGAAGTGATCAGCACCCTGTTCACGCAGATGTTCCAGGAGGGCAACGACGTGTTCGGCAGCTACCTCCTGCGCGACTCCCGCATCGAGCTCTACTACGTGCCCCTGCTGGTATTCGCCACCCTCCGCCAGATCGACCCCGCCGCGCTCTACGCCGTGGTACTGGCCCACGAGCTGGCCCACGCCTACACCCACGTCGGCCGCGACATCGACGGCCGCTATTGGCAAGGCTTCGCCCATGCCGACCTCTACGTGGCCGAAGGCCTAGCGCAGTACTACACCGAGCGGTTTGTGCAGCACTATCCCGAGCTGGAACCGGCCTACCGCACCCTGCTAGCCGCCCAAAGCGGCCCCTACCTGGCCCACCTCGCCTGGCACCCCCGCTACGACCACGAAACCGTGCGCCGCACCCTCATCGAAACCCGTCGTCATCCGCAGCCTTTGTCCCTGCCCGAGTTCGAGGCACACTTAGTCCGTACTCAGCGCGGCAGCACCGTGCCAGTTGCCCAAACCATCTAATCCTCTCACTTCATCCTATGATACCAACCTCTACTTTACCAGACCTGCTCAATGACTTTAGAACGCATCCTTCCGTCACAGCAACTCTGTTAGGCGCTGGGTCTATCAGTAGCTATGTCGCGAACATCCGAAGATCATTTGCCCAAATACCTGATGCTGCTTTGGCAGTAGCCAGTAATGCAGAAAGCTTTGTAACGGATATCCAGGCACTGGCTTCTGCCGAGCTGACCAGCGACCAAAAAGCGGCCTTACGTCGCTTCCATAGCACTCTTACACTACCTCTCACCATCGTAAGCGGCAACGCTGCTGCTATTTCGCCTTCCCCCACCATGCCCAAAACTATCGAGCTACACGGCCGCCCCATCTACAAAGTATCCATGGGCAAATTCAACGGCACCAACAAAGGCAGGCTGTTTCTGGCTGAACTTCGGAAACGGGGGTGGCTGACTGTCAACGAATACTGCCCCGACGGCCAGGGCGAGCTGTTCAAATCCGGCCTCCAAATCGGCGACTACGTGTACGCCTGCGCCGGCTCTCAGCAGCTATGGGGTATCTACCGTATCAGCGGCGACTGGCAGTACTTCCCCGACGACATCAGCGGCATGGTCGATGATCTGGAAGACTGGGGCTACCGCTCGGCTGAGCTGGTGGCCTCACCGATCAAGGAAAACACCGCCAACCTGACCGATCTGGCAAGCTGGTGGGCCCCTAGTGGTTACCGCACCGTAGCGCCAGTCACCGACCTGGCTCTGGCCAACGAGAAACTATTCCAGCCCTACTTTAACCTCAAAGTCGTGTCGTATTCCTCGCAGCAGGAATGGGAGAAAGCGGAGGCAGCGTTTCAGAAACGATTCCCAAATCCTAATATCATCCTCTACGGTCCCCCCGGCACTGGCAAAACCCACTCCACTCTGGAGCTGGCCTACGAAATCCTGACCGGCCAGCGGCCTACTTCCTACGAAGCCGCTCAACAGCTGTTCCGCCAGGAGCTAGGTCAGCGTCTGGAGTTCGTTACCTTCCATCAAAGCTTCACCTACGAGGATTTCGTGCAGGGTTTCCGCCCCGAGGTGCTGAACGGCAACATGGTATTCCAGAAAACCGACGGCGTATTCTACCGCATTGCCAAGCGTGCCCGTGATGAATACCAGCGCCAGACGGCCACCCCCGATGCGCCCGTTGCCGTGGGCTTCGAGGAAGTATTCAACCAGCTCATGGACCCGCTGGTAGAGCGCGACGAGGAAATAGTGCTACCAATGAAAGCCGCCGGCTACCAGTTTTCCATTGTCGATTTCGGTGATGGATACATCACCTTCAAACGGGGCAAGGACGGGCACTTGGTAAACGTGCAGAACAGCACCCTCAAAAGCCTCTACGAAGGCACCCTGGTACAGCCTAACCCCAGCGGCAACCAGATCTACCACCAGGCCATCGTCAAGCGCCTCCACGAATTGTCGGAGCAGACGGATACTGCTCCGGTAGAAACCATGCCCGAGCCGCCCCGCAACTATGTGCTCATCATCGACGAAATCAACCGGGCCAACATTGCCAAGGTTTTCGGTGAGCTCATCACCTTGCTTGAAAAGGACAAGCGTCTGGGTGGCAGCAACACCCTGCCCGTAACCCTACCCTCCGGCGAAACCAATTTCACTGTGCCGGTCAACCTCTACGTCATCGGCACCATGAACACCGCCGACCGTAGCCTGGCCCTGCTCGATATTGCCCTGCGCCGCCGGTTTGAGTTTCGCCCCCTGTATCCGCTCGACAAGATCAACAACGAGCCTATTCCGCACGCCGCCGTGCTCAAAGCCCTCAACGAGCGGATCCGTCACCACAAGTCCCGCGACTTTCAGATCGGCCACGCCTACTTCCTCAATCCTCAGGAAACGCTGCCCGCCATCTTCAACGGCAAGGTAATCCCGCTCCTGTACGAGTACTTCCTCAACGACGAGGCCAAAGTCCAGACCCTGCTCACGGAGGCCAATATCCCGTGCTACCTGGATGAAACCGTCGGTCTGCGCTACGGCACCGCTTCCTAGGCCCGCCGCGCATGGATCATTACCTGTACGAATACCGCAACCGCTTGCCCATTGCTAGTCTGCCAGATGGTCTGGAGGAGTACCTCCAGACCATCTGGGACGAACGGCCCCGTAGTGCCTGGTTTTTTGGGACGGATGGCTCCCAGAAGACCCGGCAGCGCTACCTGAACTTTCAGTACGAGGCCAATGGGCAGGGCGTAGTAAGTGCCCGCAATTACGTGGGCCTCATCCAGTACCAGGGGCACCGGATTCACCTGCTACCCAAAGTATTCTACCAAGGGCACGCGCAGCCGCCCGCCGGCAGTCTGGAAGCTATTCATGCCCACTTGTATTGGTGGCTAAGCTACTCCGAGCGGCTGCAGTTCCCCCGTTCCCTGGCCAGCTTTTCCCAGGCGCCCACCGATTGGCTGGAGCTGCTCATCCTGCTGTTTGCCCAGTACACCCACGAGCTGCTCAACCGTACTCAATATCAATATTATCAGGAAGTAGAGGAGGAGCTGTCTACCCTGCGCGGCCGCCTCAACTTCCCCGACTATGTGCGCAACCGGGCCGTTGGCCGCCAGCAGGTGCTGCCCTGCACCTTCGATTCCTTCCAACCCGACAACCGCTTCAACCGCATCCTCAAGGATGTAGCTGGCCGCCTCCGTCAATTCACACGTCATGCTCTAAGCCAGCGCCTACTAGAAGAAATACGCTTTCAACTCGCTGATGTAGCCGACCAACGCGCCTGCCTCGCCGACTGTGACTTGGTACACCTGCCACCCTTGTTCGCCGACTTCAATGTGGTCCTAGCCTATTGCCGTCTGTTTCTAGCCAACCATAGCCCCCTTGCCAGCACCGAAACCAACCAATCTGTCTTCGCCCTACTGCTGCCCACTGAGAAGATTTTCGAGGAGTTCATTCAAGGCTTTCTGAAGCAACACCTCACCGCTGATTTTTACATCAGACCCCAGGCCAGCGACCTGTATCTGGCCCAGGCCACGCCTCTGGGAGCTACCACGCCCCAAAAATATTTCCAGCTCCGCCACGATCTGTTGTTGTTGCCAAAGACTACTGGGACATCGGTTCCCAAATCGATAGTGGTGGATACCAAGTATAAAACGCTGCCCACTACCGATGGCATCATCACCCCCGGCAGTATTGCCCAAGCCGACATGTACCAACTGGTGAGTTACGCGCTACGACGCGGCACACCCCATACTCATCTTTTTTATCCTGATTCCCTGAAGCAACAAGCCACTGAGTACTCTGCCAATCGGTTGGATTATACTGTAGCAGATCAGTTGAGTGGGACCGAATCAGTGATTACAATCTCTGCTCACCGCCTCCCCATCATATTAGCAAAAGCATTTGCTAACCCTGCTGCGGCATCAGCTGAGTTTAACAATGCGTTGCCTGCCCATGAGACAGCTCTTATTTATCGAATACAGAATATATTAGTATCATGATGCTATGCTCTATTTTTAGCTCTAATTAAAAATAGGCCACATTGATCTTATATCGACTAGCGGTTTAAGGAGGTTAAAATAAGGATTCGAGTTGCTACTGGAGCTTCAAATCACTTGGAAGCAAGCTCGATCCTGGTCGCAAAGCAACTCGCCCTTTGGCAAAATATTTTATAAACCACTAGTCGGTATAAGATTTAGTTTTTCAACGAAAAACGGCAAATCTCACAACAAGCCCGATATGGAATTCCACGACTTCATAATATGAATTTTAAGTGATATAAACGATTGTTAATGAGTGCTAAAGACAAATATTATATAATTTGAATGTTACATACTCATAGGGTTTGTTTGCCAAATTCTATACTTTGCTTATCTATCTTCCATGAGTTGTCCTATTTCTAGCTGATTTTAGAGTTCTATAAGTTATGCCTCAGCTACAGGCGGGATATTTTATCGAGGAGCTACTTCCGGTTCTTGCCGCAGCTATTGATTCGCCCGCTTCTCACGAGCATATCAGGGCCCTGCTGCGCAATCTGAGCTATTTCGAGCTGGAAAGCAGTATTCCTCTGAATGGTCCCGGCGACGAGCCCGATTCCCTACTGGCGGTAGCCAGTAACCTGGTCAGCCGTGGTTTGCCTACCCGCCCCCCCCTTACGCTGGCGCAGCAGGTGTTGAGTTACGCTTGGCCGGAGCCGGTGGAGCGTACCACCGATACTCAGGGCAACTTGCGCTTCGTCCTTAATGCCAATAACAAGGATGTAGTTACCCTGCTGTGGCGGGCCCTGCACCTTATTGAACCCCGCATCCAGCCTACGGCGTCCACGTTGCACGAACTAGCGAGCTGGGAAAGTCATGGGAGTGACTTGGAACGCCGCTTTTTTACCCAGATCCTTCGCCAGGAGTTTGGCCCTGCACTGTGGCAGGTGCTGGCCCCGCAAACCTCGTTGCGCTCCATTTTGGAGTTTGCTCCTGAGGAAGCGGAGCAGGTGCATAAAACACTGCATGTAAATCCCAATGAATTCGCAGAGCAGGATGTTGATTTCACACTTGCCCTGCCATATCCCTGGTTCCGCACGCCGCTGAGCCCACCGGTTCACGGTGTCGTGGTCGAAATCGACGGCCGCCAGCACCTCGAGCCCAGCCAACGCCAGAAAGATGCTCGCCGCGACTGGGCCACCGAACAAGCTCACTGGATTACGGCTCGCCTGCCCTCGGCCGAGTTCAACACCCCACAGAAAGCGTTACGGCCACTGCATGATGTAGTCGAACACCACGAATACTTTCAGCACTTGGTGGCTAGCTATGAGCAGCCCCTATACGCTTCCGTTGCGGGGCTTCAGGCTCAGCAGCTCTTGCTGACTCCCCTAGCCGTGGCGCGGGTGCAGCGCACCCTGCTGGAATGTATTAGCAATGGGGTACTACCCCTGCATAAATCAGCCTGGCACTTAGTCATCGTCGAGCACGATGTTCCCTGTGGCCACTTGGCCGTGGAAGCTCTGCAGGAGTTAATGTTGGAGCTTTTTGAGTTGGAAGGGCGCGAACGGCATTTGCCGGAAATTCACTTGCAGGTATTTGCTTCAGCCGAGTACTTGCAGGCAGCGCTGCATACGGCCCCCGGCCACGCGGTGCAGCCGCTCAGCACGGCCAGTCTCACGGCTACGGCCGATGTAGTACTGGATGTAGCCATGCTGCAACGCCCCGGATTCACACCTTCCTCACGGCATTTGCCGGGCCAAGCCTACATCAGTATCCGTTCCGCTTACGCACCTCGCACTACCCGCCGGTTCCAGACGGCCGCCCTGATAGCGTATCCGCCCATCGTGCAGGAGTACGACCGGGAAGATGAATATGAGTATCCCGTGCTACCTGGCCGGAAGGAGCCGTTGCTCTACTTTCTGCAGAATGTTTTCCGCAAAGTCGATTTTCGTGACGGGCAGCTTCCTATCCTCAATCGGGGCCTGCAAGGGCGTAGCGTATTAGGTCTGCTACCCACCGGTGGCGGCAAGTCCCTTACTTACCAGCTGGCTGCTCTCCTCCAGCCGGGTGTGGCCTTGGTGGTCGACCCCATTAAGTCCCTTATGCAGGACCAGTACGAAGGGCTGCAGAAAAACTGGATTGATGCCACCAGCTACGTAAACTCCTCTATTCGTACGGCAACGCAGCGCGAGTTGCGCCTGCGCCGGTTGAGCAGGGGCGAATTGCTGTTCTTCTTCATCTCGCCTGAGCGTATGATGATTCAGAGCTTCCGGCAACAGCTCCAGCGCATGCGTAGCCCCGAGCAAGCCGCCACCCGCGTAGGCTTCAATTACTGCGTCATCGACGAGGCGCATTGCGTGTCGGAATGGGGCCACGATTTCCGTACTCAGTACTTACGCCTCGGCGACAATGCCCGTGCCTACTGTCACACCTTCAACGGCAAGCCTGTACCGCTGTATGGCCTTACAGCCACCGCATCCTTCGATGTGCTGGCTGATGTGGAGCGGGAACTGCGTCTTGACCCCGATGACGTAGTACGCACCCGTACCACCGAACGCAAGGAGCTCAGCTACCGCATCATCGACGTAAAAACCAACGAGTCACACCGTCAGGAAAAAGACCCTCTGGGCGCGGCTAAGCATCAGGAACTTCGCCACTTGCTACAAAATTTGCCGTACTCCCTGGAGGAGCGCATTGCCACTGCTGAGGAAGACCGCTTTATACCCCGCAGTTTCCAATCCGACTCTTTTTACCAGGAAGATGAAGGGCGCTATCCTCATGCCGGACTGATTTTTTGCCCCTACAAATCCGAGCGGCACGCGGCGGGGGTGCGCAGCATCCATACCATGCTCCAAAATGTAGATACGCTACCGCTACGGGTAGGGTACTTCATGGGCAGCGACCAGAACGATACCGATAAAGACAGCGCGCAAAATGAGATGGAGCGCATGCAGACGCGCTTTGTCAGCGACCAGCTCAACCTATTGGTAGCTACTAAGGCCTTTGGGATGGGTATTGACAAGCCCAATGTCCGCTTCACTATTCACTACAATTTTCCGGGCTCCATTGAGAGCTTCGTGCAGGAAGCTGGCCGTGCTGGCCGCGACCAGGCCTACGCGCTGAATTACGTGCTGTTCCATGAGGCAGACCGCCGTATTCAGGAGCAGTTTCACCAAAACAGCTTCAAAGGCCGCAAAAAGGAAGCCTTGGTCATGCACGAGTTGCTGAGCCGGGTCACTTTTCCGGCCTTGCAGCAGTGCGCCGAGTTGGCTGAATTCCTGCAGGAAACCTTCTCACTACCTGTAACCGTCAGTCTCTTCCCTCGTCCTGGGCAAGGAGAACCTCGTTTTCTCTACGTCAACCAAAGCTTCGGCGTCGGCTATGGCCGAGTCGATTTTAGCAACCCCAAAGTGCCGGTTGCCTCCCTAACGAACAAGCACGAAAGTATATCCGCTGAGCAGGCGCAGGCTTTGCTCGACTGGCTAGTGCAATACCTCCTCGAAGAAACACCTGATGAGGCGCTGGCTTCTCAGGCTACGCTGGCGGAGTGGCTGGCAACCCGCACCAGTGCCTCCTCCACGCCTGGCATTGTACCGAAGTTAAGCCAGGTGGCCATAGGCGAACGGCCTAACCCACTCACTATTGGTTTTGTCAATGGATCCTACAGCGAAATGGCGGAAATAGCCGCTTCCTACGGCTGCAAGCTGACCGAACCCTTGCTCAAACAAGCTGCCGCATACACAACCACCGACCAGGACTTTCTGAATAACCTCCGCCAGCAGCTGACACCGGAACCGCCTAAAGAAGTATTCGATGCCCTACGCCGGAATTATCCTCGCATCCGCGAAGAGCAGGATACCTACAAAGCAGTTCACCGCCTCTGCCTGCTGGGCGTAGTCGAGGACTATACCATCGACTACGGGGCACGTACGCTCACATTATTACTGGCTCCTAAGCCTGATACAGACCAGCACTATCTCGACCGGCTAGAGGATTATTTCCGGCGTTATACCACAGCTACCAATGCTTGGAATATGCGTGCAGAGGCCGCCCAGCGTGAGAAAGGCGAAACCTTATTGGAGAAGTGCCTGGGTCAGATTCTGGATTTTACTTACTCTGAAATTGCCAAAAAGCGCGAACGGGCTATTCTGGAGATGGAAAATGCCTGTCGCAACGGCTTGAAGGGAGAGGACCTGAGCGAATTCTTCAACCTCTATTTCAACTCCAAATACGCCCGCCCTCATTTGCTGCCCGAAGACACCAAGCAGGGCACTCATTTCGACCAGGAAATCCTGTGGAAATATCTAAAGTACATGGCTGAGCCGCCTGATGGACTGGGCAAGGAGAAAGATAACATCAAGCACCTCCGGGGGGGTTGCGCCCGGTTGCTACAGGCTGCTCCCAACAACGGAGCACTGTTGCTGCTCGATGGTTTTGCCATGTTGTTTTTGGAGAGACACAAGCCCCCGAAGAAAGTCGATCCGCGGCTTGAGGAAGATGGCCGCCGCAAAATCCGGGACGGCTTGGTGGCCTTCTACGAGCAGACCCAGCTCACCGAAACCGAGCTGAACGAACTTGCCCGGCGTTACGCTGCTGAAATCAGCCACTACGAGCCTTCTCTCGGGCCTTATGTGCTCGACCATATAGTTGAGTCCATTCTGGTTGACATCAACAGCAAGTGGCTGCTAAGCTTTAATAAACGCTTCGATACCCGCACGACACTGGCCTAGTCCAGTACCCCATAGCATATGGTAGAACAACCTACTTCCACTCTTGATGTCCTGAAGCGTGAGCTGGGACGGCTCAAGAACTTTACTGACGAAATCGGCCGCGCCAAAGATAGCGCTTCCCAATCCCGTGATGCGGCAGATGCCGCAATCCGGGCTGCCGAAGCTGTACACGGGCAGCAGAAAGCTTTGCTGGCCGACCTGCAACGGGAACATAAGAAAAGTATCGACGGCCAGAGTGAGCTGCTCCGCCAGAATTCCAAACAGTGGGCTGAGGCTTTGGATAAGCAGCTACAATTAGCGCTGCGGGAATATGGCAAGCAAACTAACGAGCTGGAAAAGGCCATCGAAACGCTGCGCAAAAATGGTCAGAGCCAAGGCGACGTACTTACTGGACTCAGTGACCGGCTCCAGGTGATTACGGCCAGCCTGACCTCCTTCCGGGATGCTATGAATGCCGCTCGTTTTTCCGACCGGCTGGAATCCATCGACGCCCAGCAACAGAAGATTCACCATTCCACGGAGCAGAAGCAAACTACTACGCTGGAGCGGCTCACGATCTTAGATCAGATGCTGGTCCAGCAGCAGCAACAGCACACGCAGCGGCATGACCACCTTCAGGAGTCGGTCACAGGCTTGCAGCAGCAAGTTACTTCTCTTACTACCCGCTCTACCATTTTGCAGGCCATAGCGCTGTTAGGTATAGCCGCTTCAATTGCCATTGCCCTCCTTAAGTAATATTCTCACCCTCCACTTACCTCTATTGCATGGAAAATTTTACGCCTTCAATTTCTGTCAGTTCACAAGTAACACACAGCCTTCTGGCACGCCTGCTGGCCCTCGCTTATGTTGACCAGGAAGTGGACCTGCGTGAAGTAGAACTGATCTACGGCATCGCGCTGGAGCGCGGCGTTTCCAAGGAAACACTGGAATCTATCATGCTGCGTCCTCACTCCGTCAGTACTATCCTGCCTAGCACGCCGCACGAGCGGGTATCCCATCTTTATGACTTGGCCCGCTTGATTTTGGCCGACGGAATTATCAAAGAGGAAGAGCGTGCCATGCTCCGCCGCAGTGTGTTACTGTATGAGTTTACCGAAGAAAACGCCGACGGTATCGTCGATTTTCTCCTGGAGCAAGCTCAGGCAGGTGTCGCGCCGGCCCAAGTGATTCAAGTGGTTCAGGAATCTATCTAATCGAAATTGCACCCGCATTCATTATGGCTTTACCCAAACCTGGCCTCTTCACTTTGAAGCCAACCACCGGACCTATTGTCACTGCCGAAAGCTCTGCGTCGGAGCCACTTGGCCGTGATGCATCTTTTGCCGACCGGGTACTCAAAAAACTCGGCTTGGTAAGCTCCGCCGCCGATAACCTGGAGTCGGAGAACTACGCTGACCCGGATTCGGTCCGCATTCAGCGAACTATGCGCCAGGCTGGCTTTCGCGCAGCCGGCCAGCACAACGGTACCACCCATGGCCTAGAAGTAAACCTGACGCGCATCTTAGCCAACCTGCACGAGCAGTTTGACCAAAACGACCGCCAGCAGGAAACCCAGCGCAAGCAAAAACAAGGCGAAATCAATGCCGTCAGCACTGAAATAGAATACCGCCAGGATGAGCGTGCCACGTTGGATGCAAAGCTGGACGGTACCAAGCAGAAAATAACAGACATCAAACACGAGATTCATCTGCTCCGCACTTCACCTGAGGATATGCGCTTGCAGGAGCCTTCCCGGCTGGCTCTGTGGATTAGCGGAATCATCCTGGCACTGCTGACAATCTATCTATTCGTCTTTTACAGTTCCGCCATTTACTCAGCCGTTTTTAAAAGCTTCAAAGTAGATGACAACGTCGTCACTCAAGCCATTTTCGATGCTCAGGCAGTAGCTAAGGCATATAAAGAGGGATTTTTCGAGTTGCTGATGATTATAACACTGCCCTCTGCTTTCTTAGGCTTAGGGTATATCCTCCATCACCTGCAGAAGAACACACAAAAGGGGAAAGCCTTGAAAATGGCTGCTATTGTGAGCATCACGTTTATTTTCGACTTCATCCTAGCCTACGGTATTTCCAAGAAAATTTACGATTTGCAGAAGCTGGCATCCTTCAAGGATATTCCCGATTATACCCTCGGAAAAGCCATTATGGATGTAGATTTCTGGACCATTATCTTCGCTGGTTTTGTCGTATACATTATCTGGGGATTACTCTTCGATTTCTTTATGGAGGCGCACCGTCTTACCAATAAAGTAGGCGCGGCAATTACCGAGCGGCAAAACCAGATTCAGGAAAAGGAAACGGAGTGCTCTGCCTTGGAAGAACAGATTGGCAAGGTGAAGGAAACCATCAAGAATTTGATTGGCCAGCGGCACCAGTTGGAAGCCCAGCTTACGGGCGTCATCATCCCGGCCCGTGAGTGGGCAAACTATCTCATGGAGTTTTGCGACGGCTGGCTGTCCTGGATGACAGGAGCCGATATGTCGCACTACAAGCAGAACCAGTGTAAGACTACACTAGATCAATTCATTGAGCGCCACTTGGGTCAAAATACGGTATTGTCCTACCGTTCTTCCGAAATTGATGGACTGGGCATGCAAGGCCAGTCCACTAATTAATATCCTTACTCCTCTTCACGAATGCGCTTTTCAAAAATTTTAACCCTCAGCTTCCTAGCTGCTCTAACCGGCTTAATTTCTTGTAATCCTGATACTGTAGTTACTGACGGCGGCGGCGGTGGTGACTCGGCTTCTAATACCTCAACGAAAAGAACTAACCTGACCATACTACTGGATCTGTCTAACCGCATCAACGCGCGCTTTGGGCAGGATACCCAGCAAAACCGTGACGTAGCTGTTGTTAAAGCTGCCTCCACTTGGTTTAAGGCCAACATGGAGAAGCAGGGGGCCCTCAAAGCCAAAGATCGTTACGCCATTTACTTTGAGCCTCAGCCCCAGATGGACGCGAACCTCGACCAGGTAGCCCGGTCGCTACAGGTAGATCTGGGGAAGCCCGAGATGGACCCCAAAGCCAAAAAGGAGGTGTACAATAACTTGGTAGCTCAAACAACAGCTGGCGTAGAGCGCCTGTACGAATTCGTGAAACAGCAGCCGCAGGACGGTGCCGACCTATGGGGTTTTGCCAAGGAGAAGATGGCTGCCCGTTGCATTATGGATACCACCAAGTACCGCAACGTCCTCATCGTTGTAACCGACGGCTATTTGGACCACGTGCGTAACAGGAGTATACGGGATGGCAATAAAGCAGCCTTTTTCAATGACACCTACATCCAGGATGAGCTCGTGAAAAAGGGGCAGTTCACAGCTGCAAACTGGTCTGCTAAGTATGAGGCTGGCAAATACGGCCTGCTGGTGCCTCCGGGCACCAATCTAAAAGGCCTTGATGTGTTGGTACTAGAGATTAATACATATAGCCGTCCACCTTTCTACGCCGACATCGTGAAGCGCTATGTTACGGATTGGTTCAAGGCCATGGGAGCTAGTCGGGTAGAGGTAAGGGCTACTGATGTACCAACCTACACGGAGGAAAATGTAAAAGCGTTTCTGCAGCAGTAATAAACCAATTATCCTGTGCGTGAGGTGTTCTAATCACCCTATTGATAGATCTCAAAGGGGTTAAAGGCTTAGGCTGAAAAGAATACTCGACAGCGCGAAAAAAGCTAATACTTGGTGCTCAGCTATACCGGGCTGGCCTTAAGCTGAATGTATTAGGCTGTGTCTGAAAAGTGATGCTGCAAAATACGGCGGCTACAGGCCAGCGAGGCCATGCTGAGGAAATGGGTGTCGTGTTTCTCATAGCGCGTGGCCACGCGGCGATGTTCTTTGGGCGAGCCAAAGAAGCGTTCTACCACATTGCGCCGCGCATAGCGAGCGGGCTCGATTCGTAGTGGCCGTCCTCGCCGCCGACAGCGACGACCTGCGGCTGGTCGCCGACGTGGAATGACGGCCCGAATGCGACGACGGCGCAGTCAGTGGCGAATGTGGGCCGCGTCATAGCCACGGTCGGCCAGGAGTTGACGTGGGCGTCGACGTACGCGCACCTGTTCACAAAGCGGTTCAAACTGGGGACCATCAGGCCGCTGGCCGGCCGACAGATGCAGGGCCAGCGGCATACCCGCTCCATCACAGACCACATGCAGCTTGCTGGTCAGCCCGCCGCGGCTGCGCCCGAGGCACTGGGCTTTTTTTTCGTGCCGCCCGCCGCCCTTTTGGTGGCCCGCACCGTGGTCGAATCCACCAGCCACGTGTCCAGGTCCAACAAGCCGGCCGCATCCAGGCGCAGGCGTAAGTGGTGCAGCACCCGCTCGAAGGTACCATCAGCGGCCCACCGGCGAAATCGTTCGTACGCCGTCTGCCAGGGGCCGTAGCGGACGGGTAAATCCCGCCAGGGCGCTCCGGTACATAGGACCCAGAGTAAGGCATTCCATTGCTGGCGGTCATCGCGCCGGGGACGCCCCAGACGTTGTGGGGGGGGGTAATTCGCCTTCTACCGCGGCCCATTGGGCATCCGTCAACTTATACCGTGCTGCCATACCCTAAGATACGTAACACCCCTTTTCAGACACAGCCTAGGTAACAGGACCGGCGCGGCAATGACGTTATGCCTCTGGGGCGGGGATGACCATGACGAACCGCAATTTAGACTACTACACATGTAGGGGTGCTGCGCCCTGTAACCTATTACAGCTCAATGCTACGACGCAGCCAGCGTCGTAGCATTGAGCTGTAATTCTATAGGCTCTACCCGTCAAGGGCCACCCATACCAATAATATGGGCATTTTAATGCCTTGCGAAGGCAATGGGCCATGTGGTAAGGATAACTAGAGCTATACGTATCTAGAGAGGATATATCCGCCGTATTTTAATACCATCCTCCAAACCCGGCTAGTCTTTTGGCAGATGACTTAAAAAATGACGCAAGTTGTCTGTGTCGTCTTTATTGCTTGTGTAAACCAATGTGTAAACCAAAAACAAATCAGCCACCCAGACTTGCATCTAAGTGGCTGATAATGAATGAGCGAGAAACGAGGTTCGAACTCGCGACCCTCAGCTTGGGAAGCTGATGCTCTACCAACTGAGCTACTCTCGCTGATGAAGGTTGGTGAACAAAAGTACGTGGTGGAAATCAATTTGCAATATTGGTTCGTATCACGTAGCGGAACGGGCTGGCTTCTTAGCCTGACATACGTGTCGTTACGAACTGGCGTATGACGGATGCTAGGTGTCTTGATGCTCAGGTTCCTGCTTGACCACTATGCACGATGCCTGCTGCATCCCAGAGAAGGTATTTTATGGCTCCGTTACCCCCCGTTACCCGCCGGATTGTGGGTATGATGAACGTACTGGCTGGCTTTATGCTGCTGACGGCGCTGGCCCTGCGGATGGGCGTGACCTATGTTGCGTATCAGCAGGCAGGAATGGCCGCGCTGTACAACCAGCAGTTCTTTATCAGTCTGCTGTTGCTGGCGGGTGGCATGTTTTTGCTGCGCTATGGCTGGCGGATGCTACGGCGCAAAAACAATGTCATCGATTAGATAGGGGCAGCACTTGGCGGCGCGGGCAGGGTAGCAGATACGGCAGCAGCCCGTGTACCTTTGTTGCTCCTCCTGATTTCTGCCTATGTCTTCGCCGCTTACTATCACTCTGGCCAAACGAACTGCCGATGTTGCGGCGCAACTGGCTGCCATTGGCCGTCAGACTTTTCTGGAAACCTTTGCCGCTGAGAATCAGCCCGCCGATATGGCGGCGTATCTGGAGGCGAATTTCAGCCCTGAAAAGCAGCTGGCGGAGCTGCAGGATGCCGATACGGTGTTTCTGCTGGCCCGCATGAACCAACAGCTGGTGGGCTATGCCAAGCTACGCCTGCACTCCCGGCTGGGCAGCCACCCTGACAAAGTCTCGGAGGAGCGGCTGGAAATTGAGCGGCTTTATGTGCAGGAAGACTGGATTGGCACTGGTTTGGGGGCTACCATGATGCGCCGGGCGCTGGAGGAAGGCCGGCAAAGCCACTGCCGGGCCGTAGTGCTGGGTGTGTGGGAGAAAAACGTGCGCGCCCTGGAATTCTACCGGCGTTTCGGCTTCAAAGTCATTGGAGAGCATAAGTTTGTGCTGGGAACCGACGTGCAGAATGACCTGATACTGCGCAAGGGACTCTAGGCTGACCGGACAACAGCCCCGCTGCCTGCCTTCCCGAGTACCTTGCTGTACCTTTGCTTGTTCGCCATTCTGCCGCCCGCGTGATTTTAGCCCGATCTGCCTTGTTTTCGCTCCGCACCCAGCCGCGTGCCTGGCAGTTGCTGCTGCCGGTATTGGCCGGCGGGTTATGGGGGTGCCTGCCCGATTCGGGGCAGAAGGCCGCAGTGGCGCTGCCAACTGGGCACTACGAGGGAACCGTGGCCTACCAGGGTACCGAGCTGGTGGCAACCCTGGACCTGCGCGAAGTAAGCCCGGGCCAGCTGGAAGCCGATGTGCGTTTTCCGCAAAATGAAGGGCTGAGCTTTCCGGCCGCAAACCTGAGCTATACCGAGCCGCAGCTGCTGCTGAATAGCCCGGCCGGCGGAAGCAGTATTTCCGCCATCCGGGAAGGAGACTTTCTGCGGGGCGTATTCGCGCTGGACAGCATTAAGGCCGATTTCGTGTGGGTGCGCCGTGGCAAAGCGCTGCCTCGGGCGTACCAGACCAAGCAGCAGCCGGCCGCCCGGGGCTTGCCCTCCCTGACGCTGCTCATTCCGCAGGATACCTTGGCCAGCCATCCGGCTGTGGCGTTGTTCGCGGGGCCGGCTGCGGAGCCTGCCGCCAGATTGCGGGCTGCCCAACTGGCCGGCCAGGGCATTGTCGCAACCGTGGTTGTGCTGCCGCCGGCGCCGCAGCCCGCCGATTCAGCCCTGCTGCAGTCGGCAGTGCAGGTGTTGCAGGCGCTCCGCCGCGAGCCGGCCGTAGATACGTTGCGGATAGGAATGTGGGCGCATGGAACGGCGACGGTGGTTCCGGCAGCGGTGCTGGCGCGGCCCAAGGCGGCGTTTGTGGTGCTGGAAAATGTGCCGGTTTCTTCCATGGAAGACGCCCGGCCCTTCCAGCTGCTCAGCCGCCAGAAAATACCGGTGCTGGGTCTGTATGCCGCCGCTGATACGTCGCTGAATGCGAAGGACAGTGCCCGCCGGCTGCGCAACGCGGCCCGAGGACAGCATGGCACGCAGGTCCGGCTTTTCCCCGGGGCTGATGCGCGCTTCCTGCTGCCTGGCCAGAGCAATGCCGATGGTAAATGGACTTGGCCGTCAGCGGCTCCTGGCTACCTGCCGGCTATTGCCGACTGGCTGAAGTAGTTCCGGTTGCTGGAGTACCGCTGGCACGGAGGCACTAGAATCAGATCTGCCTTTACAATACCAGAAGCCCTTTTTCGCGCAGCAGCAGCCACGCCGCCGACTCCAGAAACCGCTCGAACGAGTGGCCGGCCGGGAAGCTGCGAGCCGCATCCTTGAGCAGCACCTTAGTGTCGTAGTCGGCTGCCAGGCCCGTGAGCAGGGTGTGTAGCCAAGGGCCAAGAGCTGTGTGTACGGACACTTCAAAATCCTCAGCCTGCTCGTAGAAAGTCAGGACGGCGCGCGGGCCTTTCTTGCCGTTTTCCTTCCGCAACTCCGGCGCGTTGCCGAGCCAGAACAGGCGCTGGTTCTGCTTTGCGAAATCGGGCTTGCCGGGCTCCTGCAACGCCTGCTGAACGAGTTGGCGCGGCACGGTCGGCTTGGGCACCCGGAAATCAAACCAGAAGCTGAGCGGCTCGTGCAGGGCCACGCCGTGCAGGTAGTTGTAGAGAGCCTTGGCCAGCCCGGCCCCAAATTGCTCGTGGTTGGCGCCGGTAGGGTCGTCGTGCCACAGGTCGTTCCAGGCGAACGGGCCAGGCTCGGGGCCCACTGCCGCTACCTGATACTTCGCCGGGTTTTTACCAACAGGTGAGTGGGCCGTCATCGAGAAGCGGTGCCAGTAGCCGCTTTGCACGATACCAGCCGCGAATAGCTGCCGCACCACTTCCAAGCTGTCCACCGTTTCTTGGGCAGTTTCGGTCGGGAAACCATACATCAGGTAGGCATGCACCATGATGCCGGCCTGTGTGAAACCATCCGTCACGCGGGCTACCTGTGCAATCGTGACGCCCTTTTCCATCAGGGCCAGAAGCCGGTCGGAAGCTACTTCCAGCCCGCCGCTCACCGCAATACAGCCCGATGCGGCCAGCAGGCGGCACAGGTCGGGCGAGAAGGTTTTCTCGAAGCGGATGTTGCCCCACCATGTGATGCTCACGCGCCGTTTCAGCAGCTCAATGGCCAAGTCACGCAGGGCTAGGGGCGGCGCGGCCTCATCTACAAAGTGAAAGCCGGTCTGGCCGGTCTGGGCAATGATTTGCTCAATCCGGTCAACGAGCAAGGCTGAAGGCGCAGTTTCGTAGCGCGAAATGTAATCCAGCGTGACGTCGCAGAACGAGCAGCGTTTCCAGTAGCAGCCGTGCGCCACCGTCAGCTTGTTCCAGCGGCCGTCGCTCCAGAGCCGGTGCATCGGGTTCAGCACCTCAATCACCGATAGGTATTCGCTCAACGGCAAGTCGGAGTAGTCCGGCGTGCCTACTTCGGGGTGCGGAATGTCGGGGAAGGGCTGGTTGATGTACTCGACTTCGCCGGCCGCATTGCGCAGAAAGGTGCGCTGGAAGGGGAAGGGTAATGGCTCTGAAACGTTCGTCCGCTCTCTGGAGCCGTCAGGCTGAGCTTGCCGAAGCATCTCTACCGCTTCGCCCACCACGATTGAGTTAGTCAGAGCTAGAGAGGCTTCGGCAAGCTCAGCCTGACGATATACTGACTCCGCCTGCCGTTCTTTTTTCTCCTCCAAATACTTCAGCAGCCGCAGCCAGGGGCCTTCGCCGTCGTCGAGCGTCAGGAAGTCGATATAGTTGAAGAAGCGGGGCTCCCGAATCTGGCGCAACTCGGTATTGGGGTAGCCGCCGCCCATGAGCGTGTAGGTGTTCGGGCTGAGCTGCTTGATGCGGCCGGCCAGCCGCAGGGCCCCGTAGAGGTTACCCGGGAAAGGCACCGTGAAGCCAGCCACATCCGGCTGCACGCGGTCCATCAGCTCGTCCAGCAGCTCCTGTAGCATGCGGTCCAGTAGATTGGGCGGCGCCTGCAACGCCTCGTGCAGCGCATCAAACGTAGTAGCCGACATAGCCAGCTTCTCGGCGTAGCGCGAGAAGCCGAACTGTGGCCCCACCGTTTCCTTAATCAGGTCGCCGAGGTCTTCGAGGTAGAGCGTGGCGAGGTGGCGGGCTTGGTCGGTGAGGCCCATCGTGCCGAAAGCGGCTTCCAGATCGGCAATATTGTCGAAGCGGCTGGCTTCGGGCAGGAAGCGGCTGTGGCAAATACGCGGGGCCAGCGTATTATCCTTGTTCTGCAGAAAGCGCACAACAGGTCCAATGGTGCTCAGGTAGCTGTTTTTGAGCCGCAGCATCCGGCGGGCATTGTCGCTCAACACAAAAGGACCGGCTTCGATTTCCTCGAAAACCCGAGTCAGACCTGCTTTGGAAAACAGCTTCAGCACCAGCTCCAGTCCCAGATCCGCCTGCGCAACCTGATAGCCGCGCCCGCTCAGAAAGCCCTTGATATAGGCCGTAGCCGGGTACGGCGTATTGAGCTGCGTGAGCGGCGGCGTAATGAGCAGGATGCGAAGCGGAGACGTAGACACGGGAGCAACAACCGCAACACTGCGGTAAAGGTGCCGCAAAGGTACAGCAGGGCCGGGTAGCACCTGCGGCGCGGGCTGTTCTACCGGCTCATTTTCATCAACGAGGGGTTCAGCCGCAGATAGACCTGCGCCGAAACGGGCGTTGCGCCATAATAGGCTTTGAGCTCAGCATCGGGGCGGTATACAGTGGCCTGGGCCCCAAACGTGAGGTCGGTTTTGGCTATCTGGGCCACCCGGTAGTTGGCTCCCAGCGTTAGGGCATGTACGTTGTAGTTAGTATGCCCTTCCTGAGCACCAGGGCGCGGAATCTGCAGCTCCTCATCCGACTTCTGCACGAACTCATAGCGCCCGTACACGGCCGGCTTGCCCAGCTGCAGGTTGGTTTCGGCCAGCACGGAGTGGGCGGCCGGGTCGGTATGGCCGTCTGACACGTGCTGGTTCATGCCCCATACCAGCGCCGACGTGATATAGCGGTAGTCGCCCCATTGGCTGCTCTGGATGATGGAGGCCGTGGTCCGCTTCACGTCTTCATCTACGTGCAATTCTTCAGGACTTTTGATGAAGGCCCGGCTGACCTGTAGCGCCAGCCCGGCCGTGGGGTTCCAGTTGAGGCGTCCAGCCCAGGAGTCCGCGCGGGGCTTGTCGAAGCCGTAGCGGTGCTCGTCGGGCTCCCGACCCGTGAAGTTGGAGCCTTCCAGCTTAAACTGCTTGTAGCGCACTCCCAGCGTAGCTACTCCAAAAGCAATGTGCGTGGCGTCCTGCCAATGGTGGCCCAGCGCCGCGTCGGGGTTGGGCATGGCCGAAATACGGTGCATAAAGGCCACCGGCCCAATGGCCGGCTCGCCGGGGTAGCCCACGTACGCCGTCAGGTCCACGTCGTCTGAAAATGCGTGTGTGTAGCCGATGCTCAGCGCCGAAAACAGGTCGTGCGGGTGCTGGCGGTCAACCAGGGGCTGACCTTGATACGCTTCGCCGCTCTGGAACAACAAGGGGTAGCCGTTGCCGCCTTCCGTGAGCGGGTCCAGCGAAATCATAGCCGTCAGGTTCAGCAAACCTTTCTGCCCGATGGGGCGCTGGGCCATCGTCATAAACCAGTTGGGCGCATCGAAGGTGCTGCCGCCGCGCTGGCCACTGCTGCGGCCCAGGTTCTGGCGGGTGTAGCGCACGTTGATAGCGCCGTGATTCATCACCATCCACTTGCCATGGTGGCTCATCCACATGTACATGGGCGTATTGTTGGGGTTCCAGGCTGTGCCGGAGCCGTTGCGGCTCATGGGCAGCCGGCGCGAATAGGCGTGGCTCATTCTCTCCATAGCCCCATGGTTCATACCCGCGTGCCCCATATCGGCGTGGTTCATGCGGGCCCGGCTGGTGTCAGGGGGAGTGGTGCCGGGCATCTGGTGGCCCTGATGCTGGCTGTGGTCCATTGGCGCGGCGCGGCGGGTAGTATCGGCGAGTGCCGGTTTGGGCGCCATCTTGTGGCCTTCGTGCTGGCCGTAGCCCACCGTGCTGGCGAACGGTAAGAGAAGCAGGAAAAAGAATGTACGCTGGAAGGAGGCCATAAAAAACCGGGGTATTGCAGGGGAATTACTCCTTACAATACCCCGGCGGGCAGTCATTGGTTATACAGAATACGGCCGCTGTGCGTGCGAAACCCGGCAAGCCGGATACTGAAGCAGCTTACGCCAGCTGGTCCAGCGAAAGGCGCTTGGGCAGCAACTCGCGGCGGAATTCGCTGACGGAACGACCCGTCACCTGGCGGAACTGGTTGCTCAGGTGTTGGCCGGAGCTGTAGCGCATCTGGTCGGCAATTTCGCTCAGCGTCATTTCATTATAGCTGAGCATTTCCTTTACCCGCTCAATTTTCAGCCGGATCAGGTATTTTTCAATGGTCAGGTTGGCTGTCCGCGAAAATACTTTGCTCAGGTGCGAATACGTAGCAGCAAATCGGTCGGTAAGAAATGCCGATGTGGTGAGCGGCATACGGGCCGTACGGAGGTGCTCCAGATATTCGACCAAGGCACCTTTAATTTGTTCGGTCATCTGCTCGGCCCGGCCCATCAGGACATCAAAACCTGCTTCGCGTAGCAGCGGAGCTACTGCGGCGGGGTCGGCGGGCGTATGCTCGTCGAGGTGGGCCTCGCCTAGCGTTACTTCGGTGGGGCGGTAGCCGGCTTTCTCAAGTACGGTACGGACGGCTTCCACGCAACGCGGGCAAACCATGTTCTTAATATGAAGCAGCGTTGTTTTCACGGGTTATGATGTTTTTCGGACCGCGTTACTGTACGCGTAGGTTTACGAACGGTTGCCGTTGCTACGGCAGGTCGGCGCTTCCGGTTGGTTTCCGGTGCAGATTCGGCCCAGCCTTTGCCAAACCAGTTGGCGGCTGCCCAGCTCACGAAAGGCACCACTCCCAGAAAAGTAACCGACAACAGCCAGAAAAATACGAAAAAAGCACCGAATAATCGCCCAAAGAATCCGTCGGCCGCGCCGAACAGGTACCCAACCAGCGCCAGCGCCATTGCAAGGCTCACGGCGGCTATAATCCCGGCCCGGCGCAGCAGGTGTGGGTAGTTGAAAGTAGGAGCGGAACGGGGTTTCATAGGCAACGCAAGGAAGGCAAATATACCAGTTCTGGTTTTTGGCTGCCAGCTTGGCTGACAGCACCGCAACAACACGCGGCTGTTTCTGCCGTACCAACATTCGATTATCTTGCGTGCCAACCGCTACACTCTCCACTTCTTTCTGCTTATGAAACGTCCTCTGCTGCTCAGCCTGCTGGCTGCCACCACGCTGTTTTCCGCCTGCAACACCGGTACTTCTACTGGTGATACGAATGTGGAAACCGGTGCCTACAAGACCAAAAACCCCGACCCAGGCCAATCCACTTCCTCCGATTCGGCTACGGCCGGCCTGCAGCGCGACACCGCTAACACCCCCACCGGCCGCCAAGTATATGAGAAGGCCGCCGATGCCAAAGACCGTAACCGCGACGGAATTGCTGATTAGCTTCTGCACTTCCCGCAAACAAAACAGCCGGCCCCTCAAGGGCCGGCTGTTTTGTTTGCGGGAAGCAAAACCCGTAGGCTAGTAAAACACGAAGCCGTTCGGGAGCAGGCTCACATTGAATGAGTCGATGGCAGTGCCTGTAGGCTGGTAGCGGATGAATTTGCCGGTGCCGCTGTAAGGCGCAATAGAACCGTAGATAGTGTTATCGGCTGGGTCGATGTTGAAGCCATAGAAGCTGCGCCGGATCAGGGGCGTGGTAGGCAGTGCAGCCGCGCCGGTGCTCATTTGGTACACAGCCCCTCTGTAGCGGTAGTAAAGCTGGGTTTTGGTGCTGTTCAAGCGTAGCTCCGAGGCGCCGCCACTAGTGAAGGGCAGTACCAGAGAAGCTGCCGGAGTAGTCGTATTGAGCTTTATCAGGTTGGCCGGAGTAGAGGAAAGCACCGGATAAGGCGCGGTAGTGCCGTAGCGCGTGATACCGCCGCACAGCACCCAAATGGCCCCCGTCTGGTCCTGCACCAAACTAGTAGGACCGTCCTGCACTGGAAGCGTGGCTTCTACCACATCGGTAGCCGGATTGATTACGCTGACCGTGTTTTCGTCGGAGTTGGCCACGTATACTTTGCCGTTGGCTAGCAACATACCTTCAGGCTGGCGGCCTACTGCAATAGTTTTGGTGATGGTGTTGGTGCGTGTATCGAGTACGGCCACGCGGCCAGTGCCGCCTAAGGCTACCCACTCACTGATGTATACTTTGCCCGCGGCAGCGGCTATGGCATAACGCGGCTGTTCTAGCCCGGTTACGGTAGCAACCGCCGCAAACGTGCGCAGATTAATGACTTCTACCTTTTTGCTGTTGTTGACCACCACGTACCCCTGCTCGTCCACCACCAGCATCGACTGTACCACGTCGCCCAAGTCGCGCTGGTTCACGGTGCGAAAGGTGCTGTTGTCAATGACCGAACGGGACGATTTGCTGAACAGGCTGACCTCGCCGTTGGGCGTGCCATACTGGCCTTCGTTCAGTACAAATACGTTGCTACCGTCTTTGCTGAGGTTATAGATAGGGGAGGTTTCGTCGTCGGAGTCGCAGCTGGCGAGGGCAAGGGCGCCAAAGCCGGCGAGGAACAGGCGGCTGAACAACGGAAAAGTACGATACACTGGCAGCATAGAAAAGAAAGTTGGAATGAGAAAACAGGATTAGCGCCACATCAGGCGTAGGCTCAGGCTGCCCCAGCGTGGAGGCATGGCCCGCGCTTCGTACACCTGATAGTTGCGGTTCGTAAGGTTGAAGCCTTGAACTGCTATCAGCAGGCCCAAAGAGGAGCTGAGCTTTAGGGTATAGCCCATGGTGGCGTTCAGCAGCAGATAAGCCGGCAGTTGCTGGCCATTACCTGAGTAAATGGAGCGGGAACCGGTGTAGCGCAGCGTGGAAGAAAGCTGCCAGTTGCGCCAGTTCTGGTCGGTGGTGAGAGCCGCGCTGTGTAGCGGCACATAGGCCAGTTGCTTGCCGGGAGCCAGCTGGTCGGCCGCGTCGCCCTTGGTTTTCTCCGACTGCGTCAGGGCATAGCTCGCCCGGGCGCTGAGGCGGTAGCGCCCCAGTCGCCACTTGGCCTGCGAGCTGGCTTCCAGGCCCTGCGCACGTACCTGGCGGAGGTTGCGGGGAGTGGTATAGCCGGTGCGCGGGTCGGAGGCCCATTCCACCCAGTTGTCTACCAGCTGGCGGTAAGCCGTCAGCTCCGAAGTCAGGGTTAGCTGTGGGGTTGTGGTGTAGCTGTGCTGAAGGCCCATTTCGTAGCCGTAGCCGCTTTCCGGGAGCAGGTTGGGGTCGCCGCCCTGGGGCCAGAACCGCTCGTTCAGGGTTGGGGCGCGGTAGCTGCGTGAGGTGCTGGCTTTGAGAGTAAGCTGCTGCCGGGTGGTCTGCCACACCTGCCATTCGGTGCCTAGTGTAGGCGTAAGTGGGACTGTGCGGCCCGGTAGTACGGCCTGGCGCAGGTTGGCCGAGATACGCAAACCAGGGCGCGGGTCGTAGCGGAATAAGGCATAGCCAGCAAAGCGGTTTTCGGTTACCTCGCGGCGGTACAATTGCGGCTCCACAGCAAAATGCTGCGCTTCTACCCCAGCCCGCAGGCTGGCTCGGGTGCCAAAATTCACGGTGTGGTCGGCCTGAGCCTGGGTGGTGTGCACCGTAGAGTTGCTGCTCGTAGCGTCGTTACGGAAGTTCAGCACGTCTTCAAACCACGCCACTTTCACGCCTGTCTCATGGCGGCTAGCCACGTGCCGGTAGCCAGCGAGTAGCCGACGACTCTGGTCCCATTGCTGGGCGTGTGTATTGGCCGAGCCGATAGATGGCTGAATCTGGCGGTCGGCATCCGTGAGCCACGCCGAGGCCTGCACTTCACTGCGCTGGCCTACCCGCAGCACAATATCCTGCGCGAGGCTCCATTGGCGCAAAGCTGCGTTTTCCTGGCGGCGGCGCACTAGGCCGGTTATTTCGCGGGTAGAGTAGGGGAAGTCATTGTCGGCAGTGCGATACGAGGCCGCGGTGCGCACGGCAATGCGCTGGTTGCTGAAGCTGCCTTCTGCGCTACCCGCTCGCAAGCCGTAGCTGCCAGCATCAGTCTGGACAGTGCCTCGCAACCCTGCGCCCCATACGACCCCCGATGACAACAGCACCGTGCCACCCACTGCGCCCGTGCCATACGTAGCACCGGCCGGGCCATGCTGCACTTCGGCGCGAGTATTTGCGCTCAGGGGTAATAGTGAAAAGTCCGTTTGCCCAAGTGTAGGCAGCATCACATTGAAGCCGTTCCAGAGCACCGCTGTATGTTGCGCCGACGTGCCCCGAATAGAAATAGAAGCCAGCTGTCCTGGCCCGTATTCTTTCAGATACAGCGGCGTTCGGGAAGCCAATGCTTCTGCCAGCGTGCTACCGGTCGGCAATACGGCGCCGGAGTCCAGTACCGCTGTGACGCGGCTGCCCACTGCAAACCGGCTGGGGCGCACGCCCTGTACCCGCACTGCTGGCAGGCGCTGAACAGAATCGGTAAGGGGGGAGGAAGTTGGCTGCGCGAAGGCTACACCGGCAAACAGCAGAAGGCCCGCCAGCAGCAGCGCGCTTCGGTAAGGCTGGCACAACCAAGCCAGGCAGTGATGCCAGATACAGGACGCAAACACTCGAACCAAAATTTCCGAACCAGGAAAATTCAGTTCAAAACTTTAGGCAAGGAATTCCGAAGCCGGAACGCCACCCTAAAGCCGAGGCCGAAAACAGAAAATCAGGCTGCTATTAGAGCGGCCACTGCATTCATTCTCCGCCCTTCCACCGAAGGCGCTGAACATAGGAATTGCAAAGGCAGGTCTCCTGGCTTGCTTCGGGTACGCCGCCTTCCCATTTCTCGGGCCCGCACCAGGTGCAAGCTTTCTTCGAAACAGTGGCAGCTGAGGCGTACCAACTCATGAAGCGTACAGTTGCGGGGACAGCTCCGGAATTGAACCGGATTCCCTTTTCAGCCTCGCCCCGCAATTGGGGTCCGGCCACCTCTACAGCCGCGAAGGTAAGGCAATAAATTGGGAGAAATCAAAAAGCTGATGCGCGTAATGGCCAGTACTGGCTTCCTGTCGTACTGCCGTTATCGTATCCTGCCTTCTTTATTCCTGTTTTGCTTTGACCAGAATCCTGCCTCTTGAGTTTTACCAGCGCCCCGACCCTGTACAGATAGCACAGGACCTAATAGGCAAGCACCTGTACACAAGAATTGATGGCGTGCTGACTGGTGGCCGCATTGTAGAGACGGAAGCATACGCTCACGTCAACGATTTGGCCTGCCACTCGCACTTGGGGCGCTACACTGCCCGCACCAAGGTGATGTATGAGCCCGGCGGCATAGCCTACGTGTACCTCATTTATGGCCGCTATGCCCTGTTCAATATCATCACCAACGAAGCTGGCAAAGCCGATGCTGTCCTAATTCGGGGGCTGGAACCACTAGAGGGAATCCCGGAAATGCTGTTGCGGCGCGGGTTGCCGGGCGTGCAGCGTAACCTCACGGCCGGTCCCGGCCTGCTGACCCAAGCGCTGGGCATTAGCACCAAGCACTACGGCACCGACCTTACCGGCGGCACTATCTGGCTGGAAGACCATAAGGAAGTAGTGCCCTCTGATCAAATTGTGGCCAGCCCAAGGGTGGGCATCGACTATGCTGGCGCCGATGCGGCGCTGCCTTGGCGGTTTCGGCTGGCGGGCAGCAAGTGGGTGAGCCCGGCGAAGTAGATGTTGTAGATCAGGAAGTCGGCTACTCAGATAAGGCACAGCGCCTCCTGCCGGCTCGCTGCTTTACAGCTTCTCGCACACCAACACCATCAGCTTGCCCTCCAGATTGGTGGTAGCAAACAGATATGTTTCGCCGCCTTCCCGGATGCCGGTGCGGTGCCGGAACTCCGCTACGGTGTCCGGGAAGTTGCGGGTCGTGACGTGGGCCCGGCCATCAGAGCCTAAGTGCGCTTTGAGTGACACGCCATCATACTTTCCCACGGCCCGAATGCGGAATATGCGCCCCGGGAAGTCGGTGCGCAGTACGTCGGACGTGTAGAGGTGGCTATGCTGGTGCAGCTTCAGCAGCTCAAACGCCGTTCCGATACTGCGAAAACCGCCCGCCTTCAGCACGGCTACATTGGGCTCGTAGAGATACTGCTGCGGCTCGGCGTAGCGCGGTATGGCGCGGGCTTCACGGGCCCGGTTCATTCGGAATTCCTGCTGCGTCCCGTCGCGGCGCAGGTTCACGGTATAGCGCTCTGGGTCTACTGCTGGTTCGGGGCCCAGCTCATACAGCACTTCCTTGCACTCGTTGTCCACGGCTACCACCCAGAGCCGCCGCACCTGCCGCAATTCCAGAATGGCCTGCTCTATGTCGAGCATAGGGGAGGTTTTGAGCAGTACCCGGCGGCCCTTGTGCAGCAGCAGCGGCATCAGGCGCAGTACGTCCGGCTCACAGTCCTGCAGCCGGAAAATCTTGCGCGCTGCCGTATCGCGCCGGGCCGGGTCGAGGTAAATCCAGTCGAAGGTATCGGGCGTGCTGCGCAGGAAGTTTACCGCATCTACGGCATGGTATTGCACATTCCGAACGCCCAGGTGGGTCAGGTTGAAACGCACCACTTCCGCTAAAGCGGCGTTGCGCTCCACGTAATGCACCTCCGCCACCTGCTCGGCGAAGCAGGATACATCCACCCCAAAGCCGCCGGTAAGGTCTACCAGCCGCTGCCCGCTCACCAACGATGCTTTGAAGGCAGCCGTGCGGGCCGAGGAAGCCTGCTCTACGGAGAGGGCCGGCGGAAAAATAAGGTCAGGATTGTCGGCCCAGGCCGGAACCTTGGGGCGGGCTTTCTGGCGGGCCTGAATCTGGCGCACCAAATCAGGGATGGGCAAGCCCGGATAGCGCCGGGCCTGCAATGCTAATTGAGCGGGGTCGTCGTGCAGGTGTTCAGCAACATACTGCCGGGACGCCGCGGGAAGCGGAAATTCCATGAACTACTCGTACGAACAAACAAACAGGCGGTTCGCCTGAACTATGACTTAGCGCAGCTGCCAGCGCAATGCCAGTTGTGGCTGTCCGGTCGGCGCTACAGCCACTCCCACGCCCGAAGGCAGCAGGCGCTGCAGCACACCGGTATCATGCGCCGAAGACAGGCCAGCATTGTGTGCGTCTACGGCCCGCTGGAAATGCTCGTTGGTGTGGCGCGTGATAAGAATGTTCGACAGCAGGCTGGCCGCGGCAATACCCACCGTCACTTTCTGCGGATTGCTGAAGTAATGCTGCTCACCACTTCCGCTAAATGTTTGGGCGCCGTACACCGCCACAGAACCTACAAACGTGAGCCGCTCGGCCAGAAAAATCCATTTCTGCCGACGGTAGCGGTTCAGGTTGCGCAGCGCTTCCTGGTTGCCGGCCAGGTACGGGCGCAGTTTCTGGCCAAAATAGCCCGCATTCTGATAGTCAGAATCTGTCGGGGCGGCCTTCGGGGAGAAGTAAAAGTTCTTCTGAACCCCGTTCAGGCTTCGCTCCTTGTCTTCGGGGCTGAGCTGAATAGGAGTACCTGTTTGCCCCATGGCGCTACCCGCCCACAGACTTAGCAACACAACCAAAGAAGGGCGGAATACCCGCGCCAGGGGCAAAGCAGAATGATACATAAAAGCAAATATAGTGAACTGCTACCAACCAGAATCATGCTGTTTAGCAGAAGATTCCGGAGCCAACCCAACAAAAGTCGAGAGCGTTACGTTCTGTCGGCAATCATTCAATCCACCGAACCTATGAAAACCCTCGTCCCTACCTTCCGACACTTGTTGCTGGCGGCTGCGCTGCCGGCTGCCTTTGCCTTCTCAGCCTGCGGTGATGACGATCCGGACCCGGTTCCGGCTGTAGACCAGGGCAAGGTACTGCTGTCACATGCTGCCGCGTCTGCCAACGTCCAGGTGAAGGCGCTGATTAACGACACAGAAGTAGGCCAGCTGAACTACGGCCAGAGCAGCGGCTATATGAACGTGAATGCCGGCACACCGACGCTGAAAATCAACAACAGCGCCAACCAAACTGCCGCTTCCCAGACGATTACTGTTGCCAAAAACCAGAATTATTCGGCGTTTGCTTACGCTCCCACCGCTACTACAGTAGGGCTGCTGCAAGTAACCGACGACCTAACCGCTCCGGCTTCTGGCCAGGCTAAAGTGCGCGTAGTGCATCTGGCTCAGGGTGCACCTACTGTGAAGCTTTCCCAGCAAACCATAACCGGCCCCGTAGACATTCCAAACGTGACGGCTACGTTCCCGGCGTCGGCTACTGCCACCACATGGGCGTCTAACTTCGTTTCGGTGCCGTCTGGCACTTACAACCTGCTGGTTACTAGTGGTTCGCCATCCGTGACGGTAGTGGCCGTCGGTGACGGTACCGGTACAGGCGTGAATGGTACTGCTACGGCTACGGCTACCAAAAATTACGAGTCCGGTAAGATTTACACGGTGCTTGTTCGCGGTATCGTTGGCAGTATCGATCCGGCCCTGCAGCCCCGGGCTGTTGTCATTCAACACAACTAATTCCGGTTTTCTTGGAAACCGCTTCAGCCGGCTGCTCCTGTGGAGCAGCCGGCTTTGTTGTATAGCCGAACTAACATTTTGGATATCTTTGTGGTTGATTCAAAAAAATCCAACATCATGGTTGAGACCAAGACCACGGCCTACGTTCCGTATAAAGTAAAAGACATGAGCCTCGCTGAGTGGGGCCGCAAAGAAATCCGTCTGGCGGAGGCTGAAATGCCCGGGCTGATGGCGCTACGCGAGGAGTATGGCAACAGCAAGCCCTTGAAAGGTGCGCGCATTGCCGGCTGCCTGCACATGACCATCCAGACGGCTGTTCTCATCGAGACGCTGCAAGTCCTGGGCGCTGAGGTGACGTGGTCGTCGTGCAACATTTTCTCTACCCAGGACCATGCGGCAGCGGCCATTGCGGCCGCTGGCACCCCTGTGTACGCCTGGAAGGAAATGACCGAGTCGGAGTTCGACTGGTGCATCGAGCAGACCCTGTTCTTTGGCGAGGACCGCAAGCCGCTGAACATGATTCTGGACGACGGCGGCGACCTGACCAACATGGTGCTGGACCGCTACCCCGAGCTGGCGGCCGACATCAAAGGCATTTCGGAAGAAACCACCACCGGCGTACTGCGCCTGCTGGAGCGCGCCAAAGCCGGCACGTTGCCTATGCCCGCCTTCAACGTCAACGACTCGGTTACGAAGTCGAAGTTTGACAACAAATACGGCTGCAAAGAGTCGGCAGTAGACGCTATCCGTCGTGCTACCGACGTAATGATGGCCGGTAAAGTAGCAGTAGTAGCCGGCTACGGCGACGTAGGAAAAGGTACGGCTGCTTCGCTGGCCGGCGCTGGTGCCCGCGTTATCGTTACCGAAATCGACCCAATCTGTGCGCTGCAGGCTGCTATGGACGGCTTCGAAGTGAAGAAGATGGAAAACGCCATTCCGCGCGCCGACATCGTCATCACCACCACCGGCAACTGTGACATCATTCGCGAAGAGCATTTCCGGGCCCTGCGCGACAAAGCCATTGTCTGCAACATCGGTCACTTCGACGATGAGATTGACATGGCGTGGCTCAACAAAAACTATGGCGACACCAAAGATACCGTGAAGCCGCAGGTGGATATCTATACCATTGAGGGCAAAGAGGTGATTATCCTCGCCGAAGGCCGCCTCGTGAACTTGGGCTGCGCCACCGGCCACCCTTCGTTCGTGATGTCGAACTCGTTCACAAACCAGACGCTGGCGCAGCTGGAGCTGTGGCAGAACGCGGCTGCTTACGAGAACAAAGTCTACACGCTGCCCAAGCACCTCGACGAAAAGGTGGCCCGCCTGCACCTCGCCAAAATTGGGGTGGAGCTGGACGAGCTGACGCCCAAACAGGCTGACTACATCAAGGTGCCGGTAGAAGGCCCGTTCAAGTCGGACCTGTACCGCTACTAAGCGGCTACGCCCTCCGGCCCAAAGAAAACCCCGCCCGGCACTGCGCCGGGCGGGGTTTTTTATTGCTCAACTGAAAACCAGGGAATACCCAAGCGGCCGGGAAAAAGGTAGGCGTGTACGGTGTCGCCGGGCTGCGTCTGTTCGTACAGCTCCTCCGTTACGGTAACATCTTCGGGCGCTGTTCGTGGCCCCCAGGCACCTGCTTCAAGGTAATATGTGGTGGTTTTGCCGGATGAGGAATGCTTCCCCTGCACCGGCACGCGGTATACGCGTGGCTCGGCCTTATCAAAGGCGCAGTTGTACGCCACCGGCGCCGCGTAGGCATATGCCAGTGAACAGACCACCAGGATGGCCAGTGCGCCCCATCGGCTACCGGGGTTGCTGAGGAAGCGCCAGTTGCCATACGCCAGCAGACCGCCAAACAGGGCGGCAACAACTGCTGCCAGCGGCCATACCCGGGCATACTCCAGCAACTCAAAATCAAACAGGTTCCGCAGCAGTAGAGCTAAAGTAGGAATGAATAAGGCTGAAGAAACAGAGGGGTACGCGCTGTCCTTGCGCTCATCGGCCCGGATAAGGCCCCGATACCAGAGTAAGGCCAGTAGCGCTACCGGCGGTAGCGCCAGACCGGCCTGCATAGCCCAACTGTAGGGCTGAGTGTAGAAAAACAGCCACCCAGCCACTGCCCAGGCGGCTATGTTCAGTACGCGGCATACTTTCTGCGCCTGCAGAAGCTTCTCCTCCCGCTCCGCTTCGGTGCGGCCTAAGGCATCGTCCTGCAAAATTTCCTGGGCTTCCTGCTCCTGTTGCTGCACATCCAGGTCCGGAAACCGTTCGGCCAGCCAGAACTGAATGTCCTCGTAACCCTCACTGGTGTAGCCTATTTTTATAGTAGGATAGGCTTTGGAAGCCGGTACGATGTATGTGAACTTGTCGTCAGTACGATATCCAAGGATAGCTTCCAGCGGAATTTCCTTGCTTTGTAAAGTGCCTTTGTACCGGACACTTTGCTCGCTTAAAATATGCCTGCCCTTGTACGTTTCATAAATGGCGTAAGCTAGAAACAGGCTTATTGCCCAGGATACAATGGTCAGCACAAACAAGCCAGCATCCCATTCTCTATCCGCAATCCAAAAAGGCGAAGACAGAAACAGTAGTATCAGCGGCGGCCCCAGTACATAAATGAATATGCGCCAGCCTTTAGCAGTGCCATAGCTGTACACAGCGGTAGTAGGAGTAGAAACAGTCAAGCGAATAGGAAATAGGGGTTGAACACAAAACCTAAAGTTACGGCCACTCACGAAAGCGGCCAACTCCTGAGAGTTGGCCGCTTGCATCGTCCATGGTGTGATTGACTCAGTCCTGAAAAAACGGCTGCCCAATCATCTCCTCCGATTTCTGCCAGAAATGCCGGATGTTTTCGGGGATATTGAAGGTCGATTTTACGGGTTCCGGCCGCTTCTTCGCGAAGTAGCCGCCGCTGGTGCCGGCCACTTCCGGCGAGGTAGCGAGGTAGATGCTGGTCTGGGCCCCGTCTTCGGAAGTCGTCATGAAAGGTGCGGCCATCTGGTAAAATGCCCGCGTGAGCCAGGTGGAGTTGCTGCCGAAGTTGCTGGCCACCACGCCAGGGTGCAGGCTGTTGGTGCTGACGTTGGTGATGCCACGCTGGCGCAGCTGCCGGGCCAGCTCCTGCGTGAACAGAATATTGAACAGCTTGGAATTGGCGTAGGCCCGCATGGGCGAATAGTTACGAGTGGCATTCAGGTCGGCCAGATCGGGTCTGGCGAACTTGTGGGCCATAGAGGCCACATTGATAATGCGCGCCGCCGGGCTTCGCTGTAGCTTATCGAGCAGCAGGCTGGTAAGCAGAAACGGACCGAGGTGGTTGGTGGCCAGCGTCATTTCGTGGCCGTTCACGGAGGTTTCCCGCTCGGCTCCGAATACCAGCCCGGCGTTGTTTATCAGCACATCCAGGCGGGCGTAGCGCTGGTTGAACTCCTCGGCCGCCCGCCGCACCTGCCCCAGATCCGACAGGTCGCAGAGCAGCACATCGACGCGGGTGCCAGGCTGGGCCAGCTGCTGTAACTGCTGGCGCGTGTGGGCTGCTTTTTCGGCGTTGCGAGCCAGTAGCACCACGTGGTAACCTTTCCGAACCAGTTCGCGGGCGGTTACTTCGCCGATGCCCGACGTGGCACCCGTAACGAGGGCAATAGACTGGGAGGCGTCGCTCATAAAAAGGAGGCTGAATAGCTGGACGGCTATACGCAGGGCAGGGGGCGAAGTTGAAATTGCCTTCTGGATAGGATTCGTCAAGCCATGTGTCCGCGTTGGAGCCCCGGGATTCCCGTGCCAAGTGGTTGTTTGCTTTGGCCGGAGTGTCAGGGCTGCTTTGTGCCCGTACCCCGCAGAGGACCCTGCCCGCCTGGGTCGCTGTATTCGTAGCGGTAGCTGAGCTTAGCGCCACTGCCGCGCACTACGCATGTAAAGTTGCGTAGGCCACCACAAGAGTTGGCCGCAAGCACTGCCAGTGAAGTCTTGCTGGCATTAAAAGTTACGGCCAACGGACAGTCGCCGAAGCTGATTACGCTGACAGTCGTCGGGCCTGTTTTGGTCACGCTGAAAGTGCCCCCACGGATGATGGTGGTAGTGCCTTGGCCGTAGGCGCCAGTATATACTATGGTATCAGCATAGACGTAGTTGCCTTCCAATGCATCCGCGGGATACTTGCAAGTGCCGTCGTCCACGGTTGCGTCGGGGTTATAGTTTACGGAAGTCATATCCTTGCAGCCCCGTACTTCCTTCGCAACTTCCTCTTTTTGGCAGGAGGTAGAACCCAGAAGAAATAAGAAACCAAGTGAAGCAAATACAATGTCTTTTGTCATATGTAAGGGATGAAAATCAAATGTCCCGCAACTTACCCGAGATAGTACAAAATTCAATCTGTATCTGCGAGCCTATTTCAGCGGATGGAGTCTGCGGCCGCCTATTATAAGTAGCGCGGCCGTGGCCAGGGCTGTGTATAAATTCAGGATATTTGCCGCTTATGCCTGCCGTTCTGCTGTCCGTCGTCGTCATCACCTTTAACGAAGAAGCCACTATTGCCCGCTGCCTGGAGGCGGTGCGCGGTATTGCCGATGATGTGGTGGTGGTCGACAGCTTCTCCACCGACAGAACGGTGGCCATCTGCCAGGAACTGGGGGCGCGCGTCATTCAGCACGCTTTTGTGGGTTACGTGCAGCAGAAGAACTTCGCCACCGCCCAGGCCCGTTACGATTATGTGCTGCAGCTCGACGCCGACGAAGTGCTGACCGACGAGTTGCGCCAGAGCATTGGGCAGGTCAAGCAGAACTGGCAGGGCGGCGGCTACACGCTGGCGCGCCTCACCAACTACTGCGGCAGCTGGGTGCGCCACGGCGGCTGGTATCCCGACCGGAAACTGCGCCTCTATGACCGGCGCTTGGGCCGCTGGGAAGGATTGTTGCTGCACGAGCGGTACGAAATGCAACCCGGGCAGGCCGTTGGGACTCTCCAGGGCGACGCCCTGCACTATTCCTACCACTCCATTGCCCAGCACATCAGTCAGCTCAACCGGTTCACCAGCATTGCGGCCGACGAGCTGTGGCTACGCAATAAACGGCGCGTGACGTGGTTTCACCTGCTGCTCAAGCCGTGGTGGAAGTTTGTGCACGGCTATTTTTTTCGGCTGGGCTTCCTCGATGGCTTCGCCGGCCTGAGCATTGCCCTGATTTCGGCCGTGGGGGTGTTTCTTAAATTCGCCAAGCTTAAAACCCGTTCAGCCTCGGCTGAGTAATACTTTCTGGCGCTTCAGTCGGGTTCTTGTCTGCGTGGCGCTCTACCCAGTTCAGCTACGCCCCAAGAGCTTGCCGGAGCGGCACGTTGCATGAAGACAATCCTGATAAGCCGTACCGACGCCATTGGAGACGTAGTGCTGACGCTACCGGTTGCCGGGCAGCTAAAGCGCCATTTTCCTGACTGCCGGGTGCTGCTACTGGGCCGCACCTATACGCAGGCCATTGCGGAGGCTTGCCCTTGGCTCGATGGTTTCCTCAACTACGATGATCTGCAGAAGCTGCCAGCCGCTGAGCAAGTGGCGACACTGCGCCGGCAGCACGCCGATGCCATTGTGCATGTATTCCCCAATAAAACCATTGCCCGCCTGGCCCAACAAGCCGGCATTCCTGTCCGTATCGGAACCCGGAACCGGTGGTTTCACTGGCTGACCTGCAACCGGCTGGTAGCTCTGAGTCGGCGGCACTCCCCGCGGCACGAGGCGCAACTGAACCTGACGCTGCTCCAGCCGCTACTACCAGCTGCAGTTCCGTCTCTGCCTGAAGTAGCTGCTTTAATGCGACTTACGCCCCAGAAACCGTTGGCGGCTAACCTGCAGCAGCTGTTGGCGGCCAGCCGGCCGGAGCAGCTTAACGTGATATTGCACCCACGCAGCCGGGGCAGTGCCCGCGAATGGGGACTGGAGCACTTTGGTACGCTGGCACGTCTGCTGCACCACGCTGGTCACCGGGTATTCGTGACGGGTACGGCGGCGGAAGGGCAGGAGCTGCAGGCATGGCTCGCCGAGTACCAGCCCTACCTGGCTGCCGACTTAACGGGCCAGCTGACTTTGCCACAACTGCTGGCGTTCATCGGCTCCGCAGATGGGCTGGTGGCGGGCAGCACAGGCCCTTTGCACATGGCGGCCGCCCTTGGACGCTATGCATTAGGGTTATATCCCCCTATCCGGCCTATGCACCCGGGCCGTTGGGCGCCTCTCGGCCCACACGCCGACTATCTGGTGTTTGATAAACCTGCTTGCCAAGACTGCCGTCAGCAGCCTGTGGCTTGCACCTGCATCAAAGCAATAGCGCCCCTGGCCGCTCTACAGCGGATAATTGCGTGGAATCCCTCTATCTTGTCCAGCTGAGCCAGCGTCTTTTTTCGATTTATGACTCAATCTGTTGCCTTCTCTTTTTCTCTGCGTCAGCTCTACCACGATGGCCGCCTGTCACAATACCTGCTGTTGCTGGCAAGCATAGCGGCCGTTATTGGGCTGTTTGCGTCGCGGGCAATGGTGTCGCTCAGTCCGGTGGTCGGGTTTCTGGCCGCAATGGCCCAACCCCGATTGGCCGAGCGCCTGCGGGCCAGTACGCGCCTGCTTACCTGCCTGGCTATGGGGCTGTTGTACCTGTTCTGGCTCGTGAGCGTGGTGTATACCTCTGAGCTGGACGTCTGGCGCCACGAAGTGTATCGTAAGCTGCCGCTTGTCATTGTGCCTCTGGCCTTTGCCGTGGCTGTGCCGCTCAATCTGCGGCAGCGTTTCGGGGTTGGTTTGCTGTACGTAGGTCTGGCTACTGCGCTGGCCCTGGGGACATTAGGCCGCTACCTGCTCAATCCGGCCGAAGCCAACTACGAAATAAGCATCGGGCACAACGTGCCAGCCATTACGGGCATCTTCCATATTCACTTCAGCATCATGCTGGCACTGGCCTTCTTCTTCGCCTTACTGATGCGGCGTAGCGCACTGGCCTCATCGGCTATGCGGTGGGGGCTGCTGGGCTGTGCCGTGGTGCTGTGCCTGATTATGCACGTGCTGGCGTATCGTACCGGGCTGCTGGTGCTCTATGGCATGCTGCTGCTGGATGCGGCCCTGCTGATTGTGCTGAAGCGGCGCTTTGTGCTCGGAGCCATTTTGCTGCTGGGCCTCACGGTACTGCCATTGCTGGCCTATTTCACCCTGGAGCCTATTCAGCGGCGCGTAAGCGTCTCGCTCGATGATCTGAACCAGTACAAATCCGGGCGCGACATCAACGACTATTCCATGGCCAAGCGGTTCGCCGCCTGGAAAACCGCCACCGTCATTGCCCGCCAGCACCTGCTCGTAGGAGTCGCGCCCGCCGACGTAGATGCCGCCATGATAGACCAGTATAGCTACCAGAGTTTTGGTCTGCTTCCCAAAAACTGGGTCATGACGCACAATCAGTATCTGGAAGCCATTGTCGGAGGGGGAATGGTGGGACTGTTGCTCTGGCTTTTGGTATTGTTTGGGCCCTTATTGCAACCTGCGCTGCGGCAAAATCCGTACGTTGTACACTTCCTGCTCATGATGGCCATTGCCAATCTGGTCGATTCGCTGTTACAGATGCAGACAGGATTCAATATGTTCGTGTTTCTCTACGGCTTTCTGGTCGTCGATACCGAGCGGGCGGCCCGTCTCATGGCAGTCAATAGTGCCGCTTGAGTGCCATAGGATAATCAGTACATTTGTTTACACAGCATTTTTTTCACCCCGCTGTTATTTGCCGCGCCCCCATATGAGCGACTCTCCCGAACGGGTTCCGAAGCTTAGTAAAGAAGAGAAAGACCGTCGGTTTCAGGCTGAATTAATGCCTGTAATCGATTCTCTGTACAATTTCGCCTTCCGTCTCACCTTGGACGAAGACGACGCCAATGACCTTGTGCAGGAGACTTATCTGAAGGCCTATCGGTTCTTCGAGTACTTCGAGCAGGGAACCAACGCCAAAGCATGGCTGTTTCGCATCCTGAAAAACTCGTTCATCAACGACTTTCGGAAAAAGAGTAAACAACCCGCCAAGGTCGACTACAGCGAAATTGAGGGCTACTACAATTCGGAAGACGTCGAGTCCGACAGTGACGCGGGTGGAACCTCGTCTGATATGCGGCAGCAAGCCGTGCGTGACCTCATCGGCGACGAAGTGGCCAGCGCACTCAACTCACTGCCCGTGGATTTTCGCACCGTCATCATCCTCTGCGACCTGGAAGGGTTTACTTACGAGGAGATGGCCAAAGTGCTGGACATTCCTATCGGTACGGTTCGCTCCCGCTTGCACAGGGCTCGTAATTTCCTGAAGGAAAAACTGGAGAAATATGCCCAGTCGATGGGATATGGCTCCGAAGCCGGTGCTACAGACACCGAGCTGGAAGAAGACGAAAACGAATAACCGTAACGCGTTTCACTTTATCATGGAAAAGACCTCTACTACCCAAATTCCATCTCCCACGCAGCAGGCCTCTCCGCCTGCCGCCGACTGTGAACGCGTGAATACGATACTCGACCAGCTTGTAGTGGGGCAGCAACCCACCGTGGAAGACGAAGAATACATCGTTGACCATGCCGATGACTGCTCGCCTTGCTTCGACAGCATTGAAAAGCAGCGCGCCTTTATTGGCTTCCTCATGTCACATGTAGGGCGCAAAGGAGCGCCAAATTCGCTTCCTAATACCATTTTGTCGCGGTTGCAAACGGAAATGGCCTAATTTTGCCCGATGCAGGGTAAAATTATAGCGTTTTCGGCCCCTTCCGGTGCCGGCAAAACCACTATCGTCCACCGCCTGATGGCGGCCATTCCGGACCTGAGCTTTTCCATTTCGGCGTGCACCCGCGACAGACGGGGCCGCACCGAAACCAACGGAAAAGACTATCACTTCATTTCCGTTCAGGAGTTTCAGGAGAAAATCCGCCACGATGAGTTTGTGGAATGGGAGGAAGTGTACGAGGGTGCCTTCTACGGCACGCTCAAGTCCGAAATTGAGCGCATCTGGGAGAGCGGCAAGCACGCCGTACTGGATGTAGACGTGAAAGGAGGCCTCAGCATTAAGGAGTTCTACAAGGACCGAGCCTTGGCCGTTTTCGTGAAGCCGCCTTCGTTGGAGGTGCTGGAAAGCCGCCTGCGCCACCGGGCCACCGATTCTGCTTCCAGCATTTCTGCTCGTCTGTACAAGGCCAATTTTGAATTGACCTTTGAAGACCGGTTTGATGTGACGGTCATCAACGACGACCTGGATGAAGCTACCGCGCAGGCTGAGAAGCTGGTGCGGGACTTCATTACGGCGGAGCCAGCTATCCTATAATGGAGGTCGGTTCTGGCCGCCCAACCAAGGTCGGACTGCTATTCGGCTCCTTCAATCCCATTCATATTGGCCATTTGATTCTGGCCGAGCACATGGCTACGCGCACTGGATTAGACGAGGTGTGGTTTGTCGTGTCGCCGCAGAGTCCCTACAAGATAGGCCAGGAGTTACTGCCAGAGGCTGCCCGGCTGGCGCTGGTACAGGCGGCCATTTCTGATAATGAGCGGCTACGCGTGTCAGATGTAGAATTTCATCTGCCTCGCCCCAGCTACACCATTGCTACACTGGACGAGTTGCGTCAGCAGCATCCCGCCATTGCCTTTACCCTTCTCATGGGCAGCGACAATCTGGAGGGGCTGGCCGGCTGGAAGGATGCCGACCGGATACAACAGGAGTTTGACCTGTATGTCTATCCTCGGCCCGGTCATCCGGTAAGTGAACAAGGCCTTAGGTCACGTGTGCAGGTAGTTTCTGCTCCTCTACTGGACATATCCGCCACCTTCATTCGGCAAAGTATCCAGGCAGGACAATCCATCCGATATTTGGTGCCCACAGTTGTTGAGTCCTTGATTCGACAGCACCGCTACTGGATTACCTAGAAAGCAAAAACGCCCGCTCAACAAGTTGAGCGGGCGTTTTTGCTTTCTAGGTAAGGGCTGGATCAGATGGTCATGATTTCAGATTCCTTCTTGCTCATCAGGCCATCAACCTGTGTGATATAGCTGTCGGTAGCTTTCTGCACCTTGGCTTCGGCATCCTTAATGGCATCTTCGGAGGCGCCATCTTTCAACAGCTTCCGCAACGACTCGTTCACGTCCTTGCGGATGCTGCGGATGCGTACTTTGCCTGCTTCGGCCTCGTTTTTTACCTGCTTTACCAGTTCACGGCGCCGCTCTTCCGTCATGGGCGGAATATTCAGCCGTACTCCCTCAGCGTCAGACTGTGGGTTCAGGCCCAGGTCACTGTTCTTGATGGCTTTTACTACTTCGGCAATGATATTTTTTTCCCAAGGCTTGATGAAAAGCGTGCGGGCATCGGGAGTCGAAACGTTGGCTACCTGTGAGATAGGCGTGGGAGTACCATAGTAATCAACCCGCAACGAATCGAGCATGGCCGGCGAGGCCTTGCCAGCCCGGATACGGCTTAGTTCCAGGTTGGTGTGTTGAAGGGACTTGCCCATCGACTCTTCGGCTTCGCTCAGGTAAAACTGAATTTCCTCGTCCATGTGTGTAAGTGAATTAGAAATTGAAAATCAACAATCAGGAATGCAGTCGTGGAAGCCAGCTGTTCGGCCTCAACTCATACCTTATCTGATCAATGATTCGGTTAGGCTTGCTCAGTGGGAGTGTCCAGGCTAGGCTGCAGGCTGCTCTGCTTGGTATTCAGGGGCTGGGGCTCCGTTACTTTCATCGTAACCAGAGTGCCTACCGTTTCGCCATCAATCAGCCGCTGCAGGTTGCCCGCCTTGTTCATATCAAAAACGATGATGGGTAGGTTGTTTTCCTTGCACAGCGTGAAGGCGGTCATGTCCATCACGTTCAGGTTCTTTTCCATCACTTCATCGAAGGTAATGGTTGGATAGCGCACTGCCGACGGGTCCTTCTCGGGGTCGGCGGTATAAATGCCATCCACGCGGGTGCCTTTCAGCACTACATCCGCCTCAATCTCAATAGCCCGCAGGGAGGCTGCCGAGTCGGTGGTGAAGTAAGGGGAGCCAATGCCGGCCCCGAAAATCACGACGCGCCCTTTCTCAAGGTGGCGCAGTGCCCGCCGCCGGATGTACGGCTCACATACCCGTTGGATTGTAACGCCTGAAAGCAGCCGGGTATTGACGTCCAGCTTTTCGAGTGCGCTTTGCAGAGCCATGGAGTTGATGACCGTGGCCAGCATACCCATATAGTCGCCCTGCACCCGGTCCAGGCCAAACGCTTCGGCCTGAACGCCCCGGAAAATGTTGCCTCCTCCAATTACAACGGCTACTTGAGTGCCCGTGGCAGCTGCTCTCTTGATTTCCTCTGCGTATTGCATCAGCCGGATGGCATCGATGCCGTATTGCTGTTGGCCCATCAGCGCCTCACCGCTGAGCTTGAGCAGAATTCGTTTATACTTCAAAATCGGAGGAATTAAGTGAGAAATCGGGAAGGAGCTGGCAGTTGAGACTGTATGACCTGTACGGTAGAGCTGCCCGGTAGATGCACAATCAGACAACGCGACACAGCTCTGCTACTTATTAGATGCCGCCGCCGTGCCAGTTAGGCAAATTGAATCAGCACTTGGCCTTTGTTGACATTGTCGCGAAGCCCGATCTTGATGGCGGCCACCGTGGCGTCGCCGGGCGCCTTGAGTATGTTTTCCATCTTCATGGCTTCTAAAACCAGCAGCGGGTCGCCTTTCTGTACCGTCTGGCCCGGCTCCACCCGGATATCCACAATCAGGCCCGGCATGGGAGCTTTCAATTCGTTGACTTTGCTGACGGCGGCGTTGCTCATGCCCAGCTTATCAAGCAGCAGATCAAACCGGTCTTTGGCCTGCAACTCCAGCAGCTGACCGTTAATCTTGAATTGAAACGTTTTGGCAGTATAATCTGCCGCTACTATTTCAGCGCCGTAGGAGCGGCCGTCGTACAGAATATGAAAGCTGCCCGGGCCGACTACTGCCAAATCCCACTCAAACGGCTGACCATTGACAGAAACTGCGCCATTGGCACGATAGTCTACATCCCAGGAGTGAGTGGGGCTGGTGCTGACCTGTAGCATAGGGAAGGGGAGGAGTGAGCGGAAATGGGCTTAAAGATAGGCCAATTCTCAAATAATTTCGGAACTTGAGGACCCATATTCCTAGTGTATTTGCGCATGAAATACCCGATTTTCGGTGTTCTGAGCCTCGTTCTGGCATGCCAGCTGGAAGCACCAGCTCAGGCGGTTAAGTCTGGTAAGCCCACCAGTAGCAAGGCTGCTACGCATAAGAAAACTGAGCAACCGGCCACGCCTCCCGCTGCTACTGTAGGAGTGGTTGTGCCATCCTGGTTGCCGCCCACGCATTCGGTAAAGCCGGCTGCTACCATCCTGCACGATCTGCTGGACACCAAGCTCGACGTCCGTTTCGACTGGAACAAACAATGGCTGCTCGGAACAGCTGTCCTTACAGTTCGTCCTCACTTTTATCCGCAAAATCAGCTGCTGCTTGATGCCAAAGGCTTTGAGGTGAAAAGTGTGAAGCTGCTCAGCGGCAACAAGGAGAAAAACCTCAACTACACCTACGATAAAAAGAAGCTCACTATTAACCTGGACAGAGCCTACTCCCGCACGGAGCCTTGCCAGGTGCGCATACAGTACGTGGCCAAGCCCAACGAACTGGAAGCCGGCGGAAGCGCGGCCATTACGCAGGACAAGGGGCTGTACTTCGTAAACCCGCTCGGTACTGACAAAACCAAGCCCCGCCAGATCTGGACCCAGGGCGAGACGGAAGGAAGCTCCTGCTGGTTTCCGACCATCGACAAGCCAAACCAGCGGATGACGCAGGAAATCAGCCTGACGGTTGAGGGAAATCTGAAGACGCTGTCCAACGGCTTGCTAATTGCGTCCAGGAAAAACAACGACGGTACCCGTACCGATACTTGGAAGCAGACCCTGCCGCACGCTCCCTATCTGACCATGCTGGCCGTCGGCAACTTTGCTGTCGTGAGCGACACATGGCGCGGCAAATCGGTTGACTACTATGTCGATCCGCAATATAGCGGCACGGCCAAAGCAGTATTCGGCAACACGCCCGAAATGCTGGATTTCTTCTCGAAGAAGCTGGGCGTTGATTTTCCGTGGGAAAAGTATGCGCAAGTCGCCGTTCACGACTTTGTCTCAGGGGCCATGGAAAACACTACGGCCGTTACGTTCGAGCAAAGTTTGGTGCAGTTCACAGCTCGTGAGCTGCCCGATGTTGGCTACGATGCCGAGTCTACGGTGGCCCACGAATTGTTCCACCATTGGTTCGGCGACTATGTCACGAGTGAATCGTGGGCCAATTTGCCCCTGAACGAATCCTTCGCTGACTATTCGGAGCTATTGTGGGCCGAGCACAAATACGGGGCTGATGCGGCGGCGCTGGTACAGCAAGAGAAAATGGGCCGCTATTTAGAGGAAGCACAGAGCAAGCGTGAACCTTTGATTCGGTACCAGTATGCGCAGAACGAAGACATGTTTGACCGGCATTCCTACGACAAGGGTGGCCGGGTGCTGCATATGCTGCGCAAATACGTAGGGGACGAAGCCTTCTTCACGGCCCTGAACCGCTACCTGATCCAGAACAAGTTCTCCGCCTCCGAAATAGCCAAGCTGCGCATTGCCTTCGAAGAAACGACCGGCGAAGACCTGATGTGGTTCTTTGACCAGTGGTTTATGAAGCGTGGCCACCCGGAGTTGAAAGTAACGCATAGTTTCGCCAATGGCCAGGTAAGCCTGCGGGTACAACAGCTGCAGGATTCCACCTTCACCCCAATCTATCGGCTGCCGGTAGGAGTCACAGTGTGGGCCAACAACCAGCCAACGGAACACCGTATCGTCATCACCAAGGCTGACCAGACGTTCCGGCTGCCGTCTTCCCAGCGTCCTGCCCTGGTAAAGTTTGATAGCGACGCCCAACTGCTGGCTGAAATAGAAGAGGAGCGGAGCCAGGAAGAACTTCTTTACCAATTCAGTCATGCGCGCAACTACCTGCAGAAATACGAAGCCATTGACCGGCTTCGCACCAAGAGCGCCGACTTGGCAGTCAGCAGTATGCTACGCGCCGCACTGAACGATAATTTCTGGGCGGTGCGCCAAACGGCGGTAGAGGCGCTGCGCCGCTACAAAGGGCCGGAAGGAGAGTCCGTGCGCAAGGAACTGCAGCGTGTAGCCGCCTCGGACAAAAAAAGCCAGGTTCGAGCCATTGCTCTTACTACGTTGTCTGCTTTCACGAATGAGAACTACAGCGGCCTCTACCTAACGGCGCTCAATGACAGCTCCTACAAAGTAGTTGGTGCAGCTATCCAGGCGCTGGCCAAAACCCCTACCGCCGATTCACAAGAGAAAATAACGGCTTTGCAGGAAACCAAGAGCCAAGAAGTGCTCAGTGCTATTTCTGCCTACTTTTCCTTGAATGGTAGCAGTACTGAGCAGTACCAATGGTTTTTGCGCCGGCTACCCGATGTAAGCGAGGCAGATCTGTATCGGAGCTACCTACCCAACTTTGCGACATTCATGCTTCGCATACCTCCCATAGAGCGGGAGAAAGGAATCCAGAAGCTGGAAAGTCTGGCTCGCAATGCCCCCAACAGTATCGTGCGATTGGGTGCCTACCGCGGCTTGAGCATTTTGGCTACCGGCATGCCCACTATCAAAACGGTCATGCAGGATATTCGCAGCAAGGAAAAAGACGAGCAGGTGAAAGCCTACTACGCACTGATGCAATAGAAAAGAGAAAAAATATTTGACAATGATCTGCCGAGTGTGCTGCGTGTCCTTCGACTAAGTAGTCAGCAGGTTATCTTGGTCTGAGCTGAAGAATCGGAATTCAGAAGCAAAAAATATTGAGCGTTTTTTAGCCTAGCGCTTGACTTGCATCGGAAAGCCGCTAATTTTGCAACTCAATTCGACACAAGGGCTGCTCAGCAGGCCGGTTTTGAAGAGGGAAATTCTCTGCAGATGGCAGGAAGTGCAACTGGGGGCGTCGCATAGCGGCAATTGCGGGTGACTGTAACTCACCTCCTTCGGGTTCAAAGGTTCGAGTCCTTTCGCCCCCACATTTATGCGTAACGCTGGTAGCGAAATAGTCGCCACTTTCGTTATTCGCACACGCGGGAGTAGCTCAGTTGGTAGAGCGGCAGCCTTCCAAGCTGCAGGTCGCGGGTTCGAACCTCGTCTCCCGCTCAGTACAGTGAAGAAATGGAGCAGTAGTAAACTGTCCGCTATTCATCGTAGCTTTGCAAAACCAAATCAGCCGTTTTAGCTCAGTGGTAGAGCACTTCCTTGGTAAGGAAGAGGTCATGGGTTCAAATCCCATAAATGGCTCACATTATACCCGATGGTGCAGCGTGGCTGCTCTGTTTGGAACAGTCTGAAAAGAAAAGCGACGTGCAGTCCCCACTAAGCGGAGCTGCGTTTCGCTTTCTTTCAGTATAAGCACGTCGCGTTTTCCTCTTCTCAACAAAGTTCCTTTAATCTCCTTTACAATGGCCAAAGAAAATTTTGATCGTTCCAAGCCGCACGTGAACATCGGTACGATCGGGCACGTCGACCACGGCAAAACCACCCTGACCGCTGCTATCACGATGGTACTGGCGAACAAAGGTTTGGCCGCTAAGCGTGACTTCTCGTCGATCGACAACGCTCCTGAAGAAAAAGAGCGTGGTATCACGATCAACACGTCGCACGTAGAGTACGCTACCGAGAACCGTCACTATGCCCACGTTGACTGCCCCGGTCACGCTGACTATGTGAAGAACATGGTAACGGGTGCTGCCCAGATGGACGGTGCTATCCTCGTGGTAGCTGCTACTGACGGCCCAATGCCCCAAACGCGTGAGCACATCCTGCTCGCTCGCCAGGTAGGTGTTCCCCAACTGGTAGTGTTCATGAACAAAGTGGACATGGTAGATGACCCCGAGCTGCTCGAGCTGGTGGAAATGGAAATCCGCGAGCTGCTGTCGTTCTACGACTTCGACGGTGACAACATTCCAGTTATTCAGGGCTCGGCTCTGGGCGGCCTGAACGGCGACGCTGCTTGGGTTCCCAAGATCGAAGAGCTGATGGCTGCTGTTGATAGCTACATTCCAATTCCTGCTCGTCTGACCGACCTGCCCTTCCTGATGCCAGTAGAGGACGTATTCTCTATCACGGGTCGTGGAACGGTTGCTACCGGCCGTATCGAGCGTGGTATCATCAACTCGGGTGAGCAAGTTGAAATCCTCGGTATGGGTGCTGAGAACCTCAAGTCGACCGTAACGGGCGTTGAGATGTTCCGCAAAATCCTTGACCGTGGTGAAGCTGGTGACAACGTAGGTCTGCTGCTCCGTGGTATTGAAAAAGAAGCCATCCGTCGTGGTATGGTTATCTGCAAGCCCGGTTCTGTTAAGCCTCACACCAAGTTCAAAGCTGAGGTGTACGTGCTGTCGAAAGAAGAAGGTGGCCGTCACACGCCGTTCTTCAACAACTACCGTCCCCAGTTCTATTTCCGCACCACCGACGTTACCGGCATCATCTCGCTGGGCGAAGGCGTAGAAATGGTAATGCCTGGTGACAACGTAACTATCTCGGTTGAGCTGATCAACTCGGTAGCTATGGAAAAAGGTCTGCGTTTCGCTATCCGCGAAGGTGGCCGTACGGTAGGTGCCGGCCAGGTAACTGAAATCACCGAGTAGTTTTCCTAGTTTCTAGGTAATCAATACAATCCGCCCTCGATTTTTTCGGGGGCGGATTTGTTTTGTAAATAGAGTTCCATACATTTGCAGTCCCAATACAGCACCTCGCTGGTCCGGGACGCATACACGGGCGTAGTTCAAGGGTAGAATAGAGGTCTCCAAAACCTTTGATGGGAGTTCGAATCTCTCCGCCCGTGCTTTAAAGCAAGTTGCTCAACCCGCAGCCTGCGTGAAATCAGAAGCCAATTATCAGGCGACGACAATGGATAAGAAACCGAATTACTTCCGCGACACCGTCGAGGAGATGCGCTACAAAGTGACGTGGCCTTCTCTCGAGGAACTCCAGAAGAGTGCCGGCTTGGTACTCATTGGCTCGCTGGTATTCGCTGCTGTTGTTGGCCTGATGGACGTTGTGTTCAAAACAGGTCTGGAGGCATTCTACAACTCATTCCATTAATCCGTAGCGAAGATGGGAGAGCTGAAGTGGTATGTGGTTCGTTCGGTGAGCGGGCAAGAGAAAAAGGCCAAAACCTATCTCGAAACTGAAATCGGCCGTCATGGCTTGTCGGAATTGGTTCCGCAGGTATTGATTCCGGCCGAGAAGGTGTACGAGATGCGCAACGGCAAGAAGCGTGTACGTGAGCGGAACCTGTATCCGGGTTACATCATCATCCACGCGGACCTGACGCATGGCGAGGTAGACCACATTATTACCAGCACGCCTGGTGTTTTGGGTTTCCTGAGCGACAAGGAAGGAAAAGCGGCTAACCAAAATACGAAGCCCATTCCGTTGCGTCTATCGGAGGTGAATAACATCCTCGGCATTGTAGACGAAGCGGAAGAGCAAACGGCCACGCTGGAAACTCCTTTCGTAGCTGGTGAGCTGGTGAAGATTGTGGATGGCGGATTTGCCGGCATGCTGGGCACTGTTTCTGAAGTGTTTGAAGAGCGGAAGAAGCTCAACGTCATTGTAAAAATATTCGGCCGTAGCACTCCCATGGAGTTGAGCTACACGCAGGTTGAAAAAGAATCATAGTAGAAAGTGCAATTGAGAGCTTAGTGCTCAGACGGCTAGTAAGTCTGGACGCTAAGCTCTCAATTCTACTCTCACAGCCAGAAAACGTCGTCGGTTATCGGCTCCGGACCGACGGTGCTTCCACTCGGAGCAGTAAACTAAAACTGAGGATTTTGCGGGTTACGCCGTGACGTCCGAAGCCTTACAAACCAAATGGCCAAGGAAATTAGAGGTTATCTGAAGCTTCAGATAAAGGGAGGTGCCGCGAATCCCGCGCCACCGGTTGGACCTGCACTTGGTAGCAAAGGCCTTAACATCATGGAATTCTGCAAGCAGTTCAATGCTCGCACCCAGGATAAGGCCGGCCAAGTTTGTCCTGTACTCATCACCATGTACACCGACAAGTCGTTTGACTTTGTGGTGAAGACTCCTCCGGTGCCGGTGCTCCTCATGGATGCCGCCAAGCTCCAGAGCGGTTCGAAAGAGCCGAACCGTAACAAGGTAGGGTCGGTATCATGGGACCAAGTGCGCACTATCGCCGAGACGAAAATGCCGGACCTCAATGCCTTTAAGGTAGAGTCGGCAATGAAGCAGGTAGCTGGTACGGCTCGCAGCATGGGCATCACCATCTCGGGTACTTCTCCCTTTGCTGAATAATCTAACGACGGAGAAGACACATGGCAAAGATTAGCAAAAAGCGCAAGGAAGCCCTTGCCAAGCACGACCTGACCGAAGTTCGGAATCTGGTTGAAGCGGCCAAAGTGGTAAAGGACATCACCTATACCAAGTTTGACGCCTCCGTGGATATCGACGTTCGTCTGGGTGTTGACCCCCGCAAAGCTGACCAGATGGTACGTGGCGTAGCTACGTTGCCCCACGGTACCGGCAAAACCGTTCGTGTTCTGGCCCTCGTTACGGCCGACAAAGAAGCCGAAGCTACTGCAGCTGGTGCTGACTATGTTGGGCTGGACGATTATATCGCCAAAATCGAAAAGGGCTGGACAGATATCGACGTTATCATCACGATGCCGTCGGTAATGGCTAAAGTTGGTCGTCTGGGCCGGGTACTGGGCCCACGTGGCCTGATGCCGAACCCCAAATCTGGTACTGTTACGACGGACGTAGCTAAAGCTGTTCAGGAAGTGAAGGCTGGTAAAATCGACTTCAAAGTTGACAAAACCGGTATCATCCACTGCTCGGTTGGTAAAGTGTCGTTCGATGACCAGAAGTTGGCTGAAAATGCCATTGAGGTTATCCAGACGCTGATCCGTCTGAAGCCTTCCTCGGCTAAAGGCACCTACATCAAGAGCATCACGCTTTCGAGCACGATGTCGCCTGCTGTTCCGGTTGACACCACGGTAACTTCCGCATAATTTAAATCAACACGACGATATGATCCGGGAAGAAAAACAAGCCCTCGTCGACGAGTTGAGCGAGAAGTTTCAATCGCACAACGCGTTCTACATTGCCGATGCATCGGGAATGTCGGTGGCGAAAATCAACGAGTTCCGTCGCCTGTGCTTCACGCGCGGCATGGAGTTCAAAGTGTACAAAAACACGTTCATCCGCAAAGCCCTCGACACCCTCGGTGGCGATACTTCGGAGATGGATGCTGCGCTGAAAGGCCAATCGGGCATCCTGTTCTCGAAAGAGTCGGGTAACGCTCCTGCTAAACTGCTGCAAGACTTCTACAAGTCGCAGAACTATGGCAAGAACGTAGAGCCGAAGCCTGCGTTGAAAGGTGCTTATGTAGATGCTGGCATCTACATCGGGGCTAATCAGCTCAGCGGCCTCAGCACACTTAAAGGCAAAAACGAGCTTATCGGTGACGTTATCGGTCTGCTCCAGTCGCCTGCCAAGAATGTTATCTCGGCTCTGTCGAGCGGTGGCAACAAATTGGCTGGTATCATCAAAACGCTTTCCGAAAAAGAAGAGGTTGCAGGCTAACCGCTGCTCATCTTTTTCAACTTCAATTTCCTTCAACAACCCCCTTTTTAACAATCTACAGAAATGGCAGATTTGAAAGCATTCGCCGAGCAGCTCGTTAGCCTGACGGTAAAAGAAGTAAACGAACTGGCTACTATCCTGAAAGACGAGTATGGCATTGAGCCTGCTGCTGCTGCTCCGGTAATGATGGCTGGCGGTGGCGCTGCTGCTGCTGAAGCTCCTGAGGAGAAGACTTCGTTTGACGTAATCCTGAAGTCGGCTGGTGCTGGCAAACTGGCTGTGGTGAAACTGGTGAAAGACCTGACCGGTCTGGGCCTGAAAGAAGCCAAAGAACTGGTTGACGGTGCTCCTAAGGCCCTGAAAGAAGGTGTTGCCAAAGACGAGGCTGAAGGCCTGAAGAAGCAACTGGAAGAAGCCGGCGCTGAAGTAGAAATCAAGTAGTTTCTGCTGCCTGCTCTTAAAACCAGCAAATAAGGAGAGGCCTGGCAACTAAGCCAGGTCTTTTCCTGTTTGTAGGCAACAAACTAGTCGGAAGTCCGTTTGCACGCCGCTTTGCGGCTTTTCGTGCCTACGGACGCCAGAAGCGCAAGGTTCTGCTTTGCGCTTTCGTGCGCCCGCAACTTTCAAATTTCTTTCAAGGCAGTGGCTGTGCTGCTGCCCTGATATGGATTCTCCCAGTGTCCATTTCCTAACCCCACATACATTGGCTACACCGAAAGCACAGTCAGGTCTGCAAAAGCTGCAAGCTGCTGACGAGCGGATCAACTTCGCCAAGATTAAAAAGGTTATTGAGTATCCGGATTTCCTGGACGTGCAGGTTCGCTCGTTCATGGATTTCTTCCAGTTGGAAACGGCTGCCGAGAACCGTACTGATGAGGGCCTGTTCAAAGTATTCGCCGAGAATTTTCCGATTTCGGACTCGCGCGAAAACTTCGTGCTGACCTTTATCGATTACCACGTTGACCCGCCCAAGTACTCGGTTGACGAGTGCATTGACCGCGGCCTCACGTACTCGGTTCCGCTGAAAGCCAAGTTGCGTCTGGTCTGTAATGACTCGGACAACGAGGATTTTGAAACGATTGAGCAGGAAGTGTTCCTCGGGAACATTCCCTATATGACCGAAAAGGGCTCGTTCGTTATCAACGGCGCTGAGCGCGTTATCGTATCGCAGCTGCACCGCTCGCCAGGTGTATTCTTCGCCCAGAGCAAGCATACGAACGGCACCAAGCTGTACTCGGCCCGCATTATCCCGTTCAAAGGCTCGTGGATTGAGTTTGCCACGGACGTGAACAACGTGATGTACGCCTACATCGACCGGAAGAAGAAATTCCCGGTTACCACGCTGCTGCGCGCCATCGGCTACGGCACCGACAAAGACATTCTCGACCTGTTCGGTTTGTCGGAGGAAGTGAAGGCTGACAAAAAGAACCTCAAGAAAGCCGTTGGCCGCAAGCTGGCCGCCCGGGTGCTGCGCACTTGGACGGAAGACTTCGTGGACGAGGACACCGGGGAAGTGGTTTCCATCGACCGGAACGAGGTGCTGCTGGAGCGCGACTCCACCATCGAGGAGGACGACATCGACACCATCCTGAACGCTGGTGCTAAGTCGGTGATTCTGCACCGTGAGAACGTAAACATTGCGGACTACGCAATTATTTACAACACGCTGCAGAAGGACAACTCCAACTCGGAGAAAGAAGCCGTGGAGCAAATCTATCGTCAACTCCGGAACACGGAGGCTCCCGACGAAGAGACGGCTCGCGACATCATCCAAAAGCTATTCTTCTCGGATAAGCGCTACGACCTCGGGGACGTAGGCCGCTACCGTATAAATAAGAAACTGGGTATTGACACCGGTTGGGACGCCCGCGTACTGACCAACGAGGACATCGTTCTCATCGTGAAATACCTGATCGGTCTGATCAACTCGAAGGCCATTGTCGATGACATTGACCACTTGAGCAACCGCCGCGTGCGCACCGTGGGCGAGCAGCTCTACGCCCAGTTCGGCGTGGGTCTGGCCCGGATGGCGCGTACCATTAAGGAGCGCATGAACGTGCGTGACAACGAGGACTTCAAGCCAGTTGACTTGATCAACGCCCGGACGCTGTCGTCGGTTATCAACTCGTTCTTCGGCACCAACCAGTTGTCGCAGTTCATGGACCAAACCAACCCGCTGGCTGAGGTGACGCACAAGCGTCGCGTATCGGCACTGGGGCCGGGAGGTCTGTCGCGCGAGCGGGCTGGTTTCGAAGTACGTGACGTGCACTACACGCACTACGGCCGCCTCTGCACCATCGAAACGCCGGAAGGACCGAACATCGGTCTGATTTCGTCGCTTTGCGTGCATGCCCGGGTTAACTCGATGGGCTTCATCGAGACGCCGTACCGCACCGTAGAAAACGGCAAGGTGGATACGACAGAGAACGTGAAGTATCTGACCGCCGAGGAAGAAGACACCCACCACATTGCACAGGCTAACGCCCGTATTGATGAGGCGGGTAACTTCATCAACGACTTGGTAAAAGGTCGTTTCGAAGGTGACTTCCCCGTGGTAGGTCCCGGCGAATACAGCTACATGGACGTGGCACCGAACCAGATTGTATCGGTGGCGGCTTCGCTGATTCCTTTCCTGGAGCACGATGATGCTAACCGGGCACTGATGGGCTCGAACATGCAGCGTCAGGCAGTTCCGCTGCTGAAAGCCGAGGCTCCGATTGTGGGCACCGGTCTGGAAGGCCGCGTAGCTACTGACTCGCGCACGTTGGTAGTAGCTGAAGGCAACGGCGTAATCGACTACGTGGATGCTAACCGCATCGTCGTGAAATACGACCTGACGGACGACGACATTCTCGTAAGCTTCGACGCTGAGAAGATTTCCTACGACCTGATCAAGTTCCGTCGTACCAACCAGGATACCTGCATCAACCTGACGCCGCTCGTGAAGAACGGCGAACGGGTGGTGAAAGGCCAGGTTTTGTGCGAAGGCTACGGCACCAACAAAGGTGAGCTGGCCCTGGGCCGGAACATGCAGGTGGCCTTCATGCCGTGGCAGGGCTACAACTTCGAGGATGCCATTGTCATCTCGGAGAAAGTAGTGCGCGACGACATCTTCACCTCGATTCACATCGAGGAGTTTGAGCTGGAAGTGCGCGAAACCAAGCGCGGCGAAGAAGAGCTGACCTCGGAAATTCCGAACGTGAGCGAAGAAGCCGTGCGCAACCTCGACGACAACGGTATCATCCGTCTGGGCGCTGAGGTGAAGGAAGGCGACATTCTGATCGGTAAGATTACGCCGAAGGGCGAAACTGACCCGACCCCGGAAGAGAAGCTGCTCCGCGCCATTTTCGGTGACAAAGCCGGCGACGTGAAGGATGCCTCTCTTAAGGCGCCACCGTCCCTGCAGGGGGTAGTTATCGGCACCAAGCTGTTCTCGCGTCCGAAGAAAGACAAAAACCTGCGGGCCAAGTCGAAGAAGGAAGTAGAAGAGTTGAAGGAATCATACGCTCGTGAGTTGCGTGGCATCAAAGCCGTAATGGTGGAGAAGCTGGTGCAACTGCTGGAAGGCAAAACCTCCCAGGGCGTGAAGCACAAATTCGGCGACGAAATCGTCTCGAAGGGAGTAAAATTCGGCAAGAAGAACATTGCTGAGAACCTCTTCCCTGAGAAGAATCCTTACAAGGACGAGAGCAATTACGCTGTGCCCGAGGAGGTGAACATGTTCAAAGACCTCGTGCTGGAAGGCTGGACTGCCGACGCCCGCGTGAACGGCATGGTGCTGCAACTGGTGAAAAACTACGCCAAGAAGCGCAACACCATCACGGCCCGCTTCAAGCGTGACCGATTCACGCTGGAGGTTGGTGACGAGCTGCCCGCCGGTATCGTACAGCTGGCCAAAGTGTACATCGCCAAAAAGCGCAAGCTGAAGGTAGGTGACAAGATGGCTGGTCGTCACGGTAACAAAGGGGTAGTAGCCCGCATCGTGCGCGACGAGGACATGCCTTTCCTGCCCGACGGCACACCAATGGACATCGTGCTCAACCCGCTGGGTGTACCGAGCCGGATGAACATCGGTCAGATTTACGAGACCGTACTGGGCTGGGCCGGCCTTAAGCTGGGCCGCACCTACGCTACCCCGATTTTCGATGGTGCTACCGAAGCGGAAGTATCAGCCGAACTGACGGAAGCCGGGCTGCCGACCTTCGGCCGCGCGTACCTGCACGACGGCCTCACTGGCCAGCGTTTCGACCAGCCGGTAACGGTGGGTGTTATCTATATGCTGAAACTGGGTCACCTGGTGGATGACAAGATGCACGCCCGTTCGATCGGACCGTACTCGCTCATTACGCAGCAGCCGCTGGGTGGTAAGGCGCAGTTTGGTGGTCAGCGCTTCGGCGAGATGGAAGTGTGGGCATTGGAGGCCTTCGGTGCTTCCAACGTGCTGCAGGAAATCCTAACCGTGAAGTCGGATGACGTGGTAGGCCGTGCCAAAGCGTACGAAGCCATTGTAAAAGGCGACGTACTGCCCAAGCCGAATATCCCCGAGTCGTTCAACGTACTCATTCATGAGCTACGTGGTCTGGCCCTGGAAATCACGCTTGACTAAGGTTTGAAAGTAGTGGCTGCTGATGTGCAAGTATCGGCAGCCACTTTTCAAGTCTTGCTTATAGAGAGTGCCCGCGGTTCGGGCAACCGATAACAGCCGCTGCCGGCGTCGTTCCGAGATAAGGTCAGAACGGCATCAACCTCCGGCGGCTACTGGCCGCATACTGACTCAGCTTGCTGAGTCGCCCGATTACCAGACCTGGCGAAGAACTACTGCGCGGCGTACCTATCCGACCCGCAGAGCACTTTTCGCAGAGTCGAACTGTTACGTTCTTTCCGACCCCTCTTAAGATGGGCGGAACCAACGGACAGAAAAAAGCCACCAGCTAACAACAGCTACCCTACATGGCGTTTGCAAAAAACAAGAAACTGGTACAGGACTTCTCGAAAGTCACCATTTCGCTGGCCTCGCCCGAATCCATCCTGGAGCGGTCGAACGGTGAGGTTGTGAAACCCGAGACGATCAACTACCGGACGTACAAGCCCGAGATGGGCGGCCTGTTTTGCGAGCGGATTTTCGGTCCCGTGAAGGACTGGGAATGCCACTGCGGCAAATACAAGCGGATTCGCTACAAAGGCATCATCTGCGACCGGTGCGGCGTGGAGGTGACCGAGAAGAAAGTACGCCGGGAGCGGATGGGCCACATCGAACTGGTGGTGCCCGTTGCGCATATCTGGTACTTCAAGTCCCTGCCCAATAAAATCGGCTACCTGCTGGGCCTGCCCACCAAGAAGCTCGATCAAATTATCTATTACGAGCGGTACGTAGTGGTACAGCCCGGCGTATTGGGCGACGAAGGCGTGCAGCAGCTCGACTTCCTCACTGAAGACGAATACCTCGACATCATCGACAAGCTCCCCCGGGAGAACCAGATGCTGCCAAACGAGGACCCCAACAAGTTCATTGCCCGCATGGGTGCCGATGCCCTGCAACTCCTGTTGGAGCGCATCAACCTGGACGAGTTGTCGTACTCGCTGCGTGATTCTGCCGCTCACGAAACTTCTCAGCAGCGGAAAGCTGAGGCCCTGAAGCGCCTGCGCGTAGTGGAAGCCTTCCGCGATGCCGCTACCCGCGTGGAGAACAAGCCCGAGTGGATGGTCATCCGCATGGTGCCGGTGATTCCACCGGAACTGCGCCCGCTCGTTCCACTGGACGGTGGCCGTTTCGCTACGTCCGACCTAAATGACCTGTACCGTCGCGTCATCATCCGCAACAACCGCCTCAAGCGCCTGATCGAAATCAAAGCGCCCGAAGTAATTCTGCGGAACGAGAAGCGTATGCTGCAGGAAGCCGTGGATTCGCTGTTCGACAACTCGCGTAAGGTGAATGCCGTGCGTGCCGAAGGCAACCGCGCCCTGAAGTCGCTGTCCGATATGCTGAAAGGCAAGCAGGGCCGCTTCCGTCAGAACCTGCTCGGTAAGCGTGTCGACTATTCCGGTCGTTCGGTAATCGTCGTTGGTCCGGAGCTGAAGCTGCACGAGTGCGGTCTGCCCAAGAACATGGCGGCCGAGCTGTTCAAGCCGTTCATCATCCGCAAGCTCATTGAGCGCGGCATCGTGAAAACGGTGAAATCGGCTAAGAAGATTGTGGACCGCAAGGACGCTGTTGTTTGGGACATCCTGGAGAACGTGCTGAAAGGCCACCCAGTATTGCTCAACCGGGCTCCTACGCTTCACCGTCTGGGTATCCAAGCGTTCCAGCCGCGCCTCATCGAGGGCAAGGCTATCCAGCTGCACCCACTCGTTTGTACGGCCTTCAACGCTGACTTTGACGGTGACCAGATGGCAGTGCACGTTCCCTTGGGACCGGCCGCTATCCTGGAAGCCTCCATGCTCATGCTGGCCTCGCACAACATCCTGAACCCTGCCAACGGCGCCCCGATTGCGGTACCGTCGCAGGACATGGTTCTGGGCTTGTACTACGTGACCAAAGGCAAGCGTACCACGCCTGAGGAGAAAATCGACGGCGAAGGCATGATGTTCTACTCCGATGAGGAAGTAGTCATTGCCATCAATGAAGGCATTCTGTCCAAGCACGCCTATATCAAGGTGCGCACGCAGGTTCGCGACGAGGAGGATAACCTCGTCACGAAGATCATTGAGACGGTTGCCGGGCGTGTGCTGTTCAACCAGCTGGTGCCGACGGAAGTAGGTTTCGTGGATGAGCTGCTGACTAAGAAAAAGCTGCAGCAGATCATTTCGATGGTGTTCAAGCGGACCGGTATGGCCCGTACGGCGCAGTTCCTCGACGACATCAAGACGCTGGGTTTCCAGTCGGCTTACAAAGGTGGTCTGTCGATGGGTCTGGGCGACATCCAGATTCCGAAAGAGAAGGATGCCCTCGTAGCGCAGGCGCAAGCCGACGTGAAAGCTGTTACCCAGAACTACCAGATGGGTCTGATTACCGACAACGAGCGGTACAACCAGGTTATCGATATCTGGACGCGCATCAACAACCAAATCACTGAAACCCTCATGGGTCGCCTCGAAAAGGAGAACCAAGGCTTCAACTCGATTTACATGATGATGCACTCCGGTGCTCGTGGCTCGCGTGAGCAGATTCGTCAGCTCGGCGGTATGCGGGGTCTGATGGCCAAGCCGCAGAAGTCGCTCCAGGGTTCGGTAGGCGAGATTATCGAAAACCCGATTCTGTCGAACTTCAAAGAAGGTCTGGACGTAATCGAGTACTTCATTTCGACCCACGGTGCCCGGAAGGGTCTGGCCGATACGGCTCTGAAGACGGCCGACGCCGGCTACCTGACGCGTCGTCTGGTAGACGTATCGCAGGACGTCATCGTGAACGAAGTAGACTGCGGTACCCTCCGTGGCATCGAAACCTTCGCGCTGAAAGACAACGAGGACGTAGTAGAGCCACTGGCTGAGCGTATCTTGGGCCGCGTAGCGGTGCACGATATCATCGACCCGCTGACGGATGAAATCATCCTGACGGCTGGTGATGAAATCACCGAGGAAATCACGCGTCGCATAGACAACACCAGCATCGAATCGGTAGAAATCCGCTCGGTACTGACCTGCGAATCGAAGCGTGGTATCTGCGGCAAGTGCTACGGCCGTAACCTGTCGTCAGGCCGTATGGTACAGAAAGGTGAGGCTGTCGGCGTAATTGCTGCCCAGTCTATCGGTGAACCCGGCACCCAGCTGACCCTGCGTACCTTCCACGTAGGTGGTACTGCTTCTAACATTGCCGTTGAAGCCAGCCTGAAGGCGAAATTCGCCGGTGTAGTAGAGTTCGAAGATATCCGGACCGTAGAAACCGCTAATGCCGATGGCGAGCCGGTGAAAGTTGTGATGGGTCGCTCGGGCGAAATCCGCATTGTAGAGAAAGGCACGGGCAAAGTGTTCATCTCGAACCACGTGCCGTACGGCTCGTTCCTGCTGGTAGAAGAAGGCCAGGAGGTAGAGAAGGGTGCGGAGCTCAACAACTGGGACCCGTACAACGCCGTTATTCTGGCCGAGTTCGACGGTACCGTTCAGTACGACGCCATTACGGAAGGCATCACCTACCGTGAGGAATCGGATGAGCAGACCGGTCACCGCGAGAAAGTAATCATCGAATCGAAGGCGAAGGATCAAAACCCTGCCATCATCGTGCGCCCCGGCAAAAAGGGCGACATGGAAGGTTCGAAAGGCTACTCCATCCCGGTGGGCTCGCACCTCAACGTCGAGAACGGTGAGAAAATCAAGGCTGGTCAGATTCTGGCTAAGATTCCGCGTGCCGTGGGCAAAACCCGCGACATTACCGGTGGTCTGCCCCGTGTTACGGAGCTTTTCGAAGCGCGTAACCCGTCGAACCCAGCTGTTGTAGCTGAAATCGACGGTGTGGTAACTTATGGTACGGTGAAGCGTGGTAACCGGGAAATCTTCGTGGAGTCGAAAGACGGCGTCAAGAAGAAGTACATGGTGCCGCTGTCTAAGCACATTCTGGTGCAGGACAACGACTTCATCCGCGCTGGCTCACCGCTTTCCGATGGTGCCATCACGCCTTCGGATATCCTGAGCATTCAGGGCCCAGGTGCCGTGCAGGAGTACCTCGTGAATGAGATTCAGGAAGTATACCGCTTGCAGGGTGTGAAAATCAACGATAAGCACATCGAGGTGGTAGTTCGCCAGATGATGCAGAAAGTTGTGATTCTCGACGCCGGCGACACGACCTTCTTGGAGCACCAGGTAATCGACAAGATTATCTTCATGGAGGAAAACGATACCATCATCGACATGAAGGTGGTAACGAATGCCGGCGACTCGACCAACCTGAAGCCCGGCCAGATTGTAACGGCTCGTCGCCTGCGCGACGAGAACAGCAGCCTGCGCCGCCGCGACCTGGCCTTGGTAGAAGTGCGCGACGCACAGCCTTCGGTATCCCGTCCTACGCTGCAGGGTATCACCCAGGCTTCGCTGGGCACCCAGTCGTTCATCTCGGCCGCATCCTTCCAGGAAACGACCAAGGTGCTGTCGGAAGCTGCCATCCGTGGCAAAGCCGACGAACTGTTGGGTCTGAAGGAAAACGTAATCGTAGGTCACCTCATCCCGGCTGGTACCGGTCTGCGCGAATACACGCGTCAGATCGTCGGCTCGAGGGAAGAGTTGGAAGCCGCTCAGGCAGCCAAAGCCGACGATGCACCTGCTCCGGCCAAGCGTGCCGCCCGCGCCTCGCGCCGCGAGTCGGTTTCGGAGTAATCTGAATCGGAGTATAGTAGAGAAGCCGGCTGGGGAAACCCGGCCGGCTTTTTCTTTTACTTTACCGGATATTTCAGGATTGCCATTCTATTCAAACATCTATGTCAACAGTTGCTCCCATTGCTTTGGTGGATACCGAAGACTCAAAGTATAAAGTAGGGCAGATATGGAAATATCAGACAAGGCCCAATGAGAGAGAGTCTCTGCTAACTGTCGTTAAAGTAGAGTTACAGCACGAGGCCATAGTGGTAGTACATATCCATGTCGATGGATTATGTCTAAAACCCACTGAACATGGTGGAAAGCCGGGGACTACTGCCTCACATCTTCCGTTTTCGGAAGAGGCTATGGATGCAAGTGTCATTCACTTAGTAACTCAAGTTGAGCAGTTGCCTTCGTTTGAGGAAGGTTATGAAATGTGGCGTGAAGCCTTTCTAGATGGCAAAGCCGGGACATTCAGCATCACCGTAGCGCAAGTAATTGACTTTATAGAGTCATCACTGAACACCCATTAATTCAGAAGATCATGAACCAACCAACCCAACCCGAGGCCGACGCGCCACAACCCCAAGACCCCAACGCCATCAATATTGAGCTGTCGGAAGACATTGCCGAAGGCGAGTACGCCAACCTGGCCATGATTGCGCATAGCAGCAGTGAATTCGTCATCGACTTTATCCGGCTGATGCCCGGTCTGCCCAAGGCCAAGGTGAAATCCCGCATTATTCTCACGCCGGAGCACGCCAAGCGCCTTGTTGCAGCCCTGACGGAGAACATCGAGCGGTATGAGCAAGCCAACGGCGCCATTAAGCAACAACCTGACTCTCCTATGTACCCGATGGGGTTTGGTGGGAAGATAGGGGAGGCATAATAATTCGAATAGTACCACACAGATCAGGGCTTTTATCGGGATGATAGAAGCCCTGACTTTTTTAGGTGCAATTCGGTGTTCTCATCGAAGTTGCTTTTGCGGGCAAAACCGCGGTAGAATGCCGAATTCAGGCGGAACCGTCTTTGCAGCCCAACAAATCACCGGAAACAGCACCAACCGTTTCTCTAAAACAAACTATTCCAACTCGTTTGCTATTTCATCCTGACTTTTCTACCTTTGCAAGCCTAATTTTTGGGAGAGAACCCTCCTTGACAAAACATACCGTAGATGCCTACCATCAACCAGTTAGTACGAAAAGGCCGCGAGAAGCTGACGACGAAGTCGAAGTCGCCGGCTCTTGACTCGTGCCCGCAGCGCCGTGGCGTTTGCACCCGTGTGTACACCACCACGCCTAAGAAGCCGAACTCGGCTATGCGTAAAGTGGCCCGTGTGCGCCTCACCAACGGCAAAGAAGTTAACGCCTACATCCCGGGTGAAGGCCACAACCTGCAGGAGCACAGCATCGTGCTGATCCGTGGTGGTCGTGTGAAAGATCTTCCCGGTGTACGTTACCACATCATCCGTGGTGCTCTTGACACCGCCGGTGTAAACGGCCGTCTGCAGCGCCGCTCGAAGTACGGCGCTAAGCGTCCGAAGCCAGGCCAGGTTGCCGCAGCAGGCAAAGGTGGCAAACCCGCTCCCGGCAAGAAAAAGTAATTGAAGCCGAGTGAGGTAGTGCGAAGTGCTGGATAGCACATGGTTCTTATCCCACTTGCCCGCTACCTCAACTCATTTCTACACCCATGAGAAAGTCAAAACCAAAGAAGCGCATCCTCCTGCCCGACCCCAAATACAAGGAGACGCTGGTAACCCGTTTCGTCAACTACATGATGTATGACGGGAAGAAAAACCTTGCTTACACCATTTTCTACGATGCCTGCGAGCTTGTTGAGCAGCGCACTAAGGAAAGCGGCGTGGAGATGTGGCGCAAGGCCCTGAACAATGTAATGCCGACCGTAGAAGTGAAGAGCCGCCGCGTAGGTGGTGCTACCTTCCAGGTTCCAATCGAAGTTCGTCCAGACCGTCGTATTGCTGTAGGTTCGAAGTGGCTGATTCAGTATGCTCGTCGTCGTGGTGAGAAGACCATGAAGGACAAGCTGGCTGGCGAAATCATTGCTGCTGCCAAAGGTGAAGGTGCTGCCGTTAAGAAAAAGGACGACACGCACCGGATGGCGGAAGCCAACAAGGCCTTCTCGCACTTCCGCTTCTAAAAAATGAGTGATTGAGTGAATGAGTGACGGAGCATTCTGGTTACTGCCACAACTCCACCATCACTCATTCAATCATTCGCCCATTCACTCATTCAAAAGAGACATGGCTGTTAACAAAGACCTGCAATATCTCCGGAACATCGGGATTATGGCGCACATCGACGCCGGTAAGACCACGACTTCGGAGCGCATTCTCTATTATACCGGTAAGACCCACAAAATCGGGGAAGTGCACGAAGGTGCTGCCACGATGGACTGGATGGAGCAGGAGCAGGAGCGGGGTATCACCATCACTTCGGCTGCTACCACCACGTTCTGGAACTACCCCACCGATGCCAACGGTGATCCAACGCCAGACACTAAGCAGTACAAAATCAACCTCATCGATACGCCTGGCCACGTTGACTTCACGGTAGAAGTGGAACGTTCGCTGCGTGTACTTGATGGTGCCGTTGCTCTGTTCTGCGCTGTGTCGGGTGTTGAGCCTCAGTCCGAGACTGTATGGCGTCAGGCTGACAAATACAAAGTGCCCCGCATCTGCTTCGTCAACAAGATGGACCGCGCCGGCGCTGACTTCTTCAAAGCCGTTAATGAGATTAAGGACAAACTGGGTGCTAACCCAGTGCCTCTGCAAATCCCAATTGGCGCTGAAGATACCTTCAAAGGTGTAGTTGACTTGCTGACTGGCAAAGCCATCGTATGGGACGACGCAACCCAGGGCAAATCGTACCACGAAATCCCGGTTCCCGAGGATCTGGTGGACACGGTAGCCGAGTGGCGTCAGAAGCTCGTTGAGAGCGTAGCCGAGTACGATGACCGTCTGTTGGAGAAATTCTTCGAAGATCCGGAAAGCATCACCCGCGACGAAATGATGGTTGTTATCCGCCAAGCGGTTATCGACATGAAGTTCTCGCCCGTAATGTGCGGTTCGGCCTTCAAAAACAAAGGTGTACAGTCGATGCTGGACGGCGTAATGGCCTACCTGCCGTCGCCGCTGGACATGCCCGCCATCATCGGTACCAACCCCGATACCGGCGAGGAAATCGAGCGTCATCCCGACAACGCGGAGCCTTTCACCGCGCTGGCGTTCAAGATTGCTACTGACCCCTTCGTTGGTCGTCTGTGCTTCTTCCGTTGCTATAGCGGTGTTCTGGATGCTGGCTCGTACGTGCACAACAACCGCACGAACAAGAAAGAGCGTATCTCGCGTCTGATGCAGATGCACTCCAACAAGCAGAACCCCATCGACAAAATCCAGGCTGGTGACATTGCTGCCGGCGTGGGTTTCAAAGACATCAAAACCGGCGATACGCTGACCGACGAGAAGTCGCGCATCGTACTCGAGTCGATGTCGTTCCCTGAGCCAGTTATCGGCTACGCCATCGAGCCTAAAACTCAGGCGGACGTGGACAAGATGGGTATGGCTATTGCCAAACTCGTGGAAGAAGATCCTACCCTCGTAGTTCAGACTGACCCCGAGACGGGCCAGACCGTACTGAAAGGCATGGGCGAGCTTCACCTCGAAATCATCATCGACCGTATGCGTCGGGAGTTCAAGGTAGAAATCAACCAGGGCGCTCCAATGGTAGCCTACAAGGAGATTCTGACCAAGAAGGTCGAGCACCGCGAAACCTACAAGAAGCAGACGGGTGGCCGCGGTAAATTCGGCGACATCGTATTCGAACTTGGTCCGAAAGAAACCGATCCGGAGAAACCAGGTCTGGAGTTCGTGAACGACATCACCGGTGGTGTTATCCCTCGCGAATTCATTGCTCCAGTTCAGAAAGGCTTCGAAGAGGCGATGAAGAACGGTCCATTGGCTGGCTTCCCTATCGAAGGCATGCGCGTACGTCTGTACTACGGTTCGTACCACGATGTTGACTCGGACGCTCTGTCGTTCGAACTCGCAGCTCGTGGTGGTTTCCGCGAAGCTGGCAAGCAGGCTGGTCCGAAACTGCTCGAGCCTATTATGGCAGTAGAAGTAGTTTCTCCGGATGAGTACACCGGCTCGGTAACGGGTGACCTGAACCGTCGTCGTGGTATCATGAAGGGTATGGACACGAAAGGTGGTGCCAACGTTATCAAGGCTGACGTTCCGCTGTCGGAACTGTTCGGCTACGTAACGACGCTGCGTACCATCTCGTCGGGCCGTGCTTCCGCGTCGCTGACGTTCTCGCACTACGACCAGGTGCCCAACAACCTTGCTGAAGGCATCATCGCCAAGCAAAAGGGTAACGCCATTCGCTAATACCGCTTTCATTCAATAGACATGAACCAGAAGATTCGCATCAAACTCAAATCCTACGACCACAACTTGGTGGACAAATCGTCGGAGAAGATCGTGAAGGCGGTGAAGGCTACGGGCGCTATCGTTAGCGGTCCTATTCCCTTGCCGACCGTCAAGGAAAAATTCACTGTACTTCGTTCGCCCCACGTGAACAAGAAGTCGCGTGAGCAATTCCAGCTCTGCACTTACAAGCGTCTCGTGGACATCTACTCGACTTCGTCGAAAACGGTAGATGCACTGATGAAGCTAGAACTGCCCAGCGGCGTTGACGTTGAAATCAAAGTCTGAGGACAGGTTTTAGCGAATAGCTAGCAAAACACCCCACTGGTTCTCCGGAGCCGGTGGGGTGTTTTCATTTGCAGCAGAGCATCGAGCACCCAAAGTTCAATTTGTACCAGTGAAGTAGGAGGGATGCACAGTTGATTGAAAGAGCTAAAGCCGTGACACTGAAAATATTTCAAAGGGTAGCTAGAATATAACATAACAATTTCCTAGCTTTGCACTCCCATTCTGAAAACGCCACTCGGGCGTTTTCGTGTGCGTCTTTTACTAAACCCCAACAGAATGCCTGGCATCATCGGTAAAAAAATCGGTATGACAAGCCTCTTCACTCCGGACGGGAAGAACATCCCTTGCACGCTCATCGAAGCGGGTCCTTGTGTAGTGACGCAGGTTAAGACTATCGAAACGGACGGCTACACGGCCATCCAGCTCGGTTACGGCGAGAAGAAGGCGAAAAACACCACCAAAGCATTGGCTGGTCATTTCGCTAAAGCCGGAACTACTCCCAAAAGAAAACTCGTTGAGTTCCGTACCGACGAGGTTGCTAGCTTCACTGCTGGCAGCGAAATCAACACTTCCCTCTTCGAGGAAGGCGAATTCGTTGACGTAGTAGGCACCTCGAAAGGCAAAGGCTTTCAGGGTGTTGTAAAGCGTTACAACTTCGCTGGTGTAGGCGGGCAGACGCACGGCCAGCACAACCGTGGTCGTCACCCTGGTTCCATCGGTGCTTGCTCGTGGCCTTCGCGCGTATTCAAAGGAATGCGCATGGGTGGCCGCATGGGCAATGACCGTGTGAAAGTGCAGAACCTGAAGGTGATGCGCATTGTAGCCGACAAGAACCTCATCGTGGTGAGTGGCTCGATTCCCGGTGCCAAGAATTCATTCGTGGTCCTGGAAAAATAACCTTGAAGATGGAACTGTCAGTATATAACATCAAAGGCGAAGACACCGGCCGTAAGGTTACGCTGTCTGACGCCATCTTCGGTCTGGAACCGAACGAGCACGTGATGTATCTCGACGTGAAGCAGTACTTGGCCAACCAGCGCCAGGGCACGCACAAGTCGAAGCAGCGCAACGAAGTGCACGGCACCACCAAGAAGCTGAAGAAGCAAAAAGGTACGGGCGGCGCTCGTGCTGGCTCGATGAAATCGGGTGTGTTCGTAGGTGGCGGCCGGATTTTCGGTCCTGAGCCCCGCGACTACGGCTTCAAGCTGAACAAGAAAACGAAGCGTCTTGCTCGTCTGTCGGCTCTCTCGACGCTGGCCAAAGACGGTAAGGTGGCTCTGGTAGAGAACATCACTCTGTCGGCTCCCAAGACCAAAGACTTCCTCAACATCCTGAACGGTCTGAAGCTGAACAACGGCAAAAAGACCCTGCTGGTAACCGGCGAAGTAGATAAGAACGTGGTGCTGTCGGCGCGCAACATTCAGAAAATCACCGTGGCTACGCCCGTTGCTCTGAACACGCACGACCTGTTGAACACCGACACGCTGCTGCTGTCGGAAGCGGGCCTGACGGCATTGGAACAACTCTATACCACTGCTGAATAATGAGCACGCTGAAAAAACCCATCGTGACCGAGAAGGCCACGGGCCTGAACGAAAAAGGCCAGTACGTTTTCGAAGTAGAGCGTACCGCCAATAAGGTTCAGATCAAAAAGGACATCGAGCAGTTCTATGGCGTGACGGTAACGGGCATCAGCACGATCCGCACCAATGGAAAAGTGAAGTCCAAATTCACGAAAGGTGGTTCGGTATCGGGCCGTCGCGCACATGGCAAAAAAGCCATCGTGACCGTGAAGGAAGGCGAGGTTATCGACTTCTACAGCGGCATCTAAGCTGCGCCCTTTTCTGCATAAGAGCATTTCCTAAGCAAGAGTAATGGCACTCAAAAAACTAAGACCAACATCACCGGGTCAGCGCTTCCGCATTGCACCGGCCTTCGACGAGATTACGACGTCGACGCCGGAGAAGTCGCTGTTGGCACCCATGAAAAACTCCGGTGGCCGCAACAACTCGGGCAAAATGTCCAACCGCTACATCGGTGGTGGGCACAAAGCCAAGTATCGTATTATCGACTTCAAGCGTGACAAAGCCTCTGTGCCTGCTACGGTGAAAACGATTGAGTACGATCCGAACCGTACGGCCCGTATCGCCCTGCTTCAGTACGCCGATGGCGAGAAGCGTTACATCATCGCTCCTGCGGGCGTTGAGGTAGGTGCTACGGTCGTGTCAGGTTCGGGTGTAGCCCCGGAAGTAGGCAACGCCCTGCCGCTGCGCGAAATCCCGCTCGGTACCATCGTGCATAACATCGAGCTGATGCCCGGCAACGGTGCCGCTATGGCCCGCTCCGCTGGTACGTACGCTCAGCTGGTTGCCCGCGAAGACAAATACGCCACCCTGAAATTGCCTTCCGGTGAGATGCGCATGGTACTCGTTACCTGCATGGCTACGGTTGGTACTGTTTCGAACGGTGACCATATGAACGTACGTCTCGGCAAAGCCGGTCGTAACCGTTGGTTGGGTCGTCGTCCGCGCGTTCGTGGTGTCGCTATGAACCCTGTCGATCACCCAATGGGTGGTGGCGAAGGCAAATCGTCGGGTGGTCACCCACGTAGCCGTAACGGTATCTTCTCGAAAGGTCAGAAGACCCGCAACAAGAATAAGTACTCGGAGCAGCTCATCGTTAACCGCAAAGGCAAGAAGTAAACAATGGCACGTTCACTAAAAAAAGGGCCGTACATTGACTTCCGGCTCGAGAAGAAAGTAACGGCAATGGATGAAGCCGGCAAAAAATCGGTGGTGAAGACTTGGTCGCGCCGCTCGATGATTTCGCCTGATTTCGTTGGCCACACCTTCGCCGTTCACAACGGCAATAAGTTCATCCCGGTATATGTGACGGAGAACATGGTAGGACACAAACTCGGTGAGTTTGCTCCGACCCGGAACTTCCGTGGACACATTGCCAAGAAAGATAAAGGCAAGCGCTAATCATGGAAGCAACCGCTAAACTCCGCAACGTCCCCACCTCGCCGCGCAAGATGCGCCTGGTGGCCGACATGATCCGTGGTCAGAAAGTGACCCGTGCGCTTGGTCTGCTGAAATTCGAGGCTAACTCGGGTGCTGCACGCGTTGAAAAGCTTCTCCTCTCGGCTCTGGCCAACTGGCAGCAGCACAACGAGGAAGAGCGTATCGAAGACGCTAACCTCTACATCAAGGCTATCTTCGTGGATGAAGGCCGTCAGTTGAAGCGTCTGCGCCCCGCCCCCCAGGGCCGTGGCCACCGCATCCGCAAGCGCAGCAACCACGTGACGCTGGTGATTGACTCAAAAGTAGAACCGCTAGGTAGCAAAGCTGCTGCTAAGCAGGCTGCTGAAACGAAAACCACCGACGCCGCTGTTGAAGCCAAGCCGAAGACACGTCGTAGCTCGGCTAAGAAATCCACTGAAACCAAGGCAGAAGCCTCCGCATAAGCACTATGGGACAGAAAGTAAATCCGGTTGGCTTCCGTCTGGGCGTCATTAAAGGATGGGACTCGAACTGGTACGGCGGCAAGGACTTTGCCGACAAACTGGTGGAGGACGAGAAAATCCGCAAATACATCATGGCTCGTATCCCGAAAGGTGGCATTAGCCGCATCGTGATTGAGCGTACGCTGAAGCGCATCACCATTACCATCAACACGGCTCGTCCGGGTGTGGTAATCGGCAAGGGTGGCGCTGAAGTGGATAAGATCAAAGACGAACTGAAGCAGATCACCAGCAAGGACGTTCAGATCAACATCTTCGAAATCAAGCGTCCGGAACTCGACGCAAAGCTGGTAGGTGAGAGCATTGCTCAGCAGCTGCAGGCTCGTATCTCGTTCCGCCGTGCCATGAAGATGAGCATTCAGGCTGCTATCCGCGTTGGTGCCGAAGGCATCAAGATCCAGTGCGGTGGCCGTTTGGGCGGTGCTGAAATTGCCCGTTCCGAGCAGTACAAAGAAGGTCGTACGCCGCTGCACACGTTGCGCGCCGATATCGACTACGCTTTGTCGGAAGCTCAGACCGTGTATGGCAAAATCGGTATCAAAGTATGGATCATGCGTGGTGAAGTGTTCGGCAAGCCCGACCTGTCGCCTAACCAGGTTCCTGCTAACCAAGGCAACGACACCCGTGGTGGCGACCGTGGCCCACGCGGCGAGCGTGGTGACCGTGGTGGCGACCGTGGCCCGCGCCGCGACCGTAACGACCGTGGTGGCGACAACCGTGGTGGTGCAGGTGCCGCTGGTGGCCAGCGCCGTGGCGGTGGTGCCCCAGGTGGTGCCAACCGTGGTGGTCAAGGCGGTGGCGCTCCGCGTCGCTAGCCGTTTCTTTTCTTCAGAAATTCAATTTCAATAACTCATGTTACAACCGAAAAGGACCAAGTATCGCAAGATGCAAAAGGGTCGCGTAACAGGCCTTGCCTACCGCGGCAGCTCCATTGACTTCGGTTCTTTCGCTATTAAGTCGTTGGAAGTGGCTTGGATTACGGCTCGCCAGATTGAGGCAGCTCGTATCGCCATGACCCGCGCCATGAAACGCGAAGGGCAAGTTTGGATCCGCATTTTCCCTGACAAGCCAATCACCAAGAAGCCTGCCGAGGTGCGGATGGGTAAGGGTAAAGGTTCGCCCGAGTATTGGGTAGCCTGCGTGAAACCCGGTACTATCATGTTTGAGTCGGACGGCGTTACGCTAGAGGTAGCTCAGGAGTCGCTGCGTCTGGCAGCTCAGAAGCTGCCCGTACGCACTCAGTTTGTTGTTCGTCGCGACTACGTAGAAAGCAAGTAAGATGAAGAACGCCGATATCCGCGCCCTCTCCATTGAGGACCTGAAAACCCAGATCAAGACCGAACAAGCCTCTGGCCAGTCGCTGCGCTTCGCGCACGCTATTTCGCCTTTGGAAAACCCGATTCGCCTGAAGCAAAGCCGCAAGAACGTCGCCCGTCTGTTGACCGAGCTGACCCGTCGCGAGAACGAGCAGGCTAATAACACTGCTAACTAACGATGGCAAGCAACGAAGAACAGCAGGCTACCTCCGCCGTTGAGCGGAACCTGCGTAAAGAAATCATCGGGCGCGTTACCTCCTCCAAAATGGATAAGTCCATTACGGTGATGGTAGAAAGCAAAATGAAACACCCGATCTACGGCAAATTCGTTACCAAGTCGACCAAATTTATGGCTCACGACGAGAACAACGAATGTGGCGAAGGCGATACGGTTCGCATTATGTCGACCCGTCCGCTGAGCAAGAACAAGCGGTGGAGACTGGTAGAAATTGTAGAACGCGCCAAGTAAGATGATACAGCAAGAATCCCGTCTGACCGTCGCTGATAATAGCGGCGCCAAAGAAGTTCTCTGCATTCGTGTCCTCGGTGGCACGGGCAAGAAATACGCTAGTGTTGGCGACAAGATTGTAGTAGCCATCAAATCGGCTATTCCTTCCGGCAACGCTAAAAAAGGCACTGTATCGAAAGCAGTTGTAGTTCGCACGAAGAAAGAAGTACGTCGCAAAGACGGTTCTTACATTCGTTTCGACGACAACGCTGCCGTACTGCTCAACAATAACGACGAGCCCCGCGGTACCCGCATCTTCGGCCCAGTGGCCCGCGAACTGCGCGAGAAGCAGTTCATGAAGATTGTTTCGCTGGCTCCTGAAGTTCTCTAAGCAATGGCAACGAAAACGAAAGCAGCACCCGCGAAACTGCACGTGAAAAGCGGCGACACCGTTCAGGTGATTGCCGGCGACGACAAAGGCAAAACCGGCGTTATCAAGTCGGTTAACCGTTCGACGCAACGCGTTATCGTGGAAGGCCTGAACCTGGTCACCAAGCACAACAAACCCAGTGCGAAGAACCCCCAGGGCGGCATCACCAAGATCGAAGCTGGCATTCACGTGAGCAACGTGAAAGCAATTGACTCGAAAAACGCCTAACCCGGTACGACGACAATGGCTCGACTCAAAGAGAAATATAAAAAAGAGGTAGTACCGGCGCTCCAGGAGAAATTCCAGTTCGAGAGCATCATGCAGGTACCACGCATCACCAAGATCTGCATCAACCGTGGCATCGGTGCGGCTGTAGCCGACAAGAAGCTGGTTGATAACGGTGTGGATGAGCTGACGACCATTGCTGGTCAGAAAGCAGTTGCTACTATCGCCAAGCGTTCGGTGTCTAACTTCAAACTGCGTGAAGGCATGCCCATCGGCGCCCGCGTTACCCTACGTGGTGAGCGGATGTACGAGTTCATGGATCGTCTGCTGACGATTGCTCTGCCCCGCGTTCGTGACTTCAAAGGCATAAACGACAAAGGCTTTGACGGCCGTGGTAACTATACCCTGGGCGTTAAGGAGCAGATCATCTTCCCCGAAATTTCGATTGACAAAATCAAGTCGATTTCGGGCATGGACATTACCTTCGTAACAACGGCCGAAAACGATGAGCAGAGCTATGAGCTCCTCAAGGCTTTCGGTATGCCGTTCGCTAACGCCAAGAAACAAAACTAATGGCTAAGGAATCCGCTAAAGCAAGAGCGCGCAAGCGCATCGCTACGGTTGCCCGCTATGCTGAGAAGCGCAAAGCGCTGAAAGCTGCCGGCGACTACGAAGGTCTGGACAAGCTCCCACGTGATGCTTCGCCCGTACGCCTTCACAACCGGGACATGATTGACGGCCGCCCCCGTGGTTACATGCGTAAGTTCGGCATCAGCCGGGTACGTTTCCGCGAGATGGCGCTGGCTGGCAAAATTCCCGGCGTAACGAAGTCGAGCTGGTAGTTCGACATGTTGCCAAGCAGCCTCTGCTGCTGACGCAACAACACTTGGCAGGTTGCCGAGAGAAACCATTGGCCGCATTCGAGTCAAGAAGTCTTAATCGAAAATTTCGCTGCCGCATTTCTGTGGCGGCGAAATTTTCATATCTTTGCGGCTCCCTAAAAAAGGGTGGCGCTTTTACTAAGTCACATGAACACAGATCCAATTGCTGACTACCTGACCCGGGTACGCAATGCCATCAAGGCAAATCACCGGGTAGTGGAAATCCCGGCCAGCAACATCAAAAAGGAAATCACGAAAGTGCTCTACAAGAAGGGCTACATTCAGAGCTACCGTTTTGATGATGCCGCTGTACAGGGTACGATTAAAATCGCACTGAAGTACAACCCGGTTACGAAACAGCCTGCTATTACCAAACTGGAGCGCGTAAGCACGCCAGGTTTGCGTCAGTATGCTCACGTAGAGAACCTGCCCCGTGTACTGAGTGGTCTGGGTGTTGCCATCCTGTCGACTTCGAAAGGGGTGATGACGGAGAAAGAGGCGAAAGCCGAAAACGTGGGCGGCGAAGTGCTGTGCTACGTCTACTAATCTGAAAGGAAACCGAGACTATGTCACGCATTGGTAAACTGCCCATCAGCCTGCCCACTAACGTGCAGATTGAAGTGAGCAACGAAAACACGGTAACCGTGAAGGGCCCGAAAGGCACTTTGCTGGTTCCGGTTGACCGCGACATTACCGTAGCAACCGAAGACGGTCAGCTGGTAGTTACGCGCCCAACTGAGCAAAAGCGTCATAAAGCCATGCACGGCCTCTACCGCTCGCTGTTGAACAACGCCGTTAATGGTGTTAGCAATGGTCTGGAAGAGAAGCTGGAACTGGTAGGTGTGGGTTACAAAGCTTCTATGGCTGGTACCACTCTTGAACTGTCGCTGGGTTATTCGCACAACATCTTCCTGGCTCTGCCGAAGGAAGTAACGGCTACTGCTGTAACTGAGAAAGGTAAAAACCCAATCGTTACGCTGACCAGCATTGATAAGCAACTGCTGGGCCAGGTGGCCGCTAAAATTCGCTCGTTGCGCAAAGTTGAGCCTTACAAAGGCAAAGGCGTGCGCTTCGTGGGTGAGCAGATTCGTCGTAAGGCTGGTAAAACAGCTTCGAAATAACATCACACCATGGCTTTCGATAAAGCAACTAGAAGAAAACGGATCCAGCGCATCATCCGCACTAAGGTGGCTGGCACGTCCGAGCGTCCACGTTTGTCGGTGTTCCGCAGCAATACGGGCATTTATGCTCAGATTATTGACGACACGACCGGTCACACGCTGGCGTCTGCTTCCTCGAAGCACGTATCGGTGGAAGGGGGCAACGGAGTCGCCCTCGCTGCCGCAGTCGGCAAAGAAATTGCTGCCCGTGCTACAGGAAAAGGAATTTCGAAAGTGGTATTTGACCGTTCCGGTTACCTCTACCACGGCCGCGTAAAATCATTGGCAGAAGGAGCCCGCGAAGGCGGCCTCAATTTCTAAATCATCATGGCAGAATTTAACAACGGCCCTCGTGGTGGTAGCGGCGATAACCGTGGCGGCGGCAATGACCGTCGTGGTGGTGGCAATGACCGTCGCGGCAATGACCGTAAGGAAGAATCCCGCACCGGCGATTCCGACCTGAAAGAAAAAGTGGTTGCTATCAACCGTGTAGCCAAAGTAGTAAAAGGCGGTCGTCGCTTCAGCTTCTCGGCTATCGTGGTAGTAGGTGACGGCAACGGCACCGTAGGCTACGGCCTCGGCAAAGCCAACGAAGTAACTGACGCCATTGCCAAAGGCATTGACGACGCTAAGAAAAACCTGGTGAAGGTTCCGCTGTACAAGCACACGGTTCCTCACATCATGGAAGGCAAATACTCGGGCGGCTTCGTGCTGGTTCAGCCAGCTGCGGCTGGTACGGGTGTAATTGCTGGTGGTGCTATGCGTGCCGTGTTCGAAAGCGCCGGCATCAAAGACGTACTCGCCAAGTCGAAAGGCTCGTCGAACCCACACAACGTGGTAAAGGCTACCTTCGACGCCCTGCTGAAAATGCGCGACCCAATGCAGATTGCACAGGCTCGTGGCATCACCCTCGCTCAAGTTTTTAACGGTTAAGAGACGATGGCGCAGATCCAAATTAAACTCGTAAAAAGCGTTATCGACCGCCCCGAGCGTCAGAAGCGTACTGTGCAGGCCTTGGGCCTCGGCAAAATGGGTAGCACCAAGAGCGTGGAAAACACGCCTCAGGTTGCTGGCATGATCAAAGCCGTTCAGCACCTGTTGGAAGTAACCGAACTCTAGGAATCTCCCGAAAATGAATCTCAGCAATCTCAAACCTGCCGTAGGCTCTACCCGCAATGTCAAGCGCATTGGCCGTGGTACGGGTTCCGGCCGTGGCGGCACCTCGACGCGTGGCCACAAAGGTGCCAAGTCCCGTTCGGGTTACTCTAAGAAGTCGGGCTTTGAAGGTGGTCAAATGCCCCTGCAGCGCCGCGTACCCAAGTTCGGTTTCAAAAACATCAATCGGGTGGAGTACAAAGCGGTCAATCTGGACGTGCTGGCTGCTCTGACTGAAGGTGGCATCACGACGCTAGATAACGCATTCTTTGTGAATGCTGGTCTGGCTTCGAAAAATGCCAAAATTAAAGTTCTGGGCCGTGGTGAACTTACCACTGCCGTAGAAGTTCATGCTCATGCATTCTCTAAGTCGGCTGTAGAAGCCATTGAGAAAGCAGGTGGCAAAGCCGTGACGCTGTAAGTATTTGTGGCGATGAAAAAGTTTATCGAAACGATAAAGAACATTTTTGCGATTGAAGATCTGCGTATGCGGATCTTCAATACGCTTTTTTTCATTGCCATCTACCGGTTGGGTTCTTTCGTGGTGCTGCCGGGCGTCGATGCTACTCGTCTGAAAAGTGGGGGAGCATCCGGGGTGTTTGGTATTCTGGATACGCTGCTAGGCGGCGCATTCAGCAATGCTTCCATCTTTGCGTTGGGCATCATGCCATACATCTCGGCTTCTATTGTACTGCAACTGCTAACCATTGCAGTTCCTTACTTCCAGAAGTTGCAGAAAGAAGGCGAATCAGGTCGTAAGAAGATTAACCAGTACACGCGCATCCTCACAATTCCCATTGTGATGGCGCAGTCGGTTGGCTTCATTGCTACTATCAACGCGGATGCTATCATGGCTCCGGGCACGTTCTTCACGATTTCCACCATGCTGATCATTACAGCTGGCACGCTCTTTTGCATGTGGCTGGGTGAGAAAATCACGGATAAAGGTATCGGAAACGGTATCTCCATGATTATTATGATTGGGATTGTGTCGCGCCTACCCGGTGCTATTATCGGCGAGGCTGCTGCTAAGGGCATGCGAGGCTCACTGATTTTCCTCATTGAACTGGTAGTACTGTTCCTCGTGGTGATGGCCGTTATCGTTCTGACGCAGGCTGTCCGCCGGATTCCGGTACAGTATGCCAAGCAGGTCGGTAGCACTGCTCAGCTGAATGCTCAGCGGCAGTTCATTCCCATGAAGGTGAATGCAGCGGGTGTTATGCCTATCATTTTCGCTCAGTCACTCATGTTCGTACCGGCCATTTTGGCTTCTGTGTGGCAGAGTGATAGTGACGTGGCCAGCTATATTGGAGTGAAATTCTCAGACTACACTTCATGGCAGTACAACGTAGTGTTTGCTCTGCTCATCATTGTGTTCACTTACTTCTATACTGCCATCAGCGTCAATCCTAATCAGATTGCTGACGACTTGAAACGAAGTGGTGGTTTCGTGCCCGGTGTTAAGCCTGGACGCGACACCTCAGAGCACATTGATGAGATTCTGACTCGCATCACCCTGCCTGGTGCTGTGGCTTTGGCTCTGATTGCCATCTTCCCTGCACTGGCTTTGCTCGGTGGTGTTACGCGTCCGTTCTCAGCTTTCTATGGTGGTACTTCACTCATCATCATGGTGGGTGTAGTACTGGATACGCTGAATCAGGTGGAAAGCTACCTGCTGATGCGCCACTATGATGGCATGATGAAAACCGGCAAAGTACGTGGCCGTTCGCAAAACATTGCAATGGCTTCGTAAGCAGCTATGCTAGTTTACAAAACCGAAGAAGAAATCGAATTCATGCGTGCCAGTGCGAAAGTATTGGCCCAAGCCCATGGAGAAGTGGCCAGCATGATCCGAGAAGGAATTACAACGCGAGAGCTGGATCAGCGCGCTGAGGAGTTCATTCGGGACCATGGTGGGGCACCATCCTTCAAAGGGTACAATGGATTCGAATATAGCCTCTGTATATCTCCTAATGCGGTAGTGGTACACGGCTTTCCTAGCGACTATACACTGAAAAGTGGTGACGTCGTTTCGGTTGATTGCGGAGTTCTACTCAATGGCTATCACGCCGACAGTGCTTACACCTACCCAATTGGGGAAGTAGCGCCAGAGGTGTTGCAGTTGCTGGAGGAAACTAAAAAGTCGCTGTATCTCGGTATCGAGCAGGCAGTGGCGGGCAACCGGATGGGCGACGTCAGCTATGCCATTCAGAACCACGTTGAGAAACAGGGTTATGGAGTGGTAAGAGAACTGGTCGGCCATGGGATTGGCAGGAAGCTACACGAGCGTCCTGACGTACCAAACTACGGTAAGCGTGGTTCAGGACTGAAGCTGCAGACAGGGCTAACGCTTGCCATTGAACCCATGGTGAATCTGGGCACGAAGAATGTGGTTCAGGAAAAGGATGGCTGGACTATCCGGACCAAAGACTTTAAGCCTTCTGCCCATTTCGAGCACACAGTAGTAGTACGAAAAGACAAGGCGGAAATTCTTACCTCCTTTGAATACATAGAAAAAGCCTTACAGTAGCCTTATGGCCAAACAAACTTCCATTGAGCAGGACGGAGTCATCCTGGAAGCCCTTTCCAACGCCATGTTCCGTGTGGAGCTGGAGAACGGTCACCAATTGATTGCCCATATTTCGGGCAAGATGCGGATGCACTACATCAAGATTCTGCCGGGAGATAAGGTAAAGTTGGAAATGTCGCCCTACGATCTGTCGAAGGGACGAATTGTGTACCGTTACAAATAACCCGACGACATGAAAGTCAAAGCGTCCGTCAAGAAGCGTAGCGTTGATTGCAAAATCATCCGCCGCAAAGGCAAACTCTACGTCATCAACAAAAAGAACCCGCGCTACAAACAGCGTCAAGGGTAGTAGCACCAGACTTTTTTAAAAAAGCACATGGCTCGTATTGCAGGGGTAGATATCCCAGACAACAAGCGCGGCGAAATCGCGCTGACCTACATTTTCGGCATTGGCCGCCCTTCTGCTCAGCAGATCCTCACCAAAGCAGGCGTTGACCTGAATAAGAAGGTGAAAGATTGGACTGAGGCTGAAGCCGGCGAAATCCGTAGCGTAATTGCTGCCGAATTCAAAACCGAAGGTGTGCTGCGCTCAGAAGTGCAGCTGAACATCAAGCGCCTCATGGACATCGGTTGCTACCGGGGTCTGCGTCACCGCAAAGGTCTGCCAGTTCGTGGTCAGCGCACCAAGAACAACTCGCGTACCCGCAAGGGCAAGCGGAAGACCGTTGCTGGCAAGAAAAAGGCTACTAAATAACCCGTAGTGGGAATCGTTGCCTGCTCTGATGCGTTCGGGGCAGGCAACAACACCTCCCGCGTATTTTTGCGATAACCAAATGGCACAAAAGAGAAAAGACAAAGCCAAGAAGCGCGTTGTCGTTGTAGAACCAGTAGGCCAGGTACACATCAAGGCTTCGTTCAACAACATCATCATCTCCATCACCAACAACAATGGCCAGGTTATTTCCTGGGCTTCGGCTGGTAAGATGGGTTTCCGCGGTTCCAAGAAGAACACGCCTTACGCCGCTCAGATGGCTGCTACCGACTGCGGTAAAGTAGCTCATGACCTGGGCATGCGCAAAGCGGAGGTGTTCGTGAAGGGCCCGGGCGCTGGCCGCGAGTCGGCTATTCGTACGCTGGGTAACGTGGGTATTGAGGTAACGACCATCAAGGACGTGACGCCGCTGCCCCATAACGGCTGCCGTCCTCCCAAACGTCGTCGCGTTTAGTTTATTGAACAGGCTGGCGCTGCCAGCCACCGGTGTCGGGTTTCTGATGCGCCTTTTCACCCCTGCGAGGTGCGCCTCCGGAGCCCGACACGCGCGGTTCAACCCCCTCAACACTCAACAACCCCGAAATGGCACGTTATACTGGTCCTAAAACCAAGATTGCCCGTCGCTTCAATGAGCCGATCTTCGGCCCAAGCAAGGCTCTCACCAAGAAAGCATACCCTCCAGGCCAGCACGGCCGTGGTCGTCGTAAGAAGCAGAGCGAGTACGCTGTCCAGCTGATGGAGAAGCAGAAAGTGAAGTACATGTACGGCGTACTGGAAAAGCAGTTCGAGAACCTGTTCCACAAAGCTGCTACGCTGCCCGGCATCACCGGCGACAACCTGCTGGCTTTGCTGGAGTCGCGCCTCGACAACACGGTATACCGTCTGGGCATTGCTCCTACGCGCCGTGCTGCTCGTCAGCTTGTTCTGCACAAGCATATTACTGTAAACGGTGACGTAGTAAACATTGCTTCGTACAAACTCCGCGCTGGTGACGTTGTGGCCGTGCGTGAGAAGTCGAAGTCGCTGGAAGCTATTACCACGAGCCTGAGCGCCCGCAACGCGCGTGCTTTCTCGTGGCTGGAGTGGGACGGCAAAGACATGGTGGGCAAATTCATCAGCGCCCCTTCGCGTGACCTGATTCCGGAGAAAATCACGGAGCAGCTCATCGTCGAGCTTTACTCGAAGTAATAACAGGAACGGCCCGGACGCCCGGGCCGTTCTTCTGCTTCGACTTTTTAAAAGGATTCAGGTATTGGGTAATGGGTATCAAGACACTCTGAGAGGTCTTTTTACTCACTACCCATTACTCAATACTAAAAACCGCCCCACTTATGTCAATCTTAGCTTTTCAAATGCCGGAGAAGGTGGTAATGGAGAAATCCGACGACTTCTACGGAACGTTTGAATTCAAACCGCTGGAGAAAGGCTACGGCGTCACGATCGGCAACGCTCTGCGCCGCATCCTGCTGTCGTCGCTGGAGGGCTATGCCATCACGTCGGTTCGCACCAGCAGCGTACTGCACGAGTTCATGACCATTGAAGGTGTGATTGAGGACATGTCCGAAATCATCCTCAACCTGAAGCAGGTGCGCTTCAAAAAGGTGAGCGACGCCATCGAGGACAAAATCACGGTGCGCATCAAGGGCCAGGAAACCTTCATGGCCGGCGACATCAGCAAGTTTACCAACGGCTTCCAGGTACTGAACCCGGACCTGGTGATCTGCCACGTGGACGCCAGCACTGAGCTGGAATTCGAATTCACGATCCAGAAAGGCCGCGGCTACGTTCCTGCAGAGGAAAACAAGCCTGCCGATCAGGTTTTCGGCCAGATTGCTATTGATGCCATCTTCACGCCCATCAAAAACGTGAAGTACAGCATCGAAAACACCCGCGTCGAGCAGAAGACCGACTACGAGAAGCTCCTCATCGAGATTCACACGGACGGCTCTATCCACCCGGAGGATGCGCTGAAAGGCGCCGCCAACATCCTGATTCAACACTTCATGCTGTTCTCCGACAGCACCATGACCTTCGAAACGGCTAAAGCCGAAGAGGAAGAAACGGTAGACGAGGAGACGCTGCACATGCGCAAAGTTCTGAAGACGCCGCTGGCGGATATGGACCTGAGCGTACGTGCTTACAACTGCCTCAAAGCCGCCGACATCAAAACCCTCGGCGACCTGGTGCAGCTGGACATGGCCGACATGATGAAGTTCCGCAACTTCGGTAAGAAGTCGCTGACCGAGCTGGAAAACCTTGTAGAAGAGAAAGGCCTGAACTTCGGCATGGATCTGAGCAAGTACAAGCTCGACGAGGAATAGATCGTACTATAAAAATGTGCTGAATGGGAACGATGTGCCAGTCACATATTCCACTTCAGCACATTTTTTATGCCTGCCTATTCCGTACCTTTGCATTCCATTTTCACACTTTCATAACCAGTGAGCCCGAAGGGGCGACGGTTCTAATGAGAAAGGTGCTTCACAGCAGCTTTTCCGCCGTGGTCGTCGTCCGCAAGTTCACACATCTTCTTTTTTATGCGTCACGGTAAAACCATCAACCACCTCGGCCGCACGGCCTCGCACCGCAATGCCATGCTCGCAAACATGGCTTCGTCGCTGATTATGCACAAGCGTATCTCGACGACGGTTGCTAAAGCAAAAGCTCTCCGCAAGTTTGTAGAGCCTCTGCTGACCAAGTCGAAGAACGATACCACGCATTCGCGTCGTCTGGTGTTCTCGGTACTGGAAAACAAAGAAGTTCTGAAAGAGCTGTTTGGCGAGGTAGCTGCTAAAATTGCTGGTCGTCCCGGTGGATACACCCGGATCATCAAGCTCAGCGACAGCCGCCTTGGTGACAACGCCGAGCTGTGCATCATTGAGCTGGTTGACTACAACGACACGCTACTCGAAGCCAAAAACGCTGGCGAAGCCAAATCAACGACTCGTCGTTCGCGCCGGAGCGGTGCCAAAAAGGCAACGGCTGGTGAAGGTCAGTCTTCGGCTGAAGTAGTTGCTGAGGCTCCGGCTGCTGCTACCACCGAAGTATCGGCTCCAGCAGATACGGCTACCGAAACGCTGAAAGACGGCGAGACCCGCGAGGAGAAAGCCGCTGAGTAGTCTGGAGTTGGGAGCCAAGACTTCCACTACCATAAAGGGGGCGCGCCGTGAGGTGCGCCCCCTTTTATTTTTCCCTGACAACGGCCAGCTTAGAGTAATGGACTACTGCCTGGATAGCTGAAAGCTGATTGTGCTTAGTTCGTAGGGTTTTAACTGCAGTTCGTGGATTAGCAGATGGCTCAATCAAATAAAAGAAGGTGTTTTGAGCGGTATTCTTGTGGGTAACTGTACTGCCTATCCGGCAGCTAATGGCCCTTATACCCTGGCACAAGCTGCTGATGCGCTTTCGTGCCAACTGCCGCCCGCTACGCTACCCAAGTCAGCTTCCAGCTTCCCTTGTTCCCCGATACTATGCGGTTCCAACGTCCTTCCAAATCCGACTTCGCTGCCATAGTAGTCTACTGGTTGTTTGCTATACCTGTGGTCATGTCGGCGTACGTCTATGAGTCGGGCTGGGCCCGGGCATGGGTTGGCATGGGCTATACTCTAGTGCTCGACACAGCGGCTGTACTCTGTCTGGTGTTCCTGATTCTGCCGAATGCGTTGTCGGGAAAGCACTGGCGGGGTGCTGTGGTGGCACTACTGGTGTTTCTGCTGGCCAGTAGCGTATTGTACCGGGAAGGCTATGGGGTGATTTTCGGTAAACCAACAACCTGGACTCTGATAGGTCTGGTGGCCGGGATTCTGCGGCATGCGGTCAGCTACGGCCTGTTGGGGATTTTTCTGACCGTCAAGCGTTATTTTGAGATGCAGAAGCGGCTAGTGCTAATACAGAAGGCGCAGGCTGAAAGCGAATTGCGCAACCTCAGAGCGCAACTAGACCCCCACTTTCTCTTCAACAACCTAAATGTGCTACGTGGCCTGATCCAGCAGGATCCGGCGGCGGCCAACGAGTACCTAGACCGATTTGCGTCGCTATATCGTTTTCTGATCCGGCACAAGGACGAAGACTTTGTGAGTCTGGCCGAGGAACTGCAGCTTGTAGACGAGTATCTGTACCTGCTGCGCCACCGGTTTGGCTGTGCCTACGAGTTTCGCCGTGAGCTGCCAGTGAACATTGACATGAGCCGGCTGCTGGTAGTGCCGGGTACGCTGCAGCTGCTACTTGAAAATGCCATCAAACACAATGCCGGCAACGAAGAAAATCCGCTCATCGTCCTGATCAATATCTCGGAAACAGTGCTTACGGTGTGGCACGCTCGCCGGCCGAAGCTGACGGCGGTAGAGTCGTTGGGGACGGGCCTGGCCAATCTGCGCGAGCGGTACCGGTTGCTGTTCAGCCGCGACATAGAGGTTGTGGATACCGCGGAGTCGTTTTCGGTGTCGGTTCCGTTGCTACGGCAGGCGCAGCGCTGGTCTGCAGCATAATCGGTACGCTTTCCTTATCTCGGCTTACTTACCCGGAGCAACCTTGACCATTCGTAGTATGCGTATTCTGATTCTGGAAGATGAAGAACCGGCAGCCCGCCAGATGCTCGGGTTTCTGGAGCAGGCCGCAGTAGCAACCCATGCGCTGCCGGTGATACGGAGCGTGGAGAAAGCACTGCTGTGGCTGCAGGCCAACCCGATGCCGGACCTCATCTTTTCTGATATCGAGCTGCTGGACGGCAATGTGTTTACGCTGTATGAGCGGTTTCGCGTGACCTGTCCCATCATCTTCACCACCGCTTACGACCAGTTTCTTTTGCCTGCTTTCCGGGGAAACGGAATTGCGTATCTGCTCAAACCCTTCCGCTACGAGCAGGTGCAGGAAGCGCTGGAAAAGTACCAGGGGTTGCGGGCTAGTCTGGCGGGCAGTGTGCCTGCGCCGGCCGGGCTCAGTCTGGAAATAGTGGAGGAATTGCGCACCGCCCTACGCCAGAATACGCAGCCTCGGTACAAGCAGCGTTTCTCCGTGCGAATGCGCAACAGCTTCTACGTGCTGCAGGCCCACGATATAGCGTATGTGCAGGCCGATGAAGGCGTGACATTTGCCGTGGACGGGGCCGGCACCCGCTACCCGCTCAGCGGCACCCTCGCGGAACTGGAGCGCCAGCTTGATCCGGCATCCTTTGGGCGGCTGAACCGGTCGGAGTTGGTCAACATTGCTTTCGTGGAGCGTATAGAGCCGTACTTCAACAACCGGCTGGTGGTAAAGCTCAGGCCCGGCGGTACCACGCTCACGACCAGCGCCGCCCAGACGCCGGAGTTTCGGCGCTGGCTGGAAGGGTAGGCCCTGCCAATCCTGGGGGAAGTTTCGGTGGTGCCTGCTGGGCCAGCCTGCTGGGCTGAGGTCTTCCGGGCCGGGGCTGAAAGGTCGGGGCTAATTTTTTACCTTGCGGCGCAGTAGCCAAGTCGGCTGCTGCCCATACCTGGCAACTGTTCAACCCCCATATTCTTCCTCATGAGCATTATCACCGAAATTCATGCCCGTCAGATCTTCGATTCGCGCGGCAACCCGACCGTGGAAGTGGACGTGACTACCGACAGCGGCACTGTAGGCCGCGCCGCCGTGCCTTCGGGCGCCAGCACCGGCAAGCACGAAGCCGTGGAACTGCGCGACGACGACAAAAGCAAGTACATGGGCAAAGGCGTGCTGCAAGCCGTAGAGAATGTGAACAGCAAAATTGCTGAGGAGCTGATTGGCTTTTCGGTGTTCGAGCAAGGCTTGCTCGATAAAATCATGCTGGAGCTCGATGGCACGCCGAACAAAGCCAACCTCGGTGCCAATGCCATTCTGGGGGCTTCGCTGGCCATTGCCCGCGCCGCTGCACAGGAAGCCGGTATGCCACTGTACCGCTACGTGGGCGGCGTAAATGCCACCACGCTGCCCGTACCAATGATGAACATCCTGAACGGGGGCTCGCACGCCGATAACAGCATCGACTTCCAGGAATTCATGATTATGCCCGTGGGCGCTCCTTCGTTCTCGGAGGCGCTGCGCTGGGGTACCGAAATCTTCCATCACCTCAAAAACGTGCTCAAAAAGCAGGGTTTCAGCACCAACGTAGGGGATGAAGGCGGTTTTGCTCCGAATATCAAATCCAACGAAGACGCCATCAAGATTGTGTTGCAGGCCATTGAAACGGCTGGCTACAAGCCCGGCGACGACGTGATGATTGCCATGGACGCGGCGGCTTCGGAGTTCTACTCTGATGGCCACTATCACTTCAAGAAGAGCACCGGCGACAAGCTGACTTCTTCGGAAATGGTGAGCTACTGGACCGACTGGACCAAGAAGTATCCCATCATCAGCATCGAGGATGGCATGGATGAGGACGACTGGAGCGGCTGGAAAAACCTCACCAACAGCATCGGCAGCACCACCCAACTGGTAGGCGACGACCTATTTGTGACCAACGTAAACCGCCTGCAGCGCGGCATCGATGAGCAGATTGCCAACGCCATCCTTATCAAGGTAAACCAGATTGGCACGCTCACCGAAACCATTGATGCCATCAACCTAGGCCGCCGCAACGGCTACAAGAGCATCATGAGCCACCGCTCCGGCGAAACCGAAGACAACACCATTGCCGACCTGGCCGTGGCTCTGAACACCGGCCAGATCAAGACCGGCTCGGCGTCGCGCTCCGACCGCATGGCTAAGTACAACCAGCTGCTTCGTATCGAGGAAGAGCTGGGTGAAACGGCGTATTTCCCCGGCCGTAAGATGTAGCTGCTGGTTGCCAATAGCAATGTGTAGTAACAAAAAGCCCGTCCAGGTGTTCCTGGGCGGGCTTTTTGGCGTTGCGCTACCCGCTCTCCGCTGCTACCGGCAAGCTGCAAAAGGCAAGGATGATTTCTGGTTGCTCAATAAAATTTTGTCAGATCTTTGCCACGTATCTATCAGTTGTTTACCGGTGTTACCTATGAAAAAAATACTGCTCTCGTGCTGGCTGCTGGTCGGGCTCATTGTTTCGTTGAAGGCTCAGAACAGACCAGATCTGATAGTTGTCGCGCCTTACTCTTTGCCTACTGCCGTGCAGGCGGGGGGCACTTATACAATGTCGGCTCACATCCGCGTCAACGGAAATCCGGGGGCAGGCGCACAGTTCAACTGCGTTGGGTACTATTTGTCCGCCAACTCGGCATGGGATGCCACCGATGCCTATCTGGGCAGTAGCTGCCAGGGGCTACTGATGGCCGGCCAGTCTGGGCCCACGTCCATCACGGCTATCATTCCTGCCCTGGTGAGCCCCGGTGGCTACTATCTGGTGCTTGTGGCCGACCCCCTGAATGCCGAGCTGGAGTCTGATGAAACCAACAATGTGGTGACGTTTCCGGTGCAGGTAACTTCGGGTACCCCGGCGTTACCGGATCTGGAGTTATGGCGGCCCTCTATCTCCTTCAGCACAGTGCCGGCCGGCGGTAATACGGGCGCCTTTTCCTTCATTTTTAACCGGGGAGCGGGTGGCGTCGGTGCACACGAAGTAGGGTTTTACCTGTCGGCTGATACCGTGTTTTCGGCGAGTACGGATGTATTTATGGGGCAGATTACGGGCGGTAGTCTAGCCGGCGCCAGCAACGGCTCGACCGGTACCGGCACGGTCTTTTCGGCTCCTTTGCTGGCTGTTCCTGCTACTACTGCCCCCGGCAGCTATTATCTGCTGCTGGTAATTGATCAGAGGAATCTGATAGCCGAATCGAACGAGAATAATAATTCGCGGGCCCTGCGCCTGGTCGTAACCGGCACCTTATCCAAGAGGGCTGTCACGGCATCCGAAGAGGCTTTGCAGGTGTATCCTAACCCCGCGGCCAGCGGCAGTGGCCTGAAAATCCGTACTGGAGCAGCCGGGCCGGCAGCTAAGCTGACGCTTACAGATGCCATGGGACGGACGGTAATGCAGCAAACACTACAACCGGCCCAAACGGAGGCTTCTCTCGACACCCGGCGTCTGCCGGCCGGTATCTACCTGGTGCGCCTGACTGCAGCCGGCGTAGCGGCAACGCGCCGCGTAGTAATCAACTGAGCCAGCGCATAAGATGCTAAGGCGCCCTGCGAGCAAACGGCTTCTGGCAGAGCAACGGTGCCAACCCGCCAACGGCTGCCGAAAAACGTCTTCTCTTCGTTCATCGACCTACATTCTTATCTTTGGCTATGCAACTCACTGACCTGACCGCCCGTGTGCCGCGTTTTCTGCGCAGCTTCTATTTCTACACCGGCATGGGGTTTCTGGTCTGGATGTTTCTTTTCGATGCCAACGACTTCGTGAAGCAGTACGACATGTATGCCAAATGGCAGGAGCTGCAAACCGAGAAGCAATACTACCTCGACAATATTGAGGTAGTGAAGCGGGAGCGGGCTGAACTGCTGAGCAGCCCTGAGCTACTGGAAAAGTTTGCCCGCGAAAAATACATTATGAAGCGCCCCGGCGAAGATGTGTTTGTGCTGGTGCCGCAGCAGAAGAACTAGATGTATCTCGGCGCTGTGCCACCGTGGCGTTGAATTTGCCGTAAGCAGAGCATGCCGCCATTCCACGCCCGTTGGCTTCGTTCCCCGTTCTGTCTGAGTGTAGCCCGTAGGCTGGTAGTGGGTTGCCTGCTGCTGTGCCTGCCGTTATTCCAGGCTGTTGCCCAGAAACCACCGTCGCAGGTACAGGTGGCCCGGCAGTTTCTGTTGGCGGTGCTGGCCGGCAACTACCCGGCCGCCTATGCATTCTTAGCGCCTGAAGTAAGCGCCGCCGTACCGCTGGCACGGTTTCAGGCGGCGGCTGAGCCGTTGCATCAGCAGGGCCGGCAGCACCAGCCCACCATCGACCTGTACAAGCTGGGCTACCGCATCAGCGACAATAACACAACCCGCCCCTTCGTGGCCTTTAAGTTCCGCAGTGATACGCTGCTGCCGCGCCCGCAGGTGCAGCTTGATGTAACGTTCCGCGACAGTACGGCCCGGCAGATTCTCGGCTTTGGGTTGATTCCGGCCCCACAATCGGTGAAATAGGAGGCTACTGTAACCTCAAGCCTGTTTCTGCAGGCTGCTGGTAAAAGGCTAAGTAGGCCAGGAAATTTTGCCCATGCTTACGGCCGGTACCCGCTGCCTGCCTGCTCCAATACTGATGGGCTGTCCTGCCACGGCTTCGTTGGCCAGCACGGCAAACAGGATGGCCTCCTTGGCATCAGGTAGTATGCCCAGCGCGTCTGTAGTAGCGAAGCGGCAGGCCGGCAGATGGCGTGCCAGAGCCGCCCGCAGCACAGGGTTGTGGGCCCCGCCACCGCTGGTATACACGGCCAGTGCTGGCTGCGCCCCGAATACTTGCTGTGCTGCTCGTGCTACTCCAAGGGCGCTTAGTTCGGCCAGGGTAGCCAGCACATCTTCAATACCCAGCGCCTGAGTGCCAGTGTACTCCTGCGCCTGCCGCAGATAAGTGGCGCCAAACAGTTCAGGCCCGGTAGTTTTGGGCAAGGGGGCCGCAAAAAACGGGTGCTCCAGCAGCGTAGCTAATAGTGCGCTGTGTACAGTGCCGGCTGCTGCCAGACGGCCATCCTCATCGTAAGCAAGGGTGGGATAGTGGGCGCGCACCGTAGCATCCAATAGCGTGTTGCCGGGGCCAGTGTCGGTGCTGAAAGCCATGCTGCTGTCTTGCCCGGTGCGGGGCAAGTAGGTGAAGTTGGCAATACCGCCCAGGTTGAGCAGCAACCGCTCCTCACCAGCACTGCTGAGGAGCAGATAGTCGCCGTAGGCAGCTAGCGGAGCACCTTCGCCGCCGGCTGCAATATGCTTTTGCCGGAAGTCGCTGAGAGTGATAATCCCGGTACGTACGGCCAGTTGGTCGCCGTCGCCAAGCTGCAGAGTGGCATTCTGCCCCAGAAAATCAGGGTGCTGATGCTGATGCGCGGGCGCGTGGTAGACGGTTTGGCCATGGCTAGCCAGCAGATCTACTTCGGAGGGCTCTACCTGCCACTGGCGCAAACAATCCAGAACCATATCGGCGTGCAAACGGCCCAGCCACGGATTCAACAGGGTCAGGTACTCCAAACTAACCTGTCCGGTTTGGCCCCCCGCAAACACCTGTCGGACGCGCCGCCGAACATCCTCATCGTATGGCACCGTTGCAAACTGCTCCAGCTCCAGCCGAGTATCTGGCCCGTGCCCGTATAGCCGGCACAGCACCACGTCCAAGCCGTCTAGTGAGGTGCCCGACATCAAGCCGATAATGCGGCGGCTAGGCTGCCGGGCAATGTGATATAGGCGAGCAAGTGCTGGATTCATATTATTTGTGCCGTTTACAACTACTACCGAGTGGCCTGTCAGGCCGAAAACATTTTTTGTACTGTTTATTACTACGGGCCCAGCAAGGGCAAAGGGAAATTGACTGCAATAAAGAAAGCAAAAATGCCCCACCACGCGTTGGTAGGGCATTTCGGGAGGTATTGTGCAAAGTGCTCAACGGCTAGAGAAAAAGCCAGCGTAACTACTCAATTTTTTTGCCGGTCATGGCCTGCTTAATGGAGATGTTCATTACCCGTTCGGCGTAAGGGCTGGTAAGGGCTTCTAGTTCATCTACCGCTTTGAGGATCGTGTCTTTGTCTTTCGTTTCGAGCGACTCGCGCAGAGTTTGGGTGGCGGCGGCCGTGTGTGTGATTTCGTCTTCGGTAAGATGCTGGTGGTTTTTTTCCACAAAACGCTCTACCTGATAAATCATCTGCTCGGCTACGGTGCGCGCCTCAATCACCATGCGGGCCGCCACGTCTTCGCGGGCGTGCGTGAGCGAGTCCATCAGCATCTGCTCCACCTGCTCATCAGTAAGGCCATACTGCGGCTTTATTTCGACGGAAGTACGGGTGTTGGAACGCAGTTCGACGGCCTCCACTTTCAAAATGCCGTCGGCATTCAGAATGAAGTTCACATCTACTTTGGGCAAACCGGCGGGCATGGCCGGAATACCGCGCAGGTCAAACTCAGCCAGCTTGCGGTTTTCCTGCACCAGGTCCCGCTCGCCCTGATACACCGAGATTTTCAGGTTTACTTGCCCGTCGATGCTAGTGGTATACTGGCGGCCGGCTTTGGTCGGAATTTTGGAGTTGCGCGGAATGATGGGGTCCATCAGGCCGCCCAGCGTCTCAATGCCCAGCGTCAGGGGCGTCACGTCGAGCAGCAGCACGTCGCGGCGGTTGCCGGCCAGAATGTCGGCCTGAATGGCGGCACCAAGGGCTACCACTTCGTCGGGGTTGAGCGAGTTGTTGGCGGGCTGCTGGAAAAACGCCGATACCGAATCGTATACCAGGGGCACCCGGGTAGAGCCTCCCACCAGCAGCACCGCATCAAGGTCGGCAGGCGTAAGCTTGGCATCAGCCATGGCCCGGCGGCAGGAGTCCATGGTCCGCGCGACCAGAGGGCCGGCCAGCTCGTTGAACTTCGCCTTGCTGAGCGGGAGGAGCGTGCCCTCGAAATCAGCTTCGAAGGATTCGTTCTGGCTGAGCTGCACTTTGGCTTCCTCCGCCAGCAGGCGTAGCTGCTGCTGCGTCTCGGGGCTCTGGTAGAGCACCGTCGAGAGCTGGTATTCGGTGGCCCAGTATTCGTAGATGGCGTAGTCGAGGTCGTCGCCGCCGAGGTAGGTGTCGCCGTTGGTGCTGAGTACCTCAAAAATGCCCTGCTGGATACGCAGAATGCTCACATCAAACGTGCCGCCGCCCAAATCGTAGACGGCCACGGTCTTTTCCTCGTCCGGCGAAAGGCCAATGCCGTAAGCCAGTGCCGCCGCCGTCGGCTCGTTTACGATGCGCAGCACCTCCAGACCAGCCAGGCGGCCGGCGTCGCGGGTGGCTTGGCGCTGGGAGTCGTTGAAGTACGCCGGCACCGTAATAACGGCCTTGTTGACGGGGGTTTTGAGGGCGTGCTCGGCGCGGGTGCGCAGTTCCCGCAGAATCTCGGCCGACAGCTCGATGGGGGAGTAGAACTTGTCGCCAACCCGGATTTTCACCAGTCCCTCTGTGTTGTCGTCGATGACTTTGTAGCCCAGCTCGCGGGCATGCTCGCCGAGGTCCTTGTAGCTTTTGCCCAGCAGGCGCTTTACCGAGTAAATCGTGTTTTCGGAGTCGGTGAGCAGGTATTGCTTGGCTTCGGTGCCCACAATGGGTGTTTCGCCACCCTGCGGGAAGTGCACCACCGACGGCACGATGGTGCCGCGCCCCTGGTCGTTGATGGCGCGGGGCTGGCGCGTGTCGGGCTGAATGTAGGCCACCAGCGAATTGGTGGTGCCCAGGTCGATGCCGACGATGATTTCTTCCTGCTGTATGCTCCCGGTGGAGAGGTTGATTGCGACTTTGGCCATGCGGATAAAGACAGCGCGCCCAGGGGCGCGCGGGGTGAGGCAAAACGGGCGTGAACCAGAACAACCGGCCCGGCGCGTAATGTGCTCAAAAGTACGGAAGAAAACCCGCCCATACCCTGCTACGCCCCGCTTGGCTGGGTAAGGTGGGAGTGGGTTTCAGAAAAGACGTGCATAATTACCGCCTTTGCCAAACCGCTGCTACAGTTACTAACGTAGGGTTCTATATAGTTAAAAATCAATGCTGTCGGCTGCTATTTCTGCCGGCAGAATTATGACAGGCCTGCAGACTTTCTGACCTGTTCCCGCTCTATATCCCGCTCCTACACACCGCGCGTTGTGCTTTGCTTTTGGTCACTATCGGCTGGTTGCCGCTGGTGTGTTGTGTTTCTTCATTCTTACCTTTTTCAACCCCATCATCCATCATGGCAAAAAACATTACGCGTCCTATTCTGATGCTGGCCGCCGCTACCACTGCTGTGGTTGGCGCCGTAGCCTGGAGCGGGCAGGGCACCCGTCTGGAAGCTTCCAGCCACCGCGAGGCCCCGCTTATTGCCGATGACCCATTGGCCGACAACACCGACCTCTACGCTTTCCGGAGCCCCGATGCTCCGGACAACATCACCATCATCGCCAACTACATTCCGCTGGAACTGCCGCAGGGCGGCCCCAACTACAACACGTTTGGTGAGAACGTGCGCTATGAGATTCACGTGAAGAACAGCGCCACCACTACCGGCGACGACATCACCTACCGCTTCACCTTCGCGCGTACCAACCAAGACCCCACCACGTTCTTTAACATTCGGCTGGGACAGCAAAACCTGAAGACGACGTATACGCTGGAAGCCATCCGGGGAGGCACTACTACGACGCTGGTAACCAACGGGGTGGTGCCGCCGCCCAATATCGGGCCCCGCTCCATTACCAGTGCGGCTGGCCTGAACACCACCTACAACGCGCTGATGACCGGTGCCATCCAGAGCCTGGCCAACGGGGTGAAAGTATTCTGCGGCCCGACCGATGACCCGTTCTTTGTGGATCTGGGCGGTATCTTCGATCTTGGTGGAGTACGTGTGAACAGTGCCCGTGATGGTGTGGCCCGCAAAAACACGCATGCCATTGCCCTGCAGATTCCGATTGCGCTGTTGCAGAAAGACGGCAAAACCGCCGCGCAGGCTACCACCATTCTCGACCCCGACTTCGTGATTGGGGTATGGGCCTCTGCCAGTCGTCCGGCCATCCGTACGCTGAACGTGGACGGAACCCAGGCGCACACCGGCAACTGGATTCAGGTTTCGCGCCTGGGTATGCCGCTCACCAATGAAGTAATTGTGCCCATCGGGGGCAAGGACCGCTGGAACTCCCGTACGCCTTATACCGAGGACGTTACCACCGACGACTACCTCTCCAATCCTGAGTTGGGGCTATACATGGCCGAAGGCACGGCGAACGGTACCACGTATTATGGTACTGCCGTACCCGGCCTGTCTGCGTTGCGGATTCAGTCCAATTCGCTGCAGGCATTCGACTTCCGCAATGGTGCCAATGGCGTGTCGGGCCTGACGCCGGCCCAACGTGCCGGTACCGTGTTTGCAGATCCTACCTTCGGGCCATACCTGCTGCGAGCCGGCAAGCCCCGCTCCGTTGATATCCTCCCCATCTTCCATACCGGTGTGCCTAACCTGCCGCCATACCAGTTGGCCACCGGCAAGCCTGCCCGCAACCCGCTGGCGGCCGGCAAGCCTTTCATCAACAACTTCCTGCCGGTACTCGGCGACATGCTGCGGCTGAACATGGCCGTGCCGCCCACCCCGCGCAACTCCGCTGATTTCAGCTCCGAAGGCCTCCTGGCTGCAGCCGTACTGGGCCTGACGGATCCGCGCTTCAACGCCAATGCTACGTTGCAGAATATCCCGAACATGGACGGCTTCCCTAACGGCCGCCGCTTGGAAGATGACGTGACCCGCATCGAGCTGCAGGCCGTAGGCGGTGCTGTTCTGGCCGCCATTGGCCTGTTCTACGACGATTACACCGCCACCACTACCAGCCCCGTGACGCCACAGTTGCTAGGCGTAGTAGGGTTCCGGACAGGTGTCGAGGCCAACGATACCACGTTCAAGGCCGCCTTCCCCTACGCTCAGACGCCCTGGAGCGGTACCAACGCCCAGCGCGTGGCCTTGTCGCAGCGCACGCCTACGGGTGGCCTGGGGCTGCAGCCCAACGTTGTTGAAAGTCTGGTGGCTTTCCCAAACCCGGTGGTTGACCAGACTACGTTCCGCTACGAGGTGGGCATGAAGTCGGATCTGACGCTGCGCATCACCGACCTCAACGGCCGCGTGATTGCCACGCCAATGAAAGGCAAGGCCCACAAGCCCGGTGCCTTCGAGTACGAGTGGCGCATGCCCGCCGGCACGGCCGCCGGTATCTATGTAGCCACTCTGTCGAACGGTTCGACGGTGCTGCAAACCATCCGGATTGTGCATCAGCGCTAACCCCAAACTGCCCTATAAACCACCCAGGCGTAGCATCTGGCCCCTTTCAGGTGTGGCGCTTACTTAGTTGAATGGATTGATAGCCGGACCCGGGTGTGTCCGGCTGTCTTTTGGGCGGTAGCTGGAGCCGGAACCACCGGCTGCACAATCGTCCTATCTTTCCTCCCGAACTCTCAACTCCCGTTTCTGTGCGAAAATATCTTTACCCGATCTTACTGCTGAGCTTTATGGCGGCGGTGGCGGCGCTGGTTTTCTTCCGGAAGCCCGAGCCCGTTCCCGCTCTCAAGCCCCGGCACGGTGACCTGGCGCTGGGTGGCGAGTGGGTGAACACCCAGCAAGCCGTGGGCGGCCTGCTGGCTCGCCTGCGCGACAAGCCCGACGACACCAAGGCCCAGTTGCTGCTGGCCCAGGCATATATGCAGGAAGGCCGCGTGACCGGCGACCATCCGTACTACGACATGGCCGCCGTGAAGCTGCTCGACGAGATTCTGCGCCGGGAGCCTGAAAACTTTGAGGCGCTGTGCTGCAAAGCCTCGCTCAGCCTCACCCAGCACCACTTCACCGAAGGGCTGGCGCTGGCCGAACAGGCCGTGCAGCTCAACCCCAACAACGCCTTCGTGTACGGGCTGCTCTGCGACGCCAATGTGGAACTGGGCCGCTACCCCGAAGCCGTGCGCATGGCCGACAAGATGAATACAGTGCGCCCCGACCTGCGGGCCTACGCCCGGGTATCATACCTGCGCGAAATCCACGGCGACGTGCCCGGCGCCATTGAGGCCATGGACATGGCCACCAAAGCGGGCGTAGGTGGCTTGGAGCAAACCGAATGGTCGCGCATCACGCTGGGCCACCTCTACGAAACCACCGGCGACCTGACCCGCGCCGAGCAGCAGTACCAGACGGCCCTGGCAGCCCGCCCCGGCTACGCTTACGCCCTGGCCGGCCTCGGCCGCGTGGCCAAAGCCCGCCACGACTATCCGGCGGCCATTGCGCACTTTCTGAAAGCCCGCGCCACGGTGAAGGACTACGCTTTTGCCGATGAGCTGACCGACCTCTACCGCCTCAACCATGAGCCGGCCAAAGCCAACGCCATGGCCCGCGAAGCCATTAAAATGCTGGCCACCGACGCCAAGGAAGCCGACGACAACGAGCAGATGGGCCACTACGCCGACCGGGAACTGGCCTACGCCTACCTGAAAACCAACGAGCCCGACAAAGCTCTGGAGCACGCCAAAGCCGAGTACGAGCGTCGCCCCGACAACATCGACGTGCAGGAAACGCTGGCCTGGGTGCACTATAAGCGTGGCGAATACGCTGCGGCCCGCAAGCTCATCACGCAGGCCCGCCGCACCAACTCCCAAAACCCCACGCTGCTGTGCCGCGCCGGCCTGATTGCCACCAAATCCGGCCACGCCGCCGAGGGCCAGGCCCTGATCCGGCAGGCGCTGACCATCAACCCGCACCTGAGCCTGGAGCTGGCCGAGGAAGGCAAGCAACTGCTGGCCGCCCGCTAACCGCATGAAGCCCCCGCTACCATCCCGCCTGCTACTACCGTTGCTGCTGCTGGCTCCGGCCGCTGCCAGTGCCCACGCGCTGGACGGCGTAGACGTCAGCAAACTTTCCCAGGCCGATGCCATCTGGATTTACCTGAAGCTGGGTTTCGAGCACATCCTGCCGCTGGGCCTCGACCATATTCTGTTCGTGCTGAGTATCGCGCTGCTGGAGCCGCGCCTGAAGTCGGTGCTAGTGCAGGCCACGGCCTTTACGGTGGCGCACTCCATCACGCTGGGGCTGGCCATGTACGGGCTGATTTCGCCGCCGCCGGGCATCATTGAGCCCATTATTGCGCTGTCGATCCTGTTTGTGGCGCTGGAGAACATCCTCGTCAGCAAGCTGAATCCGTGGCGGGTGGTGGTGGTGTTCGGCTTTGGGCTGGTGCACGGCATGGGCTTCGCCAGCGTCCTGACCGGGCTGGGGCTGCCGCGGCGGCTGTTTCTGGAGTCGTTGCTGGCCTTCAACGTGGGCGTGGAGCTGGGCCAGGTGGCCGTGATTCTACTGGCCTGGGGGCTGGTGGGCTACTGGTTCAGTGGCAAGCCCTGGTACAAGCAGCGCGTGGTGGTGCCGGCGTCCATCGTCATCGGCCTCATTGCTGCCTACTGGACGGTGGAGCGGGTGTTTTTCGCTTGAAACCGCCAGAACAGTGTAGAGACGCAATATTTTGCGTCTCGCCGTTGAACAGTCGACACCGCACGGTCATAACAACATCAGCAACGACGAGACGCAAAATATTGCGTCTCTACACCGTCCAGCCACTGCCCCTATATTTCGAACTGCGAACAACAAACCGTAAATACTGAAACTCCCATGCTCCGTTCCGCCCTCATCTGGCTGCTGCTGCTCAACTACCTGCTGGTAGTTGGCGCGGGCCTCGTGGGCCGGCCGGAGCCCGTGCCGCAGCGCGCCACCGCCTACGTACACAGCGCCGACTGCCAGCAAAAGCACTACCTGCAAATCGACTGCTTCGACCACTGCAACGGCGAGCAGTACGCCACCCGCAAACCCGGCGCCTCGGAAACGCCGCTACACTTCCTGAGTACCCTCAAAGGGCTGGACGTGCATTGCCTCACCGCCGCCGACCTAGTTCCGGTAGCGGTAGTTATCTACGCCCCGAAACCCCAGGCGCCACGCCTGCGTCCGGCCGAACCGGCTGGTTTCGGGCAGACGCTCTACGCGCCGCCGCGCCACTGCTAAGAAGTGCTGTGGGCCTCTCTGTGCCCGCTTTTTCGGTTTGCCAGGCAAGCCGGATTCTGTCAACTTCTTATCACCCGACGCGCCTTTCGCCCGCCTCCCGCGCGGCATAAGGCCTGTCATGGCTGTGGCACTATGCACCTCTACTTTTTACGACTTTACCTGCTTGGGCTGGCGCTGCTGGCCCTGAGCAGTAGCCCGGCGTACGCGCAATCCGGCGCTCTGGCCACGTTGCGCGGCACCATCACCGATTCTCTTTCCGGGCAGCCGCTGCCGGGCACCGGGCTGCAGCTGACTGGCCCGGCCGGCACTACCGGCACTGCTACCGACGCTTTGGGCCACTTCCGGCTCGGTGGCCTGGCCGCTGGCACCTACACGCTGCAAGCCACCGGCCTCGGCTACGGCACCCGCCGCCAGACGCTCACGCTGGCCACTGGCGAAACTCAGACCCTCGCGCTGGCCCTGCCCGCTGTGGCCCTGAACCTGCGCGAAGTCACGGTGGCCCAGCCCCGCGACCCCAACCAGAGCCTGGCCGCCATCACCCGCATCGACCAGGTGCTGCGGCCCGTGAATTCGGCGCAGGATCTGCTGCCGCTGGTGCCGGGACTGGTGATTGCGCAGCACGCCGGTGGCGGCAAGGCCGAGCAGATCTTCATTCGCGGCTTCGATGTCGACCACGGCACCGATTTCAACGTGAGCATCGACGGGTTGCCGGTGAACATGGTCAGCCACGCCCACGGCCAGGGCTACGCCGACATGCACTTCGTGATACCCGAAACCGTGGACGCGCTGCGCGTGTACAAAGGGCCCTACACGGCCCGTTTCGGCGATTTTGCCACGGCCGGCGCCGGCGAGTTCAGCACCAAAACCAGCCTGGAAAGCAGCCTGGCCAAGGTGGAAATCGGGCGGTTTGATACACGCCGGGCGGTGGCGCTGCTGGATCTGCTGCCTGCCGGCAAGCACTTGCTGTCCAACCAGACCGAAAGCGCCTACCTGGCCTCCGAGTACACCTTCACCAACGCCTATTTCGACAGCCCGCAGCACTTTCGGCGCTTCAACGGCCTGGGCAAATACACCGGTATTCTCTCCGACCGCACGTCGTTGATGATGCTGGGCTCGCACTTCACCTCGCGCTGGGATGCCTCCGGGCAGGTGCCGGAGCGGGCCGTGCGCGACAACCGGATTTCGCGCTTCGGCTCCATCGACGACACCGAGGGCGGCAGCACCAGCCGCACCAACGCCACGGCCGTGCTCACCACCGCCCTGCCCCACGATGCCGTGCTGCGCCAGCAGGCCTACTACTCGCGCTACGATTTCAACCTGTACTCCAACTTCACCTTTTTCCTCGAAAACCCCGACCAGGGCGACCAGATCCGGCAAACCGACGGCCGCAACATCTACGGCTACACCGGCACATACGAGCGCGCCAGCCAGCTTGGCAGCCGGGCCCTGCGCTCCACGTTCGGCCTCGGCACCCGCATTGATGATGTGGATCTGGCGCTGCGCAACTCCGTGAAGCGGCAGGTGACGGGTACCATCGTGAGCGGCCGGGTTTTCGAGCAGAACCTGAACGCCTACCTCGACGAGACGCTCATGCTCACCGAGCAGCTCACGCTCAACGCCGCGCTGCGGACCGATTATTTCGTGTTTCGCTACCGCGACGCGCAGGACACCGAAACCTCGGGACGGGCCACCAAGGCGCGCATCAGCCCTAAGCTGAACCTCTATTACGACCTCACGCCCAACACCCAGCTGTTTGTACGTTCTGGCCTGGGCTTTCACTCCAACGATGCCCGCGCCGTAGTCGTGAACCGCGCCGACTCGCTGCCGGCGCTGCCGCGGGCCATCGGCTACGAGGTGGGCAGCACCTTCAAGCCGCTGCCGGCGCTGGTGGTGAATGCCGCCTTCTGGGCCCTGCACCTGCAGGACGAGTTGGTGTACGTCGGCGACGGCGGCTTCACGGAAAGCGCCGGCCGCACCCGCCGCTTCGGCGCCGACGTGGCGCTACGCTACCAGCTCAGCCGCGTGCTGTTTGCTGATGTGGACCTGAACTATGCCCACGGCCGGCTGGTGGGCGCGCCGAAAGGAGAGAATTACATTCCGCTGGCGCCCAGCTTCACCACCGTGGGCGGCCTCACGCTCAAGCAGCCGCGCGGTCTGAGCGCCAGCCTGCGCTACCGCCACCTCAACACCCGCCCGGCCAACGAGGCCAACACGGTGCAGGCGCAGGGCTACTTTCTGTTCGATGCTGTGGCCAGCTACGCCGTGGGCCGCTTTGTGCTGGGGGCTACCGCCGAGAACCTGCTGAACGTGGAGTGGAATCAAGCCCAGTTCGACACGCTGAGCCGCCTGCCTGGCGAGCCCGCCGAGGGCGTTTCAGAGCTGCATTACACGCCCGGCACGCCTTTTTTCGTGAAAGGCAGCGTGAGCGTGTTGTTTTAGCGCAGGTGTGGGCAGCCCGTTCCGATGCCGCAGGTGCTAGAGCGGGCTCTTGGCTGCTTTTCTTTTCCCAACCGTCATTTCGCTATGTATTCTTTCAATAAAGCTGTGGTTTCTGCCGACGCTGTTTCGGCTGCTTTTTCTTCGCATTCTTCTTTCCCTTTGGTAGCGGTTGCCGCGCCAAAAGTTCCGCCCTTGCCTGGCTGGCCGCCCCAGCGGATGGTTCCGAAAATGTCGAGCTATACCCCAGACCGCCTTCGGGCGCGCTCAGTGCCCTACCGGTCGGGTAAGCGCTGGTAGGTCTGTGCCGACAGCGAAAAGCCTCTTCTGGATTCCAGAAGAGGCTTTTCGCTGCTTTAAAGACGGTTTATTTTTCTTCAGGCCTTTCCTCAGCTGCTGTAGTGTGCCTACCTTGCCGGCATGCGTACGGAGCCTGGATTTTGGGGGAAGAAGTGGCGGCAGCTAGCCGTAGCAGCAGTGGGGTTGGGGCTGGCCGGCTGCAACGTGTCGGCCTCCGAAAACAACGCTGCCGCGCCGAATTCTAGCCAGCTGGGGCCAGCTCCCACCGATACGGCCGTCCCCACAGCCACCCCGCTGCCCGATTCGCTGGCCCTCACGCCCGTGGCGCCGCTGCCCGCCCTGCCCGATTCAGTGCGCCAGGCGGTGCAACTGCTGCACAAGCAGCTAGGCCCCGAGGCCGCCGCGCTGCGGCCCGAAGTGCTGGAACGCGCCTGCGTCGGCTACCTCGCGCTGCGCCAAGAGGGCCGCATCCAGCAGGGCGGCGTGCTGGCCGTAGCCGACATGGATTTGCCTTCTTCGGAAAAGCGCCTGTGGGTGCTGGATCTGCGGCAGGGCCGGGTGCTGCACCGCAGCCACGTCGCGCATGGCCGGGGCTCGGGCAAGCTACGGGCCCGGCGCTTCTCCAACACCATCAAATCGGCGTGTACGGCGCTGGGCTTCTACCGCACGCAGGATACCTACGGCGGCAAGCATGGCCTCTCGCGCCGCCTGCGCGGCCTCGACGCGGGCCAGAACGACAACGCCCTACGCCGCTACGTCGTCCTCCACGCCGCCGACTACGTGAGCCGCCAGCACTTGCAGCGCCACGGCCAGGCTGGCTACAGCCGCGGCTGCCCCGCCCTGCCCCCCGACCAGTACCGCGCCATCATCAACAGCCTGCCGGAAGGCGCCTGCCTGCTGCTGGCCGGCCCCGGCCTGGAATCGAAGTGGCTAGATGGTGCCGCCGCCGCCCGTCAACTGGCGGCGCGGGGCTGGCGGTAGGGCACGCCGTGAATGACGGCCCTTATGCAGGTGCCAGAAGATGTAACGCGAAGTTCCACTTCGCGACACCCGGATAAATTCGCGACGCCCGGCAATTTGCGACGCCCAGCGAATCCAGGCGCTGCTGCTTGACCCTGCTTGCTCTGGCGCTCCGCGAAGTGGAACTTCGCGTTACATCTTCTGGATTCAATGTAAAACCATACAGCATAAAAAAAGCGCCTCCGGAATTCCCGGAGGCGCTTTTTTGAAGTCACTAAGCCTGATTTTACTGCACCGCAACTTTGCGGCTCAGGCCGAGTTCCGGCACGTTCAGCTGATAGACACCGGCCGGCAATGCCCGCTCGATGCGGAGGCGCTGCTCGGTGGAGCCGGGGTAGAGACGCACTTTCTGCTCATGCACGAGGCGGCCCAGCAGGTCGGTGAGGCGCAGCGTGGCCGTCACGTCCGTCGGCGACTGCAGCACCACGTCGATACGGTTGGCGGCGGTGGGGTTGGGGTACACCGTCAGGTCGGCGCCGGCCAGCGGGGTGCGGGCGTTGGCCGTGGACAGCACGCCGGTTTCGCGCAGGGCCGTGCTGGTGAGGACAGCCGGAGCGGTGTAGGTGGCCTTGATGAAGGCGCGCTGGGCCGGGTTGGAGGTGGAAGCGTTTTTGGCGCGCAGCGTCAGCCAGCCGGTAGCGGTGGGCGTGTAGGTGCCCGTGAGGGTACCGGTGCCGGTTTTGCTGCTCACGATGGTGCTCGTGCCGCTCACCAGCTCCACTGCGAGGCTACGGGTAGCATCCGTCGGGAACAGGGTATAGGTGACAGCCTTACCCGATTCCACGTAGATGCGCCCCGCCGTGCGGTAGGCCGTGGACGAGGCCGGCAGCTGCCCGCCCTGCTTCAGCGACGAGGCGTGCGAGTCGCCTAGGTCGTCGGCCAGCTCCCATTCCTGGGTGGTCGCCATGGCGGCGCGCACGTAGTTGGTGCCAATGCCCACGGGCGCCCACACCGAGTAGCCACGCCGGCCGCCGGTGGCCGTGCCGTTGCAGGGCGGTGTGTTGATGCTCACCGTCTGTGAGCCGCTTACCGTCACGGTAGCGGTGCCGTTGGCGCCGGAGTAGTCCTTGAGCACGGTGCCGGGCGCGAAATCACACGAAACCGTGCTGTTCTGCCAGGTCGAGAAGTTGTCGTTGATGCCGATGATGGCCTTGGTGCTCCGCTCGATGACCAGGTGGTCCTGGGCCTGCCAGCGCACTTTGTAGGCGCCGTCCTTGAAGCGCAGGTTCTGGTGACACCAGATCAGGTTCTCAATGTCGGAACGCTGGGGCAGGTCCACGGTGCTGGTGGGCTGGTGCGAGTAGCGCTTACCGGTGCTGCCAATGTTGAACAAATCCTCGAAGAAAATCTGCGGCGAGCCATCCACGGCCAGCGCGGCGGCATACGCGGCCGACAAACGCGGGTCGAACGGGTCGATGTGGGGGGCCAGCTCCGAGCCGGTGTTCCAGCCGGTGTAGTTGCCGGTGGCACTTACCTGGGGGCGGAAGGTGTCGTGGTTGTTCACGAAGGGCACCGTGCGGTGCACATATTGCCCGTTGATCTGCACCACCCGCGTGCCTTGCTGGTACGTCGGCAATGAGCCAATATCGAAGTTGCCGCCCCCGCTCACGATGCTGTACAACGCGTTGCGCAGCGAAAAGTCGAAGGTGCCGGCGCGGTTCTGCACGGCGGCCACCCAGCTATCCATCTGGCCGCTGCCGCCCACCCATTCGCCCACGGCGTACATGGTGGCGCCGCCGTTGGCCCAGCCGGCGTTGCTTTGCATGTTGTAGAGGAAATCCTCCATAGCAAACTCCGGGAAATGCTTCACCGCATCTAGGCGCACGCCGTCAAAGCCTTCCTGCTTTTTGTACCACACCAGCCAGTTGCGCTGGTTGTTGCGCATGTAGTCGGCCCCTTGCACCGGGTTGAAGGTAGCGTTGGAGCTTTGGCCATACGAGCCGTTGTAGTAGCTGATATCGGGCCCGAACAGAATCTGGTTCTGGTCGCCGGAGGTGGAGTTGTTGCCGGGGTTGGGGTTGAAATTCTGCCAGTTTTTGGGGAAGCGGCCGTTGCGGGCCAGGTAGTTGGCCGCCGTTTCGTCGGTGGCGGGCTTGCTGTAGCTCACGTACCGGAAGTTCTTGTACTTGCTGGTCGAACCATCTTCCCAGGCGGCGGGGTCCTGGCCGCCGCCGCCGGTCTGGGAGCCGGCGCCGTCGTTGTGGTTCAGCACGATGTCCTGTACTACTTCGATGCCATTGGCATGCAGCACGGCCACGGCCCGCAATAGCTCATCCTTGTTGCCGAGACGGGTGGCGGTAAAGCCTTTTTGGTACTTATCCCCTAAGTCGTAATTGTCGAAGGGCGAGTAGCCATTGCCCTGATTGCCGTTTTTGATGCTTGGCGGCAGCCAGACGGCATCAATGCCCATGGCTTTCAGGCGTGGAGCCAGAAGGGCAACGTAGTTGGCCCAACCATTGGGGTAGTTGGTGTTCCAATAGTCCCACCAGTAGCCCTGAAGCACTACTTTTTGGGCTGTGGCGGGTTGGCCGCCCAGAACCAGCAGGGCAGCCGCGGCCAGGGTGAGCTTGCGCCACCAGGGGTTTGTACCGTTGTACATAAGAGAATGGGGGAATTGGTTGGGAAGAAAAACGACGAAAAAAACTCGCCGATAGGAGCAAACTACAGGATTACAAATTCGATAAATAAATGGTAAAATACCAATGCTGTATTAGCTAGTTATGGTTCTGGTTTTGCCGGTTTTCCGGTGGCAAGGAATTTATATAGCGAAATCGGCATTATATTAGATATCGGCTAACGGGGTTCCAATGTATCTGCAATGGTCCGGTTCCCGTAAACCACACATAACACGGCCGCTCATCCGGGAGGCCGTTTATCTGCAACCGAAACTGACTTGTGTCGATGGAAAATCAGAGTGTAGTTCATCGCCTGCGGCTGAAGCGCCGGGCGCGCCGCATGGCTCGTCGTATATTGCCTTTCGTCGCATCGTTGTTTATGGCCACGCCGCTGGCCGCGCCGGTTGTTAACAGTAAGGCCACGGCGGCCAGCATGTCGAACGCCCTGCCGTCGGCTAAAAGCCTGCAGGCTGCTTTCTTTAGTCAGCGCCTGCATGATATGTACCGCGACCTGAATGTGGAAGCACAAGGCCTGCGCTACGAAGTGTTTGAGAAAGCCATGACCGGCTATCTGAATCTGCAGCAGGACGGCCAGCTTTCCGATGCCAAGCAGCTGCTGACGGTCGTTGACTTTGAGCTGCCCAGCACCGAAAAGCGTCTGTGGGTGCTTGATCTGGAAGCCAAGCAGGTCAGGTTTCATACGCTGGTGGCCCACGGCCACAACTCCGGTGAAAACGTTGCTACCAACTTCTCCAACCAGAACGAGTCGAATATGAGTAGCCTGGGCTTCTATGTGACGCAGGGCGAATATGTTGGCAAGCACGGCCGCTCACTCAAGCTCAACGGCGTGGACGAAGGCTACAACACCAACGCACTGGCTCGTGCCGTGGTCATGCACGGTGCCGATTACGTGAGCGAAGATTTCATCCAGCAGTACGGTCGTTTGGGCCGCAGCCTCGGCTGTCCCGCGCTGCCCATGGACCAGAAAGACGAAATCATTGAAGCCGTAAACGGCGGCACCTGTCTGTTCCTCAACGGTTCTGATCAGTCGTACTCTTCCAAATACCTCAACGAAGACGTGGCCATGAACGCGCTGCTTAGCGGCAACAGCTAGCCGAGCAGAGGTGCCCACCAATTGCTTGTTTCCAGTCAAACAAAAAGCCTCACAAAATCCGTGGGGCTTTTTGTTTGACTGGAAACAAGCAATTGGTGGCCTGTTCTTATTCCCGAATCAGCTTTTGGTTGCTGACTACGCCCGTGGCGGTCCGGAACTGCAGGAGATACATGCCTGGTGCCAGGGCAGCGGTGCTCACGGTAGCCGAAGCGTTGACCAAGCCATGTTGCAGCAGCCGACTTTGGCTGTCATACAGCCGGAAGCTGCCGTTGCCGGTCAGGTGCCAGCCATTGGAAGCAGGATTAGGAAACACTTGTATGGCTGCCTGGGCTACGCCAGGGTTCGGGAAGGAAAGCGTTCTGCCTGCCGACTGCCCGTAGAAATAGACCTGGCTAACGGTGCCGTTGGTTCTGCCCGAAACGTTGAACCACCAGTAGTTCAACGAGTTGGCCACGCGTTTGCGCAACACCACATAACCGGTGGCGCCATTACGGAAAAAGCCGCGCCCCCCGATGCCGCCATTCCCGAGCAGCGTGTAGGCCAGGTAGGCGCCGGTAGTGCTCCAGCGTAGCCCTCGCCCAATTTCGTCATTGGCCAGAAACCGGTGGGCACTGTCAAATTCCACTGAATCGAGGGCTAGTTCGGCGCCCGGACTCAGGGGCGCGGCGGTAAAGAAATACCGCGTGGGCTGTCCGGCGCCCGTCGGCAGGTAGTTGTTTTCGCGAAAGATGATATCGGCTACGTTGTCGCCATCAACATCCACGCGCAACGAATCCGTATTGCTGGCCGGCTGCCAGTTGAGGGCCGTCAGGGCGGCTCCGGCAGGGTGTACTGTTTGAGCCGAAGCCATAACCGGCAATGCCAGCAGAAAAAGGGCTGTGTACAGAACAGGAGTGCGCATGGGAGGTGGTGTAGCTGGTTCTATAAACAGCGGTGAAGATAGAAACTAGCCAGCACACAGCGCGTTGCTGCCCTTGCGCATACTCCATGGCTTTGGGGCTGGCTTACTGAGGCTGGCCTATAGCTTCACACCAAATTTGGCGCCCACGGTCTCCAGGTCACGGATAACGGGTTCCAGCAACGGAATGCCTTCCAGCAGGCGCACGGCCGAGGTTTCGCGCTCCGGGTCGCCGGGAATGAGCACGTGCCGACTCTCTACGGCCTGCGCGGCCCGGAACGTGGCAATCCAGTTGTCCATGTGGGCTTTAAACTCATCAGCCGGGCGGAACGCATCCACGCGCATGGCCCCAAAGAAGTGGCCCAGGCCCTGGCCCACGGGGTTTGCGGAGGGCTGCAAAAACGCCACGAACGGCGGCACCCACGGCCCATAATTCGCCCCGCTCAGTACGGCTGAGAAGATATCCACTACCGCACCTAAGCCATAGCCTTTGTGCGAACCGGTGGCGCCGCCCAGTGGTAGCAGCGCGCCGCCGTTTTTTACGGCATTGGCATCTGTCGAGCCGGTGCCGGCCGCATCCTGTGCCCAGCCTTCCGGAATCGGCAGGTTTTTGCGCTGCGCAATTTCCAGCTTGCCGTTGGCGGCGGTAGTAGTAGCCATATCCAGCACAAAATCGGGCTGCTCGCCGGCGGGCACGGCCACCGCAATGGGGTTGGTACCCAGCAGGCGCTCCAGCGAGTAAGTGGGGGCAACCAGTGGCGAAGCGTTGGTCATGGCCACTCCAATCATGTCGTGGGGCAGGGCCTTCATGGCGTGGTAGCCCGCAATGCCGAAGTGGTTGGAATTCTTCACCGAAACCCAGCCGGAACCCACTTGGCGGGCTTTATCCAGGGCTACCTTCATGGCGCGCGGCCCCACCACCAGTCCTAAGCCGCCGTCGCCGTCTACGACGGCGGTGCTGGGCGTTTCGTAGGTCACGCCCACGCGGGGAGTCGCATTGATGCGGCCGGCCTCCCAGAGCCGGATGTAGCCAATCAGCCGGGCCACGCCGTGCGAGTCGACACCGCGTAAATCGGCGGAGAGCAGGGTTTCGGTGGCCAGCGTGGCATCCTCATGGGGGCAGCCGATGCCGCGAAATACGGCTTCCGTGAAGGCGAACAGCTGGGTATAGGAGAGAGTAGTTGTCATAAGGCAGGGAATACGCTACAGCCCATTCTCAGGACGAACCCTTGAGCACAGAGCAGCCGGTACTTAAAGAAATAAGGGGAGAAGGTAGCACCCCGCGTCAGGCCTGCGAAGGCGACTGTAGCATCTCGGCCAGCAGCCCTTCCTTCAGCGCGTAAGCCGAAGTACGCAGGTGCGTGATGCCCGTCAGCTCCAGCACGTAATCGGTGAGGATGGCGGCTACGACCAGCATATCGGCGCGCATGGGCAAAATGCCGGGCAGCGTTTTGCGCTCTTCATGCGGCAGGCTCAGTAGCTGCGCGTAGCTGCGGCGGAAGCTTTCCAGAGCCAGATCGGTACTGGGCGGCAACTCGGCTTCGGTGCGCAGCTGCCCCAACTGCATATCGGCCAGGCTGTCGAAGCTGCCGGAAGCGCCCACCAGGCCCACCGGCCGAAATTCCGTGACGGCCTGCGCCAGCGGCGCCAGCACTGTGCGCAGATACTCTTTTTCGGCCGCTACTGCTTCAGCGGAAATAATGCCGCTGGCGTCAGGGAAGAACTGGTCGAGCAGGCGCTGGGCCCCGATTTCAAAGCTTTGCTTCCAGAAAATCGTCTGCTCGTTGGCAATGATGAATTCCACCGAGCCCCCACCGATATCCATGATGAGGTGCGGCTCGGGGCCCAGCGGCACGGCCTGGCGCACGCCGGCCCAGATCAGCTCGGCTTCCCGGTCGCCGGCAATGACTTCTACCCGGATACCAGTCTGTTCGAAGATGTCCTTTACCAGCTCCGGTCCGTTGGCCGTCACCCGCATGGCGCTGGTGGCCGTGGCGCGCACGTCCGTTACCTGGTGCAGCTCCATTTCCTCCTTGAAGCCAGCCAGCGTGTGCAGGGCCCGCGCGTACGGCTCCGGCGCAATATGGCCCTTGCTGATACCGCCTTCCCCGAGTCGTACGCCCACTTTGGTGCGCAGCAGCACTACCGGCTGCGCGTGGCGCGCTTCGGGCAACTCCACAATCAGCAGGTGAAAGGTATTAGTGCCCATGTCAATCAGGGCCAGCCGGCGGTGCAAAGGATGATGCGGAAGTGACATGGACTGAGGGGATGAGGTAAATGGTGACAGGTAAATAGTGAATAATGATAGGGTGGGACAGTCAGAAAGTGGAACTAATCGTCATCCTGAGCAGAGCGAAGGACCCTATCACACGTGAATGAGTCGTTCTAACGTGGCAAGGTCCTTCGCTCTGCTCAGGATGACAGGGTCCCAGTGTCCGGCCAGCTTACGTGGCGAACCGGCAGAATGTGCCCAGCGGCAGCTTGCGGGCGGCTTGGTCGTGCAGGTAGATTTCCCCGATTTCGCGCTTGTCGCGCATGTTGGGAAATATTTCGCCTACCAGATTGTCGAGAATGAGGGCCGAGAAACCCAGCGAGTACAGGTTCACGAGGAAGAAGTGGTCCTGCGGGTCGAGCAGCTCTTTGCAAAGCTTGAGCATTTCGTTGAGCTCGTCTTCCAGCTGCCACTTCTCGCCGTTGGGGCCGCGGCCGTAGGCGGGCGGGTCGAGGATGAGGCCCTGGTACTTGCTGCCGCGCTTTACCTCGCGCCGCACGTATTTCATGGCGTCTTCCACCAGCCAGCGCACGCCGTCGAGGTTGCTGGCTTCCATGTTGTCGCGGGCCCAGAAGTTAACCTGCTTCACCGAGTCGAGGTGCGTGACGTCGGCGCCGGCGGCGCGGGCGGCCAGCGTGGCCGCGCCGGTGTAGGCAAACAGGTTGAGCACGCGCGGTACGGCGGCTTTGCGCTTGCGGGTCTGGTTGTAAATGAACTGCCAGTTGGGGTCCTGCTCCGGAAACAGCCCCACGTGCTTAAACGACGACATGCCCAGCCGAAACCGCAGCTTCAGGCCGTCGGGCCGCTCGTAACCAATCAGCCACTGCTCGGGCGTACCGGGCTTGATTTTCCACTGTCCGCGCTCCTGGCTGCCTTTTTCGCGGGTGAAGGTGGCGTTGGCGCGCTGCCACTCCGAGGCCGGCAGGTGCGGGTCCCAGATGGCCTGGGGCTCGGGCCGGGCCAAGATGTGCTGGCCGAAACGCTCCAGCTTCTCGAAGTTGCCGGCGTCAATCAGCTCGTAGTCGGCCCAGGGGCTCGTGGTCAGAAACGTGTACATAGAACTACTTTTAGGCTGCTGGTAGGCAGGCGGGCAAAGGTACGGCATGGCGCAGTTTCGGCCGGCACCGTATATGGCCATAAAAGAAGCAGACTGAAAATCATGCGCGAAACTCAACGAATAGCAGACCAGTTGCGGCGTGCTTTTGATGGTGATGCCTGGTCGGGACCGAGCTTGCAGGCTACGCTGGCGGGCACTTCGGCGGCCCAGGCCGCGGCGCACCCGCTGGCCGGCGTGCACAGCATCGGGGAGTTGGTGCGCCACTTGACCACGTGGGCTGGTACCGTGGCTTGGCGGGTGGAGCAACAGCAGCAAACGCCGCTTACTAATGAGGATTGGCCGGCTTTTGCAACGGAGCCTGATGAAAGGCAATGGCAGCTGGTGCAGCAGGAACTCCAGAGCGCCCACCAGCGGTTACTAGCTGCCACCGAGGCCCTAAATGATGCTTCGTTGGAAACCAGGGTGTTGCAAGCAGATGGCTCCCAAGTGACGCTCTATGTGCTGCTGCATGGTAGTGCGCAGCACTACCTTTACCACGCCGGCCAGATTGCCTTGCTGCGCAAATTTCTCTGATTACACCTCTGCTTCCGTGACGCTTCCCTTCTTCAAATACCAAGGCACCGGCAACGACTTCGTGATGATGGACGACCGTTCCCATCAGTTCGACGAAACCAACCACACGCTGGTGCGCCACCTCTGCGACCGGCGCCGCGGCATCGGGGCCGACGGGTTGATTCTGCTGCGCCAGCATCCACAGTACGATTTTGAGATGGTGTATTTCAATGCCGACGGCTATTTGGGCTCTATGTGTGGCAACGGCGGGCGCTGCACCGTGGCGTTTGCGCGGCAGCTGGGCGTCATCAAAACCGACACCACGTTTCTGGCCGCCGATGGCCCGCACAAGGCCCGGGTAGATGCCGACGGCACCGTGCATCTGCGCATGCAGGACGTGCCTGGCCAGCAGGACATAGACGACTGTGGCGTGTTTCTGGATACCGGCTCGCCCCACTTGGTGCGCTTTCAGGCCGCCAGCACCCTGGCCGAGCTGGATGTGTTTGCCGAAGGCCGCGCCATTCGCTACAATGAGCGTTTCCGGGAAAAAGGCACCAATGTAAATTTTGTGGAAGCGCCTGCCGCACCGGGGCAGCCTTGGCAGGTCCGCACCTACGAGCGGGGCGTGGAAGACGAAACCCTGAGCTGCGGCACCGGCGTCACGGCGGTAGCTTTGGCGGCTTCGCAGCGCGGCGCGGCCAGCCCTGTGCATCTGCGCACCCCCGGCGGCGACCTGCGCGTCACGTTCGAGACTCACCCCGATGGGACCTTCACGAACGTATACCTCAGTGGCCCTGCCACGCGGGTTTTCGAGGGAAAAGTGGAGGTGTAAGCCCACCCGCTGCCGATTCTGAAACGAGGGCATTCGTCCCACTTACTTCCCGCGTCTATGCTCCGTTCCGACCTGGTTTTCCTGCGCCCTCTGGAAGCCGAAGACCTCGAATTCCTGTACGCACTGGAAAACGACCCCGCCGTGTGGAGCGTGTCGGATACGCTGGCGCCGGTGTCGCGCCACACGCTTCGGCAGTACCTCAACAATGCCGCCGCCGACTTTCATGAGGTGCGGCAGCTGCGGCTGGTACTGTGTGCCACCACTACGCAGGAGGCAGTCGGAACCGTCGATTTATTCGGGTTTGAGCCGCTGCACCAGCGGGCTGGGGTGGGCATCATGGTGCTGGCCCGGCACCAGCGGCAAGGTTACGCGCGGGCCGCGCTGGCGCTATTGCGGCCCTATGCCCGGCAGGTACTGCGGCTGCACCAGCTTCACTGCACCATAGCTACTGATAACACTGCCAGCTTACAGCTATTTGAGGCGGCTGGCTACAAAAGAGTGGGAGTGCGGCTGGAATGGCTGCGCACGGCCGACGGCTGGCAGAACGCCGTGGAAATGCAGCAGTTGCTATAATAATACAGTTGAGCTATTGGTTTTAGTGAACGAATGCCAAAGGAATTAGTGTTAGCTCGTCAATATCCTTTTAAATGCCCGGGCGTATAGGATATCGTGTGTGCCGGTAAGTAGTCGTTTCTGTTCGGCGACTAGGCTCCATGTTACCTCCATCTCTACTGCAATTATGCCGCTGACTCCGCCAGTGGACTCGAAGGACTATGCCTTTGATCCTGACCCAGCTACCCCTTCTGCTTCCGACGCTTCTGCCATACCGCTTCACCCCATTCTTCCCGATGTAGTCTGCTTTGCCCATTTGCACTGGGACTTTGTGTGGCAGCGTCCGCAGCATCTGATGTCACGCTTTGCACAGCAGGGGCGGGTTTTCTACGTGGAAGAAGCGTTTTTCCACAACGATGACTTGATTGAGCCGCATGTGGAGGTGAAAGAGCGACAACACGGTCTGAAAGTGTTGGTCGTGCACCTGCCCAACCGCCTGCGCGCCGATGAAGGGGCTGCCGAGCAGGTTCAGTTTGAAGTGTTGACCCGCTTTTTTGACGAGCAGGGAGTCGAAAACTTCATTGGATGGTACTATACGCCCATGGCATTGGGCAAGTCGCGCCGTTTCCAGCCCGCCCTGACCGTGTACGATTGCATGGACGAGTTGGCGGCGTTCAAGTTTGCGCCGCCCACGCTGCAAGAGCGGGAGCAGGAGCTATTCCAGAAAGCAGATCTGGTATTCACCGGCGGCCACACGCTCTACGAAGCCAAGCGCCAGCAGCATCCCGATGCGCACCCGTTCCCCAGCAGCATCGACAAAGACCACTTCGGGCAGGCCCGCCGCGACATCACTGAGCCTGCCGACCAGGCCAATATTGCGCACCCCCGGATCGGGTTTTTTGGGGTAGTAGACGAGCGGCTTGATATTGAGCTGCTGGGTCAGTTGGCCGAAACCTACCCTGAATGGCAGTTCGTCATCATCGGGCCCGTGGTCAAAATTGATCCGGCCACACTGCCACGCCACGCCAATATTCATTACCTCGGCGGCAAAGACTACCAGGAACTACCCGCCTACCTGCGGGGTTGGGATGTAGCTACGCTGCTGTTCGCCGACAACGAAAGCACCAAGTTCATTTCGCCCACCAAAACGCCGGAGTATTTAGCTGCCGGCCGGCCAGTCGTCAGCACTCCCATCCGCGACGTGGTGCGCCCTTATGGTGAACTGGACCTCGTTCAGATTGCCGCCACTGCCGATGAGTTCGGCCAGGCCATTGAAAAGGCCCTTACGCAAACCCGCGACGCCGACTGGCAGCGCCGCACCGACGAGTATTTGGCTACCATCTCCTGGGACCTGACCTGGGAGCAGATGGTAGGCCTCATGCAGAGCCGCCTCCAGGCCAAAACTACGGCTGCGCCTACTGCGGCAGCTGCTTCCATGTCTGTTTCCTGATTGTTCTTTCTATCAACCACAACACGCTTAAGACTATGTTTGATTACCTGATTGTTGGGGCCGGTTTTGCCGGTAGCGTGCTGGCGGAACGGCTGGCTACCCGTTCGAATAAGAAAGTTCTCGTTGTGGATAAGCGCAGCCATATTGCCGGCAACGCCTACGACCATTACAACGAGGAAGGCATATTGGTCCATAAGTATGGCCCACATATCTTCCATACTAATTCGAAAGACGTATTCGAGTATCTCTCCAATTTTACTGATTGGCGCCCCTACGAGCACCGCGTGCTGGCTTCCGTAGACGGACAGCTGGTGCCCATGCCCATCAACCTCGACACCATCAACAAGCTCTATGGCCTGTCGCTGAACAGCTTTGAGGTAGAGCAGTTTCTGGAGTCGCTGGCCGAGGAGGTGCCCGTTATCCGCACTTCCGAAGATGTGGTAGTGAGTAAGGTAGGGCGGGAGCTGTACGAGAAGTTCTTCCGCAACTACACGCGCAAGCAGTGGGGCATGGACCCGTCGGAGCTGGACAAGTCGGTGACGAGCCGCGTGCCTACGCGCACCAACCGCGACGACCGGTACTTCACCGATACCTACCAAGCCATGCCGCTACACGGCTACACCCGCATGTTTGAGCGGATGCTGGACCATCCCAACATCAAGGTGATGCTCAACACCGACTACCACGACATCATCGACTTCATTCCCTTTAAGGAAATGATTTTCTCGGGGCCGGTAGACGAGTATTTCGATTTCAAATACGGCAAGCTGCCTTACCGCTCCCTGGAGTTCAAGCACGAAACCCTGAACCAGGAAAGCTACCTGGCAGCTCCCGTCGTGAACTATCCCAACGACAACCTCTACACGCGCATCACCGAGTTTAAGGCCCTCACCGGTCAGAAACACCCCAAAACGGCCATTGTGTATGAGTACCCGAAAGCCGAGGGCGACCCATACTATCCTGTGCCACGCCTCGAAAACGCTGAGTTGTATAACAAGTACAAGAAGCTGGCCGACGAAACACCAAACGTACATTTTGTGGGCCGCCTAGCTACCTACAAGTACTACAACATGGACCAGGTAGTGGCACAGGCTCTCACGCTCTACAAAAAGCTGACAGAGAAGAGCGAAGAAGCTGTAAAAGTGAAAAAGCCTGCTATTACGGGCTCCGCTTCCATCATGGATAAGCTGGTGCCGCGCGACCCGGCCAAGGAGTAGAAGAAATGCTCTGACAAGCAGCGTACTGCCATAAAAGGCACACAATTCTGCTTTTTCTCTTCCTGGCTGCCAAGTTCGCCGCTTTCCGAAACCCCGCACACTCTTTGAGGTAGCGGGGTTTCGTTGTTTCGGGGGTCGGGGCGACGTAAGGCGGTCTTTCGCCGGGAATTTCCCGGAAAACCCCTTAAATTTGAGGTACGCCCCGGCGTTTCAGTTAAAAATAAACAGCATGTTTGACTTTCTAGGGAAAACCGTCGCCAAGATTTTCGGAACGAAATCGGACCGGGACTTGAAGGAGATTATCCCCTACGTGGCGCTCGTAAACGCCGAATATGCCAAACTGGCACAGCTCTCCGACGACCAGCTGCGCGAGCACACCAACGAGGTGCGCGCCCGCATTGATGAGCGTCTGAAAAGCATCGACGACCAGATTGCCGGCCTTCATGCCCGTGTCAACGAGGACACGACGCTTGACATTGGGCAGAAAGAGCAGCTCTTCGATCAGATTGATGAGCTGGAAAAGCAGCGCAATAAAGATCTGGAAGTGGTGCTGATGGAGGTGCTGCCTGCGGCCTTTGCCACGGTGAAGGAAACGGCCCGCCGCTACAAGGAAAACGGCCAGTTGGTGGTAACCGCCACCGATTACGACCGGGAATATTCCAAGCGCAAAAAGAACGTCACCATCGACGGCGACAAAGCCATCTGGAGCAACAAGTGGTTGGCGGCCGGCGCCGAAATCACCTGGGACATGGTACACTACGACGTCCAGATCATCGGGGGCGTGGTGCTGCACCAGGGCAAGATTTCGGAAATGGCCACGGGCGAAGGCAAGACCCTCGTTTCGACGCTGCCGGCCTTCCTGAACGCACTGTCTAAGCGCGGTGTGCACTTGGTAACCGTCAACGATTACCTGGCCAAGCGTGACTCGGAGTGGAATGCGCCGCTGTTCGAATTCCACGGCATCACCGTGGACTGCATCGACAAGCACCAGCCCAACACCGACGCCCGCCGCGCCGCCTACGCCGCCGACATCACCTACGGCACCAACAACGAATTCGGCTTCGACTACCTGCGCGACAACATGGCGCGCGAAACCGGCGAGCTGGTGCAGCGCAAGCACCACTACGCCATGGTCGACGAAGTGGACTCCGTACTGATTGACGATGCCCGGACGCCGCTCATCATCTCCGGCCCCGTGCCCCGCGGCGACGTGCACGAGTTCTACCAACTCAAGCCCCGCATTCAGCGCCTCGTAGACGAGCAAAAGAAGCTGGTGCAGCAGTATTTGGTAGAGGCTCGCAAAGGCATCAAAGAAGGCAAAGAAGGCCCAAAGGAGGGTGAAGCAGGCCTCGCGCTGTTCCGCGCCTATCGTGGCCTGCCTAAGAGCAAGCCGCTCATCAAGTTCCTGTCGGAAACGGGCATGCGCGCCATTCTGCAGAAGGTGGAAAACCACTACCTCGCCGACAACTCGCGCCAGATGCCGCAGGCCGACATGCCGCTGTTCTTTACTATCGACGAGAAGAACAACCAGATTGAGCTGACCGAGAAAGGCATTGACCTGATTACGGCTCAGGGCGAAGACCCGCAGCTGTTCATCATGCCCGACATCGGGGTGGCCATTGCTGAAATCGAGAAAAGCACCACGCTAAAGGACGACGAAAAACTGCACCAGAAGGAACATCTGATGCAGGAATATCAGGAGAAGAGTGAGCGGGTACACACCGTGAACCAACTGCTGAAAGCTTACACCCTGTTTGAGCGCGACGACCAGTACATCCTGACCGACGACGGCAAGGTGAAAATCGTGGATGAGCAGACGGGCCGCGTGATGGAAGGCCGCCGCTACTCCGACGGTCTGCACCAGGCTATTGAGGCTAAGGAAAACGTGCGCGTGGAAGACGCCACCCAGACCTACGCCACCGTGACGCTGCAGAACTACTTCCGCATGTACCACAAGCTGGGTGGCATGACGGGTACGGCCGAAACCGAAGCCGGCGAGTTCTGGGACATCTACAAGCTTGACGTAGTGGTTATTCCGACCAACCGCGGCATTCAGCGCAAAGACGAGCACGACAAGGTCTACAAGACCGTGCGCGAGAAATACAACGCCGTAGCCGAGGAAATCCAGACGCTGGTGCAAGCTGGCCGTCCGGTGCTGGTAGGTACTACGAGCGTGGAAATTTCGGAGCTGGTGAGCCGCATGCTCAACCTGCGCAAGATTCCGCACCAGGTACTGAACGCCAAGCAGAACCAGCGCGAAGCCGAAATTGTGGCCGGCGCCGGCTACCCTGGCACCGTTACTATTGCCACCAATATGGCCGGCCGTGGTACCGACATCAAGCTGAAGGAAACCTCTAAAGAATCGGGTGGCTTGGCCATTATCGGTACGGAGCGCCACGAAAGCCGCCGCGTAGACCGGCAGCTGCGGGGCCGCGCCGGCCGCCAAGGTGACCCGGGTTCTTCGCAGTTCTTCGTAAGCCTCGAAGACAACCTGATGCGCCTGTTCGGCTCCGACCGGATTGCCAAGCTCATGGACCGCATGGGTCTGGAGGAAGGCGAGGTAATTCAGCACTCCATGATTACCAGCTCGATTGAGCGCGCGCAGAAGAAGGTAGAAGAAAATAACTTCGGCCAGCGCAAGCGCCTGCTTGAGTACGATGACGTGATGAACGCCCAGCGCGAAGTGGTGTACAAGCGCCGCCGCAACGCTCTGTTTGGCGAGCGTCTGGAGCTGGACGTATGGAACATGATTTACGACGTAGCCGAGGACATTGTGGCCAGCCACAAGATTTCCAACGACTACGAAGACTTCAAGCTGGCCATCATCCGCGTGTACGGCTACGATACCTACATCACGGAAGCCGAAATGAAGAGCATGGCGGCCGGTCCGCTGGCCCAAAAGCTCTACGATGAGGCGCTGGGCTACTACCACAGCAAGAATGACCACATTGCCAGCAACGCAATGCCGCTCATCAACAGCCTGCTGGAACAGAACGCCCCCTTCGAAAACGTGGCGGTGCCTTTCACCGATGGCCGCAAGCAGGTGTCGGCGGTAGCTGGTCTGCGCCGCGCCCAAGCCACGAGTGGTCATGAAATCATCCGGAGCATGGAGAAAGCCGTGGTTTTGTCGACTATCGACACGGCCTGGACCCAGCACCTGCGCCAGATGGATGACCTGAAACAGGTGGTGCAAAATGCCGTGTACGAGCAGAAAGATCCGCTGCTGGTGTACAAGTTCGAGAGCTTTGAGCTGTTCAAAGGCATGATTGGCAAGGTCAACGAAGACACCCTGTCGTTCCTGTTCCGCGCCGATATTCCGGTGCAGGGCGGCGCGCAGGGCACCGACGAAGCCGAGTTCTACATCGAAGACGAACTGCCCACGCCGGCCCCGCTACCGAAGCTGAAGGCCGAGAAGGAAGTCTCGTCGGTGTCGCTGGGCGCTGGCCCCGAGGATATGGGCCCAGACGATGCCCCGGTACTGGAAAAGCAGCAGCCCGCCCGCTCGCAGAAAGTGGCCAACCGCAACGAGAAGGTGACCGTGCAGTACATGGACGGCCGCATCGTGAGCGACGTGAAATACAAAACTGTAGAAGACGACCTGCTCAACAACCGCTGCGTGCTGGTAGACGAAGCGTAGTTTTCTTCTGATTTAGTAGCTTGAGGCAGTGGCAGACGATATTCGTCTGCCACTGTTTTTTTGTGGCGCGCTGCTTGCTCCGTCGGCGCTTTCTACCTTTGCCTCACCTATGAATCTCGCTCCTTATATCGACCACACACTGCTGCGGCCCGAGGCCACGCCGGCCCAGATTCGGCAGCTGTGCCAGGAAGCGGCCGCACAGCAGTTCGCCAGCGTGTGCGTGCCGCCCTGCTACGTGCGGCTAGCCACCGAAACCCTACACGGCAGCGGCGTGCCGGTCTGTACCGTCATCGGGTTTCCGCTGGGCTATTCGCTGGCCAAAGTGAAGTTCTTCGAAGCGCATTTGGCCTTGGCCGATGGCGCTACGGAACTAGACATGGTGATAAACGTGGGTGCGCTGAAAGCTGGCGAACTGGCGGAAGTAGAGGAGGAAATAGGGCAGTTGGCCGAGCTATGCCACTTTCGGGGAGCTATTCTGAAAGTAATAATTGAAACGGCGCTGCTGACAGATGAGGAAATTGTGACGGCGTGCCGACTGTGCGCCGAAGCCGGAGCCGACTTCGTAAAGACGTCCACAGGCTTTGCCAGCCGGGGCGCTTCAGTGGCTGATATTACGCTGATGCGCCAGTCGTTGCCAGACGGTATCCGTATCAAGGCAGCTGGCGGGATTCGTACGCGGGCTGCGGCTCTGGCGCTGGTAGCGGCCGGTGCCGACCGGCTCGGCTCGTCCAACAGTCTGGCTTTGCTTCAAGAAGATGATGAAACCCTACCTGCGTAACGTGCTGCTGTTTTCTGCTTTTCTGGCCCTTGGGGCGTGTGCGGCTACCGCGCCAGCCTCCACCGGCACCACGGCCCCCATCGATACGGCTAAAACGAAGCCTGCCCAGCCACTACCCGCCGAAGACCTCGGCCGCTACCGGCCGGTATTTGTGGCACCGAAGGAGGTGGCGGCCCCGGTAACCAAGCCGGCGGTAGCGCCCACCAACCACGTAAACCCACAGATTGAGCAACGCCTCCGCGACCAGGCCTACACCAACCAGAACGTGAAATATGCCCAGGGATACCGTATTCTGGCCTACGTGGGGCTGGAGCGCGACAAGGCCATGAGCATACGCCGCTCGGTTATCAGCCGCTACCCCGACGAAACCGATTACCTCACGTTCAAACAGCCCGTATTTCGCCTCTATATCGGCGACTACCTCACGCGCCTCGATGCCGAGCAAGCCATGTTACGCATCCGACCGCTGGCCCCGAAAGCCGAGCTGGAATCAGCACAGGTTGTACTGAACAAAACTGCGTTTTAGCCGTGGCCACTATTCGGGAGTTGCAGTGGGAGGAGTTGGACCTGTTGCAGGCGCTGGAAGTAGTACCCGTCGACAACGATAACGGCGGTATCGAGTGCCGGGTAGACCAGCAAAACCTCACGCTGCACCTGACGCTGTGGCCCTACGCCGGCGTGGTAGACCTGACGCTAGTGGAACAAAGCAGCAAAGCCGTGCTGCTGGACTTCACGGTGGCGGTGCGCGGCCGCATCCGCTACAACAACGACAAGCGCGGCCAGTACCTGGAATTTCCGGACTGTGTGCTGGTGAGCCGCATTTCAGTTTCCTCAGAGCAGGATGAAGCGGCTTTCAGTCCCAACACGTTCGGCCGGCCTCTGCTGGTTGCCATCCACCCGCGCCTGAGCGTGTTATTCGAGTAGGCGCGTTACTCTTCTAACCATGCAACACCTTCTGTCCCGCATTAAAGCTCTTGCTGCCGAACACGCGGCCGATACCGTGGCGCTGCGCCAGCACCTGCACGCCTACCCCGAGTTGTCGTTTGAGGAACACAACACCGTGGCCTTCGTGACGGAGCAGCTGCGTAAGCTGGGCCTCAAGCCCCAACCCATTGCCAATACCGGCGTGGTAGCGCTTATCGAAGGCCGGAACCCCGGCACCCGCACCGTGGCGCTGCGCGCTGATATGGACGCCCTGCCCATCGCGGAGCAGAATGAGGTGCCATACAAATCCACGAACCCCGGCGTGATGCACGCCTGCGGCCACGATGTGCACACCTCATCGTTGCTGGGGGCGGCCCGCATTTTGATGGAGCTGAAAGACGAGTTTGAAGGTACGGTGAAGCTGATGTTTCAGCCCGGCGAAGAGAAGCTGCCCGGCGGCGCTTCGCTCATGATTCAGGAAGGCGTACTCGAAAACCCCAAACCGGCCAGCGTACTGGGCCAGCACGTATTCCCAATGCTGCCGGCCGGCCAGATTGGTATCCGGCCGGGGCGCTACATGGCCAGCACCGACGAGCTGTACCTGACCGTGCGCGGCAAAGGCGGCCACGGCGCCATGCCTGAAATGAACCTCGACCCGGTGCTGGTAGCCGCCCATATTATTGTGGCCGCGCAGCAACTGGTGAGCCGCCGCGCCAACCCCAAGCTGCCTACCGTGCTATCGTTCGGCAAAGTCATTGCCAACGGCGCCACCAACGTCATTCCGAACGAAGTGTACCTGGAAGGCACGTTCCGGACGCTGAACGAGGAGTGGCGCAATGAAGCCCACGGCCACCTGCGCCGCCTCTGCGAAGGCCTTGCCGACGCTATGGGCGCGACGTGCGAGCTGGAAATCCGGCGCGGCTACCCGTATCTGGAGAACGAGCCCAAGCTCACGGCTCGGGTCCGGTCAGCGGCCGAACAATATCTGGGCGCTGAAAACGTAATTGAGCTGGACCAGTGGATGGCGGCCGAAGATTTCGCCTACTTCTCGCAGGCGGCCGATGCGTGTTTTTACCGTCTCGGCACGCGTGCCCACGACGGTCGTTTCGCCTCCTCAGTCCACACGCCCACCTTCGATATCGAGCCCCAGGCCCTGGAAACCGGCCCCGGCCTGATGGCCTGGCTCACGCTGCAGGAGCTGGCCGTTCACTAATTCTGTCGAATCGTCTACTTTCTATTTCTCCGATGTCGTATCGTTTTTGCCTGCTATTAGCCGCTGTCGGTCTGCTTTGCACCACTACCGCCACCGCCCAGCGCCGCTACCACCGCGACCTGATTGTCATTCCTGAGTTGCAAGCCGAGTGGGCATTGAAAGGCAATGATTACCTCGTAACATCCTTCAATCTTCGGAGCCTGACCGGTCCATCCAGCCCAGGTGGTACGTTCGCCGGCGCGCAGCTCTTTGCCGGCTACGAGCACTGGCTGTCCGAAAAGTGGAGTTGGGGGCCTACGCTCCGGCTACAGGGCGGCGACTTGATTGGGTTTGCGGGAGAAGGGTTAGGCTTGGCCGGCGAAATATCGGCGGGCGCGTTGTTGCGCCACACCGGTACTATCGGCTCATTCCGCTTCAGCCAACGGCTGGGCGTGGAATACAGCGTACCGCTGGATGAGTATATCGAAGACCGCGCCCTTTCGCGCCTGCGCTTGGAGGTAGACCGGCTGTTTCCTCTGACTGAAAAAATGGCGTTGCGGCCCCGCATTGCCTGCGAAGCCGCTGCCTACCTGCGCTTCCAGCGCGACGAAACCGACCTAAAGGAACGAGTAATCGACTACGGAACACTACGCGGGGAAATCGGCTGGCGCGTGTCGCCGCGCTTCGATGTGACGCCGTGGCTGGCCTCTCAAACCATTTACTATAATGCGCTGCCGCAGTACAATTCCGATGGGGTAGAAGTAAGCGGCGGCCGTTCCAATCTGGTCGGTCCGGTAGCTGGCTTGGATGTGCGCTTCACATTCCTGGGCAAAAATGCCTCCGCTGAACGCCAACAGCTTCCCACGCAGCACTAATCCTTTACCAACAACCTGTTTTGAGGCTTCTATTTGGTGAGTCTTTATGCATAAGGTGTAAGGTGTGACCTTTTGTCTGGTTATAAAAAGTGAGATTGGGGCTGATGAGTGCTGGTTTATTAGATTTGGGTAAGTTGTAGCAGTAGTAGACTAAGTTCGATAAAGACATTTTGTCTGCTTTGGATCATGTTTTTGCGTTGGTACAGATTTTATTGAGTAGCAATGTGCCCGTCGGGCATTATTTCAACTTCTGACTCCAACTAAAACCATCTCTGTACCCATGGCAACTCTGCTGTATAACAATCGTCCTGCTTTGCGTCCGTCACGTGCTTTCAACTCCGTGCTAAACGAAATGCTGCGCGACACACTGCCCATCACCAATCAGCCTTCCAAGGTGTTCAACCCGGCCGCCGATGTGCTGGAGTCGGAGCAGGGATTTGAGCTGCAGCTGGCCCTGCCTGGCGTAGCGAAGGAGGACGTGAAAATCGACTTTCAGGAAGGCCAGCTGATCATCAGCGGCGAGCGAAAAGCGCCGGAAGCCACCGAAAACGCCCCCAAATTTCACCGTGCCGAAACCGGCTACGGCACCTTCTCTCGCAGCTTCCGCCTCCCCGATACGGTGGACGTAACCGCCATTGAGGCCGAGCTGACGAACGGAATTCTGCGCGTAAGCCTGCCTTTTGACAGCAAAAAAGTGACGAAACATCATATCGAAGTGCGCTAAGCACTTCGGGTTCTGAAAAAAAGGTACCCGTATGGGTGCCTTTTTTGTTGGCGCGCGTGTTGCTAGAGAACCTGCACGAGTTCAAGCGCAGATGGTAGCCTTTCGGTCGACTAAGTGGCTCCGCTCATCGATCTGATGCAACCTGATACCAGCTGACTCGCATCTTTCGTTTCAGCAAGCGCAATGCAGGTGCGTTTGATCTTGTTTTGTAAATTCGGTCCTCTTCTTTTCCCTTCATCATCATTTCTTACCCATGCAAGCAAAACAAATGATGCTCGGTCTGCTCGGTTCCGCCGTATTGGGTGGTGGCGTGGCAGTGGGTGGGTATAAGCTGCTGGAACCAGAGCGCTCCAACGCGCCTCAGGTAGTAGCCGCTGACCCCAACATACGGTACACGAGTGAGCTGCGCAGCAGCAATTACGTGGTACCTGAAGGTCTCAACTTCACGGCCGCCGCCGCGTCCGTAACGCCGGCCGTAGTGCACGTCATGACGGAATATGCCCCGAAGGCCAGCCAGAGCGGCGGTGCCCGCATGGACCCGTTTCTGCGCCAGTTCTTCGGCGACGAGTTTGAGCAGTATCAGCAGCCCCAGCGTGGCCCACAGCAGGGTTCCGGCTCGGGCGTTATCATTGCAGCCAATGGCTACATCGTCACGAACAACCACGTAATTGACAAGGCCGATAAGATTGAGGTGGTGATGGACGACAAACGCAAGTTTGAAGCTGAGTTAGTCGGCACCGACCCCACCACCGACCTGGCCCTGCTAAAAGTGAAAGCCGATAACCTGCCTTTCATTCGCTACGGCAACTCTGACCAGGTGAAAGTAGGCGAGTGGGTGTTGGCCGTTGGCAACCCCTTCAATCTGAACTCCACGGTTACGGCCGGTATTATTTCGGCAAAGGGACGTAACATCAACATTCTGCGCGACCAGCAAGGCATGGGTATTGAGTCGTTTCTGCAGACGGATGCTGTGGTGAACCCTGGCAACTCTGGCGGTGCCCTCGTGAACCTGAACGGCGACCTGATTGGCATTAACTCAGCTATTGCTTCGCAGACTGGCTCGTTTGTCGGCTATTCCTTCGCGGTGCCCAGCTCCATCGTGAGTAAGGTGATAGACGACTTGCTGAAGTATAAAGTGGTGCAGCGCGCTCTGCTAGGAGTGCAGATCCGGGAAGTAGATGCCACGCTGGCCTCGGAGAAGAAGCTGAACTCGCTGAGTGGCGTGTACATCATGGGCTTGAGCAAGAACAGCTCGGCGGCTGATGCCGGCTTGAAAGAAGGCGACATCATCACCGAAATTAACGGTGCTAAGGTCAATACGTCGTCGCAGCTGCAGGAGCAGGTAGCCCGCTTCCGCCCCGGCGACAAAATCAAGGTGACCTACCTGCGCGGCAGCGACACTCGCACGGCCACGGCTACGCTGCGCAACTCCACCGGCACCACCGATATCATTCGGGAAGAGCTGGCGAAGGCCATCAAATACGAGGGCGCGACGCTAGCTCCGGTAACCAGGCAGGAAATGAGCAAGCTCGGCCTGGAAGGTGGCGCCAAAATCAGCGGCATCAAGGGCTCCAACTTCCGCGAAACCGGCATCGACGATGGCTTCATCATCACCCGCATCGACAAGAACAAGGTGACCAAGCCGCAGGACGTGCAGCAGTTTCTGGAAGCAGCTAAAGAAACCCAGGGCGCGCTGGTAGAAGGCGTATACCCCGACGGCCGTAAAGCCTACTACCCAATCGGACAGGCTGAGTAAATGATTGCCTCTCTCATGAAGAAGCCCCCGCCTTTCTGGTGGGGGCTTTTTTGTTGAGTATGAGGGAGTAGGCTAGCGGATTTCAGATTTTACAGCGAAAGCAGACAAGCCGAAATTATAGTGGCAACGTTGCCGGCAACGTTGTCGGCAACGATTGCACAAATAAAGGCAGCCAGCGGAGGATAAGCCGGCCGGGACAGGCAGTAATATCGTGGTAGTTCGATGGTGGCAGGGCTGCCGGTGGGCCGATGAGCCGCGCCGCCGCCTGTGCCGCTGCCGGGCCAATTCCCACTTCTACTGTTCTGTTTCATGTCGAGATTTTACGCCGCTCACCTCTGGCAAAGAGGTGGTCTGGCACTATTGGCCGTTCTCACGGCGGCCAGTGCCCAGGCCCAGGTGCCCTCCTTTCCCAGCGCCGAGGGCGCGGGCAAATTCACTTCCGGCGGCCGGGGCACGGTGGCGGTGCCTACCACAGTATTTGAGGTGACCAATCTCAACGACGACAACCTGCCCGGAAGCCTGCGTTACGCGCTTACCACAGCTGCCACGCATCGCACCATTGTATTTCGAGTTTCGGGCACCATTCATCTGCTGTCAGAATTGCGCGTAACTCGCGCTAATACCACCATTGCGGGCCAGACGGCTCCCGGTGACGGTATCTGCCTGGCCGACTATCCCTTCACCATCAGCGCCGACAACGTCATCATTCGGTTTGCGCGCTTCCGGATGGGCGACAAAAACCAAAACCAGGGCATGGTGAACGGCAGTGGCAGCGGCGACGCCTTCGGCGGACTGAGCCGTAAAAACATCATGGTAGACCATTGCACCATGAGCTGGTCGTCGGATGAGGCCTGCACGCTCTACCGCGGCGACAGCACGACGCTGCAGTGGAACCTCATTAGTGAGCCCCTGGACTACTCTTACCACTTCGAAACCGGCGACACCGACTTTGAACGGCACGCTTATGGCGGCATATGGGGCGGGCGCACGGCCTCGTTCCACCACAACCTGCTGGCCCATATGCGCGGCCGTATGCCGCGCTTCGATGGCAGCCGTAACCTGACGCCCAACACCGCCGGCCAGGAAAACGCCGACTTCCGCAACAACGTCATCTACAACTGGGCTAGCTACAACGTGAACGGTGGCGAAGGTGGCAACTACAACATCGTCAACAACTACTATAAGTCCGGGCCGTCTACGCCCACCAGTTCCTCGGGCGGCGTGCCGATTCGGAGCGAGGTGCTGAACCCGTACAAGCAGACTTCTTCGCCGGTACTGCCCTACGGCAAGTTCTATCTGACCGGCAACTACGTGGATGGCTACCCGGCCGTGACGGCCCGCAACTGGCTGGGCGTGGTGATGAGCGGCGGTACTCGCGCCGATACGGCTCAGGCCAAGGTAACGACGCCTTTCCCACTGCCCGCCGTGCCTACGCACACCGCCCTTGATGCCTACACAGCCGTCCTGCAGAAGGCTGGCTGCGTGCTGCCCACCCGCGACGCACTGGACCAGCGCATTGTGCAGGACGTTATCAACCGCACAGGCAGCCTGATTGATGTGCAAGGTGGCTTCCCGCACGGCACGCCCTACGCGCAGACTACCGGCGCTTGGCCCGTACTCAACTCGTTGCCGGCCCCTACGGACACCGACCACGACGGCATGCCCGATACCTGGGAGCTGGCCAACGGCCTCAACCCCAACAACGCCGCTGACCGCAACAACCGGGGCGCTTCGGGCTACACAGCCCTTGAAAACTACCTGAACGGTCTTACGGCAACTGTACTGTCGGCTCCGGCAGCTGCCCAAACTGCCGCCACTGCGCTGCAGCTGTACCCGAACCCGGCGCAGGAACAGCTTATGCTGGCTCATCCGCAGGCCGCCCGTGGCGCACAGGTGCAGGTGTATAGCCTGATGGGGCAGCTGCTGACGACAGTGCCCGTCGAGCCCGGCTCGCTGGAAACGCAGGTATCCACGGCGGCTCTGGCGCCTGGTAGCTACCTGCTCCATTACACCGACGGTGCCGTGCGCCTTTCGGCCCGTTTTGGCCGGCAGTAACACCGCCTTATAGTACAGGAGCCGGCCTATCAGGTCGGCTCTTGGGCTTTTGAGCCCTGATTCCGCTGCTCTTTCTTACCCAAAATTCCCACTATATGTCCAACACTTTTACGCTTAGAGGCTGGCTCATGACCTGTTGTGTCGTGCTGCTCAGCGTGCTCGGGAACCGGGCTTTTGCCTACGATGTGGTGGTGGCCAAAGACGGAACCGGCAACTTCACCACCGTGCAGGCCGCCATCAATGCCGCGCCTACGGGCCGCACGGCGGCCTACACCATCTTCATCAAAAACGGCCGCTACAAAGAGAAAATAGCGGTGCCCAGCAATAAGCCGTTTCTGCAGCTGGTGGGCGAGAGTGTAGCCAATACCATTCTCACCTACGATGACGGTGCCAGCACGCCCGCCCCTGGCGGCGGTACCATCGGTACCCAGAATTCCGCCAGCTTCAGCATCAGCGCCGACGATTTCTCGGCCCTGAATATTACCTTCGAAAATTCCTTCGGAGATGGCTCGCAGGCGGTGGCCGTGCTGGTGAATGCCGACCGCGCCGCCTTCAAAAACTGCCGCTTCCTCGGCAACCAGGACACGCTCTACACCAAAGGCAACGGCACGCCCCGCCACTATTTCCGCGACTGTTACATCGACGGCAACGTGGACTTCATCTTTGGCAGTTCGGTGGCGCTGTTTGAGAACTGCGTGGTGTATGCTAAGGCCCGCACCTCTACTGGCAGCTCGTTTATCACGGCCGCCAACACGCCCGCTGGCCAGACCTACGGCTACGTATTCAAGAAAACCAAGCTACCGGCCAACACCGGCGGCACGCTCTACTACCTGGGTCGGCCGTGGCAGAACTCCACCGGCAGCTCGCCGCTGTCCAATAACAAAACCGTGTTCATCAGCAGCACGGTGGGCGCCAACCTACTGCAGCCGGCCGGCTGGGTAACCTGGGACGCGGGCACCAACACCAGCCTCATCACCTACGCCGAATTCCGGAGCCGCTACTACTCCGGCAACCTGATGCCCACGACTTCGCGCATGTCTTGGTCGCAGCAGCTGACCCCGGCTGATACGGCCATCTACAACCGCAGCGCCATGTTTGGCACCTGGGACCCGTGCACGGTGGCCACCGGCTTCTGCGCTAGCACCACGCCTGATATTGCTGTTTCTAACCTGCGGGCCGTGAAAGGCGCCACGCAGGCTACTATCAGCTGGAACATCAGCTGGGCGATGGATCAGATCAAGTACGAGCTGTTCCGCTCCGCCGATAACACCACGTTCAGCAAAGTGTATGAGGTGACTGCCGCTACCGACTCGCTCGTAAACTTCCAGACCACCGATGCGCTGCCGGCCGCCGGCACCGCCTACTACTATTACATCCGCGCCTCGAAAGCCGGCCTGACTACGCATACCACTGAAACCATTCAGGTTTCGAGCATCCAGACGCTGACTGCAACCGGCACGCTGGGCGCTTTCACGCAGTATGCCGGCACTCCTTCCGCTACGCAGAGCTACAGCCTGAGCGGCGCCAACCTAACCGGCAACGTGACCGTGACGCCTCCAAGCGGTTACGAGGTATCGTCCAACGGCGGCACCAACTGGTACACAAGTGCCACGCCACTGGTGCTCACGCCCGCCAGCAACACGCTACCGGCCACTACCATTAGTGTGCGGCTGAATGCGGCGGCGGCAGGCACGTATGCCGGAAATATCACACACACGAGCCCTAACGCCACGGCGGTTTCGGTGGCCGTGACGGGCAGCCGCGTAACAGGCAGCGCCCCGGTTTCGGCGCCTCTGCAGTGGTGGCCGCTGAAGGTGAACAACCAGGACAGCGTGGCGGTGCGCTCGGCAGGCGTTACGCCCAGCGTTGCCGTACTGCGCAACTTGTACGTGTCCAATGGCACGACGGTGCCCGCCATCAAAGCCTATTCCAACACCTTCGGACAGGCTTTCGGGGTGACGGCCAACGGCGACGGGTCGTGGGGGACGGCTGCGGGCGGACCGGGTGGCAATCTGAGCCGCCGCTTCTACGAGCAGTTTACGGTGACAGCCGCTGCTGGCCAGACGCTTCGAATTGACTCGCTGCTGTTGACCTCTGCTTTCTATAACACGTCCAGCAACACGAAGCTGGCCGTGGTGTATTCCCGTAGTGGTTTCGTGAGCGACTCGGCCGATGTGATTGGCGGGCGCGGCCCGGCGGGCGGCCTGTTGAGCACCGCCAACGGTGCTTTCGCCACCCCAATTCTACTAGCCAACCAAACTGGCGGACCTACGAACACCTACCGCCTCGTCTTCAGCTCGGCGGGCGTGACGCTCACGGCCGGCCAGACCCTGACGTTCCGCTTGTACTTCAGCTGCGGCAGCTCCAGTACTGGCCGCTACGCGCTGCTGAAAAACGTATTGGTGACGGGCGAGAATACCACTCCGGTTGCCTGCAACGCCGCCTTCACGTACGCTGCGGCTACATATTGCCAGAGCGGCGCTAACCCTTCGCCGACCATTACGGGAACCAGCGGCGGCGCCTTCACCTCGACGGCTGGCCTGAGTCTGAATGCTGCTACCGGCGAAATCAACCTGGCGGCCAGTACAGCCGGCACCTACACCATCACTTACACCAACAGCCCTACCTGCAACGCCACGGCTACCGTTTCCATCACGGCACCCGCTACAGCCGGATTCACATATCCCGCCACGGCCAGCTACTGCGCGGGTAGCACCGGCACGGTAGCGGCTACGCTGGCTACCGGTGCCACGGTTGGCACGTTCTCGTCTACGGCAGGACTGACTATCAATGCCAGCACCGGTGTCATCAATCTGGCAACCAGCACGGCCGGTACTTACACGGTTACCAACACGGTAGCAGCCGCCAGCGGTTGTGCCGCGGTAAGCAGCACCACCACAGTCACCCTCAACGCCACACCTACGCGGCCTACGGTGACGCCAGTATACAACGGCGCTACCACCACGCTCAGCAGTTCCAGCGCCACGGGCAACCAATGGTACCTCAACAATATCCTCATCAGTGGGGCTACGGCCCAGACCTATGTGGTGAACTCGGCAGCGCAGTTTGGCACGTATACCGTCGTGACGACCGGAGCGGGTGGATGCGCTTCGGCGGCTTCTCTGCCCCTGATTGTGAACTCCAGCGCCAAGCCACTGGCGGGCTCTTTCCTGGCTGTGTTTCCGAACCCCACGCTTGATGGCAACGTGCTGCTGGAACTGACCGGCTACCGCAAGCCGGTACAGCTAACCCTGCTGAACGCCTTGGGCCAGACCATGCAAACCCGCACGGTGCCTGCCGGCCAGACCCAGCAACTACTTGACCTGAGCGCCCTGCCCGCTGGCGTATACATGCTGCGCGCTGCCACAGAAGGCGGCATCGATATGCGCCGAATTGTGCGGCAGTAGACCTTCTAATAAGCCTAAGCACTCGTAGTTGATAGAAACGGCCCGCTGGTAGTACCAGCGGGCCGTTTTGCCTGTTATGGGATGTGCCGATGGGACGTGGCCGGCAACTACTGCACGGCCAGTGCCTGCACCTTTGCGCCGCTCTACCGCTACACCAGCAGCCTGCCCCCAACGCCGGCGTGAAGGCCGTAGTGATGCAGGGTGCCGGCGTTGGTAAGATCAGGAAAGCGCAGAAGTAAAAGGCTCGGAAATTCGGTGGGATACCAGGAGCCAAACGAACCAACCCTGCACAGAAAAAGGGCCGCCGGATAGTTCCGGCGGCCCTTTTTCTGTGCGGGTCGTGCTGACTATTGCTTGGCCAGCTTGGCAATTCGCCGCTCAGTGGCGGTGCGGTATTCTACCTGGTAGAGGCCGGCAGGCAGGCTGGGCAGATCCAGCACGGTGCTGCGGGTGCCGGGGCGTACGGCCGTGGTGCTCAGGTGCTGGCCGGTGAGGCTGTACACCTGCACAGTGGCCGCCTGCGGAGCCGCGTCATGCGCTACCGTAATGGCCTGCCCGAACGGGTTAGGATAGGCCGTAAGCGGCTGGCTGGCTACGGCAGCCCTGGTATCCAAGGTCTGGCGGCCTTTGATGATGACATTCTTCAGCAAAGCGTAGCGGCCGGCGCTGGAAGAGCTGCAGCTTACGTAGAGGCGTACCGTCAGGGTCTGGCCTGCTGTGAGCGTTACGCCGGTAGCGCCGTTCAGTGCCAGACGGTAAACGTTGCTGTTCGGAGAGCCGGACGATACCTGCGTCAGGGCCACGGGGTTGGTAGGGCCGCCGGTAGTAGGGGAGGCGAAAATCCCGCCCGGACCTTTGCCGCCCGTCACTTCGGCCGAGTCGGCGGCAAAGTTGCTCAACGAATAGGCAGCAGCGAGCAGCGTGCCGCTCTGCGAGGCGTAAAAGCCCGCCGTCACAATAACTGAGTCGGCGCGGCCGGTAGAGCCGGCCGTGGTAGTCACGGTGAACTGCTCGTAGAAGCCGCGGCGGATGCTGCCACCTGTGCCGCCCGCGCTGGTGCTCCAGTTGCCGCCGGCCGCATTCACCCCAAACGACTGCCCGTAGAGCGTAGAATAAGCCGGAATTACGGACCCATCACCCACCACAAACTTGCGGAACGTAGTAGCGCCGCCGGTTACGTTGGCGGAGCGCACAGCGGCACTGTCTTGGTTGTTGGCACGCATGGGCCAGTGCTTGTAAACCGGCGTGGCCGTTTGGGCCAGGGCAGCGGTGCTCAGGCAGCCAGCGGCCAGCAGCAGCACAAACCGACGGAAAGCGAAAGGTCCCCGAAAACGTAGAGGTGTAAACATGGAAAACAGAAAAATGGTGGGAATTGACAGGTTGGCACGCGCCTGATTGCCTTGCAGTTGCCAGAGCGCGGAGTGAAGTTTCAGAATCGGGCTGCCAAATGGAAGTAGTAGTCAGGGTTTAGTTGTGCAAACGTTGTCGGGAACGTTGCCGGAAGTCCGAAGCAGAAGCCGGAATGGAAAAGCGCGGGCCGTAAGATTCGGCTGGACTACGGCAGAGGGCCCCGGTTCTAATTTCTTAGCTTTGCTAGTCAGTAGGCTACCATTCTCTTTTCATTCATCCCACCCATGAAACAAGCCCTCGAAGAAGCCACCGCAACCGGCACCGATGTACAGGAACACGACCACCACGGCATTCGGCAGGTACTGCGGGAATTAGGCGTCGAAAACACCAACCAGGCCTGGAGCACCGGCTTGCAGTGGGGCGGCGGCACCAACAAGACGGTCCGCGCCATCCACTCGCCCGCCGACAGCCGCCTGATCGGCTCCGTGGCATTTGCCACCGCCCAGGACTATGAGCAGGTAGTGCAGAAGGCACAGGAAGCTTTCCTGGTCTGGCGCACGGTGCCGGCTCCCAAGCGCGGCGAAATCGTGCGCCAGATTGGCAATAAGCTGCGCGAATACAAGGAGCCGCTGGGCAAGCTGGTGAGCTACGAGATGGGCAAAATCCTGCAGGAAGGCCTCGGCGAAGTGCAGGAGATGATTGACATCTGCGACTTTGCGGTGGGCCTCTCGCGGCAGCTTACGGGTTTCACGATGCACTCGGAGCGCCCGGCGCACCGCATGTACGAGCAGTACCATCCGCTGGGCGTAGTCGGCATCATCTCGGCCTTCAACTTCCCGGTGGCCGTGTGGAGCTGGAACGCCATGCTGGCCGCCGTTTGCGGCGACGTGAGCATCTGGAAACCGTCGGAGAAGACGCCGCTGGTGGCCGTGGCCGTGCAGCACATTATCAAGGACGTGCTGCGCGAAAACGAGCTGCCCGAAGGCATCTTCAACCTGATTATCGGCGACGCGGAAATCGGGGCGGCTATGGCGGCCGACACGCGCGTACCGCTGGTGTCAGCTACGGGCAGCACCCGCATGGGCAAGAAAGTGGGCGAAGTAGTGGGCGGCCGCCTGGGCCGCGCCCTGCTGGAGTTGGGCGGCAACAACGCCATCATCCTCACCGAGCACGCCGACCTCGACATGGCCATGCGTGCCGTGGTATTTGGGGCCGTAGGCACGGCCGGACAGCGCTGCACCACCACGCGCCGCCTCATCATCCACGAGTCCATTTTCGAGGATGTGAAGGCGCGTCTGCTGAAAATCTACCCCAACCTGCCTATTGGTCACCCGCTGCAGGAAGGCACGCTCGTGGGCCCGCTCATCGACAAGCAGGCTGTAGAAAGCTTCACCAATGCCCTGGCTGCCGTGCAGGCTGAAGGAGGCAAGCTGCTCATCGGCGGTGAAATTCTGGAAGGCGCCGGCTACGAAACCGGCACCTACGTGAAACCCGCGCTGGTAGAAGCCCGCAACGAGTACCACACGGTGCAGGAAGAAACCTTTGCGCCCATCCTGTACCTCATCAAGTACAGCGGCGGCGTGGAAGCAGCCATTGCCGTGCAGAACGGTGTGCGGCAGGGCTTGTCGTCAAGCATCTTCACTCTGAACATGCGCGAGTCGGAAGCCTTCCTGGCCCACGGCGGCTCCGACTGCGGCATTGCTAACGTGAACATCGGCACTAGCGGCGCAGAAATAGGCGGCGCATTCGGTGGCGAAAAGGAAACTGGCGGCGGCCGCGAGTCGGGATCCGATGCGTGGCGCGTGTACATGCGCCGCCAGACCAACACCATCAACTACTCCGACCAGCTTCCCCTGGCTCAGGGTATCAAGTTTGACGTGTAAGTAAGGTGTGAAATTTGTAACAAAAAGGCCCGTCCGGTATTCCGGACGGGCCTTTTTGTTAGGGCGTGAGCCAGTTGCTACATACCTATTTTAACATCGCCGTGGCCTTTGTAGTAGAGCGAGCTGCCATTCCGGAACACATAGTAGAGGCGGTAGAGCTTGCCCTGCTGAAAGGCACTGTCGCTCACATCCAGGCTAAATGACAGGCCGCTGCTGGCAGTGGAGGTTTGCAGCGGCCGCACCACTTGGTATTTCTCATCAACTACCACGAAGCTGCACGTAACAGCAATGGGCGTAGTGAAGTGAAAAATTGCTCGGCCGGCCTCCACGGGGTTAGGGTAGGTGCTGAGGTTGGACACGGTGCCGGTAGCCGTGGCGTTCAGGTCGAGGCCCAGATCCTGAAACAGGCCGCGCTCCTGCGTATTCCAGGCGCCGTCCAGCGTCCAGTCCGTAGGGTCGGGGGTAGACATGGGGTAGTTGTTGTGGTCGCGCATGGCAATACCACCGTTCGGCCCGAAGTCGATGGTGGGGTCCTTCTTTTTGCAGGCAGACAGGGCCAGCACAAAAAACAGCGGGGCAAGAAACTTCATAGAGACGGAATAGCTTACTTACAGCAGACAGAAACAACGTGCGGCAGCAAAGCTACTGGCTAACTGCCGGAAAAGTAAGCGTCAGTGCAACCTCCCCTGGTTGAGGCTGTCTTTTATCTGCTTGCACGCTAGGTGTTAGCAGCTTCGCCCGGAAAGTCGGATATTTACCATCTTCCTTTTCCGCTTCACCTCCCGCAACCCGCTCTATGGAAGCTTTTGCGTACACTGATATCAACGCCCCGCTGGTCGAGCGGTGCCGCCTGGGCGACCGGCGGGCACAGGCCGAGATTTATAAACGCTACTCCAAAGCCATGTTCAATGCCTCGCTGCGCATCACCGGCGACTACGCCGAGGCCGAGGACGTGCTGCAGGAGGCTTTTCTGAGTGCTTTCCGGGAGTTGCACAGCTACAAAGGCGACTCCTCATTTGGTTCGTGGCTGAAGCGCATCGTTATCAACAAAAGCATCAACTGCCTGCGCAACCGTCGGCTGCAACTGGTGCCTTTAGGAGAGCAGCACGATGCCGCCGGCCCCGAAACGGCCGACTTCGGGCCCGAAAACGAGGAAACGAATTGGCGTGCTGATGTGGTGCGCCGCTGCGTGCAGGAGCTCCCCGATGGCTACCGCGTAGTGCTGAGCCTGTACCTGCTGGAAGGCTACGACCACGCCGAAATAGCCGGTATTCTGGGTATCACCGAGTCCACGTCGAAGTCGCAGTATAGCCGGGCCCGCAAAAAACTGCTGGAACTAGCCCGCCAGCGCGGCCTTTCGTAAAAGCAACTAGATCATTCCGTCTTCGGACGCCGCGCACTGCCCACCCTGTACCGGGGCGCTGCGGGCCGAAGAAAGCCATGTGCGTAGTACCACCCCTGACATGAACGAGAAAAAAACCGGTCTGGAGAATTTCGTTGAACGGCACCTGTCCGACTTCGACGCGTTTGAGCCGCGCCCGGATTTGTGGGACGACATCGAACAGAAGCTGGCCGCACCCACGGCCGGCGCTGCCACCGAGCAGGAAGAAGAGCATGCCGCACCACTGCGGGTAGTAAAGCTGTACCCTACTGCCGACACGCCAGCGGCCACTACGCCAGCGGCCCGCTGGGCTGGCTGGCTGCCGCGCCCCAAAATGGCCGCCGCTCTGGCCGGACTTGTGCTGGCCGGTGCCGGTGCTATCTGGAGCAACCAGTCGGCACGCTCCACAGCCTGGACCAGCAGCAACACGCCGCTGGTATTGGCCGCGCCTACCGTAGAAGACGCCACTGAGGCTAATTCCTTTGGATTTGACGCCGCGCCGGTAGCCGCTACCGCCGAGTCGCCGGTGGCCCGCCTGAGCCAGGAAGTGCGCCGCATGGAAGGCTACTACGCCGTGCAGATCAATGAGCGGCAGGCGGAATTGCAGCAACTGGAAGCCAAAACCGCTTCTGCCGGTGCCCCCGCCGACTGGCAACGGGAACTGGCCGCGCTGGACTCTACCTACAGCCAACTGAAAACCGAGCTGTACCGCAATCCGGAGCCGGCCGTGGTGCTTGATGCCATGAACCGCAACCTGCAGATTCGCCTCGATATACTGAACCAGCAAACCCGCACCCGGGAGCAGATTCAGGAATACTATGCGCAGCCGCCGGTAGACGCCAATAACCAGCCTAAGCCATGAGCCAGCGCCTTGCCCTATATGGTCGTGTGCTTCTGACCGGCGTCATGCTGCTGGCTAGCTCTGCCGTGAGCATGGCCCAATTGGTGCCCGTTGCTACCGCGGAACACTACTACAGCTTGCCCAGCAACGAAGCGGCACCTTTGCCCTTGCAGGGTGGCCCGGCTGATGGCCAGAATGGACAAGGACCACAGCCTACTACTCCGCAGGGCCCGCAAGGCCCGCAGGAAGAAACGTCGGTTGCACCCGCTATTGAGAAAACCCGCCGCCTGAGTCGCACTTTTGCAGTGCCTGCTGGCAAACCCTACGCGCTGGACACTCGCTACGGTCGTGTGCAGGTGAATGTGTGGAGCCGCAACGAAGTGCGTACCGATGTTGACATCATTACTCGCGCCGATACGGAAGACAAGGCGCAACTGCTCCAAGACATGATTCAGGTGCAGTTGCTCGAAAACGACCCTGTAACTGGTGGCGTTTCGGCCCGCTCTCGGTTTGGAGCTATGCCGAGCGGTTGCTGGAGCCGCACCAAGCTCTACGAAGTAAACTACACGGTGTGGGTGCCCAAAAACACGCCGTTGCATGTATTCAATACCTTCGGCGACGTGACAATTAGCGGCGACCTGACTGGCCCGACTGAGCTGACCGTGGAATACGGTACGTTGCGGACTGGCCGCCTCGACGGCGGGCAGAATCTGGTACGCGTTGGTAACGGGCAGGCGTCGGTAGCGTACACGCGCCGCGCCAGTATCGATGCCTCGTACTCGCGCCTTCGCCTCGATGCCGGACAGACCGTGGACCTGCGCAACAACTACTCCGACATCGACATCGGGACAGTGCAGGACCTGACCGTACACAGCAAATACGGCGACGTGGCACTGGGCACCGTGCGCAACCTGCGCGGCACTTCCGGCTACTCCAAGTTCAGCATCGATAAACTGTCTGACAAGCTAGATATGACGGTGCAGCATTGCCCCAATTTTGAGGTGCGCAACACCGGCCGCAACTTCAGCGTCATCAACCTCGACGGTGGCTACAGCACCATTCTGCTCAACTTCGCCGATGATGCCGGGTTTAATTTCGATGTGAACACGCAGCATGGCAAATTGCTCGTGGATAAGAAGCTGGTGCGTGTAGATTCGGAAGAAAACGGCCCTGCTTCCAGCGACATGCAAGGCACGTTTGGAGTCGCCAAAGCCCGTCCGGCTGCTGGCAACGTCAACATCAAAGTGCGCTACGGCAACGTCAGCTTCAACCGCTAGGCGTCTGCCATCTAGGTTTTACAAAAGCCGGCCCTAGAGCCGGCTTTTTTGCGTTTAGCCCATTTCATACGGCTACCGGCCCTACCTTTAGCGCCACTCACTTTCTGCCCTATGAACCGCCTGCTACTCCTGTTGCCGCTGCTGTTGGGTTTCGGCGGGCTGGGGGCACTGGCCCAGCAACAACCGGCCATGCCTGCCTCCACCTCATCTCCTGCCGCACTGCCATCTGCCATGCGTACCTACGCCCTGCGTCTGGCGCCCGGCCAGGACCTGCGCCAGCAGTTGGAGGCCTTTGTGCAGGCTCACCAAATCAGGGCCGGCGCCATCGTAACGTGCGTGGGCAGCCTCACACAGGCCACGTTGCGGCTGGCCAATCAGGAAGGACCCAGCGTGTATCGGGGCCACTTCGAAATTGTGTCGCTGGTGGGCACGCTATCCATCAATGGCAGCCACGTCCACCTCTCGGTTTCTGACTCTACGGGCCGTACGTTGGGCGGCCACTTGCTCGCGGGCAACATCATTTACACCACAGCGGAGCTGGTGCTAGGCGTGCTGGATGACGTGGAGTTCCGGCGCGAAACCGACCCCACTTTCGGCTACCGCGAGCTGACGGTGCACCCGGCCCAACCGAAAGGCCCGGCCAAAAAGCCTGGTCGGCGCTAAACTGGATGGTGCCGCAAAATTAATTGCGGTAGGCGCAGGCGCTCTGTTTCAGGGCGGGGTTGCAATGTGTATTATTGTAGGAATATCCGATAGACTCCCGCCGTGCGGGCAGCTATGGCTTGCTTCTTTACTTATACTGCTTGATGCAACTTTACCCTTACGGCCTGGCGCTGGCGCTGCTAGCCGCCGCGCCCGGCGCGACCCTCGCCCAAAAAACTGTTCAGCCCACACCTGTTGCCGCTACTCTTCCTCCGCTAGTTGATTCGTACCAGGCTCTGAAGGAAGGAGTCGAGCTGCACGATAAGGGGGAGCATGAAGCCGCCATTGCCCGCTACCGCGCCGTTACGCCCGGCGACACACTGTATCCGGCCGTACAAAGCGAGCTGGCCAACACGTATCTGGCGGTGCAGAAATACCAGGAGGCCGTAGATGCCGCCAACCGCGCCCTGGCATTGCACTACATTGATCCGCAGCCGTACATAGCGCTGGCCTGGGCTGAGGAAGAGCTCAAGCACCCCGACAAAGCCCAAGCCGCTTACGACACCGGCCTGCAGCGCTTCCCGTACCACCAGATGCTGTGGTTCAATCAGAGCATCATGCAGGTGGAGGCAAAACGGCTGGAAGAAGGGTTTCGTAGCCTGCAGCGCAGTTTGGCACTGAAGCCTGCTCATGCCAGCAGCCATTTCCAGCTGGGCAGCCTGGCCGTGCGCCAGGGGCAGACCAGCCACGCCATGCTCAGCATGCTTGCGTTCCTGCTCATCAGCCCCGATGGCTCTTCGAGCCACGATGTGCTGGTGTCCTTGGAGCAGCAGGCGGCGCGTGCCGCCACGGTAGAAGAAGCCCGCAAGCTCACGTCTTTCACGCCCAACGAAGCATTCCAGGAGCTGGACCTGCTCATCGAGTCCAAAGTAGCCCTGCGCAAAGAATACGTTTCCAAGGTGAAATTCGACGCGGCGCTGGTAAAACAGGTGCAGCTGCTGGTAGAGAAGTTTCCGGCCACTGCTTCCGACGACTTCTGGGTGCGTCTCTACGGTCCGCTCGTGGAGCAGCTCCGCCAGGGCGACAACCTCACTACCGCCACTTACCTCGCCCTTACGTCCGCCGACGATAAGAAAGCCACGCAGTGGATCAAAGGCAACAAGAGCAAAATCGAGAAGTTCTACGCCGCCGTTACGCCCGCTTTGCTTCAGATTCGGGAGCAGCAGCCCGTGGTGCGGGAAGGCAAAACGGTGCTCACCAAAGCCTGGTTTGATGATGAAGGCCGCATCAATGGCCTCGGCGAAGGCACCGTGCAGGGCGAGGAGCGCCGCTTCACCGGCCCCTGGATATTCACAGCCGAAACCGGCGCGGTAGAGCAGGAGGGAAGCTACGGCCCCGACTTCAAGCGCACCGGCCCCTGGCGCATCTACCACTCCAACGGCCAGCTGCAGCGCACCGCCACCTACCGCAACGGCGAGATGGAAGGCCTCGTGCGCGACTACCACGACAACGGCCAGCTGGCCGCCGAAATGCCAACGGCGAAGGACAAGGTGGAAGGCGTGATGAAGCTGTTCAACTACTGCGGCGAGCTGACCGAAACGCGCACCTTCCAGGCCGGCGACCTGAACGGGCCGTACGCTACGTTCCACCCCGGCGGCCGGCCCAAAATGCGCGCCGAGCTGCGCGCCGACAAGCAACAGGGCCTCCAGACATACTTTTACCCCGACGGGGCCAAGGAGTTTGAGTACACCTACGTCGATGGCAAAAAGCAGGGCCCGTTTCTGGTAAACTACTCCGACAACGTGCCCGAAAAGCGCGGCACCTATGACCAGGACGAGCTGCACGGCCCCTACACCGAGTATTTTTCCAACGGCCAGCTGCAGAACGCCGGCACCTTCACGCGCGGCAAGCGCACCGGGCTCTGGAAAGAATACTTTGCCGATGGGAAGCTGAGCGCCGAAATCAACTACGATGAGGCGGGCGAGCTGCACGGCATCTACCACGACTACACCTACCAGGGAAAGCTCTACTGCGACTTCGACTATGACCACGGCCGGCTCACGCGCCTGCGCTACTATGACCCCGCCACCGGCCGCACCCTGCAGGATACGCCCATTAAGAAAGGCCGCGTCGCAGTACAACTCTACGGTGCCGACGGCCTCACTACGGGCACGGGCGCTTACCTCGATGGCAAAATTGAGGGCGAGTGGCGCTGGCAGTACACCAACGGCATGCTCCAGCAGATTCGTAGCTACAAGCAGGGGCAGCTCGAAGGTTCTTCTGTAGAGTACTACGCCAACGGCCAGCTCAAGCAGCGCACTACCTACACCGAAGGCGTGCAGGAAGGTCCCTATGAGTCGTTTTTGCGCGACGGCCAGCGCAGCCAGACCGGCTACTACCGCGGCGGCCAGCCCCAGGGCCCCTGGCGCGACTACTACGCCGACGGCCAGCTGAGCGAGGAATACGAAATGCACCAGGGCCAGAAAAACGGGGTTACCCGCAGCTTCGCTCCCAACGGCAAGCTCACCGAGTCGCGCGTCTACGAGTTTGGCCGCAAGCTGACGCTGACCACCTACGACACGCTGGGCCGAACCGTCAGCCACGTGGTGCAGAAGCCCGATACCAAGGGGTTTACCTTCACTTACCCCAGTGGCAACGTGCTGTACCGCACGCCCGTGTCCTGCTACGAAAACCAGGGCCCGGCCAGCTGGTATTATCCTTCCGGCAAAACGGAGGTGGCCTTCGGCTACGAAGCCGATAAGCGCCACGGCCCCTATAAATCCTTCTTCCAAGATGGCAAAACCCGGCTGGAAGGCGAGTTCCGCAACGGCGACCGGCACGGCCTCTGGAAAGAATACTACGCCAGCGGGCAGCTGAAATCTTCCATCAACTACCGCTACGGAAGCTGGGTGGGCGAAACGCGCTACTACTTCCCGAACGGCCAGCTGGAAGCCGTGCAAAACTACCTCTACGGCACGCCCGAAGGCCTTTCGCAGCATTACAACCCGGCCGGCGAGCTGCTGGAAGAGCGCCTCTACGAGCACGGCAACCTGGCCGCCTTCCGCCCCGGCCACGACCAGTCGGCGCCCTGGCAGCGCATTGAAAAGCTGACGGGCACTATCAAAACCAGCTTCGCCAACGGCAAGCCGGCCGCCGACGAAACCGTGCGCGGCGGCCTGCTCGACGGGACCCGCACCGCTTATTACAGCTCCGGACAGGTGTTTTGCCGCATGAATTTCAAGGAAGGTATGCTGACGGGCACGCTCACTGGCTACCACCCCAACGGCCAGCTGATGGAGGAAGAGCAGTATCTGCACGGCGAGTTCCACGGCAGCAGCCGCTACTACCGCCCCGACGGCACGCTGGAACGCGAAGAAAATTATCGGAGTGGGGAAAAGCTCGGCCCGACTGTATATTACGATGTGAAGGGCAAGCCCACCAAGACCGAAGTGTACTGGAACCAATACGTGTATGAAGGCAAATAAATGGTCGGGCGGCGTGCTGGCGCTGCTGTTGTGTGCGGGCCTCGCGCTGCCGGCCGCCCACGCCCAGCAGCCCACCCAGCTCGTGGCCGAAATGCAGGCGAAGTTTCCGGGCGAAAAAGCCGTGTACCTCGACTACCGCACCGACCTCACGCTGGAAGCCAAAGGCGACTCGGTGCTGGTGCTGGCCCGCCACCACCAGGACATGCTGCACCTCGATGCGCAGTCGGTGGCGTACGTCAATGACAAGGTGTTCAACTCGCACTTCAGCCGCCTGCAGAAGCTGGATGCCCGCACCCTGGTGCCCAGCGGCAACAGCTACAAGACCGTGAAGGTGACGGACTATAAGGAGAAGTTCGAGCTGCAGTCGGGCATTTTCTACGACGATACGCGCTCCACCACCTGGACCTTCCCGGCCGTGGCGCCCGGCGCCCGCACCGTCACGGACTACACCGTGCGCCACCCCGACCCGCGCTTTCTCAACCCGTTCTACTTCGGCTCCTACGTGCCCGTACGCCACGCCGAGCTGACCATCACGGCCCCGCGCAACATCAAAATCAGCCACCGCCTTTTCCATACCGAAGGCCTGAATATCAACTTCAGCAAGCAGGAAAAAGGCAATACCGTCACCTACCGCTGGACCTCCGACAACCTGCCCAGCCCCCCGCGCGACTCCGACGGCCCCGAAGCCGCCTACTACCTGCCGCACCTCGTGTATTTTGTGGAGGAAGTGCCTTCGGCTGACGGACAGGCCCGCAAAGTGCTGGCTGGCGTGCCGGAGCTCTACAACCTGTATTCCGGTTTTGTGAGCAAGCTCGACCCGCAGGAAAGCCCCGCTCTGCGCCGCGTAGTTGACTCTTTGGTGGTGGGCGCCAAAACCGAGCAGGACCGGGTGCAGCGCGTGTACTACTGGGTGCAGGACAACATTCGCTACGTGGCCTTCGAAAACGGCATGGGCGGCTTCATCCCGCGCGATGCCGGTGCCGTGTATGCCAAGCGCTACGGCGACTGCAAGGACATGGCCAACCTCACCCGCGAGATGCTGCGCATGGCCGGCGTCAAGTCCTACCTCACCTGGATTGGTACCCGCGACCTGCCCTACCGCTATTCCGAGCTGGCCACGCCGGGCGTCGACAACCACATGATTACGACCTACGAGGCCAGCCCCGGCAAGTACGTTTTCCTCGACGCCACCAACAAATACATGCCCTTTGGCATGCCCTCGGCCTTTATTCAGGGCAAAGAGGCCTTGATGGCTGTTGACGGCAAAAACTGCAAAGTGGTAGACGTGCCCATCATGAGCCAGGACCGCAGCCCCGTGTCCGACGTGTCGGCGCTGACGCTGGACGACAAGGGCGGGCTGCGCGGCAAAGGCAGCCTCCAGCTGGCCGGCTACCCCAAAGTCATGCAGAGCTACGCCCTCGACGGCCTCGACCAGACCGAGGAAACCAAGTACATCAAGGCCCTGCTGGAGCGCGGCAACAACAAGTTCTTCGTCGACAAATACAGCGTCAGCCACCTTGATGCGCGCGACCAGCCCCTCACCATCGACTACGAGTACCGCCTGCAGGACTACGTGCAGAAGCTCGACGACGAAATCTACGTGAACCTGAACCTGGAGCGGCCCTACGCCCACGACCGGATTGACGCCGACAAGCGCCGCCTGCCCCGCGTGAACGAGTACGCCACCCAGAACCACAGCCGCACCGAGCTGGAAATTCCGGCCGGCTACGACGTGGAGTACCTGCCCCCGACTGCCGAAATGAACGACCCCGTATTCGGTTTCAAGGTGAAATATGAGCGGCAGGGCAACAAAATCGTGCAGGACAAGCAGGTCTACATCAACTACCTGCTGCTCCAGCCCAAGCAGTTTCAGCAGTGGAATGCCGTGGTAGACAAGCTGAACGCCGCCTACCGCGAAACCGTGATTTTAAAGCGGAAAAAGGCCTGATTGCCGGCTATGCAGGTGTACCAGGGCTGAAGCCCGGGGCTACGCAGGGCCCACCGCCGTACCGCTGACTAGCCCAGGGCTTCAGCCCTGGGATGCCCGCGCCGATTACTAACCCAGCCCGTCTTATCCATCGGGAAATCCCGCGCCATCGGGCGCCTGTTTTATCTTTCTATGACCCTTCTTTCCGTTGCCCGCGCCACTGCTGCTTCGCTGCTGCTGCTCACGGCCGCTGCGCCGCTCCACGCCCAGCAGATACCCAAAACGTTGCAGTACGCCACTTATACCTGGGACGCCAAGCGCACCAAGCGCCTGCCCATTTCCGACGAAGACGCCAAACAGCCCGCGTTGGTGCTGCGCGACTTCACGGCCCACGAATACATGTTTAGTGAGCAGGACAAGGCCATCAAGCTCTACTCCACCGAGCACCGCATTCTGCGCGTGAACACCTCCGATGGCATTGAGCGGTTCAACAAGATTTATATCCCGCAGGACGGCGGCCAACTGCTCTACCTGAAGGCCCGTACTATCAGCCCGCGCGGCGAAGTGGTAGAGGTGAACGAAGGCAGCATCAAGGAACTGAAGGATGAAGACGGTGGCCGCGGCTTCAAGATTTTCGCGGTGGAGGGCGTGGAGAAGGGTTCCGAAATTGAGTATTTGTTTCTGCGCGAGCGGCCCGCCAAATTCTTTGGGCGAGACTACCTGCAAAGCGCCGTTCCTACCCGCGACGTGTCGTTTGAGCTGATTTCGCCCGAGGCCCTCACTTTCGATACACGCGTCTATCATGGCCCCGCCGCCTCGCCCGATACGGTTATTGCCGGCAAGCACCATATCAGAATGAAGCTGGCCAGCGTGCCTGCCGCCCGCGAGGAAACCTTCGCGCAGAGCAGCGCCGAGCGGATGCGTGTGGAATACAAGCTGGCTTACACCGCCCAGCGCGGCCGCACCCGCCTCTTCACGTGGGCCGATGCCAGCCAGTATCTGCACGGCACCATCTATACCCTAGCCAAAGACGAAACCAAGGCCGCCGACAAAGTCCTGCGCGACGCCAAGCTGCCCGCCAGTGGCGACTTAGCTGGCCGAGTTCAGGCCCTGGAAAACTACCTCAAAACTAGCTTCAACCTGACCGAAGGCGGCGAGACCAATCTGGGCCGGATTGCGGCCACCAAAAACGCCTCCGAGCTGGGCATGACCCGCCTGTTTGTGGCCCTGCTGCGCCGCCTGAACATCGAGCACGAACTCGTGGTGACCACCGACCGGAGTGACGTGGTGTTCGACGACACGTTCGACACCTGGAACTACCTCGACAACTACGCCCTCTATTTCCCGGAAACCAAGCAGCTGCTGGCTCCCGCCCGCCCCGATTTCCGCTATGGCATGGTGCCGCCCGGCTGGACGGCCAACAAAGGCCTGTTCATACGTACTGTAAAGCTGGGCTCCACTGAATCGGCGGTAGGTGTGGTGCGCGACATCCCGACGCTAGCCGCCGAGCAGAGCCCCAACGACCTCGACATCAAGGTGAAATTTGCGCCGGAGCTGGATAAGGCTTTCGTGGATATCCGGCAGGTGCTGGGCGGCTACCATGCGCAGGCCATCCAGCCATTCTATTCCCTGATTCCGGAGGAAAAGCGCACGGAGGTGATGCAGTCGTTGGTGAAAGGCAACGTGCCCGACGCCACCTTCAAAAGCGTGAAAGTAACCAACGGCGAGGCTGGGCTGAGCCCGCTCAGCAAGCCGTTTCTGGTAGATGCCAGCGTAGAATCGGCGGCGCTGCTCAACAAAGCTGGACAACGCTACCTGTTCAAAATCGGGGACTTGCTGGGGCAGCAGTCGGAGCTGTACCAGGCCGAAGCGCGCCAGTACGATGTGGAAAACGACTTCAACCGCCGCTACAACCGCGTTATCACGCTGGAGCTGCCTGCCGGCTACCAGGTGCGCAACCTCCAGGACCTGAACGCCGACGTGAAAGCCGGCCCCGATGCCAAAGACCCGCTCTATTACTTCAACTCGAAGTATGCCGTGCAGGGCCAGACCGTGACGGTGACCATCACGGAAGCCTACCGCCAGATCCGCTGGCCTAAGAAGGATTTCGAGGCCTTCCGCGACGTGGTAAATGCCGCCGCCAACTTCAACAAAGTGGTACTGGTGCTGGAAAAGAAAAGCTAGACCGACTTCTCAGGTATTCAAACCGCCCCACGTTCCCAGAGCGTGGGGCGGTTTGCGTATCACGGCCCAAGAAAGCGTAATGAAAATGCTCGGCATGCCGAATAATTTATGTTCTTTGTAAGCTTCACGATCCAACGCTAGCCGCCATGCAACAGCCCGCCGCCACTCCCGCGCCACTCGCCGATACCGCTGCTGCAGCGGCGTTCCGGCGCACTATTTCCAGCCCGCTGAAGCTGCGCCTATTTATGCTGCGCAGCCTGCCAATGGCGTATCTGGCGGGGCTGCGGCTACGCGAAATCACGCCGGCGCGGGCGGTTATCACGGTGCCGTTTAAGTATCTCACCCAGAATCCGTTTCGCAGTATCTATTTCGCCTGCCTAAGTATGGCGGCCGAAATGGCCAGCGGCATTCTGGCCATGATGAATATTCAGGGCCAGGGGCGCGTTTCGATGCTGGTAGTGGGCCTGGAAGCCGAATTCACGAAGAAAGCCGTGGGCCTGATTGCCTTCACCTGCGAAGACGGCCGCCATATTGCGCAAGCCATAGCCGACAGCCGCGCCAGCGGCGAAGGCCGCACCGTCATCTGCACCAGCACCGGTGTAGATGAAGCCGGCGACACGGTGGCCATATTCCGCATCACGTGGTCGTTCCGGGCGAAATAGGCAGAGTAGCGGTTCCTGAATACACTCCAGTTTGCTTCCAATGAAAACGATTCTACTGCTACTTCTGTCCGTTCTGCTTCACGTCTCAGTTGCGCAGGCCTGTTCTTGCGTCACTACAGGCAAATCTGAACGGCAGAAGATTGCGGATGCTTACCGGCAGGATGCGCTAATTTTCGTGGGCCGGGTGGTCAGTATCGATACGGTAACTACTACCGATACCGTGCGGGTTTCGGACACGGGGCCCGCCGCACAGCAGTTCCAGCTTATCCGGCACGAGAAACTGCGCTACACGTTTGCCGTTGCGCGGCAGTTCAAAGGAACGGCCACCGGCCCTACGGTGCTAGTAGCCAGCGAAATTTCCAGTGCCTCGTGCGGCAAGCATTTTGCGGTAGGCTCCGAGCAGTTGGTCTACGCGTTTCTCGTGACGCAGAAAGAATCAGTTTATGGCGGCGAACTGGAGGACGTCACGCCGTATTATGCCACCAGCCTCTGCAACCGCAGCCAGGAACTGAAATCCGTGAAGCGAGCCGAGTTAAAGCAACTGGCGAAGGCCAGCAAGTAAGCCAGCCTTAGTTGTCGTCTTCGAGCCGCTCTTTCGTAATGACGTCCACGAGGCCGTCTTCACTCACCACAATGGCCAGGCAGGGGTAAGGCGAGGTTTCGACGTAGCGGATGGCGGAGTTGTAGCGGGCACCACGGGTGCTGGTGCCGCGGCCCATGGATGCCTTGCCGTCCAGAATCACCCCAATGGAGTAGCAGTACGATTCGGGGTCGAGGAGCACCGCCCCATCAATAGCCGTGACGAGGCGCGTGATGAGCGGCGTAAGCGGCACCGGCTCAATAAGGGTGCATTGCAGTTTCAGGCGGTCGGCTTCGGCCAGGGCTTCGGTGGTGATGACGAGCAGCGTGCCGTGCTTCTGGCGGCTGGCCTCTAGCACCACTTCCCAGAGCCGCTCAATTTTGGCGGGGTCAGTGAGTTGGAAGGTGCGCTTAAGGTCCTTGCGGAACTTCGTGCGGTTGAGGCGCGGCCGGGGCAAGCTGGGCTGGCCATACTGTGTGCGCATCAACACCTTGCCATCGTGCTGAAACTCCCAGGAGTAATGGTTGATGAACTCGATGACAAACAGGTCTTCGCGGCTGGCATCATAAGGGCCAACGAGGCGGCCCAGCGCATACACATTTTCGCCGTCGGCCAGCAGGCTTACGTCGGGCGTGGTCATTTCCAGCAGCTTCCGCACGGCGCGGTAATCGGTGAGCGGCGTGGGGCAGGTGAGGGCAAACACCTCCTGCAGGTTAGGATGATGACGCCGGGCCAGCAGAAGCTTGCCTACCCCCTCGGCGCCTTCGTAGCGGAGGCTGGAAATGGTATTGAGGGTGTGAAACAGCCGGGCCGCACCAGGCTCAGTACCCAGGGCCTGCGCTGGCGTATCGAGCAGGCTTTTGCCGGCGGCACGCAGCAGTTCTTCGGTTTCGCGGGGGCGTGCCAGCAGGCCCGAGCCAGGCTCCGGCTCATTCAGCAGCTTGATGCACTCTTCCTGAAAGCGCAAAACAGACGCCACCAGCAACGACGGCAGCAGCGGCTTGCCATTGGTGTAGAAGCGGCCAGTGCGCAACGACGGATACGCCCGCAACGGCTTGCGTTGCACTCGCAGCACAGTCATCACAAAAAAGCCGTTGATTTCAGAAGGCCACCCGCAGAAATGCTGGTAGGGCGAGTTGGCGTCGAGCGTGTCGAGTACAGTTTGCACGGCCATCCGCACGCCCTGGCCTTCGTGGCGGCGGCGCACCAGCTCCGGGCTGACATCGTCGCGGCCGGGGTAGGGAGGCACGGTGCGAGTCTGGAGCCGGCGCCCTTCCGCTACCGCATCCTCAAACAGCCTGCTTTCCAGGCCACATTCGGCTGGTTCCAGGCATACCGTCGGAACATCGGCCACGGTGCCTGAGAGTGTGGGCAATGCCAGCAGCAGCACGTAGGGCTCCAAGTCTTCATCAAGCGCCCCAAACAGGCTGTCGGCCATTACCTGCGTGGCCTGCCGGAAGCGGGCCTGGTGCGGCCACACCCGGAAAGCGTCGGAAACCGGCGCGGCGAAAGTAGGGGCTACGGGCGGCGCAGAAAGCAGGGGTAAGGGGGAAAGCATGTTCTCAGGACGTAGGAAAGCGGGGGCGGCAGCGGGAAAAGGGCGGCGGGAAAACTGCCGAAGCGGAGCCCTAGTACACAGAGTTGCCCGGTAGCAAGAAAGACGTACGGGGGCGGCAAATATTTTACAGCTGAAATAGAACCGGCAAAACCATCTTTTGCTTTACTGGCTGCCCCTGATAGGTGGCAGGGGTCCATTTTGGGGCGGCTTTGATAAGGCGTAGGGCCTCCTGCTCGAGGCCGGAGCCAAGCAGGGGCTTCAGCACGTTGATGTCGGTGAGGGAACCATCTTTCTGAACAATGAATTCCACCATCACGCGTCCTTCCAGCTTGCGCTGGCGTGCCAGCGCCGGGTACTTCTGGTTCTTCTGGATCCAGTCGAAAAAGGCTTCCTCGCCCCCCACCGGGCGGGCGGGCTGGTCGGCCTTCACAACAGTTGTGCCGGCCGGGGCAGCCGGCTTGCCAGGAGCTGCGGGGCTGGTCGTGGCCAGAGTAGGCTCGTCGGCTCCGACCGGAATCTGGAAGGAAATCGGCACCGTCACGCGCTGGCGCACCTTGGCGCCCTTGTGCTGCGCGGGCGTCCATTTGGGGCCGGCTTTGATCAGGCGCAGCGCCTCCGCGTCCAGGTCAGGGTCGAGGGGCGCGGCCACTACCGCACCGGAAATGACGCCGCTTTTTTCCACCACAAACGTGACCGTGACGGTGCCTGCCGCGCCGCGCTGCAGCGCGGCCGTAGGGTACTGCTGGTGGTCGGCCAGATACTGCGCGTAGGCTTCCACGCCGCCCACCGGCACGGCAGGCTGCGCCACGGCGTCATAAATCTGGTCGGGCTGCGGCTTGGGATACTTCAGCTTCTGCTGAGCATGGGTGGCAGCGGGCAAAGCAAGGGTGGCCACAAGGGCCAGACGGCGAAGAGTAGAGCGCATAGCAGCAGATAGTAGGCAGATACGAAGTCGGGGCAGTTCAACAACCGCACCAGCTGCCGCTCTGGTTCAGCCTCGTACGCGCCGACACCAAAAAACGGCTATTTTTGACGTATGGCACCTGACACTACTTCCGATACCGGCAATCTGGCTTCCTCGGCCGCTGCTGCGTCTTCTTCCACCGCTCACAACTCCAGCCGCGCGCCCGAGCCGGTCGGCCTCTACCCGCATGCCCGGCGCGTAGGCAACCTGCTGTTTTTGTCGGGAGTGGGGCCGCGCCAGCGGGGGCAGAAGCACGTGCCCGGCGTGGAGCTGGACGAGGACGGCAACATTCTCAGCTACGATTTCGAAAGCCAGTGCCATGCCGTATTTCAAAACGTACGCTACATTCTGGAAGAAGCCGGCTCGCGCTGGGAAGACCTCGTGGACGTGACGGTGTTCCTAACTAATATGAGGGACGACTTTCATACCTACAACCGTCTCTACGCCGAATATTTCCAGAGCAACCAGCCCTGCCGCACCACCGTCGAAATCAACTGCTTGCCCACGCCCATTGCCATCGAGCTGAAGTGCGTGGCGGCCATCGGTTAGCAGTATGGGCATAACATGCGGGCTGATGAAGGCTGCTAGCCTGCTTCTGCTGCTGCTCTTCGGCAGCGCGTGGCCGGCCAGTGCGCAAGCTCCCCCCGATGGTGCCCCCTTTGCGGTTACGTTCAGCGACGTGCAGCGGCTGGCGGGCACTTATGAAGGTACGCTCGGTGGCAAATACCGCATCCGGCTGCAGCTCAGCGGCTCCGACTCAGCGCTGACCGGGCAGTACTACTACCTCAGCAAAGGCCAGCCGCTGCAGCTGCGGGGCCAGCTGAATAGCAGCGGCTTGGTGCTGCTACGCGAAACAGTGGGCGCCGATACCGTGGCTACCGGCTGGTTTTCGGGTAAGCTGGACGCCGGCCCGCTGCTGGCCGACCAGTGGCTGCGCGGGGAATGGTACAACCGTTCGGGCACTACGCTCATGCCGTTTCAGCTGCAGCGCATGGGCGGTTCGGCGCGGCCCACCACGGCCAAGGCCCGCATTGGGTCCAAAACCTATCTGATGGCGTTTGAGGGGCCGGTAGTGACGGTGCCCGACGCCAGCGTGACCAAGCTGCTGGCGCAGTGCTTTTCGCTGGAAAGCCTGATTGGCCAGGACCTCGCCAGCCTGCGCGCCGAGCAGGAGGAAAAGCGCCGGGAAGGCATGCATGGCGGCACCGAGCGGCTGGACTACGCGGTGAACTACAATGCCCACGGCCTGCTCAGCCTCACTACCCAGACCACCGGCACCGGAGCCAGCGTATGGTACGACCACCGCACACAGAACATTGACCTGAATACCGGCTTTCCTGTGGTGCTGGAAGACGAGATTCAGCCCGAAAAGCTGGCGCAGTTTCTGGCGCTGGGGCAGCAGAAGATGCAGAAAATAACGCGGGCCTACGTGCCTGAGCAGGACGGATTCCTGTCGGAAGAAGACGAGCAGGGCGTGCTAGGGCAGCAGTTTGGGCTGCACAGCACGCAGGAATACACCGTATCGGCGGCGGGTTTGGCCTTCGACCATCCTGTCAGCTACGATGGGCTGTCGAACTTCGTGTGGAAAGTGCTGACCGGCAATTTTAAGGTGGAGTTCACCCACGCCGAGCTGGCCCGCTTCCTGAAACCCGACAGCCCGTTGCGGCGGCTCACGCAGCGCTAAGCAGGAAGCAAAGGAAGGCGTGTTATGGAAATATAGTATATTCATAATGCACGCATTGGTCGAGTGCCGATGTGGGCCAGGAAGTCTGAGCGGGCAGATAGTGGAGGCGAAAATCAGACGACCTGAAAGCCGCGTGCCGTGTTTTCCACCTTCTAGTGCTCTGCCGCAATGCGCCGTCTGTCCCGCTTCCGCTTCCTGACGCTGGCTGCCGTGGCGCTGCTGGCGGGTCTGGTGTCGTGCCATTACTACCTCGACCACCATTTTCGGGCTACGTACCAGGATGCCAACGCCCTGCTGCACGCCAGCGCCCGGCAAAAGCCCTATCTGAAAGCGCATCTGCGCAACGGCAGCGTGTATGTGTTTGACTCGCTGTGGCAGTACACAGCCGGCACCGATGCCGTGAGTGGCAATGCGGTGCAGTACGATTTCAACCGGCGGGAGCAGAGCCGGGGACCGGTGCAGCTGCCCGTCGATTCGGTAGCCATTTTTGAATCCAACCGGCCGGTGCCTTCCAAAGATGCCGGCCGGGTGGCGGCCCTCGCCATTCTGGCCGGCGCCGACGTGGCGCTGGGAATAGTGTGCATTACGATACCGAAGGCCTGTTTCGGCTCGTGCCCTACGTTCTACTACGAGCAGGAAGACAATGTGAATAGTGCCAACGCCGAGGGCTTTTCCAGCGCCATTGCTCCCGCTTTCGAGGCTGCCGATGTGGATGCGCTGCACAACCCTTCTGTGCTTGGGCGAACCACGTTTGGGCTGACGATGAAAAACGAAGCCCTGGAAACGCACGCCGTGAATGCTGTACAGCTGCTGGCAGTGCCCCGCGGCCCCGGCCAGCGTGTGTTTCACGATGGCGAAAACGGCTTCTACCTCACCGAACAGCTCACGCCCATCACAGCAGCCCGTTGCGGCCCGGAAAAACTGACGGCCGCTCTGGCCGAGGCCGACGACGACCGGGAGTGGTTCAGCCCCGCCGATTCTACCGACCTGAGCACCCGCGAAACCGTGGAGCTGTCCTTCGAGCATGCGCCGACCGGCCCGGTGGGGCTGGTGCTGAACTTTCGCCAGACCCTGCTCACTACATTCCTGCTCTACAATGCCTACGGCTACATGGGCGACGAAGTGGGCGACCTGTTTGCCCGCGTCGAAACCGACCGTACCGTCCGCAGCTCCCTCACCAATCCGTATGGTTTGCTGGGTGGCATCGACGTGAGCTGCCTGGACGCACGCACCGGCCGCTGGGTGCCCGCCTCCACGCTCTACGAAACAGGTCCTATTGCCCGCAATCTGCAGTTTGTGCCGCTGCCTGGCGCCCAGAGCAGCGGGCCACTGCGCGTGCGGCTACGGTTAGCGAAAGGTCTGTGGCGTCTCGATTATGCCGGTTTAGCTACCGTGCGCGGCCGTACGCAGCCGCTGGTGCTGAACCCGGGCCTGGTCACGCGCGCCGGCCGCTCCGACGACGAAGCCCGCCAGCAGCTTTCCGCCGATGACCATAGCTACCTCACGGCGCTGCCTGGCGAAGCCTGCCGGCTGCATTTCCGGCTGCCCGACCCGGCCCGTGACTACGAGTTGTTTGTCCGCTCCAAGGGCTACTATCTGGAGTGGATTCGGCAGGACTGGCTGCGAGAGAAAAATCTGCCCAAGCTGCGGGGGATGCTCACCAATAATCCGGCTACCTGGGCCGAGCTGGCCCGGGAATTCAAAACCGCGGAGCCCCGCATGGAAGCCATCTTCTGGAACAGCAAAATTGTGCAGTAGCTATGCAAAAGGCCCTTATCGTACTGTTGCTGGCACCATGTCTACTGGCGGGCTGCCGCGTCAATAAGGCCGTGCCGCTGGCCAGGGAACTGCCGGAGTCGCCGCGTGGCGTGGAACTGGTGCAGCTGGATAAGCGCAAAATACCGCTGCAGCAGGGAGAACTGCTGGCCCTGACTCCGGACACGGCCTACGTGCTGACTACGCAGGGCCAGGTGCTGCCCATTCCGAAAAATGCCATTGAGGCGGCGCAGCTCAACATTGCCCTGACCAGCAACCAGCCTGCCAGCTTGCGGGGCTGGGCCGGCCTAACTAACCTGCTGACCCTCTCGCACGGGCTTTTTATGGTCTTTACGTTGCCGCTGAATATTGGCATAACGTCGGCTGTAGGCACCGGAGCAGGACGAGCCTACCAGGTAGACTATCCGCAGCAAATCAACTGGGAGGAAATGAACAAGTTTGCACGTTTTCCGCAGGGGCTGCCGCGTGGTGTGCCGCTGAGCCAGCTGCGCTGACTAGAGCGGCGGGCTTGATGAGTAGTTTGAGAGAGGGGGCCGTACCTTCGTGGGGTCCACTTGTTTTGTCGCCGTGCCCGTTTCTGCTGCCATTCGCCCGCTTACTGTTTCGCCTGCCGAAGTCTTCACCGAAAACCTGACTACCCACATGGCGCAGGAGCAGCACTACGCCAGCCGCCACCAATTGGGGGGCTGGCTGCGGGTGGTACTGTTTGGGGGCGGCGCGTTCGGCGCGTGGGGGCTCTTTTCACAGGGGTACCTGCTGCCGGGCATTGCGTTTGTAGCGGCGGTATGGCTGGCCTTCATGGCAATGGTGCGCTGGCATGGCCGCATGAGCTATCAGCGCGAGCATCACCGCCTGCTGGCCCGCCTCAACCAGGACGAGCTAAACCGCCTGGCCGGCAAGCTGGACAGCTTCGACCCGGGTCTGCGCTACCTCGATACCCAGCATCCGTACGCCGCCGACCTCGACGTATTCGGCGCCCACTCGTTGTTCCAGCTGCTCAACCGTGCCTCTACCCGGCTGGGCCAAGACTGGCTGGCCGGCTGGCTGCTCCGGCCCGCCCTGGCCGATGTGGTACGTGCCCGCCAGCAAGCCACCGCCGAGCTGGCCCCCGATGTAGCCTGGACCCAGGAGTGGCAGGCGCGCGCCCGTCATTTTCCGCGCCAGCAAGCCGATCCGCGCGAATTCAGCGCCTGGCTGGCCCACCCCGATTTCTTTGCCGGCAAGCCTTGGCTGAAGCCGTTGCTGGTGCTGCTGCCACTGCTGTCGGTAGGGGCTATGGTGGCTTGGGGACTAGGAGCCGGCTTCTATCCATTAGTAGTGGTGCAGTTGGCTATTGGAGTGCTGAACGGGCGGCTGGCGCTGGCCCGCACAGAATATGCCGAGCAGGCCACCGCCATGCGCGACGCGCTACGGGCCACACAGGCCCAATTGGCGCTGTTCGAGGACGAATCGGCTCCGGACTGGCAGGCGGCGCGGCTGCGGCAGCTGCGCGAAACGCTGCGGGCAGCCAGCCACGGCACTGCTGCCACGCGCCGCCTTGGGCAGCTGGCCACGGTAGCCGGCCTGTTCCGGGGGCGGGAGCATCCGTTGGGGGCACTGCTCCTGAATAGCTTATTGCTCTGGGACTTGCATGCCATGTGGCAGCTGGAGCGCTGGAAGCGCGACTTGGGTCCGGAACTGACTACCGTGCTGGAAGTGCAGGCCGAGTTGGAAGCCCTCATCAGCCTTGCCGGCTGGCAATTCGGCAACCCCACCTATACCACTCCTGAGCTAAGCAGTGCGCCCCTCGAAGTGACGGCCGAAGCTCTGGGCCATCCGCTCATCTTCGCGGCACGCCGCATCACCAACGATTTTCAGACCAGCGGCTACGGTCAGACGGCCGTTATTACGGGCTCCAATATGGCCGGTAAAAGCACGTTTTTGCGGACTGTGGGCCTGAACATGGTACTGGCCCTGGCCGGTGGCGTTGTGTGCGCCCGACGCTTGCGCCTCAGTCCGGCCCAGGTGTTCACGGCCATGCGCACCCAGGACAATCTGGCCGAAAGCACCTCTTCCTTCTACGCCGAGTTGAAACGGCTTAAGCTGCTACTGGACCTGAGTAGCAACGAAGATGCCAGCCACGGAAACAGCCAGCAGGCACCCGTAGCGGATGCATTGCCGGTGTTTTATCTGCTCGATGAGATTTTGAAAGGCACCAACTCGCTGGACCGCCACCGCGGAGCCCGGGCGCTGTTGCGGCAGTTGCACCAGCGCCCTGCCGCCGGCCTCATCAGCACCCACGACCTGGAGCTGGCTGCGCTGGAAGCCGAATGGCCCGGCCAGGTGCGCAACTTCAGCTTCAACAGCACCTTCAGCGGCGGCGAAATCCACTTTGACTACCACCTGACGCCCGGTGCCTGCCGCGCCTTCAATGCCAGCCAGCTGATGCAGTTGATGGGAATTGAGGTTGACGGATAAGAAAATTTGGTTGAAAATCTGCGCGGTGTATGCCTTATTGCGGCCGGAGCACAACTTATAGCCGCGTATTGTGGTAAGCTGAACAGGCTTATTTTGCCTGTACTTCAAATTTAATTCTCTGCTTCGTGTACATCCGCAAGAATCTTCGCTGGCGTGTAATCTGGAAATACGCCTGGCAAGGACTGGTCGTATTTACGCTGTATTCCACGCTGGTCTGCATCCTCTACCGGTTAGTTGGGTTTCGGTCGTTGTCTATTCCGTGGCAGCCGGTGGCCACGCTGGGCATTGCGGTATCGTTCTACATCGGCTTCAAAAATAACGGCTCGTACGACCGTTTCTGGGAAGGCCGGCAGCTATGGGGAGGCATCGTAAACTACAGCCGCACCTGGGCCATACAGTCGCTGGAATACGTGACGTCGGTGGTGGATGCGCCCGAAATTGATGCGCCCGCCGCTTCCCAGGCCGAGCTGACCCTGCGCCACCGCCGGCTAGTATACCGCCAGATTGCGTGGTGCAACGCCCTGCGCCTGAATCTACGGCGCCAGAACGACCAGTGGGACGAGCAGGTGGCGCCTTTCCTCGACCCGGCCGAGTCGGCGGAGATGCGCCGCAAGCAGAACCCGCCGGCCCATTTGCTGCGCCAGCAGGCCGCCGACCTGCGTATTCTGCGCGAGGAACGCGGCTTGCTGAACGACTTCCAGCACGTGAACATGATGACCAGCATTGAGCAGTTCAACAACCTGCAGGGGGGCTGTGAGCGAATCAAGAATACCCCGTTTCCGCGCCAGTATGCTTTCTACAGCTTCGTGTTTGTGTGGCTGTTTGCCGCACTGCTGCCCCTGGGCCTGATCGGGGAGTTTGAAAAGATGGGGCCGGACCACATCTGGCTGACTATTCCTTTTTCAGTGCTGGTATCGTGGGTATTCAACACTATCGAAATAGTGGGGCACACCAGCGAAAATCCCTTCGAAAACGAGATGAACGACGTGCCGATGACCGCCATCTGCCGCACCATCGAAATAGACCTGCGCGAAATGCTCGGCGAAACTCATCTACCGTCCAAGCTGGCCCCAATCGACGATATTCTATATTAAAAAGTAAAGCAGCGCCCGGCTGGACTTACCGTTTTGGGCCCTAGGTCAGAGAGATTTGCCTTGCAGACAGAAGAGCTACCGTCAGCGAGCCAGCTGATTCGCCTTCCTGTTTGACCAAAGCTGGGCATTAACTAATGTAGCGGGGCCGGCGTAAGCACAGAACCCTTCGTATCCCACGCTGCTATGGCCAAACGCCCCAATTCTACTTCTACGGTCGGTGCTGCTACCGCCCGCAAAAAAAGCACTGCGCCCCACCATCCGGCTTCTGCTAACTGCCCGCATCCGAAGGGCATCCTCATTCCGATAGGTGGAGCCGAGAAACGAGGTGTTGATGCGCAGAAAACACCGACTTCTGATGACATGGCGTCGGAGTCGATTCTGCAGCGTTTCGTGAATGAGCTGCCAAATAAAGGGCCCATACTCGTGATTCCCACGGCCTCGGAGGAAGCGGAGGAAGCAGGTAAGGAGTACGTGGAGATTTTCAAAGGTTTGGGAGCTAGTCGCGTCGATGTGCTCCATATTGAGTCGCGGCAGCAGGCCAATGCGGAAGAGAGCCTGCAGCTGCTGGAAAAAGCCGAAGGAATCATGTTTACGGGCGGCGACCAGCTGCGGCTTACGGCTCTGCTGGGTGGTACGCAGCTGCAGCGGCGCATCAAGGAGCGCTACACGCATGAGCGGTTTGTAATTGCGGGAACCAGTGCCGGGGCCACGGCCATGAGCACGCCCATGATTTACCAGGGCCGCAACGACGCCGGCATGCTGAAAGACGAAATCCACATCACTACCGGCCTGGAGTTCCTGCACGATGTGGCCATTGATACGCACTTTGTGGCCCGCGGCCGGATTGTGCGCATCGCACAGATTATTGCCACCAACCCGGCCTGCGTCGGGCTGGGGCTGGAGGAAAATACCGGCGTTGTCATCACCAAAGGCCGTGAACTGGAGGTAATCGGGGAAGGCATTGTGGTGATTGTGGACGGCACCAGCTGTTCTTCCACGAATATTCACGAAATCCAGCCCGGTGAGCCATTTACCATCCGCGACCTGCGGGTGCACCTGCTCAGCCGGGGCGAGAAGTACACGCTGCCCATACTGGAGCAGATGCACGTGTAGCCCGCCAAAAACAGTGGCAGAGCAACTGCCTGCAGGCAGGAGCCGAGACAGAAACCGAAGCACGGCGTTCGTATTTGCGGTAGCTTGGGACCGGGTGCAGGTTCAGCGACGGACGGCTTATTGCCGTATAGGCGCAGCAGAACCCGCCTCCGCAGTCCGCTGCCATGAATACACACGCCCGTAAGCTTCGCTATTTCTTCTTTAGTCAGGACTTCTCCGATGGCCTTCGCATTACGTTGGCCGTGTTGCTGCCCGGTATTTTGCTGGGGTGGCTGGGGCATCTGGGAGCAGGAATAGAAGTAGCGCTGGGGGCGCTTTGCGTGAGCATCACCGATTCGCCGGGGCCGGTAGTGCACAAGCGCAACGGCATGCTGGCGGCCGTGGTGCTGCTGCCGGTGCTGGCGCTGCTCACGGGCCTGGTCCAGCCGCATCTGTGGCTGCTGGGCCTGGAAATCGGGGTGCTGAGCTTCGTGTTTACGCTGTTTCTGGTGTACGGCAACCGCGCCGCTTCCGTGGGCACCGCGGGCCTGCTGCTCGTTATTCTGATGATGGACCGCAGCCTCACCCTGCGCGAATTGATAGAGTATGTGTTGCAGGTCACGGCGGGTGGCATTTGGTATATGCTGGTGAGTCTGCTCTGGTATCAGATCCGGCCCTACCGGCCGGCACAGCAGGCGCTGGGCGAGTGTATCCGGGCGGTTTCGGGCTTTCTGCGCCTCAAGGCAGAATTCTACCGCACCGGCACCAGCCTCGACGATGACTACCGCCGCCTGATGGCCCAGCAGGTAACCGTGAACGAAAAGCAGGATGCCGTGCGCGAACTGCTCTTCAAAACCCGCCAGATGATGAAGGAATCGACGGGCACCGGGCGGCGGCTGGTGCTCACCTTCGTGGACCTGGTCGACCTCTACGAGCACATCACCGTCACCTATTACGACTATACCGCGCTACATGCCCGCTTCGAGGCCACCGGCGTGCTGGATGCCATTGCGGAACTGGTGGAGCAGTTAGCGACTGAGCTGGAACGCATCGGGTTTGCTATTGAAGCCAACCACGGCCATACTTCCCGCGTGGACTTGGCCGCTGGCTTAGAGCACCTGAAAGCCCGCATCGACTCGCTCGAAGATGCCAGCCAGCCGGGCCATACACTGGTGCTGAAGAAGATTCTGGTGAACCTGCGCAACCTCACCCAGCGTGTGCAGGATATCCAGGCCTATTTCGATGCCACGGTGCCCGCTGCCTCGGGGCGGGAGCTGGAGTTTGGGCGTTTTGTAGCGCATCAGAGCTTCGGGCTGGGGCAGCTGCGCGACCATCTCACGCTCAGTTCGGGCATTTTCCGGCACGCCGTCCGCATGATGGTGGCTTGCCTGGCCGGTTTTGTAATAGCCAAAGTGCTCCTGCCGGGCCACCATAGCTACTGGATCATCATGACGACGACCTACATGCTCAAGCCGGCGTTCAGCCTTACCAAGCAGCGCAATATTCATCGGGTGCTGGGCACGCTGGTGGGTGGCGGCATTGGGGGGCTGGTACTGTTGCTGATACACGACCGGACCGTGCTGGTAGCGTTGCTGGGCCTTTTTATGCTGACTTCGTTCAGCTTCACGCGCAGCACTTACATTGTGGCCGTCACATTCATGACGCCTTTCGTCCTGATTCTGTTCAGCTTTCTGGGGCTGGGGTATCTGCAGGTAGTGGAAGAACGGGTGCTGGATACCGTGCTGGGCTGCCTGCTGGCATTTGCGGCCAGCTACCTGCTGTTTCCGCGCTGGGAGTCTGACCAGCTACAGGACTACATGAAGGCCGTGCTGCGCGCTAATCTGCACTATCTCTACACGCTACAGGAAAGCCTCACCGGCTCGCCCGTGGCCGTAGTCGACTATAAGCTGGCCCGCAAGGAAGTGTACGTCAGTTCCGCAAACCTGGCCGCTGCGTTTCAGCGCATGATGTCGGAGCCGCGTGGTAAGCAGCATCGGCCCACCGAAGTGCATGAGTTTGTGGTGCTAAACCATATTCTATCTTCCAATGTGGCCTCCATCACCTCTGGTTTGCTGGCGGGCAGCAGCCGGGTAGAGCAGCCCGGAGCCCTGCTACGCTTGGTGCGTCAGTCGCGGCAGGCCCTGCACCGCAGCCTGCGCCGCCTCGACCCGGCCGAGCCCGAAACCATTCCGGAACCTGCTTCCGGCCTGCCAACGCCCAAGCGGCCTGAGGCAGCCGCCCCCGATCCGCAGCTGTCCGAACAGCTGGATTTTATTCAGAAAATCAGCAGCGACATCAGTAAAGTGACGGAGGAAGTGCTGACGTAGGCTCCGTTTCCGTACTAGGTAGGCCGCAACGACTTACAGCTTCAGGCCCACCGAAGCAAACCAGGTGCGCCCGTCGGCCGGGAGCAGGCCGGGACCGGGGTAGCCGCCGGAGCGACGGGTGAAGTAATGCTTGTCGAAGACGTTGTTCAGGCCGCCGCGCACCGTGAAGCGCTTGGCGAAACGGTACGAGGCTGACAGGTCCGTGACGGAATAGCCGGGTACGCGGCCAGTGGTGGCCGCCGCGTTGGGGGCCACCGTGTTGTTGGCATCGGCAAACACCGCCGACACGCGCGTGAGTTGCGCGGTAGCCGAGAAGCCTTTGTGCGCAAACGTGCCTCCAAAGCGGTGGGTGTATTTGGGCGCGTACTCTACCCGGTTGTTTTTCAGGTCGCCCTCCTGCAGGTTGCTGCCGCTGAGCGTGGCGGTGCGCAGCTGGGTGTAGCGCGCATCCACGAAGGCCATCGACGCAAATACGTCGAAGTGTGGTAAATCGAAATTGCGAGTCAGGGCATGAATCAGATCCAGCTCCACGTAGGCTTCCACACCCTTGTGCACGCTCGTGCCGATGTTGGTGCGGAACTGCTGCGTGGTGGTGCTGCTGCCCGGCACGAAGCGCCGGATGGTGCCGATCCGGTCGTCGTAGCGCAGCCAGAAGGCATCCACATCAAAGGTCAGCACGTTGGCCCAGCTGCCACGGTAGCCTACTTCGGCATTGAAGCCGGAGGCGTCTTGCAGGTTGGCATCAATAACGTCGGAGGTAGCCGGCGGAGTCAGGTCGCCGAACGTGACGGGCCGGAAAGCGCGTGAGTAGTTGGCGTAGACGTTGGTCTGGTCGGTGACGCGCAGTTCGGCGCCGGCGCCGTACAGCAGCACCTTGCGGCGCGAATCCTGCCGGAGCGGGTTCTCGGAGCCGTCGGGGTTCAGGCTCAAGTAGCCCCGGCCCTGGTTGTCGATGAGTTCCAGGCGGGCACCGGGCGTAAAGGTCAGGCGTGAGCCCACCCGGAAAATGTTTTCCACGAAGGCGGCATAGTTGCGCGTCCGGAAGCTCAGCTCGCGGCCGTAGCGGGCCGCCTGCAGGTCGAGGTTGAAGCCGGAGCCAGTGTCGCCGAGGCCTTGCTGGCGGCGCCCCAGGTTAGCCGCCGCTACGCGTACGCCGGCAGCCAGCGTGTGCTGCTGGCCCAGCAGGTCGTACTCGGTAAGCAGGCGCAATTCCGAGCCCAGGTTGCGGTACCGGTCCCGGTCGAGCTGGCGGTTGGCCGGCTGGCCCGTGGCTGGGTTCACCGCATCCGGCTTGTCTATGTTCACGCTGCTGGGCAGGCCAATGGAGTTTCGCTCCCCGAGCAAACCGAAGGTTTTCAGGCTCAGGCGCGTGCGGTCCGAAAACTGGTAGTCAGCCGTGAAAGCCGGAATGGTCCAGGGGGTGCTGAACCAGTTGCGGCCGCGGCTGCTCTGGCGGACATCACCGTTGTAGAACTGCTCATCGGTCAGGCCGCCGGGCTGCTGAATTTCGTAGCCCAGGTGGCTGATTTCGGCGCCCAGCCGTAGCTTCTTGGTGGCCTGAACCTGCACGTTGGCGTGCAGGTTGCGCACGTTAAACTCGGAGTTGTCGCGCCAGCCGTTGCCCAGGCGCTGCTGGTAGTAGCCGAAGTAACTTACCTTGCCCACGGTGCCGCCCAGCGAGTTGTAGGTGCTCAGCAAACCGTTGTTGCCGACGCTGTTGCTGGTCTCGAACTGAATCTTTTTGTCTTTGGGGCCGCGCTTGAGCTCATAGTTCAGCAGGCCGCCAAACTGCGAGCCGTACTGCAGCGAGCCGCCACCGCGAATAATCTGAATGCGCTCCACGGCCTCCAGCGGCGGATTGTAATAGGCTTCCGGGTAGCCAAACGGGTCGGAGCTGATGTCCATACCATTCTGGCGGGTATTAAACTCCCAGCTGCGGTTGGGCGAAAGGCCGCGGGTAGCCACGTTGATCTGCTGGCCTGAGCCGTCACTTTCCCACACCGTCACGCCGGGTACTTTGGCAAATACCTGGCGGGAGCTGTTCATCACTAAGTTGGCGTTGAGCTTATCCAACTCAATTACCTCGTTTTTCTTGCCTGCCGTGATGATGGTGCCGTCTACTTCCGGTGCGAAATGCAGGCTTTGGGCCGCTACCGTCACGTTGTCCAGTTGCTGCACGGCTTCCTCAATAAGGAGCCGGAGGGTTTGGGTCTGGCCGGCCTGTAGCGTTACAGTCTGGCTGATGGGCCGGATACTCAGGCCGCTTACTGTCACGAGCGCCTCGCCGGCGGGCAACCCCTGGAGGCGAAACGCGCCCCGCGCATCCGTTAGCGCCGTGCGGTTGCCCACCGCCACCAGCGCGCCCTCCACGGCCTTGCCGGCCGGATCGAGTACTGTGCCAGTGAGCGTGGCCCCTCTACCGGATTCATCGTGCAAGGGGAGAGCATAGCTGGCAGAAGTGGGGGCCGCCACCATGCTGGTGGTCAAGAGCAAAGAGGAAAGGAGCAGGGAAGTGGTGCGCATATGTAGCAGAGGTAGCCGCTAAGTGCGGGCTGGTTTCTGCTGCAAAGGTATAGTTGTTTAGAATGATTTTAAATATGTATTTAGATAAAGTCTAGATATTGCTGAGATGATGGCTTCTTCGGCTACGATACCGCCAACGTGTTGGTGAGAAGGCAACGAGAAATACTGGGTCTGGTTTGCTGCAAAGTTGCTGCTCAGTGGCGCAGCCGTATGCAGTAGCTGATATCTTACAATCCATGCTGCTGGGCAAACTGCACCAGCACAGCCACGTTGTGCAGCTCCAGCTTGTGCATGATGTTGCGCCGATGTGTGCTCACGGTGAATTCAGATAAGGAAAGCTGCTCCGCAATATCCCTGGTGGTAAGGCCGGCTCGAATCAGGCTCACTATTTCCCGTTCCCGAACCGAGAGGCGCTGCAATAGCGGCGAGTCAGCGGGTGCTACCAGGGCCTTGTGCTCCGATTTCGGAAAGACGCTTTTTCCTTCGTACACGGCGCGGATAGCGGCCAGCAGGTGGTCTGCATCTGATGATTTGGGCACGAAGCCATTGGCCCCGGCCTCCGCTACCCGCGTTAGTAGCTCGGGGGTAGATGCCGTGCTGAACACCAGGATGCGCAGGGCCGGCCACTGTCGGCGCAGCAGCGGCAGCAGCGTAAGGCCATCAGGAGCCGGTAGCTGCAGGTCCAGCAGCAGAACGTCGGCCGGAACCGGGCCGGCGGTGGGCAGCCACGCCAGCAGGGCGTCGCCAGTGCCAAACTGGCCTGCCACTTCCAGGTCCGGCTGTTCAGCCATCAGCAGCGCCAGGCTTTGGGTCAGCATGAGATGGTCATCCAGGATAAGTAAGCGGCAGGACATAGGCAGGCAAGTGAAACGGTGGATGCGGCAGGAGCAGGTGCCGGAGCAGTCTGAGCGAACTAGGCAGCTATGAAAAACAGGGGCGAAACCTGCTCTTCAGCTTGTTTTCGAGAGTAATTGGGGTTGCGCACTTAGCATGGCAGCCGCACAACGATGGTAGTGCCTTTGTCGGAACTGTCGATATGTACCTGGCCGCGGAGGTATTCGGCGCGGGCATACACCCCGCGCAAGCCAATGCCGGAACCCGATTTTGTGTTTTTGAAGCCGCTGCCATCATCTTCCACCAGAATTTCGAGCGTGGCGGGCAGCCGCAGCAGCTGCACCTGCACGGCTGTGGCGCGGGCGTGGCGCACGGCGTTGTTGAGCAGCTCCGCGGCAATACGGTAGGCGGTCTGCTGCAGGGAGGGCGAAAGCTGGTCGAGGCCTTCGTCGCAGTAGGTGCGCACCACAGGACTACCGTAGAGGTTGATGAGCTCCGCCAGCGCGGCAACAGATTCCGACAACGTGCCCAGGCCTGGCTCGGCGGGCAGCACGGCGTGGCTGAAGGTGCGCACCTCGTCGCGCAGGTGGCGCAGCAGCAACTCGGTGTGGCGGCCCGCGGCGGCGGCTTCCGGCGAGCTGCTCATGGCCTGCTGCACGGCCTGGCCCTGCCAGGCCATATGCAGCGCCGCCAGGTTGGGGCCCAAGGCATCGTGTAGCTCCCGGGCCAACTGTTCCCGTTCTTCTTCCTGCGCCGCAATGAGGCGCGCACCTTGCGCATTGCGCTGCCGAAGCTGCCGGATACGGAGCTGGGCGTTCTGGCGCAGCGTATGCTGGAAGCGGCCCGTGAGCAGCGCGCTCAGTACCAGCAGCTCCAGCAGCAGCCCCCACGCCAGCGGATTGGGATAGATAGGATTGAAGCTGCTTAAGCCAACGTGGTTGCTCCAGAAAATGGCAAACCCACTGAAAAAGAACAGATAGGTAAGGGCATAATACGCCGCCAGCCGGCGGCGCTGGCTGGACTGAAACACCTGAAACAACACCACCCAGCCATACGCAAACAGGCACAGCAGCAGCAGCTCCCGCATGGTATTGAGTACCTGCAGAAAGCCGAGGCTATGACGAACTGCCCACGGAAACAGCACCGCATAGAGCACCACAAAAACAACGGCCAGCCCGGCCAGCCAATTGCCAGCCTGATGCAGCCGCGGCCAGCCGCTGCGCAGCCGTAGAAACAGCTGCATGATCCGGATACCCGCCGCCGCCGCCAGCAGCATAAAGTTGAACTGCCCAATGGTCCAGATAAGCTGGTAAGGCAGACGCGGCAGCAACATGGCATCCAGCCCGTCTTCCATCATCAGAAACAGCGTGACGCACGCCACGTAGGCCACATACCACAGGTGCACCCGGTCGCGCAGAAACGCATACAACACCAGATTGAACAGGGCACTACTCAGGTAAAAGCCCAGCATCCAGACCCAGTGCCGCTCGAATGGGAAGTTCATTTCCCAGCCCAGGAAGTGCTCGGCAGTTTCGATGTACGTGGGCAGATACAGTGCGCCGGCGTGCAGGTCGATGCGTAGGTAAAGCACCGCCGTTTCATTGGGTTCCAGCACAAACGGAAAGCTCAGCGACCGGGCCGGAAACGCTCTTTCGGCGGCGGGCACCCAGGAGCTGGCCGCGCCCAGCCGCCGAAACCGGGTTTCGCCCTGCCGCCGGCAGTACAGCGCGGCGCTGTCCGTAAAGTTGAAGATACTCCAGAGGTAGCGCAGGCGCTGGGACTCCGTGTTGCGTACCACCAGCCGCATCCACACCCGCTCGTGCAGCAGGCCCAGATTGAGGGTTTTATGCCATGGGCCGGTTTTGAACTTACCGGCCTGCCACTGTGCTTCCGCCTGCTCCGGGTCAGGGACTATGTCAAATGACTCGGTGTAGTAGCGGTAGGCTTCGGAAATATGCGGGCCTTTGGGGTCTTTCAGCAGCAGGGTGTCGCGCACAACCTGGGGCGGCTTCTCGGCAGCACAGGCCGCCCCGGTGACAGCCTGCCAGCAGACAAACACCAGAGCAATAAGGGAGCGGAACCACATACAATAGCGGAAGGAAGAGCAGATGCTGCAGTAAATAAATACAATTTGATATAGTTAAAAAATAAAATACCTGCCGCTCCTGCTGATTGGGTAAATACTACGCTCCCTCCTAAAGTATATTTCTGCTCTGGCGAAGGAGCCCGCTTCTTGATAGTCAGGGAGTAGCGAGTTCATGCGGAGGAGCTTTATGGGTTGGTTTTTTGCGAATACCCGACCCTTGAGGCACTCAAAAAGCCCGTCTCAGGAAGTGCAACGCACTCAGGCCTGGCCGTTTTCGGGCAAACCGACCGGCTCTGCATGCTGCCTTTGCTTGGTCTGCACACTAAAAAGCCCGTCCGAAGGAGTTTCGGACGGGCTTTTTATGGGCCGAGTTACTTACTTGGCTGCCTGGCCTTCCGGCTTCAGCGAGCGGGCCAGCCAGTCGAAGAATACCCGGTTCCAGAGCACCGAGTTCTGGGGCTTGTTTATCCAGTGGCCTTCGTTGGGGAAGTACAGAAAGCGGCTTGGGATACCGCGCAGCTGCGCCGTCCCGAACGCCTCCATGCCCTGGTCTTCGGGCACCCGGAAATCTTTACCGCCGTGAATGACGAGGATGGGCGTATCCCAGTTCTTGGCGAACAACTGCGGGTTGAATTCCTGGTACGTGCGGGCTACGCTGGCCTTGCGGCTGGCTTGCGCCTGCGCGTCCTTTATTCTGGACTGCGCCGCCAGCGCATCACCGCTGTCGGCGCCATCTTCTAGGGCGTCGGCCGAAACATCAGCAGCGTCGCGTACGGCATCGGCAGCTTCTTCCATAGCATCGGCGGCTTTTTCCCCTGACAAAGGCTTGGCTGGCACATCCCACGGCGCACCGCCCAAATCCTGATTGGCGAAGAACATTTCTTCGGTGGTAGGGTACCAGCTGGTCAGGTTATAAAGGCCACAGTGGGCAATGAATGTCTTGAAGCGGCCCTCATGTTTGCCGGCCAGAAAGTACACCGAGTAGCCGCCGTAGCTGGCCCCCACGCAGCCGCGTCGGTCCTTGTCCACGTAGGGCTCCTGGCTCACGGCATCAATGGCCGACAGGTAGTCCCGAATCGGCTGGCCGCCCCAGTCGCCGCTGATGCTGTTGTTCCAGTCCGTGCCGAAGCCGGGCAGGCCGCGCCGGTTGGGGGCCACCACAATGTAGCCGTTGGCGGCCAGCAGCTGGAAATTCCAGCGGTACGAGAAGCTCTGCGTGATGGGGCTTTGCGGCCCGCCCTGACAATAAAGCAGCGTCGGATACTTCTTGCTCGGGTCGAAATCGGGCGGATAGATAACGTACACCTGCATCTGCTTGCCGTCGGTGGTTTTCACCATGCGGGCTTCGGTGCGGCCGGTTTTCACACCCGCCAGCTCCTGCTGGTTGATGCTGGTCAGGGGCGTTTCGCGGCCGGTTTTCAGGTCCACGCGCACAAGGTCGGCGGGCTGGGCCTGAGTGGTTTTGTTCACAATAGCCACGTCTTTGCCTGCCAGCTCGAAGCCATTGTAGTTGAACGCACCCTTGGTCAGTTGCTTGCTGCTGCCGCCTTTGCTTGGTACCGCAAAAATATGCTCCGTACCGGCCAGCACGCTCACGAAATAGATGGTCTTACCATCAGCGCTCCAGCGAATATTGCCGGCCGCCTGTTCCGAGCCGGCCGTAATATCCTGCCGCTTCTTCGTTTTGAAGTCATACACCACAATGCCGTTGCGGTCCGACTCGAAGCCGGGCGTGGCCATGCTTAGCCAGGCTACTTTCGAGCCGTCGGGCGAGAAGGCCGGTTCCGTATCGTAGCCGCCCAGGCCGGCGCTCAGGTTCTGCGTCTGGCCGGTGCGTACGTCGTAGAGGTAGATGTCGGAGTTGGTGCTGGTGGCCTCGGCTTTGCCCGTAAGCTTGCGCGAGGTGTAGGCCAGCCGGTAGCCATCCGGCGCGAAGGCCAGCTGCTCGGAGCCGCCCATCGGCTGTAGCGGCGAGTCGAACTTCTCACCGCTCATCACATCCTTGCCGTAGCCGGTGGGCTTGCCATCGTCCCCGATGGGCTGGAAGAACACGTGCGACACCTTCAAATCGTCCCAGGCGTTCCAGTGGCGGTAGTTCAGGTCGTCGATGATTTTGGCGTCGGCTTTGGGCAGATCGGGGTACCAGTCCTGCACCGATTTGCCGGTTTTCACGTCCTGCGTGTACAGAATAAACTTGCCGTTGGGCGCGTACTTCAGGTTGGCCAGTCCTTCCTCCGGGAAGCTGCTCAGCAGTTGCTTGCCGCTGCCATCGGCGTTCATTACGTACAGTTGGTCGGTGCCGCTTTCCCCGCTCAGGAAAGTCAGCTTGCCATCGGGCCGCCAGTTAATCGTGTTTTCGGAACCGGGCGTGTTGGTGAGCTGCCGCGCCGTGCCGCCCGCTACCGGTACTACCCAGATGTCGGTGTTGCCCTGGTTTTCGCTCAGGTTGTAGCGCGTGACGGTGTAGGCCACCGTTTTGTGGTCCGGCGACACCTGCATTTCGCTGAGGCGGCCCAGCTTCCAGAGCAGCTCGGGCGTGTACACCGTAGCTTGTTGGGCTGAAACGGCCAGCGGCAACAGCGCCAACACGGTCAGGAAAGATTTTTTCATACAGTAAAAAGGGCGCTGCACGCGCCGGGAAGGAGTGGGAATAGCGCCGAACAGTGAAGTAGGCCGGTGCAAGGTAAAAAACCTACTGCCTTGTTTGCGTACTTCGCCCACCGCACCACTGCCACCACTGGCGTGCGTGCGCCATGCGTTCTGCCATGCCCGATTTCCGTCTTCGCGTTTTCCAGTCTGTGGCCCGGCACCTGAGCTTCACCAAAGCGGCCCAGGAGCTGTTTATCACGCAGCCGGCCATTACCAAGCACATCCGGGAGCTGGAGCGCAGCTACGGGCAGCGGCTGTTTGAGCGGCGCGGCAACCGGGTCAGCCTCACCGAAGCCGGCCGCCTGCTGCTGCTACACGCCGATGAAGTGGAGGTGTTGCATCAGCAGCTCACCGATCAACTCTACGCCCTCCACGACGAAACCGCGGGCCGTCTGCGCCTGGGCGCCAGCACCACATTGGCTCAGTACGTGCTGCCGCCCATTCTGCCGGGTTTTCAGCAGCGCTATCCGGAAGTGCAACTTAGCTTGCTCAACGGCAACTCCGAGCAGATTGCCGAGGCCCTGCTCCACGGCCACCTCGACCTAGGGTTTGTGGAAGGACAGGTGCGCAGCCGCGACCTGCATTACGAACTTCTGCTGCACGATGAGCTGCAGGTAGTGCGCAAAGCCACCCCGCTAGGGCCGCCCACCGAGCCGATGCCGCTGGCCACTATGCTGCAGCAGCCGCTGGTGCTGCGCGAGCGGGGCTCCGGTACTCTGGAAGTGCTGGAGTTTGCACTACGTGAGCATAATATCAAGCCCTCAAGCCTGCGCGTTGCCTTTTACTTAGACAATACCGAAGCCATCAAGTCCTACCTCGAAGCCTCACCCGATTGTCTGGGAGTCGTGTCGAAACGGGCGCTGGCGAAAGAAGTAGCCGCCGGCTGGCTGGAAGTGGTTCCGGTACAGGACCTGCATCTGCCGCGCCACTTTGATGCGGTGTGGGTACAGGGGCAGCCATTATCGGCCCAGGCACAACGCTTCCTCAGCTTTGCTCGCAAGCAGTTAGAAACTGCTGAGTAGAGACTTACGGGTGCAGTAGAACTCTGGCTCATATAACCTGAAGTAATAGCTAATAAACATTATTGATTATCGGTGGGGTGGGGGACTACGTACCTTTGGCTATACTTACTAACGGTCCACCCGCCGTGAAAATCACCCACCCCGCTCCCCAATACGCACCCACCCGCTCGGAACGCGCGCAGAATGTTTCTGCCGCGTTCCTCTCGCGGAGCTTTGCACTGGGCCCTCTGCAGCTTACGCCGCGTGTGCTCCTGTTTCTGCTGGCCCTGGCTGTCTGCGTATCGCCGTGGGGCTCGCCGCCGCTGGCGCTGGCGCTGGGCCTGCTGGTGGCACTCGCCATTGGCAACCCATTTCCGGCCCAGAGCAAGCGCTACACCAGCAAGCTGCTGCAATGGTCGGTGGTCGGGCTGGGCTTCGGAATGAATGCGCAGCAGGCGGTGCAGGCCGGGCGTGAAGGATTGCTGTTTTCGGTAGCTTCCATAGTGGGTACGCTTACACTGGGCTATTTTGTGGGCCGCTGGCTAGGCATCGACCGGAAAACGTCCCACCTGATTTCAAGTGGCACCGCCATCTGTGGTGGCAGCGCTATTGCGGCGGTAGGGCCTGTGCTGCGGGCCGAAGAAGGGCAGATGTCGGTGGCGCTGGGCACGGTGTTTATTCTGAATTCGGTGGCGCTGTTTCTGTTCCCGGCTATCGGCCACGGGCTGCACCTGAGCCAGAACCAGTTTGGCCTCTGGGCCGCCATTGCCATCCACGATACCAGCTCGGTTGTAGGAGCGGCCAGCCATTACGGCAGCGAAGCCCTGCAGATTGCCACTACCGTAAAGCTGGCCCGCGCCCTCTGGATTATTCCGGTGGCACTAGGCACGGCCTTTCTATTCAAAACGCCGGGCGCCAAAATCAAGCTGCCCTATTTCATTCTTGGCTTCATCGGGGCCATGCTGCTCAATACCTACGTGCCGGCGCTGAAGCCACTGGCGCCGTATGTGGTGCAGTTGTCCAAAATTGGGCTGACGCTGACGCTGTTCCTGATTGGGGCCGGCCTATCGGCAACGGTGCTGCGCTCCGTAGGAGTGCGGCCGTTCGTGCAAGGCGTTTTGCTCTGGATAGTCATTTCCAGCGCCTCGCTCTGGGTGATTCTACGCACCGTAGTATAGACGCCAACCAATATTATAGCGGATATCCGCGGCTTCGCCTGACTAAATTCAGGTGAAGCCGCGGGTTTTCAGTTGTGGGCTGCTATAAACTTATTTCTTGCGGCCGGAGCCGCTCTTTTTACCGCCGCCGTCCTGCTTGTTGACGGTAGCCCAGGCGCGCTTTTCGGCCTCGTCTTCCGATACGCCGCGTTTCTCGTAGCTTTCTTCGATGTGCTCAGCCTGCCGCTTCTGCTTGTCGGTATAGGCCGATTTGTCTCCTTGGGGCATGATGAAGAAAATGAAAGGTGAAACAAGAAGTTGTTTGTTGCTCTACGCGCCGCCCGGGCAGGTGTTATGATGAGCTTACGTGGGTCGTTGCGCCGGGCTACCTATCTTCGCCACTCCTAAGACCCTACTTTTACCATGCGTCAGCTCGCCGATATTCCGCACCCCGAGGCCAAAATCACGCTTTTCTCTTGGAACGGCAAGTACCTGATTAAGCTGGAAAAAGGCCAGCTGGAGCAAACCTACAAGGTGAGCGAGCTGGACGTAACCAGCGACGAGGACGTGCGCGAGCTGCTGGACAGCGAGTTTCTGCAGGCCGCCATATCCCGCTTCACCCAGATGCGCAACGACCTGCAGGCGTCCTTCGACCGGCACGGTCTGTAAGCCAGGCACTACCGCAACTCTTTATAGCTGATTTTTCCTATATTCCCTGACATGAAAAACTCTCTTCTCTGTCTTCTGCTGCTAGTGGTGGTCAGCGTTATGCAGCCAGCCGCCGCGCAGCTCTACGATGTGCGCCAAAGCAGTATCAACCACGAAAAGCGGGAACGGTCGGCGCTGAAGGTACAGATAGATGGTACGCCGGAATGGACGCGTGACTTCTGGCAGTCTTGGCTCAAAGACACCTACAATATCAAAGTGAAAGGCAATGGCCTGCTGGGCGTGGGCAAGCGCGACATTCTCGTGGCCAAGCAGGTGCCGGCGTCCAGCGTCTCGGGCAAGCTCATTGATCTGTACGCGCTGGTAACGGCTCCTTCCGACACCGTTACCGAGCTGGCCGTATTTGCCGCCTTCGACTCCGACACCTATTTCGACCCCGAAAAAACGCCCAGTGAGTATGCGGCGCTGCGCAACATCGTCACCAATTTCGCCTCAGCTGCCCGCCTCAAAGCCTACCGAGAGCAGATTGCGGCCGCCGAAAAAGAGCTGCGTGAAACCGAAAAAGAGAAGGAGCGCCTTGAAAAGGAGCGCGTGAGCCTGAGCGCCAACACGCAAAGCAACCTCGATAAGATTGAGGCCCTGAAAAAGCAGAATGCCGAGAACAAAATTAAATCCAGCCAGGACTCGGTGCAGCTCATCACCAACGCGCAGCTGCTGGAAACCCGCAAAGCCAAGCTGCAGCGCCGCCGCGACCGGCTTTCCACGCTGGACAAGAAATAGCCCGTGCCGATGGCTGCCCGGCAATATCCCCGTTATCTGCTGGGCAGGTACCGGGGATATTGTGTATTGAGCCCGTTACACGCGGTTGCTTCACCTAGCCGGGGCATTGTGCGTAGAAGCGGCAAGTGAGTGGCTGGCCAGTTGGCCGGCGTACCTGTAAAGTCAGTAGTGCAGAATATGGAAAAAGACCCGTCGCCGCTCGATACCCTGCGGCAGCTCAAAGAGTGGCTTGATGCCGGCACCATCACGCCGCAGGAGTTTGCGACTCTCAAGCAGAAGCTGCTTTTCAGCGAGGCAGGCAGCGCCCCGACTTCGCCGGCCGCGGCGCCCGAGCCAACCACCATCGCGCCGGTAGAAGATCCGATGCTGCCGCCGGTGGTCCACCACACCCCGCTTGAGTCGTTGCCTCCTGTTGGCGCGCCATCTGTCCCGGCTTCGCCTGCTGAGCCAATGAGCCGACCCATCATAGCGGGTCGGCCCGAAGCCTCGCCTTCAGCTGCTGAGTCGGAGCCGTATTCGGCCGCCGCTACCACCGACACCGACGAGGTAGAAGACGCACCTTATACTGCGCCCCCCAAAAGCCCGTTAGGGACCATTCTGATTATCGGCGGTATCGTTGCCTTGTTGGCTCTGGTTGCCTATCTGATGCTGGGCAACCGGGAGTCGGAGCGCCTGACCAGCACTTCCCGGACGGCTGCCGACTCCCTAGCCGTAACACCCGATGTAGGGCCGCAGGCCGAGCAGATAGAGCTGCCGCCTGCCGCTGTGCCCGAAACGGTGCGCGTAGCGCCTGTGCTGCCGCCTGTTGCTCCGCAGGATTCAGTAGCTGCCACACCAGCCCCGGCAGCCCCCACCGAAACACCAGCCGCCGCCGATGAAGCGGGCAGTGAAGCCCGCGTACAGCGGACACTGGAAGGCTATTACGCCGATTTGCAGGCGGCTCCTTTCAGTGCCGCGCAACACTTTGCTCCTAACGTAGAGCGGTTTTATACCCTGTCTGGCACTACTCCCCAGGCTATTGAGGCGGAGCTGGCCCGCACACATTTTCCGGAGTTCACGGAAGCTTCCACCCAGATTGAGCCCGGCAGCCTGAAAGTAGGACCCGTGGCCAACGATGGGTCCCGCCTGGTTACGTATCTGGAGAAGAGCCAGGCCTTCCGGCAGTCGTTGCAGAAGCATCAGCAGACCACGGCACAGGTGCGGGTGCGGCTCGATAAGAACTTTAAGATCGTGTATCTGCGGCAGGAAAAACTGCTCGAAAACACGTTCACCGACTAGGCAGCCGTACCTTTGCGGCCGCCTGCCGGACGCGCGTCGCCGAAGCCCGGCGGCGCGCGTTTGTGTTCTGTGTGTTCCTGTTATGAAGTACGTTGCTTTTTCCCGGGCCAATCTGCTGGCCTCTCTGTTGCTGCCGCTACTGCTCGGCTCCTGCCTGAAAGTTATTAAGCCGAGCCGCGAATTTGCGCGCTACCCCACACCTACCGCCCCCGACTACGCCCAACCCGATAACTGGGCCGCGCTGCCCACCCGCCGCGACTCGGCCGATGCTGTGCCATCCCGGACCAGCCTTCGCGACCAGCAGGCCAGCGCCTCGGTCGATGTGTTTTTCGTGCATCCGACGACGTATTACCGTCGTGGTTCTTGGAACGCCGATGTGGCCGATGCTCGCGTGAACCAGTTCACAGACCGCAGCACCATCCGCAAGCAGGCTTCGGTGTTCAACAATGTTGGCCGCATCTACGCGCCGCGCTACCGGCAGGCCACGTTGTTTTCCTTCTTTGATGAAAACAGTGAAAACGGCAAGGAAGCACTGGGACTAGCATATAACGACGTGAAAGCCGCTTTCGAGTACTACTTGGCGCACTACAACCAAGGCCGGCCGTTTATTGTGGCGGGTCATAGTCAGGGTACTTTTCATGCCACGCGTTTGCTGCGCGAAATGGTTGATCAAAACCCGAAGCTGCGTCGCCACCTGGTGGCGGCTTACCTCATTGGTTTCAACGTGAAGCCCACCGAGTACCAGCTCCTCAAGCCCTGCGAAGACTCCACCCAAACCGGCTGCTACGTGGCCTGGAATTCCGTGGAGTGGGGCAACAACTATCCGCCGTTCCAGGGCGGCGTAGCCGTAAACCCGCTCACGTGGCGCACCGATACGGTGGCCGCACCGACTTCGCTCAACCTTGGTGGCACACCCTACGAATTCAACCGGATTGATACCGCTGTGGCCGACGCCAAAGTGCACAACGGCCTTGTATGGCTGCATACTCCCAAGCCCAGCGGTTACCCACGCTTCCTGTTGCCCGGCCGCCCCGAGCTACGCCACTCCTTTCACATCGCCGACTACGCGCTGTATTACCTGAACATCCGCCAGAACGCGGCCGCGCGGGTGCGGGCGTACAGCACGCAGCCTCAACGCCCCTAATTCTACCCTATGCAAAATATCAACTGGCCTCGTTTCTTCATCGGGCTGCTGTTTCTGATACTGCTGGCTGCGCTGGCCAAAAACCTGATTGGGGGCGCTAGTAGGCGGAAGCACTCCACGGAGCAAGCTCGTTAATAAATTTTCACTTGGCGTTGTTCTGTCAAGCACCTGCAAATAGAAGGACCTGATAGACCAGAAAGAATCAGAAGGGTTCTGCTTACGCAATAGCTCGTATTGCTCCCAGAAATGATCCTCGATAAAGCCTTGAAAATCGATAGCCGAGTAAAAAGCTAATTTCTCCAACCAACTGGCGAAGAGACCTACTTCCTTCATAAGTCGATAGTGTCTATACCATGATGCTGGATTATAAATCCTGTAATCGTCTGATGCACAGCAAATGCTAATTAATTGGAAGCCATGTTGCATGATACTGCGTAAGGCAAATTTTCTGTTTTCAGTCATATATATAAGTACGTAAACGGAAAACAAATAAAAAGCCCCGCTGGCACAATGCCAGCGGGGCTTTTTAATAGAGCTAAGCAGATAGCTTAGGCACCGATAGCAACACGCTTGAAGTCGGTTACCGTCATGCCTTTCGACGTTTTGTCGAGCAGCTGGGCAATGGTCATCGAGCTGTCTTTCACGAACTCCTGGTTGAGGAGCGTGTTTTCTTTGTAGAACTTGTTCAGCTTGCCCTGCGCAATTTTCTCCAGCATCGCCTCGGGCTTGCCTTCGGCACGCGCCTGCTCTTTGCCGATTTCGATTTCGCGCTCCGTAACAGCCGAATCCACACCGTCTTTGTCAACGGCTACGGGCTTCATGGCTACGATTTGCATAGCTACGTCGCGTCCTACGGCAGCAATGTCAGCGCCACCCACGTTCTTCAGGCCTACGAGTACGCCTTTCTTGTTATCGGAGTGGATGTAAGAAGCAACTTTCTCAGCCGTCAGCGTGGCGTACGTTACGTCCAGCTTCTCGCCGATTTTGCCCATCAGGTCGGTGATGTGCTCCTGAATAGTCAGGCCATCTTCTTCCTTGGTAGCCAGCAGATCTTCTTTGGTAGCAGCGTTCGTGCGAACGGCAGCGTCCAGAATACGCTGAACCAGTTCACGGAAGTTAGCCACTTTCGCCACCGATTCTGTTTCGCAGGCCAAAGCTACCAGTTTGCCGGTCGTGCCGTCTTCGCTTACGCTCACGGTCACAAAACCTTCCGACGTTTCGTTTTCAGCGCGCTTGTCAGCAATTTTCTGACCCTGCTTGCGCAGAATGTCGCGGGCTGCTTCGAAGTCGCCATCGGCTTCGGTCAGCGCTTTTTTGCAATCCATCATGCCTGCACCGGTCATGGTGCGGAGCTTGTTCACGTCTGCGGCGGTAATTGCTGCCATTGTTGTGAGGGTATATGAGGGGTGAGGGTTATAATCAGAGTTGATGCCGGCCAGCCGGGTAGGGAAGCCGACAAAAGAAAAGGGAACACCGGAGCCGAGTGCTTCGCATGTTCCCTTTTCGAAGGAGGGGCGATGAGCCTATTCTTCGGCGTTCTGCTTCTCCTGGATGCCTTCGTCTTCGGCCTGCTTCTTGTCGGCATCTTCTTTGTCGACCTTACGCTCCGAAAGACCTTCTTCGATAGCCTTGCCAATCACGCTCACAATGAGCTGGATTGACTTCGAGGCGTCGTCGTTGGCCGGAATTGGGAACTGCACCAACTCAGGGTTCGAGTTCGTATCGCAGATAGCGAATACCGGAACACCCAGTTTCTGGGCTTCTTTCACGGCAATGTGCTCACGCTTCACGTCTACTACGAACAGAGCAGCGGGCAGGCGGCTCAGGTCGGCAATGCCACCGAGTACACGCTCCAGCTTCTCCCGCTCGCGCGACATCATCAGTTTCTCACGCTTAGCAAGTGCCGCGTAAGCCGTATTTTCCTTCACCATCTTGTCGATGGTGCTCATTTTCTTCAACGACTTGCGCACGGTAGCGAAGTTGGTGAGCATGCCGCCCAACCAACGGTCGGTTACGAACGGCATTTTCAGGCGGGTAGCCTCTTCCGTTACGATTTCCTGCGCTTGTTTCTTGGTAGCCACAAACATCACCTTACGGCCGCTCTTAGCAATGTTGCGGATAGCCGCAGCAGCTTGGTCGAGCGAAACGAGGGTTTTGTTCAGGTCGATAATATGGATACCGTTCTTCTCCATGAAGATGTACGGCGCCATTTTCGGATCCCACTTGCGCGTAAGGTGACCAAAGTGGGCACCGGCATCAAGCAGTTCTTTATAGGTGGTGGACTGAGCCATGATAAGTTTCCTCTGGGATTAGCGTTTCGAGAACTGGAACGAGCGACGCGCTTTGCGCTTGCCGAATTTCTTGCGTTCCACCATGCGCGGGTCACGGGTAAGGAAGCCTTCTTTCTTCAGCGCTGGGCGAACCTCAGCGTTGTCGCCTACGAGGGCTTTCGAGATGGCCAGACGGATGGCTTCAGCCTGAGCCGAGATGCCACCACCGCGCACGTTTACCTTAATGTCGTACTGGCCGACTTGCTCGACAGTAGCCAAAGGCTGGTTCACGATGTTTTCCAGGAGCTCATTGCTGAAGTACGCTTTGATGTCCCGGCCGTTGATAGTGATATTCCCTTGCCCGGCCTGCATGTAAATGCGGGCCACCGAGGTTTTTCTTCTACCAGAGGTGTTGGAGATTTCCATTAAGTGAAGAATTAAAGAGAGGCCGAATTCGGCTTAGAGGTTTTTCAGTTCAACAGCTTTGGGCTGCTGGGCTTCGTGTGGGTGCTGGTCGCCTTTGTACACATACAGGTTGCGGAACTGCTCGGCACCGAGCTTGTTGCCCTGCAGCATGCCTTTCACGGCGTGCTCAATCACGCGGGTTGAGTCCTTGGCCTTCTTGTCGCGCAGGTTGATGCGCTTCTGACCGCCGGGGTAGCCCGAGTGGGTGATGTAGATTTTGTCGGTCAGCTTCTTGCCCGTTACGTAGAGCTTGTCGGCGTTCAGAACAATTACATTGTCGCCACAGTCCGAGTTGGGAGTGAACGAAGGTTTGTGCTTGCCACGCAGCATGTTGGCAATCTGGCTGGCCAGACGGCCCAGCGGCGCAACACTGGCATCAACCACGACCCATGCCTTATCGGCGTTGGCTTTGTTGACGGATACCGTCTTGAAGCTCAGATGATCCATTGGGGAGGAGGGTAAGCGTTTGGAAATGAGGAGAAACCGGATACGGTCCGGGAAAAACGGACACAAAGTTACCGCCTTTCAGCGTATTTGCAAGGGCAATAGTAATATTTGTGCCTGAGTAGCACCTACTTTGGTATCAGTAGCAGGATACCGAAAAACCGCTAACCCAGCCTGTGCTACTCGCTTTTTGAGCTTACTGATACTGCCGAAGCGTATCCACCAGAACCCGAAAATCCTTGGGGTAAGGGGCTTCAATGGTAATGCTTTCACCATCCATTTTGGCGAAAGTGAGGCTGGCGGCGTGCAGCGCGAAACGCTTGATGAACGGTTGTTCCTCCTCGCCCTCCTTCATGTTGAATTTCTTTTTCAGCGAAGACAAATAGAATTCTTCGCCACCGTACATCGTGTCGCCGATGATGGGAGCCTGCAGATAGGCTAGGTGCAACCGGATCTGGTGCATGCGACCAGTGATGGGCTGGCACTCCAGCAACGTGTGCTTGGCGTAGGTTTCCAGCGTGCGCACCAGTGTCACGGCGGGCTTGCCCTTGAATGCCAGACGAGCCTTTCCTTTGGTGGTTGTTTCAATGCTTCGCTCCACGCGCAGACCTTCGTACTCATGTACGCCCCAGGCAGCGGCGTGGTACACTTTCTTCACCTTGCGGTCTTCGAACTGCATAGCCAAGTGGCGGTAGGCCGCCGGGTTCTTGGCTAGCGCCAGTGAGCCGCTGGTTTCCTTATCGAGTCGGTGGCAGGCTTGCACATCGTCGTATTGCTCGCGGGCCAGACGCAGGATATTGAGCGCACCGCCAAACCGTTCGTCGAGCGTGGCCAGAAAAGGAGGTTTGTTGATGACGATATAATCTTCGTCTTCAAACAGAATCAGGTCTTGGAAATCGGGTAGCTTCATAAAGAGGCTACAAAGGTAATGGATTGAGAGGAGCGGGTAAGCACCTTGGTATGCGCCAAGTGTCCGTTCCTGCTCTATAGCTATTCACCTATGGCCTTATCGGCAAGTATCTGGGGCGGTGACGGGGTGCGGGGTTTGGGCAGTTTGAACTCCAACGTAGTGCCCTGCCCCATTTCGCTTCGCACCCGAATGACGGACTTGTGCGCCTCCACGATGTGCTTGCTGATGGCCAGTCCGAGGCCCGAACCGCCGGAGTCACGGGAGCGGCTCTTGTCGATACGATAAAACCGCTCAAAAATGCGGTTGAGGTGCTGTTTGGGAATTCCTTCGCCATCATCACGGACACTGATACGGACGCTTTTGCCGCTTTCCACGAGGCTCACGACGACATGACCGTTTTCGCGCCCATACTTAATGGCATTGTCGATGAGGTTGATAAGTACTTGCCGGATGCGGCTACGGTCGGCCAGCACCCGAACGCCGGTTTGCGGCGCAGTAGGCGGGAATATTTCCAGGCGCACGGCCCGTTGGCTTGCTTTTAGCTCCAGTTGTTCAAAGATGTCCTGCACCAGTTCTGCCACGTCAAAACTCTGGCGGCGCATCCGGACTACCCCCTTTTCCAGCTGCGAAATGGTTACCAAGTCTTGTACCAGCGTGTCAAGAGCATCGAGGCTGGTGGCGGCTTTGCGAAGGAATTTGGTGCGTACAAACTCGTCGATGTCATCATCATCCAGCACGGTATGCAGAAACCCCTGCGCCGCGAATATGGGCGTTTTGAGTTCATGCGAAACGTCGGCCAGAAACTCGCGGCGCAGGGCCTGCAGGCGCTTCAGTTCATCTATTTCCTGCTGTTTGCGCTGGGCCATGTCTATGATTTCCTCTCGCATGCGCTTGAGGGGTTCCGGGCGGAACAAAAACTTGTTCGACATGCGGCGGAACTCCTTGCGCTTAATTTGCTCCAGACCGGCGTAGATGTTGTTGATTTCCCTGAAAATGAGGGCTTCAAACATCAGGTATATTAGTAGAAAACAGGCTGCCATGGTGATGCCGGCTGCCAACACACCCTGTTGCAGCGGCAACGTTGGTGCCACCCACGCCAGCGCCGTGAGTACGCACGCCACCAGCATTGAGAGCAGCAGGGCAATGGTACGGGAGGAAATAGTGAGGCGCATGCGGAAAGAAGGTAAAGCGCATCAAAGAGCGTCATGTAAAAGCGGAGCAGTTTGCCAACGCAGCAAATGACCACGCTGGTAAGCTACTCCGCTTTTACATGACGTGAACCTAGTTGTCGGTGTTGAATTTATACCCGACGCCCTTAATGGTCTGAATGTGGTGGTCGCCGACTTTTTCGCGCACTTTGCGCACATGCACATCCACGGTGCGGGCCAGCACAAAAACGTCATTGCCCCAGATATTCTGCAGCAATTCTTCGCGCCCGAATACTTTATGCGGCGTGGCTGCCAGAAAGGCCAGCAGTTCAAACTCCTTTTTGGGTAGTGTGATTTTGCGACCCTCCTGATACACGGAAAAGGCCGTCCGGTCAATAGTTAGCCCGTTGATTTCGATGGTGTCCTGCACGGACAGTGGGTCCCGGTCGCGGCGCACGAAGGCGGCTAGGCGGCTGAGCAGCGCCCGCGGCTTGATGGGCTTGGCAATGAAGTCGTCGGCCCCGGCTTCGAAGGCTGCTACTTCCGAAAACTCCTCGGCGCGGGCCGTCAGGAAAATGATGTAGGTGTCCTTGAACTTGGGCTGTTCCCGAAGCTGGCGGCAGGTGGCTATACCATCTAGATGAGGCATCATTACATCGAGCAGAATGATGTCGGGGCCGAACTGTGGGGCAATTTCCAGGGCTTTGCGGCCATCGGGGGCTGAAGCCACCATGTAGCCTTCTTTGCGCAGGTTGTATTCCAGCAACTCCACAATGTCGGGATCGTCATCGACAACAAGAATCTTGTACGCGTTGGGGTTGGCAGGTGCTTGCACAGCGTAGGGTGTTTGGGGGTAAAACAGGATGCGCGAAGACAAAAGTACCGCCGGCCGGGTGCTCCGGTATGTTACGTTTTTGTGAACCACACTTCAGGAACCGAGTACTTCGCCAGCAGGCGAGGCCGAATAAAACAAAAAAGCGGCCCCTGTCAGGGGCCGCTTTACATACTATCAGTTTTGGGCTACCAAGTTCAGCCGGTTTTTCAAACCACGATATTTATACATATCCACTTTCACAGCTCCCACAAACAACTCGGCCTGAATCAGAACCGGGACTTTGTTTCGGTCGTCGGAGAGGTAGACGGAAATGGCGTTTTCCCCTTTGAAAAGCTTGTTGCTGGGCATCTTTGGTACCAGCTTGATGGCACGAATGGTACCGGCTTTGGTCGTTACGGTTTCGCGGCCCTTGTACATTACGTCCATCGTAAATACATCTTCATCGAAGAAGCCCTGTACCCGAATGACTTCGCCGAGGCGGCGCTGGTCGTAGTTGAGGGTACGTAGGTAGTAGAAGCCACTCACCAGGTCCTGCACGTTGTCGGGGACTTTGTAAGTGCCGCGCTTCACGTCGTCCTTGTCCTTGCCCCGCTTCTCGACTTCTGCCACGTCTTTGATATGGTCGAAATCAACGGTTTCCTTCTTGCGGTAGTGGTTTTCCTCGATGTTGCGGAAAAACTTCTGCGGCAGAATACTGGTCGTGTCGATGTAGGAACGCCAGGTATCCCGAATGCGCAGAAAGAAATCGAATGACCCGGTGGTGCGCCCCGTTACGGTGGCTTTGTAGCACGGCCGCTCGTTTATGCGGTGCAGATCATCGGATACCTCAATGGTAGCTTCAGCCGCGTTGATCAGGCCGTAGTGCACTTTGTACTGCAGCACTTCGCCGGACGTGAAGCTGTGATTGGGAATGGAGCGGAGCGAATCAGAAGGCCCGAACGCCAGCAGGCTCATTGCCGGCAGCACAAGAAGAGTAGAAAGAAGCCAGCGGCGGTTCATAAAGCGAAAAAAGCAGGAAGTAAACTCCTGACACTCCAGACAAAAGCGGTGCCAGCAAATATACTCGTAATAGATGGTTGGGATGCTATACGAAGTAGAGAACGAAAAAGCCTCCCCGGCAGACCGGAGAGGCTTTAATTCGCTGGACAACGTCAGCAGGAGTGCTTCTTACAGCGCGTCCTCGTCCTCGTCGGTGCTACGGTCTTCCGGAATGGCAGCCAAGGCAGCTTCCGGCTCACCTTTCACCATAGCCCGGATCTGAGCTTCAATTTTGTCGGCCAACTCGGGGTTGTCCTGCAGAATAGTTTTAACCCCTTCGCGGCCTTGGCCAAGACGGTCACCGTTGTACGAGAACCACGAGCCTGATTTGGCAATAATGCCCATATCAACGCCGAGGTCGAGGATTTCGCCGACTTTGCTGATGCCTTCGTTGTAGATAATGTCGAACTCAATCACCTTGAAAGGTGGCGCTACTTTGTTCTTCACCACCTTCACTTTGGTGCGGTTGCCGGTCACGTTGTCCTTATCTTCTTTGATCTGGCCGATACGACGAATGTCGAGACGAACCGAAGCGTAGAATTTCAGGGCGTTACCACCGGTAGTCGTTTCGGGCGAACCGAACATCACACCGATTTTCTCACGCAACTGGTTGATGAAGATGCAGCAGCAGCCGGTTTTGTTGATGGTGCCGGTCAGCTTCCGCAGAGCTTGCGACATCAAACGGGCATGCAGACCCACTTTCGAGTCACCCATGTCGCCTTCCAGTTCGCCTTTCGGTACCAGAGCCGCCACGGAGTCAATAACGATGATATCGATGGCGCCGCTGGAAATCAGCTGGTCGGCAATTTCGAGGGCTTGCTCGCCATTATCAGGCTGGGCAATAAGCAGGTTTTTGGTGTCGATGCCGAGTTTGGCAGCGTAAGCCGGATCGAAGGCATGTTCGGCGTCGATGAAGGCCGCCATGCCGCCTTTCTTCTGCGCTTCCGCAATGCAATGCATTGTGAGGGTAGTTTTACCCGATGATTCCGGGCCGTAGATTTCTACGACGCGGCCCTTAGGCAAACCTCCTACGCCCAGCGCAATGTCAAGGCCAAGCGAACCGGTGCTGATGACTTCCACATCCATCACCTTGTTATCGCTCAGTTTCATGACGGTGCCCTTGCCATAGGCTTTGTCGAGCTTATCCAGCGTCAGCTGAAGGGCTTTCATTTTCTCAGTGGCGTTGTTAGCCGTCTTGTCTGCCTTTTCAGCTTTGTCAGTGGTGGTTGCAGCCATTGGAATGAGGTTGTTGGGAAATGCTTAGGTTTGGTGAATGTAGGCGTTTTCAACGGCCTGCGCAACCCACAAAGAGCTGTGCAAAGCCGTACCGTCGGAGCCTTTCCGGGTCGGCTAGTGGTAACGCAGCCGGCCTATATTTTGTGCCCACAATGCTAAAAAAATTCGTTGAATTCGCCGCTATTTTTCCATGCTAAAATATTTGGCAAAAAGCCGCTTTTCTATTGTCCTGATCCTGACGCTCGTAAGCTGGCTGAACGGTGCGCCTTCGGCACAGGCCCAGCTGGATAACCGGGCTTTTTTACATCCGCTGGTAGTGGGGCCGCAATACGAGCGGCAGCTTCGGCTCGATGTGCAGGCCTTTTTATTCAACAAAGACAACGAGTATTTCAACAAGCTAGAAGATGGCCGCACCTACTTTGGGGCACAGCTGCTGCCACGGCTGGTGTATTTCCCGAGTGCTAATCTGCGGGTAGAAGCCGGTGTTTTTCTGTGGCGAGACTATGGTACGCCCCGGCTGCGGCAGGTACGGCCGCTGCTCACGGTGAAGTATCAGAATGGCCCACATAGCATTCTGTTCGGCAACATTGAAGGCAATCTGCACCACGGCTATATCGAGCCGATGTTTGACTTCGAGCGGGTGATGACCAACCGATTGGAAGAAGGAGTGCAATACAAGCTGCAGAAGCCCCGCCTGAGCCTGGACGCATGGGTAGACTGGCAGCGGCAGCAGTATCGGTTCAGCAACTTTCAGGAAGAGGTGGCTGGTGGCCTTTCCATGGAAGCCACGCTGCTCGGCGACTCCAGCAGTCTGTGGCTGCGGGTGCCGTTTCAGTTCACGGGTACGCACCGCGGCGGCCAGATTGATACCGTGCCTACGCCCCTGCAAACGCTGTTTAACCTGGCCAGTGGTATTCGGGTGCGCAAGCCGCTCACGTCCCGGTTTTTCCATGCAGTACATGCTGACGCTTACTTCACCTATTTCCACGACTATTCTTTCACGTACCAGCTGCCGTATCAGAGCGGTACCGGCCTGTATTTGAATGGCGGCGTAGATACGCACCTATCCAACGTGCAAGTGGCCTACTGGCGCGGCAACGGTTATATCTCACCCTTGGGCGGAACGCTCTACCGCTCCATTTCCAACTCCGTCAGCGACCCGCAGTATCTGGAGAAAGACCGGCAGCTGCTCATCGTGCGGTTCCTGAAGGATTACCGGCTGCCCGGTAAACTCATCATGACCACGCGCTTCGAGCCGCTCTATGACCTCAACAATGGCCTGTTTGACTTCTCTTTCGCGCTGTATTTCAACTTCAACCAGAGCTTCCTGCTGACTACCATACGCAAGGGTGTGGAATAGGGGCGAGAAGGAATTCTACCGCTCCAGACGATAATGTGTAATGTCGCTGTCGCCGGTACGTAGGGCCAAGAGCCGCCTTCGCGCTACCACTGGCCGGAAGCCTACATGCTCAGCCACTGCCATGCTACGGGGATTGTCGCGGCGGCTGCGGAGGGTGAGGCTGCCAGCCCGCAGCGTCTCGCCAAACCCAAACTGTACGGCGGCCGCCAGCGCCTCACGCGCATAGCCGTGTCCTTCGGCCTCGGCCGCCAGATAATACCCTATTTCAGCACTAACAGGCGTAGTCCAGGAAGGCCGCAGGCTGATGTCGCCGAGGTAGGCGTTGGTTGCCGTGTGCCAGATACCGAACACATAGAGCCGGCCGGTGTGCCAGTCATGTGCAAACTGGGCCAATATCCTGCCGGCATCAGCTGGCGTGCGTACGGCGGCAACCCGCGACGGGAAAGCCGGCTCCAGCCGCTCTCGGTTTTGATCGAGCAGAGTGAAAAAGCTGGCCTGATCAGTAGCCTGATACGGGCGAAGGGTAAGCCGGGCAGTAGACAGCGACGCCGAAGGCGGCGCACAGGGAGGCGACGGGAAGGAGCACATGATTTTGGGCGCTGATGCCTGTACCTACGCGTGGGTGCCGCAGAATGGCTGAAAAGCCTCAGCAACTCCTAGCCCAACGATAACCTGCTGCATAAGATGTCGTTTAGCCAGAACGCTGACGCAGCTCTATAGTCCTATCTACTGTGTCGGCTAACTTCTCAACTAAATTCTTTGATAACATGAAAAGAAGACTCGAAGGCAAGGTAGCTATTGTAACGGGCGGCGGCTCCGGTATCGGCGAGGCCATTAGCAAGAAATTCGCGGCGGAAGGAGCTTCAGTAGTCGTCTGCGGATTGCCCAGTGACCCGGTGCGCAAAGTAGTGGACGAAATTCAGGCTAGCGGCGGCAAGGCAGTCGGCTATCTAGGCGACGTCTCGATAGAAGACAGCGCGGAAGCCTGTGTACAGCTCGCCCTCGATGATTTTGGCAAGCTGGATATCCTGATCAACAATGCTGGCGTGTTTCCGGCCACAGCCGAATTGGACAAGTATCCGGTTGAGGCATTCGAATACATGATCAAAAACAACATCTACACCGCCTTTATGATGAGCCGGGCAGCGCTGCCGCACCTGCAAAAAACCAAAGGCAACATCGTGTCAGCGGGTTCAGAGGCCGGCCAGATGGGCTCGCCCATGATTACGCCTTATGGCGGCACCAAGGCTTGGGTGATGACATTCTCGCGCGGTCTGGCTGTAGAGCAGGCCAAGCATGGAGTACGGGTAAACTGTGTGGGGCCGGGTCCCATTGACACGGCCTGGACGCATAAGGAAACCGGCCCTATGGATAGCAAAATGGAAAAGAACACGGTGAACGGAGTGCCACTTGGCCGCCGTGGCACTCCCGAGGAAGTAGCCAACGTGTACCTGTTCCTGGCCTCGGATGAAGCCAGCTACGTAACGGGCGCCACTTATTTTGTGGATGGCGGCGTAACGCTGTCCAAGAGTCTGTCTGGTGAGGAGGTGCCTGCACACCTGAAACAGCAGCCAGCCGGCGACCTACACCTCAACCATGGCAAGGAAGGCCACGCTAAAATCCGGAAGGAAGCCACCGGCACCATGACTGTCTGAAACGCCAAGCCCTGATTTCAGAACTTCTAAAGCACCTAAAACGAAAAGAGGCTGGCCGTTAGGCAAGCCTCTTTTCATGAAGTATACAACTGGAGATGAAGATGCACCTAGCCACGCACTTGGGCCAGGTTGCAGGTAATTGCGACTGTCTACTTCTGAAGCGCCGCTCCGATACCGGATTTATGCTGGTCGGGGCTGCCGAGGGCCTGCTGGGTGCGCATTACGTTTACCTGGCGGGCTGCTTCGTTGAAATATTCGAGGCGGCGAATCAGCATTTCTTTGGTCAGAACGCGGCCTTCGGGCGTGCGCATCATGGCACGATGATCAGCCAGCAGACGTGCCATAATGGCTTCCGTTGCGGCTTTCTGTGGCTCGAACTGTGCCAGAAACTCGCCTACCCGCTCTACGCCTTCCGTAGTGAGCCGGTATTGGGCGCCGCCCTGGTTCAGGACTTCGCACAAAACGTAGATTTCCAGTGGCAGAGAGGTGGCAAGCGCCGTAGTACGCAGGTCGAGACCAACTCGCAGTGCATCGAAGATGATGTCGATGTTGCGCTCAAACTGCTGATAGTAGCCAGAAGCTTCCATGGTATTTTCGTAATCTGCCGTGTTGCAACATGCGCAACGCGACGGTTAAAACTGACTTACAACAACTCCTTTACAATCTGCTCTACCGTTACCCCTTCGGCTTCCGCCTTAAAGTTGCGAACCAAACGGTGGCGCAAAATAGGCAGCGCTACGGCTTTCACATCCTCGATATCGGGCGAGTATTTGCCGTTGAGCAGCGCATTGCACTTGGCGCCTACAATCAGATGCTGCGAAGCGCGCGGGCCGGCGCCCCATTCGAGTAGCTGCGTAGCACGGGCTGCGCCTCGCTCGGTGCCGGGGCGCGTTTTGTGCACCAAGCTCACGGCGTATTCTACCACATTGTCGGCTACGGGTACGCGGCGCACCAAGTGCTGAAAAGCCTGGATTTCGTCGGCGTGCAGAATCTTATTGACCGTGGGCTTGGTATCGGAAGTCGTGTTCTTCACGATTTGCAGCTCTGCCTCATAGCTGGGGTAGCCCAGTTCTATGTTGAACATGAAACGGTCCAGCTGTGCTTCAGGCAACGGATAGGTCCCTTCCTGCTCAATCGGGTTCTGGGTAGCCAGCACGAAAAACGGCCGCTCCAGTGGATAGCGCCGGCCAGCTACCGTCACGGCATATTCCTGCATGCTTTCCAGCAGTGCTGCCTGAGTTTTGGGCGGCGTCCGATTGATTTCATCCGCCAGCACAATGTTGGCGAAAATCGGGCCCGGCACAAAGTGGAAGTCGCGCTGCTGGTTCATGGTTTCCGAGCCCACGATGTCCGAAGGCATCAGGTCCGGCGTGAACTGCACGCGGTTGAACGAGAGGTCCAGCGAATCGGCAATAGTCTGGATGAGCAGCGTTTTGGCCAGCCCCGGCACGCCTACCAGCAGGCAGTGGCCCTGCGAAAACACGGCCGTCAGCACCAGCTTCACCACCTCATCCTGTCCGATAATGACTTTGCCGATTTCCTGGCGCAAAGCGCGGTACGATTGGGCCAGTGCGTCGGCGGCTTCTTTGTCGGAAGAGAATGTGCGCATTCTAGGATGGTTAGTTGGCTTCTCCCAACAACCGCATACGTGCAGTTGTTAGCGTGGATAGGAAAGACGTATAGTCCAGCAAAATGTCGCTTTGCTCCGAATAGAAAAGATGCGGGGTGCGCCTTTCACCGCTGTGGTAAGTTGCCGGCAAGATGAATAACGCCCACCGCCAAGTCCACATACGAGCGAGTTGAGTTCGTCACGACATGTGGTAATAGTTTCAAACGCAGGGCTGGAAGTCCGCAACGCGGTAAACCAAGCTGCTTTCGTGGCCTAGTTGGTCACATCCAGTAGCTTGCAGTCGGCGTACTGCGGGTCCACTTCGATGTACACACTGCCGCGGTTCTGAGAAAACCACTCATCCAGGGCCTTGTTCTTCTTTTCAGCCAAGGCAGCGGCAGCTAGTTTCTGATAGTCGTCCTTGAAGTTGGCCTGATGGGGAGGCGTGTTCGACTTCAGCCAGATGATGCGCACGGCGTCCTTGCCATCGTCGGTGCGGTAGGGCATGGGCGGCGTAACGTTGCCCACTTTCATCGTGTCGATGGTGAAGAAAATGGCTGGGTCCAGCTTGTCGAGCGGCAGATAGGTGCTGCCGTCTTCGCGGTTCTGGAGCAGGCCGCCGTTTGCGCCGGTCTGCTTATCGTCGGAGTTGTCCTTGGCTGCTTTGGCAAAAGTGGTGCTGTCGGACAGGATGCGGCGGCGCAGCTTCACGAGTTCCTTCGCCGATTCGTTGGCGTCGGTAGCGCCGGTAGCGGGCTTGAGCAGAATATGGCGGGTGCTGTACTTGTCGCCTTTGCGCTCAATCAGCTGAATCAGGTGAAAGCCGAACTGCGACTCCACAACCGGCGAAAGTTGGCCTGGCTCCAAACGCAACGCGGCGGCCTCGTACTCGGGCACTAACTCTTTGCGGCCGAAAAAGCCCAGGTAGCCACCTTGAGCCCCCGAGCCGGGGTCCTGGGAATACTGCTTGGCCAACTCCTCAAAACTCTCGCCAGCCAGAATCCGGGCCCGCAAATCGTTGAGCTGTGTCTGCGCGGCTTGCTTGGCGGAGGAGTTTACCTTGGCGTACTTGATGATCTGGCCTACTTCTACTTCAGTGGAGTAGTAGGGGAGGCTGTCCTTGGGAATGCGGCTGAAATACTGGCGCACCTCGCGGGGAGTTACTGTTACTTTGCCGGCAATCTGGTCCTGCATTTTCTGCTGGGTCAGCTGCTCGCGCACCTGCGGCCGCAATTCTTCCTTGAGCTGCTTGATGGGCTTGTTGTAGTACTCTTCCAGCTTCTTTTCGGAGCCAATCTGCTGCGCGAAATAATTCATGCGGCGGTCCAGCTCGTTCTTCACCTGCGCGTCCTCCACCACCACGGAGTCGGTTTCGGCCTTGGCCAGCAGCAGTTTGTTCAGGGCCAAGCTCTGCAGAATGCGGCACTTCATGTTCGGCGGAAGCGGCTTGCCTTCGGCGCGGGCTACTTCCTGCGCATAAATGGCCTCCAAATCAGAGCGCAGCACAATCTGGTTATCAATCTTGGCAATGATACCATCGACAATCTGGCGGCCAGCGGGACGACCAATGCCGAGCTGAGCAAAACTAGAGGCAATGGTACCAGCCAGCAGCGCGAGGGTCAGCAGCGCGGCTCGCTTCGGCAAACGAAGGAAATGGGTCATGGAATCTTCAATGTATACGGCTAGCGCAGCCCAAACGGCCTGACTACCCCCGACACTTGGCTGAACGCACAAAGTCGCCGGTAAATTTCAACATAAATCCTTTCTCCGGCAAAAATGACGCTGCCACGCCGGGTCAGGATAGGGAGTCTGAAAAGCCGGCCAGCGTTGCAAGGCCGTAGCGCACAGCTGCAATTCAGCTACCACAGCAACAAAAAGCCCCAGCCGAAACCAGGGTTTTTCGTTACTGTGGTAGCTAAAGCGTTTTATTTGGTCACTAGCTTATCTACTTCCGCTTGGTTGATCTGCACCGGATACTTGGCGCGGAGCTGAGCAATCCACTCTTTTTCCAGATAGTTCTGGTAATCGGAAGTAGCCTGGCCGCGGGCTTCGGCCAGCGTTTTGGGGCCGGCGGGCAGCACCTTGTTAATCATAACGGTGTAGTAGCGGCCGTCTTTCTGCACGTCGTAGGTGCCAGGGCCGCGCGCCATCAGCTCGTCCACCACTTTGTTGTCGCCTTTGGCAAACGCCTTCTGCGTGATTTGCACCGACAGTGGATTCTGGGCATTCAGCACTTCTTCCAGTGCCGTTGTGCTGGTGCTGGTTACGGCAAGCACGGTGGCTATTTCGGTGGAGGCTTTGGCCTGCGTGGTCTGCCTGATGCGGTTGGCCGGAACACCTTTGGCCGTCAGGTAGGTAGCAGCAGCAGCGGCGCGGCGGCGGGCCATGGCCGTTTCACCTTTCTTCGCGCGTCCGGTCAGCGTTACGCTCAGCGTCGTATCGGCCTGCATCACGCTGGCCAGCCGGTCCAGCATCAGCTTGGCACCTTTCAGCAGCTTGTCGGTGCCGGGCGAGTAGCCTACCGGCACGGGCGTCAGGCGCGCTACATCGTAGCGGCCCACTTTCAGCTGCTGCTTGGCTTTGGCCAGTAATTCCGGCGAAGCGGCGCTGATAACGGTGCCCTGGGCGCGGCTGTCCCACTGGTATTTGCTCTGGTTTTCGGCGAAGTACTTCTGCAGGCCTACCGTGTCTTCGATGGCCTTGCTCCATACTTTCTCATCCATCAACTGGAACAGCAGAATACCGTCGCGGTACTCTTTCACCAGCATGCGGTAGTCTTCGTATTTGCCTTCGAGGTTGTCTTTCTCAAAGTTGGTCAGGCTCTGTTCCACATACTGGTCGTAGAGCTGCTGGGCCACAAAGCGCGGTTCGGCGCCGGGGCGGGCCCGCTGGTTCTGCTGCGCGTACGTCAGGAAATCAGCGGCCGTATAGGGCTTGTCCTTGATGGTGAAGAGCGTTTGGGCATCACCTTCCGCCTTTTTGGCGTTTTTGCCGGTAGTGGCCGAAGCAACTGGGGCCGCGTACTTGAAGCGGCCGTTGACCAGCGACGTATCCGCTTTGCTCAGCACATAGTCTTTGGCGCTCTGATTCTCAGTGAACTGGTTTTCCGTCCGGATGCGCTTCAGGAAAGCCGCTTTGTTCAGCTCCGAGCGGGAATCCTTGGCCACTTTGCTTTTCAGCGTGGGCTCCATGGCTTCAAATGTCGGCACTGGCTGCTTCTCAATCAGCTTGATGATGTGCCAGCCATAAGGGGTCTGTACTGGCTGCGAAATCTGGCCGGACGTAGTCAGCTTGAACGCCACTTCCTCGAAGCTCGGAATCATGCGGCCCGTGCCGAAGGGGGGCAACTCGCCGCCGTTGGCCGCCGAACCAGCATCTTCCGAAAACTGCGCTACCAGCTTGTCCCAGGGCTCTTTGCGCTGGGTCAGGCGGCTGTACAGCTCGTCGATCTTCTTTTTGGCCGTCACCGAGTCGGCTTTGGGCATGCCGGGCGTAGAGCGAATCATGAGGTGGGCCACCTTGATTTCGCCCTGCGCCGGCCGGATGTCATTCACCTTGATGAGGTGGTAGCCGAAGCGGGTGCGCACTGGCTGCGACACTTGGCCTACCTGCGTTTTGAACGCCGCCGACTCGAACGGATACACCATCTGCATGGCGGTGAAATAGCCAAGACGGCCGCCGTTTTCGCGGGCCGAAGGGTCCTCACTTACTTCGCGGGCTACCTGCTCGAAATTTTCGGTGCTCACGCGCTGCCGTAGCGCCGTGATTTTCTGGAACGCAGCCAGCGTGTCCTTGGGCTCGGCATCGGGCGCCATCCGAATCAGGATGTGCGAGGCATTCACCTCTTTGCTCATCCGCTCGTAGGCTTCACGCACCAGCTGGTCGGTCACACTCTTTTCCGTCAGGTAGGGCTGCGCCAGCTGCTGCTTATAGCCATCCAGCTCCCGCTTGAAAGCCTGGGTGGTATCGAGGCCACGCTGCTCCGCCTCCAGCACCTTCAGCTTGAAATTGGTGTACAGGTCTAGGTACTCCGTAACGCTGGGACGGGTGCCGAACTCCGGTGCCGAACCGTTGTTTTTGCGGTACACGTAAGCAAACTCCCCGGCTGGCACCTGCGTGGTGCCAAGCGTTTCGATGACAGGCTGCTTAGAAGCGGTGGTAGGTTTGGTAGACTGGCAAGCTGCCAGCAGCGCTACGGCGGCAGTGCCGGCGTACAAAATGCGTTTGTGCATACAATAGATAAGAAACTGCTATGCGCGGCAGTTGCTCCCTGGCCAAACCAGACGTAGCACACTGCCTGACGCAATTTTACGGATTTTTTTCGGGGGTTGCGTACTCGGCGGCCAGAACAAAGGCCGGCCAGCCATGCCTGGCACCCCGGCGGCGGCAGCAGAATGCAAAAGCCCTGACGGTCAGGGGTGACTATCAGGGCTTTTGCTGAAGCAGTGGCAGCAGCCACTGCCGAAGGGGAGGACTCAGAGCTGCTTGTAGAGCCGGCATACGTTGCGGCGGCCCTGCGTGCTGAACTCGACCCGGTCCATGATGCGGTTGACCAACGTCATGCCCACGCCGCCTTTGCGGCCCTGCCGAATGTACTCCTGCAGATCCGGCTCGTGGTAGGTGGAAGGAGCATAGGAGCTGGTAGCGTCATCAAATATCTCGATGCCGAACTGCTTGTTGCTTACGTCCAGGGCCAGGTCCAGATGCTGCGACTCGTCTTCGGAATTGGCATGAATAATCAGGTTGGCTACCACTTCATCGACGGCCAGCACAATCTGGTTGAGCTGAAGGTCCGGAAGCTGATAGGCCTTCAGGTAGTCCGTCACGAAGTCGCGCACAACCTTAAGGTTGTGGCGGCTACAGCTGATCCGGAGTGCATTTTTCATCCTGCGGGCCTGTCGAAAACGGACAAGTGATTAAAGAGCGGTGGCTTCTGTCTCAGAGGGCACAATGGTCATGAGTGCATCGAGGCCCAGGATTTCGAACACGTTATGCACTTTGTCCTGCATGTTGAAAAATACCAGCTTCACACCAGCGTCCTGAAACTGCTGCAGATGCGAAATAAAAACGCCCAGACCGGCCGAAGAGATATAATTCAGGTTACGGCAGTTGATGAGAACCTTCTCAAACTGCAGCGTTTCAGGCTTGGCCAGTTCAGAATCGAGAAGCACCGAAGAGCTGGCATCCAGCTCACCGTCCAGGCTTAGGGTAAGGGTATTGGCGGAAGAGTGTTGCGTTATTTTCATAAGTCCACAGTACGTCAGTTGGCAGAGCCGGGTTGGGCCGACTTGAACTTAACGACCAGCAAGGTTTGGTCGTCGTGCATGGGCTGGCCGAAGCTGAACTGTGCCAGATCGGTCAGTATCTGCTCTTTGATTTCGTCGGCGTCGAGGTAATAGGTCTTTTCCAGCATCTGGTGCAGCCTTTCCTCCCCGTACTCTTCCTGGGCCGCGTTGCGCGCCTCCACGATTCCGTCGGTGTAAATAACCATTACGTCGCCCGGATTATAATCGTAGAATTGGTTCTTGATGTGCTTTTCGTAGGTTTCGTTGCGGATGATGCCCAGCCCCAGCCCGGCCGTCTGGAAGTATGATACTTCCTCTTTAATGGAATGGTAGTAGAGTGTATGGCAATGCCCGGCCCGCGCAAATACGAAGCCCCCATTCTCATAGTCGATGATGTAGAGCGAAGCCGTAATGAAAGCCGATTTCTCTAGGCACCGGGCCAAGGCATGGTTTGCCTGTGCCATGAAGCGGCTGGGCACCGGAAATTTGTCGCGCTCCGATTTGGCCAGCGGATTTTCCTGCATCAGCGCATGGAAAATTCCTTTCATCTGGGCCACGTGGAAGGCGGCCGTCACACCTTTGCCGCTCACGTCGCCGATGAGGATGGCCAGCCGGCGGCCCGGCAGGTGCAGGAAGTCGTAAAAGTCGCCGCCCACTTCCTTGGCCGAAGCCGCGTAGGAGCTGATATCGAACCAGCTGTCGATGGGCAGGTTTTTGGGAATAAGGCTGTCCTGCACGGCAGAGGCAATTTTCAGCTCTTCCTGCACCCGCTGATTTTCTAGCGACACGTTCATCAGATTCAGGTTCTCGATACTGAGCACCGTCTGGCTGGCGAAGGTTTGCAGAATACTCAGGTTCTCCCGGTCGAAGCCCTGGCGCGCCAGCTTCAGCATGTAGAGGGAGCCGTAGCGCCGTTTCGCCGAGCGCAGCGGCATTACGATGAGCGAGCCGTAGGGCAGGTTCAGGTCGCGGAAGCCGCTACTGCTTTTCAGATCGTTGTTCAGGTACTCAATATGCTGCAGATTGTGCTCCTGCAGCAACTGATGCACAGCGGCCGTCTGCTCCGGCAACACGCGGTAGTGCTGGGCCTGCCGGGTGCTGCTTTCGTCTTCCAGTGTAATCCAGGCCGCGTCGGCATCCACGGTCTGCACCGCCGAGTCGAAGAGCATGGTGTATACTTCTTCCTCACTCTGGCCCCGCTGGATGAGCTGGGTAAGACGCTGCAGACTCAGGATTTCTTCCCGCTTCTGCTCAAAAATGCCCGCCGTAGGCAGGTTGAACAGCGTGACCAACAGTCCCATGAGGGCATAAAAACCCGCAAAGAAGACGGTGAGCAGCAGGAATGCCTGCTGTGGAGCCGGTGCTACCAGCTTGGGGTCGTGCTCGATGCGCAGGAAATACGACACGAACACGGCCATGGAGAGCAGAATAGCAATCTGCAGCAGCACGGCTTCCCATTTCTGCCGGCGGCTCAGGTAGGCTACCCACTGCTGGTTGCCACTCAGATAGACACCGAAAATGGCCAGAAACCCCAGAATAAGGTAATCGAAAGGATGCGGGGGAACCCAGTCGAGGAGCCGGAACAGCAAGGTGGAGCCCAGCAGCACTTCAAACCATACCCATTCCCGCTGAATCCGCGGCCGGGCCCTAAACAGGACCAGACTGCGCCAGGAATAGTTGGTGTTGGCCAGGAAAACGACGAAGAATCCCAGGTTGATGGTGTAAATCACAGCCAGCAGCGTCCGGTCGTTGGTCGGCAGCTGGTATTGCAGCGCCCGCTCCACAAGGTGCAGGCCCACGCAAACGGTAGCCAGCATGCCCGGCCCCAGCACCAGCCGGCGCATCAGGCCCACAAAGTCGTTGCCGACGAGCGGCTCAGTGCGGCCGCGCTGGTAGACAAAAACACTAGCCGCAAAAAGCGCCTGAGCGGCCAGTGTAACCCAGGTAGGCCAGGGGCCACCCAGCCAGTCAGCTGCTTTGCCCTGCGTGTTGCTAAGCGTACTAAGCAACAGCAGCAGCCAGCTGAACAGGCTCAGCGGAAACAGGATGGCTTTTAATCGGTGACGAAAGGACATAGAGGCGGAATGGTGTCCCCTGTGTTCCGCGAGAAATGTAGGCGCAGGGGCAAAACGGACCGCTAAGATAAACAGGTATTCTAATGTGAAAAATGGAAAGAAGCCACTGGCCCCAACACGAAAAAAACAGCAGCAGCAGAATCCTGGCTGCCGGCCGGCTCTGCTGCTGCTGTTTTTGTTTTGCAGTGTGCTTGCTATCAGCCTACTTGCTGCTGTAGTTGGGCGCTTCCTGCGTAATCTGCACATCGTGGGGGTGCGACTCGCGGAGTCCGGCCCCGGTGATGCGCACGAACCGGGCCGTTTGCAGTACTTCTATAGTAGGGGCCCCACAGTAGCCCATGCCCGCCCGCAGACCGCCCGCCAGCTGAAACAGAACCTCGGAGGCCAAGCCTTTGTAGGCCACGCGGCCCACAATGCCTTCGGGTACCAGCTTTTTCACGTCGTCCTCGGCGTCCTGAAAGTAACGGTCCTTGGAGCCATCTTCCATGGCTTCCACGGAGCCCATGCCGCGGTAGCTCTTGTACTTGCGGCCCTCAAACAGGGTCACTTCGCCGGGCGCTTCCTCGGTGCCGGCCAGCAGGGAGCCTACCATAATGGTAGAAGCCCCGGCGGCCAAGGCTTTCACCACATCGCCCGAAAACTTGATGCCGCCATCGGCAATGAGTGGGACGCCGGTGCCTTCGAGGCCGCGGGCCGCTTCCAGCACCGCCGACAACTGAGGTACGCCAATGCCGGCAATGATACGGGTGGTGCAAATGGAGCCAGGCCCAACACCGACCTTCACGGCGTCAGCGCCGGCGTCGGCGAGGGCGCGGGCCCCTTCGGCGGTGGCTACGTTGCCGGCTATTACTTCGAGGTTTGGATACTGCTGCTTGAGGTTGCGCACGGCATCGAGCACGCCTTTGCTGTGGCCGTGGGCCGTGTCTACGCTCACCACGTCCACACCCGCTTCTACCAGCGCGGCCACGCGGTCCAGCAAATCGGCCGTGACGCCCACGGCGGCGCCTACCCGCAGGCGGCCAAACTCGTCTTTGCAGGCATTGGGCGTGCGGCGGCGCTTCCGGATGTCCTTGTAGGTGATGAGGCCCACGAGGCGGCCGTCGGTATTTACCACCGGCAGCTTCTCTACTTTCGAGTCCTGCAGAATGTCTTCGGCATCGGCCAGCTCGGTGCCGGCTTTGGCCGTTACGAGGGGCATAGCCGTCATCACGTCGGCCACGGAGCGGGTCATGTCCTTCTCAAAGCGCAAGTCGCGGTTGGTGAGGATGCCTTTTAGGCGGCGCTGCTCGTCCACAATCGGAATACCCCCGATGTTGTTGGTGCGCATCAGCTTCTTGGCATCGGCGAGGGTGGCGGTTTCCTCCAGCGTAAACGGGTCGAGGATCATGCCGCTTTCCGAGCGTTTCACGCGGCGCACCAGTTCGGCCTGCGCCCGGATGCTCATGTTCTTATGGATGATGCCGATACCGCCTTCCTGGGCCATGGCAATGGCCATTTCGGCTTCGGTTACGGTGTCCATGGCCGCCGAAACGAAAGGGAGCTTAAGCCGGATGTTGCGGGTGAGCTGGGCGCTCGGGTCGGCGTCGCGGGGCAGTACTTCCGAATAACCGGGTAGTAGCAGGACGTCGTCGTAGGTTAGCGCCTCAAAGGCAATTTTGGCAGCGTAGTCGGCCATGGCAACAAGAAGATTAGGTGCTACTTATTGCCAGACAAAGCTACGGCGGAAAGTTGGGTTCTGTGTTATCGGGCGGTTGTATTTCGGGTTATGATAGAAGAATGGCTGGTTTTCTTCAAACCGAGCAAGGCAAAAACTGATGCCCGCCAAAACCGGAAAGCCGCTTCGAGAGTTACACCTGCCAGCCGCCGGAACTCCGGCCGGTCTTAACCAACCACACCTAGCACATGGCAACCACCAAACATTGGTTTATTACCGGCGTCAGCACCGGTTTTGGCAAAGAACTGGCCGACTACTGCCTTCGCAACGGCGACAAAGTAGCCGCTACCTTCCGCAAGCAGGAGCAAGCCGACGAATTCACGCAGAAGGCTGGCGAAAATGGCCGTGGCTTCGTGGTAGAAGTAACCGACGAAGCGCAGGTGAAGCAGGGCATTGCCGATGCCATCCAGCATTTTGGCCACCTCGACGTCATCGTGAACAATGCCGGCTATGGCTCCTTGGGCAGCATCGAGGAAATTGAGGCCAAAGAAGTGCAACGCCAGTTCGATGTGAACGTGTTCGGGCCGCTGCACGTGCTGCGGGCCGTGCTGCCCCACCTGCGCGAGCGGAAAAGCGGCCACGTGCTCAATATCACCAGCATCGGGGGGCTAAAAACGTTTCCCGGCGTGGGCGTGTACAACGCCAGCAAGTTTGCCCTGGAGGCCATCGGCGAAAGCTTGAGCCAGCAGGTAGCGCCGCTCGGCATCAAAGTCACGAACATCGAGCCCAGCGGCTTCCGCACCGAGTGGGCCGGCAGCTCGGCTACCTACGCCGATACGGCCATTGAGGACTACCGCGCCACCGTGGGCGAAAACCTGAAGGGCATCCAGAGCTACAGCGGCAAGCAGCCCGGCGACCCGCAGCGCGCCGCCAAAATCATGTTCGAGCTGGTGCGTCAGGAAAATCCGCCGCTGCACCTGCCGCTTGGCAAAGCCGCCGTAAAAGGCGCCCGTGAGAAGTTCACCGGGCTGGTAAAAGAGCTGGAACAGGTAGCCGACCTCGGCGACTCCGCCGATTTTCCGACCGGCGAGTAGCCGCCGAAGTAGCTGGAAATACAATGGGCAGTTGCGCTTTATCAGGGCGCGGCTGCCCATTTTGGTATCCTGCCTGTGTATCTTGCCTGCCCACTCAGCTAACCTTTTTCCGTGCCACCTACCTCCAACGATGTCGAAGTAACTTCCTGGGCCGACCTGCAGCAGGCGCTGTTTCAGGATACCTGGGACGGCCGCATCGGCCGGTTTCGCTCGCCGTTCGTGTACCGGGGCCTGCGCTCCGAAAGCTGGCCGCTAACCACCAGCCTGCAGCGCCTCGGCGGCGAGTATCATCTGCTGGAAAACCATTTGCTGCGCAATTTCCGCAAATACGCCCGCGACTTCAGCCAGCCCGGCACGTCGGTGTGGAACTGGCTGGCGCTGGCCCAGCACCACGGCCTGCCCACCCGCATGCTCGACTGGACCTACTCACCTTACGTGGCCCTGCACTTCGCCACCGACGACCTGGAAGCCTACGACCAGCCGGGCGTTATCTGGGCCATCAACTACGTGAAAGCGGCCGAGTTTCTGCCGCCCAGTCTGCGGGAGGCCCTGCGCTCGGAAGGTTCCAACGTGTTTACGCCGGAGCTGCTGGAGCCACTCTGCACCACCCTGCGCGACCTGGAATTGCTGCAGCGGGAGCCGTTTCTGCTGTTTCTGGAGCCGCCTTCCCTTGATGCACGCATTGTGCACCAGTACGCCCTGTTTTCGCTGATCAATACGGCGCAGGACACCCTGCACGAGTGGCTTGAGCAACATCCGGAGCTATATTTTCGCATCATTATTCCGGCAAACCTGAAGTGGGAAGTGCGCGACAAGCTCGACCAGGCGGGTATCACGGAACGGGTGTTGTTTCCGGGGTTAGGAGGCCTGAGCCGCTGGCTGCACCGCCACTACACGCCTACCCCAGGCCAAACCGCTGCCGAACTGCTCGACGACCAGATTTCCGGCTAAAGCGGAGCTTACTCAGTGGCCGGTACCGGCTGTGGATCTGCCTGACGCCGGAAGTCAGGGTTGAAATTCAGTCCAATCTGGAGTGTGTGGTTGTGCTCGAACACGGTGCCGTTGCCCTGCTGCACGAGTTGGTGCAGGTAGCCGACTTCAAGTGAAGTAGCTTTGGAAAACTGGTAGCCAAAGGCCAACGAAGCGCGGTTCTGGTCGAAAAAATTGTTGGCCACGTTCCGACCAAAATTCACGAATACCTCATTGGCGGCAGCCAGATATGGCGTGTGCGGCTGCAGCTGGCCCGTGCCGTTGAGCGGCAGCATCAGGCGCAGTTGGTAGCGGGTGCGGTTGAGATAGGTAAACTGGTCGTTGCCGGGGCGGCGCAACCAGCGCTGCTCCTGCCGGTAGCGGTGCGACACCTGCACCCGGCCTATGGCATCGCGCAACAGCACCTGCTGGTAGAGGCGGTGCTCAGGAAAGCGGCTGGCTGCCGGATATTCGCCGTACGGGTGCGTAAGGGCAAAAGCGTAGCCGCCCGTCAGCATCAGGCGAGGGCCCGCATAGTAGTTGAGGCCTGCCCGCACAAAGTCCTGCTGCGAGCCGGCCAGCACCTCACTGCGTCGCCACTGCGCCTCGGTGTGCACGCCCCAGCGCTCCGAGAGGCGTGCGTCGCTGAAGTACATCAGCCAAGTGTGAGCGTTGTGGTCGTTGACGCGAGCCGGCGTGGTTTGGGCCTGTACTCCTGAAATGGCAGCAAGAAGTAGAGCGGTGGTGGCAGGAAGGAAGCGCAAAAGCAAAAACTGTGGGTGGTAATCGGCCTATGTTACGCTAATGTTACCAAGGCGGTTCCTAGCAAACGAAAAGCATAGCTGAATGCCTGCAAAGTCTAGGATTGGCCGGCTTCGAAGCGCTTCTTGGTGAGCTTGGTTGGGATGGCCGAGAGCGGGTCGTCGGGCCAGGGGTGCTTGGGGTAGCGCCCGCGCAGGTCTTTGCGCACCTCAAAATAGCCGTGTTGCCAGAAGCTGCGCAGGTCCCGCGTGACCTGGGCCGGCCGGCCACCCGGTGAGAGTAAGTGCATCGTCAGCGGCACCCGCCCCTGCGCAACACGCGGCGTATCGAGCAGGCCAAACACTTCCTGCAGCTTCACGGCCAATACCGGCGCCGCGGCATCAGAATAGTCCAGCGCAACGCGCGAACCGCTGGGAACTTCGAGGTGAGAAGGGGCGAGGCGGTCCAGCTCCTGGCGCTGGCTCCAGCCGCCGGGCAGCCGCTGCAGCAGCAGCTCGGGCCAGTCGAGCCGGCTCACTTCCTGCAGACTTTTCAGGCCCGCGAGGTGCGGCTCCAGCCAGTCTTCCAGCTCCATCAGCAGCGCCTCATCCGACACATCGGGCCAGGTATCTGGGAACTGCTGGTGCAGAAACGCCAGCCGCTCCCGCAGGGCGGTTCCGGCCTCGCTCCAGGGCAGCCGCGCAATGCCTTCGGTGCGCAGTGCCTCTAGCAGCGCCGCAGCTACCAGCGCCGGCGCGGGTTGAGGCAGGGCTGCATCAGAAAGAACCAAGGCGCCCAATCGGCGGCGGCGGCGGGCCAGCACGCGGCCCGTAGCGGCATCCCAGCGCACTTCGTCTGTGGCTTCAATCTGCTCCTTGAATAATTCTTCCAGCTCCGTCCGGCTTACGGGGGCGGCCAGCGCAGCGCGGAGCTGGTGCGGTGGCCCATCGAGGTAAGCAACGGCCAGAAACTGGTCGTCGCGGCCAAAGTGCTCGGCGGGCAGGGCCACGCGCTGGCCGGTGGCCAGGCGCACCCGGTCAGCGGTTTCGCGCTGCGCCACCCGGTCGGGATAGGCGAGGGCCGTCAGCAGACCGGCCGCATCGGCATCAGCAGAAGTAGCATTTTCCCGGATTCCGGCGCGCTGACGCAAGTTGCGGGCGGCGTCTCGGACGCGGTGCAGAATGTGGTGCTGCACCAGCAGGCCCGGCAAGGGCGCCCGGCCGTTGGCAATGGCTTCGAACCGGAGCCGCAGGTCGGGCGGGGTGGGGTGGGCATCGGCGGCCCGCAGCACGTCGCGCTCCGAAAGCAGCGCCGCCAGCGCGGCGGCGGCCGGGCCGTGGCCTAGCTCGTGCCCACGCACTACCAAGTGGCCAAGGCGCGGCGCTAGCCCCAGCCGTGCCAGCGCCCGGCCATGCGGTGTAGGCTTTTGGGACAGTGATGAGCTGATGGAGGAATGAGGGGCTGAAGCAGTGGGAGGTGCGCCGGGCGTTTCACTATTCACTCCATCACGATTCCCCTCATCGCTAACAACTGCTCCTAGGCGGCGCAACAGGTCGTTGGCGAGGGCCAGGGCAGGAGCGGGCGGCGCATCGAGCCAGCGTAAACTTTGCGGAGCAGCGCCCCACAAGGCCAGCTCCAGAGCCAGGCTGCTGAGGTCGGCGGTGAGGATTTCGGGCGGTAGGTAGGCCGGTAGCGCGTCGTGCTCGGTGGTGGTCCAGAGGCGGTAGCAGGTGCCGGGGCCGAGGCGGCCGGCGCGGCCCCGGCGCTGGTCGGCGGCGGCCTGACTGACAGGTACGGTTTCGAGGGTGCTGAAGCCGGTGCGGGCCTGAAAGCGCGGCACCCGCGCAAAACCACCGTCAATCACCACTTTCACGCCTGCAATGGTGAGGCTGGTTTCGGCAATGGCGGTGCTGAGCACAATTTTGCGCTGCCCAGCCGGCACGGGGCGCAACGCGGCATCCTGCTCGGCCAGCGGCAGCTCGCCATGCAGCAAGTGCAGGTGCACCTCATTGGATAAAGTCGATTCCAACTTTTCCGCCACGCGGCGCAGGTCGGCGAGACCAGGCAGGAATACCAGCAGGTCGCCGTCGGGGTGCTGGCGTAGGGCTTCGCGCACGGCCGTGGGCACCAGCGTCGCCAGCCGCTCGGTGGGACGAGAGCCGCCGGCCGCTGCCTGGCGCGGGTTCAGATAGTGCGTCTCCACTGGAAACAGAAAGCCGGCGCTGCTCACCACCGGAGCCTGCAGCCAGGTGCCCATCCGTTCGGCTTCCAGCGTGGCACTCATCACCAGAATGCGCAACTCGGGCCGCAGCACGGCCTGCGCATCGAGGGCCAGCGCCAACCCCAGGTCGGCGCGGAGGCTACGCTCATGAAACTCATCGAAAATAACGGCCGCCACACCTTCAAGCGCCGGGTCGTCCTGGATCAGGCGCGTCAGGATACCTTCCGTAATGACTTCGATGCGGGTGCGGTCCGATACTTTGCTTTCCAGCCGCACGCGGTAGCCTACGGTTTCTCCCACCGGCTCGCCCAGCAGCTTGGCCAAGCGAGTAGCGGCGGCGCGGGCGGCCAGCTGGCGCGGCTCCAGCATCAGGATTTTGCCGCCCGCGCGCCACGCGGCATCCAGCAGCGCCAGCGGTACCACGGTGGTTTTGCCGGCCCCGGGCGGCGCCTGCAAAACCACCCGCTCGTGGGCAGCCAGGGCCGTGAGCAGGCCGGGGAGGGCGGCAACTATCGGGAGGTAGGGGAATTTCATGGGCAAGCAGGTTTCTCGCTGAGAGAGTGAGCTTCGGCGAGAAAGAATCAATAAACCGCCACCGCCGGGTCTACGCGCAGACTCCAGGCGTGAATGCCGCCGCGCAGATTCAGCAGGTTGGTCAATTCGTGGCGGTGCTGCAGGTAGGCTAGCGCCTGCATGGAGCGCACGCCGTGGTGGCAGATGAGCACTACCGGCCGGTCGTCGGCTACCTCGTCGGCGCGGCGGGCCAGCTCGCCCAGCGGAATCAACTCACTACCCTCGATGCGGCAGTAAGCGTATTCTTCCGGCTGCCGCACGTCCACGAGCTGGATATTTTCGCCGCTCTGAAGGCGGGAATGCAGTTGTTCGGGCGTGAGTTCGGGCAGCATACGACGTGAGAAGGCAGATGAAAGGCAAAATTAGGCGCTAGCTCGTTAGCTTTGGCCGTAGTTTGCGCTGACTGGGGTTCAGTAACAGATATTTCGCCTTTTCGCCTTCCGCTTTGCTGCATTCGTTCTACGAGTTCTGGACCGCCGCCGTCGGCAACACGCCGCTGGAATGGGTGGCCGTGCTGACCGGCTTTGCCTGCGTATGGCTGGCCGCCCGCGAGTCGTTGTGGAACTTTCCGGTGGCCATTTTCAGCTGCGCCCTCTACATCGTGGTGTACTATGGTGCCGGCTTGTATTCTGATTCGCTGCTGCAGATCATGTTCATCGTGCTTAGCCTGTACGGCTGGTACGAGTGGCTGTATGGCGGGCGCAGCAAAACCGAACTGCCGGTGTCGCGCACGCGGCGTTGGGAATGGGTGGCCTGCGCGGTATTCATTGTCGCCTTCACCGTCGGTTTCGGCTACTATCTGGAGCACCACACCGATGCCACGCTGCCGCACTGGGACAGTTTCACGACGGCCGGCAGCCTGGCCGCGCAGTTTCTGCTGATGCGCAAGCGCCTGGAAAACTGGTGGCTCTGGATTGTGGTGGACCTGCTCTACGTGCCAATTCTCTGGTACAAGCAGCTGTACCCGACCAGCGGCCTGTATGCGCTGTACCTGGGGCTGGCCGTGTACGGCTACCTGGAGTGGCGGAAATCCATGAGGAAGGAGCAGGTGGCAATGAGCATAAACAGTAAATAGTCAGCCATGAAACACTCTCCTGATTCCCTCGTGTGCTGGCGCAGCTCTTCCACCCGCTTTACCGCATTTAGTGCTCATTCCTCCTTGTTCACTGCTCCTTGAAAATGCTGCGTGTTGCCCTCACCGGCCCCGAATCGACGGGCAAAACCACCCTCAGCCGCCAGCTGGCCGCGCACTACAACACCAGCTGGGCGCCCGAATACGCCCGCACCTATCTGGAGCAGCACGGCCCTAAATACACCCTCGACGACCTCGAAACCATAGCGCACGGCCAGCTGCGGGCTGAAGCCGAAGCCGAAATTCAGGCTATTCAGATGGACCGGCCGGTGTTTTTCTGCGACACGGATCTGCTGGTGATAAAAATCTGGTCGGAGCACGCGTTCGGCCATTGCCCCGACTGGATTCTGGAGCAGATTGAGCAGCAGCACTACGATTTGGTATTGCTGCTGAACGTGGATCTGCCTTGGGAACCGGACCCGTTGCGCGAACATCCGCACCTGCGCCAGCAGTTTTTCCGGCTCTATCAGCACACGCTGCAGGAGCAGTTGTCGCACTTCGCCGAAATAAGCGGCCCACCGGCCCGGCGCCTGGAGCAGGCCTGCTACCACGTGGATGAGCTGCTGCTGGAATAAGCGGAACGGCGACCTATAGCGAACGGGTTGCCGTATAAGCGACCCACATTGTCTCTACCTTCCTAGCACCGGCTCACCGTCGGCGTTTCTTCCTATTTATGACGTATACCCTCGAAAACGAGCTGTGCCGCATGCAGGTGCAGGCCCACGGTGCCGAGCTGAGCAGCTTCGTCCGCAAAGACCTCAACAACCTGGAGTATATCTGGGAAGCCGACCCGGCCGTGTGGGGCCGCCATGCGCCGGTGCTGTTCCCGATAGTGGGCCGCCTGCCCAACGATACCTACACCCACCAGGGCCAGAGCTACCGCCTTACCCAGCACGGTTTCGCCCGCGACCAGGAATTCACGTTGCTGCGCCAGACCGCCGCCGAGTTGGTACTGGAGTTGCGCGCCACCGAGGCTACCCGCGCCCTGTTTCCCTTCGGGTTCAGCCTCGTGGTTTCGTACCGGCTGGCGGGGCCGCAACTCACCATAGGCTGGGAAGTGCACAACACCGGCACCGGCGAGCTGCTGTTCAGCATCGGGGCACATCCGGCGTTTCGCTGCCCGCTGCAGGAAGGCGAGACGTTTGAGGACTACGAATTCGTGTTCGACCACCCCGTGACAGCGGAGCAGCACTTGCTGGAAGGCGGCCTGCTCACCGGCGAAACCGAGCCGCTGCTCACTCAGCAAACTACGCTGCCGCTCAGCTATAAGCTCTTCGAGCGGGATGCGCTGGTGCTGAAGCACTTCGATTTCACGCACGTCACGCTGCGCAGCCGCCGTTCCGGCCGGGCCGTACGCCTGCGGTTTGATGGGTTTCCCTTTCTTGGCCTCTGGACCAAAGGCGAAGGAGCCCAGTTCGTGTGCATCGAGCCCTGGCACGGCATTGCCGGCTCCACCAGCGACACGGGCGAACTGGCCGACAAGGAAGGTATTCTGGCGCTGGAGCCGGGCCAGGAGTTTGCAACGTCCTACAGCATCACGGTAGAGTAGCCATGCCCGCTCTGCCCGCAATCTGGGCCATAGCGCCCAGCCACACCTATCTGCTGCGCCACGAAGTGCTATGGCCCAATATGCCGCTGGACTACGTGAAGCTGGAAAATGACGCCGAAGGCTACCATTATGGCGCCTTCCAGGACGACCAGTTGGTATCGGTAATTTCCCTTTTCATAGAAGGCGAAGAAGCCCGCTTCCGCAAGTTTGCCACCGACCCGGCCTACCAGCGCCAGGGAATTGGCAGCGCCTTGCTGCGGTACGTACTAGCCGAAGCGCGCCGCCTGGGGGCCCGCCGCCTCTGGTGCGACGCCCGCCAGGACAGTGCTGCTTTCTACGCCCGTTTCGGGATGCAGCCGGAAGGTGAGGTATTCTACAAGGGCCTCATTGCCTATGTGCGCATGGCCCGCACCTTATAGCCAGTGAATCAGGCTCGCAACAGCACTTGTGGCGGGCCCTTTCGCTGTATCAGCCATGAGACACAGTGGGGCGGGCCGGAAGGTGTGGTTATACCTAAAAATGCTGTATCGGTTACAGCAGCATGGGCTCGGTGGGGCGCACAGGCGTGCGGGGCCGGCGGTTATAGTCCGGTTCCCAGTCGTTGATGGGACGCGTGATGCCGGGCGGCAGGTCCAGGTCGGGCAGGCCATCATCGAGCGGCTCGCCCCCGTCGTCGTCGTTGTCAGGCTGGGGTGGGGAAGGGAAGCGGCGCCGCGGAATCACTACGAAATACACGGCAATAGCCAGAAGCAGGAGCAGGTAGACGAGGGGAGTCATGGCCGGGAGAGCTGAAAGACAAACGAACGGAGTAATCCGACGGCAACCAGATAACTAACGGAGCCGGTACCGTCGTTGTTTTGATAAAAATACGGCTGCCAGCTAGTGTAGTAGAGTTCTAAGTTAGCTGATAATCAACCGAAAGTAAAGTGGTTTGACCACGGGCTTGCAAGTAGCAGTTTGCGGTCTACCTTTGCGGCAGAAGTTTAGGGGTGCCCCAGGCCGGGAGTGGCAGGGGGCTGAGATCATACCCATTGAACCTGCCCGGGTAATGCCGGCGAAGGGAACAAACGATCCGCGAGCGACAAGCCGAAGGCACCGACCCCTGGTGTCCGGTCCGTTCCACTTTTTCTTTTTCAAACCCTTGAAAAATTTCCTGGTTTCCGGGGCTGCGCTGTTGGTGCTGCCTCTCTCGGCATGGGCGCAAGGCCCCGTGTCCGGGACGATTACGGATGCCCGCACCGGCACGGCGCTGCCTGGCGCTACCGTGTACCTGGATGGAGCCGCCAGCGCCGCCACCGATGCGGCAGGCTCCTTCTCGATTTTGGCGGTACCCGTTGGCCGGCACGAACTGCGCATCACATTTGTGGGCTATGAGCCGCTGGTGCGGCCGGTGCAGGGCCAGCCCGCGGCGCAGCAACTGAACCACGTACTCCGGCCCGGCGGCGTGCTCACCGGCGAGGCCCTCGTGACGGCCTCCCGTGCTAACAACCGCACCGCCACTGCCTACACCAACTTAGGGAAAGAGGATCTGGCCAAGCGCAACTTCGGGCAGGATTTGCCTTACCTGCTCGACCAGACGCCTTCGGTGGTGGTGAATTCGGATGCCGGGGCGGGCGTGGGCTACACCGATATCCGCATTCGGGGCACGAGCAACACGGGCATTAACATGACCATCAACGGCGTGCCGCTCAACGATGCCGAGTCGCACGGCTCATTTCTGGTGAATCTGCCCGATCTGGCTTCTTCCGTAAGCAGCCTGCAGGTGCAACGCGGCGTGGGCACCAGCCAGAACGGCGGCGCGGCGTTCGGGGCCAGCATCAACATCAGCACCCTGGACAGCCGCCCCGAGGCTTACGGCGAAACCCAGAACAGCGTCGGCTCCTTCAACACCTGGAAAAACAACGTGCAGTTCGGGACCGGGCTGCTGAACGGGCACTTCACGGTGGACGGCCGCCTCTCGCGCATCAGCACCGATGGCTACATGAACCGCGCTTCATCGGATCTGAAGTCGTACTACTTCGCGGCGGGCTACCAGGCCAAGAGCACGCTGCTCAAGTTCATCACCTTCTCGGGCCGCGAGAAAACCTACCAGGCCTGGAACGGCGTGCCCGAGCCGGCTCTTACCGGCGACCAGGCCCAGCTCCAGAACTACATCGCCAACGGCGAGCTGAGCGAGGCCGATGCCGAGCGGGTGCGCCGCGAAGGCCGCCGCTACAGCTACTACACCTACGACAACCAGACCGACAACTACCAGCAAAACCACTACCAGCTGCACCTCTCGCAAGGCCTCGGCGACGACTGGAACATCGGGGCAGCGCTGCACCTCACGCGCGGCTTCGGCTACTACGAAAGCTACCGGGCCCGCCGCAAATTCGTGGATTACGGTCTGCAGAACGTGATAATCGGCGGCGACACGCTCACGCGCACCAACCTGATTGACCGGAAATGGCTGGACAACTATTTCTATGGCGGCACCTTCGCGCTGAACTACCAGCCCAAAGACGACGACCGGTTTCAGGCCACGCTGGGCGGCGCCTGGAACCGGTTTGAGAATGACCACTACGGCGAAGTTATCTGGGCGCAGTATGCCTCCAACGGCAACATCCGGCAGCGCTACTACTTCAACCGGGCCACCAAAACCGACCACAACGTATACCTGCGTTTCGTGTGGCAGGTACTGCCCCGCCTGGGCCTGTACACTGATGCACAGGTGCGCCGCATTGCCTACCGGATTGATGGCGTGGAGGATGATCAGAACGACGTGACGACCCGCGCCAACTATCTGTTTGATAACCCCAAAGCCGGCGTCACCTTCACGCTGCGCGAAGGCCAGCAGCTCTACGCCAGCTATGCCGTGGGCCAGCGCGAGCCGGTGCGCGCCGACTTCACGGACCGCCCGGCCGGTGACAAGAGCGCCAAATCCGAGCGCCTCGAGGACTTTGAAGGCGGCTACCGCCTCACCCGCACCGACCTCAGTCTTTTGGGGCCGCGTACAGCCGTGCGCTTCGAAGCTAACGGGTTCTACATGAACTACCGCAACCAGCTGGTAGCTACCGGCCAGTTGAATGACGTGGGCACTCCGCTGCGCACCAACGTAGCGCGCAGCTACCGCCGGGGCGTGGAGCTGACCGGCTTCATTTCCGCTGATGACAAAATCAGCCTGAGCAGCACCCTGACGCTGAGCCGCAACCGGATTCTGAACTACCGCGACGTGACGTATGATGCCGATTATAACCCTGTGGTGGGGGAGGCGCGCACGTCTGCCATTTCCTACTCGCCCAATACCGTGTCGGCGCACACGCTGGAAGGGCAGCCGCTACAAGGGCTGCGCGTGGCACTGCTCTACAAAACCGTCAGCCGCCAATACCTCGACAACTCCGAGAACATAGCACGCAGCATCAAGGCCTATCAAGTCCTCGATTTCCGGGTGCGCTACAGCATCAAGCCGCAGTTTGTGAAGGAAATTGAGCTGGGCCTGCTGGTCAACAACGTGCTCAACCGCGAGTACGTGGCCAACGGCTACACCTACAGCTACCCCGGCGCCAGCGGCGGCCTTGACACCTTCAACTGGTTTTTCCCGCAGGCCACCCGCAACTTCCTGGCTTCAGTGGGCGTGAAGTTTTAACCCGCGGATTCAGACGATTATCCGTCTTTGCAACGTGCGAGTGGATAAAAGAAGAGAATCAAAAAGGGCTGCCAATCGGCAGCCCTTTTTGATTTTTAATCGTCAACAAAATCCGACTAATCTGCAAAATCCGCGTTCTTATATAATAAGCCGCACGCCGCCCAGTTCGGAAATCTGGTAAGGAAACCTGTCGCCGGGAGAGCCGATGAACATGAAGTTTTTCGGGATGTTCCACTCTCTGGAAAGCCGGTCAATCAACTCGGGGCCGAAGTGGCCATCCAGCGTCACGAAGTCCACCTCAATCTGCTCGTAGGCGCGGTCCAGCACCCGGATATCGGTCAGCAGGTCTTCGGGATACACTTCGCCTTCCTTCAGCAGCGTCACGATTTTCAGGCGGTTCGTCGATTCGTTTTCCACCACATAGGCCATCACCTTGTTCAGGTTCGAGACATTGTCGCCTTTCGTGAAAAATACGAATTCCTGCCGGTGCAGCTCCCGCAACTGGCGTTTGATGTTAAGCTGCGTGAGGCGCGAAACCCGGGGCGAGTGCCGGGCAAACGTTTCGGCTGCGTGCAGGACCAGATTGAAGATGGCTGTGCGGTTGAGCATCGCCGACACGATGAGCATGGCCGGAATGAAGTACTGCAAGAACACAATCAGGTAGTCGGGCCGGATGCGGATGTTGCCGTAGAGGGCCGTAAGCACGCCCAGCAGCGCCAACGACACCGTGAGAATGCCTGCATACACAGGGCGCGGCAGCTTGGGCCGCTTGCTCTTGAGCAGGAAGTTGCCGAGGGCAAAAAAGGCCATTACCGACAAAAACGAAATAGTATACACGCCCGCCAGCGGCCCCAGCTCCCCGTTGGTAATCAGCAGCACCGAGATGCACAGCAGGAAAAAAGTAATCAGAATCAGGTAGTTGCTGCCGCGCTTGTTTTCCTTCAGGAAGAATTGGGGCAGAATCCGGTCCAGGGTCATGCGTTTCATCAGGCCGCTCACGCCCACGAAGCTCGTCAGCACGGCCCCGCTGAGCACGGCCACGGCATCTACGGAAATAAGCGTGGCCAGCCAGGGGCCGCCAGTAGTCTTGCCCAGGTGCGAAAGTAGAGTTTCAGTATGCTGGCCCACTTCCACCAGTGGCAGCGCCGCAATAGCCAGAAATGCCAGCAGCGGATTGAACACCGTCACGACCACCCACATGTTGCGCAGCGTCTTCTGAAACACGCCGCGGGCCTGCTCTTCCACGAAGTTGGCAGAGCTTTCGAAGCCCGAAATACCCAGCATAGCCGCACTGAAACCCAGAAACAGGGCCGTCGTCAGGCTGGTTTTCAGGGGCATGTGCCAGTTGGCCAGCAGCGTGTCGGTGCCGTGCGTGAACAGGTACCACACCGTGACGCCTACCAGCAGCGTGAGTGAGAACAGGTGCAGCAGGAAAATAACCACCGCCACCACCGCCGACTCCGAAATACCCAGAATGGTGAGCAGCAGAAAGAAGCCCAGCAGCAGCATGGTAGCCGGAATGATGGGCAGCCCGTGCCAGAGCGTGTGTAGGTAGTGCATAGCCTCCGACGCCGAAATAACGGCCGTGGCCATGTACGACAGGATAGTGAGGCAGGCCGCCACCGCCGCGTTGCGTTTGCTGGTGGTGTTGAGCAGTACGTTGTAGGCGCCGCCATTGAGCGGCAGCGCGCCTACCACTTCGCCATAGATGCGCCGGAACAGGTACAGCACCGCGCCCACTACCAGCAGCGCCACCCAGGCATACTGCCCGGCATACGCAATGGCCAGCGCCGACACATACAGGCACGACGAAGAAATGTCGTTGCCGCAAATGGAAGTGGCCTCCAGTTCGTTTAGTTTTTTCTCGTGGCTCATGGTGGGGTAAGGCAGGCAGGGAAGGAGCAGATGCGGTATCTACGAAGGAAGTCTGTTCTTGAATGACCCGCTGCTCAAAATACCGGCGCACGGCAATTCGCCGGTTGGCCAGCGGCCCACAAAGCAGGTGCATACCTGCTGCGCACTGCCTGAACCATGGGCCGCAACTACCTGTTTCGCATTCTGAAACTACTATCTTTGAATCTGATTCCCACCCAACAACTTACCATGTCTTCGCAAGCTGACGTTCTCTCGCCCAAGGCCAAAGCCGCCAACCACCACGGTTCTACCAACGCCGCCGGCTTCACCGATTACTTCGACCTCGACGGCCTGCTCACCGAAGAGCACAAGCTCATCCGTCAGAGCATCCGCGACTTCGTGAAGAAGGAAATCAGCCCCAACATTGAGAAGTGGGCCCAGAACAATCATTTTCCCTCCGAAATCGTCAAGAAATTCGGTGATGTAGGTGCGTTCGGCCCGACTATTCCTACCGAGTACGGCGGCGGCGGCCTCGACTACATCAGCTACGGCCTGATTATGCAGGAAATTGAGCGCGGCGACTCCGGCATGCGCTCCACCGCCTCGGTGCAGGGCTCCCTGGTGATGTACCCCATCTACGCCTACGGCTCGGAGGAGCAGCGCAAGAAATACCTGCCCAAGCTGGCCTCCGGCGAGTGGCTCGGCTGCTTCGGCCTCACGGAGCCCGACCATGGTTCGAACCCTGGTGGCATGACCACCACCATCAAGGACATGGGCGACTACTACCTGCTCAACGGCGCCAAGCTCTGGATCAGTAACTCGCCCCAGAGCCAGGTAGCGGTGGTGTGGGCCAAAAATGATGAAGGCCGCATCCGCGGCGTCATCGTGGAAAAAGGCATGGAAGGCTTTACGGCCCCCGAAATCCATAACAAGTGGAGCCTGCGCGCCAGCATCACCGGCGAGCTGGTGTTCGACAACGTGAAAGTGCCCAAGGAAAACCTGCTGCCCAACGTGGAAGGCCTCAAAGGCCCGCTCGGTTGCCTCGACTCGGCCCGCTACGGCATTGCCTGGGGTGCCATTGGCGTGGCTATCGACTGCTACGAGTCGGCCCTGAAATACTCGCTGGAGCGGGAGCAGTTCGGCAAGCCGATTGCCGGTTTCCAGCTGCAGCAGAAGAAGCTGGCCGAAATGATAACGGAAATCACCAAGGCCCAGCTGATGGTGTGGCGCCTGGGCGTACTCAAAAACGAAGGTAAAGCCACCAGCGCCCAGATTTCGATGGCCAAGCGCAACTCTGTGGAAATGGCGCTGCACATTGCCCGCGAAGCCCGCCAGATTCACGGCGGCATGGGCATCACGGGCGAGTATCCCATCATGCGCCACATGATGAACCTGGAGTCGGTCATCACCTACGAAGGTACCCACGATATCCACCTGCTCATCACGGGTGCGGATATCACCGGCATTCAGGCGTTCAAGTAAACTTAAATTCAGATCAGTAAAACGGCCGCCCTGCAATCAGGGCGGCCGTTTTTGGTTTTGGGGTGGCAATGAGTACGCGGAGAAGAAGGCTACGCGGCACGCAGGAGTAGCTAGTCGGCCTCGTCCGGCTGGGCAGGGAGCAGCAGCAGTGGCACCGGGCTGCGCTCCAGCAGACGCGCCGTGACGCTCTGGTGAAACAGCTCGGAGAGGTAGCTGCGCTGGCGGGCCATTAGCAATACCATATCGGCCTGCGTGTCACGGATGGCGTCGAGGAGGCCGGCGGCGTAGTCGGTTTGCTCGTAGCCACGCAATTCGGGTACGGGCAAGCCCTCGGTGAGGCCGCTGGCCTGCACGGCCCGGAGGGCGGCCCCGCAGCCGGCATCATCCTCGATGCCGGACACGTGTGCTACCACGATGGTGGTGCCCAGGGTAGTGAGCAGGCGGCGCAGGGCGCGGGCAGCCGGGGTCAGCTGAAACGGTTCCTGGTCGGCGGCAACTACAAAATGGTGAGGCAGCCCCGTGGGACGCGTGGTAGCCGGCACCAGCAGCAGCGGATATTGTCCGGCCCGAAGCAGCTCGGCGCAGTTGGCTGCAAGGTCGGTGGCAGTGGGGTGCCCGGGCTCGGGGTAGCCCAGCACGAAGAGCACGGGTCCATAGCGGGCGGCCAGGTCCTGCGCCACGGCGGGCAGCAGATCGGTGGTTATTTCGATGGCTGCGGGGGTGCGCAGGGTTTCGGCCTGGCGGTAGAGGGCGGCGGCCGTGTCGGTCTGGCGGTCCAGCTCTTCCTGGCGGTATGCCTCGCCCACCAACTCATACGGATCAAAAACTGACACCCGGTTGACGTGCAGCAGCACCAGCCGGGCATCCAGAGCCTGCGCCAGCATATCGGCGTAGTGCGCGGCGTGGCGGGCGGCAGGGTAGAAACCGGAAAGAGCAATGAGGGTGGGCGACATAACAGCAAAGAAACAAATCGGCGGGAAAGCAGAATGCAGTGCACGGGGCCAGCAGTAGCGGCGGGGAGCTGCCGTATCAGCCTGATTCCGGACTGCGCAATGCCGGCGCGGCGCCGGAAAGCGTGGTAAAAGGGTAAGCGCAACGCGCCACTAGGAAGCGCCGCGCTGAGCAGGTGCTATTCGGCGCCGGAGTCGAGGTGGGCGGCCAGCAGCAGCACGGGTACCTGCGTGTGGCGCAGAATGTATTCCGTAACGCTGCCGTGGAAGAGTTTGTGCAGCCAGCCGTGGCCTTGGTCGAGGAGGGCTATCAGGTCGGCTTCTACTTCATCCACGCCCTGCAGAATGCCGGAGGCCGGTAGCTCCCGTATCACCTTGTGCAGGCTGCAACGGGGCATGGCACTGGTAAGGCCGCACTGCTGGGCTGCCTGCAGGCCCCGCCAGCCTCCAGACCGTTTTTCGTACGGAAGAACGCAAACCGCCAGTATCTCGGTGCCAATCTCATCAAGCAGCGGCGCTATGGCACGGGCGTGGGTTTTCAGGCGGAACGGCTGGTCTTCTATCGCCAGCGCAAGACGGCGCGGTGGCTGCAGAGCATCCGCAGGCAAATGCTCAGGTACCAGCAGCAGCGGATACCCGGTACTGTGGGCCAACGGCAAAGCGCGGTTGCTCAGCCATTCATCCAGCAGGTTGTCGGTGGCGGTGAGGCCGGCAACAAGGACCAAGGGGTGGTACTGAGCCAGAGCCTGCTCCACGGCGTTCTGCCAAGTAGTTTCAAGCACTTCGGCGGTGGCCGGCTGCGGCATTGCGGCGGCCAGCTTCTCCAGCGACTGACGGGTTTCCTGCACGTAGCGGCTGTCGGGTACGGGCAGCGTGGTGCCAAAATCGAGCGGTATTGCCTGCGGATAGTACACGTGCACCAGATGTACTTCGGCCTGGAGCGGCACGGCCAGGGCGGCCGCATAGACCCGTGCCCGCTCAGCAGCCGGCGAAAAATCAGTCAGAACAACCAGATTCGGTTTCATCGCACAACGGTTTGTAACGGGAGAAGAACAAGTCAGGACATGGCCGGCATCCAGCCGGGTACCGCTGGTGCATGGGCGGGCAGCAGCAGCACCGGAATGCGGCAGTGGCGCAGCACTTCCATCGTGACACTGTGGTGAAAGAACCGGCCCATAAAGCTGCGAGGCCGGGCAACAAGGAGGAGCAGGTCGGCCTGCGTGTCTTCGAGGGCCTGCAGCACGCCGGCCGCCGGCCGCACTTCCCGTTCCTGGTAAAGCTCCAGCCGGGTGGCGGCCGGCAGCAGCTTGCTCTGGCGGACGTTGGTCAGGGCACGCTGGCCCGCAAAGGCCTCCTGCTCTTTTGGTGCGGCCACGTGCACCACCGTGTAGGCCGCCTGCCAGCTGGCCAGCAGCGGAGCCAGTGCCTGGCTGGCCCTGTTCGGGGAGAATGACTCGGCATCTACGGCCAGCGCTACGCGGCGTGGTACCTGCGGCACCGGTCCGCGCTCCGGCACCAGCAGCAGTGGGTAGCCCGTGGCACGGAGTACGGGGAGCATCTGGTTGTGCAGCAGTCTGTCCAGCAAATCATGCTCCTGGCTGAGGCCCATGCCCAGCAGCAGCGGATGATAATGCTGCAGGGCCGCCTGCACGGCTTCGCGCAGGGTATCGGCTGATGTTGTTACCTCGGTTGGCAGGGCTAGCCGTTGGGCCATTGCCTGCAGGGACGCGTTGGTTTCGGCCTGCGTACGGTAGGCTCCCGCCGTGGTGATGACAACCAGCTCCGGATCCAGCAGCGGGTCGTGGTAGAGGTGCAACAGCACCAAGCGCAGCTGTAGCGGCAGCCCCAGCACGGCGGCCATCTGCGCGGCCCGTTCCGCCGCTGCCGACAGGTTGGTGAGCATTAAAATGGCCTGATTCATAGCGAAAGCGGAAACAGTGTGGACAAGAAGCAGCGCGGGGCGGGCTAGTCTTCGGCGGGTAGCAACAGCACCGGGATAGGACTCTCCTGTAGCAGTTGGGCCGTGATGCTGCGGTGGAACAAGCTGCCCAGCAGACTGTGGCGGCGGGCTATTACCACCAGCATATCGCCTTCGAGCCGAGCAGCTTCCTGCAGCACGCCGCCCACAATGGTGGGCTGGTACAGGTTGTGCAGGGCAGTAGCTGGCAGCGGGTCTACCAGGTCGTTGGCACGAATGCTGTCGAGGATGGCTCCGGCGCTGGTTGGCGTGTGCTCGTCGTCGGTGACATGAATCACTTCGATGCTGCCCTGCGTGGACCGCAGCAGCTGGCGTAGCACATCATGGTGCGGAAAGAGCTGAAACGGCTGCCCATCCACGGCGAGTAGCAGGCGGCGCGGCGGAAAAGTATCCCAGCCAACCGTAGGCACTATCAGCAGGGGATAAGGCGCGTGACGCAGCAGGTCCATGGCCGTACTTACCACTACTTCTTCGGGGGTAGTGGCCGAGCCGGGCCGGCCCAGCACCAGCAGCAGCGGCTCGTGGCGGCGCACGGCCTCGGCCACGGCATCCGGCAGATATTGCTCCGACACGTCTACTTCGGCCGGTACGGGCTGCCGGGCGGCCAAATCCAGCAGGGCGTGGTCGGTACGCTGCTCGCCGCGCGGGGTATGACGGCTGGCGTATTCAGCGGGAGAGAGCAGGCCGTCGTGGCGCACATGCAGCAGCACTAGGTGCGCGTGCAGCGGCATTGCCAAACCAGCCGCATAGGAAAGTGCACGGTTCGAAACGGCGAAGAAATCAGTCAGAACAACCAGCGAAGGACTCATGGCAAGCAGGAAAAAACAGTAAATGGATTACTCGGGCAGAAGCAGGGCCGTGGCGGCGGCAAAGCGGCGGTAAGACGGACCCCGAACCAGTTCATCGGCCGACAGTGACGATGTCTGCATGTCCCACGTATCGAGGGCCAGCAGCTGGTCGGCTTCCTGCGCGGCTCGCCGGGTGTCGCTGCTCACCGATAAGGCTGAAACAGCAGCGCCCAGTCCGTCATAATGGGGCAGGCCCAACGAGAATTTGTGGTTTTGGCTTTTCATAGCGGCGGGAGCAGAGCATGTTTTTCCTAGGAAGCAGGCCGGCCGGTACCGTGGCGGTAGGCACTGGCCACTGCCAGCGTCGTGAGCAGAAGCACCGAGAACATCAGGAGGGGAATAGCCATGGGAATGAGGAAGTGGAGGTGTTCGGAAAGCGCGTTGAGTAGCTAACTCCTTCAAAATTCACGATTTACAGGCACCCATGGTGTGACGGGCATCAGGCCGGAAGATGATATTAGTCATGCCGGCGGTGCGTGGCGCAGCCTGCGAAAGCCTTATCCGGGCCGGGCCGTCCGGGGCAGGGCTGAGGTGCCGCGCGGTACGTGGTGCAGTGCGTATTCTGCTGATCAGCAAGGGTAAAGAGCTGGCCTCTGGCCCCACGCAAGGCTGCCTCGATGCGAGGCCAGCAGTAGTATAAGGCAGCCCACCCGAATGGCGGTGAGCCTATAGGAACGCCGGACGAGGCTGTTGGAAGCCGCCGGTACCGGTGCCCGGTGGCAGGCTATGCACCGCAAAGCCACGGGCAAGCCCGCCCCGGCTATGATGCACCGTGAGCACACCTGCTAAAGGATAATAAATATACTTATTATTAAATATAAAAAACAGCCAATACTATGGCATAGCGGTGGCCCGGCCTACGGCTGGCCGATACGGGTTATCGTAGCGCATCGAAAGCATACTGGGCATTGCTCCAGAACTCATCCAGCGCCATCAGGCGGGGCTTGAAGAAGGAAATCAGGGCGGGCCAGTCGTCGCGGCTGAACAGGTTGACGGGCGTCAGCTCGGTGAAAATGCGGCTCAGGGGCTGGCCGTTGGTATCCACGGCGTCGGCTTCCCAGCGCCAGGTTTCGCCCAGAGTTTCGTGCAACAGCGTCTTCAGTTCCAGAAACTGCTCGAAAAACAACTCCCGCACGCCCACGTCAGGGTGGGTAAGCTCGATGCTGATGGTGGCGCGGCGGCCATCGGCCTGCATCCGAAAGTAGACATGCTTGAGGCCGGTTTTATAGTTTATCCAGTTCGTCGGAACGCCCTCGGCCGAAGGCACCGGGGCCATATACTGTCCGAATGTCGTCCAGAACGCCTGACGTAGCTGGGTTACTTCTGTTTTGCTATACATCATGCAAAAATACGGCCCGCAGGCTATGTAGCCGCAGAAAGCTGCTGCCGCTGCCTGCAGGCAGCAGCAGAGCGAGCGGATTTCCGGCTGCGGGCGGTGGTAAGCTGGGCGTCGGCGTGTTATGTTTACGCCTCCACTACTATTTCCACATGCTATGGCCGATGCCTCCGCCCTTGTTCTGCTCGAATGCCTGGTAGCGGGCACTACGCACCGCGCCGGCCTGCGCGAATACGAGCCGCAACTGAAGCCCGGCCAGCTGCTGGCCCTCCAGCGGGAAGCCGACAGCGCCTACGACGACTGGGCTGTGCAGGTGCACACCGCCAGCCCCGATGCCATGTGGCTGGGCTACTTACCCGAAGGCCGCAACGAAACCATTGCCCGGCTGCTGGATGCGGGCTTTCCTCTCTCGGCCCGCCTTACACACAAAGCATGGGAAGATGACTGGCTGCACCTGGAAATAGAAGTGCTGCTGCCAACGAACTAAAGAGAGGGGGAGGTCGTGGCAAAAAACGCCGCTACCTCGACGGCCAGCTACTAATCCGTTGGCTAAAGCGCATCGGCGAGGGCCAGCACCTGCTGCCGGGCCTGCTGTAGCGCGGGCTCCTGCGGAAACGTGTACTGTACCCAACGGGTAAATCCGCTTACTATTTCCCCTACGGCCTGCCGTCCGCTGGGCTCTGCTGCGCCTGCCGAGGCAGGCCGCTCATCGGTGGGTACCGTGGGAAATACGCTGCCCAGCCCCACCTTCTCCAGCACCTCCGACACGAACACCATGCCGCATACCTGCATGGCTTGGTACAATTGTACCAGCTCCGGCATCGTCACCGCAAAGTCTTGGGCTGGCTCCAACGTTCCCAGGCGCTCTATCATGGGCTCTAGCGCGGCCGGCCGCAGGGCTGCCAGCTCTGCCACCGCCTGCAGAAACGGGTGCTCACCAGCTTCGGGCAGAGAGTGTACCAGCAGCAAAGCCAGCCGCATCATCTGCAGCTGCGGCTCGGTAAACCGGATGGTAGCGGCGGTTGGCTCAGGGCCTGGATGCAGCGCTATATATTGCCCAAACGCTTCCTCTACCTGCAGCCGGTGCAGCCCCAGGCTGGGTGTAGGCAGATGTTCTTCCAATAGCGCCAGAAAGGCCCCACTCAGCTCCAGGCAATAGGTTTTCAATTGCTGTAGCTGAGCCGTATCAATGCGCATCTGCTGCTGCACGTAGCGCAAAACAGGGGCTGCCAGACTGGTTTCGAGGCTGAGCCGACCCAGCAGCATCAGATTGTAGAGGTGGTGTGGCTGCTGCTCCAGCGTGTGCAGCAGCTGGTTGTGGTCGGCAATGGCATTCAGCTCCGCCACGCGCATGGTGTTCAGGCCTGTAAGAGACATCAGGTGCAGCAGCTGCGCTTCCTGCGGGCGGCTCAGCAATTCGGCGCAGGCCATACCATGCAGGCTCAGGCAATGCGCCAGCTGGTCGTATAAGTCGGCAGGAATGGTATGCAGCCAGTCGTTGGAGGGCATGGGCGAAAAAAGGGGATAAGCGGAAAAGCAGCTTGTGCAAAGAAACAGCATTTCGGTTGTACCACTTTCAACGCCCGCATGGCGGATGGAGCTTTACCGCAGCAGCGTGTAGCCCACGCGCAGCGCCGCGGCCGGCGCTATGCGCGTGCTGCGGCCGGGGTCAGGCGTGGCGGCCAGAAAGTTCTGGTTGGGCGCGTCAAAAAGCGGATCTGCCGTACGCTCATTCCGCGTTTGGTAGCGTACCTCGCGCTGCCGGATTCCCAAGCCTAGCGCCATATCCAGCCACAACCGCTGCCCTAGCCGCTGCATAAGGCCTGCTTTCAGGGCCACTCCGCGTACTTCCCGCTCAATGTGCGCCCCGTCATACGCCCGCCGCTCGTCACCTCGCTCGTAGGTGCCACTCTTCAGGTCGTAGCTCTGCGGCACATAAAAGGCTTCTGCCGCGCCGTACCACTGCTGCCGCTCCGAGCGGGGAATGTAGTAGCGGCCTTCCAGCTTGAATTTCTGGTAGCGAAGGTTGTCCTTGTTCTGGTTCCAGTAGAAGAGCTGCAGCGGCACAAACCGAAACCCATAGTCGAGCTCCAGGCCAATACGCGGCACCGGCCGAAACTCCAGGCCCAGCATCAGGGCGCTGGTGCTGGGGTCGAAAAGAGTAAGAGGGGCTGTTTTAAGCAGAAGCCGGTCGGGATGCAGCTGCCGGAGCGGCTGCTGAGTTGCCACCTGAGCGTAGGCTGCGGAAGTAAGGCCCAAGCCAGCTATGAACAGAAAAAAAGAACGCATTAGCACCAGGCTTTTCGGAGTAGTACGGCGGCATTAGGCCGGCAGCCAAATATATCAGTTTGGGCGCGTTAGGCTACTCGCTCACCGATTTTACCAGCCAAAAAACTCGATTTGCTATTTATATTAGCAATATAGGTAACTGGCGTTATTTTTTTGCTAAAAATGGGACAATCTGCCCGGTGCAGGTGTTACCTTGCTGCTACCAACTTATTCCCTCCGCACTATGCGCGAACCGTTTCTGACCGGCGGCAACGACCACATGGACGCTACCGAAAAAGACATTGACAAAGCACTACGTCCTCTTTCCTTCGATGATTTCGCGGGACAGGACAAAGTAGTCGAGAACCTGAAAGTATTTGTGGCGGCGGCCAAGCAGCGAGGTGATGCCTTGGACCATGTATTGTTGCATGGCCCTCCGGGCCTGGGCAAAACTACCCTTTCACACATCATCGCCAACGAGCTGCAGTCGGGCATCAAGATGACCAGCGGCCCGGTGCTGGACAAGCCTTCCGACCTGGCCGGCCTGCTCACCAACCTGGAGCCGCACGACGTGCTGTTCATCGACGAAATCCACCGCCTGAACCCCGTGGTAGAGGAATATCTCTATTCGGCCATGGAGGATTACCGCATCGACATCATGCTTGATTCGGGTCCGAATGCGCGGTCGGTGCAGATTTCGTTATCGCCGTTCACGCTGATCGGGGCCACCACCCGCTCGGGTATGCTTACCTCGCCGCTGCGGGCGCGTTTCGGCATCAGTTCCCGCCTTGAGTACTACGATTCCAAGCTGCTGACCAGCATCGTGCAGCGCTCTTCCGAAATTCTGGGCACCCCGATTTATGAGGATGCGGCCTACGAAATTGCGCGTCGCTCGCGCGGAACGCCCCGTATTGCCAACAACCTGCTGCGCCGCACCCGCGACTTCGCCCAAATCAAAGGCGACGGCACCATTACGGTAGATATTGCCCAGTTTGCCCTCAATGCCCTGGATGTGGACGCCCGCGGCCTCGACGACATGGACAAGCGCATCCTGAGCACCATCATCGACAAGTTCAAAGGTGGACCGGTGGGCATCAGCACCATTGCCACGGCCTGCGGCGAAGAGGGCGAAACCATTGAGGAAGTGTACGAGCCATTCCTGATTCAGGAAGGCTACATCAAGCGTACCAGCCGCGGCCGCGAAGCCACCGAGCACGCTTACCTGCACTTGGGCCGCACTATGCCGCAGCATCTGCGCGGCAACACGGGCGAGCTGTTCAGCTAGTCTAAAACCTATTTAAGAGTACAAGCTGCGGAAAGAGCCTACATTGAGGTTCCTTTCCGCAGTTTGAGTTTTTACTATTTATCCTAAAGTAAGATGGCTTCCATAAAGATATTCTGCTGTCTGTTGTGCTGTATAATGACATTCTTCGCTTCAATATTATCTGCAGAGGCATGCCAATGTAAGGGTTTGAAGAAATTGAGAAAAGCAGAATTGTTGAATGCAGAATCAGTATTTATTGGTAGAGTTATTTCCGTTGATAGTGCAGATAGTTGGAACAGGGTAGTAGTGCTTGAAGTAATAGATAATTTGAAAAAAGACGGTAGAAAGAAGATGTCTATATTGACTGGTGGTGGTATGGGTGACTGTGGTCTGCCTATAAAGGCAGGGCAGGAGTGGTATATTTTCACTCAGACTATTGAAGGGAAAGTGGCTGCTACAATATGTGGTAGAAGTATGCTGCTGAATGATTCTCTTGCCTCAATAAGCAATATGCATGGATATGATAATTTCTTATTCGAAAAATATTCCGATAACGTGCGTAGAGTCGCAGAAGAAATAAAATATATAAGAAGAAAATATTCAACAACTGTTTTATGATGCTCCCAACCGCTCATTACACTGCCTTTATCAAGCGCCGCGCAGCGGAATTGGGCTTTATGTATTGCGGCATTTCAGAGGCAGGTTTTCTGGAAGAAGAAGCGCCGCGCCTCGAAAACTGGCTGAACAAGAATATGCACGGCCAGATGGGCTACATGGCCAACCACTTCGATAAGCGCCTTGACCCGCGCCTGCTCGTAGACGGTGCCAAGTCTGTTATTTCGCTGCTCCTGAACTACTATCCGTCCGAGGAAGCCCAGCAGCACGACGACACGCTCAAAATATCCAAGTACGCCTACGGCCGCGACTACCACTTCGTCATTAAGGACAAGCTGAAAACGCTGCTGGCCGACATGCAGGCAGAAATCGGGGAAATAGGGGGGCGCTGCTTCGTGGACTCGGCGCCGGTGCTGGACAAGGCCTGGGCCCGCAAAAGCGGTGCGGGCTGGGTAGGCAAAAACTCCAACCTGATTACGCCGGGTGTGGGCTCGTTCTACTTCATTGCCGAGCTGATTGTGGATGTACCGCTCGACTATGACGGCCCTATCAAGGATTACTGCGGCACCTGCACCAAGTGCCTGGACGCCTGCCCTACGCAGGCCATAACCGAGCCCTATGTAGTGGACGGCAGCAAGTGTATCAGCTACTTCACCATCGAGCTGAAAGACCAGATTCCGCGGGAGGTTGAGGGCAAATTCGGCAACTGGGTGTTCGGCTGCGACATCTGCCAGGATGTATGCCCGTGGAACCGCTTCTCAAAGCCCCACCAAGAGCCGCAATTCAACCCGCATCCTGGTTTAAAGGACATGAGTGCATCTGACTGGCAGGAAATCACGCACGAACTGTTTTCGGAGCTGTTTCGGCAGTCGGCGGTAAAGCGTACCGGCTATACGGGGCTCATGCGCAACATCCGCTTCGTGACGGAGCAGTAGCCCACCCGAGTATCCAACAAGTAAGCCCGCCGCGGCTGCAGAGTATACTGCAGCCACGGCGGGCTTACTTGTTGGATACTCGGGTGGGCTATACCGCTGCCGAAGGTTGGGTAAAAACCCGGTTCAGAACGCGGCGGTACAGAGTAGAAAATTTCTCATAGCACCATTCCTTGAGCTGCAGCAACTCAGCGGGTAGCAGCATCCGCAAGGCCTTGCGTAACTCCTTCTCGAAGAGGATTTTGTCGAAGCTTACTTTGAGTAGGATGGTCTTTGCGTATTCCAGCATTGTTGAAAAGCCTGTTTTCGGGTGGGTTAGGGCGGAAAAGTGGGGCAAAGAGAGTATACGGAACAGAACGAAATAGGCTATTCCGTAGCCGAACAGTCGGTGAATTTTGCTGAAAGTTACAAAAAATAATTAGTTACGTTATAAAGCGTAGCCGTGCTGAAAAGGTTCACGGTTGGTGGAATCGTGTCAAACACAAAAGGAGGAACGGTATGCCCGTTCCTCCTTTCTGATGATAAGTGCTGCTGGAAGCTAGTAGGTAAAAAGGGCCAGTAGCGCGGTGGCTTGCACCAGGGTCAGCGGCTCATCAAACGCTTCTGGTACGCCCTGCGTCAGGACAGTGGAACCGGGAAATCCGACAGGAAGTAGCTGGAACGGTACCGGCCGGAAATCGGGCAGGTACTGTTGCAGGGCATCTTCGCCGGCGTAGGCAATATCGGTTTTGCCGGCTACCGTAATGCTGGTATCAGTGGGGCTGGGCCAGGGCTTCACGGTGGCGCCCCGCTGCTTACGCATCACCCGGATGCGGGCGGCATGGCGGGCCTCCGTAGCGTGGAGCTGCAGAGCCGTCTGCAGGATGAAATCATTCGTGCTCAGGTATTCTACCTGGCCCTTGTAGGCACGAACGCCGGCGTCTTCCAGCAGCTGTGCCAAGCGCAGAAACTGGTCGAAGTCGGTGAATACATCGGCAAACAGAGCCGGCTGCGTGCCGTTCTTGGTACCCGTAAAATCGTAGTTGGCGGGTGCCGAGGCCGTGCTGCCCGATGAGACAATGGCATCTGTCAGGAGCACGATGTGCTGCTGCTGGTGGCGCTGCATTGCCACAACCGAAGCCCGGAAAGTAGGATCGGCGGGGAAGAAAGTGCCCGTAACAGCCAATGCACGACTATAAAGTGCTTCCTGCAGCCGCTCCAGCTGCAGAGCCAGATCCAGAGAATCGAGAATGGTGAGCGTCGTGCGGGCCTGAGCCGGCAGCGTAGCCAGCCCAAAAGGCAGCGCTGCCGCCAGCGCCTTAGCGCTGAAGCGGCCCAGGCTTTCCAGGGCAGCCCGCCGCGGAGCCGACTGCTCCAGCTGCTCCGGGTTGGTTTCGGCCAGGTTGGCCAGAAGTTTCAGAATATTCATGGCAGGCAAAGCCTTAAGTAGTTGGCAGGTATGCCGTGGATATTTCTATGGGCACGAAAGGCTGAATGAGTGCCACTACTTCAATCGGTGTTTTGGCGGCATCGAGGCCGGTAGCGCCAATAGGAGCGGCCCAGGAGCCCGCCTGCAGCACCTCGTGAGCCAGTGCCGCGTGGCGGGCTTCTACCGAAGCCAGCTTGGCCAGCATATTCAGGTAGCCGGTGGTAGTAATGTGCTTGGCGACGCCGTTGTAGGCTGCTACGCCAATGTCTTCCAGCTTTTGGGCGGCTGTCCAGACGCCCTGGCGCGTGGTAAGCGTGAGCGAAGAGAAGTCAAAGACAAACTGGGTCACAAAGCTGGCATCATAGGCATTGGAGCCCAGCGCAAACTTCAGATACTCGCGGTGGATAAACTCATGGTCGCGCAGATCTGTCAGATAGGCCAGCTCACCCGGCAGCAGATCGGCGGGCGGTGTGGTCACTACCTTATCGTAGAAAGCCGCTTCCAGCTGCTCCAGCAGATAGGCATAGTTCAGAACAGTGAAATTGACACTGTCCGCCTTGCCGATAACCAATTGCTGGTTGGTGGGAACAGGGGTGATAGTGTCTTCCTTGGCGCAGCCAGCCAGCACCAGGGCCGAAGCCGCTGCGCCGGCCCCGGCTACGCGAAAGAAAGAACGGCGGTGAAGCGTACGCGCCAGAAAAGAGTTGTCGTGCATAAGAAAGATGTCGGCGGAGCAGACCAAAAAAACGCCCGGCACCGAGTCAGCAAAGATAGCCTGTAATGATGGGATGCTCTAACGCGAGAGAAGGTTGCACAAAAAAGGCGCCCCATGCGGGGCGCCTTTTTTGCTGAGCAATGGCAATTTGCTTAAAACGTAACAACTGAGCGGGCAATATTAACAACAGTCGTGTTGTCAAGACCTTCGTCGAAAGCCTCGCTTACTTCAGCCACCGTGTAGGTATTGCCGCCTACCGAAGTCAGGGTAAGGCCGCCCTGAGATACGTTGCTTTCGGCCGGGAACGTGGCGGCAGGGTTGCCTGCGCCATATACCGCCGCTGGAGCGCCGTTACCGTCAGCATTCGTAATCCAGCCAAACTGCTGAGTGCCACCTGCGGCAGTCGCACGGCGCATGTAGCGGATGTGCGAAGCATGGCGGGCTTCCACCGAGTGAATCTGCAGTGCCACGGTCAGTAGGTTTACCACGTTGCCGCCCACAGTGGGGTTCAGTGTGCGGGGAATGTTGGTGGCCTGTCCTTTGTAGGCACGCACCCCGGTGTCCTCAAACGCCTGAGCGAACGTCAGGAACGTAGGGTAAGTGGAGAAAGCAGTACCGAAGTTGAAGCTGGCCGGCCGCGGGTTGGCCGCTGTGCCCAGCGCCGCCTTCAGCAGGTTTACGTGAGCCGTTTCGTGGTTCTTGATGGTCTGGATAGCTCCGCGGGCGGCGCTGCCGGTTGTCAGGTTGGCGGCCAGTGTGGGAGCAGCCAGCGCCTGGGCATAAAAGTCCTCTTCCAGATACTCCAGCAGCAGTGCGTAATTCAGAATATCGTTGGCGTTAGTGAGGGTCTGCTGACCTACGGCCTTGTTGAAAGCCGAGCCGATGGCAATAGGAGCAGCCGCCAGCGCCATTTTGCGGGTGATGTCGCCGAGGGCCGAAAGCGCGCTGCGGCGGTGGGTCAGGCGGTCCATGATTTCAGGATCAACCTTCTCTATCTCGGATATTATTTGAAACAGGTTCATAGCGTTCGAAAGTCAGAAGTGAGGAGAGAAGGTTATTTGCCGACGTTGTCGCCGTTGAGAGTTTCCTTGATAAAAGGCTGCGCGGCGGCCAGCACCTGCGCTACGGTCATGGCTTTATCAAGGCCGTTGGCGTCTACCGTGGTGCTGTCAGCGAATGAGCCGTTGCTGATCAGGTCCCGAATGAAGGCCGCGTGGCGAGCTTCTACCGATACAATTTTGCCAGCCAGCAGCAGGTAAGTGGGGTCCTGAATGAGGGCACCCGCTCCGTTATAGGCCGCTACTCCCAGGTCTTCGAACGTTTTGGCTGTGGCCAGCACCTGCGTCCGGTCACCGAAGTTGAGCGTGCCCCAGTTCGGGTTGAGGGCCGGAATAACGCTGGCTGCCGGAATGGCTGCCTTGAAAAAGTCGCGGTGAATAGCTTCGTGCTTGGCAATGGCCGTCAGCGCGGTACGCTCGGCAGCATCGGGGAAAGCCGTATTGAAGCCGGCATTCGAAATAACCTGCGCATAGAAAGCCGCTTCCAGCTGCTCTAGGGCATAGGCATAGTTCAATACGCCCACGTCACCGGAACCCAGACTTACAGTGCCAGGCGACATGTTGTTGTCATCGTCATCGTCGTCGCAGCCCGAAAGCAGCAGCGCGGTAGCGCCTGCAGTGGCGCCAGCATACATAAAGAACGAGCGGCGCTTGATAGGGACCAGAAGCGGCTTAGCAAACTCTGCTTCGTCACCACCGTTTTGAAGGTTGTTCGACATGGGAAGGAAGAATTATGGTAAAGGAGAAAGTGTAGGCAATACGAAGCCGTCACGACTCAAAAAGTCGTTTTTCAAAAGAGCCGGCAACTGTTTGGGGTATTTGAAAGGCACTTACGGCGTCCATCCGAAGCGGGATTTCCGAAAGCCATAATTATGTTGTACGAAGCTCTCTTGTGCGTACCGGCCCGGGCATGGAATACAGGCAGGCTCCGGATTGTGTCTTCGGCCAAAACCCGGTTGCTTCAGTGCGGGAGGCTTTTTGCGTAGCTTTGGCTAAGCTCTCTTGTGCGGTATGCGTCGGTTTTTGTTCTGGATTCTTTTTTTTGTGTTTTGCGGCATGATGCCGCAAAACGGCTATGCGCAGCCAGCACCAAAGGCTCCGGCTGCCACAGAAGATACCCAGGTAGAGCTGGAGCTTAGCGCGCCGGTGTTCCCCGTAACGGAGTATTTTACCATCAGCTTCCGGCTTCGTGGCGGGCGTCTGGAGCGGTACTCGGCCTTCCCGGACCTGGAGGGCTTCAAGAAAAGCGGCAAATCGAGCACCACTACTACGCGCATCGTGGAGGGCCGCACCACCACTGAGCTCATCATCACGCAGCGCTATGCGGCCTATGCTGAAGGCGACTATGTGGTGAAGCCCTTCACGATGACCGTGAACGGGCAGGTGGTGCGCTCGGCCGGGGCTGCGCTTAAAGTGGGTCCGGCGCCTACGGCTGCAACGCCCGGTACACCGCCCGCAGGTGGCGGCCTGCAGGGGCTGGGGCTGCTCGATCAGCTGTTTGGCAAGCCCAAGCCGCAGGAATACGTGGAGCCCAAGGACAACGCCTTTCTGGCGCTGGTGCCTGACAAAGCCAGTGTGTTTGTGGGAGAAGGCGTGCACATCGGGCTGTATTTCTATCTGACGCCGACTGACCAGGGCCTGCTGGACTTCTACAACTTTGCCGGGCAGCTACCAGGCATACTGCGGCAGCTGCGGCAGCGCACGGCCTGGGAAGAACCCTTTGATGAGCAGGAGATTCTGCCGGAAACCGTCACGATGGGCGGCCGGCAGTTTATCCGGTTCCGGCTCTACGAAGCCGAGTACTACCCTCTGAATACGGAGCCGCTGGTTTTTCCGGCGGTGGCGTTGCAGATGGTGAAATACCGGGTGGCCAAGAAACCCGCCGAAGGCCTCGACAACCGGCTGGAAGGCTACAAAACCTACCGTACCGCTGCCCGCTCTATACTGGTAAAAACGTTGCCCCCGCATCCATTGCGCGACCAGGTGCCAGTGGGCAGCTACCAGCTGCGGGAGGCCATCGACCGGACTGCATTTCGGACCGGGCAAGCTTTTACGTACAGTTTCGGGGTGGAAGGGGAGGGCAACCTGGCTGCCCTGAACGCGCCAGTTCTGCAGCCGCAGGTGGGCCTAGAAGTATATGGCCCCGATGTGCAACAGGAACTGACCCGCCAGGGTGGGCGCGTGGGCGGGCGCAAAGTGTTTCAGTACCGGTTTGTAGCGCGGCGCCCCGGCGCGCTGCCTCTCGACAGCCTGCTGGCTCTGGTGTACTTCGACCCGGCTACCGGCCGCTATGATACCCTGCAGCCAGAGCTACGGCCGGCTGTACGAGGCCCTGTGCGGAGTGCTGCCACGTTTCGGGCCCGCACCGACGACCCGTTCTATCAGAACGTGCTGTTTGATGCCAACAGCACGATGCAGCCGCTCGAAGCCTACCGCGACGTGAGCCGCTACGCCAACTACATTCTGCTGGTGCTGCTGGCCGGTGCTGCCTGGGGCTGGTGGCGGGCCCGCGACTAAACCCATCCGCGCCGGGTGCACGCTCCGAGGCCTCAGTGCGCCGGTCGGCCACGGTACCTCGCATGCGCACACTGAGAACTACCTTTGCGGCCTGTCGCCTTTTACCCAGGCACCTTCTTTCCTGTATGAATACTTTTGGTACCCTATTTCGGATTACTACGTTTGGCGAATCGCACGGGCCTGGTATTGGCGTGGTAGTAGATGGCTGTCCGGCTGGTCTGGCGGTTTCTGAGTCCGATATTCAGGCGGCATTAGACCGCCGCCGTCCCGGACAAAGCGACCTGACCACGCCCCGCAAAGAAGCAGACCAAGTAGAAATTCAGTCGGGTATTTTCCAGGGCCAGACCACGGGCACGCCAATCAGCCTGTACATCCGCAACCAGGACCAAGCCAGCCACGACTACTCGCACATCGAGCACGCCTACCGCCCCTCGCACGCCGACTACACGTACGATCAGAAGTACGGCCGGCGTGACTACCGGGGCGGCGGCCGCAGCTCGGCCCGCGAAACGGCTGCCCGCGTGGCCGCCGGTGCCATTGCCCAACAGCTACTCACGCAGCACGGTATCCGGGTGCAGAGCTATGTGTCGCAGGTAGGGGCGGTGGCCGTGCCTGTAGGCTACGAGCAGCTCAATCTGGACCTCATCGACTCGAACCCGGTGCGGTGCCCGCACCCCGAAACGGCGGAGCGCATGGCGGACCTCATTCGCCAGACCCGTGACCGGCACGACACCGTGGGCGGCCTCGTAACAGGCGTTGTGACGGGCGTACCAACCGGCCTCGGCGAGCCGGTGTTTGATAAGCTGCACGCGGAGCTGGGCCGCGCTATGCTGGGCATCAATGCCGTGAAAGGCTTCGAATACGGTTCTGGTTTCGCGGGCACGCTGCTTTTTGGTTCTGAGCACAACGACCAGTTTTATACCGATGAAAATGGCCAGGTGCGCACCCGAACCAACCACAGCGGCGGCATCCAGGGCGGAATTTCCAACGGCCAGGATATCTATTTCCGCGTGGCGTTCAAGCCGGTGGCCACCATTCTGCAGCCCCAGGCCACCATCAACGACCAGGGCGAGGAAATAATGCTGGCTGGCCGGGGCCGTCACGACCCGTGCGTGCTGCCCCGCGCCGTGCCTATTGTAGATGCTATGGCCCAGCTCGTACTGGCCGATATGCTGCTGCGCGCCCGCGCCAACAGGGTGGGGTAGCAAGTGGCTGCCGCTATAGTACAGGCAGACTTCGCTACCTTTGCAACTATTACCGCGCTGCGCGGTTTTACGTGTCAGGCCGACTGAAAGCGGCCGACTTTCTCCCGCTTGTCTCCAAGTCTTTCAAACATGGCTGAACAACTCACTGCCCCTGCTGGCCCGGTTTCTATCTACGCCGAAGCCTCGCCCAACCCTGAATCCATGAAGTTCGTGCTCAACTCGCCGCTGCTGGCTGATGGAGTAAGCGTGGACTATCCTAACCTCGAAGCCGCTGCTAACTCGCCGCTGGCTCAGGAGCTTTTCAACTTCGATTATGTGGGCCGCGTGTTCATTGCCCAGAACTTCGTTACCATCACCAAAACCACCGAACACCAGTGGGCCCAGCTCATTCCGGAGCTGCGCACCTTTCTGAAGTCGTATGTGGAGGCGGCGGGTCCTATTTTCACCGTCGACCCGGCAGCGGAGCAGCGCGCCGCCCAGCAAGCCGCCGCTACCGGCGACGCATCGGAAGCCGACCAGCAGACCAGCCAGAAAATCATCGACCTGCTCGATAACTACGTGCGCCCCGCCGTGGAGCAGGATGGTGGCAATATCACCTTCAAAAGCTACCAGGACGGTATCGTAACCGTGAACCTGCAGGGTTCGTGCTCCGGCTGCCCTTCGGCTACCGTTACGCTGAAGTCGGGCATCGAAAACCTGCTCAAGCGTATGGTGCCTGAAGTGAAAGAAGTAGTGGCCGAAGGCGTTACGGCGTCGTTCTAAGCCTGCTTTTAGCTGCAAACGAAAAGCCCTGGCTGCATAGCCAGGGCTTTTTTGTGCGCCATACTTTCGGCCGGTCGTCTGCTGGTCCCAGCCCGGTCAGGGGGCAGAATCCCTGACCGGGCTCCTCGTCGGGCATAATACGCCCGGTGGGCAGCCCGGTCCTCCTCTCTGAACCAAGCTGGGGAGCAGTGCCCCGCTACAGACGGGGCTTAAGCGTGAAATTGCGCGCTACATTGAAGCCGAAATAGATGTCGCCATCAAAGAAATTGCCGTAGGTCTGCGTCATAAAGTGTTTCTCAATCATGCCCTGCGAATTGGTGACGTGTAGCTGAAATACGTGGCCGCCAGTTTCAATATCGAAGCCGGCGGCAATGGCGTTGCGGGTACCGGGGTCTTCGGAAGTGGGCAGGCGGTAGTAGTACTCCAGCATCAGGGCAGTGCGCTTGCTGAGTTTCTGGCGGCCGGCTACGCCCAGCGCAACTACGTCGTTGTGCATCTGGCGCGTGTCCACAAGGTTGCGGTGCACCACTGTAGGGCTGAGCTGGACGGAGAGGTTGGGACTAAACTTGCGCGCTATCATGGCCTGATAGGTGTAGGTGAGGCGGCGTGGCAGCGTATAATCAACCCCATCGATATAGCGCAATGTGTTAATGGCCGAGCTGGCAAATAGCGTTACGCTGACGGGCATAGGGCGTGCGCCGGACGTTTGGCGCAGGGCCCGGTATTTCAGGAATCCGTCGTAGGTTTTTTCCAGTGAGCTGCGCCCAACTCCTACAGTCAGCCGGTCGTTCAGCCCATACTCCAGCCCCAGCCTGATGGTCGCTTGGTCGAGGCCAAAGAAATTATAGGCGCCGCTGTTGAGTGTGCCAAAGCGGTGCGAAATCAGGAAGATGAGCGTGCCTGCGCCTGGCGTCTCCACGGAGTGGCCATTGATGATGCGCGTGCCTTTAAAAGTAGCCTGCACCGTCTCGCGGCGTAGCGTATCGGTGGTCTGGCGCTCCAGGTCGTTGAGCAAATCGGGAGCTGCCGGCGGGGGCACATCCTGAGCCGCGGCAGTTGCCGCACATAGCAAGCCCATTATGCTCATCACCGCAACGCGGAACCTGTAGGAATAGAAATGCAGCATGGGAAGAGAAGAATAAGAGGAGGTGCAGAAACTAAGGGCGAGTGGCCGCCGGCAGGCCGGCGGCCTCACAGCTCATGGCCACGCGCACACTTACCACTTTGGCAATATGGTCGCGCACCAGGGCCGGAATTTCGATCTTGTAGTCGGCGGGCGCTACGGGAAACGTGGCGTGTACCAGCAGGCGGCTGTTCTGCAGCTCCAATGTGCCCGGTACCTGCACATGCCGCGTCACGCCATGAATCGTCAGGTCGCCTTCTGCTGTTACCTTCTGCGGGCCGCCGTTGCGTAAAGCCGCAGCATCAACAGCCGTCAGCTTGCCTGTGAAGGTGGCTTTGGGGTAGCGGTCCGATTCCAGGTAGTTTTCATTGAAATGCTCCTGCATCAGTGTCCGCTTAAACTGAAACGACTTCACGGGAATGGAGAAGGCCAACTGCTGGGTCTGCAGGTCCAGCACGGCGGCCGTCTGCTGCGAGCGGGCCTCAATATCTTCTACCGGGCTGGAGGAGAAAAACGTGACTACCCCTTCGCGGGTCAGGTAGCGGCTCTGGGCACGGGCTCTGGCGGAAAGCAACAGCAGGCTGAATAGTAGCAGCCAAGCACTGGCGCGCATACGGTGAAAAAGGAACAGCATAGCGGCACCAGTTAATTATTGAGGGCCCCGGCATCTACCCAGCGCCGGATGTGGTCAATCTCACAGTCAGAGAGCTTTGGCTCGCCCTGGGGCATGGGCTGGTAGCCAGCCGCGTGGCTCACCGCCCCCACCAAACGGCCACTGAGGGCCACAGCCTGCGCCTGGGTATGGTTTTGCAGGCTGATATTGCCACTCCGGAAACCATCGTTATGGCAGCTGCTGCACCGCTGCTGCAACAGCGGGGCAACGGTGACAGCATACGTGGTGGCCGTGGGGTCGCAGGTGGGAGCGGGCGGGGTGTTGCCCAGCAAATCTTCGTTGTTGTCGTAGGCGCAGGCCGTGAGCAGCAGCGAAAAAGCCAGCGTAACCAGCCCCGAATGCCCTATGCGTGGTAGCAGCGTCATAAGTGTTTGCAGGAAAGGAGAGGAAGGAAACAGCAGATTACGATATTCAGGGAGTAGCTACAAACCAGGTATCGCCCTCGCTCAGCAGGCCATGGCCTTCCACACGGCCCCGGGTAAGGTTGTCGGCACGGTAGTAGTAAAGTGGCTGGCCTTTGTAGGTAAGGTGCTGGGAGGTAGCAGCTCCGCCGCCATAACCGCCGCTGCCGCCCGTAGAGGCCCGGCTGAACGAGCTGAAGCTGCTGGCCTGCAGCACCGAAGGAAATGTGCGTCCATTGGTGTAGAAGGGTGGCCATAAGGTTTCGCAGGAACCGGTACAGTTATCGGGCAGGCTGTTCGGATTCTGGGCGTCTTTGCGAAAGGTGTAAAGCGTGCGGCCTTGTCCGTCTGTCAGGAAAAGCTGGTTGGTGCTCTGGCCGCTGGCCTTGTCCAGCACTATCTTGCTGGCCACCAGTACCGAGTATCCGGGGCTGGCCACGTACCAGACGCTACTGATACCGTTGCCGCCTGTCTGGTCGGGTTGCTCGCGCACATTCTGCCCGTTCGTGGGCGGCGCATAATAGTAAAGAGGCCACCCTTTGTAAGTGGTTTGCTGCTGGCCGGCGGCTGTTGTACTTGTTGCGAAGTCAGCCGCTTTCATGCCGTCTCCCACCTGAATATCGGCCTCGTAATAAGCGGGCCAAAGCGTCGCGCAGCCTCCAGTACACTGGCTCTGCCCGCCATCCACGTCGCGGGCGAAATAGTAGAGCGTATGGTTGTCTTTGTCGGTGAGGTAATTGCCCAGCGTGGGGGAGGTAGCTATTTTAATAGTTGGGGCAGGCGCCGGGGTTGAGGAGTCGTCGCTGCTGTTGTTGCAGCTGCCAAGCAGGAGCAGGGCTGCCAGCAAGTGGGCTGCCCGCCAGTGGCGTATCAGCCGAAAGGAAATGGTGAGGTCCATGGGAGTAAGGATGAAAGACGCACTGAAAACGAACAACAGCAGCAGTACACTCGCCAGGCTATGGCAGCGGCCAGCCAGGCCCTCTCCCTTCTGCATGGAGCAACGGTTAGATGGGAAGCAGAAAAAGGGGGGGCGCCGGTGGCCTAGGGAGCCGGAGCGGCCGCAGCAGGCCGGAAAAGGCCGTATTTCAAGCCGAAGGAAACGCCCGCGCTACGCAGATGAATCTTGCCAAAGCCGACACCTCCGAGGGGTAGCTTCAGAAACGGCTCAGCCTGCGCAGCCCAGCGCGTACCCAGGCTCCGCTCGTAGCCAACCGACAGATTGAGGATGCTGAACAGATGGCTGCCACCCCGGGCGTAGCTCCATGTGCGCTCGGTGTAGTGTCCGTTCAGGTCGTATTTATAGGTGTACTGCTCGTTGCGCATCACCAGTGAGGTAAGGCCAGCACTGGCAAACACCGAGTAGGCGGGCCGCTGCAGCAGTTCATAGCGCAGGTCAACCGGTATTTCCAGGATGCGGCAGTCCGCCTCAATTTCATCTACCGGCGTGCGCCACGTCCAGTAAGAAGCAGGCGGCTTGTAGTCGGTGCCCCGGGCTGAATAGAGCTTCACGCTACGCAGCAGCCCACTGCGCACCCGCCACCGTGAGGCAAACCGGTACTCTACCACCGCGCCCACCGTAGTGCCGGGCCGTGTCAGGTCAGTGGGGCGCACGGCAGTCAGCTCGGGGGCGCCCACCACTCCCAGCAGCACCCGGTATGCGGGCCGCTCAGACGGTTTTTTCTTTGCTCCCGAATCATTGGTGGTGTCAGCTACTGGCAGGGTGGTGGCAGCAGTTGGCACAAGTGCAGAGTCATTCGGGGTGCTCCTTCCAGGCAAGGAGGCCACAGATTCCGCTGGCTTCGGCGGCGTTTCAGAAGCAGCGTCAGCAGCGGAATTTACCGCGTCAGTAGTCGTTGTGGCGGTAGCCGGAACTCCCGCAGCCGCAGGAGCTGCTGGCGGCCGTGCTGCCTGCAGGGTAGTGTTGCCACCAGCAGATTCTGGGTCTGGTACCAAGGCCTTGCCGGCAACTCCATTTGCCATACGTTCAGGCAGAATAGAAAGCGGAGACTTTCTGCTCCTGCGCTGCCGGGCTTCCGGTTTGCTCAGCGCAGTGGTGCTGCCTCTCAGTTCAGGTTTTGCCTCATGCTTGGTAAGCAACCAGGCAGAAGAAGCAACAGCCGGCCGTTCCGATTCCGGCAGTTCCGTAGTCACGGGCTGTGGCTTTACGGACATGGGCGCTAATCGTGCGGTTCCTGCCTGAGGCTGCCGGGGCAAGGTGGCTTGTGTGGCAGAAGAAACAGCGTTTTCCGGCGTAGGGAAAGTGCTTTTTGTGGCCGAACGAGCCGCAACACCGCTCAGCTGATTTGGGGTAGCAGATGGCGCCGGGCGAGCCTGCCACCACCACAGGGCCAGGGCCACCAGCATCAGCTCCAGCACAAAAAGCCGGCGTACCTGCTGGCTTACGCGCTGCTGAATCTGCTGTTGCATGGTAGCTTCATTGAGCTGATCTTGCATGCGCAGCCAGGCGCCCAGCGGTACCTCGTCGGGGTACGCCTCGGCGCTGCGCCGGACTAGTTCGTCCAGCTCTTCATCCGACATAGGTGGCGTACGCATGGTGGTTGCTTTTTTTGAGTAAGGCCCGCAGGTGGGCACGGGCCTTGGAAAGATTGGATTTGGAGGCTCCCACCGAAATGCCGAGCTGTTTGGCTATTTCCTCGTGGCTATAGCCATCAATGACAAACATGTTGAACACGGTCCGGTACGCCGGAGTCAACTGTCCTATCACCTGCAGCAGTTCTTCAAAGGAGAGTGTATCCAGCGGCGACTGGCCGCCATCGGCGTGAAACGGTGCTACTGAATCCAAGTCTGCCTGGAAGCCGTGCCGGCCGCTGGCCCGGAACTGGTCGATGGCGGTGCGCACCATGATGCGGCGTATCCAGCCCCGCAGCGAACCGGCCAGATCAGGGTAGCGGCTGGTATCAAAGCGAGGAAGCTCCTGAAATACTTTCATGAAGCCGTCATTCACGGTTTCTAGTGCTACATCCCGGTCGTCGAGGTAGCGGAGGCACACGCTCAGGGCGTAGCTGTAGTACTGCAGATACAGTTGCCGCTGGCAGCCACGTTCCTGCCGCTGGCAGCCCGCCAGCAGGTTCAGAAGCAGCGCAGAATCCGGATCGGGGCGAGCCACGGCAATGAGAGGAAGTACATTGACCCACTCGGCGGTACCTCAGAAAAGGTTGCCTGGGTTTCAGGAATTTACAATAAAAAAAGCCCGGCCAAATAGCCGGGCTTTTTTGAGCAGAACAGGAAAGGCGGCCCTTCCTCGTCTGCAAGTTAAACCTGCGCCGTCGACAGCTTAGGGGCGTCGGTGCCGTCGTTGATATGCGTCGACATGTCGGTGCCGCGCTGTTTGGCGTCTTTACGGCCGTAGGTGTCGAGGATGATGGGCGTTGCGATGAACAGCGACGAATACGTGCCGAGCACGATACCTACCAGCATGGCAAACGAGAAGGAACGCAGCGTTTCACCCCCGAAGATGTAGAGTACCAGTACCACCATAAACACCGTAGTGGAGGTGATGATAGTCCGCGAGAACGTGCTGTTCAGAGCCGGGTTGGCAACTTGCGCAAATGTCAGCTTGGGGTTCTCGTGCATGTATTCCCGGATTCGGTCGAAGATTACCACCGTATCGTTCATAGAGAAGCCCAGCACAGTCAGCACGGCGGCCACGAAAATCTGGTCCATTTCGTAGTTCAGGCCGAACAGACGGGCAATTGGGTAGCAGGCAATTACCAGCAGCACGTCGTGGAACAGCGAAACCACGGCGGCGAAGGAGAACTGCCACTTCTCGAAGCGGAACAGTACGTAGATGAAGATGCCGAGCAGCGTCAGGCCCAGGCTCAGCACCGAGGTCCGCTTGATGTCGTCGGCGATGGTGGCGCCTACTTTAGAAGCCGAAGGGACAGTTGGGCTAGCAGAGGCAAATTTCTGGAGACCTGCATCTAATGCTGCACGTACTTTTTTGTCGGCCGCTACGCTTTCGTCGTCCGCCATATAACCGGTTGTCACTCGCAAACGGCTTGGTGCACCGAACGTTTTTACTTCTGTGCCAGCGCCTTGGAAATTTTCTACTAATACATCATGTACAGCAGAGGCGTCCATGTCCTTGTTGAAGTCAACGATATAAGCCCGGCCACCGCGGAAATCGACACCCAAGTTGGGGCCGCCCTGCACGGCCATCAGCACGAAGCCCGTTACGATGAAGAGGGTGGAAACAGCATAGGCAATCTTACGCTTGCCCACGATGTCGAATTTGGGGCTCTTGAACAGCTGACGCGAGAGGAAGGTCGAGAAGGTGATTTTGCTCGTTTCCTTGCCTTTTACCAGCCACTCAATGATCAGGCGCGAAATGAATACGGCCGACAGGAACGAGGTGAAAATACCGATGAGCAGCGTCACGGCGAAGTTCTGCACCGGGCCCGTACCGAAGACAAACAGCGTCAGTGCAATGATGAGCGTCGTGGCGTTGGAGTCAAAAATGGCCGAGAAGGCGCGCGAGTAGCCTTTATTGATAGCATCGTGCAAACCCAGGCCGTGGTCCAGCTCTTCCCGGATCCGCTCGAAGATCAGTACGTTAGCATCTACCGACGAGGCGAATACCAGAATCAGACCCGCAATACCGGGCAGTGTGAGGGCGAAGGAGAACTGCGCCAGCACCCCCAGAATCAGGAACATGTTGAACAGCAGGGCGGCATCGGCTACTAGGCCGGCGCGGCCATAGTACACGGCCATGAACACCATGATGATAACCAGACCCGCCAGCGACGAGTACAGCCCTTGGTTGATAGCCTCCTGACCCAACGACGGACCTACTACTGCTTCTTCCACGATGCGCGTTGGAGCAGGTAGTTTACCGGCTTTCAGTACGTTGGAAAGGTCCTGGGCTTCTTCAATGGAGAAGCTACCCGAAATGCTGGTGTTGCCGCCGGCAATTTCCGACTGCACCACTGGGTCTGAATACACGTAGTCATCCAGCACGATACCTACCTGGCGGCCGATGTTGGCGCCGGTCAGTTTCTGCCATTTTTTAGCGCCCGAAGGGTTCATGGCCATGCTCACTTCGGGGCGGCCGCCTTGGTCGTAATCCTGGCGGGCATCAGCTACTACCTCGCCGCCCAGCGGGGCCTCAGCACCGGGAGCTTTGCGAATGGCCGTAATCTTCAGGTATTCCTGGCCTTCGATGGTTTCAGGCTTCACATTCCAGAGGAAGGTGAGGTTGGGAGGCAGAATAGCGCGAGCTTCGTCGGAACGCAGAATCGTGTTCAGGCGAGCCGTGTCGCGCACGTTTACGCCCAGTTGGCCGGGAACCGGCATCGTGAACAGACGGGCCAGTACCGAGCCCTGCTGGGCTTTCGACGAGTCCGTTTTGGCCGCTGCGGTAGCGTTTTTCTTCGCCAGCTGGCTGGCCAGGGAGGTCGAGTCGCCTGCGGTGGCCGTAGAGTCGGTAGCGGCTGCTACAGCGGGGCTGGCTGCTTTGGCAGCGTCCGTGGTTTTCTCTTTTGCAATCAGCGCCTGGTCGAGCTGCTGGAGGTAGGGGCCGAACTCATCTTGGCGCCATACTTCCCAGAACTCCAGCTTGGCCTGGCCCTGCAGCAGCTTGCGTACGCGGTCCGGGTTGTCTACGCCGGGCAATTCTACCTGAATGCGGCCGGTGCCTTTTACGCGCTGAATGCTGGGCTGGCTCGTGCCGAATTTGTCGATACGGGTCCGCAGGATGTTGAAGGAGCGGTCAATGGCTTCTTCTACTTCCTTGTTGATAGCACCGATTACCTTGTCGTTGGTCGAGTTGATGTCGATGCCGCGGCTCTTGTTGGTGGTGTTGGCGAAGATGCGGGCCAGGTTTTCACCGGGGGCTACCGTCTGGTAAGCCTGCGCGAAAAGCGTAGTGAAAGGCGTCGAAGGATTGGTCTTCTGCGCCGTTTGCGCCTGCTCCAGCGCCTGGTTGAACTTGGGGTCTTTGGAGTTGCCACTCATAGCGCGCACAATCTCCACCGGCGATACTTCCAGCGTCACGTGCATGCCGCCTTTCAGGTCAAGGCCCAAGCCCAACTCCGACGAGCGTACGTCACGGTATGTATAATCAACCCCCAGCAGGCTGGTGACCGGAGCCCGCCACACCGAGTCGAGGTAGTGCTGGCGCTGCTTCTGGTCCACTTTGCCGTTTTTGGTGGCATACACCATGGCATCGTTCTGCACGCGCCGCGAAATGAACGTGAAGGTCAGAAAGTAAATACACAGGGCCGACACGATGATGGTCAACCCAATGATGAGTCCTTTATTACGCATTGAAAAAAAGTAAAAAATGAAGCTTGGAAAGAGGGACCCGATAGGGGCAGGCCGACAGAGCTATGCTGCGACACAGGCACTCCTGGTAAGGTCGGCAGGTGGGCTGGCGCGCCGTAGGACCACGCGCGGCTGCCCCACAGGGCAGCGTTAGGGAGCCTGCGGCGAAAGCGCCGCCACCAGCAGCCGGGCGCGGTACACTGCCGCCGGCTGGATGCCCGCCAGCGGGCGAGGCACAGTGAGGGCCCGGCGCACGGCCGGCAGCCAGCTATGCGGCGCAGGCCAGGGCAGCCACGCCTCCAGATCGGGCGCTACGTGCAGCACCAGAGGGCCGGTAGCTTCCAGCGTCACTTTTTGCTTCACCACGGCCACCCGGGCTGGCAGGCCAATGCGCGTAGTTTTGCCGGCCGGCACCCGGAAGGTGGCCACGGCCTGGTGGTTCAGCGACAGCACAAACAGCACAGTGGCTGTGAGCAGCGCAAAACGCACACGGGGCAAAAACTTGGTGAGAAACAGCAGCATGGGAACCCTAAGAGGTACAAATATAGCCAAACCCACCGGGCAAGGCAACGTATACGGGCGGCTTCCGGGCCAACAGGTCGGATAAGGCAACAAAAAAGCGTGTCACTCTACCAGCAACACGCTTTTTTATGCCTATGAAAGCAGGATTGCCTACTGAAGCTGCTTGCTCGCTTCTACCTTGCTTCTCAGGAACGATACCAGCACTTCCAGCGCCCGGTCGAAGTGATGGTTGTTGGGGATAATGATATCCGCGTCGTTTTTGTAGGGCTTGATGTACTTGTCGTAAGTCGGAGCTACGTGGTTGACGTAGCGGTAGAGCACATCTTCCAGGTCGTAGCCCCGCTCGTCCCGGTCGCGCACGATGCGGCGCAGCACCTTCACGTGTTCCTGCGCATCAATAAACACCTTCAAGTCGAGCAGACGAGCCACCTCCTCGAAGTGAAATACAAAAATGCCTTCTACTACCACAATAGGGGCGGGGCGGAACACCAGCTCCGTCGGGGCGGCCGTCGGGTTGTTGAACGTGTATTCGGGCCGGCGTACCTCCTGTCCTTTGCTGATGCTGAGCACATCGGCCGCATAAGCCGCCGAGTCAATCGACGTAGGAAGGTCGAAATGCGTGACGCCCTGCTCGTCTACGAACTGGCTTTCACGCGGGTGGTAGTAGTTGTCCTGCGAAATCAGGCAGATTTCTTCTTCGGAAAACGAAGCCAGCAGCCGGCGCAGAAAAGTAGTCTTGCCGGAGGCGCTGCCGCCCGTGATACCGACGATGAAAGGATGTTGCATGGTGTGGAAAAACGGCCCGTACCGGCGGGGCCAACCCTGCAAAAGTAATGAATTAGGGTGATGAGAGCAGAACGCAAGCGGGTAATAGAGCAGTCAGAGCAGGTTAGTTCTCCGTTTTCTGGTACTTACTCTTCGTTTTACCCAACAAATTACTTGCTCTGCTCCAGAAAGGCCACTAGGCCTGTCACTGCCCGCGCCCGGTGGCTGATGTGGTTTTTCTCGGCCGTCGTCATTTCCGCAAACGTGCGGCCGTCGCCTTCCAGAGGCCGGAATACGGGGTCGTAGCCGAAGCCGCCGGAGCCGCTGGGCGTTTCCGTGATATGGCCTGCTACTTCTCCCGAAAACTCGTGCACCGCGCCGCCGGGCAGCACCAGTGCCACCACCGTCCGGAACCGGGCCGAGCGGTCGGGCTGGCTTTGTAGCTCCTGTAGCAGCTTCTGCACGTTGTCGGCGGCTAGGCGTTGGGGGCCGGCATAGCGGGCCGAGTAGACGCCGGGGGAGCCGCCCAGTGCCGCTACTTCCAGGCCGGTATCGTCGGCGAAGCAGGCCACACCGAAATGCTCCCACACGTAATTGGCCTTCTGGCGGGCGTTGCCTTCCAGCGTGTCCTGGGTTTCGGGTAGCTCCTCATGGCAGCCGATATCAGCCAGGCTCAGCAGTTCGGTGCCAGCAGGCAGCAGCGGCCGGATTTCGTCGAGCTTATGGGCATTATTGGAAGCGAAGCAAAGGCGCATCTTGAGTTGGATGATGAAGAAGTGGTGGAGAAGTGGTGGGGCGATGAGAAGTTCGGCAAGCAAAGATGTGCAGGCGCACCGCCACAAAAAAAGCCGGACCAGCCGGCTACACTCAACAATCAGCAAGCAGCGGCCAACCCGCGTCTATCGAAACATCGACTTAATACTGCCCCAGGAACGCTGTACGGCGCTGGGCGTCTGGCCCAGGGTGCTGGTATAGCTTTGGTCTCCGGTAGTGGTGCGCACCGTGAGGCGGTAGGTATAAGGGCCGCCGCCCTGAGCGCCACGATACACATCCGTGTCCAGATACTGGTACCGCGTTTGGCCGGAAGGCGATGTGGTGCTTATGCGTCCGAAAGCCGGCTCGTTGTTGGCTTTGCGGTACAGCTCGTAGCTCTGCACCCCTGCCTCGTTGGCTACTTCCCACGTTATGCGCACGTTCGAGCCGTCGAAAGCGGCCTGAAACAGCGTAATTGTGGCACTCAGAGCCACCGTGGCGCACAACAGCACCAGCAGCATCAGCGGAAGAGTAGCCTTACGAAACATGGGTGGAGGAGTAAAGTAGATCGATAGGCAATAGAGCAGGGGCAGGGTTTCAAAAATAAACAAATTCCGGTAGCTCACACTGATTCTAGGGATAAATGCAGAAAAGGCCTGCTATAGCTTTTGAAAGTTGGGCGTAACGTGTACTTTTGCAGTCCCTTCCGCAAAATCGGCAGGCAACCAGGTACAAACGGCATTCCGACCATGAAAAAAGACATCCACCCCGAATATCGCGAAGTGGTATTCCAGGACAGCTCCAGCGGCTTCAAGTTCGTAACCCGCTCGACGATGAACTCCAACGAAACCATCACGATGGAAGACGGTAAGACGTATCCCGTGATTAAGGTGGAAGTTAGCTCGGAGTCGCACCCCTTCTACACCGGCAAAAACGTACTGCTCGACACGGCTGGCCGCGTAGAGAAGTTCATGACCCGCTACAAGAAGAAGTAATTTCTGAGGTGCCGGATGGGGCTTGGCCACTGCCTGCCTTAACCAGAAACTCACGAAACTCCCGCCGGCCCTGCCAGCGGGAGTTTTTGTTTTTAAACTTCCCGCAGAAGGCGACCTTTGTACCTCATCCCGGCGGGGCTGACATTGGCTGACCTCGCCCAACCCTCTCAACCGACTCATGCACGTTCTGCTCTTCGACGACCCGGCCATCCGGCCTCATCTGCTGCCGTTCACGTTTACGCGCCCGGTGGCAGCCCTGCGCTGCGGTATCCTGACGATTGCCGAAAAGTGGCAGCACCGGCTGGGCCAGGCTGTCGGCTATCTGACCGAGCCGTATCTGCAGGGTAAGTATCCGGCCGGGGCTACTCAGGGTCCGGCGCTGGTTATCAACGGTGCCGTGTGCCCCGACGACGTGCTGGTGCGGCAGGTGCAGGCGCTGCAAACTGGTGAGGCCCTGTTCTGCAACCAGACGCTGGTGGCCGCGCACCTAGCCGATGCTACCCAGGTAGCTGAGCTGATTCAGGACGGTTTTCAGAAGACCCGCGACGTAGCCGAGCCCGTTACCGTCATTCGGGAGGTGTGGCACCTGTTTCTGCGCAACGGCGCCGAAATTCGCCGCGACTTCGATTTGCTGACCAAGGGCCGGCAGTCGGCTCCTATCGGGGATGCGCATACCATTGTGTATGCTCCGGAAAACGTGTTTATCGAGCCCGGTGTGAAAATCAGGGCGGCCATTCTGAATGCTGAGAACGGCCCGATTTACCTCGGCAAGAACTCACAGGTGCACGAAGGCGCCATCATCAGCGGGCCACTGGCGCTCTGCGAAGGCAGCCACATCAACGCCGGAGCCAAAATGCGCGGCGACAACACCGTGGGGCCCTACAGCAAGGTGGGCGGCGAAGTCGGGAACAGCATTCTGCTCGGCTACTCCAACAAGGGCCACGACGGCTACCTCGGCAACTCCGTGATAGGGGAGTGGTGCAACCTGGGCGCCGACACCAACACCAGCAACCTCAAAAACAACTACGCGCCCGTCAAAATCTGGAGCCACTCGGTGGGTCGCTTCGTGAATACCGGCCAGACCTTCTGCGGCCTGATGATGGGCGACCATAGCAAGTGCGGCATCAACACCATGTTCAATACGGGCACGGTAGTGGGCGTGGGCGCCAATATTTTCGGAGCCGGTTTCCCGCGTACGTTCATCCCGAGCTTCAGCTGGGGCGGCGCGGCCGGTTTCGAAACCTTTAAGCTCCCGAAAGTGAAGGAAGTGGCGGAGCGCGTAATGGCCCGCCGCCAACTCACCTACGACGCCGTGGAGCAGGGCATCATGCAGCACGTGTACAAGCAGACGGTGAAAGACCGGGTGTGGGAAAAAGCCGCTCCTGCCGCGCCGGAAGCCGGCGTGGAGCTGTAAACCGGTAACTGAAAGCGGCAACCCAAGAAAATGCGTTTCTCCGACATTCCTGGCCAGCAGCAGGTCAAGCAATTGCTGGTGCAGAGTGTGCGCCGCAACCACGTGGCGCACGCGCAGTTGTTTCGCGGGGCCGAGGGCTCGGCGGCTTTGGCGCTGGCGCTGGCGTACGCCGCGTTTCTGAACTGCGAAAGCCGCACGCCGGAGGCCGAGGATTCCTGCGGGCAGTGCCCCAGCTGCCAGAAAATCGACAAGCTGATTCATCCCGACCTGAACTTCATTCTGCCCGTCACGACGACCAAGGCCGTGCCCAAGGATGCTACCAGCAGCAAGTTTGCGGCGGAGTGGCGCGGCTTCGTGCTCGAAAATCCCTACCAGGGCTTCAACGACTGGATGCAGCACATCGGGGCTGAAAACAAGCAGGGCAGCATTTCCAAGGAAGAAAGCCTGCAGCTGCTGCGGCTGGTGAGCCTTAAGGCGTTTGAGGCGCGGTTTAAGCTCGTCATTATCTGGCTGCCCGAGCTGATGCATCCGGCCGCCGCCAATGCCGTGCTGAAGCTGCTGGAAGAGCCGCCACCTGCTACCGTATTTCTGCTGGTAAGCTTCTCGCCGGAGCTTTTGTTGCCCACCATCATCAGCCGGGTGCAGCCCGTGGTGGTGCGTCCGCTCTCGGAAGAGGAGTTGACGAACTGGCTGCGCGATGCGCACCAAGTACCCGAGGTGAAAGCCCGGCAACTGGCCCAACTGGCCGAGGGCAACCCCGGTATGGCCCTGGCCGCGCAGGCCTCCACTGCCGCCGACCACGACTACTTCGACCTTTTCGCGAAATGGATGCGCACCTGCTTCAGCAACAAAGTGAGCGACATTCTGGAGAAGAGCGACGAGTTTCAGAAGCTGGGCCGCGAAAACCAGAAGGAGTTTCTGCAATATGCTCTCACGCTCCTGCGGAAGGTGCTGCTCTTTGGCCTCGACCCGAAACTGGTGCCCCATCTGTCGGCGCAGGAGCAACCGTTTGTGCAGGGCTTCAGCCGCTTCGTGACGCCCCGCAACGCCGACCCGCTCACTCGTGAGCTGAACGAGGCGCACTACCACATTGAGCGCAACGCCAGCCCGCGTATGGTGTTCGTGGATACTTCGCTGCGGGTAGCAGAGCTACTGAAAATGTCCTCGTAGGGCTTCCAAATGCAGAAAATATAGTTTGGTAAAAAGCTATAGCTGCCGCTAAAACTGCTATAGCCACTGCGGCCTGACAGACTGCCTTACCTTTGCCGAACGCAAGGAAATAAAATCCACGCGAAGCACAAACGTTGCAGCCCCTGCTTTTTGTGGCTTGGCAACGCAACCAGCGGCACTACAGGGCCGGCAGAAACAGCATAGAATATGGCTCGTACTATTCGCATCGGCACCCGCGGCAGCAAGTTGGCGCTGTGGCAGACCCACCACGTAGCAGACCGCCTGCAGCAGGCCGGCCTCACCACCGAAATCGTCATCATCACCACCAAAGGTGACGTGGTGCTGGACCGCTCCCTCGATAAAATCGGGGCGAAAGGCGTGTTCACGGAAGAGCTGGAGGTTGGGCTGCGCACGGGGCACATTGATATTGCCGTGCATAGCGCCAAAGACGTCCAGAGCTCCATTCCGGATGATTTGGAGCTACTTGCTTTTATGGAGCGGGAGCAGGTAAACGACGTAGTGGTAAGCTACCATGCCGACCTCGACCTGCAGCGCCCTGGCCTAGTGCTAGGTACCAGCAGCACCCGCCGCAAAGCCATGCTGAAACGGTTTTTGCCCAATGCTACTACTGCCGAGGCGCGTGGCAACCTCCAGACCCGTCTGCGTAAGCTGGAAGAAGGACAGTATGATGCCCTGGTGCTGGCCTACGCGGGCGTACACCGCATGAACTACGACGGCCTTATCCGCCACGTGCTGCCCGAAACCCGGTTTGTGCCGGCTACGGGCCAGGGCAGTGTCGCCATTGAATGCGCGCGAAGCCTGGAGCCAACCCTCAAAGCCGAGCTGCACCACGCCCTCGACCACCCCGCTACGCACTTGTGCCTGGCTGCCGAACGGGCCTTTCTGCGCACCATGGAAGGCGGGTGCAGTATTCCTTCCTTTGCGCTGGCCACGCTGGATGCAGCATCCAGTACTGTGCATTTGCACGGAGGCCTCATTAGCCTGGATGGGGAGCAGTTTATTGAAGAAATGGCGCACGCACAAACCAGTGAGGTAGAGGCGCTGGGTATCCGGGTGGCCGAAAGCGTGCTGGCCCGTGGCGGCCGGGAAATACTGGAGAGCATTCGGCTGCAGCGGAACGAAAGCAGCACATAGGAGCCTGCCTTGTGTGGCATCCGGAATAACCAAAAAAGCCCTGCTGCCATGGCAGCAGGGCTTTTTTGGTTATTCCGGCATTAATCTAGCCTGGTTTTTGGCCGCGCCCAAACAGCGCGTAAAGCAGCAGGGCGAAAACAGCGCCGCTGGTATCAGCCAGCATATCCTTTTGCGCATCCCAGATGTCGCCCTGGCTACCAAGGAAGGCGGCACCGGCATTACCACCGGCTACTTCCGCATATACCCACTCAATCAGCTCGTAGGCCATAGCCACTGTGCCAATCACACACAGCGGAAACAGGTAGCTGATAGTGCGGTTGCGAATGGTGCCATAGCGGTCCGTCAACTCCAGGATGGCGTAAGCGTAAAAGCCTACCGAGAAGTGTGCCACCCGGTCATACATGTTGCGCTTAAAGCCAAACAGCTGATTAAACCAGTCGAAAGGCACTTTCTCGAATGTGTAGTGGCCGCCTACGGTGTGCATGAAAATCAGCACGCTCATCAGGGCGTATGCCAGATTGGAAAACCGGGTACCGCGCACATACAGCACTACCAGCGCCAGCACAATCAGAAAAATCGGCACATTCTCGGCCCACCACGTACCTCGCTCGGCGGGGCTGATACCCAGCACCACAAATTCAATCAGATATATTGCCAGCAGCAGCTTCGGGAACCAGTGCGACGAGGCGGCGGCTGGCAGAGACAGGGAAGAAGTAGAGTTCATGTAGAAGAAATTAAGCGCAATACTGGCGCCCCATACGGCGTTTTGGCGATGAAGGCGGAAATGAAGAAAGAAATATAGTGCTTTGACCTTATGCTTCTTTTGCTCGGATAGCCCAGCACGTGCCCTGATACCCGGTAAACATCTTAATTTCGCCGCCTAACCTCTGTGAGTTTTCCCATGCGTTCTGTTTTCCGTGTTTCTGCGCTGCTGAGTGTATTTCTGCTCCTGCTGACTTCTATGGCTGTTGCCGCCAAGGCGCCCAAACCCAGTAAAAAAGACCAGCTTGTAACCATCAGTACCTCGCTCGGCGACATCAAGCTGATTCTTTTTGATGCCACGCCTCAGCACAAGGCCAACTTCCTAAAGCTGGCGGAAAGCGGCTTCTACAACGGGACCACCTTTCACCGGATCATCCCCAACTTCATGGTGCAGGGTGGCGACGCCAATTCCAAGGACGCTGACCCCGCCAATGATGGCATGGGCCAGCCCAATGAGCAAACCATTCCGGCTGAAATCCGGCCGGAACTGAAGCACCGGTTTGGCGCGCTGGCTGCTGCCCGCCAAGGCGACTTCGTAAATCCGCAGCGGGCCAGCAGCGCCTCGCAGTTCTACCTCGTGCAAAACCACCAGGGCACCTCCCACCTTGATGGGCAGTACACGGTGTTTGGGCAAGTGGTGAGCGGGCTTGATATAATCGACAAGATTGCCGCGCAGCCCAAAGACGACCGTGACCGTCCCCTGACCGACCTCAAGATGACGGTGAAAGTGGAGAAGCTGAAGAAGAAAAGAATCACAGAACTCTATGGCTACGCGTACTAGCGCCGCCCGCTTTCCTGCTTAGTGTGGCTGCCACGATGCGTATTCTCGTCACCGGAACCAACGGCCTGCTGGGGCAGAAGCTGGTAGGGCTTCTGCGCACCCAGCCGGATGTGGAGCTGGTTGCCACTTCGCGGGGCCCTAACAAGCTGGCGAAGCTGTATCCGGACGTGCGGTTTTTGTCATTGGATGTGACCAGCAAAGCGGCAGTTGCACGGGTGCTGGCGCAGGTGCAGCCCTCCCACGTCATCCATACGGCTGCCATGACCAATGTAGACGAGTGCGAGCTGAACCGCGAAGCGTGCTGGCTACACAACGTCACGGCGGTAGAGCATCTGGTGGCGGCCTGCGAAGCTCACGACGTACATCTGACCTTTCTGAGTACCGATTTCGTGTTCAGTGGCAAACAGGGGCCGCTGGTCGAAGACGCGGTGCCAGCGCCTGTGAATTTTTATGGCGAAAGTAAAGTGGCGGCCGAGGAAATTGTGCAGGCCAGCCGCATACCCTGGGCCATTGTGCGTACGGTGCTCGTGTACGGCACGGCCCACAACTATGGCCGCACCAATATTGTGCTTTGGGTGCGCGACTCGCTACGGGCCGGCCGCTCCATACAGGTCGTCAACGACCAGTTCCGCACTCCTACGCTAGCCGAAGATCTGGCCCAGGGCTGCTGGTTGGTAGCCCGGCGACACGCCACGGGCATCTACCACATCAGCAGCGACGAACTGCTGACACCTTATCAGATGGCGCTTCGGGTGGCGGCATATTTTTGGTTGGATGCGTCTCTCATCTCGGAAGTAAATGCCAGCACGTTTTCGCAGCCCGCCAAACGGCCATTGCGTACGGGTTTCGTAATCAGTAAAGCCCGGCAGGAGTTGGGTTATCAGCCTCATTCCTTCGATGAGGGAATAGCGCTGCTGGCAAGCCAAGTAAGGTAGCAGGGGCCTGCAGTTTTAAATAAACGCAAAAACCCCGCAAGCAAAGCCAGCGGGGTTTTCACACACCTATTGCAACATTATTCACCAGTTGTCTTTGCTCCCTTAGCAAAACCAACCTTTATAAAAAAACACATCAATCCTTGTAGCCCTGTTTAGTTTCAAGTAGAAATGTGCCCACCAGAAGCCCGCCTACCAGTACCGCAGTACCCGTGCGCAGTGCTTGCTGTCCAACATCATAGGGTATCACTTCTCCGTCAATAGTCTGGAACCCAGCCAGCGTTTTCACGGCTCGTTGGCAAGTGGCCATTTCCAAAAGCAAGTAACGCAACGCGTATCCCTGCCGACGCTTGAGTAGTAGTGAGGCCATGAGGAGCCAGAGGCAACAGCTTGATATGTGCCTATGGACTCCTGTAAATCCCTAAGCACATATCAAAAGTAGCCTGAAGTACAGCCGCTGTAAAGGACAGTTGAGAGTAAAATGTGACAGTTGAAATAGTGGCGTGGAGTACACAGATATAACACAGGTAGCATACACTGCCTGTCGCTGTAATGTGCACTGAATGTTAGCTTATAGATAGTTAGTTGTTGATTGTCTGCCTACTTGGTGCCAAGTGACCTGAATAATGACTGCATATAGATAGCTGAATTGTGACATCAGGGCGCCTGCAATACCCGGCTATGGGGTTCGGGAGCCGCTACCAACCGGCGCAGGGATAAGGCAGTCAGAAGCAGTGCAATAGTTGGGAATACGATGAGCCACCAACAGGACGGCGCAATCCGGCCGGCAGCGAGTAGGCGGCCCCAGCTAGGTAACTCAGGCGGCAGTCCTACCCCCAGAAAGGACAAGGTGGTTTCAAGGCTGATAAGTATGGCCAGGCTGAGTGGTACCGCGGTACGTACCACGTGCCAACAATTGGGCAGAACGTGACGAAGAAGGATTTGGTGTGCCGGCAGGCCCAGGGCAACAGCTGCTTCGAGGTAAGGCAGCCAGCGGATTCGGCGCACTTCAGCACGAATCAGCCGGGCCGTAGGCACCCAGAATGTGAGTGTAAGCAACAGAACAAGGGTGGTAACACTGGGCGTAACGGCTGTGGCAACCAGCACCACCAGCAACAGCCGCGGCAAAGCGGCCAGAAACACAATAGCTGCTGATACCAGAGAATCGACGGGCAGGGCAACGGTAGTACGCCACTGCGAAAACCGCGACAGGGCAACGCTCAACAACAGGCCACCTCCGGCCGTACACCAAGGCCACCACCCTGCCAGTACACTGTTTGCCGGTGCTGCGAAGAAGATGTAAAAGATCAGCGCCACGGCCACTGAACCCAACCAGTGCTTTGGTATCCGCAGACGGGTGTTGCCCCAATATCCAGCGGCAACTCCTAGTGCGGTGCCTAATGCGCTGGCAAGCAGGGTAGTTGGTATACTGACCAGCAGAGCAGTGCGTGCGCCATACAGCATGCCGCGTAAGACATCCTGACCCTGCGAGTCAGTACCAAGTAAGTGGCCGGGGGTAAGCGGAGCGGCATTGCTGCGCAGCAGGTCAGGGCCGGTGGGTAAAGAAAACAAATCAGCGAGTAGCGCAGCCGCTGCCAGCAGCAACAGCCAGCCGAGGCTAAGGTGCCAGCTCCAGTTGCGCTTGGTACGAAGGCCGGTGCTGGTCATGCCGGGCGGTTTCTGAGCCGTGGGTCGGCGAGCAAATACAGCGCCTCCGCTAGCCAAAGCGAAATCTGGCGTACCACTACTACCAACCCCACGCCTGCCAGCAGCACGGGAAAATCACGGGCGGCGGCAGCTTCGGCAAGCAGCCGGCCGAAGCCGGGCAGGGCAAAAATCAACTCCACGACCAAGGAGCCCGCCAGTAAGTTAGGGAGCAGGTCGGTGAGCAAGGTAATGCTGGGAAGCAGGGCATTGCGCAGGGCATGGCGGCGCAGGGCCTCTGCTGCCGATAGTCCTTTAGCCCGCGCTGCCAACACATATTCCTTCTTGATTTCTACCTGCAGAGCGCCGGCCAGCTGCACGGCTGGCGCCGTAATGCCAGTCAAAACCAGGCTGGCTACCGGCAATACCAGATAGCTCAGATAATTAATAGGTGCACTCCGGAAAGATACCGCATCTGTGCCGAGGCCGTAAGCCGGAAAAAGGGCCAGCATATCCGGACTGGCCAGAAACAGCAGCAGCAACAGCGCTACCACAAACAGCGGCAAGGTATCCAGCGCAAACAAGGTAGCCAGCGCCAGACGGCGCCCTGATACAGCCAGCCAGATGCCCAGCGGCAAAGACAGCCCGGCTAGCAGGGCCGCCGACAACAGGGTGAGAGACACCGTATGATACAAAGAGCCACGTAGTAGCTCGCCCACCGGTTCGCCGGTGCGGTACGATTGGCCGGTATCACCCTGAAGCAGCTTGCTTAGCCAGCGGTGATACTGATTCTGGGTGCCGGTCCAGCGCCAGCGCGGTGCCAGCGGGGCCTCGGATACATCCGCCTGAGTCAGGTAGAAAAGCGGAATATCCAGCCCTAGACGATGCCGGGCCTGTGCCTGGGCCACCTGTAGCTGTTGGGCGGAAGCGGCGAGAGGAACGCTAGAAGAGGCAAAGCGCGCCAGCAGATCCTGCTCATTCGGAAGAGTACGCGTAAGCAGAAACAGCAGGGTTATGATGCCCCAGCTGATAAGCAGCGTCTGACCCAGTTGAGAAAAAAAACGCCCCGCCATCCGTCAAGGCTTGGCAGACGCGAGCTGCAGACTCAGTACATCGTAGCCCGGGCGCACGCTCAGCGTCCGCACCGACGTTACGCGGCGGGTGGTGATGAGCCGGTTCCGCGTAAAATACAGCACCACCAGCGGCGACTCGCGCCGTAGCAGCACCTGGAAGCGCTTCAGCAGCCGGGCATGGCGCTCCGGAGAGGGCTCGGCTGTTATGGCTTCGATGAGCTCGTCGGCTGCCGGCTGGCTGAAACGACTATAATTAATCAGGCCGATACCACGTGTATGCAGCAGAGGCATAAAATTGTAAGCGAATGGATTTCCGGATGTTTTACGGATGAACATGTCCGTATCGCCGGTGGCTAGCTGTTGTTGAAGCAGGCCTGCCTCCGCAGGGCGTAGCTGCACCTCAACCCCAATACGCGCCGCAGCGGCCTGAAACTGCAGCGCCACGGTTTCATGCTCGGTAGCACCCGCATGGTAGCTGATACGCAAAGCCAAGGGCCCGATTTTGCCGTTCCACCAGCCGCCGGCGGGGCGCAGCTGCCAGCCCGCTAACTGGAGCTGGCGACGGGCTTCAACCGGAGAAAAAATGAGATTCGGCAAGCTGTCCTGGTAAGCCAGTCGGTCGTGCGGGTTTATCAGGCTTACACTTCGGTACGCCAGCCCCTGATGCGTTGCCTGCATCAGATCCGGAATATTGAACAGGAGACTGAGTGCCCGCCGGGTAGCCGCCGTGCGTAGCATGGGCCGTTGCGTATTGAAGCCGACCACCAGCATATCGTACGAGTCGGCCGTGTAAAACGCCAGCCGTGCCGTGTCGGCCGAAGCCCGCATTGCCGTGAAGTCACGCGCGGTAGGCATCGGGTACAGGTCCAGGCTGCCGCGCCGCAATGCCAGTAGGGCAGTCGTATTGTCCGGAATTATTTGATAAGCCAGCTTCTCGGGTCTGGCCTGCAGCCACGGGGGCGGCTTGGGCAAGCGGTTGGCCCACCAGCCCGCTTTACGTTCCAGCACCATGTAACGGTTGCTTTCCCAGCTTTTGAGCCGATAGGGACCACAGCCGGGAAGCCGATCCGGGTGCCGCGACAACTGCGCTTGCCGGTAGCGTGCCGCGAAAGCACGGAGTGCCGGATGGCGCCTGACGGCTTCTGCCGTATCAGTGCGTAGCAGGGCCAGTGGCACGGCCCGTAGCGTACCTAATGGGTCAAGGGAATATTCCGGCAGGATGGAATAGTCGCCGGATGCCAGTACAATATCCGGCGAAGCGCTGCTGCAAATCAGGGTAAAGCGCCGGGAATCAGCAGAGTCCAGCTCTATTTCCTGCACAAACCCATATTGGGCTCGCGCAAACTCAGTGGGAAGTCCCGGGCAGTGCATCACCCGAAGGGTGAAGGCGACGTCACGGGCCAGTACAGGCTGGCCGTTGTCCCAGGTAGCTTCTGCCCGAAGCTGGTAGGTGAGGCGGGTCAGGGAGTCGTGCCGGCTGATTTTCGGCAGAGACTCAACCAACCACGGTACTATTTGAAGTTGTTCCGGATTGCTGGTCAGCAAACTGCAATGCAGTAAGTTGATAACCTCAAGCGCCTGTGGGGAACTCACCAGGAGCGGATCCAGCGTTTCGGGGTCACTGGGCCAGCGGATACGGATTGTATCCGCAGAGTCCGTAGAAGCAGTACAGCCGGTAAGCGCGCCACAAAGGACCAGTAGTAATACTAAGCTCGGAAGAAGCCTCATGGATGCGCAGCGAGCAGATTAAACCTGCTGGGCAAGTTAGCTAAGAATTCCGATGGCACGTATTCCGGGCTGCGAAGTCCTACTTGCCCGTCCAGCCGCCCGAGCCGTGGTCAGCGTCGATACCAGTCCAGCCACCTGAACCATGGTCAGCGTCAATGCCCGTCCAGCCGCCCGAGCCGTGGTCGGCGTCGATACCAGTCCAGCCACCCGAGCCATGGTCAGCATCTGCCGACATAATCGTAGGATTTGAGAAGGTGCTGATTTGAAACAGGGCGATGGCGAGTAATTCCAGCATGGCGTTGAGGAGTTGTGTCGTTCAAGTGATTGATTGACACAAAGGTGGGCGCAAACTCAAGCCGCGTAAAGGAAAGACTTGTTGGAAAAGTGATTTGTATAAAAATTATAATTTGTTTAATATAAATTATAGGCCAGAATAGATAAAGTTGGATATCTCCTTATTGCAAAGCTAACTGGTATGATGAAAGATGCTCAAATCCCGTTGAAATGTGACATCTTGGCTCAAAAAAAAGTCTATTTCCTCTTTACAAAGGTCTGGATAGATTCCTGTGGTTGTAAAGGAAAATCTGTGTTGTTTTGTGACAGGGCTTTCGCCAGCAGAAAAAAGTGCTGAAGCCGGCCTACAGCTTTTATTCCGGTTTTTAGAATGGACGATTTGACAAATTTGGCTCGTATTGTGACAGACAGGAAGCTGAAAGTGCTTCCTCTGCTGGATTTTACTACCCGAAATTCGTCCAATAAAGAGATGCAACTGGTAAGGCTGCTTACCGATAACCAGTCAAGAACACAGCAGCAGATCATTAAGTCGCTGTATAGCAAGACCGATAAGGTGCGGCAGACGGCCTTTCGTAAACTTAAGTCGCGGGTGCAGCAAAAGCTACTCAATCACCTCTACTTTCTCGATGAGACTGATCCGCGGCATCTGGTTTCGCGGCGGTATGAGCACCAGTTTCTGGGCCTGTACCTGCAGGTGAGTACGCTATACTCGGAAGGTGAGTTGAAGGCCGCTGAGCCGCTGTGCCGCAAAGCCTTACGCATTGCCCAGACGCAGGAGATGACGCAGTATGCTGTGTTGTGCGGGCAACTGTTGCGTAGCATTTATGCCGATATGCGGCTGCCGGTGCGCTACCAGGCCAACAAGGAACTCCTGGCCAGAAACCAGCAGCTGCTGGCACTGGAAGAAGAAGCTGCCCAGATTTATTGGGATATAAAAGCCACCATTGCCTACACCGTGCGTACGAGGCGCTCTATCCTGGAGAAGATGGAGGTGCACGTAAAACAATTGGAGCAGCTGCACCGCCAGGCCGGTTCCTACGCTACCTTCCTCTACCACTACCGCACCCGCCTGATTCAGGAAGAGCTGATAGGAAACTATGAGGCGGTGATACGGATAACGGCAGATACCGCTCAGCAACTGGCGCAGGGCAAGATAAACGACAAGCGCTTTGACAAGCGGTTCAATGCGTACATAAGCGTTTATGCGCATTTCAGGAGCCGCCAGGCCGTTAAAGGACTAAAGCTGGCGGAGGAATACGCCAAGGACTTTCACTATTCGTCGGTCAACTGGCTCTACTACCTGGAGATTTATCTGCTGCTGGCTATCCATGCCGGGCAGTATGGGCAGGCGCTGGAGTTGATGGATACTGCCCGCAAGAATGTTCATTTTGCAAAACAGCGCGCCCTGGCTCAGCAGCGCTGGGACCTGTATGAAGCCTATCTGCAGTTTGTGCGCCCGGAAATATCGCCGGTGCGGATGCGCAACTTCACCACTTTCGTGCAGACTATCCCGGACCATAGCCGCGACAAGCAGGGCTACAACGTAGCCGTACTGATTCTGCAGTTTCTACACTTTCTGCGCCAGCGGGATGTAGAAAGCATCTTAACGCGTCTGGAAGGCTTGCGCAAGTACCAGCAGCGGCACCTGCGGGAGTCAGGCAACCTGCGCAGCCAGTTGTTTTTCCGGATGCTGGCTGTTACCGTGAAATCGGACTTCGACCCCGTGCGCAGCCAGCAGAAGGCGGAGCCGCTGCTGAAGAAGCTGCAGGCTGCCCCGCCGCCCGGTGAAGCGTTTGCCGAAATTGAGATAGTACCCTACGAAGAGCTGTGGCAGATAACGCTGGAAATCCTGCGTGCCACAGCGCTTTACAATGCCTTGCAGGATCAGGAACTGCGGTAAACCCGAGGGCTAGTGCCCAGCCGTTTTGGTAGGCACAGCCGCCGGCTTGTTTACCGACAGGGTGCTTTGCGCAGGCACCGTAGACGCTAAGTAGCGTTGAAACTGGGCTTCGGTCAGCACGGCTTTCAGCTTCTCAGCATACTCCTGCTCTGCCACCCGGAGCTTGTTCTGGCGCATAGACGGGTCGTCGCCGTACATGGTGTTTATTTGGCTTTCCTGCACAAGCCGGTCGTAGGTGAGGCGGCGTACCTGCACTGAGCGGGCGTCATCGAGGGCTATACGGCTGGCCAAATGCCGGGTCACTTCCATTGCTTCTGAGCGAAGCTTGTCGGTGCCCTGCTGGGCGTGTGCAGAGAAAGAAAGCAGACCGCAGCCGCCGGCAATCAGTAGGGAGAATAGTCGTTTCATATCTGAGCGGAAGAACGGGGTTTGGCCGTATCTCTTACAAAGAAAGCAATGTTTTATATGATTAATGCTGCATTGTGTAATTATTTTGAAATATGTCAAGAACAAGTAGCAATACCGGTAGTGTATTTGGCGGCCAGCCTAGGCTCACGGTAGCCTGCCAAAGGCAGTGACCAAAAATGCCACCCCAGGAATTGCCCCAGGCACTGAGTCAGGGCGACAGTAAGAGCCATAGCAGTCTGGCCGCTACACCAAACTGCTATAGGAACTGCTGCTAGGGTTGCGCCAGCCGCGCAAAAACCGGGTGTTCTGGCCACGTGGCCAGTTTCGCGCACGCCGTATGGACTACTACTACTTACCCGTGACTTTAAACTCAGTACGACGGTTTTGCTGGCGGCCCGCCTTGGTGGTATTCGGTGCTACGGGCTGCGAGTCGCCGTAGCCAGCGAAGGTGAGGCGGTCTTTAGCCACCCCTTTTGTCACGAGGTAGTCTACCACGGCTTTGGCGCGGCGCTGGCTCAGGTCTTTGTTGTAAGCGGCGTTGCCCACATTATCGGTGTGGCCGGATATTTCCAGGCGCAGGGCGGGCGTCTCGGCGAGCAGCTTCTGCAGGCGCTCCAGCTCGCCGGTGCTTTCCTTGCGCAGTGTGGCCTTATCGAAGTCGAAGAAGATATTGTTCAACACCACCTTCACGCCCACATCCAGCTTCTTGAGCTGTACATCCTTTATCACCTCCGAATAGGCGGCACCAGCCGGCAGATCGAAGTTTTCGGAGTGGAACAAGTAGCCTTCCTGGCGTACCACAATGCCATAGTTTACGCCCGAAGGCAGGCTTACGAGGTAGCGGCCCGACTGCGCGTTGGCCCGGAATGAGGCAATGTTTTCGTTGCGCGAGTTGTCGATGACGTCAATGGTGGCCTCCAGGGGCTGCTTGCTGGCCGCATCGGTCACGGTGCCTTTCAGGATGGTGACCTGAGCCGTAGCCACAGGTACGGGCGGGGCTAGCAGCGTTTCTTTCACGGGCTGGGCACGCGAAGCCAGCAACTGGTCTTCCTGGCTAAGGACGGGGGGCTTTTCGGCCCCCAGAAACGTAATCTGGTAGATGTCCTTGGAGCCCATTCCATCGTCTCGGAAGGAGGAATAATAGCCGTGCCGGCCCGACGCAGAAATTACGAAAAACACGTCGTCGTCGGGGGTGTTGATGGGCCAGCCCAGGTTTTCGGGCGCACTCCACTGCCCGTTCTGAAACGTGGACTTGAAGATGTCGTAGCCGCCCATGGAGTTGTGGCCTTCCGACGAGAAGTACATTGTCTTGCCATCGGGGTGCAGAAACACGCCTTCCTCACCGTACGGTGTGTTGATGGCGGGGCCGAGGTTGACGGCCGGGCCGCGGCCCTCAATTTCAATCTTGTAGATGTCGCGCCCGCCCAGTCCGCCGGGTTTGTCGCTCACAAACAGCAGGCTGCGCCCATCCGGCGTGTAGGCCGCCGACGACTCGTGCGCCTTGCTGTTGATGCGTGAGCCGAGCTGGCGGGGCTTGCTCCATTCGGCGCCGCGCAGGTTGCTTTCGTTCAGGTCGCCGCCGTTGTCTTCCACATACACCAGCAGGCGCTGGGCATCGGGCGCGAGGCCGACGGTGGCGTCGTGGCCGGCGGTGTTCACCGTTTCGCCGAGGCCGCGGGCCGGGCCCCAAGCCCCGTTTTCGCGGTTGCTCTGGTAGATATCCTCAAAAAAGCCCCCCGATTCGGGGTCCTTCTCACCGCCCGTCGAGCCCTGGCGGCGCGAGGTAAACAGAATCACTGATTCATCGGCGGAAATAACGGGACCGTAATCGGGGTAGGGCGAGTTGACGCCCGGCCCGGCGTTGTCCACGAACACCCGGATGGGCTTAGCTTCCAGCTTGCGGCCGTTTTCACATTCTTTGATTTTCTTCTGAATGTCCTGCGTGAAGCCGGTGGTGTTTTTGGTGCCGGTAGCGGGCGTAGCCTGCTTGTATTCAGCTATGGCCTCCTGCCACTTGCCGTTCAGGTGCAGCCCGCGGCCCAGCAAATAGTGGATACGAGGATCGACGCCGGAATTGAGCTGATACGCCTTCTGCAGATACGCCAGGGCCCGTGGCTTGAAACCCGAGTGCAGGTAACAATCCCCGATTTTGAGGTTTAGCTCCGCGTTTTCGGCATTAAATTTCTGCGCCTCCAGGTAGTGCGGCAGGGCCTGCTCGTAGCGCGGCGGGTCGGCCTGGTACCACTCATCCCCCAGCTTGATAGCCTTAAGGGCCGCCTTCAGGCCGTCTTTATTCGCGCCGAACTGCTCTTTGCTGAACTCCACACTTTGGGCCTGCGCGGCTGAGGAAAGCAGAAGCAGAGCGAGTAGGTATTTGTACATAGTGGTATGAAGCTATTGGGAGGGCGTCATGCTGAGCTTGCCGAAGCATCTCTACCTCTGGCTAACTTTTGTGATTAGCACTGCGGTAGAGATGCTTCGGCAAGCTCAGCATGACGTTCATTTTCATTGAGAAGCACGCAACTACTCGCCGCAGCCGGAGTTGGCGGCGTAGTTGTTGCCGATTTCCAGGCCCAGTTCGGCGGCTTTGCGCCAGTCCTGGCAGGCGCCGTCGGCGTTGCGCAGCATTTCGCGGGCGTGGCCCCGGTTGAGGTAGGCCTCGGCGTATTGCGGGTTCAGGGCAATGGCTTTGCTGGCGTCGGCATCGGCCTTTTTATAGTCCTCCAGCTTGAGGTAGGCGGCGGCGCGGTTGTTCCAGGCAAATGCATAAGTGCCATCCAGCTCCGTGGCCCGCCCAAAGTCCTCGGCAGCGCCTTTGTAGTCGCCGGACTCGTAGCGGGCGGCCCCACGGTTGGTGTAGGCCGTAGGGTTGTCCTGCTTCTTGCGCAAATACTCAGTGTAGTCGGCCAGCGCGCCTTTCAGGTCGCCAGCGCGGCGCTTGGTACCAGCGCGGTTCAGCAGGGCCGGGAGCAGCTCGGGCTGCAACGTGAGGGCTTTGGTGTAGTCCTGGATGGCGGCCGGATACTCCTGCAGCTGCCGTTCGGCGCTGGCGCGGTCGTGCCAAGCGTAGGCGTAGTTGGGGTCGGCTTTGGTGGCCTGGTCGAAATCCGCTTTGGCCGCCTTGTAGTCGCCTTTCTCGAACCGCAACGCGCCGCGGTAGTACCACGCCGGAGCGTACGCCGGGGTGACTTCCACGGCTTTCGAGTAGTCCTGCTCGGCTTCGGCGGGCTGCTGCAGCGCCTCCCGGGCCTGGCCCCGCCCAAAGTAGGCTGTGCCGTCCTTCAGGTCGAGCTTCAGGGCCGCGTCGTAGTCCTGCACGGCGGGCTGGTAGTCTTTCAGCTCGTAGCGGGTGGTGGCGCGGTTGTAATAGGCGCGGGCAAAGTCGGGCCGTAAAGTCAGGGCCTTATCAAAATCCAGCAGCGCGGCGCGGTAGCTCTTCTGGTTGAACTTAGCCACCCCGCTGTTATAAAGCTTTTCAGCCTGCTGGGCCGGGGGCAGGGTGGAGGCCCGCACCGTATCTACCTGGGCCTGCGCCGCCAGGGCCGATAGGCTAAGCGCGGCAGTAAAGAGTATCGATTTGTGTATCATATCCGGCCGGTTTGCTTCGGCAGGATAAATGTAATTTTAATTGCGCAAACGCTGTAAATTCAACTTGATATTTGTTTTTTAGTATAACTATGGCAAGATGAAGTAGTAGCCTGCAACAAGCCTAGCCGGGTAGTTGGGTGCGGGCCAGTGCTTCCCACTCAGCCCGAATGCTGCCATCGAACACGGGCCGACCCGCCCGGCGGTACCAGTAGCCTGCATTACCAGCGTCGCCTTCCTGCCGGTGCAGCAGCGCGTGCAGCCAGTCGAAATAAGGTGCGCCCTCGTGCTCCTGCGCAATGTCATGGGCAAGGCTCCATTCGTCGCGACCGGCATGCCAGAGGGCACGCAGCAGCGGCGAAAAGCTTCCGGGCACGGCATGCTGCGTAAGGGAGGTCGAAAATTCGGCGTAGGTCATGTGTAGTAAAGTGGTAGGATGAAAAGGCGTGAGGCTATCTAGTGAAAAGCGGATGGCACTTAAACTTCTCAGCGGGCATTTAGGTTGAATACGCCGACTGCAGAAGGGCCGCACTATTTGCGTATTTTTGCAGCCGCGGCGGCACGTTGCAGTCCGTTTGTTTTAACTCTCACGCCTAGCTTTTACCTATGGCTACGTACCCCGAATACATGGTTGCCCCGATTCGCCAGGACCTCGTTGAGGCCGGCTTTGAGCAGCTGATGACCCCCGAAGAAGTGGACGCTGTCCTCAACGAGCAGACAGGTACCGTGCTGGTAGCCGTCAACTCGGTGTGCGGCTGTGCGGCTGCTAAAGCCCGCCCGGCCCTGAAGATGGCCGTTTCCAGCTCCGATAAAAAGCCCGCTAAGCTCGTGACGGTATTTGCCGGCATGGAAACCGATGCCGTGGCCAAAGTGCGTGAGCATCTGCTCCCGTATCCGCCCAGCAGCCCTAGCATTGCCCTGTTCAAAGACGGCGAGCTGGTGCACATGATTGAGCGTTACCACATCGAAGGCAACGACCTGATGCGCATCGTGAATAACCTGCAGGGTGCTTTTGAGGAGTACTGCTAATCCCGGATCCAGCATCTGAAAACATAGAAGGCTTGCCGGATGGCAAGCCTTCTATGTTTTTACAGGGTGTTTGTAGCGTTAGTTGGCTACCTCACTCAGAAACTTGATACGCATCAGGCGCAGATCCTCTTCCGTGTATTCATCGGAGCCGAGCTCTTTCAGCGCCACGGCAATATTATCGGTGCTGGCCGACATGAAGTAGTCGTAGATTTCGTCCTGGCGCTCGTGGTCCAGTACGCCGTCGATGTAGTAATCGAGGTTGAGCTTGGTGCCGGAGTAGCAGATGTGCTCGATTTCCTCCATCAGTTCCCGCATGTCAATGCCCTTTGAGGAAGCAATTTCCTCTAGGTCCATCTTCTTGTCGATCTGCTGAATGATGTAGATCTTGATTTTGGACTTGTTGACCGCCGACTTCACCACCACATCGGTGGCCGTTTCGATGTCGTTGTCGTCCACGTATTTCTTGATGAGGGCTAGGAACGGCGTGCCGAACTTGGTGGCTTTGCCCTGCCCGACGCCGCCCACGTGGGCGAGGTCATCCATCTTCAGCGGGAAGGTGGTGGCCATTTCCTTGAGCGAAGGGTCCTGGAAGAGCACGTATGGCGGCAGGTTTTTCTCCTTGGCCATCTTTTTGCGCAGGTCTTTCAGCATCTGGAACAGCACTTCGTCGTGGCCGGCGGCCTGCTGTACCTCTTCCTGCTCCTGCTCTTCCTTCACCTCTTCCTCGTAGTCGTGGTCTTTGGTGAGCTTAATAGATTGGGGATTCTCGATGAAGTCCATACCCTTGTCGGTGATTTTTGCAACGCCAAAGTTTTCAATATCCTTCTCCAATAAACCAAAAATCAGGCACTGTCGCAGCAGCGAGTTCCAGAATTGTGCGTCATGGTGCTTGCCTTGTCCGTAGATGGGCAGACCATTGTGGCCGTAGCTCTCCACGTGCGCATTATTCATGCCCATTAGTACGGTGCCAATGTGGTCGAGGCCAAACCGCTGCTCGGTTTGTACCACGGCTTTCAGTGCCATGGCCACTTCGTCTTTGGCCTCAAACTTCTCCTTGGGGTGCTTGCAGTTGTCGCAGAAGCCGCAGTCTTTCGGATACGTTTCGCCGAAGTAATGCAGCAGCTGCTTGCGCCGGCACACCGCCGAGTCGGCGTAGTTGGCCATTTCCTGGAGCAGCAGCTTGGAGTTGTCGCGCTCCGTCACGGGCTTGTCCTTGTTGAATTTCTCCAGCTTCACGATGTCGTCGTAGCTATAGAACATCAGGCAGTCGCCATCCAGCCCGTCGCGGCCGCCGCGGCCGGTTTCCTGGTAGTAGCCCTCAATGCTTTTGGGCGTGTCGTAGTGAATCACGAAGCGCACATCGGGCTTGTCGATGCCCATACCGAAAGCAATGGTGGCTACAATAACGTCGGCATCCTCGTTCAGGAAAGCGTCCTGATTGGCCATGCGCACCTGCGGGTCGAGGCCGGCGTGGTAGGGCAGGGCCCGCACGTCGTTCACCTTGAGCAGCTCGGCAATTTCCTCCACCTTCTTGCGGCTCAGGCAGTAAATGATGCCGCCCAGGCCCTTGCGCTGCTTCACGTACTGAATCAGCTGCTTTTTGGTGTTGTGCTTGGGCCGCACCTCGTAGTAGAGGTTGGTGCGGTTAAAGCTCGTCTTGAACACCGAGGCATCGTCCATCTGCAGGTTTTTCTGGATGTCCAGCTGCACTTTGGGCGTGGCCGTGGCCGTGAGGGCAATGATGGGCACCTGCCCGATGTTGTCGATGATGCCCCGGATGCGGCGGTACTCGGGCCGGAAATCGTGGCCCCACTCCGAAATGCAGTGGGCCTCGTCGATGGCCACGAAGCTGATGGTGGCTTTCTGCAGAAACTCGATGGTTTCGTCTTTGGTCAGGCTCTCGGGCGCTACATACAGCAGCTTCACCTCGCCGCTGATAACGTCCTTCTTTACCCGGTTGATTTCCGATTTGCTCAGCGTCGAGTTCAGAAATTGGGCATTCACGCCAAAGGCGTTGAGCTGGTCGACCTGGTTTTTCATCAGAGCGATGAGCGGAGAAATAACGATGGCCGTGCCCGGCAGCACCAGCGCCGGCAGCTGATAGCAAAGGCTTTTGCCCGCACCGGTAGGCATAATCACGAAGGTATTGTGGCCTTCGATGACGTTCTGGATGATGGCTTCCTGCGTACCGCGGAACTGACCGTACCCAAAAACTTCCTTTAACTTGCCCTTCAAATCAGGTTTTTCACTGACTACGGTGTTCACAGCTGGCATCGACATCCTCACTTACTCGGTTGGGAAATTCAGATAGGTTTTCGGCGCCTGGCGCAGGTTGCCTATCTCAATCTAGGGATTTTTGAAGTATTCGGTAACGTGTAGCGGGCAAAAAGACAAAACCTTGTTTCGTGAGCGGCCCTTTCACGCAATACCTAATCAAATTTAGATTGAAACCGCATAACGAACTTCATTCCATTGCAAAAAAAGTGCTTTTGCACGAAGCAGAGGCCATCCGGGGCGTAGCAGAAGCTATTGCACAAACGCCGGATTTTGCACAATGCGTAGAGGCGATTTTGTCTTTGCGGGGTCGGGTCGTCGTCACAGGCATCGGCAAGAGCGCCCATATTGCCGGCAAGATGGTCGCCACATTGAACTCTACGGGTACGCCAGCGCTGTTTATGCACGCCGCCGACGCCATCCACGGCGACCTGGGCATGATACAGCCCGAGGATTTTGTGGTGGCCATCAGCAAGAGCGGCGACACGCCCGAAATAAAAGTGCTGGTGCCGCTGCTCAAGCGCAAAGGCGTGCCCATGGCGGCTCTTGTCAGCAACGCGGAATCCTACCTGGCCCAGCAGGCCGACTACGTGCTGCACGCTCCCGTTGACCGGGAAGCCTGCCCGCACAACCTGGCTCCCACCACCAGTACTACCGCTGCACTGGCCCTCGGCGATGCGCTGGCAGTGTGCCTGCTGGAAAGCCGGGATTTTACGCGCCAGGATTTTGCGCGCCTGCACCCCGGCGGCACGCTCGGCAAGCAGCTCTACCTGAAAGTAGGCGACCTGAGCCGGCAGAACCAGCAGCCCCAGGTACTCGACAGTGCTCCGCTGAAGGATATTATCCTCGAAATTTCCGGTAAGCGCCTGGGTGCAACGGCCGTACTGACTGCCGCTGGCCAGCTGGAAGGCATTATCACGGACGGTGACCTGCGCCGTATGCTTACCAACTTTGCCGGCCGGCTGGAAGATGTGCGCGCCCGCGACATTCTCACGGCCAATCCGGTGAGCGTTGAGGTAGACGATTTTGCGGTAGAAGCCCTGGCGCGCATGCAGCAGCGCAACATCACCCAGCTGATTGTGACGGAACAGGGGCGCTTCAGCGGCTTCATTCACCTGCACGATCTGCTCCGCGAAGGACTCGTTTAAGGCGAACTGCCGTTCGTTGTCTTACAAAATCGGATATTTGTGCGCCCATGTGGTAGCGCCTTATCCTCTGAGGCGCAGTGGGTGTTTTCCAGACTTGATTATGAATCAACACACGTACCTAGTGGTTATGGCAGGCGGCATCGGTAGCCGCTTCTGGCCCTTCAGCCGCACCAATCATCCTAAGCAGTTTCATGATGTGCTGGGAGTGGGCCGCTCCATGCTGCAGCTCACCGTTGACCGGTTTGCCGGGATCTGCCCAGCCGAAAACGTCTTTGTGGTCACGAACCGCGACTATCGGGACTTGGTGCAACAGCATTTGCCGGAGTTGCCGGCCGACCAGATTCTGGGTGAGCCCATCGGCCGCAATACGGCGCCGTGTATTGCCTACGCCAGCTACCGCATTGCGCAGCGCGACCCGCAGGCGGTAGTGGTAGTAACGCCCGCCGACCATGCCGTGCAGCGCGAAGATGAGTTCCGGCGCGTCATTTCGCTGGCCGTAGATGCGGCCCGCACGCATGAAGTGCTCATCACGCTGGGCATTCAGCCCTCGCGCCCCGACACCGGCTACGGCTACATCCAGTTCATGGACGATGAGGCCAGCAGCCTGCCGAATGGCCTGAAAAAGGTGAAAACGTTCACGGAGAAGCCGAATACGGAGCTGGCCAACATGTTCCTGGCCAGTGGCGACTTCCTCTGGAATTCGGGCTTGTTTGTGTGGCGCGCCGACGTGATTCTGAAAGCATTCCACAGCTACCTGAGCGACATATCTGAGGTGTTTGAGGAAGGAAGTGCCCAGCTAGGCACTCCGCAGGAAGAAGAGTTTATTACGGCGGCTTACTCCCGCTGCCGCAACATCAGCATCGACTATGGTGTGATGGAGAAGGCCGACAACGTGTATGTACTGCCCGCCGACTTCGGCTGGAGCGACCTAGGCACGTGGGACTCGCTGCACCGCATGGGCCGCCGTGACGAGAACGGCAACGTGATAGATGGCGACGCTATTCTCTACGACACCCAGGAATGTGTTATCAAAACGCCTTCCGAGCGGCTGGTTGTAGTGCAGGGCCTCGACGGCTACATTGTGGCCGAATATGACAACGTGCTGCTTATCTGCAAGCGTACCGAGGAGCAGCGCGTGAAAGATTTCGTTGCCGACGTGAAAGCCAAGAAAGGCGCGGGCTACAACTAACAGTCAGCATACATAACACAGCAAAAAGCCGGGCCTGAATAGGTTCGGCTTTTCTTTTTAGTGTAATTCGTAGCGGCTACTCTTTGGCCGACGTCAGGCGTTGGCGCAGCACTTCAAACAGCATGATGCCGCTGGCTACCGACACGTTGAGCGAGCCAATCTGGCCAGTCATCGGGATGCGGAGGCGGTGGTCGGCGAGCTGTAGGTATTCAGGCGAAATACCGTCTTCTTCGCTACCCATGAGCACGGCCACCGGGCCGGTCATGTCTACGGCAGCGCTTTCCAGGCTGGCGTCGGACTTCTCGGTGCAGGCTACAATCTGCACGCCCGATTCCCGCAGGAAGTTGAGACTGTCGCGCAGGTTGTTTTCGCGGCACACTGGAATCAGGTTAAGGGCCCCAGCCGAAGTTTTCACGGCATCCCCGTTGATCTGGGCGGCGCCACGAGCTGGCACTACAATGGCGTGCACGCCCATACATTCGGCGTTGCGGGCAATAGCGCCGAAGTTGCGCACGTCCGTCACGCGGTCCAGAATCAGTAGGAAGGGTACTTTGCCTTCTTCGTATAGCCCGGACAGAATGCTGTCGAGCGGCATGTAGTCAATCGGCGAGACGAAAGCCACAGCGCCTTGGTGGTTCTTGCGTGTCAGGCCGTCCAGCTTTTCGGTCGGCACCATTGACACGGGCGTGCCCCGCTCGCGGGCCAGGTCGTTAATTTCCTGCGTCAGGCTGTTTTTGGTACCGCGCAGCAGGAAGATTTTCTCCAGCGTCCGGCCGGCGTGCAGCGCTTCCAGAATCGGGCGCAACCCGAACAGCATGTCGATGTTGTGGTCGGCGGCCGGGCGGTGCGAATAGAACGGCTTGTCGCCGCCAGTCGAGCGGCCGGTGTTATTGCGTGGTCCATCAAAATTCCGTCCGCCCCGGTTGTCGTTGCGGGTATCGGAGCGCCCTTCGTCACGGCCTTCCGGGCGGCTTTCGGGGCGGCGGTAGCCACCGGGCACGTCGTCGCCGAAGTCGCGGCGCGGGGTGCGGGGTACCGGACGGTTTTCCGAATCAAAAAAAGTGCGGCGCGGCTTTAGCGGCCCGGGGCGGTCATTGCTTTTCTCCATTGCTCCACGGCGGCATACCAGAGACGTTCGTTCTCGGGGCGGCGCACCAGTTCATAGTGTTCAGGCGCAAAGGTACTCGGTTTGGGCCGGAACATATAAGTAGCTGAGCTGCCGTTGTCGCGGGCATGGTATACCCACCGTTCTTCCTGAGCCGTGCGGTACACGGCATCGGGCGCGCCAAGCACCATGTAGAGCATGCCCCGGTCGGTCATCCAGCCCGCTTTGTGCGCCGCAAACAGCTGATTGGCGGTAGTGGCGCGGCTATAATACAGCCGGATTGCCTGCCGTGCCAACGACTGTTGGCCGGCCGCCGCTTTCAGCCAGAATTCATCGACGGCCCGCTTGGGATTGGGGGCATCGTACAGCTTTTTGCGCTCGGCCGAGGTTGTCAGATAGATAAGAGGCTGGATCAATTCGTCGGCGGTGGTGAGGTCCGGGTACTCGGCTCCGGTTACGAGCAACCCCAACACGCTGGGTTCTCCCATCAGCCGCAGCGTATACAGGCCAGGCTCCGGAAGAGCCAATGCCACCCCGGCCCGGGCAAACAGCGAGTCGCGGACCGCAAGCGTAGCCGGGCCGGCCGACTGCCGCAGCGGGTCGGCATGTGGGGGCAGGGCAGCCACAAAAGGCGTCGTGTACTGTTTCACGCTGACGGGCTGCTCGGGGCCGTAGCGGTCCACATAAAAAGCCTCGCCTGCTCGCACCGTGCGCCGGAGAAGCGGTACTCCTAAACTATCAGCAAGAATGTAAGGACGGGCCAGCCGGGCGGCAGTAAGTGGAAGCCAGGCCGCTTCACCAGATGCCGCAGCGCCGGCCGGGCCGCAGGCCATGCTCAGCACGGTTCCGGCCTGCAGGCGGGCCATCGGCAGGCAGAATTCTACGCGGGCGGCTGCGCCTTCAAAGCGGAGGCGGCGCGCCAGATGCGTAACGGTATCGGCCCAGATTGGTCGTTTGGCATCATACGCGGGCCACGCCAGCACCCGCAGCGGCTGTTGCTGCTGCAGTACGCTGCCATTAGGAAACCGCAGATAGATGCGCAGACTGTCGCCTTCCCGCCGCGAGTCCATCAGGATTTTCCGGTCGGAATGATACTGGCCGGCAAAGTCGCGCCGCTGGGCCGATGCAGCTGGTAACAAAGTCAGCAGCAAGCCGCAAAAAAGAAGTAGTCGGACCGAATGGTTCACTGGTGGCTAAATGAGTGTGACTACTGAAACGAAGAAGTGGCTTGTAATGTCAGCAGAAGCCAACAAAAAAGCCGGCCCAATTGGGCCGGCTTTTTGAGTAGAGCTATGAAACGCTCCTTACTGACGCGGATAATACTGGTTGAGCAACTCCAGAGCCTTGCCAGCGCGGGCCTGGTCGCCTACCTGCTCAGCGGCGCGGTATACGCTCTGCAGACCCAGTAAATACGTCTGACTTTCAATGTCGAATAGGGCCGGATTGTGGGTGCGGTAGTACGCCAGGGCCACCTGGGCGCGGCTGGTCATTTTGTCCATGATGTCGTGGGCACGCGCCTGCTCGCCTACCGTCACCAGCGCCGGTACAAACTGTGGCGAGTAGTAGTCATAAGGAATAGTGGCGTCGGGCATCGTTTCGAAAGCCTTATCCAGTATTTCTTTGGCCTTGGCCTTGTCGCCGTCGGCGAGGTAAGCGTTGGCAAGGCGGGCAAACTTGTCGCGGTAGTTAGCCGGGAAGCGCAGATGGTTTTCGTCGTAGAAAATGCCCGGCTTGTTGAGGTTGCGGAAGGCGAATTTCTTCATCATGTTCTCGTACATGATGTTTTTCTCAACGTAGCCTTCATCCGAGGAGCGAGGTTCGTAGTTCGGGTCCTTCAGCGGCAGCACGCGGTAGGCCATGCCCTCCAGCTGGAAGTACGGCTGCAGGTTCATGAAGTCGGAGCCGGCTACGGTGCTGGAGAAGTAGATAGGGCGCTGCCAGTTGTTGGTAGCCAGCATGTCCAGTATCACCAGATTCTTCTTCTCGATGGCGCCTTTGCCCATATCCCATTCCATGCGCGACACCAGTTGCTTGCTGCGGTCAGCCGGCACGAGGCCCTGCTTCTTCACGGCGGCCGTGTCCACGTTCAGGTAGAACTTGCGCGTCGGATACGACATCATCATTGGCGAGCCTTCGCCATACGATACCTGCAGCAGCTCGCTGTTGTCTTTCACCAGCTGAATAAACTCATTCAGGTTTACTTCTTTCACCGAAGGATTTTCGGCGTAAGGCAGCATGTCGTTGGTGCCCTGCTTGTACCGGTCGTTGGGCATGGAGATGGGCAGCGGCTGCGACAGATAGGCCTTGCGCTTCATCTGCTGGATATACCAGTCGGTGTTCAGGTAGCTCAGTACGGCTACGCGCACGTCGGTTCGCACGCCTTCCACTTCTTGGGCATACCAGAGCGGGAAGGTGTCGTTGTCGCCGTTAGTAAACAGGATGGCGTTGGGCTGCAGCGAGTTCAGCAGGTTTTTGGCTGAGTCAACCGAATTGTAGCGGTCCGACCGGTCGTGGTCGTCCCAGCCCTGGCCCACCAGAATAGCAGGTGCTAGCAAGCCGAGGACCGTAGCTGCCACAGCGCGGGGCGTATCGGCCTTGAGGATGGAGCGCAGCAGCTCGGCCAGCCCCAGCACACTCAGGCCAATCCAGATGGCAAAGGCATACGTGGCGCCCGTGAACGTGTAGTCCCGTTCACGCGGCTCGATGGGCGGTTGGTTGAGGTATACCACAATGGCCAGACCCGTAAACACGAACAGCAGGCCTACGATAAAGGCATTGCGCGAGTCGCGGCGGGCGTGGAAGAACAAGCCAATCAGGCCCAGAATCAGCGGAATGGCAAAGAAGTTGTTGCGGGCGGGGCTGTCGGCCATGCGCTCTGGCACACCGCTCTTGCCGGCATCCCAAGGCCACAGGCCCCCGGATTGCTGAATGTCGCTCTGGCGGCCGACGTAGTTCCAGAGGAAGTAGCGCCAGAACTGGTGGCCCATCTGGTAACGGAACAGGAACGACAGGTTCTGGCCCATGGTCGGCTTCACGCCTTCCCTAATATCTACCCACTTCTGATAGTTGTAGATGTGCTCGGGCTGCGGGCTGTAGATGCGCGGCAGCAGCATCTTGTCGGCATCGTCATAAATGAGCGTCTGGCGCTTTTCGGCTACCACGTACCGGTCGCCTTCGCGCACGTAGCGTGGGGCGCCGTCCTCGTAGCGGACGGGGCGGGCGTTGAACTGCGGGCCGTACAGCAGCGGACGGTCGCCGTACTGCTCGCGCTTCAGGTAGCTCACGAAGCTCAGGACGTCCTCGGGGTTGTTTTCGTTGATAGTAGGGTGGTAGCTGCTCCGAATCGGGATGATGAGGTAGCTGGAGTAGCCAATCAGGATGAACACGAGGCTCAGCATAGCCGTGTTCACGAGGCGGTTGCGCTTCTGGAACGAGTAGCGGAAGCCCAGCCACAGCAGACCCACGAACAGCACCAGGAAAATGATGATGCCCGAGTTGAACGGCAGGTGCACGTTGTTCACGAAGAACACCTCAAACCCGCCCGCCAGCGAAGGCAGGCCCGGGATGATGCCCACCAGAATCAGGCCTACAATCACAAGGCTTACCACCAGCGTGATGATGCCGCCCATTGTAGTTGGGTTCTGGGTGCGGCGGTAGTAGTAGATGAAGGCCAGCGCCGGCACCGCCAGCAGGTTCAGCAAGTGGACCCCGATGCTGAGGCCAATAACGTAGGCAATCAGGATCAGCCATTTGTCGGAATCGGCTTCGTGGGCGCGGTTTTCCCACTTCAGCATAATCCAGACCACGGCCGCCGTAAACAGCGACGACATAGCGTACACCTCACCCTCCACAGCGTTGAACCAGAACGAATCGGAAAAAGCAAACGACAAAGCACCCACCACACCGGCGCCCAGGATGAGCAGTGTTTGGCCCGAAGTAGGCTCCGGCGTGCCTGGCACCGTGTGGCCGGCTACCTGGCGGTGTAGCACCAGCTTCTTGGCCAGCATTGTGATGGTCCAGAACAGAAACAGCACCGTGAACGAGCTGCTCAGCGCCGACAGCGCATTCACCAGCACCGCCACTTTCGTTACGTCTCCGAATGAGAATAGGGAGAAGATGCGGCCCAGTAGCAGGAAGGTAGGCGCACCGGGTGGGTGCGGCACCAGCAGCTTATACGAACAGGCAATAAACTCGCCGCAGTCCCAGAACGAGGCTGTGGGTTCGAGCGTGAGCAGATAGGTGAGGGTGGCAATGGCAAAAACCAGCCAGCCCACTAAGTCATTCAGGCTTTTGTATGAACGCATGCGTGCTTGGGATAGGGACGGGGAGAGCCCCGCCCGTCGTTAGGGCCCGACGGGGTTTAAATGATGCAGAAATCCGTGAAAGACCAAAAGTAGAGAATAAATCCGGCCGCACCGCACCCTGTTCAACGCCCGAAACGGTGGTTGCCGTGTGTAGCACACAAAAAAAACGGCCGGGGATGCCGGCCGCTTTTTTCAAAGAATATGTACAGCAAAGGGCATTAGTTCTGCAGAACCAGCCGCTTTGTTGCCACTACTTTATCGTTGACCAGCAAGCTGTAGATGTACATGCCGGTTGGCAGGTCGGAGAGGTTGATGGGCACACCAGCCGCGGCTGTTTCAGGGCGTAGTGTAACAGTGCGCACCTCCCGGCCAATAATATTGCTCAGCCGCAGCTTATACTCCGAGCCGACTTTCTGGCTCACAGTTACGGTTACCAAGCCCTTGCTGGGGTTGGGGTAAACGCTCATTCCAATGCTGGCCGCTTTGGCATCCAGCGTAGCTTGCGGGGCATTGCTTACGGTAATAGTGCCCGTCTGGCCTATCCACTGGTTGCCAGCAAACGACGAGTGCGCTGTGCAGTGGTAGTTGAAAGTGCCGGCCGTATTGAAGACGATGGAGTTGGTAGTGGAGGTAGGGCTAATAGTGAACGTAGCCCAGGAGGCATTGTCCGAAGCAGTAGGGTGGGTACCGAAGCCTACGTTTACCCAGCGTATCTCGTCGCCAGGGCGAATGGTTACAGCTGCCGGACGATAGAAGTTGTCACCGACTTCCACCGTAATGGTGGCCGCCAAAGCAGAGAGTTGTGCCAGCAAAAGAGCCAGTACTCCAAAAAGACGCGTAGAAATTTTCATGACATTCAGTACGGGTTGTAGAGTACGGGCTAGCAGCAAGTCCTCTAAATATATTGATTTTTTAATGATGCTATATCTCGCTGCCAAAGGGGCAGAACAGATAGCACGCATGCCAGTAGACAAGCACCGTGCCTAAGTGTAAGCACATGCCTGGGATACAGATGACTCCGGAAGTGAAAAGGTTGCGCAACTAGCCATTCCAGTTCATATAGAGCAACTCGGATACTCCTGTCAAAAGGTTGCCTGGCTTCTATAGCCCGACTAAAAAAATACGTGCCTTTTCTGCATCTACTAGTAAGCGCCTTACTAGAGCACGTAGCGTATTTCTTTCAGATCAAAGTGGCGCAACTGGCCTTCTATCGCAACAGCCAAACGGCCCAGTTCATCAACTCCCGTAATTTCGCCGGTAAGACGACGGCCATCCACTTCATAAGAATGCGTTTCCTGATACCGATAAAGCGCGTGCAGATAGTCGTAGCGGATGGCGGACAGACGACCGGCGCGCAGCTGCAGATAGCGCCGCTCCAAGCACTCGAGCAAGCGGGTGACTAAGGCCGGCAGGGCGTAGGCCCGGCCCGTTATCCAAGCAAGCGAAGTGGCAGTATGCGCGCCGAATGCTCGCTGGTTTACATTAATCCCAATCCCGACTACACTCTGCTGAATCATTGTGCCGCTAAGCGTGTTTTCAATGAGGATACCACCTAGCTTTCGGTCGCCGTAGAAAATGTCATTGGGCCATTTTACGCGCAGTGCTGCGTCGGGCCCGAGTAAGGAGGTGGCCCAGTCGTGCACGGCAAGCGCTACAGTCTGGCTGAGCAGAAACTGATCCTGTGCTGGCAGGAACGTAGGGCGCCATATCACCGAAAACGTCAGGTTTTCGCCCGGATTGGTTTCCCAGCGGTTGCCCCGCTGGCCCCGGCCAGCGGTCTGTTTGTCGGTAATTACCACGCAGCCGTCGGTGGCGCGGTTTTCGCCAATAAGGTTTTGTGCTTCGGCGTTTGTTGAGGCACATTCGGGCAACCAAACCACTTGGTGGCCCGTGAAGAGAGTTTGCGGGAATAGAGCCTCCACTTGATTTTCGTACTTTGTGATGTTCAAACCTAACAATACCCCATGAAAAGTACCCTGGTTCGACAGGATTCGGACAAGTTGGCAGATGTAGTAGTACGCGGCATGCAGGAAAAGAAAGCTGTCGATATCGTGGTGCTAAACCTCAAAGACCTCAAAAATGCTGTAGCAGACTATTTTATTATCTGCTCGGCCTCTTCAGATACGCAGATTGATGCTATTGCCCGTTCGGTAGAAGAAGAAGTAGAAAAGCTGACCGGCCAGAATCCCTGGCAGACGGAAGGCCGCACCAACCGCGAGTGGGTGCTCCTCGACTACGTGGACGTAGTAGTGCATGTTTTCCTGCGCGACCGGCGCCAGTTCTACGCTCTGGAAGAGCTGTGGGGCGACGCGGTAATCCGGCACGTGGAAGAGGAAACTGTGCCGACACGGTAAAGTAAAACCGGAGTAGCTGCGTCTGCTTCCGGGAACAAACGTACGGGCGGCGTGTTCCGCCTTTGTTTTTTGCTTTAGCTAATTTCTATTCATGCCTGACAACACGCCCAAAAAGAAGAAGCCCATGCTGCCTTCACCCACCCCAAAACCGGGGATGCAGCTCTGGCTACTGGCCGGGTTGGTTTTGTTTCTGTGCGCCTGGTTGTTCTTCAACCAAAGCGGCAGCACTGTCGAAATCAACCAGCAGAAATTTGAGCAGATGTACGCCGCCGGCGACGTGCGCGACGTAAAACTGCTCACCGACCGAAACCTGGTGGAGGTTTCGCTCAAAAACGATGCGGTGAAGTCGGGCCGCTACAACCAACTCCTAAGCCGCCGCGGGCCCCTCACGTTTGACACCAGCCCACAGTTTGGGTTTCGGGTGGTAGACGGCAAAACCTTCAAGGAGGATTTTGAGAAGCTACAGGCCAATATCCCGCTTGATAAGCGCATTGGCATCACCTTCGATACGCGTACCGGCTACGGCGACATTATCACCACGTGGGGCTTCACCATTCTGCTCTTCGTTGGTTTCTGGTTCCTGATGCGCCGCATGAGTGGCGCGGGCGGCGCCGGTGGCCAGATTTTCAATATCGGTAAGAGCCGCGCGGCCCTATTTGAGGGTGGCGACAAGGTGAAAATCACCTTCAAGGATGTGGCCGGTCTGGAAGAAGCGAAAGAAGAGGTGCAGGAAATTGTGGAGTTCCTCAAGAACCCCTCGAAATTCACTGTTCTCGGCGGTAAAATTCCGAAAGGAGCACTGCTGGTAGGTCCTCCCGGTACGGGTAAGACCCTGCTGGCAAAAGCGGTGGCAGGTGAGGCCGATGTTCCGTTTTTCTCGCTGTCGGGCTCCGACTTTGTGGAAATGTTCGTGGGGGTAGGGGCAGCCCGGGTGCGGGACCTGTTTAAGCAGGCCAAAGCCAAAGCGCCCTGCATCATCTTCATTGATGAGATTGACGCCATTGGCCGCAGCCGCAGCCGCGGCAACGTGCCCGGTGGCAACGACGAGCGGGAAAACACGCTCAACTCGCTGCTGGTGGAAATGGACGGCTTCGGTACGGATTCCGGGGTTATCATCCTGGCCGCTACCAACCGCCCCGACACGCTCGACTCCGCGCTGCTGCGTCCCGGCCGTTTCGACCGGCAGATCAGCATCGACAAGCCGGACATTAATGGCCGTACCGAGATTTTCCAGGTGCATCTGAAGCCGATTACGCTCGGTCCTGATGTGGAGGCCCGCAAGCTGGCCGCCATGACGCCCGGTTTTGCCGGCGCCGAAATTGCCAACGTCTGCAACGAAGCCGCTCTGATTGCCGCCCGCCGCGACAAGAAAATGGTGACTATGCAGGACTTCACTGACGCGGTTGACCGTGTGATTGGGGGCCTGGAGAAGAAGAACAAAATCATCAGCCCCGACGAGAAGCGCATTGTAGCCTACCACGAAGCCGGCCACGCCATTGCGGGCTGGTTCTTGGAGCACGCTGACCCGTTGGTGAAAGTGAGCATCGTGCCCCGTGGGGTAGCGGCGCTGGGCTACGCGCAGTATCTACCGCGGGAGCAGTTTCTCTACAACACCGAGCAACTCACCGACGAAATGTGCATGACTCTGGGCGGCCGTGCAGCGGAGGAACTGGTGTTCGGCAAGATTTCGACGGGAGCGTTGAGCGACCTGGAGCGCATCACCAAAATGGCGTACTCCATCGTGACGATGTACGGCATGAATGCCAAGCTCGGCAACATCTCCTACTACGACTCGAAAGGGCAGAATGAGTACGGTTTCTCGAAGCCGTATTCCGAAGCTACGTCGCAGATGATTGATGAGGAAGTGCGCAACATCATCGAAAACGCCTACGTCCGGACCAAGGAGCTGCTGACTGAGCGCCGCCATGAGCTGGAAGTAATTGCCAAGGAGTTGCTGGAAAAGGAAGTGCTGCTGCAGGATGACTTGGAGCGCCTCGTGGGCAAGCGCCCTCATGGCGTGCAGACCAACTATCAAGCGCACATGGCCGGCACCGACCGTTCGGAAACCCTGAGCGAACGGAAGCAGGAGCACCCGTTGCAAAACGATCTGCCTCCGCTGAACCTGCCCGGTGTAGACGACAACACACAATCAGGTGCTACTTCGGAGCCCAGCGGCTCGGCTGTAACGCCGTTATAAAGAACCTGATTCAAAAAAGGCCAGCCCGAAAGGGCTGGCCTTTTTTGTTGAGGACCGGCCCATTTCTGCTAGTTTTAAGCCTAGTTGCTTTCAGAGTACCTTTGCGCCATGCCCGAATCGTCCCGCGACATTATCCTGCGCCGTATCCGCGAATCGTTGCGGGAGCCCACGCCGCCCAAGGCCGCGCCTGACTTCGCGGCGCCCTTGCACCCCGCCGCTACCGGCGACCTGGCTATTGCTTTTGCTGAAAGCTTCGTGCGGGTGGGTGGGCAGCTGTATTTCTGCGAGTCGGAAGAGCATTTCTACGACCAGCTATTCATCTATAAAAAGGAAAAGGAGCTGGAGCGGCTGTTTGTGTGGGAGCCGGAACTGAAAAAGCTGCTGCACGCCGGCGGTATCGTGTTTCAGCCTGATGAAACCGACTTTCTGGAGCACGCCGACGCGGGCCTGACGACCTGCGAGGCGCTGGTGGCGCGTACGGGCAGTGTGCTGGTAAGCGCGGCCAGCAGCAGCGGCCGGCGCCTGAGCATCTACCCAGACCAGCACCTCGTGTTTGCCCGCACGTCGCAGGTGGTGGCCGACATCGGCGACGCGCTGCGCCGCACGCAGGCCAAATATGGCGCCGACCATCTGCCGTCCATGATTTCGCTGACGACCGGCCCCAGCCGCACGGCTGATATTGAAAAGACTCTTGTGCTCGGGGCTCATGGTCCACGCAGCATTGCCCTGTTTTTGTTGGATGACGAAGCCGACCCCGCCACCCCGCCTGCCTGATCTGGCGCTGCCTGCCGGCCGCCGCGTATACTTCGCCTCCGATTTTCACCTCGGTGCCCCCGATGCCGCCCGCTCGCTGGAGCGGGAGAGGCGCATTGTGCGCTGGCTCGATGAAGCTGCCAAGGATGCTGCTGCCATTTATCTGCTCGGCGACATTTTTGACTTCTGGTTTGAGTATAAGCACGCCATTCCGCGGGGCTTTATCCGGCTGCAGGGCAAGCTGGCCGAGCTGACGGATGCTGGTATTCCCATCATCTTTTTCACCGGCAACCACGATATGTGGATGTTCGACTACTTCACGAAGGAGCTGGGCATTCCGATTCTGCGCCATCCGGTGAGCCAGTTGATTGGGGGGCGCGAGTTTCATATCGGGCACGGCGACGGGCTGGGACCGAAGGACTACACCTACAAGATGCTGAAACGTGTATTCGCCTCGCCGGTGTCGCAGTGGCTGTTTGCGCGGCTGCACCCGAATCTGGGAATCGGCATTGCCAACCGCTGGAGCCGCCACAGCCGAATTCAAAATGCCGACGCCGACGCCAAATACTTTGGCGAGGACGAGTGGCTGCTGGTGTACTGCCGGGAGCTGGAGCGGCGTTTCCACCACGACTATTACGTATTCGGTCACCGCCACCTGCCCCTCGACGTATCGGTAGCTGCCGACAGCCGCTACGTGAACCTCGGCGAGTGGGTCAATTATTGCTCTTACGGCGTATATGATGGCAACGACCTCGCCCTGCGGCATTTCGAGCAGCACCAAAGCTAAAATGATGTTCAGGGCTCTGAGTTCGGTGTGCAGGCCCCAAGCAATGCGTTTTGGGCTTCTGCTGCTGGTACTGAGCTTTCCGCTCTCTCCGGCTGCTGTTGCTCAGACTACCGTTCCTACACCCGCATCAGTAGTGCCACCCGGCAAGCCGGCTCCGGCCGCGGCGTCGCCTGCTGTAGCCAAAGCCAATGAGCTAACGGCCCCCGCCGGAGCCTGGCAGCTGGTGCGCACTATTGCGTTGCCGCAGCCGGGCGTAGCTTCACTGGACCGCCGTGGCACGCTTTACGTAGCCGATGCCCGCGACAATATCCATCAGTATGGCCCCGATGGGCAGGTGTTGAATACTTTCTCGCCGCCACAGCCGGGCCATGTAGCGCAGCTGGAGGCCTGGAACACCACCAAGATTCTGGTGTTCTACGACGACCGTCAACAGCTACTGTTGCTCGACCGGTTTGCCGCGCTGCTGGGCCAGTTCAATCTGCTCGACCTGCTCGACGGTACGGCCCGCACCGCCACGCTGGCGCCGGATGACCGGCTCTGGTTGCTGAACGAATCGGACCTGACGCTGCGCCAGTTCGATGCCAACGCCAAGACCTTTACCCATTCCACGCCGCTTGATCTGCTGATTGGCCGCTCGCGCCCGGATTTCCGGTTTCTGCGCGAATACCAGAACAACCTCTATCTGGTAGACCGGGTGAATGGGGTGTACGTGTTTGATAACCTAGGGAATTACCGCAAGAAGCTGCCATTCGCGGGCCTGAGCACTATTGGCTTCCGCGGCGACGAGCTGTACTTTCTGGCTGACGGCGCAGTTCAGTTTTTTCACCTCTACACGCTGGTCCAGCGCGCGGTGCCCGTGCCATCCGATGTAGCCGCTGACGTACGGCAGGTGCTGGTAGGCGAAGGGTATGCGTATGTGTTTACGGCGGCTGGCATCCTGGTATACAAGCTATAAAACCGGTAGGCGCCTGCAGGTGCGGTTGAGGTAGTCGGTTATGATACTGCCGGGTGTAGGCACAGTTGATGTGCCAGCTCCTCGCGCCTTTCCCCAAAACCAGCCCCAACTTTTGTTGGAATCACTAAAATAGGGGAAGACGAGTAACGCTATTATCTATATGGCTGGCAAAGTGGCTCCTGTTTATATTCAAAAAACACCGGAATGTACTGGCCCTTTTTATATCTGATAATTCTGCCATTTTATGCAGGTCGTTGGCAGAAAGCATAAACTGACTAAGAGCGGGCAAACCACCAGTAAAACCAACGCAAAAACTCCATACATCATAATATTTTGGCTCATGCCAGTATGGGATAATGAGTGCTGATAGAGGTTTTTGCCTAAATTTGAAAAGGTGCCGGCTCAGCAAGGCTGCAGAGAGCACCTCTTCTGATTATCCTGTTTTCTATGGCGTATCTTGCTGCTTGTATCTGGCTAGGAAATGTGTTGGTGGGGTTATTGACTTTGCCCGCGCTGGCTCAGCAAAGGCCGCAGGTGCCCACCAGCAAGCTGGCCCCCATACTGCAGCAATCTGCTGCCCGAATGGCACCAACTGCCCGCCAGACTGTGCGGGTTCAGACCAGCAATGCGGCCGCGTTCAGGCAATGGGCGCGGCAGGAGCTGCCAGGTGCTATACTGCGGGCCGAAACAGGCCAGCCACACATATTCCAGCTATCCGGAATAAGCCAGGCCCAGCTACAGCTACTGGTAGCCTCGCCGCTGGTTGCATTCATTGATGCCGCTGACCGCCGGCCCCATGATGAGCGGCAGCTAAACCAAGCCAACCTGAACGTGAATAGCGTGACGCCGCTGCACCGTCGCTATCCGGCACTAGCCGGGCAGGGCCTCACGGTTTCGGTGAAAGAAAACCCGTTGGATGTCACAGATATCGACTTCAAGGGCCGGCTAGTGAACATTGATCCGGCCGCAGTTACGGTTTCGTCGCACGCCACTACTATGGCCACGCTTATTGCCGGAGGCGGTAACTCGGCTCCGGCCGGCCGGGGTGTGGCGTGGCAGGCCCGTATTACTTCCTCCGACTATGTGCGCCTGCTACCAGATGATGGCGTGCAGCTGCAGCAGCGCAATGTGAGTGTGCAAAACCACTCCTATGGCACCGGAATCGAGAATTACTACGGTCTGGAATCCCAGGCGTATGATACGCAGGCCCAGCAGTACCCGACCTTGCTGCATGTGTTTTCATCCGGCAATTCTGGCGCGCAAACCAGCCCTACTGGTCCTTACCAGGGGCTGCCTGGCGTAGCAAACCTGACGGGGCAGTTCAAAATGTCGAAGAATACTTTGAGCGTGGGCGCCACCGATGCGTTGGGGCAGGTAGCCGCCATGAGTTCCCGAGGGCCAGCCTACGACGGCCGGATCAAGCCGGAGCTAGTGGCTTTCGGGGATGAAGGTTCGTCGGATGCGGCGGCTCTCGTTTCGGGCATGAGCCTACTGGTGCAGCAAACTTACCGCGACCAGAATGGAGGAGTTCTGCCACCCTCCGCGCTGGTAAAAGCGGCTTTGCTTAACAGCGCCGATGATACGGGCCGCTCGGAAGTGGATTTTGTGGCGGGTTTCGGGCAGGCCGATGCGCTGGGTGCGGTGCGTACCATGTTGGACCGCCGCTACTTTCAGGGCAGCGTAGGGCAGGGGCAGGCCACGCAGTTTACGCTGGTAGTGCCCCCTGGCACGCAGCAGCTCAAGCTCACGCTTGCCTGGACTGACCCCGCCGCCGCCGCCAATGCTTCCAGCGCCTTGCTGAATGACCTGGATGTATTGCTGACAAATAATGGCACCAGCTGGCGCCCCTGGACTCTGAGCACCTATCCGCACCCCGATTCCCTGGCGCTGCCCGCCCGCCGCCGCCCCGACCACCTCAACAACGTAGAACAGATTACACTAGCGGCGCCCGCCCCCGGTACCTACCAGATAGCAGTGCGCGGCTATACGGTAGCTACCGGCCCACAGGCGTTTAGTGTGGCGTATGAGCTGAACAATGGGTTTGAGTGGTTGACTCCCAATAAAATGCGCAACGTGCGGCCAGGCGAAGCCACGCAGCTGCGGTGGCAATGGGCGGGCCCCGCTGCTGCCGGACAGCTGGAGTACCGGCCAGTAGGTGCCACCACGTGGCGCCGCATCAGTTCCGGTGTAGACCTGGCCGCCCGCACCTATACCTGGGCCGCGCCCGACACCACTACCCTGGCACAAGTGCGCATGGTCTCGGCCAGTGGCACAATCGTGTCCGATACGTTTGCGCTGGCCCGGCCGCTCCCGCTCACTATCGGGTATTCCTGCCCCGATGAAGCGCTGCTCTACTGGCCGCGGGTGCCGGGCGCCGCGCAGTACCAGCAGTACCGGCTGGGGGCCACGCACATGGAGCCAGTGACGCGCACTTCCGATACTACTTATGTGCTAACTGGCGCCGCGCTGGCAGTGCCGCAGTATGCGGTAGCACCTGTGCTACGTGGGCAGGTGGCTGAACGGGGTTCTTCCATCAACCGCAACACGGCCGGTTTCGACTGCTACATTCGCTCCTTCATCGGCCGGCAGCCCGTTGCCGACACGGTACAGCTGCTGGTAGAATTAGGCAGTACGTTCCGGCTTCAGTCCCTGAAGCTGCAGCGGCTCGAGCAAGGCGAGTTTCGCACGATACTAACCCAAAGCCCGGTTACGCAGCTGCGCTTTACACTCACTGATGCCAGCGCCCCATCCGGCCTCAACCAATACCGGCTGGAGCTGCAGGACAGCGGCGGCCGGGTTTTTCATAGCCGGCTGGAAAGTGTGTATCAGGTGAGCCAGCCCGAAGTCCTGGTTTTTCCGGTGCCGGCCACCGCGGGCACTCCCCTCAGCATCATTGGTCCTCCCGATACGGAGTTGCGCCTGCGTCTCTTCGATACACTGGGCCGCCTGCTACACGAAAGCACGGCTACGGGCACCATCAACCATTTGTCTACCAGCGCACTGAAACCGGGGACTTATCTGCTTCGCATTGGGGCGGGTGACGGGCCGGAAATCACGCGGCGTATTCTGGTATTGTAGCTGTAGCAGGATGCTATGCAGTTGCTTTCTGAGTAGCACGCTTGGTCGTTTCAGCCGGTACAGCGGTTTTGCGCCTTGGCGGCTCTCTTCCAGGCGCCGGTTGGTAGGAACAGTCAGCCTGCCAGCCAAGTAGTGTGGTCAGAACGCCGCCTGTTGCAGAAAAAGTAGCCCATCCGGCGTTTAGCTCCCGACCCCAAAACAAAACCCCTGGCCCGATAGGACCAGGGGTTTTGTTTTGGGGTCGGGAGCAGTTCCTGGCTTTTTACAGCCGGACTGCTCTACGGGTTAGTAAACGTAGTTGAGCGCCGTACGGTCGTTGGTATTGAACGGACGGTTTGCGCCGCTGCCAATGCAAGCCAGCATCCACGAGCTTGGGTCTGGACCCGACGGCGTGCCGGGAATGAGGATGGCACCTACCGTGCTAGCACCTTCGTTTACGGCCGAGCCACCGCAGCTATACTGCCGGCTCATGTAGTCGGTGTGGCGGAAGCCGATGCAGTGGCCCACTTCGTGCGCCAGTACAGTTGCCAGATACGTGCTGGCATTAGCCGTACCCAATGCCGTAGAGTTTACCAGCACCTGGCTGTACGGATTGCCACCGGAAGGGAAGCCAGCCGAAGCCAGATAGCCAGCTCCCGAAGGAGACTTGGTGAGGGTGATGTTAGCCGAAGAAGTGGAAGCTACACGCGTGAACGTGATGCGCAGGTTCTGAGCATTGTAGCGGCGTACCAGCTCGTCGGTGGCCGTTACGTAGGCAGAAGGCAGCGTAGACGAAACCCGGATGGTGATGTTGCGCGGTAGCCCGGTTACCAGGTTGGTAGTACGGTACTGCTCGTCCTCGCCCACCCGCATCATCGAGTAGTCGGGAGTGCTGTTGAGCATTTCGTTGGTCAGCACGATGTCGCCTTCCACGAGGACGCCACCATCTACTTTCTGGGCATCTTTGGCGCTGAAGCCAAGGGCGCTGATCTGGCCGATGGTTTCTTCGGAAATTTCATTTTTTGTAACAACTTCCTGCTTCTTTTCACAGGAGGATAGAGACATGGCAGCGCCGACCAGCAGTGCCAATGGCGTGAATAAACGGTTTACTTTCATGGATGATGGTTGGTTGGTTTGGTTGTGGAAAGGAACAATTACGTCGAAAAACTACTCATTTATTAATGATATTTCAAAACTATTGCTAATTGATTGCCATAATTATATACATCCGGGTTTTTCGCTATGCAGCCCTTTCTCTAAATGGAAAACCTGAAATAAGGCAATGGTGAAGGATTAATGAAGTTTTTGTCAACATCATTAAAGTGAAATTTTCAATCAGAGACAATGAGGTAATTTTCGGAGAGTACAACTACGGTTCAGCTAGTGCCCGGCGCTACCGCAGCTGAGCTTGCGCAGCGCTATACCCTCCCGCCTCTGAATTCTGTATCTTTGTATGAAACCGACTTTCAGCGGCACTTAGGTGTTGCTTCACGATATAGATACTTTAGTAGTGGCCTGTACTTCCTGCTCCTCCGGCGGCGGCTGCTCTACCACAACTGCCACGGGCTGCGGCTCGAAAGGCAGCTGTAGCAGCGGCTGTACGCGACTTAATGTATTCGACTGGCTCCAGGATCTGGACACACCCAGTGACTTCAAAGGATTTGACCTTGTTGAAATCCGCTTTAAGGGCGGCCGCAAGGATTTTTACCGCAATGCCAGCCACCTCCCGCTCATCACCGGCGACGCCGTGGTGATTGAGGCCGGTGGCAACGGCTGGCATTTGGGCCACGTTTCGCTGAAAGGCGAGCTGGTGCGCCTGCAGATGAAGAAAAAGAAAGTGCCCACCGACTCCAAAGACATCCGCAATATTCTGCGAGTGGCTACCGAGCAGGACGTAGAGCGCTGGAATGCCGTTCGTGACCTGGAAACGGGCACCATGTTCCGGGCCCGCACCGTGGTGGATGAACTGCGCCTGAAAATGAAGCTCTCTGATGTAGAGTATCAGGCGGACCGCACCCGCGCTACGTTCTTCTACTCCGCCGAAGACCGGGTAGACTTCCGGGACCTGATTAAGCGCCTCGCCGATGAGTTTCGGGTGCGCGTGGAGATGCGCCAGATTTCGTTGCGCCACGAAGCCGGCCGCCTGGGCGGTATTGGGGTGTGCGGGCGCGAGCTGTGCTGCTCCACCTGGCTCACCGACTTCAAGAGCGTGAGCACCACGGCCGCACGCTACCAGAATCTGAGCCTTAACCCCGCCAAGCTGTCCGGCCAGTGTGGGCGCCTTAAGTGCTGCCTCAACTATGAGCTGGATACGTACCTCGATGCCCTAAAAGACATTCCGCAGGTACAGCGCCCTCTCGTAACCGAGAAGGGGGAGTACGTACTGCAGAAAACCGATATTTTCCGCCGGAAGATGTGGTTTGCCATTCGTGGCGACAATAACTGGGTGGTGCTGCCCACTGAGCGAGTGCGCGAAGTGCAGGAGATGAACCGGCGGGGCGAGAAAGTGGATACGCTGCTGGTGGCTGTGAGGGAAGAGGAGAAAGCGCCTGATGTAACGGCCATTGTGGAAGGCTCATTGGAGCGCCTCGATGATAAGATAAAAGCCGGCAAGCGTGCCAAACGGCCTAAAAAGAGAACCAAGGGAGATGCTTCCACCGACGAGCAGCCCAGCGCACCGCGTGGTGGTACCTCGGGCCGCACCGCTACTCCACGGGCTGCTTCCTCGGCCGCAGCCGAAGGTGAAGCCTTCGATAAGCCAGTGTTGGAAGGCACTGGTGCTGGCGAAGAAGCCCGCCGGCCCAGAGGGGCAGCTGCCCGTCCGCTGAACCGCCGCAACAACCGAAACCGCTCTGCTAACGCCTCAGAAGGTGGTCCCCGCCAAGAAGGAGGCCGTGGTGAAGGCCGCTCAGCAGAGGGCCGCCGCAATAGCCCCGAAGGTGGGGCGGAGCCACGCGCCGGCCGCGCCGGCAATGAGCGGCGTGGTGCCCGTGGAGGTTCCGGAGAAGCGGGCAACCGCCCGGCTCCGCCGGAGGGGGGTACCCCCAATCCGGCTCGTGAGGGTGGCCGTAGCCGCCGTGGTGGGCGCCGTCCCGAAGGAGGCGCTTCTGGTAGTTCACCTGCTGCTCCGTCTGCTTCCTAACGCTGCCTGATCCTAGCTATTCTATGCTCAAACTGTTTCGTCTGTTGCCGCTGCTGCTTGTGGCCGCTGTGCTTACCGCCTGCGACCAGGACCAGGTATATGAGAAGAACGTCGATTTCGACGGCTACACATGGTCAGTACGGCAAAAACCGGCCTTCACCTTCGACATTGCGGATACCACCCAGCTCTATGATGTGTACTTCAACGTGCGCAACGCTTCGGCTTACGGCTACTACAATCTGTATCTGAAGCACACGCTGACGGACCCGGCCGGCAAGCCCGTGTCGCAGCTGCTGCACCAGATGCTGCTCATGGACCCGCAAACCGGCGAACCGCGCGGCAGTGGCACCGGCGACATCTACGACCACCAGTTTCTTGCGCTGCCCAGTCAGAAATTCCACCAGACCGGCACCTACAAAATTGTGCTGGAGCAGTACATGCGGCAAAACCAACTGCCAGGGCTTATGGCGGTAGGAGTGCGCGTGGCCCAGGCACGCCCGGCTCAGGGTAAATAAATTTCCTTTCTGATTATAGAAAAGCCCCGTCAGCAACCATGCCGGCGGGGCTTTTTGCGTACAGTTCGGCTGTGAGAAAGTAGCGAAACAGCTGAAATCAGGATGCTACTGCACAAGGCCGAAGCATCAGGCAAGGCCGGACAACTGCGGCTTACAGCGCGGCAATGCGCTCAACGTTCACCGCGTTCAGCCCTTTTTTGCCCTCAATCACCTCAAACGAAACCCGGTCATTTTCGCGGATTTCGTGAATCAAACCTGTTTGGTGTACAAAAATATCCTGGTTGTTTTCGTCCTGGATGATAAAACCGAAGCCCTTCGATTCGTTGAAGAACTTTACTTTGCCCGTTTTCATAGGAGAACTGGTGTTGTAGTGGAAATGTAGAAAGACGCTGGTAAATCTAAGGGGCTATTTCGAATAATCGACGTGCCTGGCCCGGAAAGTAGCTGCGGACGGGGCCGCAGCAAGGGGCGCCTGATATTCTGGTAATCAAGTGAGTAAGCTGGGGTACTAACTCAGGGAATGCGGGTAGAATACAAGGCGCCAAAAGAACAATGCAGGAAAACCACGCGTATAGTTTGGCTCCTGATGAGTTCTTTTTCTCACCCCAACCTTCAAATTCCCATGGCAAACGAAGAAAAAAACCAACAGAATGCGGCCGGTCTGCAAAACGGCGGCACCACGTCTAATCCGATGAATTCCGGGCAGAATCAGCCATCGTCGGCGGCCGGTACCAGTGGAAACCCGGGTCCATCATCTCGGAAAAATCAGCCGGCCTCTCCCGGCTCTACTGATGGCGTTACCGGTTCTGCTTCCTCCAGCACGTCATTGGCTGCTTCGGAAACAAGTGCCGGGCAAGGCGGCATCAGAGCGAAAACGCCAGCCGGCTCCTCTAAAGCTCCGACCAGCAAATCTTCTTCCCGGAGCAGCAATGCCGCTTCGGCCGGCTCCAAAACGGGTGCCAAGAAAGACGCCCCGGCAACCGGCCAACAGGCGGGCAACAGCGCTTCGGCAGTGGGCAGCAAAGGCTCCAACTACGATACCAGCAGCACGCAGGCCAGCTACCAGGATCCTGACCGCCGCGAAAACCAAAGCAGCGGCGCCAGCCGTGGCGAGTTCGGGAGCCACGGCCCAGGCAACACCCAGGGCGGCTACGGCAATCAGTACCGGGAAACCAACGACTACAACCGCAGCGGCTACTACAACGACGACCGGGGCTACGGCGGCCACACCGGCCCCAACCAAAACTCTTACCGCGAATATGATGGCCGCGGCAGCTACAACCAAGGCGTTCAGTACGGCCAGGACGGAGGATACGGCGCGCAGAACTATGGCCGCCAGCAGGACGACTACGGCCAGCAAGAGGATTGGCAGGGCGGATACGGCCAGCGCAACCAAGGCGGCTATGAGCCGCGCGGCTCCTTTGGTCCGCAGGACCGCGGCGGCCGATATCAGGACGACTACCGGCAGCCCCGCAACGAAAACTGGGGCAGCCACGACCGGGGTAGCAGCGGCGGTGGATATGGCCAGAACCGCTACCAGGACCGTGACCGTAACGAGGAGTACGGCCAACGAAATCAGGGCCGTTCTGACTATTCGCCCAACGACAATGGCTCAGGCTACGGCCGGGGCCAGGGCTACAGCAACGACTATGGCAACTCGTCGGGGGGCAGCAACTATGGCAATGGCTACCGGGACCGTGGCAACTATGGTGGGCAGGGCCGCAACCAGAACGAGGATTCCCGCTCTTCGCGCGGCGGCTACGATGACCAAGGCTACTCCGACCAGAGCAACTACAGGGGCCAGCGCGACTCCTATGGTTCTCAGGAGCGCGGCTACGGCCGAAACGAAGGCCGCCGCAACGACGACAACCGCATGACGGGCGGCCCGCAGACAGGACGTGGGCAGGGTGGCTGGGGCAACTCTGGCGCACCCGACAACCGCAACGGCTACATAGGCGGTAGCTACGGCGGCAATTCCAGCCAGGGCTATGGCTCACGTGGGGGCTCCTACAACGACGAATACGATTCTTCGGACCGCAACAGCCGGACCGGCTCGCCTTCCCGCGGCGACTATGACCGCCACGACCAGAGCCGCAACTACGGGCAGGACCGCCGCAGCCAGTACCGCAACGAAGACGATACCGATTATGGCTCTGCACCACGCCGCAACCGTGGCCGCGACGATGAGTAAGCATCATGCATAGTTGATGCGTAAGTAGCCAGAAAAGGCCTCCATAATTCTGTGGAGGCCTTTTACGTGCTTAGCCGAATGCGTTACCGGACTTTCTTTTTGGCGAGGTAGATGCGGCCCTTCTCGTTGCTGACTACAAAGTCAGTACTGTTAATGAACGTCAGGGCTTCTGCCTGGCCGGTAGTAGCCAGCGGCAGGCAGCTTTTGGGTCCATCGAAGAGCCGATGGCCGGGCTGGCGCTCCAGCAGGTATATATGGCCATAGCCCAGCAACGCCACGGTGCGGCCATCGGGGCTGATGTCGGCGGCAGTAACCCAGGTATTAATACGAATACTGTCCAGGAGCGTGGCGACATGGTAGCCGGGCCGGGCCGGTAGGGCGTACATTTTCACGTAGTGGCCTTTGCCGCGGTTCTTCGAGAACAGGTATAGGCTGTCCTGCCGGTAAAAGAAAGCTTCGCAGTCGAAGTTGCGGGCTGTTTTCCGTGGCGGAAACCGCCGCTGGTCGGAGTAGCGGAAACGGATGGTATCTATCTGGCGCAGGTCGGGGCCGCTGAGGCGGTAAATGCACAGATTGCGGCGCTTATTCTGGTTGTTGCCAAAGTCGCCGATGTACAGGCGTCCTTCGTCGTCGCGCGCCAGGTCTTCCCAATCGATATTGACGAGTGGAGCCAGGTTTCTCGTCTGCAGCACGTCGCCCTGGGGCGTGATTTTGTAGAGGGAGGCCGTGCTACCCCCGTCGCCATGCGTCCACAGGTCGCCGTGCGCATCCGCCAGCGCGAAGCCGGAGCTTTCCACCACCAGGTTTTTGGGCAGTTTTCCCGTCTGCGTTACGGTATACTGTTCGGCTACGTGCGTAAAATCACCTCTCTCGCCGCTGTGGCCGCAGCCACAAATCACCGATTGAAGAAAAACGAAAACCGGGAACAGCTTGTCGCGCAGCAAAAACAGCATAAGGAGGCAGGTTGATTCCTCGTATAACGCCTCCCCGCCCAGATGGTTAGTCCAAGCGCCTGCTGGCCTCGCTTGGCAGGCCGCAACGGTTCAGCACGCAATACCGCGTCGCCCGGCGGCTGGTGCCCGTCCGCTTCCATTCAGGCACGCACGTTACTTCGCGTTACTTACCGGATCAGCAGGTAGGGCAGCAGCTTTTCGTACGTCGCCTCATCCAGAATCCGGATCTGGCGTAGGTCGGTGGGCTGGCGGAAAGGGCCGTGCTGCTGGCGGAACGATACCAGCACGCGGGCCAGCCGCTTGCCCACATAAGGGTGCGCCTGCAACTCCTCAAACGACGCCCCATTGACGTCTACGCCGGCCGGTTCAAAACCGGCGCGCACGAAAGTGTACTTGCGGAGGCTATCCACCAGGTCCGGCGCGTCGCGGAGGCTGTACAGCTCGGCCAGCTGCCCTGGGCTGCGGAAGCCGCCCAGGCGCTGCCGGTATTTCACCACCCGCGCCGACAGCCCGCGCCCGATGCCCCGAATCTGCATTAGTTGGGTGGTATCGGCCGTATTCAGGTCGAAGGGCTGCAGGTTGCGCGGCTTGCGCTGGTATTGGGTGGCGGGCCTGGCTCCCTCAAACGGTCTGGTGGCAAAGCGGCCGGTACTACCGTCAGCGGCGCGGCTTCCGTAGGTGCGCGGCTCCCGTGCCGGCAGCTGCTCAGGTAGCTGGATGTAGGGTGCCAGCCGCGCATACGTGGTGTCCGACAGCCCGTAGGCCCTGCGCAGCTGCTCTTTGGCCCGAAAGCCACCTACCGCCTCCCGGTACTTTACCAGCCGCTCGCCCAGCCATGCCGGCAGCCCACGCGCCTGCCAGTCAGTTGCCGAAAAACGGTTGGGGTCGAAGGGAGCCAGGGGCACCTGTGCTACCGTGGCGCGGGCTGCATAGGTGCGTTTGGGGTAGCGGCTGTTGCGGGTATAGGTCGGGCGCGGCTGGCGCCGTGCTGCCAGCTCAGTAGCCCACGCATCAAGCTGTTGCCGGTCGGGGGCAGGATTGTAGGCGGGCAGATGCGGGCGCAGCAGCTGTGGGGCAAAAAGCAGCAGCACCAGCAGCGCCAGCAGCACAACGAAACCGGAGGTTTCGCGGCGCGAAAAACCAAAAAACCGGCGCCGGGTCGCTCGGAAAGACGCCCAGAGGCCGGCCGGCTTGGCAGTAGCCCTGGCAGGTCGGATAGGAGTTGGCATAGTCAGAAGCCAAAATAATTACAGCAGATAACACGGGTAGCGGAGGCAGTATAGCAGAAATAGTTGATAAGCAAAAGGCCGCCCTTGGGCAGAACGCCACTGCGGGCCACGGCCACCTGCCGCAGCCACGTTTTATGCTGAGCGGGTAGCCAGAAAATAACAGCACAGGCTGCCGGCGTTGCCGGATTTTTCCTGCCCGGCTACCTGCACTGTGTAGGTGCCGGAGTCCGGTATCCACTCGCCGGCCAGCGGGTGCACCGGTCGGTCGGCATCGTAGGGGGCACTGCGGGGCGGGCCCGGACATAGCGAGCGGCGCACTATTTTCGCGGGGGCCGAATCCGGACCGGGTAGCCCTCCGAAACGCGGTAGGAACGAAGCAAAGGGCCGAAAACGCGAATCGGAGCCTGTGACTACGGGCTCACAAATCAGATGAATCTTCCGGACCGCTGCCCCCGTAATTGTCGAAGCCGCCGCCGGCCCGTATCATTACGCGCCGTTCGGTACTTATCCTCCCGTCTATTGTTGCCATGAGTCAGCCAGTTACCAGCCCAACCGAGTTTTTTGATGGCCTGACCGCCGAGCTGGTCGCCCTGCGTGATGTGACGCAGCAACGCTTTCGGGCTCTCACCGACGACCAGCTGAACCGCCGCCCCTCGCCCGATAAGTGGAGTGTAGGGCAGTGCCTGGAGCACCTCAATATTGTGGGCGGGCTCTACTTGCCCACCATCACGCGCAAGCTGAAGCAAGCCCAGGAGCGCGGCAGCAAGCCCGCCAGCACCGTGAAGCACGGCTACATTGGCCGCAAGATGACGGAAGCCCTGCGTGTCCCGCCTACCCAGAAAGCCATGAAAACGCCCCAGCAGTTTGCCCCCAGCGGCTCACGGCTGCCGCGTACGGTGGTAGAAGTCTTCGGCCGGCAGCTCGACGAGCTGATCAACCTGCTGGAACAGGCGCGGCACGTCAATGCCAACGCCGTGCGGATTCCCAATCCCATCATCCCGCTGCTTTGGCCTCGCCTTACTGATGTTGCCGAGATGATGGTGGTACACATCAAGCGCCACGTTGCGCAGGCCGAACGGGTACTCGATAGCCGGGTGGCAACCAGCTGAAACCGATAGAGTAAAAAACAGGAGCAGATAAAAGGCCTGACTTCCACGCTGGAAGTCAGGCCTTTTATCTGATAGCCGCAAGCGGAAGCCTACTTGGTACTGAAGAAGTACGTCAGCGAGAACTGCGCTGTGCGGTCCTTCAGGCTGCTGTCGTCGTTGTAGTCGTTGTCCGGAAACATATTGGTCAGGCCCAGCGAATAGCCCGCCTGCACCTGAAACGGGCCCGCCTTGTAGCCGAGGCCACCGTTCAGGCCGGCGTTGAGAGTCCGGAAGTAAGCCTTATCGTCATTGCCCTCTTCGTTGGCAAACTTCACCGTCGCCGTTTCCTTTTCGGAGAAGCTCTCACCATCAATTGAGCCGGATGTTTCGGATTTTACTTTTCCACTCAGCCCGATACCGATGTAAGGACCCGCAAAAATCTGGAATCCGTTGTCGCCGCCCGTCGTGTACACGAAGTTCAGCGGAATGTCGAGGTAGTTAAGTGCCGCGTCCAGCTTTGACGTTGCCGTATAGGTAATGCCAGCGTAGGTTCCGCTTTGTGTTTCTTCAATTTTGAAGCCCTTCTGGGAGAAAAGCAGCGACGGTTGAAACGCCACATTGCCGAACTGCGCATTGAGGGTTAAGCCAACCTGCGCGCCGATTTTCATTTTCGTGTCAACGTCTTCGCCGCCGTCAAAGTCAGCCTGCACATTGGCCAGGTTCAGGCCCACGCGCGGACCAATGGTTACCTGGGCTTGCGCAGTGCCGGCAGCGGCTACCAGCAGGGTGGAGGCCAGCAGGCCTTTCAGTAGGGATGATTTCATGCGTGTGGAAATGGGGGATGGGGAAATGAAGTAAAAGGGTCCTTAGTTGCTGAGAGAGAAGAAATAGCTCAGGGAAAGATGGAACGCCCGGTTCCGGGCTTTTTCGCCGGTGTCGTTGCCGTCGGCATCATTCGGAACGAGGTTGGAGAGGCCCAGGCCGTAGCCCAGCTGCGCCTGCACCGGGCCCGCTTTGTAGCCGATACCAGCATTCAGACCCACATCGAAGCGGCGGACATACAGGTTGTCGTCGTCCTCGTCGTCGCTGGCTTTGTCGGCGTACTTCACGCCGCTGCTGTTGGAGTCGCTATACTCCAGGCCGTCTCCCTCAACGCGCGCTTTCACGTTGTAGGAGCCGCCCATGCCCATGCCCACATACGGGCCGGCAAACACCTGGAAACCGCCTTCCGCGCCGTCAGTGCTGTACACTAGGTTGATAGGCAGCTCCAGATAGCCCAGGCGGGCTTTGGCCGTCGTCGTCAGGCTGTAGGCTTCGTCAGTTCCGTCCCCATCAAAGTCGAAGTCGACGTTGCGGGAATCATCAATCTGGAACCCTTTGCGGCTGTAGAGCAGCGAAGGCTGCACCGAGAGGTTACCGAATTGCGCATTGAGTGTAAGCCCTACCTGCGGCCCAAACAACGCCTTGGTATCTGGCGCGTCGGCCTGTTCGGTTTCGAGTTTGACGGTAGCCAGATTGCCGCCCAGGCGTGGTCCGACCGTTATCTGGGCCTGTGCGGCGCCCGCCAGCAGCAACGCTGCCAGCGCAAGGGGAAGTGCTTTTTGCATAGAGCAATGAGAAAATTGGGCAACAGCGCTGCCGCAGTGCCGAAGGCAGGCAGCACGTAAGGAATAAGACGATGGGAGAAAGCAGGAGGGAGCCACCAGATCAGGAAGCAGAACGGCAGGCGCAAACCTGCAGATAAGTAGTAAGCATAGAGAGGTGGCCGGAGCCGGGCGCTACAGGGCGCGCTGATGACAGATAGAAGCGTAGAGTCTGATACCTAGAGTAGTATAGCGAATAGCGGGCACTACTTCGTGAGCAAAGCTAAGAGGAAGATTTCAAACTTGAGTAAGGGTGCTAAAGAAATAATGCAAGGTTTTTCTGGGACGGAAACGGCAAGAAACAGGCGGGTACGTGTGGAATCCGGGTGAGGAGTGCATCTGAATTTTACCAACTTGCCTTCTGCATTCGTTCTGAGCCCATGCGCCCTTTCCTGTTTAGCTTACTCGCCCTGCTGATGTTGTTCACTGCCGGTTCCTCGCAGCCCACTCCGCCCAGCAACGGTGGCAGCAGAGCCAACGCCGCCACCTGGAAGAAAATAGACCAGCTGCTGAACAAAGACCAGACTACTTCTGCCGCGAAGCTGCTGGAGCCGTTGTACCTGCAGGCCCGCCAGCGCCAGGATGCGCCCGAATATCTGCGCGCCCTGCTCTACAAGCTGCAGCTGTTGGAGGCCAAAGAGGAAGAGTCCGACGTGAAGGCCATTGCGCTGGTAGAAGCCGACCTGAAAACCGCGCAGTTCCCGGCCCGCCCAGTTCTGCACAGCCTGCTGGCCCAGCTCTACGCCAACTACTACGACCAGCACCGCTACCAGCTCTACGACCGTACCACCCAGGCTGCACCCGACTCTGCCGACGCCAGCCGCACCGATATCCGGACCTGGGATGCCGCCCGCCTGGGTAGCGCCGTGGTCAGCCACTACCGCGCCTCCCTGGCCGACGAGCCTCGGAAGCTGCTGCAGCTGAAACTGTCGGCCCTGGGCTACGCCGTAACGGGCGGTGACACCGAAGGGCGCGCCCTGCGCCCCACACTTTATGACCTGCTGGCCCACCGCGCCATCGATGGCCTCGGCAACGATGAATACTACGTAACGAAGCCTGCCGAGCAGTTTGGGTTGCGTGATGCAACACTGTTTGGCCCGGCTACCGACTTCGCCCGGCTGGCGCTGGCAGCGGTTGAATCTGATTCGCTCAATGGCCGGTTTCACGCGCTGCAGGTGTTGCAGCAGCTCACCCGCTTCCGCCTTGCCGATGCCGGTAACACCGCCGCGCTGGCTGATGTGGACCTCAAGCGCCTGCGCTTCGTGCACCAGCATGCGGAGTTGCCGAACAAGGATGAAGTCTACCGTGCCGCCCTGGCTCGTGCCGCCGAAGCCTACAAGGCGCTGCCAGTTTCTTCTCAGTTTCTGTACGAGCAGGCGGCCAGTATGCAGGAAGCGGATGCCGTGAAAGCCCGCGAGTTGGCGCTGGAAGCCGAAAAACGCTTCCCAAAGTCGCAAGGGGCGTTGCAGGCCAAGGCGCTGCGGCTGAGCATTGAGCGGGTTGAAGTCGGCTTCACAACCGAAGAAACGGTGCTGCCCGGCCAGCCGTGGCTGCTGAAGCTGCAGGTGCGCAACGTGGCCCGGCTCTACGCCAAAGCCTACCGGGTCAGCAACGCCTACAACGTCCGCCTGTCTGAGCCCGGCAGCGTTGAGGACGCGCGGAACTACAGCTTCCAGAAAACCTTCGCCCGCGCGCTGGCCAGCAAACCCGCCGCGGCCTGGACGCTGGACGTGCCCGCTCCGGCCGACTACAAAAGCCACTCCGTGCAGCACGCCGGCCCGGCGCTGCCGCTGGGGCACTACATCATCGTGGTGAGCACCACCGACGAAAACCCGACCAAAGAACGGACCGGTGTTACCACGGCGCGCTCTTTTCTGGATGTGAGCGAGCTGAGCCAGGTGCGGCGCAACTCCGCCGATGGCACCAGCCTGCTGGTGCTGCACCGGCAGAGCGGGCAGCCGCTGGCCGAGGTACGCGTGCGGCCCCTGTATCAATATTACGACCAGAAAGCCCGCCAGTACAAGCAGCGCCGTGGCGACGAGCTGACCACCAATGCCGAGGGCCAGGCGCAAATTGCGCCGGTCACGCAAACCGGCGAGAACACGCAGCTGAATGATATTTTCCTCACGCTGGGCCGCGACTCGCTGCTGATCGAAAACGTGGGCGGCTACTACCCCGGCCGCCCCCGCAACCCCGAAAACGAGCCGCCCCGCTTCAATCTTTTCCTGTTCACTGACCGAGCCATTTACCGGCCCGGACAGACAGTATATTTCAAAGGTATCCTGGCGGAAGTACTAGATGGAGTGGCACGGCCTTTCGCAAAGCACAGCATTTCGATAGACCTAAAGGGCGTGAACGGCCAGACGGTTAAATCCCTAGATTTTACCACCTCCGATTTCGGCTCTTTCCACGGCTCTTTCATTCTGCCAACTGGATTGCTGAACGGACAGATGTCGCTGCAGGCGGTGTATGGCAGCCAGGATTTTGCGGTGGAAGACTACAAGCGCCCCACGTTCCAGGTGACGTTTGAGCCCGTGGCGGGCACGCCCGTGCTGGGCCAAGAAGTAACCGTGCGCGGCAAAGCCGCCGCCTACGCCGGCCAGCCGATCGACGGAGCCACGGTACAGTACCGCGTGGTGCGCCGCATGTTCTGGCCCATGTTTGGGCGCGGCTACGGCGGCGACTACATGCCCGGTCCGCGCGGGGGCCAACCCGAAGTGGAAATCCTAAACGGCACCGCTCAAACCGATTCGGCGGGCGGCTTCGTGGTGAAGTTTGTGGCGAAAGGCGAGGAGCCAGGCCAGGCCAAGCGCGGCCCCTGGAACCCCGGCTACGTGTTCGAGGTAACGGCCGACGTGACCGACGCGGCCGGCGAAACCCGCACCGGCCAGCAGTCGGTCAGCCTCGGCACCAACGCCCTGAGTTTGCGCCTGGACGTGCCTGAGCAGCTGAACCGGGAAAAGCTACCCGCGCTGCAATTGCTCAGCACCAATGCCACCGGCGAGGCCCTGCCCGCCCAGGGCCAGCTGCGCCTCTACCGCCTCGCGCCGCCCGCCCGCGCCCTGCGTCCGCGCGCCTGGGAGCGGCCGGAGCTGGAAGGCCTGCGCCGCGAGGAGTTCAAGCGCCAGTTCCCGCTCGATGCCTACGCCCGCGACGACAACGACAGCACCTGGGCCCGCACACTGGTAGTTACTCAGGATTTCAACACCGAAAAAAGTCCGCTGCTACCCGAACTAGCCAAGGCCCTAGGCAGCCAGCAGCCCGGCCGCTACGTGCTAGAAGCCACCGCCACCAGCCCGGCTTCCACGCCGCCCGCCAAAACGGAGCAGGTATTCACGCTGTATTCGGCCACGGTTGCCGCGCTGCCCGTGCCCACGCCCGACTGGGTGGTGAACCTCCAGGACAGCGTAGCGCCGGGCCAGGCCGTGCGTTTTCTGGTGGGCAGCTCCGAAGCCGGGGCACGCCTGCTGCTGGAAGTGGAAGCCAAAGGCGAAACCCTGCGCCGCGAGTGGCTCACGCTGGCTGCCGGTGAGCAGCGCGTCATCGAAGTTCCGACCACGGCCGCGCTGGACGGCGCGCCGCTCTACGCCCACTTCACGCAGGTGCGCGACAACCGCCTGTACCTCCACAGCGCCACCGTGCAGGTAGCCACGCCGCCCGCGCCGCTCGTGCTCAGCATTGCCACCTTCCGCGACAAGCTGCAGCCCGGCCAGAAGGAAACCTGGCGCGTCACGATTCACAGCACCGCCGGCCAGCCTGCCAACGCCGAGCTGCTGGCCTCGCTCTACGATAAGTCGCTGGACACGTTCCGGCCGCATTCCTTCATGGAGCTGGAGTTTCCGAAGCCATACTACCAGCCCGTGTTGGCCTGGAACGGACGATTTGAGACCCAGGAAGCGAATGAGCTGTTTGATGGTAGTCCTGATATTAACACAGTGCGCAACGTCCTGTATCCTCATATAAATTCGTGGGGCTATTATGCAGTGGTCAGCAGCGACGATGAAATGGAAGAAATTCCGGACCAGAAAGAATTATCCGACAAAGTCGTAGTCACACGGACTGTGAGGGGGAATGCTGCCGTCATGGAAATGGCAGCCGCTCCGGCGCCTAAAATGTCAACGGTAAAATTCACGTCGCCTGTCATTAAGCGAGACGAAGAAGTGCAGGCAGGCTCTGCGGACAGCGCTAGCCCAACGCAAAAAAAGCCCGACCTCGCCGCCGTGCAGGCCCGCAAAGACTTCCGCGAAACGGCCTTCTGGCTGCCCGAGCTGCGTACCAATGCCCAGGGCGAAACCGTGCTGGAATTCCAGATGCCCGAAGCCGTAACGCGCTGGCAGCTGCTGGCCCTGGCCCACGACCAGCAGCTGCATTCCGGCCTGCTCCGCCGCGAGCTGGTGACGCAAAAGCAGCTGCAGGTGACGCCTAATGCCCCGCGCTTCTTCCGCGAAGGCGACCAGCTCACGTTCAGCGCCAAGCTCAGCAACCTCACCGAGGCACCGATGAGTGGCAGCGCCCAGCTGTTCCTGCTCGATGCGCGCACCCAACAGCCGCTGGAAAGCAAGCTGCTCATGAGTCCTGCCCAACTGAAATTCGACCTGAAAGCCAACCAGAGCAGCGCCGTGAGCTGGAGCCTGCAGATTCCGGAAACCGCCGAAGGCCAGGTGCCGCTCGAAGCCATAACCTACCGCGTGGTGGCCTCCGGAGAGTTGTCGGGCCAGGACAAGAAGGAGCAGCGCAAGCAGCGCCGCCAGAACAAATCAATAACCAGCAACCAGCAACTGACAACTGTACAGGACGGTGAGGAAAACACGCTGCCCGTGCTGCCCAACCGACTGCTTGTTACCGAGAGCCTGCCGCTTCCCGTGGTGGGCCCGGCCACCCGCGAGTTCGAGCTGCAGAAGCTGACCAGCACCACCTCGCCCACGCGCCGCAATTACTCGCTCACGCTGGAAATGACCCAGAACCCGGCCTGGTATGCCGTGCAGGCGCTGCCCTACCTGATGGAGTACCCGTACGAGTGCTCGGAGCAGGTGTTTAGCCGCCTCTACGCCAATCTGTTGGCTGTCAAAATCCTGCAGAGTAATCCGCAGTTGCGCACTACACTGGCTGAGTGGAAACGCGCCGCCGAGGCCGGAGACAAAGCCGCCCTCACGAGCAAGCTGGAGCAGAATCAGGAACTGAAAGCGTTGCTGCTGCAGGAAACGCCCTGGGTGCGCGACGCGCAGAGCGAAACCGAGCGGATGCGCCGCCTCGCCGAGCTGTTTGATGCGCCGCGCCTCCAAGCTGAAACCGCCCGCGCCCTCGCCAAGCTAGCCCAGATGCAGCAGCCCAACGGCGCTTTCCCGTGGTTTGAGCGCATGCCCGACGACCGGTATATCACCCAGCTCATCGTGACCGGTTTTGGCAAGCTGCAGAAGCTGGGCGCGCTGGATGTACAGCAAACCCCGCAGGCCCAGCAAATCGTCAACAACGCACTTAACTACCTCGACAGCCAGCTGCTGCGCGACTACAACGAGCTGCGCAAGCAGCCCAAGGTAGACCTGAAGCAGCAGCACGTGTCGGACATTCAGGTGCAGGCCCTGTACGCCCGCAGCTTCTGGCCGACAGAGGCAGTAGCAAAAGCCGCGCAACCGGCCCAGGCCTACTACCAGCAGCAGGCGGCTAGCTACTGGAAAGAGCAGACCCGCTACCTCCAGGCCCAGACGGCTCTGGCGCTACACCGCCAGAAAACGCAGCCCGTCGCCGTAAAAAACATCCTGACGGCACTTTTCGAAAACGCGCTGCACTCACCGGAGCTGGGCATGTACTGGAAGGAAGTGCGCGGCGGCTACTACTGGCGCGAGGCGCCCACCGAAACCCAGGCTACGCTCATCGAGGCGTTCGATGAAGTGCTCGGCGACCAGAAAGCCGTGGACGAAATGAAGCTGTGGCTGCTCAAGCAGAAGCAGACCCAGAACTGGGAAAGTACCCGCGCCACCGCCGATGCCTGCTATGCCCTGTTGCTGCGCGGCTCCAACTGGCTCCAGCCGACACAGCCTATCCGGGTGACGGTAGGAGGGAAGCCCTTAACGCCTGCTGCCCAGCAGGCCGGCACCGGCTATTTCAAAACCACCTGGCCCGCCGCCGAAATCCTGCCCGCTCAAGGCAAAGTCACGGTACAGAAAACCGATGCCGGCGTGGCCTGGGGGGCTTTGTACTGGCAGTATTTTGAGCAGTTGGATAAAATTACGCCCGCCGCTACCGGCCTGCAGCTGGAGCGCCAACTCTACCGCGAAGTGCGCACCACCGGCGGCCCCACGCTGGAACGCCTCACGGCTGCCGCTCCGCTGCGCGTGGGGGATGTGCTGGTAGTGCGCCTCGTGCTGCGCTCCGACCGGAACCTGGAATACGTGCACCTCAAAGACCAGCGCGCCGCCGGCCTGGAACTCATCGGCCAGACTTCCGGCTACCGCTACCAGAGCGGCCTGGGCTACTACGAAAGTCCCCGCGACGCCGCCACCAACTTTTTCATCAGCTACTTCCCCAAAGGCACGCACACCTTCGAGTACCGGCTGCGGGCCGCGCAGGCCGGCAACTTCTCGGGTGGCCTGTCGCAGCTGCAGTGCCTCTACGCCCCCGAGTTCACGACTCATTCGGCCGGTACACGGGTGCAGATTGCAGTGCAGCCGTGAGCCGGCTGCACTGAAGCTATATAGAAACCGGGTGCCGCTTTTTTGTCGACTAAATACTGCTCTGAGGTGACAGAAAGGGCTTTACGGCAAGCTCGATTGATTTTGGCGTTGAGTTTGCCGCCTGAGCATAGTAGCTTTGTGGTTCCTTTCAGCCTAAATGAAGTGATGAAGCGAATCATAATCATGTTTACCGGCCTGCTCCTGAGCAGTGCCTCCGTACTGGCCCAAGGCGACAAACCCACGACTTCTATTACTCCTACCACGCTGCCCGGTGAAGAAAAACTGTCGGCGCAGGAGCGTGCCGAGCGCGACTTTCTGATGCCCGCCCGCCGCAAGCAGGCTGCCGCGGTGAAGGCGGCTGCCCGTGAAGAGGCCGCCACCCAGACGGATACCGATGTCTCCGCTTACCACGCCGAAGCCGTAGCCGAGCCAAAGACCCCGGAAGCCGCCGCCAAAGCCAGCACCCCCACTGCCGCACCCCGGCACGTGACCTCACGCAGCCGCTACCGCTCTACCAGCACCAAAAAGAAAGTGGTGCATAAGTCGTCGGCCAGCGGCAAGCGCAAAACAGCCACCAAAAGCAGTTCGCGTCGGCGCTAGACTGCGCCAGTAACAGCTCCATAAAAAAGGCGTGACGACCAGGATGGTCGTCACGCCTTTTTTATGGAGCGGCCATTATCTACAGTGAAGTAGTGGCCGTTGGTCGGCGTAGCCAGAATACTAACAGCAGCAGCACCAGCAGTACAATAGCCGGAACGCCACCGGCCAGTCCGCCCGGAATTTTGGTAGCGTGCATCACCACGGCGCCCATCATGATAATGGCCAGGCCCAGTGCTGCCGGCCGCACGAAGCGCGGTATCAGCAGCCCGATACCGCCCAGCAATTCGCCGCCGGCCACTACGTAAGCCAGCGCGCCCGGTAGCCCCAGATTGCCGAACATGGCCACGGTAGCCGGCAAATCCATGAGTTTTCGGCCGCCCGATGCAATAAAGGCAAGGCCCAGTAAGATCTGCAGGATCCAGGCAATGATGTTGCGGGTAGAAGCTGTCATGCGAAAAGCGGGTTGGAAAAAGTGGAGGATGAATAGCGCGAAGCGCTGCACAATATGACTGATTCAGAGAATATTTTATACGGCCACCTCCGTCGGCTCTCAGGCAGTTGCTATATGTCGGCATTCTGCTGCTTTATTCGGTTTCCGGTGTGGTGTCCGGGTCAGCATCATCCGGGTTGAGGCTGTAGCGAGGGGTGGGGTTGCGGCGCATAGCTGCCTCCAAGCGACCCAGGCGCAGGCCGTATCCCAGCTGCACCGTGGCATAGGAGCCGCGGCTGAAGATAACAAGGCTGCCCTGCTGCACGGTGCCACTGTCATCAAAATACTCCAGTCGGGTTGAGGTAATTTGCGTGAGGACCGACAGGCCGCGCTGGTAGGTAGCCGTGAGCAGCAGCAGGTGGCGCAGTCCTAGCTCGTAGCGCAGTAGTAGTTCCGTGCCCACTGCAGCGGTGCCGGTCCGCTCAGTTTCGCGTACCAGCACCAGCGGAATGCCGGGCCGGGGCAGTTGGGCCGGGTTGCCGCCCCAGAGCGGGCCTTCGTAGGTGTAAGTGCCACCGCGGTAAGGCCGCGCGTATGAGCCGGTCAGGGCCAGGTCCAGCCCCCAGCGCGGCCCCGGCCGCCATATGTCGTAGAGGCGTATACTCAGCCCCGACTGATGGATGGTGGTATTGCCGATGCCGGAGCTGAACCCATTGCCGCGGGTGCCGTAGCGTGCGCTCTGGCTCAGGCCTGTTATGCGCTGCTCCAGACCTATGCCCAGCCGCCGGCTCAGCGGGACCACCAGGCGCAGCGCCGCTCCGGTGTTGAAGCTGCCCACCGTCCGGAACTGCCGGGTCAGGTTCTGCCACTCTATAGCCGGATGGGTAAGCGAAGCGCCGCCGCTGATGTTCAGCTCCACTTCGCGCTGCGCCAAGGCACTGCCGTTGGGGCCGAGCAACAAAAAACCGCAGCCCAGCAGGCTGCGGTTTACATAATCAGAGGAAAGAGTAGAAATAGCCATTGGTGGCCCAACGCCGGACACCGGCCACAAATTGCGGCGTGAGCCTACGTAGTCTGGGGCATCAGGCGCAGCACTAAGCCATCAAGGCGCTCAGTCAGGCGAATCTGGCAGGAAAGGCGGCTGCCCTGGCTCATCACCGGCAGGCTTTCCAGCATGGCCAGTTCGTCGTCGGAGGGCTCATCGAGGGCGGGGCCGGCCAGCACCTCGATGTGGCAGGTGCCGCACAGCGCCATGCCGCCGCATGTTGCCTGAATATCGTATTCGTTGGCCTTCAACAGCTCCATCAGGCTCAGGCCCATATCGGTAGGCCCCACAATTTCTCGCCGCTGGCCAGGAGCTTCCTCCACGTATACGCGTACGTCTTCGGTCATTAGTTAAGTGATTAGGTGATGACGTGATGAGGTGATGAGGAGTCGACATCCTGTCACCCCAATCACCTCATCCCCTCATTACTGGCTACAGCGTAGGTACGCCGTTTACGGTGGTGTATTTCAGCACGTATTTCTTGTCGGGGTTGATGTACTTGAAGGCTCCCTGGCACATCAGCGCCGCTTCGTGGAAACCGCACAGAATCAGCTTCAGCTTGCCCGGATACGTGTTGATGTCGCCGATGGCAAAAATGCCGGGCTCCGATGTGGAGTAGTCCAGCGTGTTCACCTTCACGGCGTTGTCTTCCAACTCCAAGCCCCAGTCCTCAATCGGTCCGAGCTTGGGCGTGAGGCCGAACAGCGGAATGAACGAGTCGACGGGCAGTTGCGCCGTCGTGCCATCATTGGCGGTGATGGTTACGGCATTGAGCTGCCCGTTGCCGTGCACGTGCGTCACGTTGCTGCTGAGCACAAGGTTTACCTTGCCGGCATCGTGCAGCTTCTTCACTTTCTCCGCCGAGTCGGCGGCACCGCGGAAGGTAGTGCCGCGGTGTACCAGCGTCACTTCCTTGGCTACATCGGCCAGGAAAATGGTCCAGTCAAGCGCCGAGTCGCCGCCGCCGGCAATGACGAGACGCTGGTCGCGGAAGGTTTCCGGGTCGCGCACCATGTAGTACACGCCCTTGCCACTCTCAAAGTTTTCCAGCTGCTCAATGGCCGGCTTACGGGGCTCAAAAGAACCCAGGCCACCTGCAATAGCAATGGTTTTGCACAGAATTTCGGTGCCATCGGACGTGAACAGCTGAAATGAGCCGTCCTCCAGCTTGGCAAACCGCTCTACCCGCTCACCCAAGGTAAAGGTGGGGTGGAAAGGCTCGATCTGGCGCATCAGGTTACGCACCAGGTCGCCGGCCAGAATATCAGGAAAGCCCGGAATGTCGTAGATGGGCTTTTTGGGGTAGATTTCCGAGAGCTGACCGCCCACCTGGGGCAGGGCATCTACCACATGGCAGCGGAGTTTTAGCAGTCCGGCTTCAAACACGGCAAACAGCCCCACCGGGCCGGCCCCGATGATGCAGATATCGGTGGAAATAGAATTCATCAGTGAAGGGTGAGTACAAACAAACGGTGGCTAAAGCCGTGAACACAACAGCCAACCAACCGAAAACGTTGGCCGGAGTTTATGTTGCCGCCGCAAAGATAGGCACACCGCTTCAACCCGGCGCGGCATGTTTCGTCACCGGTTTATTGTTCGCACGCGACCCGCATGCGGAAGTGCGCCAGAAACGCTTCGGCTTCCTGCAACTCAGTAAACTGATGCGTGGGCAGGGATACTTTCCGGCGAAGCATCTGGGTAAGCCGGAGCATAGAGGGCTGTGGCGAGTGGACTTCGACCACCATGCCTACTTCTGCTGCCTGAAGCATCTCCCGCGACGCCTGAAACAAAGGCAGTACCCTCAGATTTGGCCCCAGGGTGCGGCGCAGGTCACAGAGCAGGGTAAAGCCGGGCTTCACCAGCTTCAGGGCCCGGGCAATATCAGACAGGTAGTGGGGCAGGTCGGGAGCCAGGGTCAGTTCCTCCAGCCGCTCATAGGTTAGGTGATTGCGCTCCTCATCCAGATAAATTCGGTACTCAGGACGGTAGGCAATCAACGGCATAAACAGGGCAACAGGTGGCTGGCAGATCGGAGGCTCGATCCAACAAACAGCGAAAAGCAGAAAAAGGTCCTTACGAATGTCGGGCTTGCTGAAAAATACAACCAACTGGTCCCGAAGCTTGTGGCCGGGCAAAGCAGCTTCTTGTGCGAGTATGTAGCGTGGCAAACACACCACTCAGCCATCATTACGCACTGCGCATTACTCAGACAGATATTATAAAAAAAGCCCCTTAGCAAGTAGCTAAGGGGCTTTTCGTGGTCGTGTAAGGAGTCGAACCTTAAACCTTCTGATTCGTAGTCAGATGCTCTATCCAATTGAGCTACACAACCGTTTTTGTTACCATTTCACGGAGCGTTTTTCCGTTTTGGTTGTGCAAAGATAGCAGCTAAAAATTTGGTCGTGCAAGCATCGTCCTGCTTTTTCCGGCTAAAATTTCAGTGAAAGCCTGCAAGGTGCTGAATTTCAGGCAAAATTTTTACGCTTTGGGAATGCCTTTGCGTAGAGCGCGCTGCATGGCCCGGCTGAACAGGTAATACAACCCGAAAAACGAAACCACCACCAGCACTATAACCAGTATTTTGCCCACAGTGCCGGTACCAGGGTCGCGCAGCAGCAGCACAATGTCCTGCGCTTTGGTGCCCAGCCAGTAAAAAAAGAGGCTTCGGGGCAGCATGCCCACCACGGAGGCCAGCAGAAAGTGTCGCCGGTTTACGCCCATTACGGCCAGGATAAAGGTCATGAGGGCGAAGGGCGTGACCGGCGAAATGCGCAGCAGGAAGACCAGTTGCCAGCTGTCGGCCTTCATTTCGCGCATCACGGCATCGGCCTTTGGGAAGTGCCGCAGGAAAGTCAGCATTTTGCCGTGGTCGAGACTGGAGGCAATCTGGTAGCCAATGAGGGCCGCCAGCGTGTAGGCTACCAGCATGCCCGGGAAACCTGGCCAGCCAAAGTAGAAGCCAGTAATGAGTACCGCCAACGTGGTGTGCATCAGAGAAAAGGCCATTGCCAGCCCAATCACCAGAAAGTATACTATGCCCTGCAGCAGCGTTGGGTTCTGCAACAGATCCTGATTGTTGTAAAGAATGAACCCGAGGGAAGAGCTGCCTACAAACGGCAGACCGGCCAGCAGAATCATGGAAAGCAGCGTAGAGGCATTTTTGTGAAAAAGCTCCCGGAGAAAGGTCATAAGCGGCGGCAAAGCAAACGGGCCGGCGTGAAGGCGCCGGCCCGAAAGGTAGAACGTAAGAACGGGTTGGAAGGCTGCATACCAGTTGCTGATTGGCCACCCACCCGGCTGCCAGGCTCCCAGCTTGGCCGTGAAATAAACACCGGTGCAACGCTGGCGGCTACGTCGGGAGACGTTGGCGTAGAAGACATTTGGTGATGCCGACTGAAGCTGACCGCACATACTTACCTTTGCTGCTTCCCGATTAGAGCACTCAACTTCCAAGTCCCACACGATGAAATTCGGAACCAAGGCCATTCATGCCGGCGTGCACCCGGACCCTACTACCGGGGCCATCATGACGCCCATCTACCAGACCTCGACCTACGTGCAACGCTCCCCCGGCGACCACAAAGGCTTTGAGTATTCGCGCACGCACAATCCTACCCGCTCGCAGCTGCAGGATGCGCTGGCGGCCCTCGACGGCGGCAAGCACGGCCTAGCCTTTGCCAGTGGAATGGCCGCCATCGACTGCATCGTGAAGCTGCTGCAGCCCGGCGACGAAGTCATCAGCACCAACGACCTGTATGGCGGCTCGTACCGTCTGTTCACGAAGGTGTATGCCACCTACGGCATCAGGTTTCACTTTGTGCCGATGCACGACATGGCCGCCGTGGAAGCTGCCGTGACGGAGCGCACCAAGCTGATTTGGGTGGAAACGCCGACCAACCCGTTGCTTAACGTCATCGACATTGCGGCAGCCTCGGCCGTGGCCAAGAAGGCCGGCGCGCTGCTGGTGGTGGACAACACCTTCGCCACGCCTTACCTGCAGACGCCGCTGGAGCTGGGTGCCGATATGGTGATGTACTCGCTGACCAAGTACATGGGCGGCCACTCCGATACGGTGATGGGCGCCGTGGTGGTAAATGACGACGAGCTGCATGAGCGGCTGAGCTTTTTCCAGAATGCCTGCGGCGGCACTCCCGGCCCTCAGGACTGCTTCCTGGTGTTGCGCGGCCTCAAAACCCTGCACGTACGCATGCAGCGCCACTGCGAAAACGGCCGCGCCATTGCCGAATACCTCAAGGCCCACCCCAAGGTGGAGAAAGTGTACTGGCCCGGTTTCCAGGACCACCCCAACCACGCCGTGGCTGCTAAGCAGATGCGCGACTTCGGCGGCATGATTTCCTTCGTACTCAAAGGCGACCGGAAAGAAGATGCCATTGCCGTGCTGGAGAAATTCCAGCTGTTTTCGCTGGCTGAAAGCCTGGGCGGCGTTGAGAGCCTCTCGGGCCACCCCGCCACCATGACGCACGCCAGCATTCCGGCCGAAGAGCGCCGCAAAGCCGGCCTCTCCGACTCGCTGATTCGTTTGAGCGTAGGCATTGAGGATGCGGAGGACCTGATTGAGGATCTGAAGCAAGCTATTGGGTAAGCTGCTAGGATGCCCATTGAAGCACTTAGATAAGAGCAACCTTTCTCTGTTGGTCTCCTAACTAATCCGATTGAGAAGCTATTGTAGCGCAAAAGCGGCCCCAACTATCTTACTAGATTGTCGGGGCCGCTTTTGTATGATACCAGTGGCTGGGAAGCAGCCTTGGGCGACTTGAAGAGAAAGGCGTAGTAAGGTGCCAGAGGTCAGATTATCACATTATTATGTGTAGCTGTCTGAACTGTAAAACATATAATTGTTATAGTTATTGATGGAATATTTATTGTAAATTCCGTTGCTTCTTCAAGTTGGTACTGCTGCGCCAGCTTTAGATGGTTGAAGCACCGGCAGACCAAGGCTGCCACGTCCGCTGCGCGTGTTCTCTGGCAAGAACATCTACCGTTTTAGTGTGTCTGTTTCATTTTCCGGGACAACAAACCCTTGCTGTATCAGCTGCTGAACAGGTGCAGGCACTGCCCTGATTTCCTTCGTGCAAGCCCACCATTTTACCGAGTCTCGTTGCTTTGCGCGGCATTCTGACGGCCCCGCGTTTCTGCCTTGATGAGGCAGTGATACCCCATTCTCTTCTTCTCCGCATCATGCTGTGTACCTCTGCCAACGGTGGGGGCAGGTGGCTTACACCCTTTTTCATTTCTCAGTCAGATGAAAAATCTTTGCTCTTTTTTGCTGCTTTTGCTGCTTGCCTGTATACAATCCAACCTGGCCTGCGCACAGGCTCCTCCCAGTGGGTTTACTTCAACGGTCGTTTCGAGCCAATGGAACGAGGCTGTTGGATTGACGTTTAATGCCTCTGGCACACACATGTTTGTGTGGGAGCGAGGCGGCAAGGTCTGGGTGGTGTACAATGGCCAGCGGACGATGCTGCTGGATATCAGTGAGGAAGTAGGGGCCTGGAACGACCACGGGCTGCTGGGCTTTGCGCTGCACCCCCAGTTTGAGACCAACGGGTACATCTACCTGTTTTATCTGGTCGACCGGCACTACCTTCTGAATTTTGGCACTGCTGCCTATAACCCTGCTGCCAACGATTATTTCAGCGCCAGCATCAGCCGCCTTACCCGTTACACTGCCACCCGCACCGGCACACAATACAGCGTAAGTGCCGCGAGCCGCAAGATTCTGTTGGGCGCCACCAAATCGACGGGGGTGATATGCCTGGAGCGCAGCCACAGCGCGGGGAGCCTGGTTTTCGGGGCTGATGGGACGCTGCTGGCCTCGGTGGGCGACGGCGCCCACGGCTCCGACAACGACTACGGCAGCAACCCCAACACCTACTACGCCCAGGCGCTTGCCGACGGCATGATGACCAGCAAAGACAATGTCGGGGCCTTCCGGGCCCAGGCCGTGGACTGCCTGAACGGTAAGATTCTGCGCCTCGACCCGGAAACAGGGGCTGGTGTGCCCAGCAACCCGTTTTACATGGCTTCCAATCCGCAGGCCGCGCGGTCCAAAGTGTGGGCCCTGGGTTTCAGGAACCCGTTTCGGATGACGCGCAAGCCCGGTACCGGCAGCACCAATCCTGGCGACGGCAACCCCGGCACCCTGTACGTTGGCAACGTGGGCTACTTCACCTGGGAAGAAGTGGAAGTAGTGAGCCGGGGCGGGCAAAATATGGGCTGGCCGCTGTATGAAGGACTGGAAGCCAACACCACATACCAAGGTCCTAATCAGTATAATTTCTACGCACCCAATCCGCAGTTCGGCATCAATGGCTGTACCCAGGAGTATTTTTATTTCAAGAACCTGATAACCCAGGCCACACCCAGCGGCACCGCTTCCTTCCCCAACCCCTGCGCGTCCGGCCAAACGATTCCCGCGTCCATTCCCACGTTCGTGCATACGCGCCCGCTCATCGACTGGCACCACGGTACGGGCCCTTCCCGAACCGGAATCTTCACGGGCAACACTGCCGGCACTATCAATATCGGGGCGGCTGGCTCGCCGGTTTCGGGGCCGCAGTTTGGGGGCAGCGCCAGCGTTGGCGGCGTGTTCTATCCGTACAACGACTTCCCGGCGGGCTACCAGAACACTTACTTCTTCGGGGACTACTCCGGGGGCTGGATCCGCAACATGACCGTGAACAGCGCCAATGCTCCTTCGTCTGTGCGGGACTTTATTTCGAACGGCGCAGTAGCAGTGGGCCTGGCGGTGCACCCCACGCAGCCGGGGCTGTACTACATCAATTTTCCTTCTGAAATCGTGCATGTAACCTACAACACGGTCAACCAGGTGCCGGTGGCAACAGGCAGTTTCAACAAGCAGTTTGGGCCTAGTCCATTGGCCGTGCAGTTTACGGGCAGCACCTCTACTGACCCGGAAGGCCAGCCTCTGACCTACTTATGGGACTTCGGGGACGGAACCAGCAGCACCGCTGCCAATCCGGCGCATACGTTCACGGCGCCCACCACGGCGCCTGCTTCCTACACAGTTCGGCTGACCGTAACGGATCCGCAGGGCGCTTCCGGCCAGACCACCCTGCTGATTTCGGCCAACAACACGCCGCCTCAGGTCACGATTACCAGTCCGGCGCCCAATACCCTGTATTCGATAGCCACGCAAACGTCCTTCGTGCTACGGGCCACGGTAACGGATCAGCAGCATGGGCCGGGGCAGCTGAGCTACCAGTGGCAATGCTTCCTGCACCACGCCGACCACCAGCACCCCGAGCCCATCCAGACCACCATCGAGGGCACCCTGACGACTACGCCCGTGGGCTGTGGCGCCGAAACCTACTACTACCGCGTGGTGCTCACCGTGACGGACGCGGCCGGCCTGGCTACCACCCAGGAAATGCGCCTGAACCCCGACTGCAGCACGGCGCCAAGCCTCACGTTTTACCGGGCTATCAACGTGGGCGGAGCAGCTGTAAGCTTGGATGGCAATGCCTGGGAGGCGGGCACTGCGGCCAACTTCACTGCCAATGGCTACGTCTTCTCCGACAATACCGTGCCCTTGGTGCCGGCCACTGATGCGCCGCGCGCGGGCATGATTCGCAGCTCGGCCTACAACCCAAGCGGCCTGACAGCGACAATGAGCGGCATACCAGCGGGCCAGTACCGGGTGTGGGCCTACGTCTGGGAAGATAATAATGCTGAAACCTACTCGCTGGCTCTGAACGGGCAAACGGTGCAGACCAATTTTAATAGCGGTACGGCCGGCACCTGGAGCCTGCTCGGACCCTATGATGTAACGGTAGCCAGCGGCACGCTGGCCCTCGCTAGCACCGGCGGCACAATGAATTTGTCGGGGCTGGAACTATGGCGCATAGGCGGCACCGCGCCCACCAACCAAGTGCCAGTGGCCAATGCCGGGCCGGATGTGACACTAACGCTGCCCGTAAGCAGCACCATGCTGCAGGGAGCGGGTGCTGATGCCGATGGTACCATCAGCAGCTACGCCTGGAGCCAGATAAGTGGCCCGAATACGGCAACGTTTTCCTCCCTGCTGGCGGCCCAGCCTACGGTCAGTGGGCTGGTAGCCGGCAGCTACGTGTTCAACCTCGTGGTAAAAGACAATACGGGTGCCAGCAGCGCCGCCGACCAGGTCACGGTGCTGGTTAATTCAGCTACAGGCGGTGGTACCTATGTTTTCTACCGGGCTATCAACGTGGGAGGGACAGCCTTGAGCTTGGACGGTAATGCCTGGGAGGCAGGCACGGCAACTGACTTTACTACCAATGGCCTGACGTTTTCGACCACGGCCGTGCCGCTGGTGCCCGCTACCGATGCCCCGCGCACCAGCATGATTCGTAGCTCCGCCTGGAAAGTGACGGGCTTAAGTGCGACGTTGAGCGGTGTGCCGGCAGGGAAGTACCGGATATGGCTGTATGTCTGGGAAGACAACTATCCGGAAGTTTTCTCATTGGCCCTGAATGGGCAAACGGTGCAGAGCAACTACAACAGCGGCACGGCTGGCAAATGGTCTAAACTAGGCCCCTACGATGTGACGCTGACCACCGCCGGGCCGCTTGCTTTAACCAGCACGGGCGGCACTATCAACCTCTCCGGCTTCGAGGTCTGGCGTCTGAATGGCACTGCGCCACCCACCAACCAAGTGCCAGTGGCCAATGCCGGGCCGGATGTGACACTAACGCTGCCCGTGAGCAGTACCGTGCTGCAAGGAGCCGGCTCTGATGCCGATGGCACCATCAGCAGCTACGCCTGGAGCCAGATAAGTGGCCCGAATACGGCAACGTTTTCCTCCCTGCTGGCGGCCCAGCCTACGGTCAGTGGGCTGGTAGCCGGCAGCTACGTGTTCAACCTCGTGGTAAAAGACAATACGGGTGCCAGCAGCGCCGCCGACCAGGTCACGGTGCTGGTCAATCCGGATACGGACACGCCTACCTACACCTTTTACCGTGGCATCAACGTGGGCGGGGCGGCGGTGAGCCTGGACGGCAACGCCTGGGAAGCGGGCACGGCCTCCGGCTTCGCCACCAACGGCTTCACCTTCTCCAGCAATACTGTGCCGCTGGTGCCGGCCACCGATGCGCCCCGCACCAGTATGATTCGCAGCTCGGCCTACAGCCTGAGCACCCTGACGGCCACGCTCAGCGCCGTTCCGGCAGGACAGTATCGGGTATGGGTGTACGTGTGGGAGGACAACTATCCGCAAATCGTGTCGGTGGCGCTCAATGGACAAACCGTGCAGAGCAACTACAATACAGGCACGGCCGGCGTGTGGGCCAGGCTAGGGCCGTATGAGGTGAGCGTGGGAACGGCCGGCACACTGCAGCTGGTTGGCAGCGGCGGCAACCTGAATCTGTCCGGAATAGAGGTGTGGCGCCGCACGGTATCGGCTGCTCGCACGGCAGCAGCTGCCTCTGCGGTTTCTTCCACTGCCCCCTTGCCCAGCACAGTGTATCCTAATCCGTCTCCAGATGGGCGGTATATGCTGGAGCTTCCCGCCGAAACGAGTGCTATGGTGCAGTATATTCTGCTCTCGCCGGTAGGGCGTGAGATGGTGCGAGGCGAGACCCGGATGGCACCGGGCAGCCGCCGGATTCAGCTGGACTTCTCCTCGCTGACATTTGAACCGGGCATGTACTACCTGCGCGTCATGGCCGGTGACGGGCGCCCGCTGCAGTACAGGTTGCTTCATTAAAAGCCCAGTGGCCGGGCTGGTAAACGGCCTAGTATACGCTGTCAGTGCGCGAGCCTTCTTGCACAATCGGTAATAGAAGTAAAGTAAAATCGGGGCGCTGCCGTCTATAGTCCTCGTAACACGGCACGTCCATTTCGATGAAAACTCCTTCCCGCTTCAACGGCAAAAAATACCTGAACACCCTCCCGACCAGCATGAACACCAACTACGGGCTGCTGCTGCGCCGCTGGCTGACTGGCCGGGAAGAGCGGCAGCCGCGCCGCCCGCTGGGCCCTTTCCGTACTGATGCGGCAGTGTTGGCGGAGCCGGTATCGGCAGAAGCGCTGCGCGTGACGTGGTTCGGGCATTCCAGCACGCTCATCGAAATCGACGGCAAACGGTTTCTGACGGACCCCGTGTGGCGGTTGCGGGCTTCGCCGGTGGCGCTGGGTCCCAAACGCTTTTTCGCGCCGCCGCTGCCACTGGCCGAACTGCCGAAGCTCGATGGCGTCATTCTCTCTCACGACCATTACGACCACCTGGACAAAGACGCTATTCGGGCCCTGGGGCGGACGGGCGTGCCATTTTTCTGCCCGTTGGGTGTAGGCGGACACCTGCGCCGTTGGGGTGTGCCCGCCAGCCAGATAACGGAGCTGGACTGGTGGCAGGAAGTACGGCTAGGGGAGACGCACACTTTGGCCGCTACACCCGCCCGCCACTTCACCGGCCGCCGCCTCACCCGCGACAATACGCTCTGGGCATCCTGGTGCATTCTGGGGCCCCGGCACCGTGCCTTCTTCGGCGGCGACTCGGGGCCGTTCGAGTCCGGCTTCCGCGAAATTGGCGCCGCCTACGGCCCGTTTGATCTGGTGATGCTGGAAATAGGCGCTTCGGATGAGCAGTGGGCCGACATCCACATGGGCCCCGACCACGCGCTGGCTGCCCACCGTGCCCTAGGTGGCGGCGCACTACTGCCGCTGCATTGGGCTACCTTCAACCTGGCGTTCCACAGCTGGCACCAGCCCGCCGACCGCCTGGTAGAGGCTGCCGGAACAGACGTGACACTATTGCTGCCCGCTCCCGGCCAGCGGGTAGAAGTCAGTGCCGGCCCGTTGGCAGATTTCTGGTGGCACTCCTATCTAAGCACTCCAGCCCTGGTTCAGCCAGCCTAATATCCCAAAACCGATAGAGCAGAGCAACGGTAGCTGTTTGCTGCGCCTTACCCCAACCAAAAAGCCGGCCTCACGCGGGGCCGGCTTTTTGGTTGAATACATACGAGCAAGAGCAAGATGGCCTATTTGCCGGTAGCGGCTGAGTTCGAATCCAGAATCTTGAACAGCTCGTTGAGCTTGGGCGTCAGGATGATTTCGGTGCGGCGGTTTAGGGCCTTGTTGGCCGGCGAGTCGTTCTGGGCTACGGGCACATACTGCGAGCGTCCCGACGCCGTAACCCGGTCTGGCTGCACGCCGCCCGTAGTGAGCAAACGCGCAATTTCAGTGGCGCGCAGCACGCTTAGGTCCCAGTTGTCCTGCATTGCTGCGGTAGGGCGGCTGAAAGCTACGTTATCGGTGTGGCCTTCTACCACCACATTCACGTCGGGCTGCGTTTTGAGCACCGTAGCCAGCTGCTTGAGGGCCTCCTGGCCTTTGGGGTCTACTTTGGTAGAACCCGTCTTGAACAGCAGCTGCTCCGACAGCGACACATACACTTTGCCGTCTTTCATTTTTACCTGCAGATCGGTGCCCTGGAAGCCGCGCAGGGCGTTGGCCACGCTGGCCCGCAGGTCGTTTACGGCCTTATCTTTTTCGGCCAGCGCCTTTTCCAGCTCGGCCAGGCGGGCTTCGCGGGTTTTCAGGTCGGCGTTGAGCTTGTCGATGTCGGCGCGGCTCTTGCGCAGGCCGGCATCCAGCTGGCCCAGCTCGGCCTCACGGCGGGCCAGGTCCTGTGCTACTTTATTATAATCCGATGACTTATTGGCTAGCTCCCGGTCCGAGTTCTTGAGCAGCTTATCATAGGAGTCGGTGAGCTGGGTGTAGAGCTGGCGGGTGCGGCGCAGCGCGTTGCCAGTCTGGGTCGAGTCGTCAGTGAGGCGGCGGTTCTGCAGGCGCATTTCGGCCAGCTCGTCGGTCGTTTTCCGCAGCTCCGCTACGGCTGTGCGCTGCTGGCGCTCGGCTTCGGCCTTGCCCTGCTCCGTAGAGGCCTGACGGGCTTTCAGGTCGTCGTACTTTTTGGAGGCCACGCAGCCGGGCAGCACCAGTGCCGCTGCCATAGCCAGCGTAAGTAAGTTGGAAGCGGTTTTTTTCACGGAGCAGAGGTTGAAAGACGAAGAACGGGCTGCCGGGCCAACGGCCCGTCATATCCCGCGGCAAGGTACTCAGCAGCCGGCCCATGTTGCAATGCCAGCCCGGAAAGCAACCGAAATTCAGCCTATATTTGGCCCGCCAATTCTGCTGGCTTCGTATTGCTCACGCCCACTAGTCACGTTCCCAATGGCCTCCATCACTGCCTCCCTCAGCGCCGAAACCGAAGCGCTGCTCCAGCACGAATGCAAAACCATTAGCAAGGACCTGATTCACCGGCCCGGCCCCGATTTTCTGGACCGCTGCTTTGTGCCTTCCAGCCGCACGCCGCAGGTAATCCGGAGCCTGGGTCAGCTCTACAACCACGGCCGCCTGGCCGGCACCGGCTACATGAGCATCCTGCCCGTCGACCAGGGCATCGAGCATACCGCCGGCGCCTCATTCGGCCCCAACCCGATGTACTTCGACCCCGAGAACATCATCAAGCTGGCTGTGGAAGGCGGCTGCAACGCCGTAGCCACTACGTTCGGCACCTTCGGAACAGTGGCCCGCAAATATGCCCACAAGATTCCGTTTCTGGTCAAAATCAACCACAACGAGCTGCTGACCTATCCCAATAAGTTCGACCAGATTCTGTTCGGCTCGGTGGAAGAGGCCTGGAACCTGGGTGCTACGGCCGTGGGAGCCACTATCTATTTTGGCTCTGAGGAATCGAACCGGCAGATTGTGGAAGTGGCGCACGCCTTTGAGCGGGCCCACGAGCTGGGTATGGCCACGGTGCTGTGGTGCTACGCCCGCAACAATGCTTTCAAAACCGCCGACAAAGACTACCATGTGGCAGCCGACCTTACGGGCCAGGCCAACCACCTCGGCGTCACGATTCAGGCGGATATCATCAAACAAAAGCTGCCCGAAAACAACGGTGGCTTCAGCACAATCAACTTCGGCAAGACGCACAAGGCCATGTACGAAACCCTGTCGTCGGACAACCCCATCGACCTGACTCGTTACCAGGTAGCCAACTGCTACATGGGCCGCATTGGCCTGATCAACTCCGGCGGCGAAAGCAAAGGCGCCACCGACCGGGACGAAGCCATCCGGACGGCCATCATCAACAAGCGTGCTGGCGGGCAAGGCCTGATTTCGGGCCGCAAAGCCTTTCAGCGCCCCTTTGCCGAAGGGGTAGAACTGCTCAACGCCATTCAGGACGTATACCTGGACGACGCTATTACGTTGGCGTAATTTCAATAAGGGAGGAAGAATGAGGAGCAGTGCATTTGTTGCAGCTTCTTGTTTGCTGCCGGCGCTTCATGCCGGCTATTACTTCCCTGTTCTTCCTTCTCAATTCCTAATACAGTAAGAATGTCTTGGTTTAAGCGCGTAGAAAAAGGCATCGTCACGCCGACAGAGCAGAAGAAAGAGACGCCCGATGGGCTCTGGTATAAATGCCCGGAGTGCAAAACCGTGGCGACCATGGCGGAGCATAAGCGCCTGCTCTTTACCTGCGGCAACTGCAACCACCACGACCGGATTGACGCGGCCGACTACTTCGAAATTCTGTTCGATGGGGGCAAATTCACGGAGTTGGATGCCGAAATGCACTCCGGCGACCCGCTGCACTTCGTGGATACGAAAGCATATCCGCAGCGCCTCATTGCCACTGAGAAAAACACCGGTCTGCGCGATGCTGTGCGCACCGCCCACGGCCTCTCCAACGGCCAAGGCTTGGTAGTAGCCGCCATGGACTTCCGCTTTATCGGGGGCTCCATGGGCTCAGTAGTAGGCGAGAAGATTGCCCGCGCCATTGATTTTGCCCGTCAGCAGCGCCTCCCCTTCCTGATGATTTCACGTTCGGGCGGTGCCCGTATGATGGAAGCTGGCTTCTCGCTGATGCAGATGGCCAAAACGTCGGCTAAGCTGGCCCTGCTTTCGGAGGCTGGCATTCCGTACGTTTCCCTGCTCACCGACCCGACGACGGGCGGCGTAACCGCGTCCTTCGCCATGCTCGGCGACTTCAATATTGCCGAGCCGGGCGCGCTCATCGGCTTTGCCGGGCCCCGCGTTATCAAAGAAACCATCGGTAAGGACCTGCCCAAAGGCTTCCAGAGTGCCGAATTTGTGCTGGAGCACGGTTTCCTCGATTTCATCGTGGACCGCAAGCAACTCAAGCAGCAGCTCAGCGACTTACTAGGCATGCTGCAGCCCACGGACGTTGCTGCCAGCACGCCCGCCGCGAAAATTGCCCAGCGCGCCCTGTAGTTCGGCACACTTGTTGGAAATGCGTACTGCATGCAGGTCTGCTGTGGCTGGTTGGGTGAGTTGCCATTCTGCGTTGGAGGTCAACCCGGTATAGTATAAAAACTATATTTGGCGAACATTTCAGGTAGAATAGCAGTAAAGCACGACCAGCATCCCGCAGAATCTCTCACTCCCAAAACTCAATTCCATGAAAACTCCAAAGTCTCTTCTTTCCCTGTTTATGGCGCTGACGCTGCTGCTCGGCTCGTGCGCTACTTCGCAAACCCGCAACCCAAACATTCCGGACGCCCCAACCGGCAACGGTACCGGCCCGCGTAAAACCGGCATGAGCAGCACCGCAAAAGGCGGTCTGATCGGGGCTGGCGGTGGCGCAGTGGTAGGTGGCGTACTGGGCCGCGTGATTGGCGGTAAGAATGGCACGGCTGCCGGCGCTATCATTGGTGCTGCCGTAGGTGGCACGGGTGGTGCCCTCATCGGTCGCAAAATGGACAAGCAGGCCGAAGAGCTGCAGCGCGACATGCAGAACGCCAAAGTGGAGCGTGTAGGCGAAGGCATCAAAATCACCTTCGATTCGGGCATCCTGTTCGATACCAACAAGAGCGACCTGCGCGCGGCTTCGATGACCGAAATCCAGAAAATGGCGGAAGTGCTGAAGAAGTACCCCGACACGAACGTACTGGTAGAAGGCCACACCGATGCCAGCGGCTCGGACGCCATCAACAACCCTCTCTCGGAGCGCCGGGCGCAGGCGGTAGCCAACTACACTGTAAGCCAGGGCGTAGATGCTTCCCGCATCACGACCAACGGCTATGGCTCGTCGCAGCCGATTGCTGACAACACCACGGAAGCTGGCAAACAGGCCAACCGCCGCGTAGAAATTGCCATCTATGCCAACGAGAAAATGAAGAAAGCTGCCGAAGCCGGCAAGCTGTAACATTCGTTGCTCTGCAAAAAAGGCCGCACCATCCGTGCGGCCTTTTTTTGTCGGTTAGCGCGGCGCTGTTTTTCTTCACAAATGGGAAGGTTTTTCGAATAAGCTTCCTTCTGCTGAACAGCCTGATACCACGCTTTTTACCGCAGCTTGCCCGGTGAAAAAACAGGCTTTTGACGCCTGCAGACGTTCTTTTCAACAATTTTCAGCAGCTTGTATCGTTTTTGGCAAGGTGGTTGCAAATTGCCCTGCCGAAAGACGGTAGTTGTCCGCTCTGAAATCCAGACCAGTCGGTACAGCGCCACCTTCTTTTTGTTCTTTTCCACCAACTCCGAGACTCCTCAACCTTTTTCACACATGAAAAACCTACGTTCCCTTTTCGCATTGATGATGGCCGTGCTGCTGTTTGGCACCAGCACGCTGCAAGCCCAAGATGCTGGCACGACGACCACCAAGAAGCCTTGGAGCAAAACCGCTAAAGGCGCCGTAATCGGTGGTTTGGGTGGTGCCGCTGGTGGTGCAGTATTGGGCCGCGTAATTGGCGGTAAGTCGGGCACGGCAAAAGGTGCCATCATTGGGGCAGCCGTGGGTGGCGCGGGTGGGGCCCTCATTGGCCGCCGCATGGACAAACAGGCTGCTGAGCTGAAGAAAGAAATGGCCGGCGCCAAAGTGGAGCGTGTGGGCGAAGGCATCAAAATCACCTTCGACTCAGGTCTGCTGTTTGCCAAGAACTCGGCTGCTCTGACCTCGGCTGCTCAGGCTAACATTCAGGATCTGGCGAAGACGCTCGTGAAGTACGGTGACACCAACGTTATTGTGGAAGGCCACACCGACACCAGCGGTTCCGATGCCATCAACGACCCGCTTTCGCAGCGTCGGGCCCAAGCTGTGGCCAACTACGCGCAGCAGCAGGGTGTAGATGCCTCGCGCTTCACGGTGACGGGCTACGGCTCACGCCAGCCGATTGCCGACAACTCGACTGAGGCTGGCCGCGTGGCTAACCGTCGCGTAGAAGTTGCCATTTTCGCCAACGAGAAACTGAAGAAAGCTGCTGAGAAAGGCACTATCTAACCTACTTGCTGCCTAGGCAGCTACTTACTGCAAAACGGCGGTGCCTTTCGGTGCCGCCGTTTTTGCGTGTTGTTACAGTCGCAGCATGCCAAGTATCAAGCTTCAAATCGGCGTGAGCGTAACCTCGGGTCGTAACGGTCGGTACAAGCACGCATGGCTACTACCGCTACCTATGCTTCGCCGCCGGCCGAAAAAACCTGGCAGGACCATTTGCTGCTGAATGCGTTTTACCCGCCTCTGTCGCAGGATACGGTGCGCCGCTCACCCATGCGGGAACTGGTTTCGACGGTTTTGTCGCACCGCACGACGCATGCCGACGAGGAGATGGCCTACGACCGGATGCTGGAAGCTTTCGGTGACTGGGCCGGGGTAATGGAAGCCCCCACGGCCGAACTGGCACATGCCATCCGGACCACGCGCTGGCCCGACACCCAGGCACCCCGCATTCAGGAGATTCTGCGCCGCATCCGGGCCGAACGGGGCGAGTTTACGCTGGACTTTCTGGAAGACTGGTCCACGGAACGCGGCATGCAGTGGCTGAACGACATGCCCGGTATTGGGCTGAAAACGGCTTCGTTGGTCCTGTTATTCAACTTTCGCAAGCCAGTGCTGCCCATCGATACGCACGTGCACCGCATTGCGCAGCGCGTGGGCATGATCGGGCCAAAAGCCTCCGCCGATAAAGCCCATCAGGTACTGCTGGAACAGTTGCCCAAAGATTCGCTGGTGCTGCTCAACTTTCATAAGCACAACTACTGGCACGGGCAGCGGGTGTGCCTCTACTCGAAGCCCGACTGCCCCAGATGCCCTCTGAAGATTTTCTGCAACTACTACCTAGAGCACCACGGCCCCGCCACCCCCGAAGCCATAGCCGCTACCCCTGCCAAATGGGATACGGCCTGGGGCGCACTGCCGCATTAGATGACAAGCCGCTCGCTAATGGCTTTTAGCTGCTAGCTTTGGGCCGGCATTGCGGCTAACAGCTAAAAGCCATTAGCTAACAGTTCGATACTATGCGCCTTGTTCGTCACCCGGTTCTGTGCAACTACTACGTTACGTACCGGTGTAATGCGCGCTGCTCATTCTGTGACATTTGGGAGAAACCTTCGCCTTATATCCAGCTGGAGGACGTGGAGCGCAACCTGCGCGACCTGAAGCGGCTGGGCGTATCAGTAGTGGACTTTACGGGGGGCGAGCCGCTGCTGCACCGCCAGATTCACGAGTTTGTGGGTCTGGCTCATAGCATGGGCTTCATCACGACGCTCACCACCAACTGCCTGCTCTACCCCAAGTACGCTGAGAAGCTGCGCGGCAAGGTGGATATGCTGCATTTTTCGCTGGACGCCTCCGAAAAGGAAGTACATGATAAAGGCCGCGGCGTGGCCTGCTACGATTTTGTGCTAGAAAGCATTCGGGTGGCGCGGGAGCTGGGTGAGCGGCCCGACATTCTGTTCACCGTGTTTCGGGAGAACCTGAAGGATCTGGAAGCCGTGTACCGCGACATCACGCAGCCGAACGGACTGGTGCTGATCCTGAATCCGGCGTTTGAGTACAACACGGTGGAAACCGGCGAACAGCTGACGGCCGAAGAGCTGGACTACCTGTCAGCTTTCGGCAGGCGCAAAGGCGTGTACCTCAACGAAGCCTTTATTCAGCTGCGGCGCGACGGCGGCAACCACGTGGCCGCACCGGTATGCCGGGCCGCCAGCACCACGCTGGTCATTTCGCCCAGCAACGAGCTGGTGCTGCCCTGCTACCATCTTGGGGAGCGGAAGTTTCCTATCGAAGGCAATCTGTACGAGCTGTATAACTCCGGGCCGGTGCAGCAGCTGGCCGCTCTGGAAGGGCGCCTGCCACAGTGCGAAGGCTGCACCATCAACTGCTACATGCAGCCCAGCTTCGCCGTCGAAACCAGCAAATACTTCTGGCAGGCCCTGCCGAGCACCCTCAAATATAACTGGGACAAAGGCACCTGGAAACGGATGTTGGCGCGGTAGGCCCGGAGGGCGCAGGCTGAAATGTAAAGCAGGTCGTTGCAGTAGTTTCCGAGGTGCCGGCTGGCAAATGGCTATACATTTGCGCATCGCTCATCCTTCAATGCTCACTACCGATGCCCGCTCTCATCCTGCCTGTTCAGGGCAAATACCCCCAAATCGGCCCTGATTGCTACGTAGCCGACAATGCAACTATCATCGGTGACGTGACGCTGGGCGCGCAATGTACCGTGTGGTTCAATGCTGTAATCCGTGGCGACGTGAACAGCATCCGCATCGGTGCCAAAACCAACATTCAGGACGGCGCCGTGCTGCACTGTACCTATCAGAAAGCGGCTACTACCATCGGGGCCGGCGTCAGCATCGGGCACAAGGCCATTGTGCACGGCTGCACCGTGGAGGACAACGTGCTGATAGGAATGGGCGCTATTGTGATGGACCACGCCGTGGTAGGCGCGGGCTGCATTGTGGCGGCCGGGGCAGTGGTGCTGGAAAACACGCAGTGCGAGCCGGGTTACCTCTATGCCGGCATCCCGGCTCGCAAAGTCAAGCCCGTGACGGAAGAGCAGCGCCAGAATATGCTGCGCACGGCCGACAACTACGTACTATACGCCAGCTGGCTGAAGTAGGAGAGGAGTAGCCAGCAGCAGTAACGACAGCGGCCCCACCTGTGAAGGCGGGGCCGCTGTCGTTACTGCTGCCTGAATCAGATATTCTGCATGCCTTCATCTTCCAACTCTTCCTGCTCCATCTCCCGCGTGACGTTGAGCTGCACCAGCTCCACGGTCCGGCGGGAGCGTTTCAGCACCCGGAACTCGTAGTTGTCGAGTACGGCTACGTCGCCTACTTCCGGAATATTGCCGTAAATCACGTTCAGCAGGCCGCCCACCGTTTCGTAGTCTTCGCCTTCGGGCAGTGGAAACGGCAGGTACTCGTTGGCGTCGGAAATAGAGGTAGAAGTATTGACGCGGAACTCGTTGGGGGAAATCTTCTCCACCACGGGCACTTCGTTGTCGTACTCGTCCTGGATTTCGCCCACCAGTTCCTCGATAATGTCCTCGATGGTAACGATACCCGAAACACCTCCAAACTCGTCGCTGACGATGGCCATGTGCATGTGCTTGCGCTGAAACTGGCGCAGCAGCCGGTTAATCTTCTTGGTTTCCGGTACGAAATAGGCCGGACGCATGATCTTGGCCAGTTCGATGGGCTCGTTCCGACGAATGATCTGCAGCAGATCCTTCACGTAGAGCACCCCCACGATATTGTCGATGTTGCCTTCGAACACCGGAATACGCGAGTAGCCTTCGTTATACACCATTTCCAGAATGCCATCCTGGGGCGTGTTTACGTCAATGGCTGCCAGCTTGGTGCGCGGCACCATAATCTGCTTCACCATCCGGTCGTTGAACTCGAACACGTTTTCAAGCAACTCGTGCTCTGATTCCTGTATTTCGCCGCTCTGCTTGCTTTGGTCCAGCAGCAGGCGCAGCTCTTCGGAAGTATGCACCTCGGAGCCGTGCGTGGCACTGCCGCCGAACAGGCCGGCAACCATGTTCGACAGCCGGTCGAGGACCCAGATGAGCGGAAAGGTGAGGAAGGCAAAGGCCCGCAGCGGAATGGCAATGGCCATGGAGGTGGTTTCCGGCTTCTGAATAGCTAGTACCTTGGGCGCCTGCTCACCCAGCACAATATGCATGATGGTGATGAGCGTGAAGGAAGTAGCAATGGCAATCTGGTGAACTGCAGTAGGCGTGAGCGTCAGGCCCAGTTGGTCGATGATGGCCAGTACGACGGCCGCCACCACACTTTCGCCTACCCAACCCAAGGCCAGGGAGGCTACTGTAATACCCAGTTGGGTGGCCGAGAGATAATAATTGAGGTCGTGCAGCATGCTCTGCACTAGCTTGGCCAGCCGGTTGCCGCTCTGGGCCTTGATGTCGATCTGAGACGGGCGGACTTTAACGAAGGCAAATTCTGCCGCTACGAAAAATCCGTTCAGCAACACAAGCAGAACGGTAAGGAGTATATTTAAGATCATAGGTTCGGCAACTCGGGCTCACGCGGCCCAGATGCCTTGGTATTGCAAAAGTACGTGATTCTGCGCAAGCGGTTCCGGCGGAGTTTCTAGCTCTGCCATGGCTGCGGAAACCAGTCCGCCAAAAAACCGGTAAACTCGCTCCGCTGTTAGCGTTTCTCCCGACCTTTGCCGGGCTTGCAATTGTAGTTGTTTCCTTTCCGCTGATGTTCGTCCGCAAAACCATAGTGCTGCCCCTCCTGCTCGTGTTGCTCACGGCGCTCGGGGCCGTTGCCCAGATTCTCACTCCCACCAAGCTCAGCGTAGCGCTAAGCCGGCCCGCCGCCAAAGTAGGAGAGGAGGTAGACCTTATTGTGAATGCGCGGATTGATGATAAGTGGCACCTCTACGCCACCGACTTCGACCCCGACCTGGGGCCGGTGCCCTTCACCTTCACGTTTGCCAAGAGCCCAGCCTACGAGTTAGTCGGCAAGCCCAAATCGGTGGGCTCCCAGAAGCACTTCGATGACGTATTTAAAGGCGACGTCACGTATTTCGAGAAAACCGGCCAGATGAAGCAGCGGGTGCGGGTATTGCAGCCCGGCCCACTCACCATCAAGGCCGAAGTAGAGTACCAGACCTGCACTGATGTGGACGGCCGCTGCATTCCCGGCGAGGAAACCCTGAGCTTCGGACCTATTCAGGTAAGCGGCACTGCTGCCCCGGCGGCTACACCTGCTACCGGCAAGCCCACCAAGCCTGAAGCCCCTGATGGCGCTGCAGTTGCGCCTGCGGTACCTGGCGTAGCAGCTGCTTCTGCCGCAGATAGTCCGGCTACTGCCGCCGTAGCTTCTCCTGTCACTCTTCCCGATTCGGTTGTGCCTGCTGCCGGCCAGGCCACGGTGCCAGCTGAAAAGATGGCTGCCGCCACGCCCGCCGACAATGGCACGGTAGATCCTGCCAAGGAAGGGCTTTGGGGGTTTGCTTTCGGCGCTTTTTTGTTTGGGCTGGGCGCGCTTATTACCCCCTGCGTTTTCCCGCTGATTCCGATGACGGTTTCCTTTTTTACGAGCGGTTCCGACAGCCGGCAGCGTGGCATCCTGAAAGCGGTGGTCTATGGTCTGTCTATCATCTTCATCTACGTGGTGGTTGGCCTGCTCGTAACGGTGCTACTCGGGGCCGACGGGCTCAACCTCATCAGCACGCACTGGCTGCCCAACCTGATTTTCTTTGTCGTATTCGTTGTGTTCGGCCTGTCGTTTCTGGGGTTGTTTGAGATTACACTGCCCCACGGCATGGTAAACAAGATTGACGCCCAGGCCGACAAAGGCGGCTGGGGCGGGGTGTTCTTCATGGCCCTCACGCTGGTGGTGGTATCGTTTTCGTGCACTGGTCCCATCGTGGCCACCATCCTGACCATGGCCGCGCAGGGCCAGCGTCTCACCCCGGTTATTGGCATGCTCGGCTTTTCGCTGGCGTTTGCGTTGCCCTTCACGCTGTTTGCCATCTTCCCGGCGTGGCTGAAAAGCCTGCCGCGCTCCGGTGGCTGGCTGAACACGGTGAAAGTGGTACTGGGCTTTGTGGAGCTGATGCTGGCGCTCAAATTCCTGAGCATGGCCGACCTCGCGTACCACTGGAACCTGCTGCCGCGCGACATTTATCTAGTTCTATGGATTGCGTTGTCGGGCCTGCTGGGTCTGTATCTGCTGGGCCGCTTCAAACTTTCCCACGACTCCGACCTGCCGCACCTGAGTGTGGGCCGGCTGCTGATGGCCGTGCTGGCCTTCAGCTTCATGACGTATCTGGTGCCGGGCCTGTTTGGTGCTCCGCTGCCGCTGCTGGCCGGCTATCTGCCGCCTCAGAGCCGCAACGACTTCTCACTGGCCGAAGGCTCTATGCTGCCTACGGCGGGAGCGGCTTCGTTGCCCAATGCCCAATGTGAGCCTCCACGCTACGGCGAGTTTCTGGAATTGCCGCACGGCCTGCAGGGCTACTTCGACCTAGAGCAGGCCCAGCGTTGCGCCCGCGCCCAGCGCAAACCCATCTTCGTCGATTTTACTGGCCACGCCTGCGTGAATTGCCGCAAGATGGAAGCCACGGTGTGGAAGGATCCGCAGGTACTGAAGCGTCTGCGCGAAGACTTCGTGGTGGTGGCTCTGTATGTTGATGACAAGGCCGAACTGCCGAAAAACGAGTGGTATACCTCCACGTATGACAACAAGCTGAAAACCACTCTGGGCAAGAAAAACGCAGACCTGCAGCTAGCCGGCTTCAACGTAAATGCCCAGCCTTATTATGTGCTGCTCGACCCCAATGCTCCGGCAGATGTGCAACACACGCTTACTACCCCAATTGCCTACGAACCCAACGTGGAGAGCTTTTTAAAGTTTCTGGACAGTGGGTTGGCCCGCTTCAAGAAGCAAAACGACGCTACTAAGTAGCACTGCCAGCGCATTGTGTGTGCCTATTAAAAAGCCCGCTTCCGGTTTGGCCGGTAGCGGGCTTTACTTTTTTGGGAAGACGTGGTTGGCCGATAAAACCCACCACAAGAACATGCCTGACATCGGACAACCGCCAATTCAGGGGCCTGCCTCAACTTGGGTGAGTGGCCTCAACTGCCTGATGAAGCGAAGCTGCTATATATGTTGCGCGCAATGCCGCTTGTTTTGCGGAATTTGCCTTAAACCCACGTTTTGTTTGGAATATAGATAGGCTAGCCAGGCTTATTTTCCGTTCTTTGCAGCCACAACGAGCCAAAAAGAGACTTTTGAAGCAAGTGGGAATAAACGCAAGCCCGAACCGTATGGGCAAAAAAAAGGCGGCACCCACCCAGATGCCGCCTCTTGAAAAGGAACGCACCCACCCAGATACGTCCCGGTTTTTCCCTCCTCACATAATCCACCCAGTAAGCTGTAGAAGAAGGACTCGAACCTTCACGGTGTGGTTAGCCGGCCGCCGGACCAGTTTTTCCCGAATCACCACCCCCGAGAGAGGGGGGTATGTCTGCCAGTTTCATCACCCTACAAAGTTAGTCCACACCGTTTGCGTTGGATTATGACAAATGTAGTCGTTTGCCTGTAATTGTAAAATTTTAGCATTGATTCAGCTAAAAATTTACAATATTTTTAAAAAAAACACCTTTTGATTTAAATATATATAGTCAAAGCACTTCAAAATGGCCAAGAATTACGAACTTGACGACACTGACCGCAAAATCCTGGACCTTTTGATCCAGGACGCCAAGACACCATACACCGAAATTGCTCGGAAGGTGCACGTCTCTGGTGGTACGGTACACGTCCGGATGGCCCGGCTGGAGGAATTGGGAATCGTGAAAGGCGCCACGCTGAAAATCGACTACCAGAAACTGGGCTTTGGGGTGAATGCCTTCCTGGGCATCTACCTGCTCAAAAGCTCCGTGTATGCCAGCGTAGCGGAGCAGTTGCGCGCTATTCCAGAGGTAGTAAGCATCCACTTTACCACAGGCGCCTACGGGATTTTCGCACGCCTGGTATGCCGCGACACACAGCACCTGCGCGACGTGCTACACGACCAGATGCAGCCCATCGAAGGCATTGAGCGCACCGAAACACTTATTGTGCTGGAAGAAACGCTCAACCGTCCCATCCAGCTGCTGTAGCGCTGCAGGCATCAACGCGAAAGGCCGTTTCCTTCCCTAGGAAACGGCCTTTCGCGTTGGTAGAACCTGGGTGAGGCTACTGCTTCACGGTAGTTCTGGTGGTCTGTACCGACTTATTCGCTTTGTAGCGCATGTCGGCGGTACCATCTTTTTTTACCGGGCCGGTTGTCGCACGGGTTGTCGTCATCTTGTTTTCCTTGTAGCGCCGGTCCGGCGAGCCGTCGGCCTTGGTTTTGGTAGCAACGCGCGTCGTAGTGCCCGCCACTTTGGTAGTGGTAGTGCTACGGGTCATGGCTGGGTTAGCCACCGATTTAGTCCGGGTTGAAGCAACCGGCGCTTTGCCCGGTGTCTGCTTTACGGTAGTGCTGGAAGTGGTCTGGGCCAGTGCGGCCGGAGCCAGCAGGGTCAGCAGAAGCAAGTAAGAAAGGAAACGGTACATAGGGCAGAAAGGGAAGGTGAAAGATGGTGGATGGCGGGCTTTCAGGCCAGCTATAGGAATGTAGCTGGATTTTTCTGAACAATTCGTGAAGCGCTTGGGAGACAGGCAACTGGGCTGTATATTTCCTGAGCTTACCTACTCTATACCCAGCGCATGAAAGCCTGCTACGTCGTGTTTTTAGGAATGTTGCTGGCGCTTCCGCTGGCTGGTACTGCCCAAAGCATGCCGGCCGTATACCTCAACGGCAGAGACGAAGCTACCGTGCCGAACAGTGCCACGCATTACCGGGTTATCGACCAGAAAAACGAGCTGCTCGGAACGTACGCCATGCGCGAATATTCCCTGGACGGAACGCTGCTGCTGCGGGGCACGCTGGCCTCCATCGAGCCGGTTGTGCGGACGGGGATGCTGACTTGGTACCATCCCAACGGGCCCAAAGCGGCCCAGGTCCATTACCGCAACGACGAGGCTGACGGTATGTATGTGGCCTGGTACGAGGATGGCCGCGTGAGCCAGCGCGGCGAGTACGCCGACGGGCAACGGGTAGGTACCTGGATCAGCGTGCACCGCAACGGCCAGAAACGCTCAAAAGGCAATTATGCGGGTGGCAAGCCGGTGGGAGAGTGGCAGTATTTTTATGGTAATGGCCAGTTGAGCGCTATTGAGCTTCCCAGCCGCGAAAAAGGCCCGGCCTTGGCATTCTTCAACGAAGACGGCTCGCCGTATGTAGGCAAGCTGCAGAAGCGGGAACTGCCGCTGTTTCCAGGTGGCGAGGCTGCCATGCTCAACTATATTGCGCACAACACAGCATACCCGCGCAATACGCGTCGCAAGGGAATCACCGGCAAAGTGTATGTAAACTACACTGTGGACGAAAAAGGCGCGGTGGGGCAGGTGCGGGTTGTGCAGGGCCTGTCGCCGGAAGCCGACCTGGAAGCGCGGCGGGTAGTAGCCAGTCTGCCCGCGTTTCAGCCCGGCCGCGAATACAACGTGCCTACCGCCATGACCTTCACCGTACCCATTCATTTTTCGCCGAGCTTCTCGCTGTTCAATGGCGTACGGCCGCCGCAGGTGCCTCCCACGGAAGCCCGCGCTGCCTGCCCCGATGAAATGTACTGAGCGGAGCACACCAGCCTCAAACGCAACAGGCCCCGCTTCTCCCAAGAGAAGCGGGGCCTGTTGCTCTATAAAACCGGGAGCAGATGCCCGGTGCCATATAGAAAAGTGTTAGGCAGTTACCTGCGCGTCCAGCTTTTGAGCCAGTACGTGCTTCGGCACAGCGCCAACCTGCTTGTCAACTACCTGGCCGTTCTTGAACACGAGCAGCGTTGGAATGCTGCGAATGCCGAATTTGGCCGAGGTTTGCGGGTTGGAGTCTACGTCGACTTTGCCGATAACGGCTTTGCCTTCATATTCGCCGGCCAGTTCCTCAACTACCGGGCCCACCATGCGGCACGGGCCGCACCATTCGGCCCAGAAATCCACGAGCACGGGTTTGTCGGAGTTGATAATCTGGTCGAAGTTAGCATCGGTAATTTCGATGGCTTTATGTCCCATGACGGAAGGGGGTTTGTGACGGTGAAAAATGCTTCTTACGAATCTTGGGGCTGCAAGGTAGCAGATTGCGATTCAACAAGGCACACGCCAGAAAGTTCACGTCACTTGCCAGCCAGATTGTTTGCTCCGCTCGGCATTCTGCTGGTGGTACGCGTGCTGTTGATGGCAGTAGGCCAGCATATTGTTTGAAGGCTATTTTTCGGGCTTGTCCAGCACAAAATTCAGGTCACGGTTGTAATCCTGGGCGCGGTTGCGGAGCTTATAAAAGACGTATAAATTGAAGAAGTGCATGCCGCCCAGAATCAGGATGATAGTGCCGATTTTGATGCTGAGCGTCTCCACACTCTGCTGGTAGCTGCCAATTGCATCGGTGCTGCGTAGCGTGAGCGTGGCATAGCCGATGTTGATGAGGTAAAAACCCGTAATCAGAAGCTTGTTCACGGAATCAGCCAGCGCCTCATTGCCGTGGAAGATGTCGACCAGGAAAGTGCGGCCGTTGGTGAAGAGCGTGCGCGCCACCCACACCGTGAGCAGCACCGTGACGGGCAGATAGACTCCGTAAACCAGCAGATAGTAGTTCATGACGTTGGAGGTTGGAAGGTGAAAAAAAGTACGGTGATGAGGTGAATGGTGATGAGGTGAAAATCTGTGTGGGTCCACTTGGGCTGCTAAGGCAGCTGTGGGAGCAAGTCAGCCAGAGCCGCCTCGCAGGAAGGGAATTGGAACCGGAAGCCGGCTTCCAGTAGCCGCTGGGGCACCACCTTGCGGCTTTTCAGAATCAGCTCGGTTTCGGTACGGAGCACGAAGGCCCCGATTTCGAGTAGCCAGCGGGGCTGCGGCAGGTGCCAGTGGGGGCGGTAATGCGCATCCAGCAGCGCCATCAGGGCGGCGTTGGGCAGAGGCTCGGGGGCGCACAGGTTGAAGGCACCTTCCAGCGCTGGATGCGCCACCAGAAACTCCACAGCCCGGCAGAAATCCTGGATGTGCAGCCAGCTCACCCACTGGCGGCCGTTGCCCTGCTGTGTGCTCAGACCCAGCCGCGCCAGGCGGGCCATGACGGGCAGCGCCCCTCCATCGGCCCCCAGCACAATGGCTGTGCGGAGCGCCACACGCCGGGTATGGGGCACGCAAGCCAGATTAAACTCGGCTTCCCACTGCTGGGCCACCATTTCGGAGAACGTACGGCCAAGGTGGCCTGTGGCTTCCGTATTGGCGGGCTGCTCATCTTCGGTATGTTGATAGATAGTGGCTGTGGAGGAGTTAAGCCACAGGGCCGGCGGGTTGCGGCAGGCCGCTATGGCGTCGCCCAGCACCCGGGTGCTGTCGGTGCGGCTGCGGGTAATGGTGTAGCGGTTGGTGGCAGTGTAGCGGCAATCGACGGAACGGCCGGCCAGATTGAGCACTACCGCTGCGCCTTCCAGCGCAGCAGCCCAGGGCCCAAGCGTACGGCCATCCCAGGCCAATTCATCGGCGCTGGTGGCGCAGCGGCTGAGCGTCCGGATCCGGTAGCCGGACTGAGTGAAGTAGTGCCGGATATGTCGGCCCAGAAAGCCCGTGCCGCCGGCCAAAATCATAAGGGGAGGTTCCATAAAACACTTTGAAAGAGGAGAGAAAAGAGAAACTTCGCCGACGAATAATGAATCGTGTATATCAAACTTTCAATAATTATTGAAATATAATAGCCAAAAAAAAGGCCTGCCGAGGTACTACGGCCCTGGCCGCATGAGCTTCATGAACGTGCTCAGAAACCAGTTTTCATCAGCTTTGATGAGGGTGGAGGCAGCCCGGTCGGCAAAGTTGGCGAAGCTCTGGATGCTGCCGATCATCTGCGTGAAGGCAGCCGTTTCCTCGGGCGTAGCGGTGGCGGAAGGTTCCACCTCACTGATTTCGCCCAGCACCCGCATGATGGGCTGCAGCTCGCGCTTGCGGCGCTCCTGCAGAATAAGCGTGGCTACCCGGTGAATATCTTTTTCGCCCGAGAAAAACTCGCGCCGCTCGCCGGGCCGCAGCTCCTTGCGCACAATGCCCCAGTCCATGAGGGCGCGCACGTTCAGGTTGACATTACCCCGCGAAATCTGCAGCTGCTCCATGATGTCCTCGGTGCTCAGCGCGCCCGGCGACACCAGCAGCAACGCGTGCACCTGCGCCATCGTGCGGCTCACGCCCCAGGCTGAGCCCAGGGTGCCCCAGCCTTCAATGAATCTGCGCTTGGCTTCGTCGAGTTGCATGGTTCAAATGTAGTGGAGTATTTCAAACTTTCAATAAAAATTGAAAGTTTATTTTCGGGGGTACTGATTAGACCTAAAAAAGAACGTCATGCTGAGCTTGCCGAAGCATCTCTACTGCAGTGCTAAATAAACAGCATTGCGGTAGAGATGCTTCGGCAAGCTCAGCATGACGGTTACTTTGGCAACATCAGCACGCGAGATTCCTCGCTTTGCTCGTAATGACGTGCTGAAGACTTGGGCCAATTAAATCAGCTGGCAGGCGTCGATTTCCATTTCGCGCATTTTGCGGATAAACTCTTTGGGCTCGATGCGGTAGCGGCGCGAGTAAGTGTCCACGGCCAGGTGCTCGTGGGGCTCGGCGAACTTGATTTCGAGCTTTTTGGAGCCCGAGCAGCCTTCCACGGCTTCCATGAAGCGGTCCATGAAGGGTTCCGTGATGGTGCGTAGGTCCAACTGCACGCGCACGCCGTTGGCGAGCTTTTCGGCCACGTTGAACAGCGGCTCCATGGTCATGATCTTGAACTCGAACTGGTCGGAGTCGCGGAAGCGCTGGGCGTATTTGCCCCGGATGAACATGGGCGGCACCTGCTCCTTGTCGTAGTTGCGGGGGTTGATGAGGGCCGAGAACTTGGAGTAGTCGTCGCGGAACAGGGCCAGGTTGAGGCTGCTTTCATAGTCTTCCACGTTGAAGCTCACGAAGGGCTGGCCGGTCTTGGTGGTTTTGAACAGCACGTTGGAAATCAGGCCGGCTACCGTCACGTCGCGGTTTTTGTAGCTCTCAATCTTATCCAGCCCGCAGGTGCAGTAGGAGTCGATTTCGAGCTTGAAGTCGTCCAGGGGGTGGCCCGAGAGGTAGAAGCCCACGATTTCCTTTTCGCGGCGCAGCTTTTCGGTGGGGCTCCAGGGCTCCAGGTCCTGAATTTTGGGCATCGGGATGGCCATTTCGCCGCCCCCTCCGCCAAACAGGCTCTGCTGGGCCGATTCCTTGGCAGCCTGGTGCTGCTGGCCCACCTTCATGGCCTTCTCGATGAGGTTCTGGTCGCCGGTGGGGGCCTCCAGAAACTGGCGGCGGTGGTAGCGGTCAAATGAGTCGAAGGCGCCGGCCTGGGCCATGCTCTCGAAGGTTTTCTTGTTCACGGCCCGCAGGTTCACGCGGCGCGCAAAGTCGAAGATGTCGGCGTAGTGGCCGCCTTTCTCCCGCTCCTTCACGATTTCCTCCACGGCGGCCTCACCCGAGCCCTTCATGGCGGCCATGCCGAAGCGGATCTGGCCCTGGGCGTTTACGTTGAACTTCAGGATAGATTCGTTCACATCGGGGCCGAGCACGGCCACGCCCTGCTTGCGGGCTTCCTCGATGAAGAAGGTCACCTTCTTGATGTCGCCCATGTTGTTGGTGAGCACGGCGGCCATGTACTCGGCCGGGTAGTGGGCCTTGAGGTAGCCGGTCTGGTAGGCCACCACCGAGTAGGCGGCGGAGTGGGAGCGGTTGAAGCCGTAGGCCGCAAATTTCTCCATCACGTCGAACACCTCGTTGGCCTTTTTGGCCTTGATGCCGTGCAGCTTCTCGGCGCCCTCGCAGAACTTTTCCCGCTCCAGGGCCATCTTCTTCATGTCCTTCTTGCCCATGGCCCGGCGCAGCAAGTCGGCGCCGCCGAGGGAGTAGCCGGCCAAGATCTGGGCCGTCTGCATGATCTGCTCCTGGTACACCATGATGCCCTGGGAGTAGTTCAGAATGGGCTCCAGCAGCTCGTGCGGGTAGTCCACCACCTCGCGGCCGTGCTTGCGGTTGATGAAGTTCGGGATGAACTGCATGGGCCCCGGCCGGTAGAGGGCGTTCATGGCAATCAGGTCCTCGATGTTGGTCGGCTTGAGGTCCTTGAGGTACATGCGCATGCCCTCGGACTCGAACTGGAACGTGCCGATGGTGTCGCCGCGCTGGTAGAGCTCGTAGGTTTTGGGGTCGTCAATCGGGATTTCGTCGATGTCGATTTTGACGCCGTGGTTGCGCTCAATCAGGTTGATGGCATCGACGATGATGGTCAGGGTTTTCAGGCCCAGAAAGTCCATCTTGAGCATTCCCGCGCTTTCGATGACCTTGCCGTCGAACTGCGTGATAAGCAGGTCCGAGTCCTTGGAAGTGGAAACCGGGATGTACTTGGTGATGTCGTCGGGGGCAATGATGACGCCGGCCGCATGGATGCCGGTGTTGCGCACTGAGCCTTCCAGCTTCTCGGCCAAGCGCAGAATCTGCCCGCGCAGGTTGTCGGGCGCGTCGTCGCGCCGGATCATGTCCAGCTCCTGGTTTTCGGCAAAGGCCTTGGCTAGGGTCGTGCCCACCTGCTCGGGCACCATCTTTACTAAGTCGTTGGCCACCGGCAACGGCAGCTCCATAGCCCTAGAAACGTCCTTAATCGACGATTTGGCGGCCATGGTACCGAAGGTGATAATCTGGGCCACCTGGGTTTTGCCATACTTATCTACCACATAATCGATGACTCGCTGGCGGTTCACGTCGTCGAAGTCAATGTCGATATCGGGCATCGACACCCGCTCCGGGTTCAGGAAACGCTCGAACAGCAGCGAGTACTTAATCGGGTCGATGTTGGTGATGCCGATGCAGTAGGCCACCGCCGAGCCCGCCGCCGAGCCCCGGCCCGGCCCGATGGCCACGCCATTGTTGCGGCCGTGGTTAATGAAATCCTGCGTGATGAGGAAGTAGCCCGCAAAGCCCATCGTCTCAATCACGCGCAGTTCGTAGTCCAGGCGCTCCTCAATTTCGGGGGTGCGCTCAGAGTAGCGGGCTTTCGGCCCTTCAAACGCTCCTTTGAAGGTGAGGTGACGCAGGAAAGCATCAGCCGTAGGGTGCTCTGGGGGCAGGGGAAAGTTGGGGAGCAGAATGTCACGCTGCAGGACTGGCGGCGTGATTTTGTCCACGATTTCGTTGGTGTTGTCCACACTTTCCGGCACGTCGGCGAACAGCGCGTTCATCTCCGCCTGGTTCTTGAAGTAGAACTGGTCGTTGGCGAAGCCGAACCGCGCGCGCGGCTTGGGGCTCTGGGCCTCCTCATCAATGCGCTGGAGCTGGCGGCGGATGGTGGCATCCTGGCCGGAGAGGTGGCGCAGGTTGTCGAGGTGGTCGTAGTGGACCTTGTTGTCCTGGGAAATCAGGCGGAAATACTGGGTCTGGAAGTCGCCGACCGGGATGCTGTGCTCCTCGCCGGTGTTTACGCACAGCAGAATGTCGTGGGGTGCGAAGTCGGTCTGCTCCACGTAGTGCGAGTCGTTGGTGCAGATGACCTTGACGTTGTACTTCTTGGCCAAACCCAGCAGCACCTGGTTCACGTCTTCCTGGCTTTTGCCGGTGCCGTCGAAGTTCATCAGCCCGTGGCGCTGAATCTCGATGTAGTAGTCGTCCTCGAACACGTCGAGCCACCACTTGAGCAGCTCCTCGGCCTTGGCCTCGCTCTGGAACAGGATGGCCTGGGGAATCTCGGCCCCGATGCAGCAGCTGGTGGCAATCAGGCCCTTGTGGTACTTGAGCAGCAGCTCCTTATCAATGCGCGGGAACTTGCTGTACACGCCCTCGATGAAGCTCATGGAGCAGAGCTTGCTCAGGTTGTGGTAGCCGTCCTGGTCCTTGGCCAGCAGCAACTGGTGGTAGCGCTTGTCCCGCTCGCCCTTCTCGCGGCTGAAGGTTTTCTTGTGGCGGTCATCCACCATGTAAAACTCGCAGCCCACAATCGGTTTCACGTTGTACTTGTTGGCCTCGGCCACGAAGTTGAACGCCCCGAACATGTTGCCGTGGTCAGTGAGGGCCACGGCCGGCATGCCGTCGGCCTGGGCCTTCTTCATCAGGGCCGAAATGCTGGCCTGACCGTCGAGCAGGGAATATTGGGTGTGCGAGTGGAGGTGCGAGAAAACGGGCATGGGCAAGCCGCACCGCGCCGTTAGGGCGCGAAGCGTACAGTAAAGTTACCCACGAATCAGCGGCCGGGAAAGATTGCGCGGCAACGGATTTTGGCGTATCAGTAGAAAAGAAATGCCGGCCAGTTCATACAGTGGCCAGCGTAAAGATGCTTCTGCCAGGGCGGGTTTAAACGCAAAAGGGCTACCCAGAGGGCAGCCCTTCTTAGCGTATGGCAACGTGAGTCAGTTAGTTCGCCTGCTGAATAGTCAGCACTTCGCCTACGCGCACACTGTTGTCGGATTTACTGTTCCAGGCCTGAATATCGGCCGGCTTCACCTTGTAGTGGCGGGCAATGCCGAACAGCGTTTCGCCCTTCACGACTGTGTGCTGCCGCGCGCTGCTCACGGTAAATTCGCTGGGTTTTGCCGGAACCAGATTGGTAACCGGCGCTGCTGACGTAACTACCGGTTTAGCAGCGGAAGCAGGAGCAGCTGCCGCTACCGCACTACCTGGTTTGGTGGTGCCCACGAAACCGGATTTCTGCAGCCGTTCGGCCGCGGCCCTAAGGTCGGGATTCTTCGCCGTGCGGGCGCTGAAACTGCGGTATTGTGGGCTGCGCAGCAGGGTTTGCAGCTCTACCTGCCAGGGCTGCTGGCGCAGACGCTTGGCTAATTGCTGCTGCTGCTCACGGGGTAGGCTGGCGGTATAGTAGCTCAGGCGCTGATTGTAGGCGGGCATCTGCTGCAGAGCCGTTTCAATAAGCTGCGTGGCGCGGGCATCATCAGGCTCGTTGTAGATGGCACGCAGCTGCCGCACACTGGTCTGCACCAGCCCCGACATCACCCGCACTGAATCTTCTGACAGGGCCGGCCCACTGCCTACCGGCGCCTGCTGCGCCCGACCAACCAAAGAAAGCGGCAGCAACAGGCTGCCCAGCGACAAAACGCGAAAGAAAAAGCGCATTAGAAACGTGTGTCTATAATCTTGAAATCGAGGAGGAGAAAAGAGAAAGGCGCGGACTACTTCGCGGGCTGCACCAGCAGCACTTCGCCGGGCTTCACGTTGAAATCGGACTTGTTGTTCCACTCCATAATCTGCTTGATGGTGACGCCATACTTGCGTGAAATGGCATACATCGACTCACCGGCCGCTACCGTGTGGCGCACGGTTGGCACGGCGGCCGGGCTGGCCGCAGCAGTTGCAGGAGTGGCGGGAGTAGCTTGTTTGGCGGCCGGCTGCGCGGCCGGAACAGCTACCGTTTTAGGCTGATAAACGCCCGTCCGGGTTGTGGTGGGCGCTGCCGTGGCCGCCGGAACGGGTGTTGTGGTGCCGTCAGCTGTTACGCGCAGCACCTGGCCCAGCCGTAGCGAGGGGTTCTGGGGCAGGTTGTTCCAGACGATGAGGTCAGCGGGGCGCAGGCCATAGCGGCGGGCCACGGAGTAGAGCGTTTCTTTGGCTTGCACCGTGTGCAGGCCACTGGCCGGAATGGCTTCTACCGCGCCAGCGTTGGTTGGCGCCACGGGCGGCGCTGGTTTGGGCGGGGCAGGCGTGGCTGTGGCTGGAGCGGCTACGGTCGGCTTGGCGACCGGGGGTGCTGGCTTGCTGACCGGCCGGGAAACGGGGGCAGCGGCTACTTCTTCGGTTTCCCCTGCCGGCTCATCACCAATAGGAGTGGAGGCCGGCAGCGCTTTGCGGGCTGGTAGCGGCGCTGGCTGGCTGGCTGCCGCTGCCGCCGGACGAGGGGCCGGGCTGGCGGCGGTGGCCGTCGGCTTGGGAGCTGGCGCAACTGGAGCCGGTGCCAGGTCGTTCAGGTTTTCGGTTGTTGCATCCGTGGCACTGTCGGGCTGCGTGACTACACCCGTAGGAGCCGGCTCGTAGGGCGTTTCCACGGCATCTTCCAAAACGCGCACGGCGCTGGCCGTTTTGCCCATGTAGGGCTCCGTCTCATCAATGCGACGCTTTTTCGGAGCAGGCTTGGCTACAGGCGCAGGAGCCGGGGCAGGAGCCGCCGTAGGCACGGGTGCCGTCGTAGGCACGGGTGCCGCCGTTACCGGCTTGCTGCTCGGCCGCTCGAAAGCCGCCAGCGCCGCCTCGTTTTTGCTGTCGGCATACTCAATGGCCACTTCCTTGGGGCGGGTGTGCTTCAGCCACAGAATGCGGCCCGGGCGCAGCTCCTCGTTGCGGGGCATGCGGTTCTTGCTCCAGATGGCCTTGGCCCGGATACCGTACTTCTGCGACACCGTGGCCACGCTCTCGCCGGCCTGCGCCACGTGGTATTCCACCTCGCTCTTATCGCGCTTCTTCTGCACGAAGTAAGGCTGGCCCACCACGATGTTGTCGAAGGCAAACAGGTCGTTGAACTGCATAAACTTGCGTACTTTAAGTCCGGCCCGCTTCGCCAGACTTTCCTTGGTCTCGCCGGGCAGCGCCACGAGGGCCCGCAGGCCGTTCACCCGCACGTACTCCGCGTTCTGCGGGTCGGGCCGGGGGGCGTTGAGGAGCTGGCCGGCGGTGGCGTTTTTTTGCTGCGCCGCCATAGCCGTCAGCTGCAGCGGGTCCGTGACGGGCACCAGCACCGTGTAGATTTTGTCGGTGGGCACGGCCGGGGCCAGCAGCCAGCGGTTGTGCTTGAGCAGCTCGGCGGGCTCTACCTGCAGGCTCTGGGCCAGAATGCTGAGCGACTGCCCGGCCGGGGCCGGAAACTCCTGCAGCACCATCGGCGGCTTGGGGTTGTGCCCCACGGCGGGCTCGTAGGCCAGCTTGTGGGCCAGCATGGTCAGAATGTAGGGGTGGGTTTGCTCGGAAATCTCCATTTCCGTGGCGTCGAAGTCGGTGGGCAGGGTGTAGGCCTTCACGCCGCCCGAGCCCAGGTTGTAGCTGAGCAGGGCATTCACCCAGTTGTGCAGGGCGTTGTTGTTGCGCTTGAGGTACTTGGCGGCGGCGTGCGTGGAAGCCACAATGTGCTTGCGCTCATCCACCACGTCGTTCATCACCACCCCAAAATCGGCGGCCGACTCGCGCTTGAACTGCCAGTAGCCCACCGCATCGTGGATGCTCTGCGCATCGCCCTGCAGGCCGCTTTCCTGGATGGCCAGGAAGCGGAAATCCAGCGGCAGGGCTTCCTGCTGAAACACCCGCTCAATGATGGGGAAATAGGCGTCGGCCAGGTTTACGCGGGCCTGAAAGGAGGCCGGGTGGCTGCGCAGCGCGTCTACCTTCTGCTGCACGGCGCGGCGGCCGCTATCAGTCAGGCGCAGGTGCAGGCCAGCAAAATCGAGGGTGGCGGGCACCGGGACGCTCTGGGCCGCCGCCAGCAGGGGCAGCCAGCAAAGCAGCGCGAGTACGAGTTTTTTCATGGGTGAGCAGGTTCTCATTCCCACAAAGTAGGCGAAAACCGGCCGGGAAATGAAACTACCGCCTTAGAAGAACACAGTTTGTTGCGGGACAAACAAGCGCGGCAGAAGTACAAGAGCAGTTTAATACAAGCTGGTTGCGGACTAGTAATAGTCGTTTTACACAGCAGCGCCCGGTCTTGCAAGGCCGGGCGCTGCTGGTACTACATGCCACCACCAGGAGGGCCGAAGCCGCCGCCGGGCGCGCCGAAGCCGCCCCGGCCGCGCCGCTCGGTAGGGGCGTCGTCGGTGGGCAGCGCGTCGCCGCGGCCGGTACCGCCGAAGTTGCGGATGTTGTAGGTGAACATCAGCATCAGGTAGCGCTGCAGAATGTTGCTTTGCACGTCCTCGGTGTAGGCGGCCGTGTTGTTGACCTGAATGTTGTTGTTCTGGCCCAGCAGGTCGAAGGCGAAAATCTTGACTTCAGCCTGCTGCTTGGCGCCCAGCTTCTTGCCCAGCGAGGCATTCCAGAGTACAAAGTTCTGGTTGAAGCCCGCCGACAGGCCGCTGTAGAGCTGGTGGTTCACGTCGGATTGCAGCGTCACGCCCTTCACGATAATCCAGGACAGGCGCAGGCTGGTGTTCTGGCGGAAGTACTGGCGGTCTACCTGGCCGGGCAGCGTGTTGCGCACATAGTTCTGGTTGGAGCTGGAGGAGAAGGTGAAGTCCAGCTCGGGGCTGATGTTGCTGCTCAGCCCTAGCCCCAGCCCGAAGCTGGGCGTGCGGCTGTAGTTCAGCTCCTGAAATACCAGGCCCGGCGTCTGCGAGAAGTTGGCGTTGGCGTTCAGATTGAGGTTGGACTTGATGAAGCGCAACGGCAAACTGTAGTTCAGGAAGGAGCGCAACGAATACTGCTTATCGAGGTTGATAGGGCGCGTGAGCTGCCCGCCCACCGGAATGGTCACGCCGCCCACGGTCAGCGGCTCGGTGCCGGCGTAAATGGTGCTGTTGGTGATGTTGTTGTTGGTGTAGGAGCCCCCGATCAAAGCGAAAAAGGAAGTCGACTTCTCCGGCACCGCCGACGAGTAGCGCAGGAATACGTTGTGACGGTACTCCTGGCGCAGGTCGGGGTTGCCGGTGGTCAGCTGCAGCGGGTTGGCGTTGTTCACCACTTCCTGCAGCTGGCTGATGCTGGGTGCGCTGGTGTTGGTGCGGTAGTTCAGGCGCAGGTTCTGCTGCTTCGAGAAGTTGTAGCGCACCGTGGCGTTGGGCAGGAAGTTCAGAAACGACCGTTCGGTGAGCGTGGCGCGCGGAAACTCCTGGTCGGAGCGCAGCTGCGCGTTTTGCACGGCCCCGCCCAGCGTCCACTGAAACTCCTTGTTCTGGTAGCGGTAGGTCAGCTCGCCGGCGTTGGTGAGGTAGCGGCTCTCAAACACGCTGCTAAGCGTATCGTTGAGCAGCGAATACGCCTGCTCACCGGGCGAGTAGTCGTAGGTGCGCTTGTCCGACTCGTTGGGCGTGTACGACACGCGGTATTCGGCCTGCAGCTGGCTTTTCGGGCTCAGCGGCTCGGTGTAGTTCAGGTTGCCGGTCCAGGCCCAGCCCTGCTGCGTCAGCTCCGAAAACTGGTTGAGCAACGTGGCCCGGCCGCCCTCGGCCGTCGTTTCGGAGAGAAGCGTATTGTCGCCGTTCTTGTCGTTGTAGTTGGTATTCAACCCCAGCGAAATGGTGCGGCCGCGCTTGGCAAACCGGTGCCGGTACTGCAGCTGGTTGCTGGCCGTGATGCCCGTGAGGGCCGAGCGGTAGTCGCTGAGGTTGGCGCCCTGCGTAACGCCCGCCTCGTTGCCGCTGGCCAGAAACGTGCGGCCTTCCAGCCCGCTGTTGCCGGTGTTGCGCTGCATCGAAAAGGCCGGCCGCCAGATAAGCGAGTTGGCCGAGTCGAACTTGTGCTCCAGCCGCACATTGAAGCGGTTGTTGAGGTTGCGGCTGGTGTTCAGCGAGTTTTCCGAATAGCGCAGGTCGTCGGTGGAGCCCTGGCGGGCCACGTAGCGCCGCAGCAGGCTGGTGCTGGCCGTGTTGTTGCTCAGGTTGAAGAAGTAGCTGCCCTGCACGTCGGTTTTGGTGCCCCAGGTGTCGGAGTAGTTTAGGCCCAGCGCATGGGTTTTGCTGATGCCGCCCTGCTGGCTTACCAGGAAGTTGCCCGCGTTGCCGACATTGCCACCGCCTCCGCCGCCATTGCCGCCCCGGCTACCGCCGCGGCCGCCGCCGCCCGTCGAGCCCACCACGCCCAGCAGGTCGTCGGAGCCGAAGTTCTGCTGGTTCACGTTGTTGCTCTGCGCCACCACGCTCAGGCGCTGCTTGCCCTTGAACTGGTTGAGGTTGCCGCTCACCTGGTACCGGTCGTCCTTGGGGCCATAGCCGGCCGCCACCCGCCCAAACTGCCCGTTGCGAAACTGCGGCTTGGTGATGATGTTGATGGTTTTCTGCTGGTTGCCGTCGTCGAAGCCCGTAAACTGGCTCTGGTCGGAGGCGCGGTCATACACCTGAATCTTGTCGATAACTTCGGCCGGCAGGTTTTTGAGCACGGCGTCGGGGTCGTTGCCGAAAAACTCTTTGCCATCCACCAGCACGCGCTGCACCTGCTCGCCCTGGGCCTGCACCTTGCCTGTGGCAGGGTCAATGGTCACGCCCGGCATTTTAGTGATGAGGTCCTGGGCGTTGGCGTCGGGATTGGTTTTGAACGAGCCGGCGTTGTACTGCGCCGTGTCGCCCTTCTGCACGGCTGCGGCCGCCTGGCCTACCACTTCCACGCCTTTCAGGGCCACGCCGCCCGCGCTGAGCGGGAGCGTACCCAGCACCACCGACTGCCCGGCCAGCGTCAGCTGCCGCCGCACCGTCTGGTATCCCAGAAACGAAACCGTCAGCTCGTAGCGTCCGGCGGGCAGGCTACTCACCACAAAGTTGCCTTCCGCGTCGGCGGCGGCCCCGTTTTTCACCGAGTCGGCCGAGAGGCCCCGCACCAGAATGTTGGCCCCAATCAGCGGGCTCTGGTCAGTACCATCTACTATGCGGCCGGTTACGGAGCTGGTTTGGGCGTGGGCCGCCAGCACGGAGCAGAGCAGCAGTAAAAGCACTAGAAAACGTCTTGGCATCGGGCAAGGGAATAGGTCACTCACGGCAATAGACGCAAATGCGCCCCGGACGTTTAGTTCGCCAGCAAAAAAGGCGGCGGCGGCTAGAGCTTGCGCACCAGCAACAGCCCGTCCCGCAGAGGCAGAAATACGTTTTCCACCCGCGGGTCGGCCTGCACTTTGTCGTTGAAGGCCCGGACGGCGTGCGTGTCTTTGTCGGAGGGTTTCACGGGGTAGGAATCCACCACTTTACCGCCCCAAAGTACATTGTCGATGAGCACGAACCCTCCTGTACGCACCTGCGGCAGCACCAGCTCGTAGTAGGTGTCGTTGTTGATTTTGTCGGCATCAATGAACACCAAATCCCACGTCTCAGCCAGCGTAGGCACAATGCCCGCCGCCGCCCCGATGTGCAGGTGCAACCGCCCCGCCAGCCCCGCCTCGGTCACGTAGCGCCGGATGCGGCTTTCCAGCTCCGGGTTGAACTCAATGGTATGCAGCTCGCCGCCATCGGCCAGCCCTTCGGCCAGGCACAGCGCCGCGTAGCCCGTGAACGTGCCCAGCTCCAGCACCCGCCGCGGCCTGATCATGTGGCTGAGCATGCTCAGCAGCCGGCCCTGCGCGTGCCCGCTCAGCATGCGCGGCATCAGCGTCTGCACGTGGGTTTCGCGGTTGAGGCGCGCCAGCAGCGGCGGCTCGGGAGTAGTGTGTTGGTCGGCGTAGCGGAAAAAGTCTTCGGGCATAGCGCAAAGGTAGCCTCAGCCCTGCGTTATACTACGGGCACCAACCGGAACAGAAATACCTGAAACCCGGCCACGCCACGTGTGTATTCGTGGCTCACGACTCGGTAGAGACCTTCATAGCGGAAAACCTCGTTACCATCTTGCTCTACGCGCTGAAACACCCGAACGGGACGGCCCGTTTCTTGGCTGCGCCGTAGGGCAAGGTTGCGTCCGGTCATTTCCTGATGTGTAGTTTGGCGGCCAGTTTTAGGGTCACGGCCGCCGCTGCCGGAGTAGATAATGTCGTCTTCTCCGAACAGGTCGTCTTCATATGCGCCCGCCAACACAATTGAGTCAGCGCCCTCTGCTTGGCTGCCACTCACACCTGCCCGCCGCGGCCGGTGCAATCTGCGCAGGCTCAACTCTAGCCGGTTGGCAAATATGTCGCCCGGGCGGTAAGTACCAACGTGACCGAAGATGCGCAGCAAGTAGAATGGAATTTAGGGCATGAGACGAAACAAAGCTGTCATCCTGAGCGGAGCGAAGGACCTCATTACGCCGGATCGAGTCGTTGCAACGATGGTCGTTCCGGCGTAATGAGGTCCTTCGCTCCGCTCAGGATGACAGATCTATCTGCAATACGCTGAAAGACTACTCCGGCACGTACTGCAGCACGCTCAGGTTGTCTTCGCGCAGGATGTCGTTGGCCAGCTCCAGCAGCTCCGACGACGTGACGGCGCGCACCCGCTCAAAGATTTCGTTGATGGTTTCCACGCGGCCGATGTCGAGGGTGCTTTTGGCCAGCAGCTGCATCATGCCGCTGTTGCTTTCCTCCGACATGGCCATCTGGCCCATCAGCTGCTCCTTCACGGTGTGCAGCTGGGTGGTGCCCAGGGCCTGCTCGCGCAACTTCTTCAGCTCCTTTTGCACCAGCGAAATAGTACGGTTCACCTGCTTCTTCTCGGTACCGAAGTAGATGCCGAACAGCCCCGTGTCGGTGTAGGGCGAGTAGGTGGCATCAATGGTATAGACGAGGCCATACTTCTCGCGCACGGCCAGGTTGAGGCGCGAGTTCATGCCGGGGCCACCGAGCAGGTTGCTGAGCATGAAAAATGGAATCCGGCGCGGGTCCTCAATGGCGTAGGCCGGCCCCCCAATCAGGCAGTGGGCCTGCGTGATGGGCTTGCGCTCCAGCTGCTCCACGCGCCGGTAGCCGCCGAACGAGGTGCGGGGCCGCGCGCCCAGCCTGGCCGGCAGCGGCGCCAGAAACTTGTCGGCCAGCCGCTTCACTTCCTTAAAGGGCAGGTTGCTGACAGAGCTGAACACGAGCCGGTCGGTGCGCACATTCTCCTGCAGAAACTGCCGGAAATCGGCCTGCTGAAAGCCACTGACACTTTCCCGCGTACCCAGAATGTTGTGGCCCAGCGCGTGGTTGGTGAAGATAACGCCGTCGAAATCGTCGATGATGGCGTCTTCGGGCGCATCCTGGTACATGCTCATCTCCTCCAGAATTACGCCGCGCTCCTTCTCAATTTCCTTTTCCGGAAAGATGGAGTTAAACGTCAGGTCAGTCAGCAGCTCGAAGGCGCGCTCGAAGTGGGTGCTGAGCAGCGATGCGTAGAAGCAGATTTTCTCCTTGGTGGTGTAGGCGTTCAGCTCGCCGCCCACCGTTTCGAGGCGGTTGAGGATGTGGAAGCTCTTGCGCTTCTCGGTGCCTTTGAAGGCCATATGCTCCCAGAAGTGCGCCAAGCCCTGCTGGGCCGGCTTTTCATCGCGCGAGCCAATGTCGAGCAGGAAGCCGCAATGCGCGATTTTGGTGTGCAGAACTTGTTTATGCAGAACCCGGATGCCGTTGGGCAGCTCGTACAGGTCGTATTCGGACATTTTATAGAGTCTTGGAGTCGTAGGAGCCTGAGCAGTAGCAGCCCGGCCCTGTATAACCGCGCGCAGGCACGGCAGGTTGCAAAGGTACGACAGACGGGGTGGCGGAGTGCACAGAACGTCATTCCGAGCGAAGCCGAGGAATCTCGCATGCTGACGTTGTGGTGCTACTTATTTACCACACTCGCGAGATTCCTCGACTGCGGCTGCGCCTTCGCTCGGAATGACGTTCTTTTTACCTGTCACCTGTCACCTGTCACCTGTCACCTGTCACCTGTCACCTGTCACCTGTCACCTCATCACTCACCCACCCGCCAGCTCCGCTTCCGCCAGCACGGCCAGCAACTGCTGGGTTTCGATGCCGTGGGCGCAGAGGAAGTGGCCCAGCGGGCATTTGGCGTAGCCGTGCAGGCCGCAGGGCCGGCATTCCAGGTCACCCTTTATTTCGACTACCCGCGAAAACGGACTCAGCGGCCCGAACCCAAAATACGGCACCGTGGAACAGTACACCGCGCAGGTAGGCGCCCCCACGGCCGAGCACAGGTGCATAGGGGCCGAGTCGTTGACGTAGTTGAGCACCGCGCCGCGCATCAGGGCGGCGGAGGCCAGCAGCGAGAGTTTACCGGCCAGGTTCACGAGGCCCGGCCGGCCGGCGTCCTGTGCCAGTAATTCGCAGGCCGCTACGTCGGGCGGGCCGCCCAACAGGTATACCGCGTAGTGCGCGGGCAGTGCCGCCAGCAGCTTCAGCCACTGCTCCTGCGGAAACTGCTTGGTAAACCACACCGAAGTAGGCGCAATGCACAGGTAAGGCCCGGCTGCGGCGTAGGGCGCCACGGCGGCTTCATCCTGAGCAGAAGGGTAGAGGCGGGGCGGCGTGATGGTGCTGCCGGTAGCCGGCCCCAGTAGGTGCAGGTTGCGCGACACCTCGTGCACGCCTGGCCCGATGACGTGCGGTACCACCTGTGTAAACCACCTGGAAAACGGGTTTTTATCGAACCCGACCCGCTCCCGCGCCTCAGAAAAAGCCGTCAGAAAGCCGGTGGAGGCGAAGCGCTGCAGCGTAATCACCCGGTCGTAGCGAGTCTTTCTGATCTGCTGGAGCAGGCGCCACAGGCCGCGGTACTTGTCTTTTTTCTTGTCCCAGACCAGCACGCTGCGCACGTGTGGGTGGCCCTGCAGCAGCCCCTCATTGCCCCGGCGCACCAGAAAATCCACGGGTATGTCCGGCTCGGTGCGTTGCAGATGCTCCAGCAGCGCCGTTGCCAGAATAACGTCGCCAATGAATGCCGTTTGAATAAGAAGAATGGGGCGGGGTGGGGCAGAAGGAGTGCCAGCGGGCATAGCAGAACGAGGAATAGAAACGATAAAGAGGCCTTTTGTGGTAGAAAACAGGAGCGCAAAGATACCGGCTGGGAGCCAGGGCCGGCTGCCTGGTTCGGCGCCGAAGCAACTGGTTCGGCGTCGAAGCTAACGGAAAATCCTATGCGGAGCCAGTAGCTCCGGCCGCTTTCCACTGGTGACGAATCTTGATATATTGCCCGCACATCCTACGCGCTATTTCTTCTGTATTCTATGGCCGACAGCCCCACCGACTCGTCTGTTCCTACGCCACCGCCACCTGGCCCGCCCTCCGAAGAGCAGGTGCTGGCCGACCCGCGCCTGCGTCCCCTGCTGGAAGCCTACCAACCGCTGCATCACGACCTGTTTCTGAAAACCTACGCCCGTGAGCTGCGCGACCTGCACCAGAACGGCCCCACCTACGAATCAAACCTGGAATACCTGCTGCACCAGCACGACAAAGCTGCCTATCAGTACATGTGGATGATTCAGCACCAGAAGCTTTTTGACTTGGAGTGCCAGTGGCGGGCTGAGCAGGTGGAGGTGCCTGGAGCGCAGCTCACCGCCAATTTTGAGGACTGGCACGAGTACATCGAGGAGTGCCCGGTGCTGCCGCCCATCAGCCCCGACGAGCTAGACCTGTTCGATGCCTTCCTGGCCCAGCTCACCGATTCGGGAGACCTGGAGACGGGCAATCCCAGCCGTACGTACTGGCTGCACCGGCGCTACCCGGACCTCTACCACAATAGCGACGACGACGAGGACGAGGAGGAAATGTTTACGCCCTGGACGGAATTCTGGGATGTGTACCGTGGCACCGGCTACCTGCGCCAGCTGCCCGATGTGCGGGGCACGAAAGAGGAACGCTACCTGGACGCTGTCCATGACGAAAACCACCGTCAGCGGCCTGCCGCGCCTGCCGTGGAGGCCGTGCCTGACCCACGCCCGCACGTGCCTACCTGGGGCGACGACTACGACGACCTGGTACGCGAGCTGCTGCGCCGGTTTGAGGTCCCGGCCCTGCTGCGGCAGTTTGAAACCAAGCGGCAGCTCGAAGCCTACGACGCTTCTGACGACCGCACCGATTTGCCACTGGCCCTGGAGCGCCTGCAAAACGCCGGCCCCGTGCTGGTGCCGATAGAAGCTCACGCCGACTGGCGGCAGGCTGTTATTGCGGCCAGCCACCGACACTACCTCAGCCAGCTGCGGGCGGCGTTGCCCCGCGTCTACGAAGACTACTGCCAGCGCGAGGCCCTGGGCATCCGCCAGGCTCCGCCCCGCGAAACCCGCTGGCGCCAGCGGGAGCGGGACACGCATTTTCAGCGTGTCGCCGAGCTAATCCGGAAAGGCCGCCGCCTGCTGCACGAGCCCGACGACCTGAATTTCTGAGCCGGTGCCTGGCAGTGGCACTCCGAGCATTCCTATAACTTGCAGCCGCCACCTGATTAGTGTGTCCCTGAACTTTCACTAAGTCCCGCTCCTATGCGCTACGGCCGTATTGCCCCCGAGCTTTTCACCGAAAACCGCCGCCGCTTCCGCGCGCAGCTGCCGCCCGCCTCGCTGGCCATCTTCCACTCCAACGACGTGATGCCCACCAACGCCGACGGCTCCATGGCGTTCCGGCAAAACAACGACCTGTTCTACCTCTCCGGCGTCGATCAGGAGGAAAGCATCCTCGTCATCTTCCCCGATGCTGTGCTGCCCCAGTACCGCGAAATCCTGTTCCTGAAGGAAACCAGCGAGCATATTCTGGTTTGGGAAGGCTACAAGCTCACCAAAGAGCAGGCCCGCGAGCAATCCGGCGTGCCTACCATTATGTGGCTGGAATCGTTCAAGAGCGTGCTGCCGGCCCTCATGAACGAGGCCGAAAACGTGTTTCTCAACACCAACGAGCACATCCGGGCCGTGGTGGAAGTGGAAACCCGTGACGCCCGCTTCATCAAGTGGATCAGGGAGGCCTACCCGCTGCATACCTATCGCCGCGTGGCCCCGATTCTGCACCACCTGCGCGCCCTCAAGAGCAGCGAGGAAATCCGCCTGATGCAGAAAGCCGCCGACATCACCGGCGACGCTTTTCGCCGCCTGCTGGGCTTCGTGAAGCCCGGTGTGATGGAGTATGAGATTGAGGCCGAAATCTTCCACGAGTTTCTGCGCCAGGGCTCCCGCGGCCCGGCCTACGGCAGCATCATTGCCTCCGGGGCCAACGCCTGCATTCTGCACTACGTGAGCAACGACCGGGAATGCCAGGACGGCGACGTCATGCTGCTCGATTTCGGGGCCGAATACGCTAACTATGCCGCCGACCTCTCGCGCAGCATCCCCGTCAACGGCAAGTTCACGAAGCGCCAGCGCGACGTGTACGAGGCCGTGCTGCGGGTGATGAAATATGCCACGTCGCAGTTGGTAGCCGGCAACAGCATCGAGGAATACCACGCCGGCGTGGGCCGCTTCATGGAGCAGGAGCTGATTAAGCTGGATCTGCTCAACGAGCAGGACGTGAAGAATCAGGACCCCGCCGCGCCACTCTATAAGAAGTACTTCATGCACGGCACCTCACACTACCTCGGCCTCGATGTGCACGACGTAGGCGCCAAGTACCGCGTGTTCGAGCCGGGCATGGTGTATACCTGTGAGCCGGGTATTTATATCCGCGAGGAAGGCCTCGGTATCCGCCTCGAAAACGACATTCTCATCACCAAAACCGGCAACGATGACCTGATGAAGAATATCCCGCTCGAAGCCGACGACATTGAGCGCCTGATGCGCGCCGCCCGATAACGCCTCCGGACTTTCACAAGAAGCCGCTTGATTGAATCAAGCGGCTTTTTTGTTGGATTCAGTCAGGAAGTTGCGATTGGCTTCACATGAGGCGCCAGGGCTCGGCAGCGGAAGGCCTGGACGTAGCTCAGCAGTTGGGAATCAGCCGGGAAACGGGGCTGGCAAGAGTGCCGACAAAGCGGAATAGTGCATACTACCTGGCCTTGCCAGATGTACTGTACAGTAACTTTCTGGCTGCTCAATGGGTATAGGATGCTACTTCCGGGCGGTTTTGCCTTACGAGGCAGAGCCCGCCGCTGAAGGTTCTGTTCACCAAAACTTCTGGTTATGAGAAACCTCTTAACTCCCACTTTAGCCCTGGGACTGACGCTGCTGGCAGCGGCCCCAAAAGGGCACGCTCAGACCGCCGACCGCAAAACGGCCATCAGCCTCTACGGCAGCGCCTACCAGTATAAAGGCAACTTCGGCTCCAACTTCTGGAAGTGGGGCGACAACAACTACGGCCCGGGCATCAGCATCAACCGTTACCTCACGCCGGGCCTGGATTTAGGCCTGAGCGGCGCCTACGCGGAGCTGAAAAGCACGCCCGAGCAAAGCGCTTCGCGCTTCGGCTCCAACTTCAACACCAACGTGGTGAACGTGAACCTGGCCCTCAAGCTCAAGCTTAACAATGGCTGGGCACTGAAAGAGGATGCCGTGATTCAGCCTTACCTGCTGGCTGCGCCGGGCTGGGCTTTCACGAGCCGCGAGGGTAGCTTCAACAGCAACGGTACGACTACCAATCTAGCTGAAGACAAAAGCTACTTTGATGTATTCGGCGCGGCTGGTATCAACTTCCGCGTCAGCGACGCCGTTGGTATTTTCATTCAGACGGGTCAGCACATTCCGCTGAAAGCCAACCTGGACGGCGACCCGGTCCGCGACGATAACAGCATCGATGACCGGTACCTGCAGCATACGGCCGGCCTGACCGTAGCTTTCGGTAAAGCCAAGGACGAAGACGGCGACGGTGTGCCGGACCGTAAAGACAAGTGCCCGGCCACTCCGGCGGGCGTAGCGGTAGACGAAAAAGGCTGTCCGCTTGATGGCGACGGCGACGGTGTGCCGGACTACCAGGACCAGTGCCCTACGGAAGCCGGCACGGCCGCCCTCAATGGCTGCCCCGACCGGGACAGTGACGGCGTAGCCGACAAAGACGACGAGTGCCCCGACCAGGCGGGTACCGCTGCGCTACGTGGCTGCCCCGACACGGACGGTGACGGCGTAGCCGACAAAAACGACAAGTGCCCCGACACCCCACGCGGTACGCAGGTAGATGCCAACGGCTGCCCGCTGGTACTCGACTCGGACAACGACGGTGTGAAGGACGACGTGGACAAGTGCCCCGGTACGCCGGCTGGTGCCCGCGTGGATGCCAACGGTTGCCCGCTGACCATTGACCCTGCCGTGAAAGCACTGGAGCGGCCTATCCGCTTCCGCACCAATAGCACGGTTATTACGTCCAGCTCGTATCCGGCCCTGAACAAGATGGTACAGGCCCTCAAAGACCACCCCGAGTACAGCCTGCGCGTCATCGGCCACGCCGATAGCCGTGGTACCGATGAGTACAACCAGGGTCTTTCGGAGCGCCGTGCTGGGTCAGTGAAGCGCTACTTCACCGGCAAGCAGGTGAATCCGGCTCGTATCGTGACGGAAGGCCGTGGCGAAGGAGAGCCAGCCGCGCCAAACACGTCAGCCAAGAACATGAGCCAGAACCGTCGGGTAGAATTCCAGTTCGAATTCTTCATTCCTGACAGCCCGCAGCCATAAGCTCAGCTGACACCATTTATCACAAAAGCGGCGAGCCATATGGTTCGCCGCTTTTTTTTCTTTGCCAGAGCCAAAAAGGCGTTGGGAAGTGCCAGCGGTAGCTGAACCACAGTGACCTAGTCTGATTTCAGAGTTACCGGAGGCTATATGTGAAAAACAGAATCCTGTTTAATCACAACCTTACCGCAAGAGAGAAAGTATAGGACCCCGTACTGAGTCAGGCGCCTGATAAGCCCACGCCAGTATTTCCACACACACTTTCTACTATGAAACACCTTCTAACTACCAGCACCGCGCTGGGGCTGCTCCTGCTGACGGCAGCGCCGTCGCAGGCGCAGACTGCCGACAAAAAGACGGCTATCAGCCTCTACGGCAGCGCCTACCAGTATAAAGGCAACTTCGGCACGAACTACTGGGACTGGAGCGCCAATAACTACGGCCCCGGCATCACGTTCAGCCGCTACCTCACGCCAGGCCTGGACCTGGGCCTGAGCGGCGCGTATGTAGAGCTGAAAAGCACGCCTGAGCAAAGCGCTTCGCGCTTCGGTTCTAACTTCAACACCAACGTGGTGAATGTGAATCTGGCCCTCAAGCTCAAGCTCAACAATGGCTGGGCTTTCAAGGAGGATGCCTTCATTCAGCCGTATTTGCTGGCTGCGCCGGGCTGGGCTTTCACGAGCCGCGAGGGTAGCTTCAACCAGAATGGTGCAAGCACTAACCTGGCCGAGGACAAAAGCTACTTCGACTTGTTTGGGGCTGCCGGTATCAATTTCCGGCTGGCCGATGGCGTTGGCCTGTTCATCCAGACCGGCCAGCACATTCCGCTGAAGGCTAACTTGGACGGTGACCCGACCCGTGACAACGATGCCTGGGACGACCGGTATTTGCAGCATACGGCCGGCCTGACGGTGGCCTTCGGTAAAATGAAGGACGAAGACGGCGACGGTGTTTCGGACCGCAAAGACAAATGCCCAGCCACCCCGGCTGGTGTAGCAGTAGACGCCAACGGTTGCCCGCTTGACGGCGACGGCGACGGTGTGCCGGACTACCAGGACAAGTGCCCCACCGAAAAAGGCCTGGCGGCGCTGGAAGGCTGCCCCGACCGTGACGGTGATGGTGTGCGCGACGGCGACGACAAGTGCCCAGACACCCCCGGCAAAGCAGAGCTGCAAGGTTGCCCGGATGCCGATGGCGACGGTGTGACCGATGCCAGCGACAAATGCCCGAATACGCCATCCGGCGTGGCCGTGGATGCCAATGGCTGCCCACTCGACCGTGACGGCGACGGTGTGCCCGACTACTTGGACCGCTGCCCAAGCCGTCCAGGCCCGGCCTCGAACAAAGGCTGCCCGGAAATGAAGGTGGAAGAGAAGAAGAAGCTGCAGGAAGCTACCAAGTTCATCCAGTTCGACTTCGATAAGGCTACGCTGAAGCCGATTTCCTTCCCTACGCTTAATGGCCTGGTACAGATTCTCAACGACTATCCGGACTACAGCCTCGGTATTTCGGCCCACGCCGATAACAAAGGCGACGATGCGTACAACCTGCGCCTGTCGGATGAGCGTGCTGCTTCGGCCCGCACCTACATGCTGAGCAAAGGCATTCCAGCCGACCGTATCGTGTCGCATGGCTACGGCGAAACCAAGCCGATTGCTGACAACGCCACCGAAGCCGGCCGTGCCATCAACCGCCGCGTGGAGTTCGACGTGTACCTGCCCGGCGACCCGAACCCAGCCGAAACCAAATACGGTGTAGCACCGGAAATTCCGGCCGCTCCCGTGAAAGCTGCTCCGACTAAAGCGCCCGTAAAAAAGGCTCCGGCCAAGAAAGCAGCTCCGCGCAAGCGCTAAGCTTCTCTGAATCAAGCTGACTACTAAAATCGGCCTGCTCTCTGAGCGGGCCGCTTTTTTGTGTAGAGGGGCAGAGAAAGGAAATACGGCTCCGCGCAGGCAGTACCGGCATAGCATGCATGGGGTACGACTTCGGTTGTACGGGCTCTTTTTGCCGAGCTGCCGGATGTGGGTCCGGGCATTGGTAACAGCCGATTGAAATGCTGCGCCGGCTCTCACAACGGCGCGCTGTGTAGCAAACCGGCTCGAGCCGTAGGTATACTAGAGACTGGATGGAAAACACACGAAAAGGGCCTCTTCCTGATCAGGAAGAGGCCCTTTTCGTGTAAGTACAACAGCTGCTCCTTACTTGGTCATGTCGGCTACGTTGGGCAGAATCTTGACCAGTTGGGCCAGTTGATCCTGGGTGAAATTGCCGCCGATAGACATCAGCATGAACGAGTCGGGGACGCCGGAAACGCTGCTGGTCGCAACTACTTCCGTCACCCGGTCGCCTTGCTGGCGGGTGGCGTAGCGGACATTGCCGCTACCAGCACTCAGCGGCGTGTACCGTTCGTTGGCCAGCAGGCCGTTTACCTCGCTTACCAGGCCTTCCGACACCAGCTTTTCGGCGCTGTTGCTGGTGGGAGCAAACGTCAGCACCCGGAAGCTGCGTACTGATGATAGCGCCTGCGTCAGGTCGTTTTCGCCGCCCAGGCTGCCGAGGCGGCCCAGCAGGATACGGGTCGTGAGGCCGGCACTCCAGTCGGTGGCTTTGAAGCCGGAGCGGTTCTCATACTTATTGAAAAACTCGGCGACTGTGCGGGCCGGATTGCCGGGGCCGGCAGCACGGCAGCCTGCGAGCAGCAACAAGGCTACCAGCGGCAGCCACAGAAACGTACGGATTCTCATAGGATTGGAGAGAGAAAAGGTGATGGCAGAGAAGTAAACGTAGACAACGAAGTAGGTTAAACGCTGTTTCCAGCATTTTGGCTACCAATGTTCAGCTACTTAGCTTCCGTAAACCTGATTCTGCTTTCCGTAGGATGCGCTATGTGCCATCAGGAGCCTACTGCTTGGTTGCTGTGCTACACCTCATTCAAACCCTATGGCATTAAGAAAAAAGACTTCCCGATCGGGGGCGTGGGTAGCCCGCACGTGCTGGTACCCGTAGGCTAGCAGCCGGTTGCCGTACCACGTAACAAGCCCTTCGTTGCTGGTAGTAGTGGCTTTCTCCTTGGCAGTCGGCAACGACGACGTTTTCAGGTTCACGTGCAGGTCGTTGGGCGAAGGAGCAGTCCGGTCGATGATTTTGTAGTTCAGCTTGTCATCGGTGAGGTAGGCTATGGCTAAGCGGTGCCCGTCGGGCAAAACGCAGAGGCGTACGGTTTCGCTCAGGTTGTAGCGCACTACATCCTTCAGTACAAACGTGTTGTCCCAGAGTAGATTGCCGCGCTTGTCGAAGCCGCAGACCAGAGCGTGCGTAATGCGGTAGCCATCAAACCCCCGACTGCCCCGGCTCCAGTTACTGTTGCCGTAGCCGGAATAGTAATACGGGTTGTACATGTAGTTGGGGCTATACAGCCCGCCGTACGTGTTGTGGCGGTAGTACGGGAAATAGACTTCTGCCACCATCACGTAGCCGTCTTCAAACGGAATCAGGTCGTGGATGAGCGTGCGGTAGCGCAGGCGCAGCACCCGGTCGGCAGCACGCAGCTTTTCGCTTTTCTGGCGCAGGCGCCGCGCCCGGCCGGGGCTCATAAAGTCGAAGAAGTGCTTCAGGTTGGCAAAATCGTAGAACCGCAGGGAGCGGCGCGAGCCGTTGGCCGCAACGCCCGCCGAAAGGTCGGCCGCGAATAGGCCCTGAGAATAGCGCGGGTCGCGCAGGGTGTAAGTGCCAGCCAGCAACCGGCCGGCAGCTGAATCGGCGGCCGGACTGATCTGAGCCGAAATCAGGCCCCGTTCACTTTCTGCCTGCACAAACTCGGAGCGCAGCAGCATACCCCGCGCCGACAATTGCTTGAGCTGCAGCCGCATTTTGTAGCCGTTGGTCTGGCTCATCACAAACTCGGCCCGTTGGGCAGCCGAGTCGGCTAGGAAGGAAAGCTGCGCGGGCAGTGGCTCGTATACGGAAGGCAGAAACTGATGCTTGCCGGTGGCTAAGTCCAGGAGCAGAATAGTCAGGTGGTTGTCCACCAGCACGGTCACGAACAGGTTGCCGGCCAGCGCCTTCAGGTCGTATATCTCGCGGGTCAGCTTGGTGTCAAACTCGTAGGTGCGTAGCTGCTGGCCGAAACCATCCACGGTGGCCACCCACAGCCGGTGCTGCGTATGATCCGACTGAAACAGCGAGTAAACGGTGGTACCCTCGGCACAGATCTGCTGCAGCTCATACTCATGCGGCACCGGCAACGCTACGTGCCAGAGCGGCTGCAGGCGGTAGTCGTACTTCTGCAGCGCAAACGAATCGTGCCGCAGGCCAGGCCCGTCCTGTTTCACCATTACCACCACGCTGCTGTCCTGCGCAATCGGCTGCACGTTCACGTCGCTGGAGTACAGGTCCAGCGGTAGTTCGAGGCGGGTAGCCTGCGTAGGAGCGTACACCGATTCTGCCGGCGTGCTCTGCTGGGCATCAGCATGCCGGGAAGTGCCCGCCAGAAATAGCAATAGCAGGAGTAGGACGAGGTGTTTCATAACCGCAACCCTGCGCTGTAGGCGCAACAGGGTTCAGTAAGATACGGCGAAGCAGGCGCAAAGTCACGTCTGGTTTCAGGAAAAACCAGCTCCGGCGCCGTAGTCGCCAGCTTATGCGCCCAGCTCCAGGATGGTGTCGAATTCTGCGGCTTTCAGAGGCATCACCGACAGGCGCGACTGGCGCAGCAGCCCAATCTGACTGAGGCGTTCATCTTGCTTGATGCGGGCCAGAGAAACCGGTTGCCGCAGCGCCTGTTGGGGTTTCAGATGCACGGCCACCCAGCCGCTGCCGGCTTCGGCGGTGGCATCGGGGGCGGCCGGGGCCGCCACTTCGGCTATGCCTACTACCTGCTTTTCGCTTACGCTGTGGTAATAGAGCACCAAGTCGCCGGGTTGCATCTGCTGGAGGAGGTTGCGGGCCTGGTAGTTGCGTACGCCGGTCCAGTCGGTGCCGCCGTCGCGCAGCAGGTCGGCCCAGGAGTAGGCTTCAGGTTCAGATTTAACGAGCCAGTAGTTCAATGAGTAAATGAGTGGAGTGTTGGATGGAGAAATGGATGATTGGAGTGGGGGATGGAGCTGCTCAGAGCAACATTCACTCATTCACTCTCATTCACCCATTCACTCATTTTTCTATGCGTCGCACTTTCAGGACATCGTTTTCCAGCGACACAATTTCGAGTTGGTAGTCGGGGTCTTTCTTGTCGTCGAGGGAGATGCGCAGGGTGTGGTCATTTTCGGCGGCCCAGGTGCCTTTGTGTCCCTCTAGGCCATCGGTAGGGGCAATGTCGAACTGGGTGAAGATGCCGTTGTGCTCAAAGGCGAAGCCCGTACGGCCGCGAGAGGGCGGAAAAGCGTACGTATTGGGCCGGTACACCTGCACGTCGCCCTGGTCTTCTTCGTGGGCGTGCAGCCACGTGCGCTCCAGCTGCCTGAGCTTGGCGGCAGCCTTGGTTCCGGGCCGGCAGGTGGCCGCCAGCAGTGCCACGCACAGCACGGCCAAAACAGTGAACAGACGCATACAGTACAAGGCTGGAAGGTGAAACAAACGCCCGGCGGGAAGGCAGCCGGGCCGGCAAAAATAGCAGTGAAATCGACGGCAACGTATACGCTGCCCTGCCTGCCGGGAGTTTTGCGTCTTCAAGCTACAACTTTGCCCGTACCTTTACCTGCTATCCTTTCCACCCTCACGTTCTATATCCTTTGGACAACCGCGCGCTGATTCGTGCCTTCCGCCTGACGGCCCAGTTGATGGAGCTGCACGAAGAAAATCCGTTTAAAATCCGGGCATACGAAGGCACCGCCAACGCGCTGGAACAGCTCAGTGTACCCGTGGCCGATATCGAGCGGCATGGCCTGCCCGACCGCACCGGCCTGAGCAAAACCGCCGCCGCCAAAGTGGCTGAAATGCTCGATACCGGCTCATTCGACGAATTGACGCGCCTGCTGGCCGCTACGCCGCCTGGCGTGGTAGAACTGCTGAAGGTGAAAGGCATCGGACCCAAGAAAATCCGCAGCCTGTGGAAGGAGCTAGGCATCGAAGGCCCCGAGCAGCTGCGCGAAGCCGCCCAGAACGACGAGGTGAGCAAGCTCAAAGGCTTCGGCAAGAAAACCCAGGACGCTATTCTGGCGGCCCTCGAATTCACGGACCAGAGCCGCGGCAAGCTGCTGTATCCGCAGGCCGAAGAGCTAGCCAACGACCTGCTGGCCCGCCTGCAGGCCGTGGCCGGCGTAGCGCAGGCTGCCGTGGCCGGCGAAGTGCGCCGCCGCCTCGAAACCGTAGAGAATGTGACGCTCGTGGCCGCCACTACCCAGCCCGCCACCGTGCACGCGCTGCTCGATACGCTCGATGGCCTGACCGCCGACCCGCGCCGCAGCGGCCCGTTTGCGTGGCGCGGGTCGGCCACGGCTTCCGGCGTGAAGGTGGAAGTGCTGCTGGTAGCGCCGCCCGATTTCGTGAACCAGCTGCTGCTGCACTCGGCGGCCGAAGAGCACCTGACCGGCGCCCTAACCGAAGAAAACCGGCCCGGCCAGCCCGCCACGTTGCGCCAGTGGCTGAAGCGCGAGCAGTTTGCCTCCGAACAGGACGTGTACCAGCGCGCCGGCCTGCAATACGTGGAGCCCGAGCTGCGCGAAGGCCTCTGGGAGTTGCCGCTGGCCCGCGAAAACAAGCTGCCCCGCCTGCTCGAAGATGCCGACCTGCGCGGCTCCCTGCACAACCACAGCACCTACTCCGACGGCAGCCACAGCCTGCGCGAAATGGCCACGTTCCTGCGCGACAACGGCTACGAGTACCTCGGCATCTGCGACCATTCGCAGGCGGCGCACTACGCCAACGGCCTGCCTCCGGAGCGCGTGCGCCAGCAGCAGCGCGAAATTGATGAGTTGAACCAGGAGCTGGCGCCGTTTCGCATCTTCAAAGGCATCGAGTCGGATATCCTGTCCGATGGCTCGCTGGACTACCCGCCAACGGTGCTCGAAACCTTCGATTTTATTGTGGCCTCGGTGCACTCCAACCTGAAAATGGACGAGCGCAAAGCCACCACGCGGGTGCTGCGGGCCATTGAAAACCCATATACAACCATGCTGGGCCACCCTACGGGGCGCCTGCTGCTGCGGCGCGAAGGCTACCCGCTCGACCACAAAGCCATCATCGACGCCTGCGCCAAGCACAACGTCATCATCGAAATCAACGCCAACCCCTGGCGCCTCGACCTGGACTGGCGCTGGGTGCACTACGCGCTGGAGCAGGGCGTGAAGCTCAGCATCAACCCCGACGCGCACCACACCAACGGCTACGCCGACATGCGCTATGGCGTGTTTATGGGCCGTAAAGGCGGCCTGACCCGCGACATGACGTTCAACGCCAAAACCGCCGCCGAAGTAGCCGACTACTTTGCCCGGCGCAAAGCCAATATCAAGCCGCCGCTGGAGTTCCAGGATTCGCTGTTTGGGTAGGAGGGAAGCATGAAAATCCTGATTCTGCGCTTTTCCTCCATCGGCGATATTGTGCTGACTACGCCCGTAGTGCGGGCCGTGAAGCTGCAGGTGCCGGGCGCGGTGGTACATTTCTGCACCAAGCCCGGCTACCGCGGCATCGTGGCCGCCAACCCCTACATCGATAAGGTGCATTGCCTCACCGGCTCACTGCGGGAGCTGGTGGCCGAATTGAAGGCCGAGCAGTTCGATTTCGTAATTGACCTGCACCACAACCTGCGCACCACGCTGCTCAAGGCGCAGTTGGGCGTGAAGTCGGCCAGCTTTGATAAGCTGAACGGCCGCAAGTGGCTGCTCGTGAATCTGAAAATAAACACGCTGCCCCGCGTCCACATCGTAGACCGGTATCTGGCGGCGGCCGCGCCGCTGGGCGTGAGAAACGATGGCAAAGGGCTGGATTATTTTATTCCGCCCCAGGACGAAGTAGACCTGGCTACCGCGCTGCCGGCCGGGTTTCAGCGCGGCTACGTGGCCTTTGCCATCGGGGCGCAGCACGCCACCAAGCGGCTGCCTGTGGAGCGCATCATCGAGCTATGCGGCCTGCTGCGGCGGCCCGTAGTGCTGCTCGGTGGCCCTGAGGATGAGAGTACTGGTCACATCATCGAGCTGGCCTTCGGCGCAGGCGCAGCCGGGTCGCCCGCGCCTGCGCCGCTCATCCCCGACAGCCCGTATTACTTCCCTGCTAAGCCCCTAAGCCCCCAAGCCCCCAAGACCCTTATCTACAACGCCTGCGGCAAATTCAACCTCAACCAATCGGCCTCATTGGTGCGGCAGGCCAGCCTGGTGGTAAGCCACGATACCGGCCTGATGCACATTGCAGCGGCCTTCCGTAAGGAAATCTTCAGCGTTTGGGGCAACACAGTCCCTGAGTTCGGGATGTACCCGTACCGCACCGAATTTCGGGTGCTGGAGGTGCAAGGCCTTTCGTGCCGGCCGTGCTCCAAAATCGGCTACGCAAAGTGCCCACAGGGCCATTTCAAGTGCATGCGCGACATCAAATTCGATTTGGATTTGCCTCAAACGCAGGATGGCCGATAAAGGTTTTGAGGAAACGGTGAAAAAAGTGTGAAATGGAAATGGATATGGCTATACTTGCCTATTGATTGGTCAGGCATAATTCTATTTTCACTCCTTTTTCATCACTCTCCTTAACATGCGCTTTTCTACTCTGGGCTCCCTGTTGGTAGCCTTTTTTGCCTTGACGCTAACTGCTTGTGGGCCCAATATTTATATGGCCCAGGATTTTCGCTCTTATGTTCCCAAGCATAAAACGGTAGCCGTGCTGCCAGCCTACGTTACAATGGAGCTTCGCCCGAACCAGGCGAAAAATACCACTCCGGCACAGCGCGTGGAGATGGAAAATAAAAGCGGCGTTGAGTTTCAGGAAAAAATTTATTCCTGGCTGCTGCGCCGGGGCCAGCAACGCGGCTATACTGTCCAGTTTCAGGATGTGATGCAGACCAACGCCCGGCTGCGCGAAAGCCAGATTCCGGCGGCTGAGCTCCGGAGCCACACGCCACAGGAGCTGGCCAAGATTCTGGGCGTAGATGCCGTTCTGACGACCAGCGTACGCACGTCCAAGCCCATGAGCGACGGTGCCGCCGTAGCCGTCGGCCTGATTGCCGGTGCATGGGGTGCTACCAACCAGGCCAACATCACGGTGAATATTCACGAGGCTGAAGCAGGCAAGCTGCTCTGGAAATACGACTATGTGGCTGCCGGCTCGGTCTTCACCTCGCCCGAAACGGTAGTTGACGCGCTGATGCGGAATGCATCGAAGAAATTTCCATACACGCCCAAGTCCTGATCCTGCTTTAAAGGCCTGACCGCCTCTCCGCAAAAGCTGCCTGGGTTGCCCAGGCAGCTTTTTTTATGTCTTGGGCCGGCGAGCAACTGAAAAATGAGTGAGTCGGATACAGCCGTAAACCATATCTTTCCGTTCTGCCTGCCGTTTCTGCCCCTATGCCGGCTTTCCTGCGGTACCCTTCACAAAACCGCGTGTGAGCCATATCCGTGCGGCTATCCGGATTTTCTGAACGACGAACTGATGTACAACCTCACCATGCCACAGGCCTATGCTATGCTGGAAGCTCCCGATAAATCTGTACTGGTAAAAGTGGGTCCGGAGGCACTGCTGGCCGATGTGCAGGCCGGCCGCCACACGTGGGTTGTGGATGAGCCCGTGGAAGTGGGCGGCCAGGACTGCGGCCCAACGCCGTACGACTTGCTACTTTCGGCGCTGGGGGCCTGCACGGCCATCACGCTGCGCCTCTACGCTACCCAGAAGAAGTGGCCGCTCGAGGGTATTGAGGTGCGCCTGCGCCACCAGCGCGTGCACGAGCAGGACTGCGAAAAGTGCGAGCAGCCCAGCCACATGCTGGAAGAAGTGCAGAAAGAGCTTCGCCTGCTAGGGCCCCTTACCGAGGAGCAGCGCCAGCGGCTGGAAGCTATTTCGCAGAAGTGCCCGGTGCAGAAAACACTCATGAGTAGCCTGCGCATCACCACCACGCTGGCCCCGGCCGATACCGATTTCATGTAGGGAAGGAGGCCGTCAAGCGGCAGTCAGCCTAAAAACAGCCGGGCCCGACCAACGCATGTTGGCCGGGCCCGGCTGTTCTGAAAAGGCATGTGGCTAGCCGATTTTGCTGAACCCACAGTAGGAGTGCAACACTTCTGGCAGATGAATGCCGTCTTCCTGCTGGTTGTTTTCGAGCAGGGCGGCCACGATGCGGGGCAGGGCCAGCGCCGAGCCGTTGAGCGTGTGCAGCAGCTGCGGTTTGCCGTTTTCGGGGCGGTAGCGCAGTTTCAGGCGGTTGGCCTGGTAGGTTTCGAAGTTGGATGCTGAGCTTACTTCCAGCCAGCGCTGCTGGGCGGCGCTCCACACTTCCAGATCAAAAGTGAGGGCCGAGGTGAAGCCCATGTCGCCGCCGCAGAGGCGCAGCACGCGGTAGGGCAGGCCCAGCTTCTGCAGCAGCCCCTCAATGTGCGCTACCATACCTTCCAGCGCCGCGTAGCTGTTCTCCGGCTGCGTAATCTGCACGATTTCCACTTTATCAAACTGGTGCAGGCGGTTGAGGCCGCGCACGTGCGCGCCCCACGAGCCCGCCTCCCGGCGGAAGCAGGGCGTATAGCCGGTATTCCGGATGGGCAATTGCTCAACGGGCACTATCTCGTCGCGGTACAGGTTGGTGATGGGAACCTCGGCCGTCGGAATCAGATACAGGTCGTCGGCGGTGGCGTGGTACATCTGGCCTTCCTTGTCGGGCAGCTGGCCGGTGCCGTAGCCGCTGGCCTCGTTCACCAGAATCGGCGGCTGAATTTCGGTGTAGCCGGCATTGCGGGCCTCGTCCAGGAAAAAGTTGATGAGGGCGCGCTGCAGGCGGGCTCCCTGGCCTTTGTATACCGGGAAGCCGGCTCCGGTAATCTTGTTGCCCAGCGCGAAATCAATGATGTCGTACTGCTCAATCAGGTCCCAGTGCGGCTTGGCGGCGGCATACAACTCCGGCTTGCTGCCCACTTCGCGCACTACTTCGTTGTCGTCGGCCGAAAAACCGGCCGGCACGCTGGTATGCGGCAGATTCGGCAGCTTGTAGAGTGCCTGCTGCAGCTCTTTCTCTACTTCCACCAGCTCTTCGGTGTGCGCTTTGGTGTGCTGCTTGAGCTCGGCGGTGCGGGCTTTCAGGGCCTCGGCTTCGGCTTTGTTGCCGGCTTTCATGAGGCCGCCAATCTGCCGGGCCAGCTCGTTCGCCTCTGCCTGGGCCGAGTCGTGGGAGGTTTGCAGGTCTTTCCGCCGCTGGTCGAGCGCCAGAATGGCCTGCACGTCGGCTTCGGCAGTTTTATAATTTCTCTTGGCCAGGCCCGCCAGCACGGCCTCGGTGTGTTCTTTCAGGACGGAAACTTGCAGCATAAAGGCAGAAAACGCAGGGTGTAACAGGGCAAAAGTAGAGTAATGATTTCGCAGATTCTACGGCTGCCGTATATTCAGCCGGTAAATTATGCTGCCGGCTCCGCCAACTAAATCTTCCCTTCGCTCGTTCTCAAGTCACTCGCTCCAACCACTTTCCGCATTGCCGGACCTGCCAGACAGGAATTGGAGCCGAAACAACTACTCCGAAATTCGTAGAATCTGCAAAATCCGTATTCTGGTTTGGCAGTTCGGCCGTATTACGCTAACATTGCGCTAGTAAGCCGGCTGCTGATGCCGGGCCCGTCGATGAGTTTCATTTGTCCGGCCCGCGGTTATTTTCCAGCACCACCCGCCCATTACCACCCTTTTCGACTCTCTGCCGTGCTGAATGCCGCTGCTGCGGCTCCCGGGCATTGCCACATTCGCGGCGATGCGCCGCTGTTGGTTGTGCTTCCGCCTGATTTTTCCTCCCCCCCTCATTGCCCTTATGTACACTATCGAAGAGTTAAAAGACCGTTTGCTTTCTGATCTGAAAGAAATTGCGGAAGAACTCAACGTTGGCAACTTCAAGAAACTAAGCAAGCAGGATCTGATTTATAAGATTCTCGATCAGCAGGCCATATTGCCCGCCGACAAGCTTCCCCTTAAAGTAAAGCCAGCTGCCAAAACGCGGCTGGAGCCAGCCTTTTCTGACGTAGCAGCTCCTGTAGCTACTGAAGTTGCGGCTGCGCCGGCCTCCCGGCCCGCAGCGGCCCGGTCGCGCGCGGCCAAAGCGCCGGCCGCCAAAACTGCTACCATTGCCGAATCGGCTGCTGCGCCAGCTACCGAGTCGCTGGCTGCACCTGCGCCGGCGGCCACAGACGTAGCGGCACCTGTTGCGGCACCCGCCGTAGAGGTGGTTGAGCAGGCAGTAGCTGCCGAACGCCCGGTGAAGCCATATCAACGGCCGGAACGCCGGACCCGGGAAAGTACGGGCCGTGGCAGCCGCATTGCCGGCGCTGCCGAAGAATCGGCCGCAATGGTGCCTGCTCAGGCAGCTGAGCTGACCGCTGCCTCTGACCAGATGGCTGTTCCGGCTCAGGCCGTTGCTGATGTGGCAGAAACAGCACCCCCGGCGGAAACCGTATCAACTGAAGCCGCCCCAGCCCCCCGTATTTTCCGCCCTGAGCGCCAGGACCTGGCGCGGCCCCTGCGTGACCAGCCCCGTGAGCGGGAAGGCCGCGACGGCCGCGACCTGCGCAACGGTAGCAGCGACGTGGCCCGTCCAACAGATATTGCGCGCGACTTACGTACCGACCAGCCGCCGCGTACGGACCGCCCGGAGCGGGACCCAAACCGCCCGTTGCGCGACCAGCCCCGCACGGACCGCACAGAGCGGGATGGCCTGCGCCCGGAGCGCGACAGCAACCGCCCCGACCGGGAGCAGCGCCGCGAGGACCGCTACGCCGCCCGGGAGCAGCAGCGGCAGCAGCGCCAGGAAGGCGCCGGCCAGCAGCAACAGCCTCAGCAGCGTCCCCGCAACGAGTTTGATATTGTGATAGAAGGCGAGGGCACACTGGAAATGATGCCCGACGGTGGCTACGGTTTCCTGCGCAGCCCGTTCTACAACTACCTTTCCTCGCCCGACGACATTTATGTGGCGCCGCAGCAGGTAAAGCAGTTCTCGCTGAAAGCCGGCGACACGGTAAAATGCACCATTCGTCCGCCGCGTGAAGGGGAGAAGTACTTTGCGCTGGTTGGGGTAGAGACCATCAACGGACGGGCTGTGGAAGAAGCCCGTGACCGGGTGCCTTTCAGCAGCCTCACGCCGCTTTTCGCGGAGGAGCGCCTGAAGCTTTCCACCAAATCAAGCCAGTACAGCACCCGCATTCTGGACCTGTTTGCCCCCATTGGCAAAGGCCAGCGGGGCCTGATTGTGGCGCAGCCCAAAACCGGTAAAACGGTGCTGCTGCAGGAAATTGCCAACGCCATCAGCGAAAACCATCCTGAGGTGTACCTGATGATTCTGCTGATTGATGAACGCCCGGAAGAAGTAACGGATATGGCCCGCTCGGTGAAAGCCGAAGTGCTCAGCTCCACCTTCGACGAAACCGCCGACCGCCACGTGAAAATTGCCAGCATTGCGCTGGACAAGGCCAAGCGCCTCGTAGAGTGCGGCCACGACGTTGTGATTCTGCTCGACTCGATTACGCGTCTGGCGCGGGCCTACAACACCGTGCAGCCCGCTTCCGGCAAGATTCTGTCGGGTGGTGTGGATGCCAATGCGCTGCACAAGCCCAAGCGTTTCTTCGGGGCGGCCCGCAACGTGGAAAATGGCGGCTCGCTCACCATCATTGCCACTGCCCTCATCGAAACCGGCTCCAAAATGGACGAGGTAATCTTCGAGGAATTCAAGGGTACCGGCAATATGGAGCTGCAGCTGGACCGCAAGCTGGCCAACAAGCGCATTTTCCCGGCCATCGACGTGCCGGCTTCCGGTACGCGCCGCGAAGACCTGCTCATGAGCCGCGAGGAGCTGAGCCGCATCTGGGTGCTGCGCAAGTTCATGGCCGACATGACGCCTGCCGAAGCCATGGAGTTCCTCAAGGACCGCATGAAAGGTACCAAGGACAACAGCGAGTTTCTGCTGGCTATGAACGGCTAGAAGGCGTTTAAAAATGTAGAAAGAACGTCATGCTGAGCTTGCCGAAGCATCTCTGCCACAGTGCTAATTTTTTGATTAGCCAGTGGTAGAGATGCTTCGGCAAGCTCAGCATGACGTTCTTCTTTAACCGCTTGCGCTTCATCCAATTCTACAACTCATCCGCATGCCCCCCATCCAATCAACCCCTGACCGTCCCGAACTGCTTTACCTGTTTGATCCGCTCTGCGGCTGGTGCTACGGCATGAGCCCTGTCATACAGCGGGTGCAGCAGGAGTTTGCGGGGCGGCTGGATGTGTCGGTGCTGTGCGGGGGCATGGTGCTGGGCGAGCAGGCAGGCCCTATCCGCCACGACTGGCAGTACATCAGTGGGGCGCTGCAGCAGGTGGAGCGGGTTACGGGTGTAGAGTTCGGGGCTGCGTTTCGGGCACTGGGAGAGGAAGGCAGCTACGTGCAGGACTCGGAGCCGCCCAGCTGGGCTATCAACGTGTTTCGCCAGCTCAACCAGAGTCAGACGGCCCGCTTCGCGCACGACATCCAGGTAGCCTACTTCCGCGACGGAGCCGACCTGAACGAACCGAAAACCTACCTGCCGCTGGCTACGGCTTACGGTGTTGATGGGGCCGAATTTCTGCACCGCCTCACCTTGCCGGAGACGGCCCTGGCTACGTGCCAGGAATTCGCGGCCGTGGCGAAAATCGGGGTGCAGGGCTTTCCGACCAGCATTCTGCGGGTTGGAAGCCAGGGCTACGTACTGGCACGGGGCTACCAGCCCTACGAAACGTTTGCAGAAGGGCTTCGCCAGGCACTGGAACAGGCAGGGTAAAACACCGCCATGTTTTAGAAACCAAAAGGCGTCTTCTCCATAGTAGAGAAGACGCCTTTTTCGTGGGAGTTTGGCCTTGCTTAGCTGCCCAGGCCGGGTAGCTGCACCACTTGCTTGGTGCGGGGAGAATACGCAATGCGCCGCCGGTCTTCCTTGCCAACCAGGTACACGAACCCAATGGCGTCGGGCCGCTTCCGGATATCTTCCCAGGTAGTCCGGTCAGCACCGCCTTCCTGGTAGGCGTCTTTAGCGGCCAGAGCGGGCCTGCGGAAATTCTTTTCAGCGAAAAATTCGTCCATGCGGCGCCGGACGTACGCTTCGCGTTCCGCAGCAGTGACGGTGGGCGTCTTCATCTCATTCACCAGGCTGGCTTCCAGATCAGCAGGCGTGAGTATCTCCCGGAAGATAACTTGGCCGGCCGCGTCTGTGATGGTGAAGGTGATTTCGCCGGTTAGCACGTCTTTGCCGCGCAGTGTCAACCTAAACTCATCGGGAGAGGCCGGGGCAGAAAATATATGACGGCTACGGACGGTTTTGAGCGTATCGGATTGAGGGGTGGTGGCGCGGGCCCGGGCGGTATCCATCGGCTCCAGTCGCGTTACGGTATCGGGCGTGGCGGCGGCTGGGGCCTGCCGCGTGTCGGGCGTGGAGCAGGCAGCCAACAGGCCGAAAAGCGGAAAAAGCAACGTGGTACGCATAGCGAGGCAGGTAGAATAGTTCTGGCGCCAATACGCGGTTTGCTTCACTTGTGTTGAGGCGCAACTGGGAGGGAGGCGGCCGTTTTACCAGAGTAGCATCAGCATAAAAGCCACGCTCAGGCACACCGACGATACCTGATTCATGCGCATGGTATGCTCGAAATCGGCGGCCGCCGGGTTGCGCCACACCGCCCAAGCCCAGCGGCTGAACAGAAAAACGACCGGACCGGTAGCCACCAGAAAAATGAGCAGATGCCCAATTTCCTGGCGCAGCCACAGCGTATAGGCCAGCACGGCCGCCCCCGCAAGCAGGCCGCCCGCGGCAAATACAAACGTGCCCCGGATACCCAGTAACAGGCTCAGGGTTCGGTCGCCCCGGCGGGCGTCTTCCTGGTGCTGGTATACCTGCGTGAGCGGGTAGGAGCCGCACAGGAACAGGCTGCTCACGAGAGCCAGCAGCAGGTTGGTAGGTTCTGCTATGGCGTCCCAGGAAGTTCCGGCGCCCACCTGCGTCATCAGAAACGTGAAGGCCCCCTGGAATATCACCACCACCAGCGTGCTGAGTAGCGGGTACTTCTTGAGCCGGATGCCTTCGTAGCTGTAGGCTTTCGAAACCAACAGGTAAATGGCGACCAGAAGGCCAAACCACGGGCTGAGCAGCACGCCCCCCAGCACCGCCAGCCCATCGAACAGGTACACCAGATGCAGCAGCTCCGCCGATACTTTGGGCGGATGCTTCAGCCCGCCGATACTGCCTTCGTCCCGGTCGTAGTAGGAATTGTAGCCATTGGAAGCCGGGTAAGCCAGCAGGTGCAATATCACAAACGCGCCCCCGGCCCGCCACCCACTAATCGGCTCCCGCAGGGCACTCAGCCCAAACCAGAAAATGGGCATCAGATACACGGAAAAAGGAATCCGCAGCAGCGGCAGGGCCTTTTTGTAGTTAGTGATTAGCAAGTAGCAATGAGGAATTGGGAGTGAGAAGCCGAAGGTCAGTTGAACAGGCTTGTACGCCTGCTGCTCTGGTTTTGGGCGCCAAAGAAGCTCCAATTACTCATTACTAATTATCAATTACTAATTACTCACCGGCACCCCAATCAGGTACGTTACCTGCGGGCCCCAGGTATGGCGGACTTTGCCGGCCTGCCAGCGGAAGCGGCCGTCCGGGTCGGCGCGGCGGGCCAGCGCCAGCAGCTGCTCGGGCGGATACATGCGCAGGATGGACACCGTGCCGTCCCAGATGGTAAACAGCGGAATGAGCGGCACTACATAGGTAAATAGCAGTCGGCTGAGCCGGACAGGACGGATAAAGGGCGTGATGAGCAACTGCGCCACGGGCAAGACGGTCCAGGCCAGCAGAATTTCCAGCCATGATTTTCCGGCGCCTTCAAACACACCAATTCCGGCCTGCTGCCGCACGGCATCGGCCAGCAGCGCCTCGGCCTGGGGTGGCGAAAAGTGATGAAACGCGGAAAACACCGTGCGAAATCCGGCCAGCTCAGGCGGTACAGCCAATGCGTCTACACTGGCAGGCGCAAAAGAAAGGCCTGGCGTGCGGGCTGCCAGCAACTGCCAGGCCGCCGGCTGAGGGTACAAGTCAGTGAGCGTGACCTGAGCATTTGGAAGGCCACTCTCGCGCAGACTGCGCAACACGCCTTCGGTGCCGCCACCCGCGCCGGCGCATAGCTCCAGCAAGTGCGGGGCACGGCCGGTTTTCTGCAGCGCCCCGCGCAGCAGCGGCACAACAGGCTGATACGTGCCCAGCGCCGAAATCATGAAGCGCAGGTAGTCCATCATGCCCGCCCGCACGACTGCAGGAAACCAGGGCAGGTCTTCAAACTCGAACAGCTGGAGGCGTAGTTTCACCCCCGAACATACGCAGAACCCAGCCGACGTGACTTTAGGCTATAGCAGGCCGCCAACTGAAGGCCGGAAAGCTTTTCCTGCCATCAGTAGCCAGTCTTGCGGGTGTAGTTGTCTTCTTCAATAATATAAGAGCCGTTTGCAGCGCTTCGATGCCGCCATTTCAGCGTCAAGCTCTTCTCCGATAAGCGTAGCACAGTACGCTCCTCTAGCGGAATGCCGGCGCCTTCCTGAAAGTAGAAGGTTAGTTGGCGGCCTTGCTGAGCAAACACCAGCGGGGCATAGCGGGTATCGGCCGTACGGTAGTTAATTATTGAAGAAGCCGATATAACTGTGGGCGTCGGAGAAGGGCTAGGTGTCCGTTTCTGCACATAAATGCGCTTGTCAGCGGCGTCGTAGTACTGCAGCGAGGCACCCGTCAGGTCCCAGCGACCTTCCAGGGAAGCCGGCTCTTCCTTTCTGCAGCTACTGGCGCCAAGCAAGGCAAAAAAAGCGAAACACATCGTGCGCGCTATTCGGGGAAGCATGTCAGCCATAGAAATAAAGTGTGTTGGGGAAACTACTCTGAAGGCAACCCGGCACAAAAAAAGGGCCACTTATGATTAGGTAGGCCACTACCCGCTGACAGCGGCCCGCCGCGCCACGCCCACCTGGCTCAGGCCCAACCGCCACGCCGCTGCCACCGACGCTACCAGCCACGGCAGGCTCAGGCCGAAAAACAGAACCAGGCTGCCGTCAATCCGCTGCATTATTGGAACGTCAAATACGAAAGGAATGCTCAGGCCGGACTGCCGATACAACTGCCAGAATCCCCAGAAAGCCGCTACAACTCCTTCGAATACCAGCGCCGTTCGGAGCAGCAGCCCGGCAGTGGAAGTTGCCACACGGAACACCCGGTGCATCAGTCGCAGCCGCACCAGATTGCCCAGTAAGGCCGGCACTCCGGCCAACAGGAGTAGAATAACAAAGGTGGTAGGCAGGTCCTCAAAGAAGCGTAGCAGCCTGTTGGGTTGGTAGTAGAATGACAGAAAAAACAGGAAAATAGCTCCTAAGAGCAGTAGTCCCCACCACCACGAAAGCCAAAAGTGTCGCTTGGCCAGCGTCCAGGAGTCGTGTTTCATAGAATTAATATAGAGCAGTGCTTGCGAAGAAGAAAAACTTTACTTTGCTTTGCAATACAAAGTGCTTTTTGAAAATGATGAAGCCAGCCGTTGACCCCTTAGCCCAGCTTACCGAGATTCGGGCCATTATGGAACGTTCTTCCCGTTTCATTTCGCTCAGTGGCCTGAGCGGGGTAGGAGCGGGCGTGGTGGCCTTGGCTGGCGCCGGTGCCGGGCACTGGTTTTTGCGCCACGAATACGGCGACCGGGGGTATCTGCGGCTGCTGGAAAGTACCGAGCAGGAGCGCACGTTGGTACTGCCCTACCTGATGGCGCTGGCCGCCGCCATGATTGGGGCCGCGCTGGCCGTGGCCATTTTTTTTACCTTGCGCCGCGCCCGCCGGACAGGCACGGGGCTCTGGAACACGCTGGGCCGGCGGCTGGCCATGAGCCTGGCCATTCCGCTGGTGGCGGGCGGCTTGTTTTGCCTAGCGCTGTTCGTGCGTGGGGCCGTGAGCCTGGTGATACCGGGCATGCTGCTGTTCTATGGGCTGGCCCTGCTCAACGCCAGCAAGTACACGCTCGACGAAATCAGGTGGCTGGGCCTCACCCAGATAGCACTTGGGCTAGCTGCCATGTTGCTGCCGGGGGCCGGATTGTTGTTCTTTGCGCTCGGATTCGGGCTGGGGCACATCGGCTACGGCCTGCTGATGTACAACCGCTACGAGCGTAAATGAGGCGGATGCTGCGGAGAAGGTGCTGACGGAAGATGGTAAAATCCAGGCACCGCCTTCACCCAGCACCCAGCACCCAGCACCCAGCACTCAACAATTATCAATCGACAATCAGCAAACCAGCATTCTTGAAACACGTCATCCACACGCTCAATAAAGCTTTTGACCACCGCGTGCGGCTGGGCGTGATGGCCGTGCTCATGGCGAATGATGCCGTAAGCTTCAATGAACTAAAGGAAGCTCTCGACCTCACCGACGGCAACCTGGCCAGCCACGTAGCCGCGCTGGAAAAAGCAGGCTATGTGCAGGTCAGCAAGCAGTTTGTGGGCAAGAAGCCCAACACGACTTATACCGCCTCTACGGAAGGTAAAGGCGCTTTTCAGGATCATTTGGCAGCTTTGGAAAAGCTTCTTCGTGGTGGAAGCTAATTTTTTTGCCCTTTAACTTTGAAATGCAAAGTTCTTTAAATTTTTTTTTGAGTAAGTCCTGATGAGTCAGCCGCCACTTATTACCAAAAACATAAACTAATACCCAGAGCAATGAATACTTCCATTCCGGTTGCAGGCTCCCGATTTGCGCCTGATGCTGCACTGTCAGCGCCCCGTCTCACGCTTACTACTCTGCAGAAAGTGGCGCTGCCGCTCGGCGCCGTGCTATTCGACCTGTTGTTCTGGCACGAGCGGATGGCCCTGAACATGCTGCTCTACACGCTGCTGGTGGTAGGAGTAGTGCTGGCCGGGCTGCCGCGGTATGCACCGCAGTGGCGCTCCGGATACTTCTGGCTTACGCTGGCCGGCACGTTGCTGAGTGCGGTAGCAGTGGCCTGGTATGGCTCCGGAGCGGCTCGTTTGGCGTGTGTGGCGTCGTTAGTGGTGTGGCTGGGCTACGTAAATCAGCCGCATCTGAAGCTGGTAGTATATGCCCTGGGCACCGCGCTGGGTAGCGGTATGCAGGCCGTGCCGGGGTTGCTGCGCCTGTTGCGGCTGCCCGGCAACCTGGGAGGCCGCGCCAACCGCGCCTGGTTTTATGGCCGCCTGCTGGGGGTGCCGTTGCTGGCGCTGGGGGTATTTCACGTACTGTTTCTCATTGCCAATCCACGCTATGAAGCCGCGGCCGGCCAGGTTCTGGATGTTGTGGGTAAGTGGCTGGAGCTGCTGTTTTCACAGTTCTCGGTACCGCATCTGCTGTTTTTCCTGTTGGGCTTGTGCCTGACCGGAGCCGCGCTGGTACTCGTGCCGGTTCATTATTTCGCCGATAGTGAGTCACGCTTCGGCGAGTTCATTCAGCGGCAGCGCGACCGGGTAGCTTCCTTTGCCGTGCGCCGCCCCGATTTCCGCGAGCAACGTTTCCGGGCGCTTGATCTGCGCAAGGAGTATCTGATTGCTCTGAGCCTGCTGGTGCTCGTAAATGTGCTACTGCTCGCCGTGAATGCCATTGATATCAACTGGCTGTGGTTTGGCTTCGAACCTGCCCCCGGCTTCGACCTCACCCAATTCGTGCACGAGGGCACCTATGTGCTGATTCTGAGCATTCTGGTGGCCATGGGCATTGTGCTGTGGTTTTTCCGCCGCAACCTCAATTTCTACCAGGCGGGCCTGCCGGTGCTGCGCACCTTAGCCACGGTGTGGGTGGTGCAGAATGCCGTACTGGCCGTGTCGGTGGGGCTGCGCAACTACTATTACATTCTGCACACAGGGCTGGCTTATAAGCGCATTGGGGTGTACGGCTTTTTGCTGCTGACCTTCTTTGGTCTCGCAACCGTGCTGCTCAAAATCTGGCAGCGCCGCTCGGCCTATTCGCTGGTGCGCCTGAACGCGCTGGCCGCCTATGTGCTGCTGCTGGGCTTTGCGGTGGGAAACTGGGAAATCTGGATTGCGCGCTACAACCTGCGACCCGAGCTGCAAACCCTCGACTACGGCTTTCTGCTCGATATGCCCGACCGGGTGCTGCCTATACTCGCCGCCCACCAGGACGTGCTGCCCCAGCGCCAGCTCGTGCACGAAATCTACGATGGCACCTGGACCAAGCTGGAGCCTACCGAAGCGGCCAAACGCCTGCGCCAGCGCCTCCAGGATTTCCGGGCCGCGCAGCAGGCCCGCAACTGGCCCAGCTACACCTACGCCGACTGGCAGGCCTACCAGGAACTGGCACAATAACCGGCTGCCACTATTTCACCTGACTTATTCCTCGCAAGCTATGCTTCTCCAACTTTCGCTTACTCTCGTGGCGCTGCTCATTTGTGCCGGTGATGTGGCAGCGCTAGCCGTTCTGCTAACGTGGCAGGAGCGCGCCGCCGACCCCGATTCGCGCCGCCAGCGCCTGCTGCGTGCGGTGTTGCCCGCCACCAGCGTGCTGCTGCTGGTGCTGCTGGGTACTATTTTCTCTCTGATGATGCTGTGGTCGCCGCAAGGAGCGGAGGCGTTGGCTAGCCTCTAGTTCTGCTGCTATATGGAAATCGTGCCAGATGAAATGTTGCAATCGGGCTGGCAGCCCCAGCCGCAAGGAGCGCCTTCGGCGGGACATGCGCTGAGTGTACTGGTAGCCGTATGCGCCGTGCTATGGGTATGGAATATGGACTGGTGGCCGCTCCAGGAAGCCCCAAAATACCGGCTGGTTGCGCAGGTTTTATACAGTTACTGGACCTGCGCGCTACTAGTGCTGGGCAGCAACTATAGTGTGTTCCGCTGGGCAACCCGGCCACTATGGAAAAGCACGCGCCCCGATACTACTAGCACCCTTGTGCTGCTGCTCTGCCTGGCATTTCATGCGGCGTGGGTGCTTCTGCTAGGGTTTATCGGGTTGCTAGCCGTGGCTTTTAGCGGTTCCAGCGAAGGGCTTTTCCAAGGTCTCTGACTGCCCTGCTGCCGCAGACCTCGGCTATTGCTTCGTGTATCATTTCCAGCTTTTACATAATCATGCTTCCTACTCCTAAAACTCCCTCGCTGAACCTGTATCAGCGTTTGGCACGCAACACCATCGAGCACGCCCGCACGTCGTTTCTGATTCCGGTTTTTCAGCGCCTCTATGGCTGCAACAACACGCAGGTGCAGCTGACGGAGCTACAAGCGTTGCCGCCCGGCACGCTAGGCCGCGGCGTAGCCGACATCCTGGCCCGCTACAATCTGCAGCTGATTCCGCACTACGAAAATCACGACCTCAAGCATGTGTTGCTCGGCTACGATATGACCCCGGAAGACGAGTTGAAGCTGAAAGCCTTTATGCTCGGCAACGGCGACTATTCCATTACCTGCATCGGGTTTCTGGCTCTAGCGCTGCTTACGCCGGAGTTGTGGCCGGAGCTAACGGAGCACTTCCGCCGGGGCCGGCACACGCTACCCGTCCGCCACTGGAGCCTCACGGAATACGCTACGCAGCAAGTAGAGCAACTACGCGACCAGATAGGATTTTATGAGGCGCAGGAAAGCGCGCAGCCTATATGAGTTGGCGCCACCTGATGTGGCCAGCCGATGCCACCATAGCAGAGCGGCTGTTCCGGTGGGTTTCGGTGCTGGGCGGGCTGAGTATCGTCGTGAGCAAGCTGCTGCCCTCGCCAAGCTACGGCTTCCCGGTTATCAACCTGCTGATCCTATGGCTTGGCGTCCCGAGTATGCTGCTGTTTCCGTTTCTGGCTAGCCACCTGATGCGGCAGGCCGTTGCGCGCCGTGCTACCAACGATGTTTGGTGCGGGCTACTACGGGCGGGTGCCGCTGTACTGCTCCTGATAGGAATTATGCAGGCGCTTGTAGCGGTGTTATTACTGCTGCTTTCTCAAGTGTCATTCGAGTTCGAGCCCCGTGCTGATGGCGACAGTTTCTTCGGCTAGAGTCTGTGGGCATTTCTCCTTGTTCCGCTTCATCATGAACGAACTTCAAGCTTTTGCCGCCCGTGCCCTCAGGCTGCTGCCTACTTCCCTGTGGTGGGTGTTGGGCCTACTTGTGGGCGCTTTCTTCAGTATCAAGCTGGAGAAAGAGCTTTTTCCTAATACACCTACTGCAGTACAAGTGGCACGAGGCATGGCGGCGGCCTGTGCCTTGGCTGTGCCACTATTGGGCGTATGGTGGCTGTGGCGAGTAGCAGGCAGTCTGGAGCATTCGGGGTGGCGCATGCTATGGTATCTGGCCGCCGCTGGTGCCACTGGCCTGTTGCTCCTACTACTAGTGCTAGGCGTGATGATACTGCTGTAAGAAGCGGTGTGGGAAAGAAAATGCCGCCGTTACGGACAAAACAGCAAAATGTTGGGATAAGCAGAAAATAAATGGTTATGCAGAGAAGCCTTCTGGCCGCTCTACCGGTCTTGTATAGTATCTGACCCGCTTATTAGGCCTGCCCCACCTTTTGCTAGTGTAGTTTATGTTGCTTCAGTGCTTCCTTACGTTTGTGGTGTTTTTGATATGTGGCGGAGCCGTAGCGGCCCTGGCCACCGTCCTCACCTGGCAGGAACGGGCCCCGTCGGCGGCCATTCGCCGGCAGCGCCTGGTAGGTGTAGTGCCCCTTACCAGCTTTCTGCTACTGGTGATGCTGGGGGCTATTTTCTCCGTGATGATGCTGTGGTCGGGGCAGGGCGCTGATTTGCTGGCTACCCTGTAAGCTTATTTAACCCATCCGGCAGAAGCCGCCGACCGACTGCTCACAGCAGGCGCCAGCCGGAGGCGTGCTGTTTTGCACGGCACCTATCTGGTATATTTGTGGTTCCTTTGGCTGCTTCTCTGGAAGCCTGCCGAACAAACCACCCTGCATGTCCGCTCCGAAAGCTCCGAAAACTCCTGATACCCCCCGGCCGCGCCGGCCTTGGTCGAACCGCCTGGCGCGGGCATTCTGGGCTGTTTTTGTGGTGGGCGTGGGTACTTTCCTGCTGTATCCCATCCTGGTCAGCATGAACTTTATGTTCCTGTTCGGTAAGTCGCCGAGCCTGGAGGAGCTGGAGGACCCGAAGGTGGAGCAACCCTCCGAAATTTATACTGCCGACGGGGTGCTTATCGGTAAGTATTTCCGCGAAAACCGGGTGCCGGTGCCGCTGAGCAAAATGTCGCCGCTGCTTATCAAGGCCCTGATTGCCACCGAAGACATCCGTTTCTACGACCACTCCGGCATCGACCTGACGGCGCTGGCCCGCGCCGCTACCGGCGTCATCACCGGCAACAAGAGCGGCGGCGGCTCCACTATCACGCAGCAGTTGGCCAAAAACCTGTACAACACCCGCCGCGGCGAAACGCGCGGGGGCCTGGGCTACATTCCGGTGGTAAGCACGCTGGTCAGCAAAACCAAGGAATGGCTGACCGCCGTGGAGCTGGAGCGGCGCTACACCAAGGAGGAAATTCTGCGGATGTATTTTAACACTGTAGAGTATGGCTCGAAGGCGTACGGCGTTAAAGTAGCCGCCAAAACCTTCTACAGCACCTCGCCCGACAGCCTCACCGCCGACCAGGCGGCTATGCTGGTGGGTATGCTCAATAATCCCACGGCCTACAACCCCCGTTTTCATCCCGAAGCCGCCCTGAAGCGCCGCAACCTGGTGCTGACGCGTATGGGGCAGGCCGGATTTCTGCCCAAAGCCGAAGTAGCTGGCTTGCAGCAGCAGCCTATTGCCCTCAAATACCAGGTAGAAAAGCACATTGATGGCCCGCCTACCTACTTCCGGGGCGCCGTAAGCCAGTTTGTGAATGCGTGGTGCGAGAAAAACGGCTACGACATGTACCGTGACGGCCTGAAAATATACACCACCATCGACTCGCGCATGCAGCAGTATGCCGAGGAGTCGGTGCAGGACCGGATGCAACGGCTACAAAAGCAGTTCGACAATTTCTGGCGCAACCGGGACTCCAATCCGTGGGTAGACGAGGATGGCAAGGAGATTCCCAACTTCATCGAAACCCAGATGAAGCGTACGGAACAGTACAAGGAGCTGGCCGCCCGCTACAAAGGCCGCCCCGACCTGCTGGAAGCGGCTCTCAATGCCAAGCATCCTACCAAGGTATTCACCTGGAAAGGCGACGGCGACACCACGCTGCTGCTTTCTCCACTTGATTCGCTGGCCTACTACAAGCATTTCCTGCACGCCGGCATGATGACTATGGACCCGTTCACGGGCCACATCAAGGCCTGGGTGGGCGGCCTCAACTACCGCTTCTTCCAGTACGACCATGTGAAGCAGGGCCGCCGCCAGGCCGGTTCCACCTTCAAGCCCTTCGTTTACCTCACGGCTCTTGATAATGGCTACTCGCCCTGCGACCGGATTCGGGATGAACGGGTAACCATCAAGTACGTGGAGAACGGCAAAAACATGGAGTGGAAGCCCGACAACGTGACCCGCGAGTACACCGGCAGCAACATGACGCTGCGGCACGCCATGGCCCGTTCGGTAAACTCCGTCACGGCTCAGCTCACGGAGCGCGTAGGCTGGGAAAACGTGGCCAAATATGCCCACAAAGTCGGCATCAAGAGCCCGTTGCTGTCGGTGCCCAGCATTGGCCTGGGCTCGGGCGGCGACGTGAGCGTGTACGAAATGGTGAATGCCTACAGCACGTTCGTGAACCAGGGCTTCCAGTCGGAGCCGCTGATTGTGACGCGCATCGAGGACCGCAACGGCAACGTCATCAAGCAGTTCGACCCGAGGCAGCGGCGCGCTATTCCGTCGGAAACGGCGTGGCTAATGCTCTACATGCTGAAAGGCGGCATGGAAGAGCCCGGTGGTACCTCACAGGCACTGTGGGACTACGAACTGTGGAAAAAGAACAACCAGATAGGCGGCAAAACCGGCACCACTTCCAACTATTCCGACGGCTGGTACATGGGCGTTACCAAGGACCTTGTGACCGGTGTATGGGTGGGCGGCGAAGACCGGAGTATCCACTTTCAGGGCTCACAGCAGGGCGAAGGGGGCCGTACAGCACTGCCTATCTTTGGCAAATTCATGGAGAAAGTTTACCAGGACCAGGATTTGGGTATCACCATGGGGCCGTTTCCAAAATACCCTGGCAAGATTACGCGCAAGTACGTCTGTGTCACGGAGGCGCCCCGCCGCCGCGTAGAGCCAGTCGATTCCATTGTGGTGGACAATCTGCTGGAAAACCTCAATAGTGGTGCCGTAGCGGTGCCGGATAGTTTGTAGAGGGACTGCACGACACCATTTGCTTTTCGCTTAGCCTTCGCCATAAAACGACTCCAGCGCCGCCTTCAAGTGGGGATATTCGAACGTGAAGCCCTGCCGTAGTACCTTTTCAGCGCTGACGCGTTGGGAGGCCAGCACAATCTCGCTCATCTCGCCCATCATTAGGTTCAGGGCAAATTCCGGTACTTTGGGCAGCACCAGCGGGCGGTGAAGTACCGCGGCCAGGGTTTCGGTGAATTCCTGATTCGTGACCGGGTGCGGCGATACGGCATTGTAGGTGCCCTGCCACTGTGGCTCTTCCAGCATCTGAATTAGCAGTCGGCACAGGTCGTCGAGGTGAATCCAGGACATGAACTGCCGGCCCGAACCCAGCGCGGCTCCGGCCATCATTTTTACGGTACGGGCCAGCGGCACCAGTGCGCCGCCTTCGGGGCTGAGCACGATGCCGATGCGCGAAATAACGGTACGAATCCCTAGTTTATCTACATCCTGCGCGGCTAGTTCCCATTGCCGCGACACGTCGGCCAGGAAGTCGGCGGCCGGGGCGGGGGGCGTTTCCTCGTTTACCACCCGGTCGGCGCTGTCGCCATAAATCCCGATGGCAGAGGCCGAGATAAATGTGCGGACATGGTGGTTTGGCTTGGCCAGTTCCCGTGCCAGTAGCGTTGTGCCGCCGAGGCGGCTGGTCATGATGTCGCGCTTACGCTCATCCGTCCATTTGCCTTCCGAGACGCTGGAGCCGGCCAGGTTGATGATGTAGTCGGCATACGGTACTGCCGCTTCATCAATTACCCCCGCACTCGGGTCCCAGCGAAAACTGCGGTAGTGGCTGGTTGCTGGCTGGCGGCTGAGCAAAGCCACTTCGTAGCCGGCATCAATGAGCATCTCGGCAAGGCGGGTGCCAATCATGCCGGTACCGCCGCTGATGAGGACTTTTCGGGACATTAGGAAGAGGCTGTTTGCTGTAGGGGCAGCAGAGGGTAGCAGAATAAAGTATACGGGGCAGTGCAGAAGTAAATCAGGCCGAAAGCTAACAGCTTACGCGTAATTGCCAACAGCGTTATTTGCCTATCAGCCGCAAAAATTCGGCGCGTAGTGTGGCATCCGTCCCGAATGCTCCACTGTACTCTGCCGTAATGGTGGAACTGCTCGTATCATTCACGCCGCGGCTCATGACGCACAGGTGATCTGCCTCAATCAGTACGGCTACATTGTCGGTGTGCAGGCTCTGCTTCAGCTCCTCCGCAATCTGGCGCGTGAGGCGTTCCTGCACCTGCGGGCGGCGGGCATAGTACTGCACCACCCGGTTGAGCTTGCTCAGGCCCACCACGTTTTCGCCGGGCAGGTAGGCCACGTGCGCCTTCCCGATAATGGGCACAAAGTGGTGCTCACAGCAGGAAAAAAGCGTGATGTCGCGCTCCAGCAGCATCTGGCCGTATTGGTAGCGGTTGTCGAACAGCCGTACCTCGGGGCGGTGTTCCGGGTGCAGGCCCCGGAACCACTCCTGCACGTACATTTTGGCGACGCGCCGGGGCGTACCTGCCAAGCTGTCGTCCGTGAGGTCGAGGCCCAGCAACTGCATGATTTCGCGGAAGTGGTCTGTAATGCCCGCAATTTTCTCCTCGTCACTCAGCACAAAGGCGTCAGCCCGAAGCGGGGTATGTAAATCGGCGGGCAGGTGTGCGTCGGCAGGGCGCAGGTTGCTGCCCGAAACGGGCACGGCATTATCCATGGTATTCTACAAAATTGCGCTCAGTCTCATATAGCGTGACTGAGAGGGCCAGCGGCGCGGCGAGGTGCTGGCGCAGCCGGTTCCAGATGACTACCGCTATGTTTTCGGCGGTAGGATTAAGATGGCGAAATTCTTCCGTATCCAGATTCAGATTCCGGTGGTCAAAGGTATCCAGAATCTCGCGTTTGATGAGGTCACTCAGCCGCTTCATATCATAGACATACCCGGTTTCAGGGTCTGTCTCGCCGGTCAGCCGAACAATAAGCTCGTAGTTGTGGCCATGATAGTGGGGGTTGTTGCATTTGCCAAACACACGCTGGTTCTGCTCGTCGCTCCAGGCGGGATTGTGCAGGCGGTGGGCGGCATTGAAGTGCTCTTTGCGGCAGACGGTTACGGGCATAGTTGAGGTCAACAGGGAGACAGAAAGTTTGTTTGTTCTACGAAGATGAGCGGCTGGACGAAGAACGCGGATAAGCAGTAGTAAATAGTATTATTTGTAGTTAAACAATATATAATATAACCTATTGAATAAAAATAAAATTAGGGTAAAAAAAAGGAGAGGCGGCCTAGCGAGATGATAGGACTGTAGTTAAATTTGGTGAGCCGGATTACCAAAACCGGACATAACTGAGACTTCCCTTTCTTTTAATTACTTCATACACATGAAAAAAGGCGTACTCCTCTCTCTGCTGATGTTTGTGCTGACGGTGGCTGGCTACGCGCAGAAGTCACCCGTCGACGAAACAGAAATGGCCATCAAAGGCATTCCGCGTAAAGGCCAACGAGTGACTATTCAGCTGGACAGCAAGCGGGTTGACGAATCCTGGAAAAAGCAGCTTGATACCCAGTTCGGCAGCAAAGTAAAGGCTGATAAAGGCGTTTACTCCATGGATGGAGTGGTTATCGAGGACATTTCCAAAACCCCTATCCGGGTTATCAGCAAAATCGACGCTACTCCAACCGGCACGTCGGTGTGGTGGTCGATTGACCTGGGCAATGCGTACCTGGGCAAAGATGCCACGCCAGTTCAGTGGAAATCGGCGGAGAAATACCTGAAGGATTTCGCCCGTATGCTGTACCGGGAAGACTTGGCGGTGCAGGTGGCACAGGCTGAACGCTCCCTGTTATCGTCGCAGGATAACCACATGGCCGTGATTCAGAAGTCGGACGCCATCAAGAAAGACATCGAAAAAAACAAGCTGAAAAAGGCCGAAATTCAGCAGCAGCTGGCGCAGAACGCCGCCGAATTGCTGCAGTACAACAACCTCATCGACCTGAATCTGAAAGAGCAGGAAGCAGCCCGCACCGACATTGTGAACATGCGCGTGGCGCTGGAAGCCGTGAAGGAGCGTATGAACAAGATTGAATAGGTTTCCGGCCTACTCACAAGCCCACAAAAAAAGCCCTGCCGAATCCGGCAGGGCTTTTTTTGTGCGGTTACTCGGTTGCTGCTGCTATTTCATCGCCGCCCGCACCTGCTGCTCGGCCGCTTTTTCGTCCTTCCAGCTCACAATCCGGATTTCGCCGCGTCTTCCCAGGTGCAGATACCATTGGCGAACTACTTCCCGGGCGCCAGGGTAGTTGCTGATGAAACTCTGCCAGGAGTCAGCTTCGGGCAGAATTTGCTGGCTGGGGCGAGCAGGTACGGCTAGCACTACTGGGCGCATAGTGCCATTGTCGTCGAGGGTGAGCAGGCCGATAGGGAGTACTTCCAGCACTGTGCCACTCGGCTGTGCTTCGGACAAGACTAGGGCGGCCAGCGGTGGCGAGCCAATAGGGCCCGCGGCAGTTCCGGGAATGAAGCCGCTGTTGCCCGGGCAGGGCAGAAATTCCACCACCAGGTCGAGGCCGGCCCGGCGTTCCGGCACAAAGTCGCCGCTGGCCGCGTCGTAGCGCTTGGCGTGGTTAGTGCCGGCTGGCATCTCCACCACTACTTGCAGCAGCTTGCGCTCCGCCGAAAAAGTCGACAATTCTCCAATGTCCGTGCGGCAGCCGTACAGCAGCATGCTGTTCAGCAATAGAAGCAGAGCACCACCAGAGAAGCGCATACGGAAGGATGGAAATTACTGCAAAGGCTACTGGGCCAACTGCTCGTCAATGAGTCGGAAGGGGCTCAACTGGTCGAGGCGAAGCACGAAGCGAATCTGGTTTGTGAAATCTTTGCCGCTGGAAGGAAGGCCATTGGCATACTGCGAGCCGGCTACCGGGAAGTAGAAGCTCAGCAGCTTACTGAACAGAGGCACCGCAATGCCGGCATCATAGAAAGCGCGCTGGGCACCACCATTCTCGGTGACCACAGTAGCTTCCTGGGTAAGGCCAAAGTCGGCGAACAGGCCCAGAGTAGATATCGGCAAATCGGCCTGCAGGTTGAGTGTGGTGAGCCAGCGGCGGCTGGCAACGGGCAGATAGGCTTTGAAAGCCCCATCCCGGCCATCAAACTGGTGTTGCTGCGCGGCCAGGCTAGGCGAAATCTGCTGGCGGTCCAGGAACATCGTCTGACGACGGTAATCGGGGCTGCCGCTCAGCCCGATGTAGAATGGCGCGTCATTGGCTTGGTTGAGGAAGCTGCCGCCGAACAACCGTACCGAGAAGCTTTTCTTGGCGGAATAATAGCGCAGGTAGCTCACTTCGGCGCGTACCAGCGCCGCGGAAGTGCGCACGTTGTCGTCGGTCAGGCTGGGCGTGAGGTAGTTGAATTCCCCTTTTACGTTCCATTGGTACAGGGCATTACCAGCTTTCAAGCCGTATTCTATCGACTGAATGCTGGACGTAGTGCCGGCATCCTGGTCGTCGATGGCCGTGTTGGCCAGTTTCACAGTATGTTGCGGGGCGTTGAAGGCCGAATGGGGGAAGGTGAGGGTTAGGCTGGGCTCCACTTTGCGGTAACGCTCGAAGCGTTGCAGCAACACCCCAACCACAGCGCGGCGCGTCACTCGCTCCGGCAGAATGTTGAGGTTCAGCATCCCGATGCCATTCAGTTCCCGCTGGTTGAAGCTATACATGGGCATGGCGAGGTAGCTGAACTTCTTGACGTTCACCAAGCTGTTGTAAAACGCTGCGCCCAGCATGAACTTGTCCGAGGTGTTAGCGCCCAGCACCGGCATCCAGTTGATGGCCGCCTGGTCCCAGCGTTCCGGACTGAACAGCGGCCGTAGCCGGATCTGCTCCAGAGCCCGGAGGGAGCCAGTCGTTTTCAGCCGGTCGTCGCGGCGGTTGAGCTGCGGAGTTACGTAAGCCGGGTCGGCTACCACGGCCGCTACATTCTCGTTGCGGAACCATAGAATGGCGTCATCTTCCTCATCAGTGCGGGCAAACGGCTGGGTCCATTTGGTTTCCAGAACATTGCCACGGGCATCCAGCGTCGCAACCGGAAACGGGAACGGGGCCGGCGAATCGTTGCGGACCAGCACCTTGCGCTGCCCCTTTTCTACCTTCGACTTGGAGAGCACCGCATTGTATCGATGCTGGCCGTTAAGCATATCCTGGAAGAACCAGCCCAACTTTTGACCTGCTACGGCCTCAAACACCGCCTGCATATCTTCCGGATAGGGGTGGCGGAACTTCCATTGCTCGTAATAGGCATGCATTGCCTCATCAAACTTCTCCTGCCCCAGATAAGACGCTAGGTAGTGCAGCAACGAAGCTGTTTTGCTGTACACAATGATGCCGTAGTTGAGCTTGCCGTATTCTGCGGAAGTGAAATTATTCACTGGCTGATCGAGGGAGCGGCTGGCTACGGCCTGGTAGGGAATCGAGTTGACGGCCGCATTGGGCAAGCCGTCCAGCGTCAGGGCCCGGGCGCCGGCGCCTTTCGTGGGCAGGCCCAACAAGCCGCCAGTGCCGCCGTTGCGTTCCGCCACGCGGTTTTCGATGTAGGAGTTTACTCCCTCATCCATCCAGGCAAAGTCTCGCTCGTTACTGGCCAGAATACCGTAAAACCAGTTGTGCCCTACCTCGTGCACAATAGCCGATGGCTGCGTTACGGTCACCATTGGGTATTCCATGCCCGAGCCGGCACTTAGGGCCCCGTCTACGGCCGTGGCGGCGCTATACGGGTACTCGCCTACCCAGCGGGAGTAGTAGACCACTGCCGAGTCTACGTCCTGCAGCCCTTTGAGCCACTTCTCAGCCTCTTTGTTTGTGAAAAGCACCCAGGTATCAACCTGGCGGCCCGAAGGCAGCGTAACGCCGCTTTTCAATACATTGAATCGTTTATCGGCAAACCAAGCAAAGTCATGCACCTGGTCCTGGGTATAGCGCAGGGTTTTGGTTTCGGGGGCGGAAAGCGGGAACGATAAATCAGAGCCAAAATCGGCTTGGGCTTTTTTGGTTGCAGTAGCTGCTGCCAGCTGGTTGAGGCGCTGCTCCTCCTCGGGGTTTTGCAGTACACCCGTAGCGCCTACCGTATAGTTGGCGGGCAGTGTAATGCGGACGTCAAACGAGCCGAATTCCGAATAGAACTCGCCTTGGTCCAGATACGGCATGGCGTGCCAGCCTTTCCGGTCGTACACGGCCGGCTTCGGGTACCACTGCGTAATCTGGTAGCTCTGCTCCACATGCCCGAAGCGCGAAAACGAATCCGGAATCTTCACCCGGAAAGGGGTGGTGATGGTGATGCTGGCCCCGGGGGCCAGCCGCTGGGGCAGCGTCAGCTTGGCCATATCCGGGTTTACCGGGTCCAGCTCCAGCTTGGCCGGCTGGCCGTTCACCTGAAAGTCAAGCTGATCTATGTAGCCGCGCTGGTCCGGGCCGGCAAAGTGAAACTTCCGGCTGCCGTTGCGCAGCTGCTGTTTCGCAAAGGCTGTATTGTCGTCGCGGTAAGCGTTGGGCCACAGATGAAACCAGATGAAAGGCAGCGCGTCGGGCGAGTTGTTGGTGTACACCAGCTCCTCGCGGCCCGTCAGCAGGTGCTGCTTGTCATCGAGCGTAACATCAATGGAGTAGTTTACCTGCTGCTGCCAGTACGCAGCCGATTTTTGGGGAGTAGCAGTGGGAGCGGACTGCGCAACTGCAGCCCCGGACATAACCAGCAGCCAGAAACTGGCCAGAATACTTTTCATATGCAGCAGCAAGAGGCGAAACGATACGCTGAAACGAAAGTAAGGGTCTGCCGCGTATTGGCACGCTTCGGTTTCATAACCTTTCCGGAAAGGGCTGCGTTTGCACCTGTATTCCCATTCTCCCGCTGGCCGGGAGCTAACCTCGCCGACTATGTCATTCCACAAACAGCCTAAAGACGATACCCAACACCAAAACCATCTTGACGGCGCCGCAAAAATCCTGGGCAGTGACTTGCAGGAAGAAGCCGACCGTTCCGGTCTCGATAACCACTTTCAGCGCTGGATTGAAGATCTGAAAGATGTCAACAACCCCGAATTGCACCAGATAGTAGTGGACATGCAGGAGTTGAAGGCACACTTCAACGGCGGAGCCATTGACAAAGACGTGGTGTCGCGCCTATTGCGCCGCCTCGGTGACAACACAACCAAAGCAGCTGTTTTCGCCGAAAATCCCAATACTGCAGAGCGGGTTGTGAAGCTGGGCGACGCGCTGAGCGCAGCGGCCAAACAGGTATCTGGTGCGCAGTCGTCGGCTGAGCAGGATCTGAAGCAGGATTCGGCGGCCAACAGCTAGCAGAACTACTAATAGAAAACGAAAGGCGCCTCCGGTGGGGGCGCCTTTTTCGTGTGGTCTTATGCCACTATGAAAAGCAAAAGCCGGTTTCTGCTGAGAGAAACCGGCTTTTGTATAAAAAGCAAAAAAGCTTATGCTTCGGTAGCAACCACCGTGCGACGCTTCTCTTTGATACGAGCCGCTTTGCCCGACAGGCCACGCAGGTAGAACAGACGAGCACGGCGTACTTTACCACGACGGATTACTTCGATCTTGTCGATGTTAGGCGACAGGAGTGGGAAGATACGCTCGGTACCAATCTGGTTGGAGATTTTCCGAACCGTGAAAGTCTCACCGTTGGAGTTGGAGTTTTTGCGCTGGATAACTACACCCTGGAACTGCTGAACACGCTCCTTGTTGCCCTCACGAATCTTTACGTGGACGTTGATGGTGTCGCCGGCAGCAAAGGCGGGGAAGCTGGCGCGGCGCTCCTGGGATTCCTGCTGAATAAAATCGAGTAGTACGCTCATGGCTGAAAAAACTGTGAAGGACGGCCGCGCCGCCCGAGGGGTTTCGGGTAAAGAGGCGCAAATATAGCCCTCTGGTTTGATGATTACAACTGTGAGAATGAGACGGCTGAGGAAATGTCGAGAATACGTGCGCTAAAGGCACTTTACTTTCGCTATTTCGCACAGCCTCTTGGTTTTCACAGCTTAAGAAAGCAAGTCCGGGCGGCGCTGGCGGGTTCTTTCCAGAGCCTGGTCGTGCCGCCAGACGTCAATTTTGGGGGTATTGCCGGAGAGCAGAATCTCAGGTACGGATTGACCGCGCCACTCGGCCGGCCGGGTATATACTGGTGGTGCCAGCAGATTATCCTGAAATGAGTCGCTCAGCGCCGATTCCTCGTTGCCCAGCACGCCCGGCAACAGCCGTACCACCGCATCTACCAGAACCGCCGCGCCCATTTCCCCCCCGCTCAGCACATAGTCGCCGATGCTGATTTCGTGGGTGATATAGGCCTGCCGAATCCGCTCGTCGATGCCCTTGTAGTGTCCGCACAGAATGAGCAGGTTGCCCGCCAGCGACAGTCGGTTGACAAGTGGCTGACGGAGGGTTTCGCCGTCGGGTGTCAGGTAAATGATGGCGTCGTAGCTGCGCTGAGCCAGAAGCTCATCGAAGCAGGCCGCAATGGGTTCTACCCGCAGTACCATGCCAGCTCCGCCTCCAAACACATAGTCATCAATCTGACCGTGCTTGTTGATGGCGTAACGGCGCAGGTCGTGCAGCTGGATTTCGGCCAGCCCTTTGTCCTGTGCACGCTTCACGATGGAATGCGCAAAGGGGCTGACCAGCAAATCCGGCTGGCACGTCACGATGTCGATACGCATAGCTTGGCAGAATAGAGTCGCTACGCTTCTTCGAACTCGTCGGGCTCGTCCCGCTCGCGCGAGGGAGGCGTCAGATACACGTCCAGCAAGCCTTCCGGCAGATTGACATGCAGTGTCCGGGTCGCTTGGTCGGCGTGCGATACTAGCTCGTCTACTACCGGAATCAGAACCTCCTGACCCTGGTAGCGCATCGCCAGCACATCCTGCTGCGGCAGTTCGTAGAATGCTTCCACCATGCCTAGCTCGCCTAGCTGTTCATCCACTACTGCATAGCCAATAACATCGTGGAAGTAGAACTGGTCTTCTTCCAGGGCTGGCAACTCCTGCAAAGGCCGGTAGAGCTTGGCGTTGCGCAGTGGCTCAGCCTCTTCTATCCGGTCTATGCCCTTGAGCTTGAGCAAAGCTCGCTCGTTGGACTGGGGTTGCAGCTTTTCAATGTCGTAGGCAACCAGCTTGCCGGGGGTAGCCGGCATTTCCAGCCACACCGACTTCACCTTGCGGTAAGAGTCCGGGTTGTCGACGTCCAGAAAGGCTGCCACAAACCCTTTCAGGCCATGTGGCTTCCCAATGGAGCCCAACAGGTAGCAGTCGTCTACGGTCATGGAAAGGTATGATTTGGAAATTAAGGAATTAGGTGATTAAGGAAGAGGAATCCGGCAGCCGAGGCGGCCAGACTCTTCATTGCTTAATCACCTAATCCCTTAATCACTAGGCAGGCACCAGAAATTAAGCGCCGGCTTCTTCAGTCGTTTCGGCCGTGGCTTCAGCGTCGGTCGTTTCACCTTCGGCAGCAGGAGCTTCCGTTGGAGCAGGCGTGTTTTTCTTGCGGATAGCTTCAGCGCGCGCCTCTTTTACTTTAGACTCAGCAGCCAGGGCAGCCTTGCGGGCTTCGTCCTTAGCCGTACCAATGTTGGTACGCTTGCCTTCGATTTTGGCGTCTTTCTGCTCTTTCCAGGAAGTGAAACGCTCGTCAGCAGTTTCCTGCGAAATAGCGCCTTTGATAACACCTAGCTGCAGGTGCTTGCGGTACAGCACACCACGGTAAGAGAGCATAGCACGTACCGTGTCGGTAGGCTCAGCACCTTTCATGATCCAAGCGAAAGCCTTTTCGCCATCGAAGTTGATCGAGGCAGGGTTCGTGTTGGGGTCGTAGGTACCGATTTTTTCGATGAAGCGGCCGTCACGCGGAGCGCGCGAATCGGCAACAACGATATCGAACTGAGCGGCCTTTTTGCGGCCGCGACGGGCGAGGCGGATTTTAACTGCCATAAACCGGGTTGGTTAAGCGACGCAACTCGTGCGTCTGGTTGAAAGTGAGGCGCAAAGGTACGCAGAGAATCGGCGGATTGAAAGCATCCGGCAGATTCAATCAGATAGTAATGGTTCTGGCACGGCAGGGGCACATAAAAAAGGCTGCCCGTGTGCACGAGCAGCCTTTTCTAGCTTAAAAAAGAATGGCTAAGCTGCTACCTGCAGCTTTTGCGCCGTCACTTTGCGCTTGATTTTGATGATGCGGGCCTTGTCCAGCGTCCAGATAGCAACGTACGTCGGATCAAACTCCCACCATTTCACGCCGAAGTTGACGCGCATGGGCAGCTTGTGGTGGTTGTTCTGGAACAGCTCGCCGAAAGCCAGAAAATCCAGCGCCAGCGTGTTTTTGGAATGGTCGTGGTTGTCGAAGTTCTGGTAGCCGTATTTGTGGCCGCCCCAGTTCACGATGGCGCCATGAATCGGGCCCATCAGGAAGTGAATCGGGAGCAGCAGATACTGCCACCATGCCGTAGCGAAGTTGATATAGAACAGCACGTACGCTGTACCCCAGCCCAGGCGCGAATACCATTTGTCGCCGATGTTTTCAATCAGGTTCCACTCCGGATAATCACCTTCGAACCGCTCGGCGGCGGCGTAGTTGCGGTTCAGCACATCGTTGTAGATATTCTTCGTCTTCCACATCATCGAAAAGGCATTCGAGGAGAATAGTGGGGAGTGTGGGTCCATCTCCGTGTCGGAGTAGGCGTGGTGCATGCGGTGCAGCAGTGCGTACGCCCGCGGCGACAGGAACGAAGAACCCTGGCAGATGTAGGTGAACAGGAAGAAGAACCGTTCCCAAAACTTGTTCATGGTGAACATCTTGTGCGCGGCGTAGCGGTGCAGATAGAACGTCTGCGTAAACAGCGACAAGTAGTAGTGGGCAACAAAGAAAACGAGAATCGCCATGGGCAAGGATAGTTAAAGGCAGCGTCTGGAACGGCTGGTGTTCTAACGCGCAAAAGCCCGAAAGCCGGGGTTTAGTTCAGAAGCCGTTTTACAAAACTACTGCCACGCTTGCCGGGAGTGCAATTTGCCTCTATAAAAGGCCAAAATGTTATTCATCTACTCCTCCGCCAACCAATCAGCGGCGCCGACTACCCGTGTGAAACACACTTGCAGTCGGCGCCGCTGTTGGTCCTGCCGGAGGTTTAGTAGTACGCTTGGGCTGCTTCCCAATGAGGCATTTCGGGCAGCGGAGCCACAAACACCATCTCCTCTTTCGTTACCGGGTGCTGCAGCTGCAGCTGGCGGGCGTGCAGCGCAATGCTGACGTCGGGTAGTGGCGACAGAAAGCCGTATTTCACGTCGCCGACAATAGGAGTGCCAAGGCCAGTGCTGAGTTGTACCCGAATCTGGTGCGGACGCCCCGTAATGGGGTTCACCTGAATAAGCCAGCGGTTGCCGGCCTGGCCCAGCACCTGAAAGTCCAGATCCGACTTCAGACCCTGCCCATGACGTTCCGGATAGGCTTTGGTGGTATTGCGGATGGGGTCTTTCACGAGCCAGTGGGTCAGGTGGCCGCTAGTAGGCTCCGGACACTTGCCGGTGAGGGCCCAATACGTTTTATGAATTTTGTTGTCGCGGAACATCTCATTCAGCCGGCTCAGCGCTTTGCTGGTTTTGGCCAGAATCACGATGCCGCTCACGGGCCGGTCGATGCGGTGCGCTACGCCTACAAAGGCGGCACCGGGCTTTTTGTATTTGAAGCGCAGGTATTCCTCAGCCTTGGCCGAAAGGGGCTCGTCGCCGGTAGCGTCGCCCTGCACGAGCAGGCCGGCTGGCTTATTGATGACGAGCAAATGATTGTCTTCGAACAGAATTTCTTTCCGTTCCGACCACAGATTCGGACGATTCACTTTTGAGAAATTAATAATTAATAATTAAGAATTAAGAATTGCCGAAAATGCCTTGAGTTGCGGGTAAACGCTTAAAAGGCACTCGAAAACAAGCTTAATTGTCAATTATTAATTACTCATTATTAATTAAAATCAATACGCTTCTTCCTTGCTGGGGAAGTCGCGGTTTTTCACATCCTGAATGTAGCGCTGCACGGCGTCGCTCATCAGGTCACCGAGTTCGGCGTAGCGGCGCAGGAAGCGGGGCTTGAACTCTTTGGTAATGCCCAGCATGTCATGTACTACCAGTACCTGGCCGTCTACGTCGGGGCCGGCCCCGATACCGATGACGGGAATGGTGAGCTTCTCGGCTACCTGCTTGGCCAGCGTCGACGGAATCTTTTCCAAAACTACAGCAAAGCAACCTAACTCCTGAAGCAGCAGGGCATCTTCAATCAGCTTCTGGGCCTCGGCATCTTCCTTGGCGCGGACCGTGTAGGTGCCGAACTTATAGATGCTTTGCGGCGTGAGGCCCAAATGGCCCATCACCGGGATGCCGGCCGTAAGAATACGGGTAATAGACTCGCGGATTTCGGCGCCGCCTTCCAGCTTGATGGCGTGCCCGCCCGATTCCTTCATGATGCGGATGGCGGAGCGCAACGCCTCCGACGAATTGCCTTGGTACGAGCCAAACGGCATATCGACTACCACCAAAGCGCGCTTCACGGCACGTACCACACTGGAGGCATGGTAAATCATCTGGTCGAGGGTGATGGGAAGCGTAGTTTCGTGGCCCGCCATTACGTTGGAGGCCGAGTCGCCGACGAGCAGGACATCAATGCCCGCACCGTCGAGAATGGTCGCCATTGAAAAGTCGTAGGCGGTGAGCATGGAGATTTTCTCACTGCGCTGCTTCATGGCCAGCAGTTGGTGCGTGGTCACGAGCTTGACTTCCTTGTGCTGGGACATGAGCTTGGGGCTTGGTTGGGGAAAGGCTTTGTGGAACTGGGGCGAGACGCAAAACACGCTCCACCAGAAACCAAAGCTGCGGATTTTTCAGAAAACAGCCGGCGACAGTCTGTACTTCCTGCTTCTGCAGGACGCATACGGCGTTTTTCAGGAAAGGCTAGTAGTTCAGGAACGTGCGGTTGCGGTTCAGCTTCAGGTCCTGCAGCAGCGACGATTTGGCGGCAATAGTAATGAAATACCCCTGGCCGTAGCCGCGGAAGGGCCGCCAGTTGCCCGTAATCTGCCAGCAGTGCAGGTCGCGGTAAATATCAAGCGAAGTGAAGGCCGGGGTTTTGTTGATGAAGTCGTAGTTGGTGGTGTAGCCGATACGCAGGTTGTTGGTCAGTTTCACGGAGCCGCCCAGGTTGAGCGAAGCCGACGTGAAAGCCCGCGGGCGGGTGTAGAGGATGGTGGTGGGCCGCACGCCGGGGTCGGCGTAGAGCATGGAGAAGCCGGTGGTCATTTCCCAGGGCAGCTCAAAATCCACATAGTCTTCGTACGGATTGATTGGGTTCGGATTGCCCAGGGCCGGGTCGTTGACGGGAGCCACGGCGCGTGGTACGTTGGACTTCTTGTTGGGCTTGGCGGCCGGGTTGAACTGGTAGTTCATCTGCAGCGAAGCCGTCGTGAGGCGGGCCAGTCGGCGGCGGTCCTGCTCAAACAGATACTTGTCGATGGCAACGCCTGATGTGTCGCGCTGATAGAAGTCAAATGAGGCGCTCATGGTGATGCTGAGCTTCTTGGCAACCTGCGTCCGGAAGGAAGCGGCCAGCGGTGTAAGTTTCAGCGAGTCGGCCAGGAAATTGTAGCCAAAGCCAAAATCCAGCCCATCAATCAGACTGACTTTGTTGAAAGGAGTGGTGCCTGTAGTGTCGTTGTTGTTCCGCACCTTCATTTCCACGGCATTCTGCAGCGAGAAGCTGATTTGGCTCTGGCGCTGCCCGGCCGGTGCGCCGTACAGAAAGCCCTCATAGCGGGAGAAGATACGCGTGTCAATGACCCGGCCTGAGGCGTCCCGGATGGAGCCCAGCGGCAGATTGAGAGACTGGTAATAGTTGGGGTTGCGGGAGGGCGCAAACTGATAGCTGATGTTGGGCGTGAGCTTGTGGCGTATTGCCTGAAACTTGCGGGTGCCTTTGCGCACCAGTGTGCCATAGATGCTGGTGCCCAGATTAAGCCCACCAGAATAGCTGGAAAGCCGGTTGAAGCTGGCAACAGTATCAATCCGGATGGCCTGCGCGGCAGAGTTATAGCTGTAGTCAAGCTTTTTGAAATACCACAGCTCGTTGTAGCTGACCGAAGGCGTCAGGTTCAGGTGCTTCAGGAAGTTAATGCTGCCCAGCTGAATCTGAAAATCATGGCGCAGGCCAGTCTGCGAGTTGCGCAGCAGCTTCGAAATGTTGTCGAGCTTAATCGGAATGACGCTGCTCGTGGTGGTGCCGCCCAGCAGGGGCACTCCGGAAAGCTGCCGCGCTGCCTGCGTATTCGTGACGGTATTCTGGCCCGTGAGCGAATAGGAGAAGGAAAGCTGCTCGTAGTAGCGGCCGCGTGGCGTGATGCCCAGCCACTGGTACGGATACTGCCGCGCCACCTGCACGCTCACATCGGGCAGAATAAAGCTCATGGTGCCAGTTCCTGTGTTCTGGGTCTGGCTTAGGTTGAGCGAGTAGTTGATGGGCGCGTTGCGTAGCTGCTTGCTGTAGCTGATGTTGCTGGAAAACGCCGGCGTGAGGTAGCGCCGCACGTCGTAGGAGTTCTGCTGGTTGTAGTCGGAGCTGCCGGCACTCACGCTGGCCGAGAAGCGCCCGCCACCGGGCCGGGGCGTGGGCGAGTGGTTCCAGCGTAGCCACATGGTTTGGGGCTTGCGAGGCTGCCGGAAGTTGTTGGTAGCACTCACGCCATCCTGCTGCAGAATCTGGTTGGCCGGGCGCGACGAAAACTCGAAGCTGAGCAGGCCATTATAGCGGTAGCGTTTCAGATACTGCATTTCGGCCATGCCGCGCCAGCCCCCAAACTGCTGCTCGTTTCCGGAATAGATGTCGCCGGTGACCCGCAGCCCGATGTTGTCGTTGGCGGCCCAGTAGTAGCCGCCGTTGCGCAGGAAAAAGCCCCGGTCCGTCGATTGGCCGAAGGTGGGGATGATGAGGCCCGAGGCCCGGCTTTTGCTGGGGGAAGGGAAATAGCCGAACAGAAAGCCCAACGGCGTAGGAATGTCGCTGATAACCAGGTTAAACGGTCCGGTTACCACTTTCTCCCCGGGAATCACCTTCATCTTGCTGGCATTGATGTAGAAGTGCGGATGCTCCAGGTTGCAGGTAGTGTAGCGCCCGTTGCGCCCAAATATTTCGTTGAACTGGTTTTTCTTGATGACTTCAGCGTGCACGTAGCCTTCGCCCTGTTGGGTGACGGCATCGGCAATCTTACCTTTTTTGCTCTTGAAATTGTAGTTGATTCGGCCCGCCTGGTAGGTTTCGGCGCCGTTCTTGAACACAGGGCGGCCCCGGGTTTTGCCCGTTGAGTCCTGCGTGCCTTCGGCCGTGAGCAGGTTGTTGCTGTAGTCTACCGTAATCAGGTTGGCTTTCAGATTCATCTCGCCATAGTCCACGCTGGCGGCATCATACAGAATGGCCTTTTTCTCGCCTACTATAAACCGGATGGAGTCCTTGGCGGCATATTTTACGGTGGTTTCCACGCTGCCTTTGCGGCCGCCGGCTGCCACGTTCAGCGAGTCAGGCGAGCCGCCGGGGGCGCGGCGCACGAGGCCACTGGTATCGGCGGCAGTGCCGCTGCGGGGGCGCTGCAGGCCGGAGCGGGCCGTATCGGCGCGCAGAATCTGGGCCGGGCGGCGCACGTCGGCCGGAACGGACGTAGCCGGCTGCCGGGTAGGAGTGGGCACCTGTGCGAAAGCCGGTGCGGCAAGCAGCCACAACAGAGCCAGCAGCGCACCTGCGGGCCGGCAAACCGGCAAGCTAAACTGTGGCCAGAACATAATCGTATAGTCAGGGGAGGGCTCGGGTGCGGCCACGTAGTTTTATTCGTTTATTTTGTGGCGGTTTGCAAAGGTAGCGCGTCGCTGCTCATCACTAACGAAGTCTGTGCGGAATATTGTCGCCTTGTGTGCGGTGGGGCTGGTCTGTTTTTCCGGCGCACCGGCTGCCCGGGTGCCGGAACCTTCGGCCCCCCATCCTGAATTCTCGTCTAAGCCGCTGGCCTACCGCCTGCGTACCGTGGTGCTCGATGCCGGGCATGGCGGCAAAGACCGGGGCTGCGCTGGCGTAAAAGCCCGCGAAGCCGATGTGGCGCTGAAAATCATTCTGGCGCTTGGCCGGCAGATTGAAGAGAACATGCCGGACGTAAAGGTTGTCTACACCCGCAAAACCGATGTATTTGTAGAGCTGGCCGACCGGGCAGGTATCGCCAATAAGCACAACGCCGACCTGTTCATCTCGGTCCATTGCAATGCCAGCAGCCCGGCCGCCAACGGCACCGAAGTATGGACGATGGGCCCGCACAAAACCGACGCCAACCTAGCCGTAGCCAAGCGCGAAAATTCCGTTATTCTGCAGGAAGACAACTACAAGGAGCAGTACAACGGCTTCGACCCGACCTCGCCGCAGAGCCACATCCTGTTTTCGCTCTACCAGAGTGCGCACATCGTCAACAGCATTCGGTTTGCACAGAAAGTGGATAAGCAGTTTCGGACCACGGTGGGGCGGCCTTCGCGCGGCGTGAAACAGGCCGGCTTTCTGGTGCTCTGGAAATCCACGATGCCCTCGGTGCTGATTGAGTCCGGCTTCCTGACCAACCGGCAGGAAGAGGCGTATCTGAACGATAAGGCCAATCAGACGTATATGGCCTCGGGCATCTACCGGGCTTTCCGCGACTATAAGAACGAGTTGGAAGCCATGAACGGGGAATAACCCGTTGGGACGTTATCCTGGCAGCCGGTCCTCTCCTATATTTCACCTCCAACGATAGACCACCGTGTCGAAAGAAATTAAAGTGGCCCTGTTGGGCATTGTGGCCATAGTGTTGCTATATCTCGGGTTTAACTTCCTGAAAGGCAGCAACCTGCTCTCCTCCGACCGCACCTACTACGCCACCTACGACAACGTGGATGGCCTGACCATCGGCAACCCGGTCATCCTGAACGGTATCAAGGTGGGGCAGGTGAAGGAAATGAAGCTCATGCCCGAGCAGGCCAACCGCGTGCGGGTGTCGCTGGAAATGCAGAAGGACGTGGTAGTGGGCGACTCGACCGTGGCCAGCCTGAGCGGCTCTCTGCTGGGCTCCAAAACCATTACGCTGTTTCTGGGCAAAAACTCGAAAGTGTACGATGGCGGCGAAGACCTGAAATCCTACACCGTGGCCAGCATCACGGATGCGTTTCAGGCCAAGGCCCTGCCCGTGCTCGGCACCGTCGATTCGACGCTGATTAAGGTGAACAGCTTCCTCAACAAAGATGCCCGCCTGAGCCTGCAGGCTACTTTGCAAAACGCGCAGGGCAGCACCGAGGCGCTGAAAAACCTGCTGATCATGAACCAGCGCAACATCAACGAAATAACGACCAACATGGCGCGCCTTACGGCTGACCTGAACAAGACCAGCGCCAAGTTCGACCGGATTGCCAGCAACTTCAGCCAGCTCAGCGACTCGCTCAAGAATGCTCCGGTAGGCCCGGCCATGCGCAAGCTCAACGCCACCATGACGGAAGCGCAGGGCACCATGACCACCCTGAACCGCTCGTTGTCGGACCAGAAAGGCTCGTTGGGCAAGCTCATGAACGACACCACGCTCTACAACAACCTCAACGCCACGGCCGCCAGCACCAACACGCTGCTCACCGATTTCCAGGCCAACCCCAAGCGCTACGTACACTTCTCGGTGTTCGGCGGCGGCAAGGACAAGGCCAAGAAGGAAGTAGAAACCACCACCGTGAAGCCCAACGGCACCGTCACGGAAACCGAAACCAAGACCACGCTCAAGTAGCGGCTCCTGCAAACCCGCAATCCTCTTACCTTTGAATCCGCCCCGCGAGGGGCGGATTTTTTGTTGCTACACTTGCCACAAACAATCTGTCATCCTGAGCTTGAGAAGGACCTTATCACGCCTAGATTACGGTAGAACGCCTCTTCAATTGTGACAAGGTCCTTCGCTCCGCTCAGGATGACAACAAGAGTGTTACCTACCGCTTCCCTTGCCTCCCCAATTCCCACCAGATGAACCTCGAATTCAACAAAAACGAAGACAGCATTAAGCAACTCAACTTTCAGCTGAAGAAACGGCTGGAGAAAGTGGCCCTTGGCGGCGGCGAGAAGCGCATTGCCGCGCACAAAGCCAAAGGCAAGCTCACGGCCCGGGAGCGAATCGAATATCTGCTCGATAAGGATTCGGAAACCGTGGAAATCGGGGCGTTTGCGGGGGAGGGGATGTACCCGGAGGAAGGCGGCTGCCCCTCGGGCGGCGTGGTAGTAGTCATTGGCTGGGTGCAGGGCCGGCAGTGCGTGGTAGTAGCTAACGACGCCACCGTGAAGGCCGGCGCCTGGTTCCCGATTACGGCCAAGAAGAACCTGCGGGCCCAGGAAATCAGCATCGAAAACAAGCTGCCCATCATCTACCTCGTCGATTCGGCGGGCGTGTACCTGCCGATGCAGGACGAAATCTTCCCCGATAAGGAGCACTTCGGCCGCATCTTCCGCAACAACGCCGTGATGAGTAGCATGGGCATTGTGCAGCTGGCCGCCATCATGGGCCCGTGCGTGGCCGGCGGGGCCTACCTGCCGATTATGAGCGACGAGGCTATGATTGTGGACGGCACCGGCTCGGTGTTCCTGGCGGGCTCCTACCTGGTGAAGTCGGCCATCGGTGAATCCATCGACAACGAGACGCTGGGTGGCGCTACCACGCACTCCGAAATTTCGGGCGTCACGGACTACAAGTTCAGCACCGACGAGGAGTGCCTGGACCACATCCGCAACATCTTCGACAAGCTGGGCGGCCACGCCACGGCCGGCTTCTCGCGCAAAACGCCCGCCGCGCCCAAGGAAAACCCGGCCGAAATGTTGGGCATCCTGCCCGCCGACCGCGCCAAGCCCTACGACATGATGGACATCATCAACCGCTTGGTCGATGATTCGGAGTTCGAACCCTACAAGGACCTCTACGGCCAGACGCTGCTCTGCGGCCTCGCCCGCATCGATGGCTGGGCCGTGGGCATCGTGGCCAACCAGCGCAAAATCGTGAAGACTAAGAAGGGTGCCATGCAGATGGGCGGCGTCATCTACTCCGATTCGGCCGACAAGGCGGCGCGCTTCATCATGAACTGCAACCAGAAGCGCATTCCGCTGGTGTTCCTGCACGATGTGTCGGGCTTCATGGTGGGTAGCGCCAGTGAGCACGGCGGCATCATCAAGGACGGCGCCAAGATGGTAAATGCCATGGCCAACTCCGTGGTGCCCAAATTCTCGGTGGTGATTGGCAACAGCTACGGGGCCGGCAACTACGCCATGTGCGGCAAGGCCTACGACCCGCGCCTGATTGTGGCCTGGCCCACAGCCCAGCTGGCCGTAATGAGCGGAGCCGCCGCCGCCAACACGCTCCTCCAGATTCAGGTAGCGTCGCTGAAAGCCAAAGGCGAAGTCATCACGCCCGAAGCCGAGAAGGAGCTGCTGGACCGCATCAAAGCCCGCTACGACGAGCAGCTCTCGCCCTACTACGCCGCGGCCCGCCTCTGGGTAGACGCCATCATCGACCCGCTGGAAACCCGCAAAGTCATTTCCCAAGGCATATCTATGGCCAACCACGCGCCGATTGAAAAGGCGTACAACGTGGGAGTTATTCAGGTGTGACTTAAAAAATAATCAAAGATGTTATTTAGAATACAAGGCTCTTATAAGTCACATTTGACTTTAGAGCAGATACATGAGTATTTGAAATACCTTGATTCAAAAGAATCCGGGATTTGGAAGTTAAGAACAAAAGTATACAATGTTAAATTTGACAAAAATTGTTTCCTGATTAAGAGGCGCGGAGGAAATGCAAACGGCCCAATTTATCCATTGGTGAAAGGTGAAATTATTCAAAATGAATTCATTCAAGTCAATTTAGATATTAAGCCGGCATATTACCTTATTATAGGCGCTGTTTTATGTAGCCTTGCTCTATTATATCCTATATTAACAGATGAGAAAATGACTGTGAATGGAGTGTATAGGTCTGTTGGCTTGCTCGAAAGAATGGGTTGGGCCGCATTCGTTTTAGCAGTACCTGGTTTTATCTGCTATTTCAAAACTATCAAACCAGTTCGAGATGCTGAGAATTGGCTGATCGAAAAACTAAAGCTTGAACCAATCAGCAGTTAATTAACGTACTCGGCCCGCCAGTTTCACGAGAAGCGGCGGGCTGTTGCTGTCCTGGGGCAACTCCTTAGCTTGCTATCCATGAAAACCCTCTACCTTTTGGCTGGCTGCAATGGCGCGGACTAACCACGTGCCGATTGAAAAGGCCTACAACGTGGGCGTGATTCAGGTGTGATGAATAAATTTGGCATAATTAGTACTGTACTGTTTTCCCCCTTGATCAGTGGGGGTTGCGACACTCGTGACGTGTCTGTGGGACTAGAAAATAGAACTGTAGATAAGGCGAGGATATTACGTGTAGAAAATTGGCCGGCAGACACAGAAACCGTAACAACTGATACGATAATACATGTGCCTGCTACCTATAGACTGCACTGGGTCACCAGTAGTTTGAATGACAACGCCGTGATTGATACAGCGTACGACGACCAGGGGAAAATCCTGATTGCGGCGCATAATCATCAAACTAAACTTCAAGCTTGGCACGACGGCAAGCCATTGTTTACTACGACACTTACTAAGCAACTAGTTGGTCCGCCCGAAGAAGTAGCGGCTTATAGCTGGCATGACGTAAGGTATCAGGAGTATAGGAACAGCAGCTTCGTTTTTCGCGCTTGGCTAAGCGTACCAGATTCTGATGTAGGCCAGGAGGCGGAAATAGCGGTAGACAAACAAGGAAAATGTCAACTACTAAAGCTGTTGGAATCAGAAATTATGGAGTAAGCTATTTATGAAGAAACTCTACCTCCTCGCCGGCTGCAACGGCACGAGCAAACCCACTGCCGCGTACGCGCTGTTGCCGAATCTGCTGGGCTGCCGGGAGTTTGTGAATGCCGATGAAATTGCGTGGGGCCTCTCGCCGTTTCAGTCCTGAACGGTGTAGAGACGCATACTTGCGTCTCGTCGTTGAACGACCGGCATTGCGCCCGTTAAACAACGTCAGCAATGACAAGACGCGAATACGCGTCTCTACACCAGAGCCCGGCCCGCCGCTACCACTTGGTGCGGCGGGCCGCTGTGTTTGTGGGCGTGAGGCCTCCGGTGGGGAAGAGGCCGGATACGAGTACATCGGAGCTCTTCCGCATGGGAAGTGGCCGGATATATTTATTTTCAAGCACTTCCCCATAGGAAGTGCTTGGATGTAGTTGTTTTCGTGCACTTCCCCACAGGAAGTGGCTGGATAGAATTGTTTCGGAGCACTTCCCCATGGGAAGTGCTTGGATGTAATTGTTTTTGCTCACTTCCGGCCGGTACCTGTAACCACTACTCTTTCTCTGTATGGACACCGACTACCTCAGCAGCGCCCGTAAGCAGTTCGAATACTACAAGCTGCTCGGCGACCAGACGTTTGCCCAGCTACCCGATGAAGCGTTGTTCTGGCAGCCCAACGCCGAGAGTAACAGCGTGGCCACCATCGTGAAGCACCTGTGGGGCAACATGCTCTCTCGCTGGACCGACTTCCTGACCACCGACGGCGAGAAGCCCTGGCGGCAGCGCGAAGCCGAGTTCGACAACGACCTGGGCACCCGGGCCGAAATGCTGGCGCGCTGGGAAGAAGGCTGGAGCTGTTTGCTGGCCGCCCTCGACTCGCTTACGCCCGAGAACTGGCACCAGCTGGTGTACATCCGCAACCAGGGCCACACCGTCACGGAGGCCATCAACCGGCAGTTGGCGCACTACCCCTACCACGTGGGGCAAATCGTGTTTATCGGGAAGCTGGTGCGGGCGGGGCAGTGGCAGTCGTTGTCTATTCCGCGCGGCAGTTCGACTACCTACAATGCCGCGAAGTTTGCGCAGGAGCCGCACCGGGCACATTTCACCGACGAATATCTGGGCCGCAACCCCGCGTGAACGAAAGCTGTTCTGGCTAGGACTGGACGCCGGCACGCAAGCTGGTAGCGGAATATTGCGGTGGTTGGGCGAAATTTTTCGGCAGATCCCGCCCGGTGGACGTAGGCAGCTTGCCGGAGCTAAAACGGCCGCAGCTGAACAAATCAGCCGTGGCTGGCTGTTATTTCCGAATAGCCGCGCGCGGCACTCCCGCGCCGGATGCGTTTCTTTGCCCTTTCTGACTCCCTGCGGCCCGTGCCGCAGTCCCGCCGCTCCATGACCAACAAAGAAATCAAAGCCCTCATCTCCCTGCTCGACGATCCGGAAATTGCCCCGCAGATTCAGGAGAAAATCCAGACGCTGGGCGAAACTATCATTCCGTTTCTGGAAGAAAGCTGGGAAGAAACCCTGGACCCGCAGCAGCAGCAGCGCCTCGAAGACCTGATTCATCATCTGCAGTTTGAGGGACTGCAGCAGCGCCTGCGCGTGTGGCGCGACTCGGGTGGCGAAAACCTGCTGGAAGGCATGTGGCTGCTGAACTCGTTTCAGTATCCCGACGCCGATCTGCAGAGCCTCAACCGCGCCATCGAGCAGCTGCGCTTTGAAGTCTGGACGCTGCTGCGCCCCGATATGCTGCCCACCGAGCAGGTGCAGGTGCTCAACCATGTGTTGTTTCGGGCGCATAAGTTTGCGGCCAACACCCAAAACTTCCACTCGCCGGCCAACTCCATGCTGCACCGCGTGCTGGAAACCCGGCGCGGCAATCCGCTCACGCTGTGCGTGATTTATCTGCTGGTGGCCCAGCGCCTCAAGCTGCCCGTGTTCGGCGTGAACCTGCCCAACCTGTTTGTGCTGACCTACCGCCCCGAAACGCCGCTGATTGAGTCGTTCTACATCAACTGCTACAACCGCGGCCTGATTCTGACCCGCACCGACATCGAGCATTATATCGCGCAGCTCAACCTGACCTCCAACGACATTTTCTACGAGCCCTGTTCGCACCTCGATATCCTGCGGCGCGCCCTGCGCAACCTGCAGCTGAGTTTCGAGAAGCTGCAGGAGCCCGCCAAAGCGGCCGAAGTGGCCCAGCTGCTGGCCATCCTGATGAACGACACGCCGACTGAAAGAGCGCCGGAGGACTCCGGGGAAGAGTAGCCCCGGTTGCCGCTGCCGATTCGTGTAAGAAGCCCCCAGCTACGGTTCGGGGGCTTTTTTCTACACTTCAGTAAGCTGGCTGACTCTCGCGGTAGAAGCGGTTGTACCTTGCCCTCGTCAACCAGATAACCTACTGTGCCATGCGTTTTTCCTGCTGCTTTTTCGGAGTGTTGCTGAGTAGCTTCGGCCTGACTGCCGCCGGGCAGGCCCAGTCGGGGGAGGGGGTACTTACGCGCCGGTTTGCACCCGCGCAGCTCCAGCACGACCTCGACGTATTGCACCGCACGGTACAGGCAGGGCAGCATCTGGGGGCCCGCACCTACCGCTCAGCAGCCTACCTGGATTCGTGTGCCGCCGCGGTACGCGCCCAGCTCACGCAGCCTCTTACGGAGCGGGAGTTCCGGACCATTCTGCGGCCTTACGTGTCGGGGCTGGGCTGCGGCCACACCAGCCTGCATCCTTCCGAAGCCTACCTCGCCGCAACCAAAGGTGCCAAGCCGTTTGTGTTGCCGTTGCAGGCTGTTGCACTGGATGGCCGGCTGCTCCTGACGGCGACGCCGGGGCTGCGGCCCGGTCTGCTCACGCCCGGCGACGAAGTGTTAAGCATCAATGCGCGCCCGGCGGCAGAGTTGGTACCAGCCATGGCCCGGCAGGTTTCCGCGGATGGGCGCAACCAGACGCATGCCCTTTACCAGCTGCGGCGCAGCACCTACCTCTACTACGCGCTGGCTTACGGGCTGGCCGACACCTACGCTGTGCAAGTGCGCGCCCAGGACGGCAGCACTCGCTCCCTACGCCTGACCGCTGCCGATGTGGATACGGCCCAAGCCAACCAGTTTTACCGGGCCACCCGGCAGCCGGGCGCAGGACGCGTAGTGCAGCGGCAGGGCTCCAACAGCCTGCGTCTGCTCCCGCAGGACTCCGCGGTGGCTGTGCTGGACCTGAATACGTTTACGAGCAGCTATTCTGGCTTCTACAAGGCCGTTTTTCAGGAGCTCAAGCAGCGGCAGGTACGGGCACTGATCGTAGATCTGCGTGACAATGGGGGCGGCAGCTCATTTGCTGGCAACGCGTTTTTGCGCTACCTGCTGCCCGCTCCCTTTCAGTTTGTGTTTGAAACCGGGCCGGAGCAGCGCAAAGTGCGTCGGGAGCTGGAAATGGGGTTTTGGGAGCGAATCACGCCGGGCTTGCTGAGCACCAATCCCGTGCAGACGTGGAAGCACGGCCGGCACCAGTTTATCTTCCGGTTCCGGCCGCACCGCCAGCTGCGGTACACGGGGCCGGTCTACGTGCTGACCAACGGCGGCACTTTCTCGATGGCGAGCTATGTGGCGGCTTACCTCAGGCACCACGCCGGAGCCACGCTGGTAGGGGAAGAAACCGGGGGCGGGGAAGCTGGCTCCAACGCCATGCTCTCGGGGTGGCTGCGCCTACCCGAAACCCGGCAGCGGGTGCACTTTCCGGTATACCGGATAACACACCAGATAAGCGCCGGCCCCGATATGGGCCTGGGCGTACGGCCAGCCGTGTCCGTCAACTATTCGGTCACCGACCTCCTGCAAGGGCACGACCGGGACCTGAGCACAACGCTGGAGCTGATAGCGGCCCGCGCCGCAAAATAAAAGGCAGCCGAAGCTAGTTGCGCTTGATGAGGCAGCCCGCCCCGCGCTTGTCCGCCACACCGGCCGGGCGGCCTGCCAGCACATTATCGAGGGCCTGCTGCAGGTAGCGCTCCTTCACGTCGCCTTCTACCAGCGGGTTGTCGTCGATGGCACCTTTGTAGCGCACCGCAAACCCGTCGGCGGCTGGCTGCAGCAACACCACTTCGGGAGTTTTGGTGGCGCCCAGCAGGCTGCTCACTTTCTGGCCTTCATCGGTGAGCAGCGGCAGGTCGGCGGTGGCTTTTATTTTGAGCTTCTCGGCGTCGCCTAGGTCGGTGCTGGCTTCCAGGTTGATGGGCGCATTGATGAACATGAACTGTACCCCCCGGCCACCATACTGCGCGCTAAGCGCCGCCAGCCGGTTCTGGTACAGCTTGGAATAGGCACAACTGGGGTTCAGAAACACCACCACTACTGCCTTGCTGCCAGTGTAGCTTTTCAACGCCACGTCGGCATTGGCGCTGTTTTTCAGGCTGAAGTCGCCCACAGTACGAGCACCCTGAGCGCGGGCCACGCCTACTGCGGCTACGGTGAAAAGGAGCGCCGCAGCGGCAATGATGGAAATTCGGCGAAGTGACATGGAAGGCGGAAAGGTGAGACGATGAACGGGTGTCTGACTGAATACGCGGGAGTCTCGACAAAAGGCCGGATTCCCTGTCGGCTTAGTCATGTAGCTCACTGATGGTGTAAGTTAGCAGGTAATCAGGAGCCGGGCGCTGGTAATGGATCTGGTGTTGGCTGCGGGAGTTTTCGAGGAGCAGGTGTCCCGTCAATACACCTGCCTCCCGCAGCCCAAACGGGTCGAGCACGATTTGCTCCTTGAACACCAGGCCCCGGCGGCTATGCAGCTTGTAGAGTGTTTCTTTGGCACTCCAGTATAAGCTGTGTTTGGCTGCGTCGCTGCCGGCGTCGGCCCGTTCGGCTTCCGATAGAAACCGCGGCGCCAACTTTTGCGCTTTGGGCCGTACCAGTTCAATATCTGTGCCAACGGCCGCGCCCCGCGCCACCACGGCCGCCACCCACTCGCCGGAGTGCGACAACGACACGCCCAGTTCCGGCAGCTGCTCGAAGAACGGACGGCCATTAGCGTCATTGCTGAGGGTAGCTGGTATATCGGTCAGCTCCCGTAGTAGGCGGTGGGCCAGCACGCGGCCCGCCAGCCACTGGCGGGCGCGGGTTTCGTCGCGGCCGTCGGGGAAGCGGGCGGTGTAGTGCAGCAGGTCCGGCAGCAGAGGCCACAGGACATCAATTGGCTCCGTGAGCTGCCACAGGCCCAGCAACGCCTGGCTGGAAATCGGGGAGAGGGAATGAAGCGGCAAGGCTGTCGGGAACAAGTGATGCACAAAGATACGGCCATTGCGAAGGGACGCATGGGCTGGTTGCGCTGCCGCCGAGCGTTACCTTTGCGCACATTCCACTGCTTATGCCCTTCCTCCACCGCCCGCAGGTTCAGAAACTCGCCGCCCTCACCGGCCACCTCGATTGTGTGTATGCCCTGGCTGGCACGCCCGGCGCCGACACGTTCTACTCGGCCGGCGCCGATGGCATGGTGGCTGTCTGGCACGCGGATGAGGCTGCGCAGGATGGCGCGCTGGTAGCGAAAGTGGAAAACTCAGTGTACGCGCTGCTGCACCTGCCCGAGCGAAATCTGCTCGTCATCGGCCACAACTTTCAGGGAATTCAGGTCATTGATCTGGCGGAGAAAAAGCTGGTGACTGCCACCGCGCTACCGCCCGCTGCCATCTTCGATATGGTGTATTCGCAGGCCCGGCAGCGCCTGTACGTGGCCCTCGGCGACGGCACGCTGGCCGTGCTGCGTGCCACCGACTTCAAGCTGGAAACTCTGCTGAAGCTCTCCGAAAAAAGCCTGCGCTGCCTGGCGCTGCACGAGGAGCGGGGCGAGCTGGCCGTAGGCGGCTCCGACTGGCGCCTGCGCATTCTGGATGCCGATTCGTTGCAGCTGAAGCAGGAGTGGGAAGGCGGTACCAACTCCATCTTCACGGCGGGCTACTCACCTGATGGCCGCTACCTGCTCACGGCCGGCCGCGATGCGCATCTGCGCTCCTGGGACGTGGCCGCCGGCTACGCGGAACACCGCAGTATTGTGGCGCATCTGTTCACTATCAACCACCTCGCCTTCAGCCCCGATGGTGCTCTGCTGGCCACCTGCAGCATGGACAAAAGCATCAAGCTCTGGGATGCCGACACGCTGGCCCTGCTGCGGGTAGTGGACAAGGCGCGGCACGCCGGGCACGGCACCTCCGTGAATAAGTTGTTTTGGCCGGGACGGCAGAATAGGCTAGTTTCGTGTAGCGACGACCGGAGCCTGGCCGTTTGGGAGCTGGCCTGAGCAGAAGCGCGGCAGCAGCGGCGTAAGCGCCACACAAGAACCCGGCGCAAGCCACTACGCAGTTGCCGCTGCGTGCCTAAGTGCCTGCCTTTCCCCGTTCCAGCTTCCGGCTCCTCACCTTTAGCTTCCCATCCTCATGAAAATCACCGCCCTCGATATCCGCCAGAAAACCTTTGAAAAAGCCTTCCGGGGGCTCGACAAAGACGAAGTGCAGGCATTTCTGCTCACTCTCTCGCAGCAGTGGGAGCGGATGGGTGACGAAAACCGCGAGCTGCGCGTGAAGCTGGACCACGCCACCCAGGATGTGAGCAAGATGCGCGAGGTGGAAACCAGCCTTTATCGTACTCTCAAAACGGCCGAAGACACCGGCAACAGCATTACGGAACAGGCCCAGCGCGACGCCGAGCTGCGCATCCGGGAGGCCCAGCTGAAAGCCGAGCAGCTGCTGGCCGATGCCCGCCAGAAAGCCCGCGCTGTGGTGGAAGATGCCTACCAGCAGGCCGAAAAAACGGTGGCTGAGATGCAGAAGGAGGTCAGTGGCCTTGGGCAGGAGTGCCAGCGCCTCGAAGCCCAGCTCGACGGCCTCGTGCGCGACCTGCACCACCTGGCCTCCGATGCGCTGGACAAAGTGGAGAAAGCCAAAGCCCGGCCCAAAGCCAGCACGGCGGCCATCCTTTCGCGGGCAGCCAGCGTAAAGGTGAATCGACAGTCTTCCGATTCACCTGAAACCAGCGCTCCTATGTTTGTCAATACATCTTCCACTTCATCGGTAGCGGCGGTAGCCGGTGCGTCGGCTGCTTCGTTTGGCGGCTCGGCCGCGCCTGTTGCGCCCGAACCCAAAGGTGCGGCTCAGCCCGGCAGCTACAACCCCAAGCCCGGTCAGCAGCCCGACCCCGGTGCGCCGGCTCATGCCCCCGGCCCCGAGATTGAGCGGCCCGGTGCGCCGGCTGAAAACCCTGGTATTTCGCCTGCTCCCCACATCGACCCGCCGGCGCCGTCGCAGGTGCCCGAGCCCACCCCACCTCGCGTAGAGCCACCCGCCCCCGACATCCGGCCCGTAGGCCCCGGCCACCCCGAAATCAATCAGCCTTCGCCCGTTACGCATCCCGGCCAGCCCGGTATGGCCGTAGCAGCAGCCCCAGCTGAAAAATCTTTCTTCGACGAAATCTAGGCTTGGTTTTTCCTGCTCCATGAAGCTCAGCAGTTAGCCAGCTTACCTGAAAGCCTGCCTTTTGAGGCAGGCTTTTTCGTTTTTTGCGGTTGGCCGTATACCACGGCTACTGATATACCTCACCAAGTTTACTACTACAGCGTATGGGCCAGATTGCACTGGAAGGAATGGAGTTTTTTGCGTTTCACGGCTATTACGACGAAGAGCAGAAAATCGGAAACAAGTACGGTGTTGACCTCTATATCCGGACGGACCTGCACGCGGCCGGCGCCTCCGACAAGCTGCACGAAACGGTAAACTACGAGGTGCTTTACCGCGTGGTGGCGGAGGAAATGGCAGCTCCTGCGCGCCTGCTCGAACACCTTGGCCACCGCGTGCTCGACCGAATCCTGATTGAGTTTCCGCATGTGCGCTCCGTGAAGGTGAGCGTGTCCAAATTCAACCCACCGCTGGGCGGAATCTGCCACCGGGCCCGCGTCACGCTCACGCGCCGCAGGAGTGACGGTGATGCCCAGAATAAGTAGGGTTTTTTAGGTAGTATATTGATAATCATGTAAAAAGCTGGCTTTTAAGGCCGGCTTTTTTACATTTGTCAGAGTGTTACGAAAAAAATCGTAGATAAAATTTGTTTCTACGAATTGATTCGTATATGTTTGACATACGAATCAATTCGTAATACGGCCAATCCTTCAATCATGAATAAGAAACCCATTCCCAAGCCCACCGATTCGGAGCTGGAGATTTTGCAGGTCCTGTGGCAGCACGGCCCCAGCACGGTCCGGTTCGTGAACGACCAGTTGAGCCAGAAGCGTGACGTTGGCTACACCACCACGCTCAAAATTCTGCAGCTCATGCTCGACAAAACGCTCGTTATGCGCGAGGATGACGCCCGCACCCATATTTACCGGGCGGCGGTGCGGGAAGAAGAAACGCAGGGCCTGCTGCTCGACCGGTTCGTGGAGTCAGCCTTCGGGGGCTCGGCCATGAAGCTGGTGATGCAGGCGCTGGGCAGCGGCACCACGTCGCGGGAGGAGCTGGCGCAGATTCGCAGCCTGCTCAATGACATTGAAAATCAGCAGGACGACACTTCAAAAGCAAACAACTAATGAACTGGCTCGAACAAGTACTTTCTCCCGCGCTGGTACGTGCGCTGGGCTGGACGCTGGTCCACTCACTCTGGCAGGGAGCCGTAGTAGCGCTGGCGCTGGCCGGATTGCTGCTGGTGCTGCGCCGGCATCGCGCCACCGTGCGCTACAACGTATCGGCGGTAGCACTGGTAGTTATGCTGGGGCTGGCAGCCGTAACATTTGCGCGGCACTACTATGCAGCCCGCAGCGCGGCAGCACCTGCCACCGTGGGCGTGGCCGATACCATAACGGGGCACACGCTGGAACTGGCCGCCGCTCCGGCTACGGCAGGAGCAGCGTCGGCAGGCTCTCTGCAGGCCTGGCTGAACTACTTCGACCAAAACCTGCCGGTGCTGGTGGCCGTGTGGCTGCTGGGCCTGCTGGCCATGACCCTGCGGCTGCTGGGAGGGCTGGCGTATGTGCAGCGCCTGCGCCACTACCGCGTGCAGCCCCTGGCCGAAGAGTGGCAGCAGCGGCTGGCAGGCATTGCCGCCCGCGCTGGCCTGCAGCGCCCCGTGGCCCTGCTAGAGTCGGCGCTGGTGAAAGCTCCGTTGGTGGTCGGGCATCTGCGCCCCGTGATTCTGCTGCCGCTGGGCACCGCTACGGGCCTGAGCCAGACGTATCTGGAAGCCATTCTGGCCCACGAGCTGGCCCACGTGGCACGCCGCGACTACCTCATGAACCTGCTGCAGGCTATTGCCGAGACGCTCTTCTTCTATCATCCTGCTGTGTGGTTCCTGTCGGCGTGCCTGCGCACAGAGCGCGAAAACTGCTGCGACGACGATGCCACTGCGCTGGTAGGTGGCAACCCATTGACACTGGCCCGTGCGCTGGCAGCCCTTGCCGAGCGAAGCCTGGAGCCGCAGGTGGCGCCGCGCCTGGCCATGTCGGCCATGGGGCCGAGCGGCTCGCTACTGGGCCGTATCCGGCGGCTGGTGCAGGGGCGTGGCACGCCTACGTTCACCGAAGGCTTTATGGCGGCCTGTGTAGTGCTGGCCGGTATGGTGCTGCTGAGCACCGCCGTGGCCCTCGCCGATCCACAGCCGGCGGCAGAACCTACTGGCATGGAAGGCTCGCTGCAGCGCCTGCCCTTCCTGGCGGAGGAGGACACAGCGCGCAAGACGTCCCCGGCAACTGCTACGGCGCAGGCTGCTCCGGAAACGGTGCCAGCCGTTCCGTTGCTGCCCAAATCACCAGTAGTGGTGGAAGAAGAAACAGCAGTGGTAGCGCCACCAGCTGATGACGATAAGAAGCGCAAAGCCAAAAGCAGCCGCACCGAGCGGGTTGTGATAGTGAACCAGAACGGTCCGCGCCGTGGTGGCCCCGGCACAGTGGTTATTGAGAAGGATAAAAAGGGCCGGCTGACGGACCTCTACGTGAATGGCCGCCGGGTAGAAGAAGCAACTGCCGACTCGAAAAAGAAGGGCAAAAAAACGGAAACCCGTACCGAAGTAATCCGGGTGGCGCCCGACAGCTGGAGCCGTGGCGCTGATGCCAGTTCCTTCAATTTCGGCGACGATTTTGCCCGCAGCTTCCGCTTCGAGGGAGCCCCAGGCCTGTCGAAGCAGGATGTGGAGCGAATCCGCCGCGACGTGCGGGTGCAGGTAGATGCTGCCCGCCGCCAGGGCGGCCGCAACTATAACTTTGAGTTTCGCAATGAAGGCGGTGGCCGCGAGTCGTATGGCGACATCGAACGTCGGGCCCTGGAGCAGGCGGAGCAAGGCCTGCGCGAAGCGGAGCGCAATGCCAAAACTGAGGAGGAGCGCACCCATATCCGGGAAGAGCGGGAGCGGGTAACGGAGCGCCGCACGGAGCTGCGCGAACGAATGGAAGATTCCCGTCGGGACGCAGAAGAAGCCCGCCAGGAAGCTATGCGTGATGCTGAGGAGGCCCGCCGTGATATGGAGGAAGCCCACCGGGATATGAAAGCCGCCCACCGCGACATGGAAGTAGCGCACCGCGACGCTTCGGCCGCACGCCGCGAGGCTGCCAAAAGCGGGGTTGTGCGGGAAGCTTTGGTAGCAGAAATGCTGCGCGACAAACTGATTACGGACCGCCGCAACTTCACCTTTTCGCTCCGTAGCAACTCGCTCACGGTGAATGGCAAGAAACAGCCAACGGCCGTGCTCAATAAGTACCTCAACCTGTATGAGCAGCGCAAAGGCCAGAAGCTGAGCAGCACCGGAGGCTTCACCGTGAATGAGTCGTCGAGCAGCAACAGCTTCTCAAGCAGCTCCGACATGCCGCCGCCACCGCCGGCTCCTGGCGCGCCGGCTCCAATGCCTCCGCGCCCGCCCCGCGCGCCTCGGGCTCCGCTGTCCCCGCCCGCACCTCCGGCGCCGCCCCGCGTCGATTCCGGCCGGATTCGGGAGGAACTGCGCAAGGATGGGCTGATCAGCAAAGATGCCAAGAGCTTTCAATTTCAGCTAAACGACAGCGGCTTGCGCGTGAACGGTCAGCCGCAGTCGGCTGAAATGGCGGACAAGTACCGCCGGATGCTGGATGTGCCGGCCAGCACCAACGGTAGCAAAACCAACCGCAATATTCAGATTTCAGTGAGTGAGTAAAGTGCCGCAAAACCTGCCGGCCGCCGCTGCAACGGCGGCCGGTTTTATTTTATCGAAAACAAATATTCAGGTTGAGCAACGGTTATAGCCTGCGCTGCATCTATTAGCCCAATCGGCCCAAAAAATCCTCTGGCTGGCTGCTTCTTCCCCGTCACGTTTGTGCCATTTATTTCCTGTGCCGGCCGGCGTGCGTCTGCTTATTCTTTCCACCGTTTGGTACACGTTTCCTCCCGTCGTTTTGTCGTGATGCGCACCCGTTTGCTCTTTTGTTTCCTGCTGGCCAGCCTGTGGCTGCTGGCTTCTCCAGCCTTTTCTCAGGAGCCGGCGCCCGCTGCCTCCGCTACCACGGTAGCTACCACGCTGGCCCCCAAAAAGCAGCTACAGGCCGTGCGCATCACGGAAAGTATTAAGCTGGATGGGCAGCTGGATGAAGCAGCCTGGCAGCAGGCGCCCATTGCTACCAATTTCATTCAGAACCGCCCCAACCCCGGTCCGCCCGAGAAGCACGCCACCGAGGTGCGCATCCTCTACGATGACGCCAACCTCTACATCGGGGCCGTGATGCACGATATCAGCGCCGACTCCATTCTGCGGGAGTTGACGCCGCGCGACAATTTCGGCAACACCGATTTCATCGGCATCTTTCTCGACACCTACCAGGATAAGCTCAACGGCTACGGCTTTTTCGTGACGACCGGCGGCGTGCAGATGGACTGCCGCTACTCGCCGGCCGGCGGCGAGGATTTTAACTGGAATGCCGTCTGGGACTCGCGCACGGCCATTAAAGGCACCGACTGGATTGCGGAAATGCGGATTCCGTACTCGGCCATCCGCTTCAGCAACCAGCCCGAGCAGCAGTGGGGCCTGAACTTCATGCGCCAGCGCAAAAAAGAAAACCAAGCGTTTTTCTGGAACGAGGTGAAGCCTGCCATTGATGGCTTCGTGAACCAGTGGGGCGTGCTGCAGGGCGTGCGCGACATCAAGCCGCCGCTGCGTCTTTCGCTCACGCCCTACGTGTCGAGCTACGTCAACCACAATCCGCTTAATGAGGCCGGTACGCGCCGCACTACCACCAGCTTCAACGGTGGGGCCGACATCAAGTGGGGTATCAATGAGAGCTTCACGCTGGATGCCACGCTCGTGCCCGACTTCGGGCAGGTGCAGTCCGACAACCAGGTGCTTAACCTTTCGCCGTTTGAGGTGCAGTTCAACGAGAACCGACAGTTCTTCACCGAAGGCACCGAGCTGTTCAACAAAGGCAACCTGTTCTACTCGCGGCGGGTGGGCGCCACGCCCATCGGCTTCTACGATGTGCCGGACAACGACACGACGGAAATCGTGCGAAACCCCTCCGAAACGCGGCTGCTGAATGCCACCAAGGTTTCGGGGCGCACCAGCAAGGGCCTCGGCGTGGGTATCTTCAACGCCCTGAGCAACGATGTGTACGCTACCGTGCGCCACACCGAAACCGGGCAGGAGCGGGAGGTGCTGACCCAGCCGTTTGCCAACTACAGCATTGTGGTGCTTGATCAGAGCCTGAAAAACAACTCCTACGTCTCGCTCATCAACACCAACGTGACGCGGGCCGGCCAGACCTACGATGCCAACGTGACGGGCGGCTTGGTTCGCTTTGCCAACAAAAAGAACTCCTATGCTGTGGATGGGCAGGTGGTGTACTCGCGCCGCCGTGGGAGCGTGTTCGGCACGGACAAGCTCATTGACGACCGTGACGGCTACAAGTACTCCGTGGGCTTAGGCAAAATCAGTGGGGCATTTACCTGGACGCTGAGCCATGGTATCGAGTCGGACACGTACAATCCGAACGATCTGGGCATCCTGTTCGGCAATAACAAAATCTCACAGGAACTGCAGGTGCGCTACAACAAGTTTAACCCGTTCTGGAAGGTAAATAACTTATCTACCTACCTAGGGTCTTACTATGGGTTGCTGTATTCGCCTACCCGCTACCAAGCTGCAAATTTGTATGGCGGAGCGAATACCACTTTCACTAAGAGCTTCCTGAGCGCAGGCTTTAATTTTGAATTGTACCCGGTTACGCGCGACTATTTTGAGCCACGTAAGGAGCCCTTGGGGCGCTACTTTGTGAGGAGACCCGCCAACGCGGTAGTGGGGGGCTACATCTCCTCAGACTACCGTAAGAAGTTAGCGCTGGACGTGAGCACTACCCTGGTACCGTATGCCCAGGACGACCGGCTGGCGCGTCCGCGCCGATTTGATATCGGGTTTGGTATCTCGCCGCGCTACCGTGTCAACAACAAGCTCAACTTCCGCTACAGCCTCGACTGGAACCTGAGCCGCAACCAGATTGGCTACGTGAATGGTGGCCTTGACTCCGGCGAGCCGCTCGACACGGCCGTCATCCGGGCACTGGGCGGCGACCCACTGCTCGGCCGCGACCCGGTAGACGTACTGCTGGGCCGCCGCCAGGTCGTGACGGTGTCGAGCGTGGTATCGGGGGCGTACACCTTCAACAACCGCATGTCCTTGACGCTGCGCCTGCGCCACTATACCAGCAACGTCCGCTACCAGGATTTCACCCACCTGCGGCCCGGCGGTGAGGAAACGCCAATTGCTTACGCCCGCAACCGCGCCAACACCTACAACGCCTTCAACATTGATGCGGTGTATTCGTGGTGGTTTGCGCCCGGCTCGCAGGTGAGCATCGTCTGGAAGAACGCCGGTACCACGTCCCTGCAGGCCAACGAAGCCACGCCGCTCTATTTCGATAATCTGAGCAACACCATCAACACCCCGCACAACAACTCGGTGTCGGTCAAGATCCTGTATTACCTCGACTACCTGGCCCTGCGCCCCCGGCGGGCGTAGCGGCGGACTCCGGCGGCTCGGCGGCCGGCCACGTTGGCGCCCGGCCGCGCCAGCAGGGTGTCTGCAGGTACCGCGCCGGTGCTTTCGGGTACCACATCGGTGTCAAATGCCACCACATAAGTGCCTGATGGCACCACATCGGCGGTGAAGAGTGCCGCGCCGGCGGATGCTACAGCCTGAGCAGCTCCTCGGCCGCCCCAAACGCCGACTTGCGGCCGTCCATCACCTGCTGTTGCAGGCCGGCGAGCTGCTGCGCTACTTCGGGGCGCGCATAAAAACGGGTTTCCAGCGCCTCCCGGATGGTTTCGTGCAGCCAGTGCATGTTCTGCTCCTGGCGGCGGCGCTGGAAATAGCCGCTTTCCTGTATCTGCTGCACGTAGCGTTGCACTACCTCCCACACCTCCGGCACCCCCTGCCCGGTAAGCGCCGAGGAGGTCGTGACGACCGGGCTCCAGTGGCTGGCCGCCAGCGGAAACAGATGCAGCGCGTTCTGGTATTCGGCGCGGGCGCGGCGGGCGGCCAGCTCGTTGCCGGCGTCGGCTTTTGTGATGGTCACGGCGTCGGCCATTTCCATAATGCCCTTCTTGATGCCCTGCAACTCGTCGCCGGCTCCGGCCAGCATCAGGAGCAGGAAGAAGTCGACCATGCCGTGCACGGCCGTTTCGCTCTGGCCCACGCCTACGGTTTCCACAAAAATAACGTCGTGGCCGGCCGCTTCGCATAGCACCATGGCTTCGCGCGTGCTCCGCGTAACGCCCCCCAGGCTGCGGCCGGCCGGCGAAGGCCGGATGTAGGCCGCCGGATGCGCGGCCAGCAGATTCATGCGGGTTTTGTCGCCGAGGATGCTGCCGCCGCTGCGCTGGGAGCTGGGGTCGACGGCCAGCACGGCCAGCCGGTGGCCTTTTTCCTGCACCAGATGCAGGCCCAGGGCCTCAATAAACGTGCTTTTGCCGACGCCCGGCACTCCCGTAATGCCCACTCGTACCGAGCGGCCCGCATGCGGCAATACCACGTCCAGCACCTGCTGGGCCAGTTCCTGGTCGGAGGGCAGGGTGCTTTCCACGAGCGTGATGGCGCGGCTGAGCAGCACCCGGTTGCCGCTGAGGATGCCTTCGGTGTATTCGGAAACGGAAAAGCGCTTGGCCATGCAGCAGGGAGGAGCCGACCAGGAAAAGGGTGGCCGGGAAAAGAATGGAGTGCAAACTACCTCATAATGCTACATTTGGCCAAGTATACACACCGGTCCTGGTCTTATTCTCGCTTTCACTCCGATTCTATGCATGCAAACCGTTACGCTCTGGCTGCCGCCGCTTTTGCCTTACTGCTGGGTGCCAGTACCGCGCTACAGGCCCAGAACGAGCTGAGCAGCTTCACGGCTACCGGCCGCGGCGGTGTTGCCACCCCCTTTGTTACGGATTACCAGGCGCTGGGTATCAACCCCGCCAACCTGGGCCGGGTGACGGACAATCAGCCTCTCCTGACGTTCGGGTTGCTGGAGCTGGGGCTGGGCGCCGGCTCTCAGTCGCTGACCGGTACGCAGCTGAAAAACATAGCGTTTCATGCCGAAGACCAGCTGACGCCCGCCGACAAAACTGCCCTGACGGCCAGCTTCACCAACGGCAACGCCCTCAATGTGAATGCGGCCGCTACTTCGGTGGGGCTAGCCATTACACTGCCGATTGGGGCAGTGGCCTTCAGCAACCGCCAGCGCGTGGTAGGGCACGTGGGCCTGAATGAAACGGCATCGGATGTGCTCTTCAACGGGTCCAACGCCAAAATCTACCAGATGAGCACCTACCAGACCAACGGCCAGTACGACCCGGCCAAAGCGCCCATGATTTCGGCGGCGCTGGCCGGCACCGAGCTGCAGCTGCAATGGACCGATGAGTACAATGTGGGCTACGGCGCGCAGGTGCTGGACACGGACGGGTTCAAGCTGGCAGCCGGGGTCGGCTACCGCTATATCCGGGGCATTGGCATGCTCGATGTGCGTATAACGGACGGCGAGGTAAATGCCTTCAGCTCCCTGTCGCCGCTGTTCAAAGTGGATTACGGCACCGTCACCACCAGCCCCAACTTCGACTACCGTACCGGCAGCGGCCTGAAAGCCGTGGGTTCCGGCCACGGCTTCGACCTGGGCCTGACGGCAGAAATCAGCGAGCTGGTGCGCGTCGGCGTGTCCGTTACCGATTTGGGCAGCATGACCTGGGAAGGCAACGTGCTAACCGCCACCGACCAGAATCTGAAGAAAGTAACGTCCGGCGGGGTGGATACCTACAACATCTTCAAGGAAGCATCACAGCTGTTCGGAAGTAGTTCGGATGCCGTTTTTACCTACAACCCCGATAAGCAGAAGAAGGAAACGCTGCCGGCCAAATTCCGGGCTGGTGCTTCGGTGCAGCTCGGTGAAAAGCTGGAAGCAGGTGTGGATGCGGCCGTGCCGCTGAACAAAGTGGCGGGCAATATCAACTCGTCTTTGGTGGGGCTGGGCCTCGACTTCAAGCCGGTTTCGTGGGTGCGCCTGAGTACCGGAGTTACGGGAGGGGCCGGCTATGGTACCAGCGTGCCGCTTGGCATCACCTTCTCCACCGCGCACTACGAGGCCGGTATCAGCACCCGCGACGTAGTAGGCCTGATTTCCGACAGCAGCCCGTACTACTCCGTCGCAATGGGTGTGCTGCGGTTCAAAATCGGCCGGGCGCGCTAAGACGGCGTTTCGGCTACCACAGTACCCGCCTGCCGGGCCGGCCGTCTGCTTTATGAAGTGGATAGCTGGCCCGGCAGGCGGGTTTTTGCTGCCTGTTCCGTGCGAACAGGGGGCATGAGAGAAGCCGAAAATATAGCAAAGCGAGAATACCTAGAAGTAGGTATTGTGGCGCGGGGCAAATTGGAGTCTATTTGTTGTGGATTTATTCATACCAAAGCTCCGTTCATGTCCTGCCGCACCGTTGCCTCTTTTCTATCACTTTTCCTTGCTACTACCGCTGTTGTGCAGGCCCAGACCGAGCTGGGAAATTTCTCGAACGTAGCACGTGGCGGTGTTGCCACTACCTTCGTTACCGACTTTCAGGCCATTGGCATCAACCCGGCCAACCTGGGCCGCACCGGCAACGCACGGGTGGCTTTTACTATCGGCGAGTTTGGCATCGGGGTGGGCTCTCAGGCGCTGACACGCACGCAGCTACGCAAGTTCATCGAAGACTCGGGCGAAGAGCTCAATATGGCCCAGAAGCGGGAAATGGCCCGCGCCTTCACTTCCGACAATGTGCTAAACCTCAACGTTGATGCAACGCCAGTTGCGTTTTCGGTGGTACTGCCGGTGATGGGCAGCTTTGCGTTCAGTAGCCGGCAGCGAGTATCCACGCATTTAGGCCTCAACAAAAATACGGCTGAGCTGCTGTGGCTCGGCAAAGACGCCCCCATCTACCCCGCCAACTTCAACCCGGCCACTGCGCCACTGGTGTCGGAGGTGCTCGAGGGCACGTCTATCCAGATGGCCGCCTACAACGAATACAACATTGCCTACGGCCGGCAGGTGCTGAGCCTGCCCGCGTTTGGGCTGTCGGTGGGGGCGGGCTACCGCTATATCCAGGGTATCGGAGTGGTAGATGTGCGCTCCAAAGACGGGCAACTGGAAGCGTACAGCGCCCTGTCGCCGCAATTCGACATAGATTATGGCAGTGTCGTCAACAACCCCAGCTTCAACCTGCAGAAGGACACCGACAAGCTGTTGCAGCCGGTAGGCCGGGGCCATGGCTACGATGTGGGCATAGCGGCGGAGCTGGGTAAAAAAGTGCGGCTGGGTGCCTCCGTCACTGATATCGGGCAAATGACCTGGGAAGGCAACCTGCTCACCGCCAACGACCAGAAGCTGAAACGGCTGCGCTCCAGCGGCGCCGACAGCTACGAATTCTTCTCCGAGCTGGCCGACATTTTCGCCTCCGGTACCGACAGCCTGTTTCAGTATAAGCCGGCGCAGGAGCGCAAGGCCAGCCTGCCCACCAAGTTCCGGGCCGGGGCCGGCATTCGGGTGGGCAGCCGCCTGGAAGTGGGCGCCGACGTAACGATGCCGCTGAACAATGTGGCCGGTAATATTCCCGCCCCGTTCTATGGTGTTGCGCTGGATGTGAAGCCCCTAAGCTGGATTCGGCTCAGCACGGGCGCCACGTCGGGGGCGGGCTACGGCCTAGGCATTCCCGTGGGCTTCGCCATTGCCACGAAAGTTTACGAGCTGGGCTTCGGCACCCGCGACTTGCGCGGCCTGCTCAGCGACGAGCGGCCGTATGCCTCCGTGGCCATGGGCACGCTCCGCTTCAAAATCGGGACGGTAAAGTAGGGTGAGCGAAGGCACGTCTGAGTGAACGGACCCGCCTGCCTGCTCCTACTGAAAACGGGCCTCCTGCGCGAAACGCGGGAGGCCCGTTTTTGCTTTCTCGGCTGCCGCCGCAACCGGAGGCCAGCCAGCTATTTGCCGGGCTCAGTGAGGAAATTTGGCAGGCCCAGCTTGCTGCGGCGGCCCCCCAGTTTCAGGCCGTCGTCGATGTATTTGGCGGCGGTACCTTCGGCGTTGGGATTTTCGATGATGCCCAGAAACTGGTTGTCCTCGCGGGCAATGTAAATCCTGCCATCAGGAGCGCGCTGCAGGGAGCCCACTTTGCGGTTCGCCGACTTGCCTACGACCGTAGCGGCGCCGGTTTTCAGGTCGAACTGGAAGATCTGGGCCTGGCCGCCGCCTTCGCCGTTGCTGGAGCCATACAGCTTGCTGCCATCCGGCGAAAACTCCACGCCATACGCTTCAGGGTAAGGAGCAAAGGTCTTGGGGTTGCTGACCATTCCGGTGCTCCGGTCGAAGTCGAATACCTCGTACTTGTTGGCCTCACGCCACAGCGCCACGGCCAGCTTGCGGCCGTCGGGCGAGAATTTCATGGCGCCAATGGCATTGCGGCCGGGGCCGGCGTGCATGCTGCCCACGTTGCTCATGATGGGCTTGGTCTGCACGCCTTCCGCCGTAATGAGGAAGCTCACGAAGGCATTGGAATTCCAGCGGTGCGCCACAATCCAGACGTCGCGGCCGTTTTGGTGGCGTACGGCTGTCAGCTTCTCGGCCACCGGCGTGATGAGCAGCATGTTGGCGCGGGGCACGTCGCCGAGGCCATTGTCGCGGGTCATATCCACTACGGAGTAGCGCAGGCCGTTGCTGGTGCCCTGGGCCGCCACCGTAAACACGTAAAACACGTTGCCGGAACCGGGGTCGGGCACTACCAGGGCGCTTTGCGTGCTGGAGTTGGAGCCCATCAGCTTGCGGCCGTTGGGCATGACTGCGTGCTGGCGGTTGAAGATGTACTCGCCGTTGGTGTAGAACAGCAGCTGGCCCTGAGCGTTGGTCGCCACCGCCGAGCCCTCGTAGGTAGTCATTTTGTTGTTGAGCAGCGGGGTGGGGGCGGCGCCTCCCACCGGGAAGCTTAACCCAGCCTGCTGGCCGAAATACCAGATGGACTGCTCACGCTGCGCGCGCGCAGCATCAGGCAGCAGCAACACCAGCAATAGGGGCAGAAGCAAAAGTCGTTTCATAGAATTCAGAAAGTACGTCGCTGGTCAGAACGCAATTTCGTGCCAAAACGATATTCTGCCGGATTAAGGCCGCAAAAAGTCACACGCTCAGAGAAGGTGCCAAGACTACTCCAGTACCACTTTCTGTTGCTGATGCTGGCCGGTAGCGCCCTGCACTGTCAGCAGGTACAAACCGTGCCACTGCCGCGCCTCGGGCAGGGCCAGTGGGGAAGTGCCGGCCGGTACCGCCACAGCGCGGCGCACCACCGTCCGGCCCAGCGCGTCGGCTACGGTCAGCTCTACGGTCTGCGCTTCCCGGGCCTGCACCTGCACCTGAAGCGTGCCGCCCGCCGGAACCGGATTGGGGTAGGCGGCCAGGCGCAGCGCCGGCTGGTTCTGGCCGTTGCGCTGCAGCGTCACTACGCCCGAATAAGCCGCCTGTCCATCGGTATCCTGGATATGCAGGCGGTAGTACGCCATGCCCTCGGGCGGCGTAGCATCCTGGAAGGTGTACTTGTGCGCACTCGCACTGTTGGTGGCGGCTACCCGGCCCAGGCTTTTGAAATTACGCTCATCTGAGCTGCGCTGCACCTCAAAGTAAGCCACACGCTGCTCCGAAGCCGTTTGCCACTGCAGCTCGTTGGCCTCGTCCACCGCTCGGCCCGTGAACGTGGTGAGTACTACCGGTAGCGGCAGCGTGCCGGTGATAGTTACGCGCCGGGCGTTGGTGCTGAGCCGGCCACACGGTGCTATGCTGGCCAGGGCTGCCTGCAGCCCGACAAGTGTGCCATTCTGCAGGCCACTTACGGCATAGCCGCGCTGGAAAAGAAAGCCATACACGTCATACGTGCCGGCGGGCAGCGCGCGCAAATCGGCGGTGGGCGCTACCTGCGCTATCTGATTGGTCGTGGTGTTCACCACCACATACTGGTAGTCGTAGCCGAGGCTTTGTAGGGGTGCGTAGACTGTGCCTCCGGCAGCCAAGGTGGCAAAGCTGATGCTGTAGCTGCTGCCGGCAGCAGGTGCTCCGTTGAAAGTGGACACCACCAGCGTGTACGACTGGCCGGCTGTAAGCGAAACGGTAATGCTGCGGGCCAGGGAACCGGTGTAATTGTCGGCCAGCAGGTTGGCACACGGATTCAGTGGGTCGAAATCAGTGCCGGCGTACACCCGCAGCACCATGCTGCCAAAGGCCGTAGGGCTATTGATAGTGTAGGAAGCCGTAGCTGACGGTACGAACACATGCGTGTCGTAATAAGTCACGTTGCCGCCGTAGCGCGTGCAGGTGCTGCCGTTGTAGTCGGCCAGGGTGGTCGTCGGGTCGGTGGCGCTGATGGTGCCCGCCAGCTGGTTTGCACCGGTAAGCTCAGTCAGGCTGTAGCCCTGCTGGGTCAGGCTGAGGGCCGCATTGCCGGTTGCTGCAGTAAGGGGAGTGGCCGGCAGCGTCTGGGATGCAATAGGGGCGCAGCCCGCAATGGGAAAATCAGCGTCGTTGATATCAAAGAAGATATTGCCCACCGCCTCTACCCGGATGCGGGCCTGGCTGGTCGTCACGTTCGGAACGGTTACGATAGCCGTGCCGGTGTTGGGCGCCGCTGCGGCCAGTACGGTGCCAAACGTCTGCCCGCCATCCGTAGAAAGGCTGATTCGCACCTGACTCACGCCGATGGGCGCCTGGTCAGTACCGTTCACCGACCACGTTACGGCTGCCTGCTGCCCGCCAATCCAGAGAGAAGCGGTGTTTTGGGTGGTGAGGGCAAACGGGCCGGTGTTGGGCGCCACGGTCAGCGTCACGTTGTCGGTGCTGATGGTGCCGCCGGCGGCGCGCTGGTCGCGGGCCGTTACCACAAAGTGCAGGTCGCGGGCCACGTTGGGCAAGGCTTCGCCGATGCGGTCAGCGGGTTGGTTGCGGTTGGACAGCACGTAGCGCAGGTCGGGAAAAGTGCGCGAAGGCGTGGTGCGGGGCGGCCGGGGCCGGAACAGCGGCGCCTCCGGGTCGTCGATGGCGGCCAGCCCGTTGATGCCCGCAATAGTGCCTAGTGCCTGCGTGTTGGGCGTGTAGTCGAACTGATTCCAGGTGTAGGCCAGCGTTTCACCGTCGGGGTCGGAGCCGGTGGCCGTGAGCGTGAAGGGCGTATTGCGCGGAATCACATAGTCGGCACCAGCACTCACGGTCGGAGGCTGGTTGGCGTTGGTCGTGACGGTTGGGCAGGCGGCATTGCGCAGGTTGGTGCGCATCTGGTCCAATGACCGGGTATTGAAATGGTCGGCTTCGGTGCCTACCACATTCTGCAGGGTCTGAGTGCCGCATACATCGGTGTAGGCCATGATGGTGGCGCCGCCGCCGGGTTCCAGGTTGCTGCCGGCCGTCTGGCTGCCGCAGGGCCCCGTGAAGGTGTGGGCCGCACCGTGCTGATGGCCCATTTCATGCGCTAACACCTGCTGGAAGCCGCTGGTAGTTACACCAGACCAGGCCTGAGCCTTGTAGGTGCTGTTGCAGATGATGCCCACGTAGGCCACGCCGCCGCCATTGTTGTGGAAGCAATGGCCCAAATCGAAGCCGCTGGGCGTGAAGCGCGCGTTGATGAAGCTGCCTACTTCGCCCAGGTTCTGTTCCCGCAGGCGCCCAGTCGCCGCCGCCGCGCTGCTGGAAAGAGTGGCCGTGGTCATGGCTGAGAAGTAGTAGGTGCCGCCGTTGGGCTTCACCAGCTCATAGCTCACCGACAATTCCTGCAGGTACAGCCCCGACATCTGGTTCATGGCGGCCACCACGGCCTGCTCCACGGCGGCATCGGAGTTGCCGTTGGCGGCATAGTATTCCTGCGTTACCAGAATGGCGTAACGCAGCCGCCGCAGCTGCGTCCCGAAGCTGAATGGGGCCGGCATAGTCGAGAAGTTTTCGGGGCGCAGCACGTCGCCGGCCGGACTCAGTGTACCGCAAGGCCCACCGGCCGGCGGCGTTTGCTGCAACTCGTAGCCGGTGCCATCGGCTGCCGGCCGCAGGCTTGCCGACTCCGGGCCGGCCAGCAGCTGGGCCGTCAGGCTGCGAGGCGTGAGTACCAGCGACACCCGGCGGCCCGGGGCATTTTCCTCGTAGCCTACATAGGTGCGCAGGCGTCGGCGGGCCGCGGCATCATCGGCGGGCAGCACGTGGGTTTCGGTGAGCACAAAGGTACGGGCGCCCTGTAGCGTGGGCAGCAACACCCGGTAGGCAGCAACGGAGCCGGGGCGGGCACTGGTGCTTGGGTCGGCCGTGAGCTGCTGGCGGAGTTGCTCTACGTTCACGGATACGCGCCGGGGCGGAGCCTGTTGCGCTGTGATGGGTAGCGTGGAGCCTGCCAGCACGGCAAGCCAAATCAGGAGTAGTCTGGTAACTGCCAAGGATGCCTTCTTCATCAGTGAAAGAATGGGGAGAAGACGCCCAAGTTGCAGGAATAATTCCGCCCTCTACCAGAACCTAGGCTATAATCCAGTGCTTTTGTTCGGATTGTACAATTATTATATGCTGAAATATATATGTACTGAGCAATCAGCCGGTACTACCCGGCGCAATAAGTGCGGAAGCAGGATGGACGCCAGCCGAAACGTGCCGGTGCTATACGGGCCAATGCCCCTGCAACAAAGGCTGAATAAGAGGCTGAATGATGCGGTAGCTGGCGCCCCACAGGCTGTGGCCGCCCGCCACGTGGTAGAACGGCACCCGCCGGGGCATAGGCCAGCCGGCCAGCTGCCAGTCTTCCTCGGTATGCTGGCTGGGGTCGGCGAGGTGGCGGAGCGGAATCTCAAGCACTTCCTGTATTTCGCGCTGCTGCCACAGCCACACCTCCGGCCGGCTGATACGGCCCAGAAACGGCGCAATACGGAAGCCCGTGGGCACGGCTATCGGGGGGAGCTCCGCCAGAATTTCTACGTTGTCGGCAGCTAATCCGACTTCCTCTTCCGCCTCGCGCAGGGCAGTCGCCAGCAAGGACGCATCACTGGGCTCGTGCTTGCCGCCCGGAAACGCCAGCTGTCCGCCGTGAATACCGAAGCTGCTGCGGCGCACCATCACGAGCTGCAGCTCACCGGCCGCGTCGCGGAACACGGGCACCAGCACGGCAGAGTCGCGCAGGTTCTTCGGAATCGGTAAGTCATCAAGAGAAGCGGCCATGCCCGCAAGGTACGGAGAAGGCTACACGAGGCGGGGCCTTGCCGCAAGGCAGCCACCCGCCAACGCCCTGGCTTCACAGCTTCACCACTTCCCCGGTTACCAGCAATTGGTGGTTGTCCTCGAAGTACTGGTAGCCGGCAGTGAGGCCCTGCCAGAATGCAGCGTGCGGGCTGCCAACGCGGCGGGCCAGGTTTTCGGCGGTCATTTCAAACGGAAAAATATGGACCGGAATGCTGGCCTGGCCGGCGGCGCGAGCTTCCACGGCCAGCACATACAACTCCCGGATGCAAGCATCGGTAATGGGCAGGCACCCGATGGTGACGTTGGAGCCGTGGATAAATATGTCGCCGCCGGGGTTAGGAGCGGCGTGCTGCAGGTCGGCGGCGTTGGGATAGTCGAGGCCGAGCGACAGGTGATACTCGCTGTCGGGGTTGAAGCGGTTGATGCTATAAAATCCTTCCGGCACCTGGCCGTCGCCGGAGCGGCGCTTGGGGCCCAGCGTGCCCGACGTGCCCGCCAGCCGGTAGGTGCGCAGCAGCACAAACTGCCCAGTTTCCTGCTCCCGGCCCCATACTTCCACGCGCCGCCCCAGCTTGAAGGCCCGCACGAACAGCTCCAGCCGTTCGGGTCGGATGCCATGGCGGCGCAACAGCGTGTGCAGGCTGGTCTGATGCAGCCCATATGCCGCCCGCACCCGCGGAAACCGCAACTGCTGCTGCCGGAAAGCCGGGTCGGGCACAAGCGTCGTTGAGGCAGGGACACAGAGCGTCAGCAGCAGGGCCGCAGCCAGCAGAGCAAGTAAGCGCATACATGGGGGAGAGTAGGAGGGCCGGGCTGGTTCCTGAAAACCGCCTTTTGGCCTCATGTGAGCCATAAACGGGGCCACGCCGCGGCTTAGTATAGGACGGGGGTTATATAGCGGATATTTTTTTCAGGTCTGCTCGCAGCCTGCAAAGCCACTTTGCTACCTGCCGGCTACTATGCCCACTCCCGCCTGATTTGCGTATTGCCGGCATGGCTTTTCCTCCCATTCCCGATACCTACACGTCTGATCCGCTGGGTCCCGACTTCGAGCAGCGCAGCCTCTCCCAGCCACCCGATTACGAAGGACCGGTGCAGGCGGTGCTGGTGCGCTACCGGGTGCAACCAGCCACCACCCGAGCTGTGCTCTATGTGCATGGGTTCAACGACTACTTTTTTCAGCGGGAGATGGCCGAGCAGTATGCCGCCCACGGCTTCCGCTTCTACGCGCTGGATCTGCGCAAATACGGCCGTGCTCTGGTGCCACACCAGCGGCCCAATAACGTCCGGAATCTGTCCGAGTATTTTGAGGATGTGGATGCCGCGCTGGCCGTAATGCGGGCCGAAGGCAGCTACACTCTCGTGCTTAGCGGGCATTCCACCGGCGGGCTTATCGTGGCGCTTTATGCCAGTGCCCGCACAGATTCCGGCCTGGCCGCGCTGGTGCTCAACAGCCCGTTTCTGGACCTGAACCAGCCGCGGCTAAAAAAGCTGGCTGTGCCGCTGCTCGCGAAGCTGGGAGCGGTGTGGCCCAATCTGCCGGTGCCGGCCAGCCTGCCCGATACCTACGGCCAAAGCCTGCACCGTGCCTACCGGGGCCAGTGGGACTACGATCTGGGCTGGAAGCCCAACCGCGTATTCTCCGTGAATGCCGGTTGGCTGCGTGCTATCTGCAAAGGCCATTGGCAGGTGCGCCGGGGCCTGCGGATAGCCGCGCCGGTACTGGTGCTGCACTCCGACCGCACCGCGTGGGGCCGCACCTGGTCCGAAGACTTCCGGCGTTCTGATATTGTACTTGACGTGGCGCATATCCGGGCCTTGGCCCCACGGCTGGGCCCCAACGTAACGGTAGAGGCAGTCGCCGGCGGCCTACACGACCTGTTTCTGTCGGCGCCCGAGGTGCGGGCCGTGGCCTACCAGGCCGTGTTTGCGTGGCTGGAACAGGTGCTGCCAGGTGGCCCAGCAGGCTCACCCGCTCAGCCTACGGCTCGTTAGAATGCTTTCCTCAACAGCCGTTGCCATGCGCATGTATGTATTGCTCAGTATGCTCATAGCCAGCTTTATACTGGCCTCCGCGTTGCAAGCCCAACAAGGGCCAGCTGGCCAGTCGGTGCCGGCACTGCTGAAAGCAAGCAAATGGCAGAAACGCGTGCTGCTACTGTGTGCCCCCGCCCTTGATGATGCCAACCTACGCCGCCAGCAGCAGCTCCTGGAACCTGTGCGCGCCGGCCTGGACTCGCGCGACTTGGTGGTGCGCGAAGTCAACCTCAGTCAGCTTTCCACCGCCGACAAACAGTATCTCACGCAACGGTTGGGCGTGGCGGCTGGCGGCTTCATGGCAGTATTGATTGGGAAAGATGGCGGCGTGAAGCGCCGCGAGACCCGGCCTCTCCCGCCAGCCAAGTTGTTTTCTACTATTGATGCCATGCCCATGCGCCAGCAGGAAATGCGGGGCAAGCAGTAGCGCCGGCTTCCAAACTTTGGCTATACTCGCCGCCTCATAGGTGCTCTGGCACTGCCTTTCGCTTGCTGCATGAATACTGTTTTGCTGTTTGACTTTCTGGAGGAACTCTCCCTACACAATGAACGGGAGTGGTTTCAGGCGCATAAAGCCACCTACGACCAGCTTCGCAAGGAATTTGAGGTAGCCGTAGCCCGCTGGCTGCAGCAGATGGCCGCCAACGACCCTACGCTGGCCGGCCTGGACCCCAAAAAGTGCCTCTTCCGCATCTACCGCGACGTGCGTTTCTCTCACGATAAGCGTCCCTATAAAACCCATTTCAGCGCCTATTTCTCGGGTGGTGGCAAAGCGGGTACCGGGCCCGGCTACTATGTGCAGCTCGGCCCGCATGGGCAAACAATGATGGCCGGCGGAATCTATGTGCCGGAAAAAGAACAGCTGGTTCGCATTCGGCAGGAAATCGACTACAACGGCCCGGCCCTGCACGCCGTGTTGCAGGCGCCCACATTCCGGCAATACTACGCGGGCCTCAGCGGCGAAAAGCTCAAAAAAGCCCCTGCCGGATACTCCACCGACCATCCGGATGTAGAGCTGCTCAAACACAAAAGCTTTGTAGTAAGCCACCAAGTGCCCGATGCCACCGTGCACCAACTGGACCTTGATGCCTACGTGCCTGCTGCGTTCCGGGCCCTGCAGCCGTTCTGCGAGTTTCTGCGCGAAGCCGTGGACTAGGGCTGCCGCCGCTTGGTGTAGGGCGTGTAGTTTTCCCACTCTACGGGCGTAAAACGGTCGGCAATAGTCAGGTGTAGCAGACTCTGGAAGGCGCTTTCGCCATTGTCGCTGTTGCTCATCAATAGCACGCCCAGTCCCTGCTCTGGAAACACGATGGAGTAGTGCTGAAATCCGTCGCCGTGACCCTCTTTGAAAGCGCCGGTGCCATACGGCGACTGGAGCAGCCCCCAGCCCAGGCCGTAGCTCAGCTGCAAATGGTCGTAGAGGGTGGTGTCTTTGCGCGCCAGCGGGCCCATCTGCTGCACAGACCGCAGGCGGATCTGGGGCCGGAAAATCTCCTGCCACGATTCGGGCCGGAGCAACTTGCGCTGCAGCACGGCTTCCATAAACTTCGCGTAGTCCTCGGGTGTGGTTTCGAGGGTGCTGGCACTGCGGGGCTCGTTGTCTTTGTCCTTTTCCAGCACGGTACCTTTTGTGTCGTGGCCGAAGGCATAGCTGGCCTCAAACTGCGGCTGCCAACGGTAGCTGGAAGTCTGCATGCCCAGCGGCCGAAAAATCAGTTCCTGTGCCATTTCTTCCAGCGGACGGCCCAGCTTGTGCTCCAGCACCACCTGCAGGTACACCAGTCCTTCGCCCGAGTAGCTGAAGCGCGAGCCGGGCCGACGGTTTACCCGCAGTTTCTCGTCCTTCTCGTCCCAGCGCCAGTTGGCGAAGCCGCTGGTGTGGGTTAAACACATTCGGGCCGTGATGCGGCGGTACAGCGTGTCAGTCCGCAGGGCCGAGTAGTCGTCGTGCCAGCGGGTGCGGGGCGCATACTCGTAAATGGGTTTGGGCAGATAGTGCTGCAGCGGTACGTCCAGTGCCAACTGGCCCTGCTCCACCAGCTTCATCACCAGCACCGCAAATACCGCTTTGCTTAGCGAGGCGCCATAGAATTCCGTTGAAAACTGCAGCGGTTCTTTGGTGGCGGTGCTTTTCACCCCGAAAGCATGGGTATACACCGTGCGGTTATCGTTGAACACGGCTACGGCCAGCCCATGTACCTGCGCCGAATCGGTGATTTGCTGGATGCGCCGGGTTAGCTCTTCGGACCTGATCCGGGAGCCGTCCAGGCGTTTGATCTGGGCGGTGGGCGCGCAGGAATACAGCAGCAGACCTAAGGCGCCAGCCAGGAGTAGACGGTATAAACGGCTCATGCTGAAAGATAGGGATTAACCAATATTTTACTGCGTGGTTACTTCGTCTTATAGCGGGCTGAGCGGCGAGAAAGACCGGTTTCATGTCCGCTGGTTTTCATTTGATGCAGTGCCCTGTGTTCGGCATGCCGTAGCAGCGCACTACCTTCGCTTGCAGTGTCTATTTCGCGCCATCCTCATCACTACGACGTCCTGATTGCTGGGGCCGGCCCGGCGGGTACGGCCTGCGCGCTGGCATTGCGCAACAGCGGGCTGCGGGTGGCACTGCTGGACAAGGCCAGCTTTCCGCGGGACAAAATCTGCGGTGACGCCATTCCCAGTCCCACGCTCCGGCATCTGGCCCGTCTCGACCCGGCCTATGCCACCGAACTGCAGGAGCTGCTGGCTCCTCACCGCGCCGATACAGCCTTCAGCCGTATGCTGGCGCCCAATGGCCGGGCGCTCCGCATTCAGTGGCACAATCCGGCTTTCAACAGCCCGCGCCTGCACTTCGATGATGCGCTGCTGATACTCGTGCGCCGCCATACCGCCACCAAAGTGCTGGAAAAGTATACTATCCGGCAAGTCGAGGCCGACGCGGACGGTGTCACGGTCTGGCCCACGGATCCGGCGCAGGAGCCGTTGCGGGCGGCGCTGGTTATCGGCTGCGACGGGGCCAACTCTGTGGTGTACCGGCAGCTGGCCCCGTCAGCTCGCCTCAACCGGGCATATCACTGTGCGGCGGTGCGGGCATACTACCAGGGCGTTGCCGATGCTCCTGAAAACACCTCCGACTTCTATTTTCTGCGCGAATTTCAGGCGGGCTACTGCTGGGTGTTTCCTGTGGGTAATGGCGTGTACAACGTCGGGTTTGGCGCACTGTCAGAAGAAATAACTGCCCGGCGGCTTGATCTGAAAGACGTGTTGCAGGATTTGCTGGCCGAGCATACGCATCTGGCTCCACGCTTTGCCACTGCCACCCAGCTCACGCCCGTTACCGGATTCGGGCTGCCACTGGGTGGCTCCGCCCGCCCGGTACACGGTGCTCGTTGGCTGCTCTGCGGCGACGCTGCCGCCCTCATCGACCCACTGCAGGGCCATGGCATCGACAAGGCAGTGCACAGTGGCATACTGGCCGCTCAGCAGGCACAGCGCAGCTTTCAGGCCGGCCGTTTCGATGCGGAACATCTGGCGGAATATGCCCGGGAGGTAGAACGCCACATCGGCCGCGAACTGGCCCGACGCTACCGTATCATGCGTTTCTTGGCTGGCAAACCCTGGCTTGTGAATCTGGCGGTAGGCGCTGCTACATGGCCCTGGCTGCGTCGGCGGCTGGTGCGAGCAGTGGGGTAAATCGGCCTGCTATAGCATGCCTTAGCGCCAAAATCGTGAACTTTGCGGGGCTCAGGGCGTTGTTTTAAGATGCCTCTACACGGGCGCTTCTCCTACATGCCTTCCGGTTTCTGCTACATATCGTCGCTTATGCGGGCTTGGTGCCTGTTGCTGCTCCTGCTGGGCGGTGCGAGCGGCCGTGCGCTGGCCGAACAGGCGGGGGAAGCAGTTACGCGCCACGCCGTAACGCCCGAAGGCCGCCATGTTGCTCCGGCTACGCTGCACCGGTCAGAAGGGCTGCAGCTGGATGCGCTGGCCCCCGCTACCACCGATTTTTCAACTACCTGTACTGGCTGCCCGGCAGAATTGCCCTGGCAACTGCCGTATAGCGAGCTTTCTTATTATCCGGCGGCAATGGTGCCCGCCCTGCCTTCGGCGCCAGCCGAGCCCCGGCTGCAACAGGCACGCCGGCTGTTGCTGGCCCTCACTCCCAACGCCCCCTGACTTTTCGGTTGCTACGAGCATGTTTTGGTGGCGGCAGCGGCTAGCAAAAAGCTGCGCTGCCACTGCTACAGCGTGCCCGGTGGCTATGGCTGCCCGGCTGCGCTGTGCGTTTCTCCTCACTTTCCGAAACAGTCCGATTTTATGCCCTCCAATAAGTCCCTTTTAGGTTCTGTTCTTCCTGATACCCTTCCTTTCAAGCCGGCAGCAGTGCCTGCATTGCCCGGCCCGCCGGTGCCGTTTGCGGCTCGCCCCGCTCCGGGGCCGGTGAGCATGAAACGCCGCCTGGTGCAGGTGGGGCTGCTGGCCGCCGGCGTTTTTAGCGCGGCACTCGGCCTGAAAGGCTTTCTGCTTCCCAACGACTTTATTGATGGCGGCGTCACGGGTATTTCGCTGTTGGCAAGCCAGCTGACTGGCCTTTCCCTATCGGTGCTGATTGTGCTGATCAATATCCCGTTCATCATCATGGGGTATTACCAGCTCGGGCGTGGCTTCGCCATTCGGACGCTGCTGGCCATTCTGGCGCTGGCGGGTGTGCTGCTGGTTGTGTCGTTTCCGGTGCTGGCTACTGACAAGCTGTTGATTTCGGTGTTCGGGGGCTTCTTCCTGGGGGCCGGCATCGGGCTGGCCATTCGGGGCGGCGCTGTGCTCGACGGCACCGAAATTCTGGCCGTGTACATCAGCAAGAAAACCCCGCTCAGTGTCGGCGACATTGTGCTGCTGTTCAACATTATCATCTTCGCGGTGGCCGCCTCGCTGCTGTCCATCACCACGGCGCTGTACTCCATTCTGGCGTATCTGTCGGCGGCCAAAACCATGGACTTCATCATCGAAGGCATCGAGGAATACACCGGCGTCACCATCATTTCGCCCTTCTCCGACGATATCCGGCGCATGATAACCGAAACGCTGGGCCGCGGGGCCACACTCTACCTGGGCAAGCGCGGCTTCGGCTCCCGCGGCGAGCAGCTCGATACGCTCGATATTATCTTCACCGTCGTGACGCGCCTGGAAGTGACGCGCCTCACCGACGAAATCGACAAGATTGATCCGCAGGCTTTTGTGGTGATGAGCAGCGTGCGGGACACGAAAGGTGGCCTTGTGAAGCGCCGTCCGCTGCATTAGGCAGCCCCGCCGGCCGGGGCTGGCTGCAGGCCACTAGCCCGCCAGGCAGCGCCGCGCGCGTTTTCTGGCGGGCTAGTGGTCTTTCTGCTTTCTGAAGTCGGGGTTGAAATTCAGGCTGACCTGCAGCGTGTGGTTCTGCTCAAACACCACGCCGTCGTCGTGCTGCACGGTTTGGTGCAGGTAGCTGGTTTCTAAGCTCAGCGCTTCCGTTGCTTGGTAGCCCAGGCCGGCATACAGCCGGTTCTGGTTGAAGAGCCGGGCCGCGTTGGAACCGTAGCTGATAAAAATTTCATCGGAAACCAGCGCGTAGAGCGTGCCGGCCTCTAGTGCAGGGCCAGTAAGTGGAAACTGTAGCTGCAGGCGGTAGCGGGAGCGGTACTGGCGCGCGTAGCGGCTTTCGCCAGGGTTCAGCAGCCAGCGAAAATCCTGAATGTAGCGGTGCGTGAGCTGCAGGCGACCCAACTCATCCTCAAGGTCGGCGCGCAGGTAGAAGCGCTGCTCGTGAGTGCGGCCGGCATCCGGAAAATCACCGTAGGGCAAAGAGAGTAGGTACACGTAGCCCGGCGTCAGTGTCAGTCGGTCGGTGGCGTGGTAGTTGGCGCCCACGCGGTAGAAATATTGCTGCGGGTCGCGCAGGCCGTGGGTGCGGCGCAGCTGAAACTCGGTGTGCAGGCCCCAGCGCTTAGTCAGGCGGGCATCACTGAACCAGGCCAGCCATACGTTCCGGTTCGGGTCCTGAATACGAGCCGGCGGTGCAGATTGGGCCCCGGCAACAACCGGCAACAGACACAGAAAACCCATCGGCAGGAAAGAAACACGCATGCCCTGCTAACGGAAATGCCCCGCCCGGGATATGGCCCGGCGGTGCCTCATTACTCAATCCATGCCCAAATCAGGGTACTTCGTGGTTTTTTGGCGGCACTTCGGCAGATTCCGGTTTCAACTGGCGCGTTGAGCGGGCACTTTTGGGCAGTTCTTTCACTTTTCCTCCGCCCCATGAAAAAGCCCGCTGTGGTTGCCGCCGTTACCCTCGCTACATTCCTGCTGGCCGTGTATGGCCCGCGCTTACTCAATCCGCTGCTGGGCGTGGTGCCGGGGCAGCTGGGCCCGGTAGGCTGCTCGCTGTATATGGCGCTGTGGTGGCTGGGGCTCCCCATGCTGGCGCTGGCCGGACTATACGGCTTCCGGCGGGTGCTGCCGGAGTTGGGCTGGCGGGCTTCGGTAGGCACTGGTCTGCTGATGGGGCTGGTGTGCACGCTGCCCATGCTGCTGGGATATCTGGCGCTGTTTCCGGTAACGGAGCTGGCCGGGCCTGTGGTGGCGGGCAATCTGGTGCGGGGCGCTTTGTGGGCGGGCTTGGGCGAAGAAACGCTGTTTCGGGGCTTCCTGTTTGGGCAGCTCTACCGGAAAGTACGGTTCCCGTGGCTGCTTACCATCCTTATCGAGTCGGGCATTTTCGCTACGGGCCACCTCTACCAAAGCCACGACTTGGCCTCGGCGGCCGGTGTGCTGGCCGTCACGTTCAGCGGCGGGGTATGGTTCGGCTGGCTCTACAAAAGCTGGAACAACCTGTGGGTGCCCGTTTTCCTGCACGTCTTCATGAATGCTTGGTGGATGCTGTTTGAAGTGTCGGACACAGCGTTGGGCAATGTGTGGGCCAATGTGTTCCGGGTGCTCACCATCGGGCTTTCCGTGGCGTTTACGCTCTGGTACCAGCGCCACCGGCAGCCTGCACCGGCCGCGCTGGCACTAGCCTGAGGCTGCACGCCCGTTGCTACCGAAAAAGCGCCGCCCCAGTAGTGGGCGGCGCTTTTTTCGCTCAATGGCGGCCGAACAATAAAGCACCGCAGTTCTGGTTTGTTATGTGCTTAGTTCGAGTATTTTGCACCTGATCTAGCTGACCCGGATATGCAGAACTATTACCGCCTGTTGGGAGTGCCGGCCACGGCCTCGGTGGCCGAAATAGAAGCCGCCTACCGCGCCCTGCACGCCCGTATTCACCGCCGAGCGGCCCGCGACCCGGCCCTCAACGAACGGCTGCAGGAAGCCTATGGCAGCCTCCAGATTCTGACCGACCCGCGCCGCCGCTGGGCCTACGACCAGCTCCTGGGCCAGCAGCCGGCTCCGGCCCGGCAGCTGTCGGCTATGGAGGCCCTCATGGAGCGCTACGCCCCGGTGGCCCGGTGGCTGAACTGGGCGCTGCTGGCTTTCTGCCTGCTGCTGGCCCTCGACCGGGTGCTGCCCCTGCGTGAGCTGCCGGGCGAGTTGGTGCTGAGCCGCCAGCTGGTTTCCATTAGTGCTTCGGCCTCCAATCCGCAGGTGGGCTACGACATTCAAACGCCGCTTACCAAGTTCCGGCTGCACAGCGCCCAAGCGCCCCGCGCCCGCGAAGGCGAGTTTCTGACGGTGTGGCGGACGCCACTGCTGGGTGTGGTGCGGCGTGTCAGTTCGCCCCGCGCCCCGGAGGGCCCGGCGCCGTTCGAGCCGTACGGGACCGGCGTATACGGTGGGGCACTGGCGGCTCTGCCCATCTTGCTGCTGCTGGTGGCAGTGGTGGGCGTGCTGCCCAACCGAGCCCCCGAAACCCGCGTGAACACCGCCGTAGCTGGCAGCCTCCTGCTGGTGCTCACGGTGGTTGTCATGTGGCTGTTTTAGGTGGTCGGGCTAACAAAAAACGTCCTGCAGCGGCACCGCTGCAGGACGTTTTGATACTAGGGGGCGGCTTGTTTCTAGCCGATGCTGCGAATCACGCCGCCATCTACCCGCACCGAAGCACCGTTGGTGGCAGCGGCCAGCGGGCTGCAGAGGTAGGCTACCATATTGGCAATTTCGTCGGTAGTGATGAAACGCTTGAGCAGCGAGGAGGGGCGGGCGTCACGGAAAAACTCGTGCTCGGCTTCTTCGCGGGTTTTGCCTTCACCGGCCAGCTGCTTCAAGAACTCCTCTACTCCTTCCGAAGCCGTAGGGCCGGGCAGCACCGAGTTGACGGTAACGCCGGTACCAGCAGTTAGCTCGGCCAGGCCGCGTGCTACGCCCAGCTGTGCGGTTTTGGTGGTGCCGTAGTGGATCATCTCGGCCGGAATCTGCAGGCCCGATTCGCTGGAGATGAACAGGATGCGGCCCCAGTCTTTCTCCAGCATCTGCGGGAAATATTGGCGCGAAAGGCGCACGCCGCTCATCACATTCACCTCAAAAAAGCGCAGCCAGTCTTCGTCGGGAATTTCCGCGAAAGGCTTGGGCTCGAAAATGCCCACGTTGTTGATAAGGATGTCAGCCGTGGGCACTTCCAGTAGTAAGTGCTGTACCTGCTCGGGACGGCCAAAATCTACCGGCACACCGCGCACGGTGGCACCGGGTGTCTGCTGCAGAATGGCGGTACGGGCTTCTGCAATGCGGGCTTCGGTGCGGCCCGTCAGAATTACGTCGGCCCCTTCGGCAGCCAAACGTTGCGCAATAGCTAATCCTATGCCAGCCGTGGAGCCCGTTATGAGGGCAGTTTTGCCCGTGAGTTGTAAATCCATGAGAAGAGGATGTGGTTTCAGAAATGTACGTAACCGCCAGCGCAGGGCTTTGTCTGAGTCACCGACTGTTTTTCTTCTGGAGGCGCCGCCCGCAACTTCCACGGGCCTTTCCTGCGTATGCACTCCCAATCCAACTTCTCCCGCTGATGTCTGACTTTACCTCGTCCCGCCTCGAAGACCTGCTGTTTGATGCCGCCCGCAACGGCGACGTAGCCACCATTAAGAAGCTGCTGGCCGAAGGTGCCGACGTGAATGTACAGAACGGCCGGGGCTTCACGGCCCTCATTCTGGCGGCCTACGACAACCACCTGGAAGCTACCCGCGTGCTGCTCGAAGCCGGCGCCGACCCCAACGTGCACGATGCCAGCGGCAACACCGCCCTGATGGGCGTGGCCTTCAAAGGCTACCCCGACATTGCCCGCCTGCTCATCGGGCACGGTGCCGACCTGAACGCCCGCAACGGCAACGACGGCACGGCCCTTATGTTCGCCACGCTGTTCGGCCGCCACAACATCGTGCCCATCCTGCTCGAAGCCGGCGCCGACACCACCCTGCGCGACGTGCGTGGCCTTTCCGCCCGCGACTTGGCCATTCAGCAGGGCAACGACGAAGCCCTGAACGTGCTGCCCGAATAACAGACAAGCCAGACGCGGCGCTGCCGCGGCTTCTCATCAGGCTACTCCACCAGAGAGTGGCCCCATAAAGCCCGCAAAATCAAACCGGCCTGCTTTTCAGCGGGCCGGTTTGGTTACAGAACAGTCGAAGCGTCAAGCGTGGTCAGTTGCGCTACCATTCCCGGGAGCTGCGTGCGGCGCAGCAGCTTGGCAATGTGCGGCGGCAGCTCGGCCACCGTGAGCGGGTGCTGCGGCCGGGCCATGAGGTAATAGTGTGGGTCTTGGTGGTTGTGGAGGTTGGTTTTATCGAACGAGAACAGGCCGCGGCGGGCGTAGCGGATGAAGCTCTCGTAATTCAAGCCAGTTGGCAGACCAGTTACCAGGTCCGCCGCCGTTGATTCCGGCAGCGTCAGGAAATACTGGTGCAGCTCCAGCAGCGCCTCCTCCGATGCCGCCACCGAAGCCGGCAGCACTCCACCGCCGGACGCGACGTGCAGGATATGCCCTTCCGTGTCGGTGGCGAAGTAGTCAATGTCGGCGTGTTCCTGGTCGGAGGGGGATATCTGCATGTTATAGATTTTTATTTGCGGAGCTAAGTGCGTCTGCTTTTCCCCGTTCTATTCTTGCTGGCAATACAAATAAAAATTCCCCAAAGGCTTGTGTGAATTTTATTACTCTTTGTGCGTCAGTTATGCTAGGTAGAATTGCATTCTGATCCGCATGACGCTGATCATTTGCATCTAATCTAATTTCATGAGCCCATTCCTTCATTCCATCCGTAATAAGATGGTCTTTATTAGCCTGATCTATTCGTGCATAAAGGCTCCCTTTTACATATCCTTTTTCTTTTAGCATAGCATCTACTGAACTGGCACAGAGCATAACTGCACCAGCTGGGGCATTTATGCTATTTATGGCTTGTGTAAGATATGCTCTGGCTATGTTAGGAATAGCATCATCTACAAGAATTGGGGCAGGGTATATTTCTGTAACAGGGCTGCTAATATGTCCCCGAGTTGCTGCTGTAACAAGGCTGCCACAACGGACACATCTATAAACGCGCCAATATCTAAGATTTGCTCCTTCTACATTATAAGTCTCTATTGGATTACTTAAAATGGATTCTAAAGTAGGTGAATCTACGCCACAGTGAGGGCATCTGCTTATTACAAGTTGCTGAGCTAAAACAGCCATATGAATTTAAAAAGTAAAATGAATTCTAATCCCCCAATTTCTCCAGAATCTCCTGTGCCGCCACGGCAATGACGGTGCCTGGGCCGTAAACGCCGGCCACGCCCGCGTTATAGAGAAACTCGTAGTCCTGTGACGGGATGACGCCGCCGGCAATGACGAGGATGTCTTCGCGGCCCAGTTGCTTGAGGTCGGCGAGCAGCTGCGGAATCAGGGTTTTGTGTCCGGCGGCCAGACTGCTGACTCCCACCACGTGCACGTCGTTTTCGGCGGCCTGGCGGGCTACTTCGTCGGGGGTCTGGAACAGCGGGGCAATGTCCACGTCGAAACCGACGTCGGCAAAAGAGGTGGCAATGATTTTCGCACCCCGGTCGTGGCCGTCCTGGCCCATTTTGGCCACCATCATGCGGGGTCGGCGGCCTTCCTTGGCGGCAAAGGCATCGGCAGCGGCGCGGGCCTTGGCAAACTCTTCGTTGTAGTCCATTTCGGCAGAATACACGCCTGAAATGGCGCGGATAGTGGCCTGGTGGCGGCCATATACTTTCTCCAGCGCATCGGATATTTCGCCGAGCGTGGCGCGGTGGCGGGCGGCCACTACGGCCAGCGCCAGCAGATTGTCGGTGCCGGAGCGGGCTGCTTCGGTCAGGGCTTCTAAAGCGGCCTGCACGGCGGCCGTGTCGCGGGTGCTGCGGATGCTCGTGAGGCGGGCAATCTGGGACTCGCGCACAGCGGCGTTGTCGATGTCGAGCACGTCGAGCTGCTGCTCCTCGCTGGGGCGGTACTTGTTCACGCCCACAATGATTTCCTTGCCCGAGTCGATGCGGGCCTGCTTGCGGGCGGCAGCTTCCTCGATGCGCATCTTGGGCAGGCCGGTTTCAATGGCTTTGGCCATGCCGCCCAGCTCTTCTACCTCCTGAATGAGCGCCCAGGCCTTGTTGGCCAGCTCATGCGTGAGGGTTTCGACGTAGTAGGAGCCGCCCCAAGGGTCCACGACGCGGGTAATGTCGGTTTCGTGCTGCAGGTAGAGCTGCGTATTGCGGGCAATGCGGGCCGAGAAGTCGGTGGGCAGGGCAATAGCCTCATCTAGGGCGTTGGTGTGCAGGCTCTGGGTGCCCCCGAGGGCGGCGGCTAGCGCCTCAATGCAGGTGCGGGCCACATTGTTGAAGGGGTCCTGCTCGGTGAGCGAGTAGCCGGAGGTCTGGCAGTGGGTGCGCAGGGCCAGGCTCTTGGGGTTTTGGGGCTCAAACTGCTTCAGGACCTTCGCCCACAGCAGGCGGCCGGCCCGGAGCTTGGCAATTTCCATGAAGTGGTTCATGCCGATGGCCCAGAAGAAGGAAAGGCGCGGCGCGAACTGGTCGATGGTCATGCCGGCGGCCAGGCCGGCGCGTACGTACTCCAGGCCGTCGGCAATGGTGTAGGCCAGCTCAATATCGGCGGTAGCGCCGGCCTCCTGCATGTGGTAGCCGGAGATGCTGATGCTGTTGAACTTGGGCATATGCTGCGCCGTGTAGGCGAAGATATCGGCAATGATGCGCATGCTCGGGGCGGGCGGATAGATATAGGTGTTGCGCACCATAAACTCCTTCAGAATGTCGTTCTGAATCGTGCCCGCCAGCTTTTCCGGCGCTACGCCCTGCTCTTCTGCCGCTACGATGTAGAAGGCAAGCACCGGCAGCACGGCTCCGTTCATGGTCATGGACACCGACATCTTGTCGAGCGGAATTTCATCGAAGAGAATCTTCATGTCTTCCACGGAGTCGATGGCCACGCCGGCTTTGCCCACGTCGCCTACCACGCGGGGGTGGTCGGAATCGTAGCCGCGGTGCGTGGCCAGGTCGAAGGCCACCGACAGGCCCTTCTGGCCACCGGCCAGGTTGCGGCGGTAGAAGGAGTTGGACTCTTCGGCCGTGCTGAACCCCGCGTACTGCCGGATAGTCCAGGGGTTCTGGACGTACATGGTAGGGTAGGGCCCGCGCAGATAGGGTGCCACGCCCGCCCCAAAGCCAAGGTGGCCGAGGTGCTGCACGTCGTGGGCGGTATAGTGGCTTTTGAGCTGGATAGCTTCGGGCGTGACGGTGGCCGCTTCCGGTGCCGCCGGGGTAGCAGGCAGCGGGGCGTCGTTATAGGCTATCTGGGAGAAGTCGGGTTTCATGGTGTTGGGTGACAGGTAACAGGTGACAAGTAACAGGTAAGAGGTATAGGTAATAGGAGAGTGAGGTGGTAGTAGCGAGGATAGCAGGGTTTGATTATTGCTTGGCTTGCAGGCTTCTGATAAGTCCGGTGAGGAGGCCGGCTATACGGTCTAGAGAGGTAACGGCGTGGTCGGTTTGTAAAGCATTAAGGTAGCCGAGACGTTCGGCAAGTAGCAGAATGGTGTCAAGTTCAGTGACGGAACCACGGGCAATAAACAGAAAGCGAGTAAACTCAGCGGCAGATTGCCGGCCGGCTCCTTCAGCTATGTTGAGCGTTACGGAAGTGGCCGCACGACGAAGCTGCGACGCTAATTCGTATCGCTCCTCAGGTGGAAAGGCCCGCGCCAGTTCGTAAGCCACCGGCACAAAGTCGAAAGCCAAACGCCAGCATTCCAGTCCGTAATGGGGCTTGCTGCGTCGTCCTGAGTTCATGCCAGTTTCCTGTTACCTGTCACCTTTCACCACCTCACTTCATTACTTCTTTCCCTGCAACCGGGCCAATACTTCCTCAGTGCTGTAGCCGTGCACGGTAAATTCCTTGAAGCCAAACACGCGCACAGCTTCCTGCATAGTGGCCAGGTCGGCGGTGAGCAGGGCCGGGGGCACGAACGGCACTTCGGTGGGCAGCTTGTAGAGGTAGCGCGACAGGCGGCCGAACTGCTCGGGCGTGGCGTACATCAGCGTGGCTTCTTCCGCCGACGAAAATAGCACCGACAGCGTGCCTTCGGGGTGCGACTCGCGCAAATCCGGCTGCTCCGTATCGGGCAGCAGCCGCAGGAAAGATTCTACGATCAGCTGATTGGTGTGCGAGCCCAGCAGCACCACCGCCGCGCGCTTCTTTTTCTTCTCGCGCCGCTCAAAATGCATGCTGGTAGCCAGGCGCAGCACTTCGGAAGGGTAGGTGGCCCGGGTAGAGTCGAACTCGCGGCTGCGTAGTAGCTTTTTGGGGTTGAAGTCGAACTGCTCCCGCACGTTCTGGAAACGGTTGGTGCCTACTACCACCTGCTCGCCGTTGGCAATGCGCCGGAACTGGGCCTGCGCCGCCTGATGCAGCTCCCGCAGCGCCAGCGACAACGTCGCCGGGAAGCCGCCTTCTGCTTCCAGCCGCTGAAACAGGGCCCAGGCCTCACGGGCCAGCTGGTCGGTGAGGGTTTCGAGGTAATAAGAGCCGGCGGCCGGGTCCGCTACGGTGCCGAGGCCGGCTTCTTCGCGTAGCAGCACCGAGAGGTTGCGCGCCAGCCGGTCCGAAAAATCGTTGGGTTCCTGAAACAGCGTATCGAAAGGGCGCACGCTCAGCACGTCGGCGCCGCCGAGCACGGCGCTCATGGCCTCCGTAGTTACGCGCAGCAGGTTGGTATGCGAATCGAGCGTGGTCTGGCTCCAGGAGGCAGTTTCGGCCAGTATGGGCACCTGCACCGCTTCGCTGGACAGGCCAAAGGCGTGGCCGAGCGTGGCCCACAGCCGCCGTAGCGCCCGCAGCTTGGCCAGCTCAAAGAAATAATTGGGGTTGATGGCCGTATGCACCCGCATGGCCGCTGCCACGTCGGCCACGGTCAGGTCGTCGGTGGGCAGCTCGCTGAGGTAGGTAGCGGCCGTTGCCAGCGCAAAGGCTATCTGCTGCGAAGCCGTAGCCCCACGGTTGCCGAAATAAGCAGAATCCAGCGTCAGGCCCCGGAAATCGGCCATGTCCCGGGTCAGGCGCAGCACTTCGCGCAACTCGCGCAACTGGCCCGGCAAATCGGGCATGTGGCAGGTAACGGGGTCGAACTGCAGAAAGCCGCTCAGCTCCGAGGTGCCGGTGGCCAGCAGGCTCCGTACCAGCTCGGCCGGCGCGGCCGTGATGCTGTAGCCGATATAAGTGTCGGAAAGCGGCAGGTGCTGATGCAGAAAACCGATATCGAAGGACGTGGTATCCGTCAGCACAAAGTGGGCGCCTTCCGCGCCGCGGGCCATGGCATCAGCTGCTCTCATGATGGCCTCGTGGCCGTTGCTGAGTGCCGGAACGTGGTAGGCCGGCACATTGCGCCAGCGGTTGCCGGGACCGGCGTGCAGCTGCGGAGCCGGTTGCTCGGCCAGCGCCGACAGGGCCTCCAGGTGGTAGAAAGGTTCCAGCGCAAAGCCGTCGGGCGTGTTCCAGCGTAGCGTGGCCGGGTCGGCGCCTTTCAGGTCCCGCTCGATACGGGCCTGCCAGGCGGCAGTAGTGACGGGTTCAAACTCTGAAAACGTAACGGGCGCGGAACGCGGCGTATCGGACATAACCTGGGCACTGGTGGAATAGGAAGAAACAGGCGTGCTAAAGATACCGGATCAGGCGGGAAAGGCGGTACCGCACGCCATAAAGCCGATCCGATTCCTTTTTTGTGCGGATAAGCCCTCTGAAGCGGCCGTAGCCGATAAAAGCAGCGGCCAGCGTTGTGCTCAAGCCGGGCCGGCTGGGTAACTTGCACCTTACTTTACACTCTTCTAGTTCTCTTTGTGCGTACGTTTATCTGCTTGCTGTCGGCACTTTGCCTGACAGCTCCGGCCGCGCTGGCCCAGTCCAATTTCAAGCCCGGCTATATCCTGCCACCCACCGGCGACACGCTGCGTGGCGAAGTCGATTATCGGAGCGAGCAGCGCAACCGCAAGCTGTGCCGTTTCCGCCCGGCCAGCAGCGGCACCGTTACCGAATACCAACCCAATCAGCTGCAAGGGTTCGGCTACAGTGGCGGCACCAGTTACCAGAGCCGGGAGCTGCCGGGTGCCCCCGCCGAAAAAGTGTTTCTGCAGGTGCTGGCGCTGGGCAATGCCTCGCTCTACCGCACCGTGCAGGCCGATGACCGGGAAGTGTATTATGCCGGCCGCGAAACCACCGGCCCGCTGCAGCTCCTGGTACAGCGCGACACAACCATGATGGTCTATAGCAAGGCCGTGGGCCGCGAAATCAACACGCTGGAACGGTCGTATCCGTTTCGGAGCAAGCTGGCAATGCTCATGGCCGACTGTCCGAAGGTGCAGGCCAGCATTGTGAATATGGAGCTGAAGGAGCAGCGGCTTCTGAAGCTTTTCTCGGAGTACAACGCCTGCGCCGGTGGCAGCGCGCCGCAGTACGTGGTAGCTGAACGCCGCACGAAAATAAACTTCCTGGTGCTGGGAGGTATCTATCAGTCAAAACTGACGATGCGATACGACTTTTCGGATACGGAGTTGAAAGCAGCACGTAGTTCCATCTTTGGCGGGGGGCTGATAGTACATCCTAGTTTTTTTCATCACAAGCTGTCAGCCGCGCTAGAGGCTCTCTATGTTAAGCAGACGTATGAGAAAACTTATCAGGGGTTGGTAACCAGCGGCTTGCTCACAGGTCAGATGGTACCAAGATATGCTGTTGTTAACCTGACTTCCATCCGGTTGCCGTTACTAATGCGCTACACGATTCTGCAAGGTGGTGTGCGGCCTTATATACAAGCCGGAGCAGTAGTGAGTTTCCAGACGCAGGGTGATGCTCGGTTAGAGACAGAAATACCCCGCTTCGGTACTGACAGGCGAGAATTTTCAGTTCGTACTACTTTTTTTGGTGGCCTGTTGGGAGCCGGCATATCAATTCCGACTGGTAGCGTAGGCAGCATGCAGCTGGAAGCTCGCGCCGAATTATACGACGGAACATCAGAATCAGTAGAAACGCTTTCCGGCGTGAGAGGCATTTCCTTGCTGGCCGGCTACACGTTCGGGAAATAGCGCAAAAGCTTTCTGAATCCTATGTCGGCTGCTGCGGGCCGGGCATCGTCAGCGGTTCCGGTTTGCCGGAAGCCGGGCGGGGCCCGGCCCGTTCTGCAGAGGCTGCGGTGGAGCGGCCGGGCCAAATAGTCGGGCGAGTGGAGTACCTTTGTGGTCCGCTTCTCACCTATTCTGATGCAACTCCCTCAATTCCGGATGGCCGCGCTTAGCCTGCTGGCGGCGGTAGCTCTGTTTCCTGCCTGCCAGCGTGCCACCTACGTTGCCAAGCCCCAGCTGGCCCCCGCTACGGCCCAGCCGGTAGGCAAAGACTTGGCCGATGATGCCATGGCTGCGGCCACTATTGCCCCGTACCGTCAGCGCGTTACGGAGCAGATGGCCGCCGTGCTGGGCACGGCTCCCGTGGCCATTACCAAAAATTCCGGTGAGTCGCCGCTGGCGAATTTTGTAGCTGACCTGCAGCGCAGCCGCGCCAGCCGCGAAACCGGCCAGCCCATCGATTTGGGCGTGATGACCAACGGAGGGCTTCGTTCCCCGCTGCCGGCCGGCTCCATCACCATGGGCTCGGTGTTTGAGCTGATGCCGTTTGAGAATGAGCTCGTGATACTGGAAGTGTCCGGTGCCGTGGTGCAGCAGCTCTTCGAGTATGCGGCCCGCGTGAAAATGCCCATCTCGGGCGCTACCTATGTCGCCTCGCCGGAAGGCAGGCCCACCGATATCCGCATCAACGGGCAGCAGTTCAACCCTGCCCAGGACCGGATGTACACCATTGCCATCAGCGACTACCTGGCCGGTGGCGGCGACCAACTGACGTTCTTCAAGAATAGCAAGCCCCGCAGCACCGGTGTGCTGCTGCGCAACGCCATTGCCGACCACATCCGGGAGCTGACAGCCGCCGGCCGGCCCGTGGAGGCGAAGGTAGATGGGCGCGTGAAGTAGCCTGACAGAGCCGCTGAACAATCAGATTTTCAGGTGGCTTGTTCTGTTGCCGCCGCATTACTCACAGTTACTCACTTAGCTACTTTCAACGAAGTGAACCGTCGCGACTTCATCAAACACACTGGCGTAGGCGCCGCCGGCCTGGGTATTCTGGGTCTGGGGAGCCTGCCTGCCGCCGCCGAAGCAAAAGCCGACCGGCTGGTGATTCTGCATACCAACGACATGCACTCCCGCATCGAGCCGTTTCCGGACAACGCGGCGCAATGGGCCGGCATGGGCGGTATGGCGCACCGCGCGGCCCTCATCAAGCAGATTCGGGCACAGGAGCCGCACGTGCTGCTCCTCGACTCCGGCGACATCTGGCAGGGCACGCCGTATTTCAACTTCTTCATGGGGGAACTGGAATACAAGCTTATGACCCAGATGGCGTACGATGCCAGTACCCTCGGCAACCACGATTTCGACAATGGCTTGGAGGGCCTGCAGAAGCAGCTTCCCCACGCCGGTTTCCCCTTCCTGATTGCCAACTACGATTTTTCGGACACCATCCTGGCCGGGAAGTTTCAGCCGTACAAGGTATTTGAGAAAGCCGGGCACCGCATCGGCGTGTTTGGCATCGGCATTGAAATGGCCGGGCTGGTATCCGACAAAAACTTTGGGGCTACCAAATACCTCGACCCCATAGCGGTAGCCAAAGACATGGTGGCCAAGCTGCGCGGTCCGGAAAAGTGTGACCTGGTTATTTGTCTGTCGCACCTGGGCTACAAATACGAAAGCGCCAAGCTCGACGACTTCAAGCTGGCCGCCGGCGCCCCCGGCATCGACCTGATACTGGGCGGCCACACCCATACCTTCCTGCCAAAACCGGATGTGGTAGCGGGCCCGAACGGCCACCAGACCCTCATCAATCAGGTGGGCTGGTCGGGTATCAACCTCGGCCGTCTCGACTACGCATTTGAGCGCGGCACCCGCCGTCCGAGCGTGGCGGCGGCCTCCGTAGTGCCCGTTCGGGTAGCCTGATAAAAGCGGGACAAATACAAGGGGCAAAACGGTTTTTTCTCTCCTGACTTTTCCACATTTTTGTCTCCCTTTGGAAAAAACGGGCTCTGCCAGAGCCCGTTCGCGCCTCTTCTATCCTGCATACACACCTCTCGATTTCGTAACTAACTGATTGATGCTGAAGGATTGCCGTACAGTCTGGGCGAATTGCCTTCGCGTCATCAAAGCGAATATTGGTGAGCAGAGCTTCAGGACATGGTTCATGCCCATTGTGCCTGTGCACCTGCAGAATAACGTGCTCATCATTCAGGTGCCGAGCACGTATTTCTACGAATTTCTGGAGGAGCACTACGTAGAGGAGCTCAAACGCGCCATCCATCAGGAACTGGGCCCCGACGGGCGGCTGGAATACAGCATCGTGGTGGACCAGGGCAACAGCCAGAACCAGCCGCGCACGCTCAACCTGCCTACGGCCCGCAAGGCCGCGGCCCCGGCAGCCGTGGCTACGCCCGCCGCCGCGCTGGCCACTGGCCCCATGTCGTCGTCGGCGCGGCACATGGCTGGAGCCGCGGCAGCGCCGGCGCCTACGGGCATGCTGCGCAACCCCTTCGAGGCTAGCAAAGCTATTGACCGGAACTACCTGCACTCGCAACTGAATGGCAGCTACACCTTCGAAAACTACATTGAAGGTGACTGTAACCGGCTGGCGCGCTCGGCGGGCCTTGCCGTGGCCAACAAGCCCGGCACCACTAGCTTCAACCCATTGATGGTGTACGGCGGCGTGGGCCTGGGCAAAACCCACCTAGTGCAGGCCATCGGCAACCACATCAAAGCCAGCAACTCCGACAAATTCGTGCTCTACGTATCGGCGGAGAAGTTCACGAACCAGTTCATCGAAAGCCTGCGGGCCAACGCGGTGCAGGACTTTGCCAACTTCTACCTGCTGGTGGACATCCTGATTCTGGACGATGTGCAGTTTTTATCCGGCAAAGACAAAACGCAGGAGATGTTCTTCCACATCTTCAACCACCTGCATCAGGCTGGCAAGCAGATTGTGATGACTTCGGACCGGCCCCCGCGCGACTTGGTGGGCTTGGAGGACCGGCTGCTTTCCCGCTTCAAATGGGGCCTCACGGCTGACCTGCAAAGCCCGGACTTCGAGACGCGCATGGCTATCATCCAGAACAAGATGCAGCAGGATGGCATCGATATTCCACCGCAGGTGGTGGAGTATTTGGCCCATTCCGTGAACACTAACGTGCGCGAGCTGGAAGGCGTGCTGATTTCGCTCGTGGCGCAAAGCAGCCTCAACCGCCGCGAAATTGACCTGGAAATGGCCAAGCAGGCGTTGCGCCACATCATTGAGGAAGTAGAGGCGGAAGTCAACATCGACTTTATTCAGAAGACCTGCGCCGAGTATTTCAGTGTGCCCCTGGACCTGCTCAAAGCCAAAACCCGCAAGAAAGAAGTGGTAACGGCGCGCCAGGTTGCCATGTACTTCGCCAAGGAACACACTAGTCACTCGCTCAAAAGCATCGGACACCACTTCGGCGGCCGCGACCATAGCACCGTGATTCACTCGGTGCAAACGGTATCGGACCTGATTGACTCCGACAAGAGCTTCCGCGGCCAGATTGTGGAGCTGCGCAAGAAGTTCGCTGGCAAATAATTTCGTGCAAGCCCAATAAAAAAGCCTTCAACGCTACGTTGAAGGCTTTTTTATTGGGCTTGGGCTGAGGGCTAGGCTGGAGCCTGTGCATCAACCAGCGGAATCTGGTACTTGATAGCGAAGGTGCGCAGCTGCTCCATGAGTTGGCGCTTGCGCTTGCGGCCGCGCACTTCGCGTAGGCTTAGGGCATACGTGCCGTCGTCCTTAGTGTGCACTCGCACTTGGCGAGGAGCCATTTCCAGCCGCGTGATACTTTCGGCAGCGAATACCTGCTTGGGCCGGAACAGACCAGCTTTGTGTACGATGTAGCCCGGCGTGAACTCCAAGTAGCTCTGCGTCCCGAAAACCGGCGCGTTGTGCACCAGTACGTAGCCCAGATACACCACACTGAAAATCAGGAACACGTAATGCAGAAAGTGCATGTCGTTCAGGCCGCTGTCGGTGAAAATCAGGGCTAGGGTGTAGACAATCCAGATGGTGCCGATGAAAATCTGCCCCCAGAAAGGAATGCGCGACGTATTGGCGGGTTGAAGACGAATGCGGGTAGAGTTGGCAGGCATAGCGGCAGTAATGGTCGCAACAAAAGGCAAAGAAAGCGAAAAACCGGCAACGCACACGGCGCGGCCGGTTTTTGCTGCTGGCATGAAGCAATGACTATGCGCTACTTCAGCGTAGCCGAAGTCAACTCCATTTCCGGTACCGCCTTTAGTAGCACCGAAATCGGACAGTTTTCCTTAGCTTTCTCAGCGTATTGCTGAAACTCTTCCTGCGACACACCTTCTACTTCGCCTTCCGTCGTCAGGGCAATTTTCACCACTTTGGGTGCTTCTCCCGAGGTATCCAGCGTCACTTTCGATTCGGTGCGAATCTGTTTCACCTGTTTACCATCCTTCGTTAGGATACTGGTCAGGAACATGGTGTAGCAGCCGGCGTGGGCCGCGCCGATAAGTTCTTCGGGGTTGGTGCCCTTCTGGCCCTCAAACCGGGCGCCTACCGAGTAAGGCGCTTTCACGGTGCCGCTCTGCGTTGAAATTTCGCCGCTGCCTTTGATGTCGCCGTTCCAAACGGCATTGCCACGTTGGTTGATCATGGGTGAAGTAGTGAGGTGAATAGTTATCTGGCTATACCATAAGTCAGCTTGCTATGTTACGCACAGACGAGGTAGGGATTGCTGTGAGCGACGCATACGCCAATAGCGGCTACATTTACCGACCCACAACTCCGCTTCCTACCGCATGGGTCTGAAATCTGTTCTGAGCCGGCCGCTGGCCGCTTACATTGCCCGCCAGTACGCCCGCTGGCAACATGACCCCATTGGCACGCAGCAACAGGTGCTACAAGAGCTGCTGAAGCAAGGTGCCCGCACTGCCTTTGGCCGCGACCATAGCCTAGCCGGCGCCCGCACCGCCCAAGATCTGGCCCGCTTGGTTCCGGTGCGCGACTACGAGGCACTGAGCCCGTATTTCAACCGCGTAAAAGCCGGCGAGGCCGATGTGCTATGGCCGGGCAAGCCGTTGTATCTGGCCAAAACCAGCGGCACCACGAGCGGCGCCAAGTACATTCCCATCACCCAGGACAGCATCCCGAACCACATCAACGGCGCCCGCGACGCGCTACTTCACTACGTACACCGCACCGGCAACAGCCGCTTTCTGGATGGCAAGCTGATTTTTTTGTCTGGTTCGCCAGAGCTGGAAACGGTAGCCGGAATTCATACGGGGCGGCTTTCGGGCATTGCCAACCACCACGTGCCGGCTTACCTGCGCCGCAACCAGCTGCCCAGCTACCAGACCAACATCATCGAAGACTGGGAAACCAAGCTGGACCGGATTGTGGAGGAAACCCTGCACCAGCCCATGACGCTGATTTCCGGGATTCCGCCGTGGGTGCAGATGTATTTCGACCGGATAGTGGCCCGCGCCGGCCGGCCGGTGGGGGAGGTGTTTCCGCAGTTCGACCTGTTCGTGTACGGCGGCGTCAACTTTGAGCCATACCGCAAGAAGCTGTTTGAAACCATCGGGCGGCCCGTGGATAGCGTAGAACTGTTTCCGGCTTCCGAAGGCTTTCTGGCGTTTCAGGACGAACCCGGCAACCCCGGTATGCTGCTACTGCTCAACGCCGGCATTTTCTACGAATTTGTTCCGGCGGAACGGTTTTTTGAGGAGAACCCGCCGCGCCTCACCTTGGCCGAGGTGGAGCTGGATCAGCAGTATGCCCTAGTGCTTACTTCCAACGCGGGGCTGTGGGCCTACAGTATCGGCGACACGGTACGCTTCACCCAGAAATATCCGTTCCGCGTGGTGGTCACGGGCCGCATTAAACACTTCCTTTCGGCGTTTGGCGAGCATGTTATCGGTGAAGAAGTGGAGCAAACTCTGCGCGAAGCCATGCGCCAGCACCCCGAAGTGGAAGTGGTCGAATTCACGGTAGCCCCCCGCGTCAGCGACGACCCGGCCGTGCCGTCCCGCCACGAATGGCTCGTGGAGTTTGCCCAGCCACCCCACGACCTTGCTGCCTTTGCCGCCGCCCTCGATACTGGCCTGCGTCAGCGCAACACCTACTACGACGACCTATTGGCTGGCAACATTCTGGCGCCGCTGCAGCTTACACCGCTATCCGCCGGGGCTTTCCAGCGCTATATGAAGAGCCAGGGCAAGCTCGGTGGCCAGAACAAAGTGCCCCGTCTGAGCAATGACCGGAAGCTGGCCGAAGGGTTGCTGACCGTTAATCTTGTATAAATTAATTCACTAAATACATGTTTGTTCCTAAACTATACAGAAACCAACATCTGGTTTTAGGTGAGTCTTATAACTCACCTAGTGTGAATCAATTCCCCGATGTTGAGCAAATAGCTGTCAGAACTAACCTTGCAAAAGATGATGTAATGCAAGCCGCTTACTTATTAAAAGGTAAAGGCTATGTTCATGTAAATAGGGATAAAAAACCGTTCATAGTTGCATGTTCGCCCGAAGGGGCTCAAGCTTACCTACAAAAGAAGCTACTGGAAGAAGGCAAAGAGAAAGGAAAAGCGGAGTTATTAAGATGGATACAGATAATGGGTATAGTTACAGCATCTTTTATAGGTCTAGCCACTTTCGTGAATAATTTGATTAAAACAGATGATAATGCAGCTAGAATAAAGGTATTAGAGTTGAAAGTACATTCGATGCGAGAGTAGCCATATATGACTGTAGTTAAACCCCAACTCCACGCCGCCTGCCTCGCCTACGTGCAGGAGCGCATTGATGCCTGCCAGGCGGCTATTCAGGCGGCGCAGGAATCGGCGAACAGCGAAACCAAGAGCAGCGCCGGCGACAAATACGAAACCGGCCGCGCCATGGCCCAGAACGAGCGGGACCGGAACACTGTGCAACTGCGGCAGGCACAGCAGCTACAAGGCGAGCTGCAGCGTATCAATCCCGAAACGCCCTGCGACACAGTGCGGCCTGGGGCGCTGGTCCATACCAGCATGGGCGTGTTCTACCTCGGAATCAGTGCCGGCAAGCTCACCGTGGAAGAGCAGGATTACTTTGCCGTATCGGCGGCGGCACCGGTAGCGGCAGCTCTGGCCGGCAAGCGGGCCGGGGAGGAAGCCCTATTCAACGGCAAGCAAGTCCGCGTACTGACCGTGGAGTAGGCGCTACAGCCGGGGCAGTAGGTTCGGCAGGCCCCGAATATTGAGGCGGGCAAAACTGCGGACCCGCTCGAAACGGGCACTGGCTTCCTCTAACTCTTCGTCCTTGTCGAGCTTGCTGGGACGGTGCGTATCGAGAAGCTCAAACACGGTGGCCGCAATGTCCATGTAGCCCAGAATCATCAGCAACAGCTGTTTTTTCTCGTCTTCCTCGTAGTTTTTGAGGCGCACGGCCTTCACCAAACTATCGAGCTGCGTGGTTTCATCCACGAACAGGTCGCGCAGTACGGCGCGGTGCTGCTGATACTCAAACAGCTGTTGCGGCTCTAGGCTGGCGGCCGAAAACGGAAACGTAGTGGTGAAAGCCGTAGCCGTGCGGAATTCCTTTTCGGCCGCATAAATGGTGTGCAGATGCTTCTGCAGGCTGGCCCACAAACCAGTACGGGCTTTGTCGAAGGCAGCGGAAGAAGCGGCGGGAACGGGGCTGGACACAGTAGAAAAGAATTGCTGAAACCACAAAGTACGCGGTTTTGGAGCCGTGTGGACAATCTGGCCAGTGCCGCGCCGCGAAATAGGGCTGTGCATGGCAGGAAGCCGAACTTCACCGTACTTTTGCTCTTCACCGCCGAGTTATTTCCGCCCTGGTTCTTTTCATTCTGCATGCCCTCCGAATTCCCCAAACGCGTCACGCTGCTCGGTTCTACCGGTTCCATTGGCACCCAGGCGCTTGATGTTGTCCGCAGCCAGCCGGGCCGTTTCACTGTCACGGCGCTGTCGGCGCAGTCCAATGCGGCGCTGCTGGTGCAGCAGGCCCGCGAGTTCCGGCCCGCGGCCGTGGTCATCGGCGACGAGGCCAAGTATGAAACCGTGAAAGCCGCGCTGGCCGGGCAGCCCGAAACCGAAGTGCTGGCCGGTGCCGCGGCCCTGGCCGACGTAGCCGGCCGCCCCGACTCCGACATCGTGCTGACGGCTATGGTGGGCTACGCCGGGCTGCTGCCCACGGTGCGGGCCATTCGGGCTGGCAAAGACATTGCCCTGGCCAATAAAGAAACGCTGGTCGTGGCCGGTCAGCTCATCACCGATTTGGTGCGGCAGCACAACGTCAGGCTGCTGCCCGTCGATTCGGAGCACTCGGCCATTTTTCAGTGCTTGGTGGGCGAGGAGCAGAATCCGATTGAGAAAATTGTCCTCACGGCATCTGGTGGGCCGTTCCGGGGCCGCAGCCGCGCGCAGCTAGCGGAAGTGACGAAGGCGCAGGCGCTCAAGCATCCCAACTGGGATATGGGCGCCAAAATCACCATCGACTCGGCCTCGCTGATGAATAAGGGCCTGGAAGTAATTGAAGCCAAGTGGCTGTTTGGGCTGCGCGACAACCAGATTGACGTGGTGGTGCATCCGCAGAGCATTATTCATTCGCTGGTGCAGTTTGAGGATGGCTCGTTGAAAGCCCAGCTCGGCCTGCCCGATATGAAATTGCCTATTCAGTACGCTCTCGGTTATCCGCAACGACTGTCCAACACCTTTCCGCGCTTCTCCTTTCTCGATTATCCGCAACTCACCTTCGAACAGCCCGACCTGAGCACCTTCCGTAATCTGGCGCTGGCTTTCGAGGCTATGAGCCAGTCCGGCAATGCGCCTTGCGTTCTGAATGCCGCCAATGAGGTAGCCGTAGCGGCTTTTCTGCGCGACGAAGTAGGTTTTCTGCAAATGTCGGAGGTGGTAGAAGAGTGCCTGAGCCGCGTTTCGTACCTTGCCAATCCGTCGCTCGACGACTATGTGCTAACTGACAAGGAGACACGTCGGGTAGCACAGGAACGGCTGGCGCGGTTGTAGCTGCTGCGTTTAGCATAACCCGGAGCGGCAGGCAAGGCAACCGTAGCGCCTGCTTCCCGCTCCTTATTCGCTTCTCATTACCTAATCACCTAATTACCTCCCTTTGGAAATCCTCATCATGGCCGGGCAAATGTTGCTGGGCCTTTCCATTTTGGTTGGTTTGCACGAGTTCGGACACTTTGCAACCGCCAAATATTTTAAAATCCGGGTCGATAAGTTTTACATCTTCTTCGACTTCCTGTTTCCGCTGCCCAACGTCCTCAATTTCGCGCTGCTGAAGAAGAAAATCGGCGAGACGGAATATGGCCTGGGCTGGTTTCCGCTGGGCGGCTACGTGGCCATCCACGGCATGATCGACGAAACTCAGGACGCCGACAGCCTCGCCGCTGAGCCGCAACCCAACGAGTTTCGGGCCAAACCAGCTTGGCAGCGCCTGATTGTGATGCTTGGTGGCATCATCATGAACGTCATCACCGGCATCATCATTTTCACGCTGCTCACCTACACGCAGGGCGAAAGCTATTTGCCGGCCTCAGAAGTGCGCTACGGCATTCTGCCGAATAAGCTGGGAGAGGAAATGGGTTTCCGCACCGGCGACAAAATCGTGAAAATCAACGGCCGGCCGTTCACCGAGTTCAACGAGGTGTATAATCCGGAGGTGATGATGGGCTCCAACTCGTTCTACACGGTAGAGCGCCAGGGCCAGCTCGTGGACGTGCCGGTGCCGGCCAACTTCATCGACCGACTTTCGGAGCAGGGCCAGCAGCGGTTTGTGCTGCCCCGTAACCCGTTTGCCGTGAAAACGGTGAATTCCGGCAGCCCCGCCGACAAAGGCGGCCTGATGCCCGACGACCGGATTGTGCAGCTCGACCAGAAAAAGGTAGAGTTCTTCCCCGAGTTTCAGCAGGATCTGCTGGCCAAGGCGGGCAAACCGGTAAAGCTGGTAGTAGAGCGCGCCGGCGCGCTGAAAACACTGGACATTACCGTAGACGAGGAAGGCAAGCTGGGCTTCTTCCCCAAGTCCTTGCTGCACGAGTCGGTGCGCCACTATTCGTTTGCGCAGTCCATTCCGGTAGGCACGAATAAGGCATTTGGCGTCATCACCAACCAGATTACCGCTTTCGGCAAGATTTTCAAAGGCGAAGCTTCCTTCCGCAAATCGGTAGGCGGCCCTTGGGAAATAGCGCAGCAGTACGGTCCCACCTGGGACTGGGTCTGGTTCTGGACCATGACCGGGATGCTGTCGATGGTGCTGGCCTTCATGAATCTGCTGCCTATTCCGGCGCTGGATGGCGGGCACGTTATTTTCCTGCTTTATGAAATGATAGCCGGCCGCAAGCCTTCGGATAAATTCCTGGAGAATGCGCAGAAGGTGGGCATGATGCTGCTTCTGTCGCTGATGGCTTTCGTGCTCATTATCAATCCGCTGCTGAAGAAAATCGGTATCTAGAGTTGCCGTCCCGAAGCCCGGCTGCCGCCCGCCATAGAGCAGGTTGCAGCCGGGCTTCTCGTTTTTTCGGAACTTGCGTCCACAATCCCCTCTTTCTTCCTATTCCATGAGTACTCTCGACGAGCAAAAAGCGCAGCTGTTTCAGCAGACGGAGCAGCAGCTTCGCCAGCAAGGCTTCAACATTGACAAGCAGGACCAGACGCGCCCCTGGGGCGGTTTTTTCGTGATTGACGAAAGTCAGGCCCAGGCCTTTGCTGATGCGTATTTCGATAATATGTCGGTAGATGAGCTGCGCATTTCGGGCAAGCTTAGTCCCAAAGTGCTGCTGGTAGCTCCCGAAAAGCGCCTTTCCTGGCAGTATCACCACCGCCGCGCCGAAATCTGGCGCGTAGTGCAGGGCCCCGTAGGCGTAGTGACCAGTTCTACTGATGAAGAGACGGAGGTGAAAACCTATCAGCCCGGCGAGCTGATTACGCTGCGGCAGGGTGAGCGGCACCGCCTCGTGGGCCTAGACAGTTGGGGCGTGCTGGCCGAAATCTGGCAGCACACAGACGCTACCAACCCCTCCGACGAAGACGATATCGTGCGGGTGCAGGACGACTTTGGGCGCTAGGCCAAGAAAGAATACTGACCTATAGAATGCCGGCAAAAGCAAAGGGCCTGACGATTCCGTCAGGCCCTTTGCTTTTTGTCTGTACCGGAGGCTACGCCAGTGCTTTCCGCAGGGCTGCCAGCAGCGTGGCTACGCCAGCTTCTTCGCCGGTTTGGCCAAGGTGTACGCGCAGCGTGCGGCGGTTGTAGTCGTGGAGGGCCTGCAGGTCGCCGGCGGCCTGGGCGTTCTGGAACGTGCCGAATGTGTAGGGGCGGCCAGGCAGCGGCAGGTCCTGGGCGTGGTCGGTGGTGAGCTGCAGAAACAGGCCGGTATCGGGGCCGCCTTTGTGGTACTGGCCCGTGGAGTGCAGGAAGCGCGGACCGTAGCCGGAGGCAGTGGCAATGTGCTTCTGCTGCTGCACCAGGGCGCGCAACTCATCCAACTCCTGGTTCACGGCTGGGGTTTCCTGCAGATACGCCTGAATGCAGAGGAAGTCATTGGCCTTGGCCTGCCCGAAGAAGTTGCGCAACACCTCCGTGGCATCAGCGCCCGACACGCTCGTGTAATAATCGAGGCCGTTTTCCTGCAGTACCGGTGTGCTGGTCTGGGGCAATGCGCCTTTTTCTACCACCACTTTCATCAGCTGGTCGGTGGCGGTTTTGGCCGCCTGCACGTTGGGCTGGTCAAACGGGTTGATTTCGAGCACGGCGCTGGCTACGGCCGTTGCCACTTCCCAGCGGAAAAACTCCTGCCCCAGGTCAAGTGCGTCGTGCAGCAGAATGGTGATGACGGGGTGCCCGGCGGCCTGCAGCGCGGCTACTTTGCGGCGGTTTTCCTCATCAGGCTGGTTCTCGTAGCCCACGTACACGAATACGCGGTCCGCGCCGTACACCTGCGGGCCGTTGAGCGGGTCGCCGGCCAGCGGCAGGATACCTTTGCCTTCCTTGCCGGTGCTTTCGGCCACCAGCTGCTCCAGCCACAAGCCAAAGTCGCTGAGGCCGGCGGGTACTACCAGCGTCAGTTTGTCGCGGCCCTGCTGGGCCAGCACACCCAGGGCCACGCCCAGCTCCAGGCCGGGGTTTCGCGCTACGGTACCTTCCGAGCCGGTGGCCTTCATCATGCCAATGGCGCGCTCCAACAGCGTTTTGATGTCAATGCCATACAGAGCGGCCGGCACCAGCCCGAAGTAGGAAAGGGCCGAGAAACGGCCGCCCACCTCGGCAAAATTCAGGAAGATGCGGCGGTAGCCTTCGGTGGTGGCCTGCGTCACGAACTTGGAGCCGGGGTCGGTGATGGCCACGAAGTTTTCGCCGGCTTTTTCGCCTTTCAGCTCTTTCAGGCGAGCATAGAAATAGTCGCCGAAGGCCAGCGGCTCGGCTGTAGTGCCCGATTTGCTGGCTACTACAAACAGCGTTTCGGCCAGTTGCACCGAGTCTTCGACTTCGCGCACAGTAGCCGGATTGGTGGTGTCCAGTACCGAAAGGGGCAACCCGTCTGCTGCTTTTTCAAAGGCCTGCTTGAACACAATCGGCGTCATGGTGCTGCCACCCATGCCCATCACAACCACGTGCTCGAAGCCGGCGGCTTTCACCTCCCGCACGAATTCCTCGATTTCAGAGACGCGGGGCAGCATGGTTTCGGCCACGCGGAGCCAGCCCATGAAGCTGCGCAGGCTTTGCTGAGCGGCTTCGTCCTGCACCCAAAGGTCAGCTTGTTTCTGCCAGAAGCCGGCGGTGAAGTTTTTGGCGTTGAATTCCTGCAGTTTAGCATCAACGGCAGCCTGGTAGGAGCCCTGGTGCATGGTCATGGCAGGAATGGAAGTAGGTGCGTCGGAGGCCATAGGTATAAAGGCGAAATTGGAGTGTCGGAAAACAGTGCAGTGGCGGGGCCGGCCCAACGTGGCCGGGCCAGGTGGGCACACCTGCTAGGCGCAAAGGTAAAGAAGCAGACTACTTTTGTGGCAGCCGGACCGGAGCCAGTGTCAGCGGCCGGGAATCTTCTGCCGGAATGCTCGCTTACCAGTAGTCTGCCGGGCTGCTGCCTCGTTCTGCTGCCTGCGGCACGATTGTAGTACCAGCCGGGCGCTTTCCTTACGCATTGCCTTATGTTTCGCAAGACGCTTCTGCTTTCCTTTCTGCTGCTGGCCTCGCTACTGGCCTGGGCGCATGCCTACCACGCCAGCATCATGGATGTGTGCTACAATCCCGCCAAACAGCAGCTGGAAGTAGCGCTGAAGGTATTCACTGATGACTTTGAAAAGGCGCTGTCGGTGGGGCAGCCTACTGCCATCAGCCTCGACCAGTCGCCGAAGCCGCTCGTGACGCAGCTGACGACGGCCTTGCTGCGCCGCTCCCTGGCGTTCAGCACCAAGCCCGGCGAAACACTGCCGCTGCAGTTTCTGGGAATGCAGAAGGAGCGCGACGCGTATTGGCTCTATTGCACCCTGAAAGTGGCGCGGCCCATCACGGGTTTCTCGTTGCGCAACGCATTGCTCCTCGACGTTTTTCCGGACCAGATGAACATCGTGAATGTGGAAGCCGGTGGCAAAAAGCAAAGCCAACTCTTCCGCGACGGCGAGGAAACACAGAAGCTGAGCTGGTAGCCGCGCCTAATGACTTGAAAACAACAAGCGCCTGCTACCATAAGTAGCAGGCGCTTGTTGCATAGTTGCCACATCCAACTAGCTGCTTATTTCCAGTCGGCGCCGCCGCTGCCAGCGTCTTTTTTGTCATCATCGGGCTTGATGAGGCGGAACTCTACGCGGCGGTTGGTTTTGGCGTCTTCCGGTGTCACTTCCTCTTTCAGCGGCTTGGTAGAGCCATAGCCAAAACTCTCGATGCGGTTGGGTTTAAGTTTGCCCTTGATTTCGATGTACTTGCGGATAGCCTCGGCCCGGTCCTGCGAAAGCCGCTCGTTGAAGTCCGGGTCGCCCTTGGAATCGGTGTGGCCCGTGATGCTGAGCCGGAACGTCGGGTGGTCGACCATGAACAGCGCAATCCGGTCCAGAATGGGGTGCATGGTGGTCCGGATAGTGGACTTGTCCTGGTCGAATTCGATATTCTGAAAGATCAGCGGCAGGCCGTAGTCAATGGAGTTGGTCATCAGCTTCATCACCGTGTCGCCCTGCAGCGCAAACTTCTTTTCCACGCTGAAAAAGTCCGGGCTCTGGATAATCATAACGTAGTGTGAGCCGTCAATCAAATCGAAGTCGAATGAGCCGTCGGGCCGCAGGTACTTGGCCGCTACTTCAATACCATTATCGGTATCGACAATCGTGACAATGCCGCCCAACGGCTTCTGGCTCACCGAGTCTACGAGCGTGCCCTCGACGTGGGTAGTGGCCAGGGGCTGGGCTTCCATGGGCAGCGGGAAGGAGTAGAGGTCCAGGTTTTTCATGTCCTTTTCCTCAGAGCGCGCATAATACAGGTCCTTCGACTCCGAATCGATGGTGAAATAGTATTCTGAGCCTTTGCCATTCACCAGCGGCCCGATGTTCTTGGCTTCCTGCCAGCGGCCCTGCACGCGGTAGGTTTTGTAGATGTCGAAGTCGCCGTAGTTGAGCAGCTGCCCGCGCGACGAGAAGTACAGTACGTTGTAGAGCGGGTGGAAAAAGGGGCTTACCTCACTTTCCCGGGTGTTTACCACCGGCCCCATATTCTCGGCTTTGGCCCACTGCCCGTTTTTGCCGCGGTACGTGTACCAGATGTCCGACAAGCCGAAGCCGCCGAGCCGGTCGGAAGCGAAGTAGAGCGTGTCTTCGTTGCGCGACAGGGTCGGTTGTGAGTCCCAGGCCGAGGAGTTGACCTGCGTACCCAGGCTCTTGGGCACCGACCATTGCCCATCCTTGAACGTGGATGTGAACAGGTCGCAGTTGCCGTGGCAGCTCGGGCACTCGCAGCGGGCGAAATAGATGGTTTTGCCGTCGCGCGTGAAGCAGGCCGAACCTTCGTTGTAGGGCGAGTTGATGGGTTTGGGCAGCGGCTCGGCGTCGGTCCACAGGTCGCCGTCCTTGCGCGACACGTACAGGTCCTCGTCCACCACCTGCTTGATGCCGCCGCGCACTTTGCGCTTCGACGAGAACAGCAGCATGCTGGCATCAGGGTTTAGCGTCGGGCCATAATCCTCGGCCGGCGAGTTGATGGCGTCGCCCATGGTAGTCAGCACGCCTTTGGGCGGCCGGAAAGCCACTATATTTTTCCGGTACTCCACCAGCTCGTAATACACCTTGAGCGGCACGTAGAGGTCGGCGGTTTTCTGCTCCAGCGAGTCATAGTACAGCTGAATTTTCTTGACGTCCTGGCGGTGGTGCTTAAGGGCGAGGCGGTAGTAGGCCTTGGCGCGGTCTTCGTTGCCGGCTTTTTCCCACAGCTGAGCCAGGCGCCACAGCATCTGGGTGTTCTTGTAGAAATTCTCGATGCCGAACTTGCCTACGTAGGCATCCAGCAGCACCCGGGCCTGGTTCCAGTTTTTGCGTTTTTCGGCCTTCTGAATAGCTTTCAACTCCTTCTTGTTCTGATAGAAGGCTACGCGGTTGATGTTCGGAAATTCCGGGGTTGCATCGGGGCGCAGGCGCAGCTGGCGCACCGAGCGGGTAGTAAGCTTGCGTTGGCGAAGGGGCGCGCCGGGCTTCTGCTGGGCCCAAAGCGCCACCGGCAACAACACCAGCAGCAGCAGCAACAACGAACGTAATGAGGAAAGCATAGCGCAATAGAACACCGAAGCCGGCCGGGAGCGGCACGGGACGTCAAAAATAGGAATTTTCAGGTATACCCGTGCATGGCCGGTAGTCTGCCGGAGTGGCCGGCCGTGTGCCGCCCTGGCCGGCTTCGGCGGCCCAAGCCAGCCGGTGAGCGAGGTGGCACGGCGCTTGTCAAACACGTATCTTCGGAAGTGTGCCCGGTTGCGGGCCGGGCTCTTGGCCGCAAGTCTGTCATTCTGGCACCGACTTCCGCTTTTTCGCCCTGCTTCCCGTATATGCCTTCTATCCCTGCTGCCTTTTCTTCGCCCTTCCTGCTGATGACCGACGACTCTGCCGAAGTAGTATCCATCGTAGCCACCGACCCCGACCAGCCCCTCGACCCCAAAGATGCGCCCGAAACGCTGCCGCTACTGCCGGTGCGCAACACGGTGCTGTTTCCGGGCGTGGTGCTGCCCGTCACGGTTACGCGCAAGAAGAGCATCCGGCTGGTGCGCAAGGCCTACCGCGGCAACAAGATTGTGGGCGTAGTAGCGCAGAAAAACAACCAGCACGACGACCCCACCCTCGCCGACCTGTACCAGGTGGGCACGATGGCCAAGATCCTGAAGCTGCTGGTGCTGCCCGATGGCAACACCACCATCATCATTCAGGGCCAGTCGCGCTTCCAGATTGAGCAGGAGCTGCAAAGCTCACCCTACCTCACGGCCCGCGTGAGCTACGCCCCGGAGGTGTTTCCCAACAAGAATTCCAAGGAAACCAAGGCGCTGGTAGCCTCGCTGAAGGATGCGGCAGTGAAAATGCTCAAGCTGAACCCCGAGATTCCGCAGGAAGCCCAGGTAGCTCTCGACAACATCGAGTCGCCGTCGTTCCTGACGCATTTCCTCAGCTCCAACATCAACGTGGAAGTAGGGCAGAAGCAGAAGCTGCTCGAAATCAACGACGGCGTGGAGCGCGGCACCATGCTGCTGGAGCTGATGCTGAAGGAAATTCAGCACCTGGAAATCAAGCACGAAATCCACACCAAGGTTCATACCGACATCGACCAGCAGCAGCGCGACTATTTCCTGCGCCAGCAGATCAAGGTGCTGCAGGACGAGCTGGGCGGCGGCGACAGTTCGGACCAGGACATTGATACGTTCCGGCAGCGGGCCAAGCAGAAACAGTGGCCGGAGGCGGTAGCCAAGCATTTTGCCAAAGAGCTGGACAAGCTGGGCCGCGTAAATCCGCAGGCCGCCGAGTATCCGCTCAGCGTGAACTACGTGGAGTTTCTGCTGGATCTGCCGTGGGCCGAGTACACGAAGGACAATTTCAACCTGAAGCGCACCCGCAAAATCCTCGACCAGGACCATTACGGGATGGAAAAGGTGAAGGAGCGCATCATCGAGTACTTGGCCGTGCTCAAGCTGAAGCAGGACCTGAAAGCCCCTATTCTGTGCCTTTATGGGCCTCCCGGCGTGGGCAAAACCAGCCTCGGCCGCTCCATTGCGAAGGCGCTGGGCCGCAAATACGTACGCATGAGCCTCGGCGGTGTGCGCGACGAAGCCGAAATTCGGGGGCACCGCAAAACCTACGTGGGCGCCATGCCCGGCCGCATCATTGCTCAGATCAAGAAAGCCGGTGCCTCGAACCCGGTCATCGTGCTCGACGAAATCGACAAGCTGGCCTCCGACTTCCGCGGCGACCCCAGCTCGGCGCTGCTGGAAGTGCTGGACCCCGAGCAGAATTCCACCTTTACCGACAACTACCTGGAGGTGGAGTACGACCTCTCGAAGGTGCTCTTTATTGCCACAGCCAACTCGCTGGACACCATTCAGCCCGCCCTTCGCGACCGGATGGAAATCATCGACCTGACGGGTTACACGCTGGAAGAGAAAACCCAGATTGCCAAAAAGCACCTCTGGCCCAAACTGCTCACCGACCACGGCCTCAGCCTCAAGGATGTGACCATCACCACGCCCGCCCTGCAGCGCGTGATTGACGACTACACCCGGGAAAGTGGCGTGCGCAGCCTGGAGCGCAAGCTGGGTGGCGTGGTGCGCAATATTGCCAAGAGCAAGGCTATGAAGGAGGAATACCCCGCCGCGCTGGAGCCGAAGGACATTACGCGCATCCTCGGGGCCGCCATCTTCGACCGGGACCAGTATCAGGATAATGAAACAGCCGGCGTAGTCACGGGCCTGGCCTGGACCAGCGTGGGCGGCGACATCCTGTTTATCGAAAGCCTGCTGAGCCGGGGCCGGGGCAAGCTCACGCTGTCGGGCCAGCTCGGCGACGTGATGAAAGAATCGGCCATTACGGCCCTGAGCTACCTGCGCAGCCGCGCCGACGAGCTGGACATCGACTACCGCCTCTTCGACCAGTACGACCTGCACATTCACTTCCCCGAGGGCGCCGTGCCTAAAGACGGCCCCAGCGCCGGTATTGCCATCTTCACCAGCATTGCGTCGGTGTTTACGCAGCGCAAAATCCGCAGCCACCTGGCCATGACCGGCGAAATCACGCTACGGGGCAAGGTGCTGCCGGTGGGCGGAATTAAGGAAAAGATTCTGGCCGCCAAGCGCGCCGGCATTAAGGATGTGATTCTGTGCCAGAAAAACCGCAAGGACATTGAGGAAATCCAGCCGGAATACATCAAGGACCTCACTATTCATTACGCCGACCGGGTGGATGACGTACTGCGTGTAGCCTTGCTCGATGAGAAAGTGGCGCACCCCATGAAGCTGGTGGTGCGTGATGAAGCGCCCCTGGCCCCCGTGCCCAGCGTGGAAGTGCAGTAGGGCCTGCCACCGGTGGCAGCCGACTCAGGTAGCGCCCGAGCCCATCCGCCACCGGTGGCAGCCCGGTTCGGGTGAGCCTATGGCCTGCCGCCACCGGTGGCGGGTCGGTTCGGGAGTTCCTCCAGTGTATGGGCACCGGTGGCGGTAGGCTTCCGGCTTTCCCTGAAGACACCGGCACCGGTGGCAGTGTATGCAGGGAAAGCCGGGGCACAATAAAATGTGGCTCCCGGCGTCTTATGCCCGCAACTACCTGCCAAACGCCGTATCTTAGTCCCCTATGCTTCGACTGCTACCCTGCCGTGCTAGTGCGGCCTTATCCGTTGCCCTGAGTCTGGGAGTGGCCTCATCGGCGGTTGCCCAGATTGGCGGCCAGCAGACGTTTTCGTTTCTGAACCTGCCGCCGGGTGCACGAGCGGCCGGGCTGGGGGGCGTCAACGTATCGGCCCGCGATTCTGACCCGACCATGATGCTCAGCAACCCCGCGCTGCTGAACGCCGAAATGGACGGCCGCCTTGCCCTCACGTTCGTCGATTACCTGGCCGACATCAAGCAGAGCACGGCCGCCTACGCTTTCAAACCCAAGCAGGAGGACGCCAAGAACCGCCTGGGTTTCTCCCTGACTTACCTCAACTACGGCGAGTTCGACCAGTACGACGCGGCCCAGAACCTGCTGGGTAAGTTTTCGGTGAACGAGTACGCGGCCGGCCCTACCTACACCTACGTGCAGGGCCCGTTCACGCTGGGCGGTACGGTCAAGCTGGCCGTTTCGGGCATCAGCGGCAACCATTCGGTGGGCGTGCTGGCCGATGTGGGGGCTTTGTTCAAGCATCCGGAGCAGGACTTTACGGTGGGGTTGGCCGTGAAAAACGCCGGGTACCAGCTCAAGCCCTACGCCGGGGCCGGCCGGGAGCCCATGCCGCTGGACGTGCAGCTTGGGGCCACCATCAAGCCCGAGCACATGCCGCTGCGCTTCTCTATCACGGCGCACCACCTGCAGCAGCTCGACATCGTGTACCTCGACCCCAACCAGCGCGGCCAGCTGGACGAGAACGGGGTGCCCATTGTTAAGAAGAAGACCCTCGGCGACAAGATTGCACGGCATTTTGCGGTGGGAGGTGAGCTGCTGCTGGGTCAGAATCTGAACGTGCGCCTGGGCTACAACCATCTGCAGCGCCGTGAGCTGCGCCTCGACAATACGGCCGGCGGCGCGGGTATTTCCTTCGGGGTAATGCTGCGCATCAGTCAGTTTCAGCTCGATTACACGCGCGCCGGTATCCATGCCAGCGGCAGCGCCAACTACTTTACCGTAGCGCGCAACCTCAACACGCTCTTTGTAAAAAAACAGTAAGGTGGGTTGGTGGAGTGGTGGAGTGGGCTGTCATCCTGAGTGTAGCGAAGGACCTTTTCACGTTGAACCAATTCGTTCTGATGGGATAAGGTCCTTCGCTACACTCAGGATGACAGCCCACCCCGCTACCACCCCGACACTCCACCACCCTGCTACTCCACCACCTCCTGTATGCTCGATTCCAAAACGTTTCTCACCCCGGCCCAGATTGTGGCCGAACTCGATAAGTACATCATTGGCCAGCACGATGCCAAGCGTCACGTGGCCATTGCGCTGCGCAACCGCTGGCGCCGCCTGCACGCCCCGCTGGATATGCAGCGCGAAATAGTGCCCAACAACATCCTGATGATTGGCTCGACGGGTGTAGGCAAAACCGAAATTGCCCGCCGCCTCGCCGCCATTGCCGATGCCCCGTTCACGAAAGTAGAGGCCTCCAAATTCACGGAAGTAGGCTACGTGGGCCGCGATGTGGAAAGCATGGTGCGCGACCTGGTGGAGCAGTCTGTGAACCAGGTGAAGCAGCGCCGCAAGGAGGAAGTGAAGAACCAAGCCGCGCAGGCCGTGGAAGACCTGATTCTGGATGCCCTGATTCCGCCCGTGAGTGGAGGCGGCCTGAAACCCACGGCCGGCTTCAGCACCACTATCGACAGCAGTGCCATGCCCGACTCCGACTACGAGTTGAATGAGCGCACGCGCGACAAGTTCCGGGAGAAGATCCGCAGCGGTGAGCTAGATGACCGCAAAATTGAGATAAAAGTGCAGCAGGGCGCGCCAAGCATGGGCATTGTTGGGGGCGCCCCCGGCATGGATGAAGCCTCCATGGCGGGCCTGCAGGACATGCTGGGCTCGATGCTGCCCAAGAAGACGCGCAAGCGCAAAGTCACGATTGCCGAGGCCCGCAAGATTCTGCTTGATGAAGAAGCCGCCAAGCTCATCGACATGGATGAGGTGAAGGACGAAGCCATTCGCAACGCCGAAAACGCCGGCATCATCTTCATCGACGAAATCGACAAGGTGGCCAGCCGCAGCGGCAAGGGCGGCAGCGGCCCCGACGTGAGCCGGGAAGGCGTGCAGCGCGACCTGCTGCCCATAGTGGAAGGCTCTGCCGTGAGCACCAAGTACGGCATCATCAACACCGACCACATTCTGTTCATTGCCGCCGGCGCCTTCCACGTCGCCAAGCCCTCCGACCTGATTCCGGAGTTGCAGGGCCGCTTCCCGATTCGGGTGGAACTACAGAGCCTCACCAAGGACGACTTTTTCCGCATTCTGAAAGACCCTAAGAATGCCCTCACCAAGCAATACGAGGCCCTGCTGCAAGCCGAGGACGTGGCACTCAGCTTCGACGACGCGGCCTTGGAGCGGCTGGCCGAAATTGCGTTTGAGGTGAATTCGGAGGTAGAAAACATCGGGGCGCGCCGCCTGCACACGGTCATGAGCCGCCTGCTGAACGACATCCTGTTCGATGTGCCGGATCTAATTGGGCCCAACGCCCGGATTCTTATTACGCGGGAGCTGGTAGATGAGCGGCTGAAAAGCATGATCCGCAACCCGGACCTGAGCCAGTACATTCTCTGAGCATCCGGAGCTGTTAGAAGGACTCCATGCCGTCTGATTTCTGCTACCCCATCAAAAAAGAAGCGGCCGTCAGGCCGCTTCTTTTTGCTTCAGGCCGTATTTGCTTTCAACGCCTTCTTTCATCCACTGCCTTTGCAATGCATTACTACATCATCACGGGAGCCAGCCGCGGGCTGGGGAAAGCCCTGGCCGAAGGCCTGCTCCGGCAACCCGGCACCAGCGTCCTAGGCGTGTCGCGGCATGCCACCATCGAGCACGAGCGGTACCAGCACCAGCCCCTCGACCTCTCGGACATGCTGGCGGTGCAGAACAATCTGTTCAAAGTGTTTCCGGCCCGCCCTGATGCTGCCAGCCTCACGCTCATCAACAATGCCGGCGTGCTGGGCGAAATCGGGTATGTGGGCGCGCTGCCGAACGAGCATTTCGAGTTCGTCTTTGATGTGAATGTCATTGCGCCCGCCATGCTCATGAACACCTTTCTGAGCGCCTACGGTAGCCAGTCGGACATTCCGCGCACTATCCTCAACATCAGCAGCGGTGCCGCCCAGCGCCCCATTGATGGGTGGGCAGCCTATTGCGCCTCTAAAGCCGCTCTTAATGCCCTTTCGGCCACGGCCCAGAAGGAGCAGGAGTTGCGCGGCAGCGGCATCCGAATCCGTAGCCTCGCGCCCGGGGTGCTGGATACCGGAATGCAGGAGCATATTCGCAGCGCCAACCCTGAGGATTTCAGCGATGCGCAGCGTTTTGCTAATCTCAAACAGGAAGGGCATTTGGTAGAGCCGGACCAGGCCGCCGAGCGAATAATATCCTGGCTTCAGAAGCCGGCAGCAGCCGGCGAGCAGACAGTTCTTCGTATCACGGATATAGCATAAAAAAAGAACCCCGGCCAATTTGGCCGGGGTTCTTTTTTTATGGTACTCTACGACTAGTAGCCAGGGTTCTGCTGAGCTGCCAGTGTTGGGTTGTTCGCAATTTCGATGGCCGGAATAGGCCACAGGAAGAACGTGCTGTTATAAGGAACTGCCGAAACAGAAGGTGTAGCAAGTGTCGCACCGTTGTTGCAGGCATAACGAGCAAGCGTTACCTGACCCGAAACCTGGCCGTTGAACTTGGCAGGAATACCACCTGGGCCAAACGTTGCGTCAGGCGACAGGCGTGAAATATCACCCCAACGTTTGCCTTCCCCAACAAACTCAATCCGACGCTCATTCAGAATAGCGCGAATCAGGGCGGGGCCGGTCAAGGAACCTGCCGCATACTGGTCAGCAGCAGTGGTCACCGAACGGTTGCGCACCGCATTAAGCAACCGAAGAGCGAAGGCATCATCGTTGCCGGCGCGAGCAACAGCTTCAGCCTGGTTCAGCAACACTTCAGCGTAGCGAATGATGGGAGCAAAGTCGGAGCTGGTCGTAGCGTCAGTATACTTACGCAGTACATAAGCCGGACGAACACCATCCTGCTGCATCATAGCAGTGCGGCGAAGGTCGCCGCACGTGAAGAACGGTGCATTGTACAGGTTCGGGCTCACCGCCAGCAGTGCACGGCCGTTGATACCGCCGTTTGCCGGGGTGGCCGAAGAGCCATATACGTTGGCAAGGGCACCGTTTACACCGGCGTTGTCGTCCGAGCGATTCTCAACTGAGAATACGGTTTCAGCCGTAGCGGCTGCACCACCTGGGAAAGCAGCCCGCTGGGTTGCTGCCAGTGCGTAGCTTCCAATAGGGCTGGTGAAAGGAGCAGAAGTGCCGGAGATAAGCTTGGTGCCTTCTGCAGCAGCAGCAGCCCAGTTAGCCTGATGCAAACGCAGGCGCTGCTTCAGCGCAATAGCGGCACCTTTTGTTGCCCGGGTAGCAGAAGCGGCAGCTGCACCCGTGATTGTGCGGGTAGCAGGCAGGTTGCTTTCAGCAAAGTCCAGGTCGGCCAGCATCTTCGTGTAGTCATCGGCTACTGTGCCCCGGTCCTGCGAACGGCCCGTATTAACACCAGCAATGGTATTAGCTGGGACGTCGCGGTAAGGAACACCGGCTTTTGAGCCATTGCCGTCCGTGTAAGGACGCGAGAAGTGGATAACCAGTTCGTGGTGAGCCAAGGCCCGCAGGAAGCGCAACTCGCCTTCATACACCTGAGCAACTTCGGCCGTGATGATACCTGCTGCTGCCGCTTGGCGTACGCCATCAATCGTCACGTTTGCCTTGTTGACTACCGCATAGCAGGTAGACCACATGTTCACGAGGTTCGGGCTGGAAGGCGTAATCTGGTTGGTAAAAACAAGGCTGAAGAAGCCTGCCATGTCCGATACGTCTTCACCACGTGCATCATCAAGCGCATTGGCGGCAGCCCCGAAAGGATAGCCACGTACGGCCAGTGCACCACCCGTCAGTGGATCGTAGAAGCCCGACTGAGCAGCGTCGTATACGCCGGCTACAGCCAGCGCAATACGGGCCGGATCAGTGAAAACGGCTGCTTCGGATAACTGGTTCTGCGGTTGCAGGTCGGTAACCTCGCAGGCGCCCAGCCCTAAGGTTGAAAGGAAAGCCAACGCCAGTACGTTCCGGCGGCTATGTGTGAAAATTGTCGAAAGATTTTTCATCGTTGCAGTAAAGACAAAGGATTAGAAGGCAACGTTCAGACCACCCGTGAACACCCGCTGCTGTGGATTGCTGTTGAAATCCACGCCAGCTTGACGGTTGCTGGTGAAGTTGGTATTCACTTCAGGATCTACTCCTTTGTAATCCGTGATGGTAGCTATGTTCTGGGCCTGTACGAAGATGCGTACCCGGCTCAGGTTGATTGGCGTTACGAAGCGAGTTGGGATGGTGTAGCCCAGCGTAATGTTCTGCAGACGGATAAAGCCTCCGTCTTCTACAAAGCGGGTAGAAGCGTTGTTATCCTGGTTTACGAAAGCACTGGTGCCGGACGCAATGCGTGGCGTCTGACCATCACCTGGATTCTCCTGCGACTGCCAGCGGTTCAGAATTTCGGTGCTGTTGTTCAGGAAGTCCGTGCGCAGCAGCTGCTGACGCGTCACGTTCATAATCTTGTTGCCGTAGTTGTAGCGCAGGAACACATCCAGGTCGAAGCCCATGAAGGTTACCGTGTTACCAAAACCGCCGAATACTTTCGGGTTGGTCTGGCCCAGAATCTTTTTATCGGCTACGGTCAGCGTTCTTTCGTTTGCTGCTGCAAAAGCGGCACCTGGGTTAGCTGGGTCGTAGGCGTAGTAGCGGCCAGCGAAGGCACCGGATGAGTTGGTGCTGGCCTGAACCAATGAGCCATCTGCTTTGGTGTAAATCGGGCTACCGTTTGCCGAGTTAACACCTACAAAGTCAAACCCAAAGATAGAGCCGATAGACTCCCCTACGCGGGTGATGTTGTACGTATCGATAATGTCCTCATTGTTGTTAAGGGCAGTAATCTCGTTTTTATTGGTCGAAAGGTTGAAGCTCGACGACCAGGTGAAGTTCTCCTTGCGGATGTTCTCCGTCGTCAGTGTAAACTCGAAACCTTTGTTGTACAGCGAGCCAATGTTGGCGTTGTAGCTGTTGTTGGGCACACCCAGCGACAACGGCGTACGCACGGCCAGAATCAGGTCGTCAACGTCGTTGCGGTAGTAGTCCGCATTCAGGTTGATACGACCACCGAAGAAGCCCAAGTCAACACCAAAGTCGGTTTTCTTGGAAGTTTCCCACTTTAGCTGATCATTGCCGAAACGTCCGTAGGCAATACCAGCCTGCGAAGCGTACTGAGCAGGAGAGTAGGCACCAACGTAAGGGAAGTTTCCGATATCCACGTTACCTACCCGCGCGTACGAAGCCCGGATTTTGAAATCCGTCCAGGTCGAAGCCAGTCCTAGGCCTTTGAAGAAGGATTCCTCCGAGATACGCCAGCCGACCGAGCCACCTGGGAAGGTACCGCGGCGGTTCGCCTCTGGCAGAGAAGACAGAGCATCCGAACGCAGCGTGGCACTCAGCAGGTACCGGTCTTTGAACGAATAGTTCAGACGACCGAAGTAGGACTGCAGGCCATTTTCCACGTAGTCACCACCGATAGTAGGCGTAGCGAGCGTAGAAGTGATGATACCGTTCTGACCGAGAGTCAGGTCGGAAATACCCGTGCCCTGTGCGTTGTAGAACGAAAAGGCAGTTTTCTGGTATTCCGTACCAACTACAGCGTTTATTTTATGGTCAGTGCCGATTACGTTGCTATAGTTAGCCGTGTTAACCCAGTTCCAGCGGATGCTGGGGCCGAACAGCTGATACACCGAACCGTTAACGCCACGACCGTCACCCTGGCGCGGATCCAGAAACTGGAAGTCGTCCTGAAGCTGGGTATCAGTGCTGAGCGTAGTGCGCAGGCGCAGGTTCTTCACCGGCTCCACCTCCAGATAACCACTGCCCAAGACGCGGTAGCTGATGGAGCGGTAAATGTTATTCTCCAGCGGGAAAATAATGTTCGGGTAGTTGAAGGCAATACCCGCCGTGTTGTTGCCCTGGCCGATGATACCGGCAGCATTCACATACGGAGAGCCATCAGCGTTACGCGCTGGCACGTTCGGGAACAGCGCCAGAGCACCGGCGATGTTGCTCGACAGACCATTGGTGCTGGTGTTCAGGCCAAACGTACGGGTGCGGGTCAGACCCATGGTCATACCCACTCGCAGCCATTTCTTTACTTCGGTGTCGATGTTCGAGCGGAAGCTGAAGCGCTGAAGCGAGTTGCTTCTGATAGCACCCGTCTGGTCGGTGTAGCCGCCCGAGAAGTAGTAGTTGGTTTTGCCGGTAGCGCCCGAAACCGACGCAATGTGGTTTTGCTGGAAGCCGGTCCGGAAAATTTCGTCCTGCCAATCAGTGCTCACCCGATTGCCACTGGCGTCCGTAAACGGAGCCGCCAGCGTGCCGGTACCACCAGCATTACGGTCTTTCTCGTTGCTGATCGTAATAAAATCATCTGCGCCAAGTACGTCGTAACGCTTCAGCGTCTGAGCAACACCTACGTACGTATCGTACGTGACATTGGCTTTGCCCTCACGACCACGCTTGGTAGTGATGAGGATTACGCCGTTGGCTGCGCGCGAACCGTAAATAGCCGTTGCCGAACCGTCTTTCAGCACTTCGTACGACTCGATATCAGCTGGGTTGACGTCAGCCAAGGGGTTCGAGCCGTTTGCAAAAGCGCTGGTATTGCCAGTGAAAACCGGCTGACCATCAATTACAATCAGTGGGTAAGAGCCCGAGGAAATCGAGTTCGTACCACGAATCTGAATGCGGGGCTGCTGGCCCAGCAAAGCGGAAGGCGTCTGTACGTTTACACCAGCCGAGCGGCCAGCCAACTGTTGGGCGAAGCTGGGAGTAGCCAGGTTGGCAATAGCCTCACCCTTAACGGTTGTAATAGCGCCCGTCAGGTCGCGGCGCTCCTGCGTGCCGTAGCCAGTCACTACTACTTCACTCAGCTGCTTGGTGTCGGGAGCAAGCGCAATGCTCAGCTCATTTTCAGTACCGATAGGACGCTCCAGGCTGATATAGCCAACGGAACTGAATACCAGCGTGCCGCCGGTTGCCGGCGCATTGCTGAGTGTGTAAGTGCCGTCCGAATTAGTGGAAATACCATTCGTAGTGCCTTTCACCAGTACCGTAACGCCCGGCAAACCTTCGCCAGTCTGACGGTCTGTTATCCGGCCGGAGATAGTCCGGGTTTGGGCTGATACCTCCTGCAGAGCGGAAGCCATGAGCAAAGAGCCCAAGAGTATTGTTTTTTGCATGTAGGTGAGTGAAAAAAATGAAAAGAGACGAAAGAGCTGCATCTCAGACGCCCAACTAATGCAACAGTCATCAGTAAGAGGGTATCTAAAAGCCGAATTTACAACAGCAACAGCAATTATCGTAAAAAATAGAATACTATTTGAAAGGAATATTTTATGCGTTTTTTTCAGTAAACGGTTAAAGTCTTTAATGGAAATTTAATACTATCGCAGTTTTCTGATCAATTTGTCATATCGGCTTTTTGGAATGCAAATTGATGCGTATTCCGTACTATTAAAACTAGCCATTTTTTAATATTGCTTTAATGGCAATGGCTAAAAAAAGCTCTGGCTGTCTCAGCCAGAGCTTTTTCTGAAGCCAGTATAGTGGGACTATAGCTGGTTAACTTCCGTTTTCGCGAACAATTCAGGAATCGGGCGTGGAATACTGGTATTCGTGTTCACCTCCGACTGCGAATACAGGAAACGCTGGGGGAGCGTGCTGCCAGTACCTTTATTAGGAAGCCCAATAAGGTTATTCGTGCGACGCGCGTCATTGTAGGGCTCTACTTGCCCGATGAACGTTACGTAGCGCTCCGTCAGAATCTCCCGTATCATATTGGCCTGAGTTCCGCCACCTGGTATATCCGCCAGCGTGTAGTCGTCGTAGCGGCCACCAAAACCGGAATACTTAACTGCCAGAGCAGCACGGTGGTTGTTCAGCGCGGTCAGCGCATTGTTCAGGTCGCCGGCACGGGCGTACGTTTCGGCCAGAATCAGCTGCGTTTCCGAATAGGTAATGAGCGGAAAGTCTTCTGATGGGTCTGAAAAACCGGAGTTGGGCAGCAACTCATAGTTATCAGGCTGAGTGGATGAAAACGACGGCGTGAAGAAGTAGCCGAAGCGGCCTGACTCATCCGTCTTGGCATTGTTACGGTTGTTGGCCTGAGCGGAACGCGCCGGATCCAGCAGCCGCGCGGCATACGAGCCGTAGCCGGTCAGGTAACTCACCCGTTCGGAATTGAACTGGTAATAGAAGTTCTCTGCTCCATCAGATTCCTTATGTGGAACGAGCATGTCGTTCGATGTGGAACTGATGCCCAACAGGGCTGCCTGGCGAGCCAGATCGTACTGTTTGGTATGCAGGTAGTAGCGGGCCTTCAGCGTGTTGGCTGCTTCCACCCATTTCGTGGGGTTGCCTTGGTAGTACAGGTCGCGCGGAGCGCCACCGGAGCCGTTTACGTTGGCTATGCCCGCGTCAAGCTGCTGTTGCAGGTCGCTGTAGATCTGAGACTGTGGATCGTACGCGGGGTTGGGGAAGTTCAGCCGGTCGCCTACCTGGCGGAAAGGAATGTCGCCAAACAGGCTGGTTGCGGTGCCCATCGTGTGCGCCTCCAGAATCTGGAAGATACCGGCCAGACGCTGGTTCTTTTCTTCCAGCGCACGGGCGGCCGCAATGCGGCTTTGCGTTGCCACGTCAATGTATATCGTCGACCAAACGTTGTCGAAGTTACCAGCCGTTACCTCGTAACGGTTGATGCTGATGTATTGCTGGTTGGAGCCCGTGAACTGAGCAGTCCACATGCCGGAGATACGGGCTGCTTCGCCCTCATGAATCAAGCCATCGGCCAGCTCTACGCCCTGGAGCATATTCTGAGCATCAGCCGAAGCCGGAGCGTTGGGGTTGACATCCAGTCCGTCCACGAAATCCTGGCAGGAGCCTAACGACAGGCCCAGGCCCAGCAAGAGGAGGGAAGTATATTTAAAAGGCTTTTTCATAAAGCAGAGTGCTCGAAACTAGCAATGATTAATAAGTGAGACGCAGGCTGACGAGGAAGGAGCGCGTGCCGGGGTTGTTGAAATACTCCAAGCCACGCCCGGCGCTCTGGCCCGTCAGGTTGGTTTCGGGGTCCACACCTTTAAACTCTTTCGTCCACAGAACCAGGTTACGACCGGTGAGAGTAACCTCCAGGTTGCTGAGCTTGGTCAGATTGCGGAAGCCTTCCGAGTTCAGGTTGTAGCCCAGCGTCAGCTCGCGCAGACGCATCCAGGTAGCATCCTGAATGAACTGATCGGATGCGTTGCCGAAGCCACCACCAATACCCCGGTACCAGGCCTCGTTCAGGGCAACCGGACCAGCACCGAAGTTGCCTACCGTACCACGGAAAGTAACCGAGCCATCTGGGTTGGTGCTGGCGGAGTTAGCATAGAACGAAGCGGCGGTGTTGCCGCTTGGGTACACGCGGGTGTTGCGGGCTTCTTCAGCCGAAAGAGTAGTTTCTACATCCGTGAACTTCGATACGCCGAAGTTGCGCAGGATGGCTTCGGTACCAGCCCAGATGTCGCCGCCTTGCTGACGCTCTACCAGCGCGTACAAGCGCAGGCCTTTGTAGCTAAGCGTTGTGTTGATGCCTGAACGCCAGTCTGGGTTTGGGTCACCGATAACACCTTCCGTGGCAGCAGCCTGCGGGAAGCCATTGGCCCCGAGGCGCAGGTTGCCAGAATCATCGCGGTCAAACTTGCCACCCCACAGGGCACTGAATGGGTAGTCTTTTACCACGCGAGCCGAAGTGCCAACAAAACCAGCCAGGAAGATGGACTCTGCCCCGGCCACATCCAGCACCTTGTTGCGGTTGCGGGTCCAGTTGCCACCTACGTTCCAGGTGAAGTCACCCAGTTTCAGAACGTCGGCGCTCAGATCCACTTCTACGCCTTTGTTCTCAATCTTGGCCGCATTAGCCCATTCGTTGGTGTAGCCCGTTGAGGCAGGCGTAGGACGCGTTACGATAAGGTCAGAATTGACGTTGTAATAGTAGGTAGCTCCCAGCGTAATGCGGTCCTGCAGAAAACGCAGGTCGATGCCACCTTCCACTTCGTCTTTGCGCTCAGGCTTCAGCTGCGAGTTGCCGCGTACAGAGCTACGGCCAAACGAGCCATTATAAGAGGCCGGATTAGCAATTACACCGTAGCTGTCGCCGCTGGATGCAGAACCGTAAATGTCACGTACCACATAAATAGGCGGCTCCAGACCCACCCGGCCGTAGGCCGCGCGCAGCTTACCAAAGCTCAGAATGCGGTTTTCGTTCAGTATTGGCAGCTTGGAGAACTGCCACGCCAGATCGACGGAAGGGTAGAAGAACAGGCTGCGCGTGTCAGGACCGAAAGTGGAAGAGTTTTCCAGACGGCCGCTGGCGTTCAGGAACAACTGCTCGTTATACACCAGGTTCATGGTGCCGTACGCCGCCGAGTTGCGGCGCTTCGACTCATAGTCGAAAGCCTGCGTGTTCTCGAAGGACGCGTTGCCAAAGAAGCTCAGGTCGCGTACGTCCAGAATGAAACGGCCATAGGTAGCGCCGTAGTTGTATTCTGTGCGCTGGTTGAAGTTGGTGCCAACCAGCAGCGTACCGCTCAGCTTTTCGCTGAATGAGTGGGTAGCACGGGCAAAAACGTCGGTGTTGAGCTGCGTTTCGGTGTAGTTTTCTTCCGAAGCGGAACCCAGGCCATCGTTTTCAGCCGAGTTGATGGGGTACAGGTCGCGACGGATTTCCGAATAGAAGTCGGCGCCGAAACGTGCCGTGAAGCTCAGCCAGGGCAAAGGATCAAGGCCAATTTCCGTTGAACCGATAAAGCGGTCTACCACGTTCGGGTTTTTCTGCTGCTGAATCGTCCACAGGGCATTGTTGTAGCCTGGGTTTGGCAGCTGGCCGATTTGGTTGCGGTATGCACGCTGACGGTTGATTCCGACGTCGCCATTCGCGCCGAAATAGGTGCCGATGTAGTCCGTCTGGTCGAAGTCGGGCGAGGTGCGGAGCAGACCCAGATATAGACCCGAAGTATTCGAGCCCTGCTGAATCCGGTTGGACGACACGCGGCTGTATGTAGACGTACCAGCCAGACGCACGATTTTGTTGAAGCGCTTCTCCGCGTTGATGCGGGCGGTAGAGCGGCGGTAGTCGGAGTTGTAGCGAATGATACCTTTCTGATTGAGGTCGGAGAGGCTCACAAAAATGTTGCTTTCCCGGTTGCCGGCGCTCAGGCTCAAGTTGTTTTCCAGGAAGCTACCCGTATTGAAAACCTGGTCGAAGTTCTGCTGCAGGAAGGTTTCCCGGCTGTTCTTCTGGGTGATAGGGTAATAGGTCTTGCCGTTGTTGGCCACGAAATATCCCCCGTTCATGTTCACGCCATCAGCAGCACCGCTACGGTTGGCAATGATATCGCCCCAGGTATAGCCCGGATCAACGGAGCCTACGTTGGTTGTAGTGGCTACGCCGTTGTTGCCCTGGCCGTACTTCTCCTGCAAGTCGTGCTTGTAGGAAATCCGGTCCATAGAGTACGTAACACCATAGGTTACGCTAAGCTTGCCAGCATCCGTGTTGCCTCGCTTGGTAGTAATAACCATTACCCCGTTGGAAGCGCGCGAACCCCACAGCGCTGCCGCTGCAGCACCCTTCAGAATTTGTACTGAAGCAATATCGTTGGGGTTGATATCATTCAGGCGGGACTGCTGGGCTACGCCGGCAGTGGTAGTACCCTGTGAGCCCACCCCCGACGAAGTGTTGAACATCGGAACGCCATCAATTACAATCAGAGGCTGCGTTTCACCATTAATGGTGTTCTGGCCACGAATCTGAATGTAGGCACCTGCGCCGGGGTCACCGTTGGAGCGCGTGATGGATACCCCCGACGACTTACCCGACAAGCCGGTAATCACGCTGGTTTCTCCCGACTGAGCTACCGCCGCCCCCGTCACGCGGGAGGTGGATGTGCCCAGCTCGTCTTTGTTCTCTTTCAGGCCCAGCGCTGAAACTACTACCTCGCTGAGTTGCTTGGCATCGGTTTCCAGCCCCGCATTGATGACGGTGCCATTGATGGTTTTCTCAACGGTAGTGTAGCCTACAAAGCTGAAAGATAGGGTGTTGACAGAGGCTGGTACATCAAGCGTGTAGCCGCCATCAGCATTGGTAGAAGTGCCGATGGTAGTACCCTTGGCGAGTACCGTCACGCCCGGCAGGCCCTGGCCATTTGTCCGGTCTGTGACTTTGCCGGAAATGGTTCTGTTCTGTGCCACTGCCTGCTGCACTACAGCCGTAAGCGCCAGAGGGGCCAGCAGTAAAAGTTTATTCATGTGGTGAAAAAATAGGTGAGTAGAAAAACCGGGCGGAAAATACTGAAAATTGCGTGAAGCAGGACAATTATAGAGCCCGTGAGGGTAAAAACAACTGAAAATCAGAGAGCAAAGGGCAAGGCGTGATAGGTTAGACGCATAATCCCAGATATTTTTTCATTATATTAAGGGTGCTCGATATTGAAAATCTGGTAGCGAAAGACCCTTTTTAAGAGTTTTTTCGCTAGGTTTGGCACTAACGTTTTCCGTTCACTCAATTTTCACTCACCAAACACAGCTACATGAGAAAGATTCTCTTGAGTGCGCTTTTGGCCTCGCCTATCCTGGTGCAGCAGGTGGCGGCGCAAAACCGCGAGATTACGGGACGAGTTACCGACTCGTCCAATGGTCAGGGACTACCTGGGGTTACCGTGCTGGTTAAAGGCACGTCCGTAGGGGCATCCACAAACGCTGATGGATCTTTTTCCCTAAGCGTGCCGTCCTCGGCCTCGACCCTGGTATTCAGCTTCATTGGCTACCGCACTACCGAGCAGCCCATCGGCAGCTCAAACTCGATCAATGTTGCCCTGGCCGTTGACTCCAAGCAACTGAGCGAAGTAGTAGTTACTGCCCTGGGGCAGGAGCGTACTCGCAACTCGCTGCCCTTCGCTGCCACCCAGGTGGAAGGAGAGCAGATTACGGTTGCACGTAACCCTAACTTCATCAACGGTCTGTCGGGTAAAGTAGCCGGCTTGAACGTACGCCAGAGCAATACGCTGGGCGGTTCGAGCAACGTGGTTATCCGGGGCACGAAGTCTATCACGGGTAACAACCAGGCACTGTTCGTTGTGGATGGTGTGCCGATCAGCAACGCCAACACCAACACCACCGGCCAGCAGACTGGCGGCGGTGGCTATGACTATGGTAACGCGGCTGCTGACGTTAACCCCGATGACATTGCGTCGATGACGGTGCTGAAAGGTGCTGCCGCAACGGCACTTTATGGTGCGCGTGCGTCGAACGGCGTAATTCTTATCACCACCAAGAAGGGCCGCAAAGGCTTAGGTGTTACGATCAATGCTGGTGTTACCGGCGGCAAAATCGACAAGAGCACCTTCATCAAGTATCAGAAGGAGTACGGCGCTGGCTACGGCCCTTACTTCGAGGAAGAAGATATCAACGGCGATGGTGTTCTGGACAACGTGGCGCAGCTTAGCGCTGACGCTTCCAACGGCCCGCGCTTTGATCCAAACCTGCAGGTTTACCAATGGAACTCATTTGTTCCAGGCACTGCCGGCTTCGGCAAAGCTAATCCTTGGGTAGCAGCTGAAAACGACCCTTCTACCTTCTTCAAAACGGCTGTTACGCTGAACAACAGCATCAACGTGGACGGTGGTAATGATAATGGCTACTTCAAGCTGGGCTATAACAGTGTTCGGGACAAAGGTGTCCTGGAAAACAGCCAGGTAAACAAGAACATTGTCAACTTCGCCGGCTCGCTGAACCTCACACCCCGCCTGACGGCCAGCGCTGCAGTTAACTTCTCGCAGGTATCGGGCAAAGGCCGCTACGGTACCGGCTACAGCGGTGCTACCAGCGAAAACCTGATGACGAACTTCCGCCAGTGGTGGCAGACGAACGTTGACCTGAAGGAGCAAGAGCAGGCGTACAACTTCCAGAATCAGAACGCAAGCTGGAATATCAAGAGCCCTACCAACTTTGCCGCTGAGTACTGGAACAACCCTTACTTCTCCCGTGCGAAGAGCTTCGAAACTGACTCGCGCTACCGTACATTCGGTAACGTTGCCGCTACCTACAAAATCACGGATTGGTTCAACGTATTGGGTCGGGTGACGCTCGATACCTACGATGAACTGCAGGAGGAGCGCTACGCATTCAGCTCGGTTGGTGTGCCAAGCTACGGCCGCTTCAACCGTAACGGTCGTGAAGCCAACTTTGACCTCATTGGTAACTTCTCGGCCAACATCACCAGCGACCTGAACTTCAAAGGTCTGTTGGGTGCCAACATGCGCCGGGAGAACTCCACGTCCGTACGTGCAGTGACCAACGGTGGTCTGGTAATTCCGGAGCTGTACACGCTGTCGAACAGCGTATCGACTCTGACACCGCCTACCGAAACGGAAATCCGCCGTGCTGTAGATGGTGTATTCGCCAGTGCTACGTTCGGCTACCGCGACATGGTATTCCTGGACCTGACTGCCAGAAGAGACAAATCTTCCACGCTGCCTGAGGCAAACAATACGTTCTTCTACCCTTCGGCGGCCGTAGGCTTTGTGTTCTCAGAGCTGGTGAAAGAAACGGCGCCTTGGCTGTCGTATGGTAAGGTTCGGGGTAACTACGCTGAAGTTGGAGCTGATGCTCCCGTGTACAGCGTAAATGACTCGTACGATAAGCCAACGGCTTTCGGATCGGTAGCTCTGTTCTCCGTTCCAAGCACCAAAAACAACCCGGATCTGGTGCCTGAGCGCACGAAGAGCGTAGAGGCCGGCCTGGAAATGGCTTTCCTGCAGACGCGTCTCGGTTTCGAGGCAACCGTTTACCAGTCGAACACGATCAACCAGATTATTCCGGTTAACGTTTCCACCGGTTCCGGCTATAGCTTCCGCTACGTAAACTCCGGTGATGTTCGCAACCGCGGCCTTGAGCTTTCCGGTTTCGTTTCGCCCGTTAGAAACGACAACGTAACCTGGACGATCAACGCCAACTGGACGAAAAACAAGAACGAAGTTCTGTCCCTGTATGAGGGCACGGACAACATCGTAATTGCTAACTATCAGGGCGGCGTGAGCAGCAATGCTACGGTTGGGAAACCTTTCGGCAGCATTCGGGGTACTAACTTCGTGTATCTCAACGGCCAGAAGGTAGTAGGCGAAGACGGCTACTACGTGAAGAGCGCTACTGCGAACGAAGAAATTGCCAATCCTAACCCAGACTGGACGGCTGGTATCTCCAACACGGTGTCGTACAAAGGCTTGTCGATGTACTTCTTGGTTGATATCCGCAACGGCGGTCAGATCTTCTCGCTCGACCGTTCGTACGGTTTGGATACGGGTCTGAGCCCGGAAACCGCTGGTCTCAACGACCTCGGCAATCCTTCCCGCAACAGCCTCGATGATGGTGGTGGAGTTATTTTCCCCGGTGTGCAGGCCGATGGCTCTGTGAACACCGTACGTGCTGACAACAGCACGGAAGATGGTTCGACGGCTTATGGTTTCGTGCATAATCCCGCTGCTGCCTTCGTATACGACGCCAGCTTCGTGAAACTGCGTGAAGTATCGCTGACTTATTCGTTCCCCAAATCTTTGGTGTCGAAAGTAGGTGGTGTGAAAGGTGTTGATTTCTCCATTGTAGGTCGTAACCTGTGGATCATCAGCAAAAACCTCCCCTACGCTGACCCAGAGGATGCTGTTAGCTCGGGCAACTTTGGCCAAGGCTATTCGACGGGTTCTTACCCTGCTGTTCGCACCCTCGGTGCCAATCTTCGTTTCAGCTTCTAATCAATCATGAAAAATCTACTTATTGCGGGTGCGTCCGCATTAATGCTGACAACCGCTTGCGTGGGCTCGCTGGATGACGACTATAACGTCGATCCGAAAAGCCCCAGAACTGCGCTTGCTTCCGGCTTTATCGCCAATGCCGAGCGTAACCTGGTTCGTACGATCGTCAGCACGAACGTAAACATTAACCCCTTCCGCTTCTACGTGCAGTATTGGGCTGCTACCGACTATCCTACGGAAAGCCGGTACGACCTCAATACCCGTAGCATTCCGGCTAACTTCTGGAACCCTTTGTACCGGGACGTCATCCGTGATTTGCGCGAAGCCAAAAGCACTATTGCTGCTGACATCAACCTGAGCGCGACTGCCAAGGCCAACCAAACGGCTGTTGCGGAAGTACTGGAAATCTATACCTGGACTGTCCTGGTAGAGACGTTCGGCAACATTCCCTACAGCCAGGCTCTTGACTTCGCTAACTCACGTCCTAAGTACGACGATCAGGCCGCTATCTACGCGGATCTGGTTACCCGTCTGGATGCTGCTATCAATAAGTTTGATGCAAGTACCTCAGCCACTGGCTTGGGAGCAAACGACCTGATCAACGGTGGCAGCACTGCTTCGTGGATCAAGTTTGCCAACTCGATGAAGCTCCGCATGGCGCTGACGCTGGCAGATGTTGACCCGGCTAAAGCCAAAACAATGGCTGAGGCAACGGTTGGTAAAGTGTTGGCTTCGAATGCCGACGTTATCGACCTGACCTTCAACGGTACTTTCCCCAACACTAACCCGCTTTACGAAGACTTGGTTAGAAGCCAGCGTACGGACTTTGCCGGCACAAGCTTCTTTGTCAACCGTCTGAAGGGCACGGATGGTCCGGTAGTGGGTGGCGTTGTTGACCCACGTCTGAACGACTATTTCAACCCGGCTACGTCTACTGCTTTACCACCTAACACCTTCGCTGGCGGCACTTACGGGTCCACCAACAGCAAGAGCACCAACTCACTCCCCGGAAATAAGTTGCGTGTTCAGACGCTGCCCGGTGTGCTGATGTCGTATGCTCAGGTTGAGTTCATGATTGCGGAAGCAATTGCTCGTGGCTACAGTGGCTTCACTGGCACGGCTGCTTCGCACTACGATGCTGCAGTAACTGCTTCTATCCTGGAGTGGGGTGGTACGGCGGCTGAAGCTACCGCTTACCTGGCCCAGCCAGGTGTAGCCTACGCTACGGCTCCCGGCGACTACAAGCAGAAAATTGGTTATCAGAAGTGGATTGCGCTGTACAACCAGCCTACCGAAGCCTGGAAAGAGTGGAGAAGACTCGACACTCCGACCCTGACTGCTCCGGCTAATGCCATTTCGGTTATCCCGGTTCGCCTGCTGTATCCCGTTGTTGAGCAAAACATCAACGGTGCTAACTACAGCGAAGCGGCTGCCGCAATTGGTGGTGACGTTGTAGGCACGAAACTGTTCTGGGACAAGTTCTAGTATCCCGGTACTGTAAGCAAAAAGAGAGGCTGTCGATATCGACAGCCTCTCTTTTTGCTTTAAGGATATTTGCCTAACCCCGAACCCGTCGGAAGGCCACTAATTCTGCATCAGGTACCCCTTGATATACTCGTCCAGGTCACCGTCCAGTACGTTCTGCACATCGGTGCGCTCTATACCGGTCCGCAGGTCTTTGATGAGCTTGTAGGGGTGAAGAACGTAGTTGCGTATCTGAGAGCCGAAGTCGATGCGCTTTTTGCCGGCTTCCACTACGTCGCGGGCAGCATTGCGCTTATCCATCTCAATTTGGTAGAGGCGCGACTTGAGCATCCGGAGTGCGTGCTCCTTGTTCATGAGCTGGCTTCGCTCGATTTGCACGGCAATGACAATACCGGACGGGGCGTGCGTGAGTCGAACGGCCGTTTCCACCTTGTTTACGTTCTGCCCACCGGCTCCACCAGCCCGAAAGGTGTCCCAACTGATGTCCGCTGGGTTTATTTCGATTTTGATGGTGTCATCAATGACTGGGTAAGCAAACACGGAAGCGAAAGAAGTGTGGCGGCGGCCGCTGCTGTCAAAAGGAGACATGCGGACAAGCCGGTGCACCCCGATTTCACTTTTGAGGTAGCCATAGGCGAACTGGCCGTCAATCTCCAGAGAAGCCGACTTGATGCCAGCACCTTCGCCGGGCTGGTAGCTCACTTGGCGGACGCTGAAACCATGCTTCTCACCCCACATGATGTACATGCGCATGAGCATTTCGGCCCAGTCCTGGCTTTCGGTGCCGCCAGCGCCGGGGTTTATTTCGACAATGGCGGAAAGCTGGTCTTCCTCATCAGAAAGCATACGCTTGAACTCAAGCTGCTCGACTGCCTGCTGCGCAGTGTTGAACTCCTGCTCCATTTCGGCTTCAGTGGCTTCCCCTTCGCGGTAGAAATCGAACAACACTTCGACGTTGCTGACGGCTTGCTCAACGGCCTCATAGTCGTCGGTCCAGACCTTCACGGTCTTGATTTCCCGGAGTACAGTCTCAGCCTTCTTGGAGTCATCCCAGAAGTCGGGAGCAGTAGTTTGTGCTTCGGTGGCTACTACCTGGGCTTTGCGGTTATCGTAGTCAAAGATACCTCCTCAGGGCCTCTGCGCGGCCCTTCAATTCCTTCACCTGGTCGTGGGTCATTAGGAAAGGTTAATGGGTGAATGTTAAAAATGGAAGATGTAAAGGTCGGGAAAAGAAAACAGCCGGCCCCATCAGGAGTCGGCTGCTTGTCATTTAGATGGTGGGTAAGACACTTAAACCGCCACCATCCAGCCATGTGTATCAGGGGCCTGGCCGGTACGGATAGCGTGCAGCGCGGCACCGGCACGCAGTGAAAAGGCATCTTCGCCGGGCGTAGGCAACTCGTGGTCATGGCCCTGGTAGCCGATAACGGAAATAGGCGCAATGGTGGCCGCTGTGCCTACCCCGAATGCTTCCTGCAGACGGCCTTCGGCAAGGGCTTGCATTACTTCTACTGCCGATACTTTCCGCTCTTCTACCTGCATACCCCAATCGCGGGCCAGCTGCAGCACACTGCGGCGCGTGATTCCGTCCAGAATGGAGCTGCTGAGCTCGGGCGTTACCAGCTTGCCATCCAGAATGAAGAGGGCATTCATGGTGCCAGATTCTTCTACATAACGGTGCTCGGAGGCATCGGTCCAGATGAGCTGGTTGTAGCCTTCCAGCTGAGCCAGTTTCGTCGGATACATGGCAGCGCCATAGTTGCCGGCGTTTTTGGCGTAGCCAGCGCCACCTTCCACTGACCGTACATACTTCTCCTCGAAGCGTACCCGGAGCGGCTTGCTGTAGTAGAGGCCCACTGGGCAAGTGAAGATCAGCAGGCGGTAGTTTTCAGAAGGCCGCACGCCAATGAACCCATCCGTGGCAAACATCAGCGGCCGGATATACAGGGCGCTGCCTTGGGTGTTGGGCACCCACTCGGCATCGAGACGGATCAGCTGGGTGAGGCCCTGCATGAACAGTTCCTCCGGAATCTGGGGCATGCACATCCGCTCGGCCGAGGCATTGAGACGGTGCAGATTATCGTGAGGACGAAATAGCGTGATGTCGCCGTCGGCGTTTTTGTAGGCTTTCATGCCTTCAAAAATGGCCTGCCCGTAGTGCAGCGCCGAATTGGCCGGGCTCACGGAAATGTCGCCGTAGGGCAGTAACTGCGCATCCTGCCATTCCCCGTCGCGGTAATCGACCACAAACATGTGGTCGGAGAAGATTTTGCCGAACTCAATATGTTCGGGGTCTAGGTGTTGCAGACGGGAAGCTGAAGTACGCTGGGTCCGGATGGTCACGGTGTCGAGCATAGAAAGGAGAAAAGGAGGATGGGGAATTTGGGGAAAGAGGACAGAGCGTGGTACTGAAACGGGAGCAGGTAAAAGGCGGTTGAGTGCCGGAGTATGCAGCAGATCGAATAGCGGGAAATAGCTACAGCAGGCCGGAAACTACATGCGAGGCTGCCATGCCACTTCTTCTGCGCCGAGGTCGTAGCCCATTTGCCGACTGAGCACAAACAGATAATCGGAGAGTCGGTTCAGATACATGACCACCAAGTCGGCCACAAAAGAGGTTTCGCGCAGCTCAATTACCAGCCGTTCGGCGCGGCGGCAGACGCAACGGGCCACATGCGCAAACGATACCGACTGATGGCCGCCCGGCAGAATAAACACGCGCAGCTCAGGCAGATGCGTGTTCATTTGGTCCATTTCGGTTTCCAGGAGCGTCACGTCGGCCTCATGCAAATCCGGAATCTTCATCTTTGATTTTTCCGGATCGGAAGCGAGTGAGGCGCCAATCGTGAACAGCCGGTCCTGAATTTCCTTGAGCAGGTCGCGGCGCGGCGCATTCACATCCTGGTCGCGCAGCAGGCCGATGTAGGAGTTGAGCTCGTCTACGGTTCCGTAGCAGTCGATGCGGAGGCTGGACTTCGGAACGCGCGTGCCACCGATGAGGGACGTGAGTCCTTTGTCGCCGGTCTTGGTATATATTTTCATGAAAAGCAGATCAGGCAGGAAGAAACAGACCGAAAACAAAACGTCATCTGCGCCGCCGGACGGGCGTCAGCCGCTTTGTTGTCGTGGCAAAGCTACCACATCAAGCAAAAGGGAGACGCCCGGCCAAGTGCCGCAGATGACGTAAAATACAGGCCTCAGCCGAAACTACTTGGCTAGCTGCTCGTGGTGCGTGGCTATATCGGTGTTTTCCTGGTCGGATTCCACCAGTCCGTCGCGAAGGCGCACAATGCGGTGGGCGTAACGAGCTATATCCTCTTCGTGGGTCACCATGATGATGGTGTTGCCTTTCACGTAGAGAGCCTCGAACAGGTCCATGATTTCGTGACTGGTCTTGGTATCGAGGTTGCCGGTGGGTTCGTCGGCCAGAATAATGCTGGGGTCGTTGACGAGGGCCCGGGCAATGGCCACGCGCTGCCGCTGCCCGCCCGAAAGCTCGTTGGGACGGTGCTTGGCGCGCTCGGCTAGGCCCACACTGCGCAGTGCAGCCATGGCCTTTTCCTCACGGTCCGACTTGCTGTAGCCCGCATAAATGAGCGGCAACGCCACATTGTCCAGGGAAGTGGCGCGGGGCAGCAGATTGAACGTCTGGAAAACGAAGCCGATTTCCTTGTTGCGCACATCCGCCAGCTGGTTGTCGGTCATGCGGCTTACGTCCTTGCCATTCAGAATGTAGCGTCCGCCGGTAGGCGTGTCGAGGCAGCCGACGATGTTCATGAGCGTAGACTTGCCGGAGCCGGAAGGCCCCATGAAAGCCACATACTCGCCGCGCTGAATGGTAATGGTAACCGAGCGCAGAGCATGGATTTCCTCGGTGCCCATGCGGTACATCTTCGAGATGTCGTGGGTGTCGATAACGGGGTTCAGCATAGCCGGGCCGGGTTAGTTCCAGGGGGCGGCCGCCGCAGCCTGAGCGGCACGACGGGCGTCATACAGTGTACGAAAGGTAGCGTATTCGGCCGGGGAAAGCAATGCCCGCAATTTGCCCAGCGACGCCGTTGCATATTCGCTCAGCCCGGCCGGTATGGCAGCCAGCGCATACGCCTTCAATAATGCTACAGACTCCGGACTGGCTTCCAGGGCTGCTTGCAAAGCGCCATACGCTCCCAGATAGTCTTGCTGCCGCGTGTAGAAGTCGGCGGCGGCCAACATACCTTTTTCCAGAAACGGCGCTTGCCTGGATAGGCGGCGGTAGAGTACGGCTGCCTGTTTGGGCTGCCGAAGGTTGTCGGCCAGCACGGCCCGCAGGTAGAGGCGGTAGGGCTGGTCGGCCGGCGCGAAATAGCCGCTTTCCGTGAGCTGCTGAAGCGCAGCCGTATTCTTCTGCTGTAGCAGCAGCTCGCCCCGCACCACGTTCCAGTTAGACACACTGGCTTCCTGCTGTTGCGGGCCAGGGCCAGATTGGGCAACTATTCGCTGCGTAGTTGTCAAGTCGCCGGCCGGCAGCGCCCATGCTGCCAGAGCCAGCAGTGCCGTTTCGCGCGCTGTTGGGTTCTGAACCGATTCTGCCGCTTTGGCCAGTTCAGACACGGGCAAAGAATAGCCACGCAACACCAAAAACTGCGCTTTTACAGCATCAGAAGCGGCCACGTACTGTTGGGGGTATTGCAGGGCCAGTACCTGCTGTAGCTGCTGGGCCGGACGTTGCAGTGTCGTATCGGGGCCCTGCAGCAGAGGCGCCACTGCCGCTAGAGCGGAATCCGGCTGCTGGTTCAGGGCCAGCGCGTAGGCGCGGTTCAGGCGGGCTTCGGGGTAGCCTGCGCCCGTGCGCGCGGCAGCCCCAAAAGCAGTAGCAGCCGCACCTGGAGCACGCATTTCCAGCAGCCACAACGCCGCCACGTTCTGGTAGTAGGCTGCGCTGGAAGTATTGCCGGCCATCAGCGGCGCCAGCGAAGTGCGCGCGGGCATTGGCTGGCCGCTGTAGTACTGCGTAAGAGCCCGCAGAAAGGTGAGTTGCTCGAAGTACGCCTCGTTGCTGGGGCGCTGCGTAAGCTGCGTGAGGGCCGCCAGATAAGTTGTGTCGTGGGCGGTAGCCTGCCGAAGCGCACTATGATAGAGGCGGGCAAACTCCGGCACGGTCAGGTTGGCAGTGGGGTCAGGCGCTACCAGTGGCTCCGGCTCCGAGCTGTCCCGGTTCAGCTTTTGCAGAAGCAGCACATTGCTTTGCCAGGCCGCGTCTTCATCAGCACCTTTCGTCTTTACCACGCGCCACGCATCAGTAAACTGCTGGTTCTGGAGCAGGAATGCCAGCCGATTGGTTCGCACAACCGTGCTACCGGGGTCAGCAGCTTCGGCACGGTTGAGGTACCAGTTCACCGAATCAGACAGTGTGGAGCGCGAATAGAGGTGCGCAAGGTCGTTGTTGAGCCGTGCGCTGGTCGGCGTACTTTTCAGGCCTTCCCGTAGAGCCGCCAGCCGGTCAAAAAAGTCGGTCGGCTCATTGTAAAGCGAGGCCAGGCGCAGGGAAATCTTTTCGGATGGTCGCCTGCTTAGGGCCCGGCGTAGAATATTGATTTCGTTCTGGCGCTGCAGCCGGAACCGATACAGCGCGGCCCGGCCCAGACTGGCCTTGTGGTTGTGCTCATCGAGAATATCGCTTTCGGCATAATAGCGCTCGGCCAGCAGGGCCAGGCCTTCCCGGCCTGGTTCCAGCTCACTCTGCAGGCGGGTCAGGTCGCCGAGGTTGTTGTAGTAGCCGGCCTGCACCTGATACAGCGTCTCGGTGTTGTTGCGCAGGTCCACCGCTATTACCGCCCCGATTCCGATTACATACACGATGAAAAAGGGCAGGCGGCGCGGGGCGTATACCACGCGGTACACCCGTAGCCGCTGCCGGATGAGTGGCGCGTAATTGAGCAGGATGTACACCAGATACGCCAGCCCGCAGGTGAAGAGCGCCAAGGCCGTGAAGTGGCGAGCGGCCAGCAGCAGCGGGTCGTTGGCGGTGGCGAAGGCATAGCCGACGAAGGCCGCTGCCAGCAGCACCAACACCAGATACAGATATGCCGCGCCTGGCTTGTAAGGCAGCCAGCCGCCGTAAGACGCCTCGCGCCGCTGCAGGCCCAGCCACCCGATAGCCACGGCCGGCAGCAGCAGAACCAGCGGGTCGAGATGCACGCCCGGTAGTAACAGCAGGTCGCCGCCGTTCCACAGATACAGGCCCAACGTGCCCAGATACAGCAGGCTCGCCAGCACAAACGGCAGCAGCCCGAAGCGGCTGCCCGGGTTTTCGGCTTGGGTATTGAACCACAGCAGCCCGTTGATATTCTCTATGGCTACCCACAGCACCAGCAGGGCCGTGATAATGGCCCCGCCATTCGTGGTGAAGCTGGCCAGATGCAGCGCTGTAGCTTCCGGCGGCAGTTCGGAGCGGTAGAGCAGCAGCGCCGCCAGCCCGGCAACCAGCACCAGGAATACCAGCAGCCGGCGGCCCATCGGCACATTTTCCCAGAAAGCATGGAAAGCGTAGGCCGGCAGCCCCAGCACCACAAGCGTCAGGATCAGGAAGTACTGCTGCTGCGAGTTGAAAATCCCCAGTAGGTCAGCATTCAGCGACATGAGCAGGAAAATCAGCCCCGCCATGCCGGCCACAAACGCCATGCGCGGCAGCGTGCTGACGACAGTCAGGAAGTAGACCAACGCCCCAGCCAGCAGCAGCAGCAGGGCGTAAGCCGCCTCCGGCCGCACGTAAGGCCCCACCAAGTCGTGCGTTTGAGTGAGCAGGTAGCCATTCACGCGTACCGGCAGCGCCGCCAAGCCTACCCGTACGTGCGACAGCACAGTAGGCACGGGCTTGAGTTGGGCTACCGTCTCTACGGGCAGGGCCGCGTCGTCGCCGGTGAAGTAGTGATAGATGACCAGCAGCGCGGCCAGCGCCGTCAGCAGAAAAAGGCCCAGCCACAACGGACTGCGCCACAGGGTGGTGCGAGGAGCAGGAAGAGAAACCGGCACTTGACGCTATTCCAGCACTTTTGGTACGCGGAAATAATCGGAATCCTTGCGCGGTGCGTTGCGCAGGCCTTCCTGGTGGCTCACCGTGTTCTGGGGCTCATCGGGGCGCAGCACGTTGATTTCGTGCGACAGATGGACCAGCGGTTCCACGTCCGTCGTGTCGAGCTGGCGCAGGTGGTCTACCCAATCCAGAATCTTGTTCAGCTCGCCCAGCATCTGCTGCTCTTTGGATTCGTCGAGTTCGAGGCGGGAAAGATGGGCCAGTTGGCGCAGGGTGGCTATGTCGGTGCTCACGGAGGAATTAGGAATTAGAAATGAAGAATTAAGAATTGGTAGAGGCCAATTCCTGCTTTTGAGGCGCTTGCGGCGTTGGCGTGGTGCCTGGCGCCGCCGGAGCCGATGATGGACGCCAGTGGCTGGGCTCCGGAATGCCTTGGGCTTCGGGGCGGAAACCGCTGGTAATAATGTCATAGACGCGCTGGCGCAGCGCGGGCGCGTCGGCGGCCGTGAGGCCAGTGGTTGGAATCGGCTCGTGCAGCGTGATGGCCAGCGGCGAGTAGCGCACGCGCAGGCCGTCAACATCGGGCATAAACCGGTGGTTCAGTGGCATCGTAATGGGCACGATGGGGACGCCGGCAGCAATGGCCAGCTGGAAGGCGCCGTCCTTGAACTCGCCCATTTCCTCACCGGGCTTCTTGGAAATCGAGCCTTCCGGAAAAATAATCACCGAGCGGCCGGCTTCCAGGGTGCGGCGCGCCTGCACCATGGCCCGGCCCCGGCTGATGGCGTTGTCCCGGTCGACAGTAATATAGGCCCGCCCGAAAATAGGGCCCCAGACCGGCACCCGGGCCAGTGAGAGTTTGCCCATAATGTTGAGCCAGCCAGGAATCGTGCGGAACAGCAGCGGGATATCGATGTAAGAGCTGTGGTTGGCAACATACAGACAGGGCTGGCCAGCGGGCAGCGGGCTTTTCCTGACCGTTTCTACCGGCATGCCCCACATAAAAATGAACAGCTTGCTCCAGTAGCGGTTCAGGGTGTGCAGGTGTCGGTGCCACTGCGGCTTCCTGCTCAGAGCCAGCTGCAGCGGATACGTCACCACGAAGGGCATAACGAACCAGAACGTAGCCCACGTGGTGTAAAGCCGATGACCGATGTAGCGCAGAAGGTACCGCATGGGTACAAAGGTAAAATTCAAATGCTGAAGTGCCGGGCTTGTAAGGCCGCGCGCCAGAACAAGGCTGGTTTCAGGGGCGTGCAAACCAGAATAGCCTAGTGTAAAGTTTACAAGGGAAAGACTGTTTTCTGCTCGCTTACTGTTCGCGGCTGGCCAGCACTTTTTCCGCTTTCAGCAACCCCGCCACGCTCACGGCATCCGTAATGCGATTGTCCATCACCATCTGTACGGCCTCGGCCAGCGGCAGCTTCCAGAGGCGCAGGTCCTCGGTTTCCTCGGGTTCTACCTCGCCGTGCTCCAGGTCCTCGGCCAGAAACACGAATCCCTCCTCATCGGTCACGGAGTTGGAGGTGTGCAGGCGCGCAATGTTGGTCCAGCGGCGGGCCAGCAGGCCGGTTTCCTCGCGCAATTCGCGCTGCGCCGATTCCAGCGTGTCCAACTCTACCGGGCCGCCGCCCATCGGAATTTCCCAGCTGTACTCGCTGAGCGGGTAGCGGTACTGGCCCACCAGCCACGTATTGCCGTCCGCATCCACCGGCACAATGCCCAGGGCCTTGTTTTTCATCGTCACGACGCCGTAGATGCCCCGCCCGCCGCTGGGGTTGAGCACCTGGTCCTCACGGACGCTGATCCAGGGGTTGTGGTATTTGACTTCGGTGCTAAGCACCTGCCAGGGGTTGTGGGTTTCGTCGAGCGAATCGTCGGGGTAGCGCATGCGGAATGAAAGAAGTGCGGACGGTCAAAAGTAAAGATAAGGCCGCGACGGGTTGGGCATCCATCGGGCCAGGGGGTAGATTGGTCGGCGGAATCAGGCAGTTGGCCAAATAAAATGGGGCAAGCTGCTGATGGTAAGTAGCTTTGTGTCATCAATACAAGGTGTGAGGGCGTTTTGTGGAAAGGAAGGCCTCTCTTACACCGTGCCGGATTGATGCCAGGAGTAGGGTGGATGATTACTTATTCAACCGGCACCGTATTTAAAAAGACCGTTGCGGGATGCGACGGTCTTTTTGCGTTTTAGAGGCTGAAAGCTGGAGGCGCCAAGATTCTGTTTCAACCTCCCGCCCGGCTGCGCCGTACCATTTCAAAGCCGACCGTTCACCTTCCGGTCGGTTCTGTTTTTCTATGGCCAACCAACCCAAAAACCAGTCTAGCCAGAATCAAAACGCCCAACCCGGCGACCCATTGTTCAATCTGAAGCATGCGCAGGCCGAATCGGAACTGAGCGTACAGACCAACGGCCTCGGGCCCATCAGCAACGTGTACGTCAGCTCCGACGAGGACGAAGAGCTGGACGAAGGACCGCGCGACAAGCAGGGCCTGCGCCGTGGAGAAACACCTCCCAGTGACGGTTCCGCTGCTGGCAGCCACAAATAGATATCGATAACCGCATTTCAGGTATTACCTAAAAAAGGCCTCTCCGGGCGCTACGGCCGCCGGGGAGGCCTTTTTGCGTGCGGGGGCACCAGCCGGTGTTATCTTTGCCGCATGTTGCTCGCCTCCCATACCGGCCACCCGCTCGAAGCGGGCCTCGACGAAGCCGGCCGGGGCTGCCTGGCCGGTCCGGTTTTCGCCGCCGCCGTTATTCTGCCGCCCGATTTCTCGCCGCCCTACCTCAACGACTCCAAACAGATCAGTGCCCGCCGCCGCACTGCCCTGCGCGCCGACATATGCCGCGAGGCCATTGCCTGGGCCGTTGCGGAGGCCTCGCCGGAAGAAATTGCGGCTATCAACATTGCGCAGGCCAGCTACCTAGCCATGCACCGTGCCGTTGCTGCGCTGGCCGTGCGCCCCGGCCATTTGGCTGTCGATGGGAACCGGTTCCGGCCGTATGCCGGCCTGGAGCACACCTGCCTTATCAAAGGCGATGCGCACTACCGGCATATTGCGGCGGCATCCATCGTGGCCAAAACGTTTCGGGATGAGCGTATGAGCGAGCTGGCCCTGCTTTACCCGCACTACGGCTGGGAGCAGAACGCCGGATACCCCACGGCCCGCCACCGCGCCGCTATTCGGCAGCACGGGCCCACTGAACACCACCGCATGGGCTTTCGGCTGCTGTAGGCAGGTACAAAGCAAAACGCCGGCCCATACGAAGTATGGGCCGGCGTTTTGCTTTGTACAGATCTGCTCGCTACTCTTTCATCTTCAGCAGGTCGAGAAAGAGGCTGAAGCCATCGACGGTGGTGCCGCCTTCCCCGAAACTATCGAAGCTGAGCGGCTTGATGATGTAGCCGCTGACGGACAGCTCCTGTGCTTTCAGCCGTTCTGAGTCCAGGTCGGAAGTAGTCATGATAAACACATTCAGACCAACAAATTCCGGATCTGAGCGAAGCTGCTCCAGCAACTCAAGACCGTTCATACGCGGCATGTTAATGTCGAGCATCACTACACTCGGATGCTCTATTTTAGGCTGACCAGCCTCGCCACGCAGCATATTGAGAGCTTCGCGGCCATTGCGGGCAATGTGCAGCGGTACGTCGACGTTGTTCTTGCGAAGTTCACGCTGCACGTTCATGATGTCCATCTGGTCGTCTTCGACCAAGAGAATACTGGGCATGTCAGGTGCGGATTGAGTGGATAAAAGTAAGCCAGGCAGACAAGCTGCTGGCTTAGGCTATACGGCAGAGGTTGATTTTGGTGCCGATATAGTGGCAGTGTTGCGCTTTTCTGGTACTGGCCGGGGTTGGCGAGGCCACGTGAAAATGAACGTAGCGCCCTTCCCTTCCTCCGATTCGACACGGATGGTGCCGCCCTGCCGTTCCACTATTTTTTTTACAATAGCCAAGCCTACACCAGTGCTTTCCAGCGTGTCGCGCTCAGTCAGCGTCTGAAAAATGACGAAAATCCGCTCGTGATATTCCGGCGCAATGCCCGGGCCATTATCAGCAACGGAAAACGTGAAAAAGTCTTTGTCCTCTACGCACCCAATGCGCAACAGCGCCGCTTCAGGCTGATGATGGTACTTGACAGCGTTGCTGATGAGATTGGTAAACACCTGCTGAAGCTGCACGCGGTTGGTGACCAGCGTCGGCAGATAAAAGGGAAGCTCTACCTCGAAGCCATCTGGCAGACTCAGCGAGTCGATGATTTCACGCAGCAGCTGCCGCACAAACACTGGTTCGTCGTCTTGGGCGGCGCGGCCTACCCTGGCCAGGTCCAGAATGCCCGTGATGAGGTGCTCCATGCGGCGCACCCGCTGGCGCATCAGCAGCAGAAATTCCCGGATGTGGGGCGGAGTATCCTGGCCCATATCCTCTTCAATCCAGCGCGAAGCACTTTCGATACCCCGCAGCGGCGCCTTCAAATCGTGTGATACGACATAGGCGAACTGGTCTAACTCCTGATTGCGGCGTTCCAGCTGGTTGATGTTGCCGTTGATGGTAATGGCCATCTGGTTCAGGGACGCGGCCAGTTCACTCAACTCGTCATCCTCCGTCTCATGCAACTGGGTGTGGTAGTGGCCCGCCGCAATCCGCGCCGACATCGAAACCATGGTTTGGATGCGGCGGCCAATGAGTCGGACTACATACGCGGCCCACGCCAGCCCGAGCAGAATAGCCAGCAGCGTGATGCCAATGGAAATCTGGCGGGTTTCGCGGATGCTCTGCTGCAGCTTGATAGCCTGCTTCTCGCGCAGTTTCAGCTCCTCCTGGTCAAAGGCAGCAAACAGCACCCGAATCTGGTCCATGAGGCGCTTGCCCTGCAGGCTCTCGGCCAAGCCCCGGTGCTCTACTCCCTGCAAGCCGGCCTGGTTGGGCAGGCGGCGGCGGGCTTCCCGCTTCTCGCCCACCAGCAAGTGCGAATAGTCGAGCCACTCGCGGAAAAGCTGGCGGCCGCGCACAATGCGGGCCCGCTGCCCGGAGGAAGGCTCCAGCGTGGTTAGCAGATGCTCAAAATGTCCCAGCAAATACCGCTCGCCCTGATGGTAGGGCTCCAGCACTTCTTCCTTGCCGATGAGCATATAGCCCCGGAAGCCGGTTTCCATGTCCACGATGTTGCGCATGAGCGTGGCTGCTTCGGCCGAAGTGCGCTGGGAGAGCTGCACCCGGCGGGCGTTGCGCAGCACTTTGCGGGAAAGTTGGTAGTTGACGACCACGACGCCGACAAACAGCAGCGAAATCACCAGAAAACCAGCAAAGAGCTTCGTAGAAATCTTCAGCTTCATGCGCAACTGTTAGGGGAAAGGCAGGCAGAATACTACTGCCCCCTACGCATCTTCTGCTCCATAGTTTGCAGCAGCACCGTGATACGGTCGGCCAGCCGGTCGATGATGGGCAGGCCGGCCAGCGCGGCCTCGGTGTTGCCTTGCTTGTGCATATCCATGAGGCGGTTGGCCTCCATGTGTACCTGAATATGCAAGCGGTCCAGCTCCTGCGACTCCGGCAGGTGCTTGTAAGGCCCCAGCGCCCGGTCCCGAATCCAGTGGCCGAAATTGCACTGCTGCGGGTCGCGGATGGGCCCCTGGCTGATGCCACTACCGTAGAGGTAGGAGCGGAGCTTGGATTTGAACAGCAGGTGCTTCACCAATCCGGATTCAAAGTCCTGCTTAAGTTCGTCGGTCATAAAGGAGAAAGCCAGCAGCTGACGGGTAAGTCAAGGTAGAAAACAGCTGCTATGCCCGGAAAAAAATAATAAGACATACGCCGGGCAAAGATACAAGTCTGTGAACTGCCGAGCAGAATTGGCTAATTTCGCCGAGCCACTTGTTCGGCTCCACCAATCCCACCTTTCTCCCGATGAGCGAGACTCTCAAGACCGTTGTTCTGAATGATGTGCACCAGCAGTTAGGTGCCAAAATGGTGCCTTTTGCCGGCTACAACATGCCCGTGCGCTACTCTTCCGACCTCGACGAGCACCACACGGTGCGCCGCGCGGTCGGCATTTTCGACGTGTCGCACATGGGCGAGTTCCGGGTGCGCGGGCCGCATGCGCTGGACCTGATTCAGCGCGTGACCAGCAACGACGCCAGCAAGCTGCAGGATGGCAAAGCGCAGTACTCCTGCCTGCCCAACAAGGAGGGCGGCATCGTGGATGACCTGCTGGTATACAAGATGGCCGACGAGGATTATCTGCTGGTTGTCAACGCCTCCAACATCGACAAAGACTGGAACTGGATCAGCCAGCACAACACCAATGGGGCTGAAATGGAAAACGTTTCGGACGAAATCAGCCTGTTTGCGGTACAGGGCCCCAAAGCCCAGGCCGCGCTGCAAGGCCTCACTGACACCGACCTAAGCAGCATTCCGTACTATTCCTTCGTGCAGGGCACATTTGCCGGGGCTCCTGATGTCATTATTTCGGCTACGGGATATACTGGTGCAGGTGGCTTCGAGCTATACGTGCCCAATCAATATGCTAAGCAGGTGTGGGACAAGGTGATGGAAGCCGGCCAGCCCTATGGCCTGAAACCCATTGGCCTGGGTGCCCGTGATACGCTGCGCCTGGAAATGGGCTACTGCCTCTACGGCAACGATATCGACGACCAGACGTCGCCGCTGGAGGCTGGGCTGGGCTGGATTACCAAGTTCACGAAGGACTTCACCAATGCCGAGAACCTCAAAAAGCAGAAGGAAGCCGGCGTGGAGCGCAAGCTGGTGGGCTTCCTGATGGACGGGGCCGGCATTCCGCGCGGCCACTACGAGCTGGTAAACGAGGCCGGCGAAAAAATCGGAGACGTGACAAGTGGCACCCAGTCGCCGAGCCTGAGCAAAGGCATCGGAATGGGCTACGTGAAGACTGAGCTGAGCGCGCCGGGCAGCAAAATTTTCGTGCTGGTGCGTGGCAAGCAGTTGCCTGCCACCGTCGTGAAACTGCCTTTCGTGAAAGGCACGGAAGAGGCGTAAGCGTTAACCGGCTTCATAGTTGCCGATTTGCTGTACTGTCATTTACCTACAATGTCATCCTGAGCAGAGCGAAGGACCTCGCCACGTCAGCACGAGCCGTTTTGGCGGGTGTCGTTCTGGCGTAATAAGGTTCTTCGCTCTGCTCAGGATGACAGTTTTTCTTCGCTCAGTTTTTGCATGCCAACTATTGATATCTGCTTCTCGCCGGAGCTGCTGCCCCTCTACAGTCTGCCGGGTCGGGTGGCCGTGGTGGTCGACATTCTGCGGGCCACTTCTTCCATCGTGACGGCGCTGGCGCAGGGTGTAGCGCACATGGTGCCTGTCAGCGAGCTGGCCGAATGCCGGGCGCTGGCCGCCAGCGGCTACCTGACGGCCGCCGAGCGGGATGGCCGGCAGGCCGAAGGCGTCGACCTGGGCAACTCGCCTTTCGGCTACCTCGATGGCGTGGTGCCGGTGCGCGGCCGAAATGTGGCCATCACCACCACCAACGGTACCCGTGCGCTGCACCTGTCCCAGGCGGCCGATACGGTAGTAGTAGGGGCGTTTCTGAACCTGGCGGCTGTAGCGGAATTTCTGCGCCGGCAGAACAAAGATGTGGTAGTGGTGTGCGCCGGCTGGAAGGGCAAGTTCTGCCTCGAAGACACGTTGTATGCCGGGGCCCTGGCCGCGCGACTCACGGATACCTTCGATACAACGGATTCAGACGCCACATTGGCCGCGCTGGACTTATGGCAGGCGGCCGAGCCGGATGTAGCGAGCTATTTGCTCAAATCGTCGCACGTGCGCCGCCTCAACAGCCTGGAGTCGCACAAGGACATGGAATTCTGCGTGCGGCCTGATGTGTACGACGTGGTGCCGGTGTTCCGGAATGACCGGATTGAGCTTGATTAGTGATGTGGTGACAGGTAAACAGAACGTCATTCCGAGCGAAGGCGCAGCCGTAGTTGAGGAATCTCGCGTGCTGATGTTGTGGCAGTATTATTTACCACACTAGCGAGATTCCTCGACTTCGCTCGGAATGACGTTCTGTTTACCTGTCACCTGTCACCATCAGTGCAGCTTCTCATTGTTGCGGTGGCGGTCGGCGTCGCGCAGAGTTTTCTTGGCGAGGTTGCGTTGCAAGGCTGCAGTGAGGTCAACGCCGGTCTGGTTGGCCAGGCAAATGACCACGAACAACACGTCAGCCAGCTCATCGGCCAGCACCTTGTCCTTGTCCGATTCCTTGAAGGACTGCTCGCCGTACTGCCGGGCAATGATGCGGGCTACTTCGCCGACTTCCTCCGTGAGCATGGCCATGTTGGTCAGCTCGTTGAAGTACCGGATGCCGGTCGTCTGGATCCACTGGTCGACGGTTTGCTGGGCTTCTTCGATGGTCATGGGGGTAGATTGGAAGGGTTTAAATTCTAGCAGCGCCATCTGTATAGACGGATATAACCGAGCAGCAAGCCTGCCACTCCATAAATCTGCTACTCCGGTGAGTCCAGCACAATGGTAACGGGGCCGTCGTTGAGCAGCTCTACCTGCATATCTGCCCCAAACTCGCCGGTAGCAACGGGCTGGCCGAGTAGCTGCTCTAGCTGCTGCACAAACTGCTCGTAGAGCGGAATGGCCACCGGCGGCGGTGCGGCCCCGATATAGCTGGGGCGGTTGCCTTTGCGGGCATCTGCCAGTAGCGTAAACTGGCTAACGACCAGCACCTGCCCGCCTACATCCTGCACCGAGCGGTTCATTTTGCCTTCCTCATCAGCGAAAATACGTAGCTGCGTGAGCTTCCGCGCCATCCAGTCGAGCGAGCTGGTTGTGTCGGTGGGAGAGAAGCCGGCCAGCACCAGCAGACCGGGGCCAATCTGGCCGGTAATGCGGCCTTCTACGGTAACGCTGGCGTGGCTGACACGCTGTAGGAGAGTGCGCATAGGAGTGGCTGAGGTTGGAACACACACAGGAATAAGGCTTCCGCTGGCTTACCTCACGGGCAAAACTAGCATCTTGCGGCCTCTCTTGCCGCTTTTCATGGTGCAGCCTGCTTCCCGCTCCTCTACTTTCTGGCTTCCGCTGCTGGCGCTGGCGGCCCTTGTGGCAGTGCGCCTGCACGGCCTGGCGCTGGCGGCCCTGCCCGACTACGACTCGGTGCGGAATTGGGAGATTGTGCGTGAAGTAGCCACCGGCAACCTGCAGAACCTGTTTCACCACGGCAGTCCGGGCTTCTCCCTGGTATATGCGCCCGTTGCCTGGCTGACTGCCGACTACCGGGTATTTCAGCACCTGAACGCGCTGGTGGCGGTAGCGGCGCTGGCTTGGCTGGTGCAGTTCGTGGCCCGGGAAGTCCGCTTGGCGGCGTGGGAGACGGCACTGCTGCTGCTCTTTGCGGGCACTTCTGTGTTTCTCACGTTCTCTGGCCGCGACTTCACCGCCGGCTCCTGGAGTCTGCTGTTGTTTGTAGGGCTGCTGCAGGCGCAATACCGGCGGCTGCAGCACCCAAGCCGGGCCGCCCTGCTACGGGCTGCCGTGTGGCTGGCGCTGGGCCTCAGCATCAACTACAAATTTCTGCTGACACTCCCGATTCTGCTGCTGCTGGAACTGCTGTATGGCGGCCGGCTGCTGTGGCAGCCCCGCACGCTGCTGCGCGTAGTGGCAGTGCTGCTCACGCCCTACGCCGTGCTTGGCTTGCTGGGAATGGCTGACGGGGTGCCTTGGTACCGCTGGGAAGCCGTGTACTACAACCTGGTGTTTCCGGGAGCCAGCAACGCCGCCGGGCGCGCCGGCCATCTGCGCTTCGACGGGCTGTATTACCTGCGCTTCCTCTGGGATTTTGAGTCGCCGATGCTGCTGCCGGTGCTGGCGGTGGCGGCTGGGTGGCTCCTGTGGCACTACGGGCGGCACCTGAAGCTGCCACGCGTGGCGCTTCTCTGGTATCTGGCGGTGTGGGCCGGCTGTTTCCTGCTAGGAATGTCGCTGCTCCTGAAAGCGCCCCGTGGTTTGCTGCTGGCGTATCCGCTGTTCTACTTGCTGGCGTTTTTGCTGCTACGGTGGGCACTTCGCCGCTGGTCCGGGCGGGCCGGGCCGATGCTGTTGGCAGGAGTAGCTGTCTTGGCTACGGGTTTCAACCTGTACCGGGTGCAGCAGGAAATATATGCCTACCTGCCTACCCACTACGGGCAGGTGGCGGCCTGGCTGCACCAGCACCAGCCCGGCCCCGTGCAGGTAGCCAGCACCGTGAGCCTGGGTCTGTGCCCTTTTCTGCAGGACACGGATACGCTGGCTGTTGCCATGAACGAGGCGCAGCTGCAGAATCTGCGGCAGCAGGGGTATCGGTTCGTGCTGCTCGACGGGGCCTGGCGCGTGGCCGGCGCAGCTCCTTTTACTTCCCTTGCTCACCACACGCCAGTAGCCACCTGGGCTGAGCCGCTGCTGACCTCGCCCTTGCTGTTTCTGGAGCATTCAGAATATACGGGCCTGGGGTACAGCGCCACCTTAGCCCGGCAGCGCGTCGCCCGCCTCGATTCGGTGCAGCTACGCCTGTACCGACTGCCGTAGAGCAGCCGGCCAGTTGGTAAAAAAGAAGCGCGGCACCTGTTGGGAGCCGCGCTTCTTGTGTCAAATAATGGTGCTGTGCTTAGGGGTTTACCTTGGTCGGTAGGTCGTTCACGTTCAGGAGCGGGATGTTCGCATCGTACGTGCTGTTGATAACACGCAGGAAGGTATTGGCCAGCAACGCGTTGCCGCGAGGCGTGAGCGAGTAGCCATCAAGGGAGTAGAAATTGCCGCGCACCAGCTCCGACGTATACAGCACGCCGTTCACGTTAATCTGCTCAGCCACCTGCTGAAACAGCGCGTCATTCACATCAATGAGCGGCTGCTTGAAGGTGGTCTGGTTACGGGTTCGTAGCTCGTCGCGGTAAAGCGTCATGGCCCCGTTGATGCGGGCAAACTCGATGTAGTCCAGCACGTCGCTGCCGGAGATGGGGTTCTGCTCATCACCGTAGGGCACGGTCTGCGGAGCGCCCGTCACCGACTCCAGCTTCCCAATGCGGCGCTGGCCGGCCGGCAGAATGTAGTCGTCGCCGGACACTGGTTGCAGGGCGCCGTTGAATGCCCGAACGTAGACGGTATAGCTTGGGCGGTTGGAGCTGGCCCGCAGCCGTTCCTGCAACGCCACGCCGTTGCTGAGTCGCAGCAGAGGCAGGGTCGTCAGGGCCGGTGGCAGGGCAACAACACCTTTGCGGCCGTTGGCGGTGAGTTGCGTGAGCAGCTGGCCGGCGTTCTGGGCCATCGTGGTACCCGAGGGCAGTGGCCCGCAGCTTCCGCCACTCAGCAGGTAAGGCAGCATATCATCGAGGCCGGCGAAGAAGGTAAAGAACGTCGCGTTAGGGCTGGCCGTCGTTACTACCTGCAGGTACGTGCTGTTGCTGTTGGCAGGCAGAATCCGCTCAAAATACGGATTGAACAGCCCTACCCGGGTCAGGTTAGCCGAGTTGCCAAGGCCTGCCGTGGCAATCTGCGTGAGGCGCAGGCCCGGTACGCCCAGGTTCTGGGGCAGCGTGGTAGCCGCCCGTGGGTATTGGTACACCGTATCGGCTCCGTTGCAACCGGCCACATTAATAAAGCGTCCCAGCGTGGCGGCCGCCGGCACCTTGCGCGTGATGGGCAGGCCATTCGCCTGCAGCCCCACCAGCGTCAGATAGCCCGTGCCCGCGCCATCCTCCAGCAGAGGCAGCGAAAATTCTGCTTCCGTATTTACCAGTGCAAACTGGTTGGCCAGCATGTTGGCGTAGGAGTACGTCTGGCTCTGACGCGTAAGGCCGCCATCAGCGAAACCGGCCGTATAGGAGTCGCCCACGGCGAGGTAGCGGGTCAGGTTGAGGCTGCCGCTGCTGGGAGCCGGCTCAGTCTGGTCGGGCGAGCAGCCGGCAAACGGTAGCAGGGCCATTGCAACGGCCGGAAGGGCTACACGGCCGAAAGAGAAGGAAAAGTTGCGCACTGGTAGGCAGGCGTTAGATTGAGATGGAAACGAGCCTCAGCCCGGACTACTACTGGCCAGCGCGCGTTGCGCGGCCACCAAACGAATACGAAAGACCAACAGCCGCCGTGTGCACGGCCGTCCGGTAAGAACCGTCAATGCTGCTGACAACGTCGCGCGAGATATTGACGCGGGCCCGCCGCTCACCGCCCTGCGAGTAGCTGTAGCCCATATCCAAGAGCAGATTGGGCTTGATGGCCAGAGTCAGACCCAGGGAGCCACCCAGCAGGTTGGCATCGGGCAGGTCGGCGTTGATGTACTCGTCGCGGACAGGGGTTTCGTCGTAGCTCACCCCGGCTCGTAGGGTCAGGATAGGGGTGGCCGTGTATTCTGCCCCTACCCGGAAGGACATGGCGTCTTCGTAGCGGCGGCCGGCCGTTACACGGGTTGCGTTGTCCATCTCGAAGTTGAGCGAATCGTAGCGGCTCCAGCTGGTTAGGTTGAAATCGAAGGTAACCAGCAGGTTTTTGGTCATACGGTCCGCCAGACCCACCGACAGCGTGGAAGGCAGTTCGATATCGGTCCGGAAACCCATGGACGCCGGATAAAGCGTAGCGTCGCGCTCCAGAACACCGGAATATGCGGCTTGACCATTACCCACTTTCAGCGTGACCGGGGTGCGGAAGCTGATGCCAAACGACAGGTCGTCGGCGGTGCGGCCGTACAGGCCGATGTTGGCTCCGTAGCCGCTGCCGCTGCCTTCAAACCGGGCCTGGGCGCTCCGGTCGTCGTATTGGCCCAGGGCCCGCTGCTGCCGCAGGTCGCCGTAGGCATAGATAAACCCGGCTCCAACGCTGAAGTTGTCGTTGATCTGGTAGGCTACCGTCGGCTGCACATACACGGTTGTGAGGCTGGATTCCTGCACTACGCTACGTCCTTCCCAATCAGATGGCCAGGTGGTCTGGTAACCGAAAGGCTGATTTATGCTCAGGCCGACACTCACTTTGGGCGCTACCCGCGCCGCGGCGTAGAGGTAGCCCGATGGCTGCGGCTCCAGCTCCTGGCGCGTCTGCCGCCGCGAGTCGGTACCCACAAACGACGACAGCCGGGCTGTGCCCATGCCGCCTACGCTCACATGAATCAGCGAATCGAGGTGCCCGATGGCGCCGGGATTGTAGTACATCACCGCAATGTCGCGGGTGTAGGCAGTGCTGGCTCCGCCGAGGCCCAGAAGCCGCGCACTCTGCGGCCCCGACTGGAAACCGCCCGCTGTGGCGGACATCGAAAGAAACAGTAAACCAGAAAAAAGGTAACGACGCGTCATGCAGGCTGGGTTTCGGACAATAGGCGGCAAAGGTAGCGCAATAGCGGGATTAAGTGATTAAGTAATTGAGGGATTAAGTGGCTGAAAGCTCGGGCTACGAAAGCCGTGATTTACGTTGGCAACTCACCGCTTTACGCCCAGGCTGTCGAGTGTGTGCTGGTAGCGGCGGGCGTTGCGCTTGTGGTCGGCGTAGGTTTCGGCAAAATCGGAGAATCCGCTCAGGTCGGGGCGGGCACAGAAGAACAGGTAGCGGTGGGCCGCCGGCTTCAACACCGCATCCAGGCTCTGGCGGTTGGCGGAAGTGATAGGGCCGGGCGGCAGCCCTTTGTGCCGGTACGTATTGTAGGGCGAGTCCACGAGCTTGTCGCGGTTGAGCACGCGCTTCACCCCGAAGTTGCCGATGGCCCAGAGCAGCGTAGGGTCGGCCTGCAGGCGCATGCCGCGCCGCAGCCGGTTCAGGTACACGCCCGCAATAAGGGGCTTGTCTTCCTTTTTGGCCGTTTCGCGCTGCACAATACTGGCCAGTACGTGCACTTCCACCAGCGAAAGGCCCAGCGAGTCGGCCCGCTGCCGGCGCTGCGCCGTCCAGAACCGTTGGTGGGTGGCCGCCGCCGAATCCAGAAACGTGCGGGCCGGGGTGTTCCAGAAGCAGCGGTAGGGGCCGGGCAGGAACAGGGTCAGGATGGTGGTGGTGTCGAGCTGGTAGCGGCGGCGCAGAAACGCGTTGTCCTGCAGCAGCCGGCGCAGCTCCACCGAGTCGGCTTCCAGCTGCCGGCTGATCTGACGCGTGAGCTGGGGCTTATACTTGAAGGCATCGAGCGTGAAAGACACCGTATCCTGCTGGTCCTGCATGAGCTTATCGAGCAAAGCAGCGTTGCCCAAGTCGGGCGTGAGCAGGTAGCGGCCGGGGCGTATCTGGGCGGGATAGTTGCGCCGCGCTGCCAGCCACTGGAAAGAGGCTGGCTCAAGTAGCAGGTCGTGCGCAGTCAGGGAGTCCAGCACCGCTTGGTAGGAAGCGCCCGTGCGGATGTAGAGGTAGGCCGGCCCGTACGGCGACTTTGCCACGTTGGGCTGCCACAGCAAGCGCCACGCTCCGTACAGCGCCACGCCACCCGCCAGCAGCAGCACAATCAGGAGCCAGAGCACTACCCGGCGGCGAACAGAGGAACGAGGGGAAACTGTCAAACGAAGAGGATAAGCAGGTTAGGCAATGCTGTAAAGATAACGGCTGCCCCGGGGAGGGCAGCCGTTGATGCGGGTTGCGGGAAGTCGTGACAGTACAGCTTGCGGGCCAAAGCGGCCGTTTAGCCGCCGTTTACCAGGGCGTTGATGGCGTCGGCGGTTTCGCGCTGGCGCTGGCGGCGCGCTATTTCAACGGGTGGTGCTGCCCGAACCTCACAATCCGGAATGGAGCACCGCTCACAGGTTTCGTTTACGCGCTTCTGAATAATGGCCGCATCATCCAGAAACTGCACCTTCTGGCGCAGGTTGTCGTCGCAGAGCAGCCCCACAGTGACGCTCACGGCCGGCTCGCCGGGTGCGCCGGCCCGCGTCAACGACAGGCATAAGTACTCGTCCTCGTTGGGGTAGCGCGATCGTTGGGCCCCCATGCTAAACGCCGGTGTTTCGTGCTGGGCCTTGTGTCGCGCCTCCTGAATCAGCCAGATGGCAATCCAGCGGCGGCAGTAGTGCTCGTGCAGCTCGTTGCCGTGCGGGTTGTGCAGCCGCGAGAGGTGCAACTCCTTGCTCAGCAGGTACGCCGCCTCGGCATCGGGTTGGTCGAAGCGCAGGAAAAACAGGCTCTGAATCCCGAAATAGCGCGGCAGCAGGTTGGTGATGCGCTGCATGAACATCTCCGGCGACACATCATACTTCGTGAGCATGGCTTGCAGGCGGGCTGGCTGCCAGGTGGTTTGCCCGAAGAAGTCCTGCAGGTCGCGCACCAGGCTTTCCTCCTCCATCAGCAGCGCGCCGGCGAAGTAAGAGGCTTTAAAGTTGTTGAGCACCTCATCAAAGGAATGAACCGGGAAGGTGGCATTCACGTAGGGGCGCTCTTTCAGGCCGAGATAGTTGAACGCCACTTCGCGGCCCAGTACGAAGGCTTCCTGGGCTTTGCTCAGGCCCGGCCGCAGCAGCAGCGTGCGGGTTTTGGGCTGAAACACCGACCGAAGCCGCCCCAGCGAGACATATTCGGCCAGCTTCTGCCGGTTCAGGGTGTAGCCGTACTTTTCCACCAGCACCCGCTCCAGCTGCCGCGTATCGAAGGGCGCCTGCGTGTTGAGGTTCTGCTCGCCGCAAAAGGTGCGTACGTCCTGCTCCAGCTCCTCAAAATAGTTGTCGTGCATCTCCTGATAGGAGCGCAGCGCGGCCAGAAAGAAGCTTTCCTGGCGCATTTCGTAGTTGCGGGCTATTTCGAAAATGGTGCTGATGAAGGCGTTCATCTTGGCCGGCGCGTCGGCAATCAGCTCCACGATGCGCAGCGGATCCAGCCCAAACATCTCCAGCGGAAACTCCTTCAGCAAATCCGACTGCAGCAGCTCCGAAATGGGTTCCAGCCGCCGGCTCAGCGTCAGGGAAGTCAGCTGGTCGTAGCTGACGCCCAGCACCTTGCTCAGGCCCAGAATCTTATCGGCTTTCGGGTACTTTTTGCCTTTCTCTATCTCATTCAGGTAGGATACCGATACGTCGCAGGCGCGGGCCAGCTCGGCAGGAGTGAAGCCGCGTTCCTGGCGCAATTCGCGCAGTTTCAATCCAAAAATCAACCGGACAACCTGGCTGTGGCTTAGCATAAGGCAATAGGACGCGCAGCAGCCTGCGCGTATGAGGAACAACAAACGGGAACGGATGCCCTGTGCAGCCGGCTACTGGTAACGGTGCAGCTGCAAAGAACCAAAAATCAAAACCTTTCGGTAGCTGCCTGCGCCGCGACCCCGCAAAGCAACGTAAAATCAAGGGTTTATAAAAATTAGCGAAAATTCGCTTGTTTGATAAAATTCGCTGATGTATGTTTGATGCATCCTCCCGAGGTAGTTGCTTTTCGGTCACTTTCACCTTCCCAGTTCTATGTCGCCTTTTACTGATACCCAGCCGGCCGTTGCCGCTCCCCAGTTCCTGACGCCGGAGCGCGTGAAAATTATAGGCGCGTATTCGCCGGAGTTTGCCGAAATCCTGACGCCGTCGGCGCTGGCGTTTGTGGCCGAGCTGCACCGCCGCTTCGACCACACGCGGCAGGCGCTGCTCAAGCGCCGCGAGGAGCGGCAGCAGGCGTTTGAGGCCGGAACGCTGCCCGATTTTCTGCCCGAAACGCGTATGATCCGTGAAAAGCCCTGGACCGTGGCACCCATTCCGGCCGACCTGCAGGACCGCCGCGTGGAAATCACGGGGCCGGTGGAGCGAAAGATGATCATCAACGCCCTGAACTCGGGAGCAAAGGTGTTCATGGCCGATCTGGAGGATTCCAACTCGCCAACCTGGACCAACGTGGTGGAGGGCCAGCGCAACCTGCGCGACGCCGTGCGCCTCACCATCTCGCTGAGCACGCCTACCAAAGAGTATAAGTTGAATGACAAAACGGCTGTGCTGATGGTGCGTCCTCGCGGCTGGCACCTGCTTGAAAAGCACATGCTGGTAGATGGTGAGCCGGTCAGTGCCTCGCTGTTTGATTTCGGGTTGTACTATTTCCACAACGCCCACGAGTTGTGCGCCCGCGGCACGGCCCCGTACTTCTACCTGCCCAAAATCGAGAGCCACCTGGAGGCACGCCTCTGGAACGATGTGTTCGGGTTTGCGCAATGGTCGTTGAAGCAGCAGAAATGCACCATTAAAGCCACGGTGCTGATTGAGACGCTGCCGGCCGCCTTCGAGCTGAACGAAATCCTGTATGAGCTGCGCGAGCACAGCGCCGGCCTCAACTGTGGCCGCTGGGACTATATTTTCAGCTACATCAAGCGGCTGGGCCTGAAGCCCGAGTTCCGGCTGCCCAACCGCGCCGACGTAACGATGGCAGTACCGTTCATGGCTGCCTACTCACAGCTCGTTATTCAAACCTGCCACCGCCGTGGCGTACACGCCATCGGGGGCATGGCGGCCCAGATTCCTATCAAAAATGACCCCGAAGCCAACGAAGCCGCACTGGAAAAAGTCCGGCTGGACAAGGTGCGGGAGGCCAAAAACGGCCACGACGGCACCTGGGTGGCGCATCCCGGCCTCGTGCCGGTGGCGCTGGCCGTGTTCGATGAGCTGATGCCCGAGCCCAACCAGATAGCCAACAAGCGCGAGGACCTGGTGGTAACGGCCGAGGATTTGGTGCGCGCCCCGCAGGGCCAGATTACCGAAGACGGCGTCAAGCTCAACATCGACGTGGCGGTGCAGTATCTGGAATCGTGGCTGGGCGGCAACGGCTGCGTGCCGATTTACAACCTGATGGAAGACGCCGCCACCGCCGAAATCAGCCGGGCGCAGGTGTGGCAATGGCTGCACACACCCGGCACCGTGCTGGCCGACGGCCGCCCGCTGACAGTGGACCTGTACCGCAGCCTGGTGCCCGGCCAACTGGAGAAAATCAAAGCCCTGGTAGGGGAGGAGCGCTACGCCGCCGGCCGCTACCTGGAAGCCGCCCGCCTGTTTGATAAGCTGGTGATGAGCGAGAAATTCATCGAATTCCTGACCGTGCCGGCCTACGAGCAACTGGCGTAAGCACCCGCGCTTGGAAGTGGTGCTCCCGGCTCCGCGCTACGGCATCCGGAACCGTGCCGCGGGGGCCCGCCAGCAGGTCTGCTACTGCCAGCGGGCAGGAGCGCCACTTCAACGCACCTTTTTCTTCTTCTTCCCGATTTCAAAACCGGCTTCGAGCCGGCCGGGCAGCGCCTTGCTTTTAGCGCGGGTGCGCCTGTTCTACTCTCTTCATTTTTCTTTCTCCAACCAGCGGCCTGTTTCAGGTCTGCACAACCTTCTATTGCCATGAACAAGCAGGAACGCATTGCCGCCATCAAGCAGGACTGGGCCACAAATCTGCGCTGGAAAGGAATTGAGCGGCCTTATACCGCCGAGGAAGTAGTGAAGCTACAAGGCTCGGTGCAGATTGAGTACTCGCTGGCCCGCCAAGGCGCCGAGCGGCTGTGGCAGCTGCTGCACACCGAAGAGTATGTGGCCGGCCTCGGAGCCCTCACCGGAAACCAAGCCGTGCAGGAAGTGCAGGCCGGCCTCAACGCCATTTACCTGAGTGGCTGGCAGGTGGCAGCTGATGCCAACGGCGCCGGCCAGATGTACCCCGACCAAAGCCTGTACCCCGCCGACAGCGTGCCGGCAGTGGTGAAGCGCATCAACAACGCTCTGCTCCGCGCCGACCAGATCCAGAGCGTATCCGGCGAGGGCGACGTGCACTGGATGGTACCGATTGTGGCCGATGCCGAAGCAGGTTTTGGGGGCAACCTCAACGCGTTTGAGCTGATGAAGATGATGATTGAGGCCGGGGCCGCGGGCGTGCATTTCGAGGACCAATTGTCGTCGGCGAAGAAGTGCGGGCACTTGGGCGGCAAGGTGCTGGTGCCTACTCAGGAGGCCATCAACAAGCTGGTAGCGGCGCGCCTGGCTGCCGACGTGCAGGGCGTGCCCACCCTGGTAGTGGCCCGCACCGACGCCGATGCCGCCGACCTGCTCACGGCCGACGTGGACCCGCGCGACCAGCCCTTCATTCTGCAGGAAGCTGAGCGCACCTCCGAGGGCTTCTACCGGGTGCGTTGCGGCGTGGAAGCAGGCATTGCCCGCGGCTTGGCCTACGCTCCCTACGCCGACCTAATCTGGATGGAAACCTCGCACCCCGACCTGGAGCAGGCCCGCCAGTTTGCAGAGGCTATTCACGCGAAATTCCCGGGCAAGCTGCTGGCTTACAACTGCTCGCCCTCGTTCAACTGGGCCGCCAAGCTGAGCGTGGAGCAGATGGAAACCTACCGCGAGGAGTTGGCAGCTATGGGCTATAAGTTCCAGTTCATCACGCTGGCTGGTTTCCACGCCCTCAACACCAGCATGTTTGAGCTAGCCTTGGCGTATAAAGCGCGGGGCATGGCCGGCTACTCGGAGCTACAGGAGCGGGAGTTTGCGCTGCAGATGCACGGATTCAGGGCCGTGAAGCACCAGAGCTTCGTGGGCACCGGCTACTTCGATGCCGTGCAGAACGTGGTGACCAGCAACCTCACCAGCACTGCTGCATTGGTGGGCAGCACTGAGGAAGCGCAATTCTAAACCACGGATTTTTCGGATTTGACGGATTGGTCGGATTTTGTGGACGACGCTCCGGACGTCATTAGTAACGGCCCGGAACTCGTGTCGAAAGGCCTGGAAACTGTGTCGAAGGGTCTGGAAGTCGTGTCGACTGCCCCGGAACTCGTGTCGAAAGGCCTGGAAACCGTGTCGAAGGTCCCGGAAGTCGTTTCGAAGGGTGTGGAAGTCGTGCCGAACGGGCCACGCATTTGCTCACCCTTGAGGGGTGGTGCAACAGAAAAGGCGCTTCGAGTGAAGCGCCTTTTCTGTTGCGGTAGTAGCAGCGTAATCCCTAAAATATGCCTGGAAGCCGTGATTTAGAAGGGTTGCGCTATCTGCTGATAATCCAGGCCGTGGCGCTGGGTGGTTTCCTGCAGGATGGTTTTTTGCCAAGGGCGCAGCACTTGCTCGGCACCCAGCTCAATGATGTCGGCTACGAGGCGGTTGGACAGGACTAGGTTGGCGACATAGATATTGATGTCGTCGGTGATATGTGTTTTCAGCTGTAGTAATAGCTGCTCACGGGCATCGGCGCGGGCAGCTTTGTCGCCGCTGAGGCGGCGGCGGAACGGGAAGCGGCGCTGCTCACCGGCTTGGGCTGGCTCGGGTACCGCCACAAAGTTTTCGGGCGAGAGGGCTGAGAGTTGCTCCAGATACGGTGGGCGCTTCAGTTCCGGGTGCAGGCCGCGGGCAGATTTCCAGTCGTTGAGGTTGCGGGGCGTATCGCGCACCAGCTCCGACAGCCGGTCGTTGGCGAAGACCATGTAGGGCGGCCGGTCGAGCTGCCGGGCTACCTGGTCGCGAAGCAGGTACAGGTCGCGGAACAAGGGCAGCTCCTGCGGCATGATGCGGTATTTGCCCGCAATGCGCAGGTAAGGCCGCTCGTCGCGGCTATAGCGCACATCCTCCAGCGCGGCGTTTTCCTCGTCGGCCCAGTGCTGGCGGCCCAGTGCCACCAGCTTGTCGCGCAGCCGGTCAGTCAGCTCAAACAGGTAGAGCACGTCGTTGGCGGCGTAGAGCTTCTGCGCTTCCGTGAGCGGGCGCTTCAGCCAGTTCGACTTCTGCTCACCCTTGTCCACTTCCAGCCCCAGTTCGGCCTGAATGAGGCGGCCCAGCGAAATATTGTTGTCCGACTCGCCCAGGAGCGTGTATTGCACGCTGGTATCGATGATGTTGCGCACGTGCACGCTGTACAGCTCATCGAGCAGCAGAATATCGGACTTGCAGCTATGGAAGACCTTCGCCACCGCCGGCTCGCGCAGAATGGCCCAGAGCGGCTCCAAATCGTGGGCCGGGTTGGTGAGCGGTAGCGGGTCGATGAGGTACACAGTATGTCCGTCGAACACCTGAATCAGGGCCAGGTTGCGGCCGTAGCGGTGCCGCATGTCGTCAAACTCCAGGTCGATGGCAATACGCGGGGCAATGGCGAGCGTGTGGGCCGCTTGCTGCACTTCGGCAGCCGTAGTTAAGTAGTGAATGGCAGACATTCGGGGGCGGAAAAGGGCGGCAGGTACTGGATGACGCCCAGATAGGGGCCAAGCCAACCAGAGTAAAGGTAAGTAGACCGGGCGGGCTAACCCAACGCGCGACCAGTTGAAACAGTAGGCGTGTCGAGCAGCGGGCGGGCCAATATAGCCAGATGGCGTAGTCCGGCAATGCTCCGGACCCCTACAGGCTGGCCGGAAACCGGTATGAAAAGCGGGTGTCGGAGCTAGTCGTCGTCCTCGTCGTCGTCGCGGGTGAAGTCCAGCTCGCGGGCCAGCTGCAGGGCTTCTTGAATCGTGCTGTCCATGAGCGGCTGCGAGTCGGCATCGAGGGTGCGCTCAAAGAGGTTGAGCAGCAGCTCGCCTTCCTCGTTCACGTAAAGGTTTGTGTAGAGCCGTTCAAACGCCTTGGCCTCTTTGTGCATGGCCGCGTCAATTTCGCTGATGGAGCGCGCCAGCAAGGCACGGTTCAGCGCGTCCACTACGTTGCGGCTGTCATCATGGTCACCGAGGTCGGCCAGCAGCTGCAGAATGCTCATGGCGGTGCCCAGACGCACCCGCTCAAACCGGAACGACAGGTCGTTGGTGGAGGCGCGCTGAAAATCGGAGTAGGCACCCAGAGTGGAGGGAGACAGGAAACGGGCGGGGTCAGCCACCCGGCTAAAGGCTTCACGCAGTAGTTCTTCGTAAGCAGACATAACAGCTGAAAAGGCAGCAAACACGCGGCTTTATGGACGCCAGCGGTTGATAGTGAGAGGAAATCCGACGGGAAGCAGTAATTTTCTGAAACCCTAGACGGCAAAGGTACGATTGGAACGTACGCTCTCTAGTGCCGCCCTGCCTGAGTTCCCCGATTGTCCTACCTGTTCTCCCTGCTTCCAAATTCCTCCTTGCCATGACGCATAAGAAAAAGTGGTTGTTATTTGCCCCGGCCGGGCTGGTTGTTGTTGGCTTTGGCACCTGCCTCGTGCAATGGGCGGCCAGCAAAAAGGAACGCGGCGCACCAACCGGCGAATGGGTAGCGGCCGGCACCCTGGCCTTGGGCGTGCTGAATACAGGTCTGAGCCTGCTGGGCCGGGGGATTGTGGAGAATGTGCTGTACGAGGTGCGGGAGAAGGAAACGGAAAGCCCGGATTTCGACTACAGCAACGTAGCGCGGTTTTAACGCATCATAAAAAGAAAAAGCCCATCAGTTACTTCTGATGGGCTTTTTCTTTTCGCCATGGCCTTGGTCTGATGTCCCGGTTTCCTGTTGGTCATTGCTGCGCGGCAGTTTCCGGGGAAACCGTGCAAACGACAGCCGCCTGCGTACCTTTCGTCTTCGATCTACTGCCTGTCTGATGAGAAAAAAGTACTACTGTAAGCCCCGGTGGGCGTATCTGGGGATGATGGCGCTGCTGTGGCTGCTGCGGAGCGCGCCGCCGGTACAAGCGCAAACTCCTGCTGCTGAAACCGGCCCGTTGCTGAACCCCACCCAGTTTTTGGGCTATGAGCTGGGAAGCCGCTTCACGCCGCATGCCACGCTGCTGCGCTATGTAGAGCATGTAGCGGCGCATGCTGCCGGCCGGATGCGGGTGCAGCCCTACGGCAGCACCTACGAAAACCGGCCGCTGGAAGTCGTGCAGATTGGAACTCCTGAAAACATGGCGCGGCTTGAGGAAATCCGGCAGAACAACCTGCGCCTCGCGGGGCTGGCCAGCGGTACCGCCCGCACCGATGCGCCTGCCGTGGTCTGGCTGAGCTACAACATTCATGGCAACGAGGCTGTGTCGTCGGAGGCCGTGATGCAGGTGCTGTACGATCTGGCTAATCCGGAGAACCCGGAAACCCGGCAGTTTCTGCAGCATACCGTGCTGCTCGTGGACCCCTGCGTAAATCCCGACGGGCATGAGCGGTACGTGCAGTGGTACAACCGCGTGCGGGCCCAGGTGCCCAATGCCTCGCCCTACGCCTGGGAGCACCGGGAGCCCTGGCCCGGCGGCCGCTTCAACCATTACTACTTCGACCTGAACCGTGACTGGGCCTGGCAGACGCAGCAGGAAAGCCGCCAACGGCTGGCTCTCTACAACCAGTGGCTACCGCAGGTGCACGCCGATTTTCATGAAATGGGCCCCGAAGACCCGTACTACTTTTCGCCGGCGGCCAAGCCGTTTCACGAGGACATTACCAACTTCCAGCGCAAGTTTCAGGGCATTATCGGGGATTACAACCGCGCCGTGTTTGATAAAAACAACTGGCTCTACTTCACCCGCGAAACCTACGACCTGTTTTACCCCAGCTACGGCGACACGTACCCGTCCTTCAATGGCGCCATCGGCATGACCTACGAGCAGGGCGGCTCCGGCCGGGCCGGTGTGCGCTACGCCAAGTCCGACGGCGACACCCTGACGCTGGCCCAGCGCATCAGCCACCACCACGCAGCCAGTTTGGCTACCATTCGGGCCGCTTCGGAGCGGCAGATGGAGCTGGTTAAGGAGTTCAGGAAATACTTCGATGAAGCCCGCACGGCACCGCGTGGCTCTTATAAGTCGTACGTGGTGGCTGGTTCCGGCGACCCTGGCCAGCTGCGCGCTTTCACGGAGTATCTGCAGCGCCAGCAAATTCAGTTTGGCTATGCGCCGCGCCGCCAGCGCCTGCGGGGCTTCAACTACTTTGCGGGCCGCGAAGAAACTGTGCAGGTAGAAGCGCAGGATGTGGTCATCAGTATGTATCAGCCCAAATCAACGCTGGTGAAGGTGCTGTTTGAGCCACGACCCGCCCTGGAAGACTCGCTCACCTACGACATCACCGCGTGGGCGCTGCCCTACTCATTTGGGCTGAAAGCCTACGCCCTGAAAGACCGGATAGCGGCCAACGGCCAGGCCGCCAATACGCCTACTGTTGTCGCCGCCTCATCGGCCGCTCTGAGCCAGCCGTACGCGTATGTGGCCCGGTGGAATAATCTGCAGGATGTGCGCTTCCTGAGCCGGCTGCTGCAGCAGAAAGTGAAAGTGCGCGTTGCGGGCCGGGCTTTTGAGTCGGAAGGGCAGAAATACCTGCCGGGCACGCTCGTCATCACACGCAACGGCAACGAAGCGTTGGGACCAAAATTCGACCAGCTAATACGGAGCCAAGCCGATTCGGCTGGCGTGATGGTACGGGCCGTGCAGTCGGGCTTCTCTACCTCCGGCGCCGACCTCGGCTCGGGCTATGTGCGCAACGTGGCGCGGCCCAACATTGCGGTGGTGGCTGGCAATGGTGTCTCGCCAACGGCTTTTGGTGAGGTATGGCACTTTTTCGAGCAGCAGATTGGCTATCCGGTGACTGTACTGGGTACTGACTATTTGCCTTCGGTGCCGCTGGCTAAGTTCGATGTACTGATTTTGCCCGATGGCGACTACTCGGAAGTGTACAGTGAGCGGCAGCTGGAAGCCCTCAAAACCTGGGTGCGGGGCGGGGGCCGCCTGATTGCCATGGAAGGCGCGGCGGCTTTCCTGTCGGGCAAGAAAGATTTCCTGCTGAGAGCAAAGCCCGCCGACAGCACCGCTGCCCGCAAAGCCGATCCTTACCGCCTGCTCAAGCCCTATGCTAATGCCGAGCGGGAGCAGATTGGCGAGCGGGTACAGGGTAGCGTCTACCGGGTACTGCTCGACAATACCCACCCGTTGGCCTTTGGCTATGGCAACACTTACTTCGCCCTCATTCGTGATACGCTCAACTACCGATTCTTAGGCGAAGGAGGCTGGAACGTAGGCGTGCTGAAGCGCGACAACTACGCCGCCGGGTTTGCCGGCCGCAATGCCCGCCGAAAGCTCAACGACACTTTTGTGCTCGGTGCGCAGGATATGGGCCGGGGCCAAGTCATTTACCTTGCCGATAATCCGTTGTTTCGGGGATTCTGGCAGGGAGGAAAGCTGCTTTTTGGTAACGCCCTCTTCTTCGTGGGCCAGTAGCTCAGGCTCCTGAAATAACCCCGCTTCTATAGAAAAGGCCCCGCTGACGATTCAGCGGGGCCTTTTCTATAGAAGCGGGGCAGACTAATCTACTACGTCCTCGGCTTTGTTTTTCACAGCTTTGGCGCCTTTCTTCACGGCACTGCCGGTTTTCTTAGCTCCTTTTTCAACGACGCGGCCCGTTTTCTTGCCGGCGTATTTCACGTCTTCTTTCGTGTTGTAGGCTTTCTGTCCGGCTTCAGTGCGGCCGGTGCGGGTTTCGGTTTTCACGGTGCCGTTGTCACGCACGGTGGCTTCGGTTTTAGCACCAGTAGTCTCATCACGGACAACTACTTTGTCGCCCTGGGCGAAGGCTGCGGTAGAGAAGGCTGCGGCAGCAAGCAGCATGAGCATCTTTTTCATGAGTTCAAATATCAGGAGAGGCCATAAAACGACCTGAGCCTTATACGGCGCTGATAAATTTGGTTGCCAAACCAGCTTGTGCAGCACTATGGCAGCAGCAACGAACTGTCGCCGTAGCTCAGAAAGCGGTAGTCATTGGCCAGCGCATGCTCGTACACCTGTCGCCAGCCGGGGCCTATCAGGGCAGCCACTAGCAGCAGCAGCGTGCTTTCCGGCTGATGAAAGTTGGTAATCAGCCCCTGGATAACCCGGAATCGGTAGCCCGGCGCAATCAGCAGCTGCGTGGTGGCATGCAACGTGTCAAGCTGCTGCTCAAGCATGAAGTCCAGCAAGGCCTGCAGTGCAGCGGCAGTGGCTAGCTCCGAGCCGGGCTCATAGGGCTGCCACTGGCCTACGTGTGGCACCGCATCACCGGAAAGCTGCCCCAGTGCCGCCTGCACTCCTAGCCAATACAGGCTTTCCAGGGTACGCAGACTGGTGGTGCCCACTGCCATAACCGGGCGCGGCGCATGCCCCAGCAACTGCCGCAGCACGGCTGCCGACACGCTGATTGGCTCTCCGTGCATGGCATGGCCCTCCATCCGGTCGGCCTTCACGGGCTGGAAAGTACCGGCTCCCACATGCAGCGTCACGCGCACCGACTGAATACCTCGCTGCGCGAGGTCAGCCAAGACCTGGTCGGAGAAATGGAGGCCGGCGGTGGGAGCGGCCACGGCCCCTTCCTGCACCGCATACACCGTTTGGTAGCGCACGGCGTCCACGTCGGTGTCTTCGCGGTTGAGATAGGGAGGCAGGGGGAGGTGGCCGGCCCCGCGCAATACTTCCGCAAACGGCAGTGTGGCCGGCTCCCACCGGAACCGGATCAGGGAATACCCGTCAGCAGCCTCCTGGCGCTCAGCCGTGAGTGTGGCGGGTTGGCCCTGCGCCGTAAACTCCAGCGTGACAGGGCCGCTTTTCCAGCGTTTACCGTTGCCTACGAGGCATTTCCATACACATTCGCCGGTTTGCTGCATGGCCGGCTCGATGGCGCGGTGCGGTGCCACAGGTTCCAGGCAAAACAGCTCAATCAGGCCGCCTGTAGGCTTGTGGCAGAACAGCCGTGCCCGCACCACCTTGGTGTCGTTGAAAACCAGCAGCGAATCGGTGGGCAACTCGGTGGGCAAATCCCGGAACGTATGGTCCTGCATGGCGCCCCGGCGGTATACGAGCAGGCGCGACTGGTCACGCTGGGGCAGCGGCTCCGGGGCAATGCGCTCGGGCGGCAGCTGGTAGGTGTAGTCGTGGATGGAAAGCTGGCGTGGATCAACGGGCGAAGTGGTCGGCATAGCTACAAAGGTAGAAGCTGCCTCCCATTGCATAGCGCCCGCTTCGGAAAAGCTGCGGCCCGAAACGCAGCAAGCCCCCGGCATATCCTCATGCCAAGGGCTTGCCCAAGAAACTGCACAGCGGCAGGCTACTTCGCGCGCCGAAAAATCAGAAGGTGCTGCTGCGGAAGCGTCTGGCGGTTTTCCACGAACTCCAGGCCCACTGCCTCCACTTCCTTGCGGGCCTGTTCTTCGCTCATCTTATGAATGCGCTTGATGGGCACATTCACGTCTTCGGCCCGATATTCGACCAGTGCCAGCCGGCCGCCGGGGCGTAGCGCCTCTTTAATGGCCCGCATCATCTCACGCGGGTGGTCGAATTCGTGATAGGCATCCACGATAAGCACCAGATCCACTCCGCCGGCCGGCAGGTTCGGGTTCTGCACAGTGCCCAGCACCGGCTCCACATTGGGGGCCTTGTTCTGGGCCTTGTTGTCGCGCAGGTACTGTATCATCTCCGGCTGAATATCAACCGCCAGCACTTTGCCCTTGGGCACCAGCGAGCTGATCCGGAAAGAGAAATAGCCGGTTCCGGCCCCGATATCGGCCACCACGTCGGTGGGTTTCAGCTGTAGCTCGCGCAGCAGGATATCGGTACCCTCTTCTTCCTGCCGGTCGTTGCGTTCCAGCCAGTCGGCACCCTCGTGGCCCATTACGTGCGCAATCTGGCGCCCCTGGTAGTACTTGCCGATGCCATTGGGGTCTTTGGGAGCCGCCAGCCGGTAGCCGCTGGTGTCAGGAGCTATTGACTGGTCGGAGAGCAAATGCCGGTCGGCACCAAGGGCCGCCGAGCTTTCCATAGGAGTCTGGGTGCAGGACGTGGACGAAAGCAAAGCCAGTACCACCGACGCCTGGAGCAAAGAAGAGGATATCATACGCACAGGTGCAAATAAACCGTGTTCCGACCAACATCCTATTCTCCGGAAGGGTTCGGCCAGGTTGTGGTAGAACGGCCGAGCTATGTTTTGCCCGGATTAAAAATGCAGCAAACCCCACGAATTTTCCCGCCATATTCTAATTTGGCCCGTACAAAGCCTGTTTACGCAGTTTTCACCAACCCTTTCCTTCTTTTATGAAGCACCTTTTCCACCACCTGCCCAAGCTGGCGGCCCTTGCCGCCATTGCCCTGAGTGCCAGCAGCTGCAACCGCGCCGAGTATGCCATGCTGCCCAAAACCACGCCTTACCACGCTACCTACCATGGCACTGCCAAGATGACGGCGCCCGTAGCGCAAAAGCAGGAAGTAGCTGTGGCAGAAACGCAGTCTGCAGTTGTAGAAGAAAAAAATGTTGTGGCTGAAGCACCGGCAGCGGTAGCCGCAGCCCCGGTTGCCGCTCCGGCCACCACCACAGAGCCCGTAGCTGCGGCAGTTGCCGCTCCGGTAGCTGCTGCTGCTAAAGCTGCTCAGCCCGCCACGGCGGCTGCGGCCCCGCGCAAGCTGAACCTGATGGAAAAAGTAGCTTTCAATAAAGTGGTCAAGAAGGTTGACAAACTGGCCAGCAAAGTTCAGTTTAAGCAGGGCAGCGAAACGGCCGGCACCAGCAAAATAGGTGGCTACCTGCGCACGGGTATCATCCTGTTGCTGGTTGGTCTGCTCGTTTCTTTGCTGAGCGGTATCAGCAACATATTCGGCATCATCGGCGGTATCCTGGCCATCATTGGTCTGATCTTCATTATCCTTTGGCTGCTCGACGAAGTCTAGCCTTCGCCTGACGGACATAGTAGAACCCCGGCCGCTATGGTCGGGGTTTTTTTGTGGCCTGCCGGACTAGGCGCTAAAAAACCGGAAGCAAGCAGGTAGTGTGGCTGAATTAGCGTTTCTTGCCGCAACTTACTGTTGCTATCCATGAAGCTTTATTCCGTATTGGCGTGCCGGTTTCTGGCCGTTTTGCTGCTCAGCGGCTGCCAGGGTGCCCATGTCGCCACCTTGCTGCCACGCACGGCCTCCTACGCTCCGGCCCCTGTGTCTCAGGCCGACGACTCCCCCGTTGCTGCGGCTTCTGATGCCCGGCCGGTAGCCGCCGCCACGCCAGCAGAACCGGTACTGCTGGCGTCAACCGCAGCAACTGCAGCGCCAATGCCGGCCCCGTCAATCGGCCGGCCGCTTGCGCCAGACATGCCTCGGCAGCAATTCGTTCAGGCCCTACCCGACACCAGTCGGGTGCAGCAGCAGCCAAATGGCCCGACGGCTGAGCAGATTAAGGAAGCGGACAAACGGACTACTACCGTCAATATCTTTGGCGTATTGCTCCTGCTGCTGGGTCTTGGCCTGCTGATTGGAGGCATTAGCGTAGGAGGGTGGGGCGGACTGGCGTTGTTTGTATATGGGTTCGTACCGCTGATCCTGAGCATTCCGCTTATGATATTCAGGAGCAAAAACAGCACCCGCCGCCTCGCCAGTGAGAAGCTGAAAGCTGAACGGAAAGCCGCCCGCAACAAGTAGCCGCCCGATGGTGCTACATCGGGTCCACGTCGGTTACGAAGCGTGCCTGTTTGTAGTCTTTCTGGTCGCGGATGATGTTGATGGCGTCCAGAATATCGGCTTTGGCGGCTTTGAGCACGGTATGCTCGCGGCTGAGCTTGATGGTGATTTCCTGTAGGTAAAAATTGCGAATCCGGAAGATGTAGGGCGCTTCCGGTCCCAGCACAGCCTCGCGGCCCAGCCGTTCCACCAGCTCGCCGGTCAGCAGCATAGCCGCCCGTTCAGCCAGCACCTGGTCCATGTGCTTCACCGTGAGCCGGATAATGCGCATGAAGGGCGGGTAGCCATGCTCGCGCCGTTGTGTGATTTCGTACTCGTAGAACTCCAGGTAGTCGTTGCGCATCACCTTGTCGAAGATGACCTGCTGCGGGTCGGCGGTCTGGATGATGACCTTGCCTTTCTTGCCCTTGCGTCCGGCCCGGCCGCTCACCTGCACAAACATCTGAAACGCCCGCTCGTGCGCCCGGAAGTCGGGGTAATGGATGATTGAGTCGGCGTTGATGATGCCCACCAGACTCACGTTGGCAAAATCCAAGCCCTTGGTCACCATCTGGGTGCCCACCAGCACGTTGGTATTCTGCTGCTCAAAGTCGCTGATGATTTGCTGGTAGGCGTTTTTGGCGCGCGTCGTGTCGAGGTCCATGCGCTGCACGTTGGCTTGGGGCAGCATTACCTTCAGGTCGTCCTCAATCTTCTCAGTGCCAAACCCCACGGTTTTGACGTTGCGCGAACCGCAGGCCGGACACTGCACCGGCATCCGGTCGTGGTGGCCGCAGTAGTGGCAGCGCAACTCGTGGGCCTGCTTGTGGTAGCTCAGGCTCACGGCGCAGTTCGTGCACTTCGGAATCCAGCCGCAGTCGAGGCAGTTGATAAAAGGCGCGTAGCCGCGACGGTTCTGGAATAGAATCACCTGCTCCTTCTGGGCCAGCTTGCTTTCCATTTCCGCCATCAGCTCCGGCGTGAAGTGGTTGAGCAGCGTTTTGCTTTCGCGGGCCTTGCGGGTGTCCACCAGCTCAATTTCGGGCAGGCCAGCCTCGCCGTAGCGCTTAGTGAGCGTCACGAGGCCATAGCGGCCGGCGCGGGTCTGGTAATAGGTTTCCACGGCCGGCGTGGCCGAGCCCAGCAGCGTTTTCGAGCCCTGAAAGTTGGCCATCATCAGGGCCACCTCGCGGGCATTGTAGCGCGGCGCCGGGTCGTACTGCTTGTAACTCGACTCGTGCTCCTCGTCCACGATGGTGAGGGCCAGATTGTCGAAGGGCAGGAACACCGAAGAGCGCACGCCCACCACCACTTGGAAGCGGCCCGAAAGCACGCCATTCCACACTTCCACCCGCTCGTTGTCGGAGAATTTGGAGTGGTACACGCCCAGCCGCGAGCCGAATACGCGCATGAGGCGGGTTACAATCTGAGCCGTGAGGGCAATTTCGGGCAGCAGATACAGCACCTGCCCGCCGCCGTCCAGCGCCTGCCTAATCAGCTCAATGTAGATTTCCGTTTTGCCCGCGCCCGTCACGCCGTGCAGCAGCACAATGTCCTTGGTCTGAAACTGGTCCAGAATGTCGTCGTGGGCCGTCTGTTGCGCTTCGCTGAGCTGGAAGTGCATGTTAGCTTCTGTGGCATCATCTAACGGAAAGCGCGACACAATCTGGTCGAACTGCTCCAGCACGCCGTTTTTGATGAGCGTATTGACGGCGGAAGGGGAGAGGTGCGGCGCCGACGTGAGGTAGGCCTTTTCGATGCCCGTGTGGTTGGCGTGCTCGTTCTGGTAGACCGGCACTTTTTGCAGGTAGCGCATCAGTACATCCAGCTGCTTGGCCTTGCTGGCCAGCTGCGCAAACAAGCCTTCCAATGCTGCTTCGGCCACAAAATGATGTGCCAGCCGCACCTTCTTCACCACCTTCGGTGCGTATTTGTCGGCCAGATGCTCAAACAGGAAAATAGCTTCCTTGTGCATCAGGCTCTTGATGACCTTATGGAAGGACGCAATGCCGAGCACGTCGCCTACTTCCGTGAACGTCATAGACTTGCCTTCCTCGCCGTCGAGCAATGTGGCTACTACCTTCTGCTCCTGCTCACTCAGCGGATACCGGTCGGCCTCATCGGTGTTCAGCCATACAGGGTGCAGCTGGATGCGGCTTTCAGAGTTGAGCTTGAGCGCGGCCGGCAGCGCGGCGTTTATCACCTCGCCCAGCGTGCACAGGTAGTAGTCGGCCATCCAGCGGAATAGCTTCAGCTGCGGCTGCGTCACTACCGGCGTCTCGTCGATGAATTCCAGAATGTACTTGGCCTGATAGTCCTTGGGCGGCGTTTCGTGCACGGCCGCCACAATGCAGCTCAGGGTACGTTTGGCCCCGAACTGCACAATCACGCGCCCGCCAATCACGACCTGGTCGTTCAGCTCGAAGGGCACGCGGTAGGTATACAGCTTGGGCAGCGGTAGCGGCAGAATCACGTCGGCGAAGAGCGTGACACGGTCGGCGGCCGGCTCAGGCTGCGGTTGAACAAAGTCGAACGTAAGGCTCAAAAGGAAGTCAGACTGGAAGCGGAAAGTAAAGATAGCACAGCAGGGCACTGGCTCCGCAGCCCTGGCACAAGCAACGTGTGCAGGCTATATTATGCTGTGAGCGTTGAAAGCGACCTAACGCCCTGTTGGTCTGTGTAAACGAAGTAAGCTTGCTGGCAAAACAGCATTCCGGTAATAACAAGCGCTGCGTTTGCGGCTACCTATGAACTGAAAAACAAAACCCGGCCGATAAGGGCCGGGTTTTTAAAACTTATTTACCCGTTTTCTGACGGTGTGTCCGGCGTTGCGGGCTTCCGCCGGGGCGGCCGTTGCCGCTTGGATGTGGGGGGCGTTTCCACAGCAGGTTCTGCTGAGGGAGGCACAATGGCAGTAGGCTTACGGCTCTTTGGGGCCCTCCCTTTAGCTGGTTCAGCAGCCACAGCCGGAGTCGGCGCGACCGGTGCCTCGGCTTTCGGCTTCGCCCGTGACTTACGAACCGGCCGTGCTGGCTCCGCAGGAGTCGCCGCTGCTTCCGCGGAAGCAGCGGTATCTGGCGCAGCATCCTTGGGCTTGGCCGCCCGGCGCGGTTTGCTGGCTGGCTTCGCTGGTGCAGCATCAACTGGCTCCGATGGCGCTGCAGGAGAAGCTACGGCCGGCATAGATACGGGGGCTGCAGGCCTGCTCTGCGGACGGGCGGGCCGGTCAGCGCGGGTAGCTTTGCCACTGGCGCTCAGCTGGCCGGACGCTCCGGTACCTTTCGTATCCGGTATCGACGGGGCGACAGAAGTAGCCGGCGGTGTGGTAGCTGGGACAGGTGCTACCACCGTTACTGCTTCGGCTATGGGTGGGGTAGGAGGAGCTAATGAAGCGGTGGCCTCCTCGGAAGTGGGCGCGTCGCTGTTATTGTATAGCGGTTTAGTGCGCGAGGAAGTGCGGTGCGGTTTTCGCAGCGCAGCAGCCCGCTTCTCACTGGCCGAGCGGCCTGTGCGCTCTGGCCGCCGGCTCTGACCAGATTCGTCGCCTGACGTGGGTTCGGACGCTTCGCTTGCCGGCAGCGCCGCCGAAGAAGAATCCGTAGCAGCTGGCTGTGGCTCCGAAGGGATGAGCTGCTGCAACTCAGCGGCCTCTGGCTCCTGTGGCCTCGGCTCCGATCCGGCTATCCCGTTCTGGTCTTCCGACTGAGCATCAGCAGAACGTCGGCCCCGCCCACCACGGCGCGAATTGCGCTTGCGCCGCTCCATAGCCGTTTGCAGCGGCAGGTCAGAGTTGGCTGAGATAATGACAGCCGGCGCTTCCGGTAGCACCGCAGGAGCTTCCTGTCCACCGGTATCAACTGCGGGCACCGATACGGAAACTACATCCCCGGCCTCCGATGCAGCTGCTTCGGCGGCTAGGCGGGCAGCGTGCTTCTTTTTATTGCGCTTGGCGCCGCCACGGCTACGCCGCTTTTTCTTCGCTGGCGCCACCTCACCAAGCAGTGCAGCCGTTTCGGCTTCGGCAGAACTAGCTAAATCCTGGATGCCAGCGGAGGCGGAAACCGACTCGAATTCTTCGTATTCCTCGGTTTCTTCAGCCGCTTCTTCAGCTTTCTGTTCTGCAGCTACAGCGCGGACCGGAGCACTCGGATAGGGTTCAGCGTACTCACCAATATCGATCCGCTCTTCGGTATCCTCCAGTTCGGGCGCGGCCTGCTTAGGCTCCGGCAGGCTTTCAATCTGGCGGCGCACATCCAGAATTTCCATGCGTACATCGGCCTGAGCCGATAGACGCTCTAGCTTCTCCAGGGTACTTTCCAGGAACTGCCGGTGCTCCGGCGATGCCAGATGCAGGGGCCGGTGCTGTAGCGCCAGCCGTATGGCCTCCCACTCCTTGCGGAATCGTCCGAAGCCAGCATCGAAGTAGATGCGTGCAAACCGTTCCCAGATGTAGTCTTCTGCTACTTTCGATGGGTGCAGCATATCCTCGGCGTAGAACCGGTAGTCCCGCAAATCGTCGAGTAGCAGTTCGTAGGCCGGGAAGTAAGAAACGTCTGGGAGCAGCTCGCTCAGGTAATGGCAGGCTACCCGCAGCACCGATTTGCTTACCGCGTTCAAAGGCAGCGTATCCTTCATGTGCCGCACCGGGCTGACCGTCAGCACAAACCGCAGCTTGGGGTTGCGTAGCCGCAGGTAGGCATGAGTTTCCGCTACCGCATTAATGATTTCATCCGGAGTGAGCAACTCCTTATCGAACTTATCAGCTGCGACTTTGTGGCAGTTGCTGACTAGCTCACCGGTTTCCTTGAGACGGTGTACCCAGGCAGTACCCAGCGTGAGTACCACTACGTCAGCCGTCGCCAAGAACACGCCTGTATCGCGCAGAAGCTGCTGCACCTGCTGCAGCAAATCCACCGGCGAGTCCGCGCCTACGGTAGCGTGCAGGTCGTAGCTCTGCCAGCGGCCCCGGGCCTCCACTAGGTGCTGCTGCCAGTCCATGTCTTCGCCGGCCGCCGCCCGCAGCAGGCGGCAAGCCAGCACCGGATTGAAGACCGTACCAAAAGGATTGACCAGAGTATGGACCTTATCAGCAGCCAGCCGGTTGCCAATGCTGTCCGAAAAGCAGGAGCCTATTGTCAGTATCCGCGCGGAAAGCGGCAACTGGTACGGGTGCGGGACAAGCGGTAATTCAGTACGAAACATTACTAGAAGATAGGGCCGAAAACAGGCCAACGGACAGGCAACCTACTCAACATCGTTGGTTCAACCAAACGTAGGCCAAATAGCACCTCATTCCGGAGATACGAGTAAATGACTGCCACAGGATTAAAAAAAAGGCCCGGCTGCGCAAACAGCCGGGCCTTTCCAGAAGCGCAGTTGCTTATTCAGCTACTACGTTGAAACGTACTTTGTGCTTCACCTCGCGGTGCAGGTCCACCGTAGCGGTGTATTCGCCTGCCGCGCTGGGGTCCTGGTCGAACGACAGGCGCTTGCGCTCCACGTCGATGCCTTTGGCCTTCAGGGCGTCAGCCAGCTGCAGCGTGGTTACACGGCCGAAAATCTTGCCGCTCTCACCAACTTTAGCCGGGATATCCAGTACCACATCACCAATTTTGTCCGCTACTGCCTGCGCATCAGCTTTCACTTTGTCGGCTTTGTGAGCAGCCTGACGAATGTTCTCGGCTACGATTTTCTTGTTTGATTTGTCGGCCAGAACGGCCAGACCCTGCGGGAGCAGGTAGTTGCGACCGAAGCCGGGCTTCACCGTAACGGTGTCGTTCTTGTAGCCCAGGCCCTTTACGTCGTCTTTCAGAATTACTTCCATGTCAGTACTACGGTTGGGGGGTTACTTCAGCGAGTCGGTTACATAAGGCATCAGCGCCAGGTGGCGGGCTTTGGCCACGGCCTGTGCCACTTTGCGCTGGAACTTGAGGCTGGTACCCGTGATACGGCGGGGCAGAATGCGGCCCTGCTCGTTCACGAACTTCAGCAGGAAGTTCGGATCCTTGTAATCAACGTACTTGATGCCGTTTTTCTTGAAGCGGCAGTACTTCTTGCGGGTATCCTGCTTGTGGATACGTTCGTTGGCGAGACTCATCTTCTTAGGCTTAGGCAACGGCTTCCGATTGTTTAGCTTTCTGCTGGTTCATTTCGCCTTTACGACGACGCTCACCGTAGGCTACGGCGTGCTTGTCCAGAACGGTGGTCAGGAAGCGGATGATACGTTCGTCACGACGGAACGCGAGTTCCAGCGTGTCTACAATGTTGCCCGTGCCAGTGAACTCCACAAGGAAGTAATAGCCGGTGTTTTTCTTCTGAATCGGGTACGCCAGTTTCTTGAGGCCCCAAGCTTCAGTGTTGATGATGTCGGCGCTATTTTCCTTAAGCACCTGCGAGAACTTCTCGACCGTCTCTTGCACTTGGCTCTCGTTCAGAACGGGAGTCAAAATGAAGACCGTCTCGTAATTTCTGACTTCCATTACGACGGGGTGAAAATTATTGTGTGAAAAAACTCAATGAGCCGGCAAAGATACGATTTTTCTCCTGTGGACCACACGGCCCCAAGAGAAATAGATAGAATATAGTAACAGGTAAGCACTTGGCTCTCAATCGGCAAAACCTAGTCCTACTAGGAGTGGTTACTTTATAAAGCAATTGAATCAGTTGAGAAGGAAGGCCATAAATAGGTGTCATTGCAAGCTGACCCGTGTGAAACAGTAGCTGCTGCCTGATTTTAGAATGAGTCTAAGCAAGGTCAAATGGGCGAAAATTAGCCCAAGCGGGTTTGTTCTCTGGGTTTCCCAACCTACATTTGTGGCCTTGAAGCACCCCCCGCGTTTCTTTTTTTCAGTCAACCTGTGCTATGAATAGCATCCGACTTCGTCCCCTTTCCCGCCTCTTTCTTGCTCTCTTCCTGACGTTTGCTGCCGTTGGCAACACTTCGGCTCAGGACGTGGGAGCGGCTCCTGCTGTGAGCAAAGAAGGTGTGGCACCCGGCGCTACGGCTGCCGCTACTCCCGCCACGGCGGCCGCTCCTGCCGCTGGCGGTGGCGACGCTGCTGCCATTGCCGCCGGTGATGCCTTATTTAAAGGCAACTGCGCCCAGTGCCACGCCATCAATGATGTGGTGGTAGGCCCGGCTCTAAAAGGCATTACCAAGCGCCGTCCGGTTTCCTGGCTGATTCCCTGGATCAAGAACTCCAGCAAGATGGTAGCCAGCGGCGACGAGTATGCCGTTAAGATCTACAACCAGTACCAGAAGCAGCAGATGCCCAGCTTCCAACTGAGCGACACGGAGATTACATCCATTCTGGCCTATGTAACGGCTGAAGAGAGTAAACCTGCTGGTGCTCCCGGTGCCGATACTGGCATTAAGCCTACCGATGGCGCAAACGCTGCGGTAGATGGCACTGCCGGCGGTGATGCCAAGTACATGGACATCCTGTTGATTGTGTTGGTCGTGGTGCTGATTGTACTGGTGGTGACACTGGTTATTATTGCCAACATCATGAAGGATGTGCTGCGTGGCCGCAAGGACCTCGACGGCCGTGATGTAGAAGTGCTGGAGACCCGCACCGACTGGACCCGTCTGTACAAGTCGCCGGTTCTGCGCGGTATTGCTGGTGTAGTGTTCGTACTGGCGGTGCTCTATACCTCAGTGCAGGGCGCTATGGGCGTAGGCCTGCAGCAGGGTTACCAGCCTACTCAGCCGATTGCCTTCTCACACAAGCTGCACGCTGGCGAAAACCAGATCAACTGCGCTTACTGCCACACTTCGGTGTACAAGAGCAAGTCAGCCAACATTCCTTCGGCCAACATCTGTATGAACTGCCACTCGCAGATCAAGACGGAGTCGCCGGAAATCAAGAAAATCTACCGCGCCATTGAGCGCAAGCAGCCCATTCAGTGGGTGCGTGTGCACAACCTGCCTGACCTGGCCTACTTCAACCACTCGCAGCACACCCAGGTAGGTGGCATCGAGTGCCAGACCTGCCACGGCCCCATCCAGAACATGGAAGTGGTATACCAGTATTCGCCGCTCACGATGGGCTGGTGCATCAACTGCCACCGCGAAACGCCGCTCAACACGAAAGGCAACGGCTACTACAATAACCTCGTGAAGCTGCACGACAGCGCCAACGGTGCTGCACCGTTTACGGTATCGTCGAACGGCGGCACGGAGTGCTCGAAGTGCCACTACTAACCATATAGGGTCTTGAAAGGCCGGCACTCAGACCACTTGCTGACGCCGGCCTCTCAGGACCCCAACCCTTTAAAAGCACACTTAGAGACTAGTCGGAATATCAGAATCCGACGTCCCTAAGTCTCTAAGACCCTAAGTTCCAAAAACACGATGCAAGAGTCGCCTAAGTACTGGAAGGGAATTGAGGAACTGGAGAACTCGCCGGAGTTCGTGAAGAATGCACTCACGGAGTTTGCAGACTTCCTGCCGGTGAAGGAAACCTATGGCTCTTCCGACGCTGCGGTAGCGCCGCGCCGCGACTTCCTCAAGCTGATGGGCTTCGGCATTGCCGCTGCCACCCTCGCCAGCTGCGAAACCCCGATCAAAAAGGCTATTCCGTACCTGAATAAGCCGGAAGAAGTAGACCCAGGTATTGCCAACTTCTACGCTTCGACTTACTTCAACGGCCAGGACTACAACAGTGTGCTGGTAAAGACCCGCGAGGGTCGTCCGATTAAGCTGGAAGGCAATCCTGAGTCACCAATTACACGTGGTGGTCTGTCGGCTCGCGCTCAAGCCTCTGTTCTGAGCCTGTACGATGGTGCTCGTCTGCAGCATTTCGCTATCAAAGGCAAGAAAGCAGAGAAGGACCGTGTTGATCAGGAAATTCGCACGGCGCTGGCTGGCGCTGGCCGCACGGTTATCGTGTCGCCGACTATCATCAGCCCCAGCACTAAGAAAGTAATTGCGGAGTTTGCTTCGCGTTACCCCGGCACCGAGCATGTCATGTACGACGTGAATTCGGCATCGGGCCTGCTGCGGGCCAATGGCGGTGTGCTGCCAAGCTACGACTTCAGCAAGGCGGATGTAATCGTAAGCCTCGGCGCCGATTTCCTCGGCACGTGGATTTCGCCGGTTGAGTTTGCACGTCAGTATGTTGCTAACCGCAAGGTGAGCAGCGACAAGCGTACCATGTCGCGCCACTTCCAGTTTGAAAGCGCCCTCACGCTGACCGGCTCCAATGCCGATGTGCGCGTGCCTGTGAAGCCTTCGGAAATGGGTGCTACGGCTGTAGCCTTGTACAACGGGGTAGTAGGAGGCGGTGCTGCTGGCAGTGCTCAACTGAAGAAAGCCGCCGCTGAACTGAAAGCCGCTGGTAGCCGCGGTCTGGTAGTATCGGGCTCTAACGACCCAGCTGTTCAGGCTCTCGTAACGGCCATCAACCAGTCGCTGGGTAGCGCTGCAGTAGATGTAGCAGCTCCATCTATGGTGCGCCAAGGCGACGATGCCCGTATGGAGCGCGCTGTGAAAGATATCATCGGTGGCCAGGTTGGTGCCGTGATTTTCTACAACGCCAATCCGGTGTTCGACCACCCAATGGGTGCACAGCTGGGCGAGGCGCTGAAAGGCGGCAAGGTGAAAACTACCATTTCGCTCAACGACCGTCTCGACGAAACCGGCTCGCTTTGCACTTACGCTGCTCCTGACCATCACTGGTTGGAGTCGTGGAACGACTACGAGCCGAAGCGTGGCTTCCTGAGCCTTGCGCAGCCTGCTATTTCGCCGCTGTTTGCTACCCGCCAGGCGCAGGATTCGCTGCTGACTTGGGCCGGCAATCCAACCAGCTACTACAACTATCTGCGTACGCAGTGGAAAGCCGTAACCGGCTCTGATGCCAAAGCATGGGATAAAGCAGTACACGACGGGGTTGCTACCGGTTCGGCATTGGCCGCGCCAGCTGCTCAGGCAGGTGCTGCAATGGGTGCTGCTGAGGCTATCAGCGCCATCAATTCAGCTCCTAAGTTCACAGGAGTTGAGCTCTGCATCTACGAGAAAGTAGGTGTTGGCAACGGCACTGAAGCCAACAACCCCTGGCTGCAGGAACTGCCCGACCCGGTTTCGAAAGCTACTTGGGGCAACTACGTGGCCGTGCCGCGCAAAATGGCCGAAGAAAAAGACTGGGCGCAGGGCGACGTGCTGAAGGTTACGGCCAACGGCAAATCCATCGAGCTACCCGTGCTGATTCAGCCCGGTCAGGCTGCAGGTTCGGTAGCTATTGCACTGGGCTACGGCCGCACGCAAGCTGGCAAAGTTGCAGACAAAGTAGGGGAGAACGTGCTGCCCTTCGCTGTGCTGCGCAATGGCGCTATCATGTACGCCAACTCGGTAACGCTGGAGAAAACCGGTGCTACCTCGCCCATTGCGCAGACGCAGACCCACCACACCATCATGGATCGCAAGCCGGTGGTGCAGGAGTCGACGCTGAAGCAGTACCGCGAAAACCCCAAGGAGGTAACTGAGTACGAAACCATTTCAACTCCCGACGGCCCGCAAAAGCCGAACAAAGTGTCGCTGTGGCAGGACTACGAGTACAAGAACCACCACTGGGGTATGGCTATCGACCTCAACTCCTGCATCGGCTGCGGCTCGTGCGTAGTAGGGTGTCAGGCTGAGAACAATGTGGCTGTAGTAGGTAAGCAGGAGGTAATTAACCGCCGCGAGATGCACTGGATGCGTATCGACCGTTATTACAGCTCGGATGCCAGCAAAGAGGACTTCGAAACCAAAGGCAAGCTGGATACCTACGCGGCCATGGAAGACCCTTCTGAGAACCCCTCGGTTATCTTCCAGCCGATGATGTGCCAGCACTGCAACCACGCTCCCTGCGAAACGGTGTGCCCGGTACTCGCTACTACGCACAGCTCGGAAGGTCTCAATCAGATGACCTACAACCGTTGCGTTGGTACCCGCTATTGCGCCAACAACTGCCCGTACAAAGTGCGTCGCTTCAACTGGTTCTCATACTATTCTAACGAGAAGTTCGAAGCTGTAAACGGCCACATGTTCACCGACCTCGGCCGTATGGTGTTGAATCCGGACGTAACGGTTCGTGCCCGTGGTGTGATGGAGAAATGCTCACTCTGCGTGCAGCGTATCCAACTCGGCAAGCTGGAAGCCAAGAAGCAGAAGCGTCGTCCGAAGGATGGCGAAATCGTGTCGGCTTGCGCCCAGTCGTGCCCCACGCAGGCCATCGTGTTCGGTGATATGCGTGACCCGGAGTCGCGCCTGTCGAAACTGTTGCGCCGCGAAGACGGAGAGCGAGCCTTCCACGTACTCGACGCCATCAACGTGCAGCCCAACATGACCTACCTGACCAAGATCCGTAACACGGAAGAAGTTCGCAACGCCTAGAAACTGAGCCATAGGGGAGGGCCGCTTGGTCCACCATCTGGTAGCCCTCCCCATCTACTCCATTAAGTCCAAACACTATGCAGCACGTATCGCCTGTACGGGAGCCGCTCGTAACCGGGGGGAAAACGTACCACGACGTCACCCAAGACGTGTGCCGCCAGGTAGAGGCCGCTCCCAACGTCCGTTGGATGGCCGCTCTGGCCGTGGCCCTCTTTTTCCTTGGCGTCTTCTTCTACTCCGTTTACCGCACCCTCTGGTACGGTATCGGGGAATGGGGATTGAACAAAACCGTAGGCTGGGCCTGGGACATTACCAACTTCGTATGGTGGGTAGGTATCGGCCACGCCGGCACCCTGATTTCGGCAGTTCTGCTGCTGTTCCGTCAGAAATGGCGGACCTCCATTAACCGCGCAGCAGAGGCAATGACCATCTTTGCCGTAATCTGCGCCGCCATGTTCCCGGTTCTGCACATGGGCCGCCCGTGGTTGGCTTACTGGGTATTTCCCCTGCAAAACACGTTTGGCTCGCTGTGGGTAAACTTTAACTCGCCGCTGCTCTGGGACGTTTTCGCCATCTCAACTTACTTCACCGTGTCGCTGGTGTTCTGGTACACAGGTCTGGTTCCTGATTTCGCCACTATCCGTGACCGGGCTAAAGGTCCGATTGCCAAAGTAGCATACTCGCTGCTGAGCATGGGCTGGAAAGGCTCGGCCAAGCACTGGAGCCGCTACGAAACGGTTTCGCTGATTCTGGCCGGCGTTTCGACGCCACTGGTACTCTCGGTACACACCATCGTATCGATGGACTTTGCAACCTCAGTTGTTCCGGGCTGGCACACTACCATCTTCCCTCCCTACTTCGTAGCGGGAGCTATCTTCTCCGGTTTCGCCATGGTACTCACGCTGATGCTCATCACGCGGGTCGTATTCAAACTGGAGGACTACATCACGCTGGAACACATTGCCCTCATGAACAAAATCATGATGGTAACCGGCTCTATCGTAGGGGTAGCCTACATCACCGAGTTCTTCATTGCCTGGTACTCGGGCGTTGAGTTCGAGCAGTACGCCTTCATCAACCGCGCAACCGGTCCTTATTGGTGGGCTTACTGGTCGATGATGACCTGCAACGTTATTTCGCCCCAGCTGGTGTGGTTCCGTCGTATCCGCTACAGCATCCCGGCTACCTTCGTGCTATCCATCATCGTGAACATCGGGATGTGGTTCGAGCGTTTCGTGATTATCGTAACCTCGCTGCACCGCGACTACCTGCCGTCGAGCTGGGCAATGTTCTCGCCTTCTATCATCGATATCGGCATCTATGTTGGTACGCTGGGTCTGTTCTTCACCCTGTTCCTGCTCTTCGCCAAGTTCTTCCCTGTTATCAACATGGCGGAAGTGAAGTCGGTGCTGAAGTACACGGTAGATAACGGCCCGACCTATACCGGCCATGATCCACATCACACAACTCCTCAAACTGCCACCCATGGTGTGCCGGCTTCGGCTCCCGTAAACTACGATAAGCATGACTAAGCGCTTCGCCCTCGGCATCTTCGAAGACGAAGACGTGCTGCTGCACGCCGTTGAAAACGTCCGCGAGGCGGGCGTGAAAATCTACGAGGTCTTCACCCCGTTCCCTATTCACGGCATGGACGATGCACTTGGCATCGAACGGTCTCGTCTGCCTATCGCAGCCTTCTTCTATGGGGTTATCGGTCTGAGCTTCGCTTTGTGGCTGCAGATCTATACCCTCGGTTTCGACTGGCCTATGATCATCGGTGGTAAGCCGCACATTGCGCTACCTGCCTTCATTCCGGTTTCCTTCGAATTGACGGTATTCTTCTGCTGCCATGGCATGGTGATTACCTTCTACACCATCAGCAAGCTGTATCCGCGCTGGAAAACGCCCGTGTTGGACGTCCGCTCTACTGATGACAAGTTTGTAGTGGCCATCGAGCTGAACGAGAAGACCGACCTGAACCATCTGACGCAGCTGTTGCGCGCCAATGGCGCCTCAGAGGTGAACGAAAAAGAAATGACCAAATTCTAATGACGCATTCGCTGAAACTAGGTCTGCAAGCGTCGGCAATCCTGTTTGCCTCGGTGCTGACCACCGGCTGCAACCGCGCCGATGATCCTGGCATTGAGTACGCGCCGGAGATGTACGAGTCTATTCCGTACGATCCGCTGCGTCAGGTGAATGCCAATACCATCAACCCGATGGGTACCAATGAGCGCACCCCGGTAGTGGGTACTGTTGCTCGTGGGAAAGCTAACTACTACTCGCACATAGCCAAAGAGGATTTAGCTACCGCTGAAACCACCTTGCGCAATCCATATTCCTACTCAAAGGAGAGTCTGGAGGAAGGCAAAGCACTGTATCTGCGCAATTGCCAGCATTGCCATGGCGAGCAAGGCGACGGCCAGGGCCCTGTAGGTATCAAGTTCAAAGGTGTGCCGAACTACTCAGCAGGCGCTTACAAAACCATGAACGAGGGCCACGTGTACCATGTCATTCAATGGGGCAAAGGCCGCATGATGCCACATGGTTCGCAGGTGAACCCCGAAGAGCGTTGGAAGATTGCCATGTACGTGCGCGTGCTGCAGGAAGGCAAAGGCCCGGACGGTGCTGCTGACTTGCTGAAAGCAAAAGGTGCTTCGAGTGCTGGCGTAACTGCAGCTGACTCTACGCAAACCACTGACACACAAACGCAGGCGCCTGTTCAAGAGGCGCAGGCAGATAAGGCTTCGGAAACTCCGGGCCAAGGAGACCAGGCACGTAACGGAACCGCTAACTAATCCACTATGGCAACTCTGACGCAACATGAAGGCGTTACGGCGGAATACCTGGAGGTTTCAGCCGGTACTCGTAAAAAATTCATGATGATTATTCTGGCTGGCGTATTACTGCTGGTTGTTGGATTAATCGTCGCTTACCTCAACATCGGCGGTGAGCATCATGAAGGTGCAGCTGCTGCTCATGGCGCGGCTGGTGCCGGTCATGAAGGCACTGGCCATCATGGTAGCCCGCTCTGGCTCAAGCGCCTTATCGTGAGCCTGTGGCACAACAACGTGTTCTTCACGGGTGTCTCGACCATCGGTACGGTGTTCATGGCTATTCAGTACGTTGCCTATGCAGGCTGGTCAGTACTGATTAAGCGTGTGAACGAAGCTCTCAGTGCCTGGGTAGTGCCCGGTGGCATCCTGATGGTAGTTATCTTCTGCATCGGCCTCATCAACCACGACATTTTCCATTGGACAATGCCTGGTATCATGGATAAGGGCAATGCTAACTACGACGCCCTCATTGCCGGTAAATCAGGTTTCCTGAATCTGGGATTCTATCTGGGCCGTATGATCGTCTTCATCGGCATCTGGGCCTACTTCACCAAGAAACTTCGCGACCTGTCGCTGGCTGAGGATCTGAACGGCGGTACTGAGTACTTCCACAAGTGCATCAATGTATCGGCTCTGTTCCTCGTGCTGTACGCAGTATCCTCGTCTATTTCGGCCTGGGATTGGGTGATGTCGATTGACACGCACTGGTTCTCGACGATGTTCGGCTGGTATGTATTCGCTTCGTGGTGGGTTTCGGGCATTGCTGCCACCACGCTGTGCACTATTCTGCTGAAGCAGGCTGGCTATCTGCGCTGGGTACAGGCGGGCCATCTGCACGACCTGGGTAAGTTCATGTTTGGCTTCAGCATTTTCTGGACCTACGTATGGTTCTCGCAGTTTATGCTGATCTGGTATGCCAACCTGCCGGAAGAAGCAGTCTACTTCAACCAGCGTCTTGGCGGGTTCAATGGTCAGTATACATGGCTGTTTTTCTTCAACCTGCTCATCAACTTCGTCTTCCCCTTCTTGGTGCTGATGACGCGTGATGCGAAGCGTCAGATGATCATGCTTAAGATCGTAACCATTGCCATCCTCATTGGCCACTGGTTCGACTTTTATTTGATGATCATGCCTGCAACTATGCAGGAGAATAATGGGTTCATCATTGAGTTCGGCGTTGCATTGGTGTTTCTGGGTAGCTTCCTGCTACTCATGACCAAACGCCTCGCCCAGGCTTCGCTGGTGCCGTTGCATCACCCGTTCCTCGACGAGAGCGTTCATCATACCACCTAATCTTAGACCTGAGTATTGAGAAGTGAGAAGTTAGACTGAACAGTATAACCATCTCTCACTTCTGACCTCTCAAATCTCACCTCTTCCTTTACCTAATGACTGCTCTTGGTATTCTGCTGGTGTTGGTGTTGCTGCTCGTCGTTTTCGGCTTGCTGTTTCGCCTCCAGATCCTGACCTCGATTTTCTCGGGCAGCTCTGCCCGTGACTTCGGGATGAGCAACCGCGTCAATGCGGTGCTGATGATCCTATTCATGGTCATCGGTGGTGCGGCCTTTGCCTGGTCGTTCGGCGACAATTTCAACAAAATGAATCCTCCTATTGCGTCGGTCCATGGCCACGCAACGGAGCGGATGTTCTGGACCACGATGATTATCATCGGCATCGTGTTTGTCCTGACCCAGGTTGCGCTGTTTGTGTACTCGTATAAGTATCAGCACAAAGAAGGCCGTCGGGCTTACTTCTTCCCGCACAACAACAAAATCGAAATCATCTGGACGGTGATTCCGGCCATCGTAATGGCAGGTCTGGTATTTGCCGGCTGGAAAGAGTGGACCCGCATTACTGGTCCCGCTCCCAAAGACTCGGTCGTATTGGAAGTGATGGGCAAGCAGTTCAACTGGCTGGTGCGCTACCCCGGTACTGACCAGAAGCTGGGTGTTGTGAACTACCGGCTGATTGATGCTACCAACGAATTTGGCTTTGATCTGACGGACAAGAGCGGGCTCGACGACTTTATTGCCGGCGAAATCCACGTTCCCAAAGGGCATCCGGTGCTCCTGAAGATCCGCTCGCGCGACGTGTTGCACGCGGTGTATATGCCGCACTTCCGGGTGCAGATGTACGCCGTGCCAGGTATGCCTACCAAGTTCTGGTTCACGCCTACCAAAACCACGGACGAGATGCGTGCGCAGCTTGGCAACCCAAAATTCAACTACGAGCTAGCCTGCAACCAGATTTGCGGCCGTGGCCACTTCGCCATGAAACTGAACATCGTAGTGGATGAGCCAGACGATTATGTTGCTTGGTATGCCCAGCAAAAGTCGTTCTCGGAGCAGAATCCAGATGTATTAGCTTCTTTCAAACAGAAAGAGGAAAAGTTGGTTGTGAAAGAGGCTGCCGCTGCCGTAGCGACGCCCGCTACCAAAGCTTCGCTCTAATTCAACGCAGTTAATCAACGCTTTCTATGGCTGCTAATCTTTCCACTCAAGTGCAGGGCGGCGTCGGGGTAACCGAGCCGGGCATCTCGCACGAAGAGCACCTGCACCACGACGATCATCACCACGACCAGCACTGGCTGTTCAAGTATGTGTTCAGCACGGACCACAAGGTGATTGCCAAACAATTCCTGATAACGGGTATTTTTTGGGCTATCCTGGGCGGTACCCTTTCCAGCTTGTTCCGTCTACAGCTCGGCTGGCCGGAGGCCACGATGGAATGGCTGACGCCGGTATTTGGCAAATGGATCGAAGCCGGCAAACTCAGCCCTGATTTCTATCTGGCTCTGGTGACGATGCACGGTACTATTATGGTATTCTTTGTGCTGACTGCTGGCCTGTCGGGTACGTTCTCGAACTTCCTGATTCCACTACAGGTAGGAGCTCGTGACATGGCCTCGGGCTTCATGAACATGCTCTCGTACTGGTTCTTCTTTGTATCGGGCATTATCATGTTCAGCTCGATGTTCATTGAAACTGGCCCTGCTTCAGCAGGCTGGACAATCTACCCACCACTGAGCGCCTTGCCACAAGCCATTCCCGGCTCGGGCATGGGTATGACGATGTGGCTGGTGTCGATGGCCTTGTTTATCGTATCGCAGCTGCTGGGTGGTGTTAACTACATCACCACCGTAATCAACCTGCGTACCCGCGGTATGAGCATGAGCAAGTTGCCGCTCACCATTTGGTCTTTCTTCCTGACGGCTGTTTTGGGTCTGCTGTCGTTCCCGGTACTTTTCTCGGCTGCTTTGCTGCTGATCTTCGACCGTTCATTCGGAACGTCGTTCTTCCTTTCGGATATCTACATCGCCGGACAGGCTTTGAACCACACGGGTGGTTCGCCGGTGCTTTTCCAGCATTTGTTCTGGTTCCTTGGTCACCCGGAAGTATACATCGTTATTATGCCTGCTATGGGTATGGTATCGGAGATTCTGGCTACCAATGCCCGTAAGCCAATTTTTGGCTACCGTGCTATGATTGGCTCACTGCTGGGTATTTCCTTGCTGTCATTCGTTGTATGGGCTCACCATATGTTCGTGACCGGCATGAATCCTTTCCTGGGTTCGGTGTTCATGTTCCTGACGCTGATTATTGCCGTGCCATCGGCCGTAAAGACGTTCAACTGGCTGGCTACTTTGTGGCGGGGTAATATCCGGTTCACTACCGCTATGTTGTTCTCGATTGGCTTTGTGTCGCTGTTCATTTCGGGTGGTCTGACGGGTATTATTCTCGGCAACGCGGCCCTCGATATCCAGATGCACAACACGTACTTTGTGGTAGCTCACTTCCACTTGGTAATGGGTAGCTCGGCCTTCTTCGGTCTGTTTGCTGGTGTGTATCACTGGTTCCCGAAAATGTTCGGTCGTATGATGGACGAGAAGCTCGGTTACATCCACTTCTGGTTGACGTTCATTGGAGTGTACTTGGTGTTCATGCCAATGCACTACGTAGGTATTGCCGGTTTCCCCCGTCGTTATTACGCTTGGACAGGCTTTGATTCCTTCAGCCAGTTTGCTGACCTGAACAAATTCATCTCTATTGCTGCAATCCTGGCGTTCTTCGCTCAGTTTGTATTCATCTTCAACTTCTTCTACAGCATCTTCCGCGGCCGTCGCGCTACCGAGAATCCTTGGCGCTCGACGACTCTGGAATGGACTACGCCGCTGCACCCTGGCCACGGCAACTGGCCCGGCGAAATTCCAGCTGTGTATCGTTGGCCATACGACTACAGCAAGCCTGGTGCTGAAGAGGACTTCATTCCTCAGAACGTGCCTTTCTCGAAAACGCAGTCCTCGAATCTGCCTTACGAGAGCGAAATGGAGTAACCGCCATCTGGCAACAACCCTGAAACGGGCCGCTGTACATACGGCGGCCCGTTTTCATTGTGTGCCCATAGAAACTCCTGAAAGGAGTATTGCTGTGCCCTTAAAAGTCTGCGCTGTCATTACTCCGCCTGACGTTCTAAAGTCAGTGCGCCACAGAAACACGTGCAACAAGTATCTATGATTCAACCTGCTTTTGTAAGCCGTTTCCGGTTCTTTGGTATCCTGACCGTCGTGGCAGTATATCTGCTGATCCTGGTAGGGGGTATTGTGCGGAGTACAGGCTCCGGAATGGGCTGCCCAGACTGGCCGAAGTGCTTCGGAACCTGGGTGCCGCCTACGGATGTGAGCCAGCTCCCGGCCAACTACAAGGAAATCTACACCGAGCAGCGAGTTGCGAAGAACCAGCGCATTGCTAAAACGCTGAGTGGCCTTGGATTCGAAGAGGTAGCCGCTCAGATTTTTGCGCACCCTACGCAGTTCATCGAAACTGATTTTAACGTTACTAAAACCTGGATTGAATATGTCAACCGGCTGCTTGGGGCACTAATTGGCGTGTTCATCTTTCTGGCAGTGGCGCTGGCCTTGCCTTACTGGCGTCGCGCCCCGGTAGTGTTCTGGCTCACGTTTGTATCCTTTCTGCTAACCGGATTTCAGGGCTGGCTGGGGTCCTTGGTAGTCTCCACCAACCTGCTTCCAGAAATGGTGACGGTGCATATGGCGCTAGCGCTGCTTATTGTGGCGCTGCTTATCTATGCCGTAGACCGTTCGCAACTGGCCAGAGAACAGCCAAGTGGAACCAATGAGGGTACACCTCAAGTCAGTCTAACGTTCTGGCTATGGGCTGCCCTTTTATTAACGTTTGGGCAGATTATGCTGGGTACCCAGGTGCGGGAGCAGGTTGATGTAGTGGCATCAGCTGCCAGCTACGCAAACCGTGCGGGGTGGGTAGAGCAGCTAGGTAGCACGTTCTACTTACACCGGTCATTCTCCATCGTGCTGCTGTTGTTGAACCTCTACGTTGCTTCCCAACTGTATTCGACGCGTAACATCAAGCTGCAGCGGCTAGCCGCTGCTGTGCTGGTGCTGCTAGCCCTCGAAATAGTAGCGGGAATGGTGCTGGCCTACTTCGCATTGCCCGCAGCCGTGCAGCCCGTGCACCTGACAGTTGCTACTGTATTGTTCGGCGTTCAGTTTCTGACCATCATTCACTACAAGCGCCAGACGAAAGCTGGGCTTCAGGCCGGTAGTACGAGCGTTGTTGCGTAACTTTGCGGCCCGGTTTGGAGTCCTTCCGCCGTCCGTGTTGTTCTATTCCTAATGACCAAAGCCAGGGCGTATTTCCAGTTAATCAAGTTTCGGCTGGCACTGACCGTAGCTTTTTCCAGCGCTATTGGTTACCTGCTGGGCGCTCAGGCTTTTGACTGGGGACGCGCATTGCTGGTGATGGTAGGAGGGCTGGCCGTGACCGGCTCCGCAAACACCATCAACCAGATCTACGAAATAGATCTGGACAAGCTGATGAAGCGTACGGCCAAACGGCCGTTGCCATTGGGTATTCTAAGCGTATCCGAGGCCTGGGTATTTGCAGTGGTGCTGGGAGGGGCAGGGCTAGCCATGCTGGCTTATTTCTTCAATCCACTGGCCGCGGCACTGTCGCTGATTTCGCTGATTCTGTACGGTTTCATCTACACCCCGCTTAAGCAGATTTCGCCAATCTGCGTGTTTGTGGGCGCCATTCCGGGTGGCTTGCCTCCCTTTATTGGTTGGGTGGCAGCCACCAATGCCCTTGTGGGCGCAGAAAGTGCCGGCGGCTGGATTCTGTTCGGAATCCAGTTTATGTGGCAGTTTCCGCACTTCTGGGCTATTGCGTGGGTTCTGGATGATGACTACCGGGCCGCCGGCTTCAAGATGCTGCCATCACCGGGCCGCAAGGATCTGCGCACCGCTTTTCAGATCATGACCTACACCCTGCTTCTAATTCCCTTGAGCCTGCTGCCGCTACAGTTTGGTATGGCAGGTAAAACTTCGGCTCTGATTGCGGTAGTGTGTGGCGTTTTGTTTCTGATGCAAACTTTTTACCTGATGCGCACTTGCACTAAGAAGGCTGCCATGCGCATCATGTTTGGCTCTTTCCTGTATCTGCCTATCGTGCAGATAGCCTTAGTTCTCGATAAATTGTAACCCGTCCTACCAGCTGCGTACTACGCAACTGATAGGCCATTGCCTGAAACCTATGCAAAGCGTAGAAACTTTGGAAGAAAAAGAACCCGGTACCGGCCTGCATCCTATGCGGCTGCTCCTGATTCTGATGATTGTGAGCATCATTATGATGTTTGCAGCCTTTACCAGCGGCTTTATTGTGCGCCGTGAAGAAGGAAACTGGCGCGAGTTCGACCTGCCAATCAGCCTGCTCTACAACACCATCGTTATTGTGCTGAGCAGCGCGACCATGCAGTGGGCGTACGCCTCGGCTAAGCGCGACGAGTTGGGCCGCGTGAAGCTGGCCATGGGCCTGACTGTGCTGCTGGGCCTCGCCTTTTTGGTAGGACAATGGTTCTCTTGGGCCGATTTAGTGGCTGGCCGGACATATTTTGGGGGCGTAGATGCCAACCCTTCGGGCTCATTTGTGTATGTATTGATGGGCGTGCACGGTTTTCACCTCATCACCGGGCTGATTTTTCTCGCAAAAACATACCTGAAAACACTTCGCTATCAGGTGCATTCGCGGCAAATGATGCCTATTGCCAACTGCACCATCTATTGGCACTTCCTCGGCGCGCTTTGGTTGTACCTGTATTTGTTCCTACTTTTGAACCACTAGTTTCGTCTTACCCCGCACTTTATGTCCACCATTTCCACGACGCAGCCTCTCTCCTCTGCCGACGCCGCTGACCGGCCGCGTAGCGGCAACTGGGACGGAGGCAATGAGCCCTTCAAGGCCAGCTACGGCAAGCTGATGATGTGGTTCTTCCTGTTGTCGGACGCTTTCACGTTCGCCGCCTTCCTGACCACGTACGGCCTGATCCGTCACCGCTACCCGGCTTTTGATGCCGCTGCCGGCAAAGTCTTCGAATTTTCGACGGCATACTGGCCCGTTCCGGACAAGGTATTCGACGGTTTTCCGGGCCTGCATGGGCAGAGTGTGCCACTGGGCTTTGTGGCCTTGATGACGATGATTCTTATCTTCAGCTCCGTGACGATGGTACTGGCCGTAGAAGCCGGCCACCGCATGGACAAGAAGGATGTGCAGAAATGGCTGCTCTGGACGATTCTGTTTGGGGCTACTTTCCTCGGCTCACAGGCTTGGGAATGGAGCCACTTCATCCACGGCACCGACGAAGGTACCAAAATGCTGGACGGTACTACCGTGTATGGCGCCAACCTGGCGGTCAACCAATATGGCCCGGTGCTTTTTGCAGACCTGTTCTTCTTTATCACGGGTTTCCACGGTACACACGTATTCTCCGGCGTCTGCCTGCTGGTCTGGTCTTTCATTGCTACTACCAACGGCACGTTTGAGAAGCGCGGCCACTACGAGATGGTAGAGAAAATCGGCCTGTACTGGCACTTCGTAGACCTTGTGTGGGTGTTCGTTTTCACCTTCTTCTACCTCGTATAATTCCACGGGTGGCAGAGCTACTAGGCGCGGCTGAATAAGCCGCTGCTTCCTGCTCCCGCTACTCAGTTACTTCCTGTACCATGGCTAATCACGTAGGCACCGAGCATACGACGCATACCGGCGAGATTCCAAAACCGAATACCGGCTGGATCTGGAAAACCTTCTTCGTGCTGGTAGGTATTACGGCACTCGAATTTGTGTTCGTATTCCTGATGGACCCGGGCACGCTCCGCAACGCCATCTTCATCATCCTCACGATTTTCAAAGCCTTCTTCATTGTGGCTGAATTCATGCACCTGAAGCATGAAGTGAAATCGTTGATCTGGACCATCCTCATTCCGATGGCGCTGCTCGTATGGCTGCTCATCGCCCTGATTACGGAGGGTTCATATCAGAACTCGTTCTGGAACGTATTCAACTAATTTCATGAGGCCCAAACACGTCCTGTTGTTGGGCCTCATGCTGTTGGTCCCGGTGCTGGCTTTCGTGTTTCTATACACTTTCGGCACCAACCGTTACGCGCTGCCCACTTTCCTGCCCGACCGTGTCGATTCGACACTGGTGGAAGGAAAGTGGCGGCGCGATACTGTTTTTCACCAGTTGGCTGATTTTCGGTTTGCTTCACAGTCGGGCCGCGAGATTACGCAGCAGGATGTGGGCGGCGGTGTGTACGTTGCCAACTTCTTCTTCGCCACCTGCCCTGGTGCCTGCCCCCGCATGAATAGCCAGATGGCCCGGGTACAGGAAAAGTTCCGGCACGAGCCGCGCGTGAAGCTGGTATCCTATACCGTAGATCCGGCCCACGACTCCGTAGCGGTACTGGAGCGCTACGCCGAGCAGTATGGCGCCATTGCCGGCAAATGGTTTTTCCTGACCGGTGACAAAACCGCGCTTTACCGGTTAGCTACGGAAGAGTTTCGACTTGATGCTCCTATTGGGGCCGGCCCTGGCATTGTGCACAGCCAGAACCTGTACCTCGTAGACCGGGAACATCGTGTGCGGGGCATCTATGACGGAATGAAACCTAAAGACGTTGAACGTCTGATGACGGAAATCAACGTGCTGTTGTACACTTATGAACACGAATAGTCCTGCCTCCGTCCCTGGCAGCACCAAATACAAAGTACTGGCGGCTGTACTGGGCGCAGTTATTCCCATTGCAGTAGCCGTCCTGTACTACTTTCCCAATGTGTTCCGGATTGAAGGAGCACAGGTGAAGGCTTTGCCGGCCGTAAATGCGGTGCTCAACTCGCTTACTGCACTGCTGCTGATGGCCGGCTACTACTTCATCCGGCGCAAGGATGTAGCCAAGCACCGCGCCATGATGGGCTCCGCTTTTCTGATGGGGTCCTTATTTCTGGTATCCTACGTGGCGTATCACTCACAGGTGCCCAGCACGAAGTTTGGCGGCGAAGGGCTGATCAAGACGGTTTACTACTTCATCCTGATTACGCACATCCTGCTGGCAGCCGTTACGGTGGCGCTGGTGCTGTTCACGCTTTACTTCGCACTTACTGAGCAGTTTCAGAAGCACCGTCGTATTGCTCGCTGGACGTATCCTATCTGGCTCTACGTGTCAATTACGGGCGTTATCGTGTATTTCATGATTTCACCCTACTACAGCTAGATAACGGTTCAAAAAGCGCCTGTTCATTGGGGGAATGCGCAAACCATTCGCTTTCAAACGGAGTTGAAGAAGTATGAAAAAGGCATTGTTGACTGTGTTGTTTGCCCTCGTGCTGGGTGCTCTGTTCAGCCTGTCGCCTCAGACGGCGGCGGCGCAATGCACCATGTGCAAAACCCAGGTAGAATCGGCCCGCTCCGAGAAGGACGGTTACGATTTCTCCGGTCTGAATAAAGGAATTCTGTACATGGCTGCTATTCCTTACCTGCTGGTAGGAGCGGTAGGCTACTTCTGGTACCGCAACACCAAGGCAAAGAAACTGGCCCGCAAGTAATGGCCGGCTCCACTGGGTCAGGGCTGCTGGCTATGCTGGCCCAGAAGTGCCCCCGTTGTCATCGGGGCCCGCTGTTCCGGTATTCCGCCCTGCACCTTAGGAAGTTCGATGCTATGTATGAAAGCTGCCCGGTGTGCGGGCAGCATTATGAGCCGGAAGTAGGCTTCTACTGGGGCGCCATGTACATCAGCTACGGTTTTTCTACGGCTATTGTCTTCCTCACGGGAATCCTGCTGTTCTACCTTGCGCACGATCCGCCCGTGTGGGTCTATATGACGAGTGTGGCAGCGGTGGTAGTGGCCCTTACGCCGCTGTTGTTCCGCTACGCGCGGGTTGTGATGCTCTACCTGTTTGGCGGAATCACCTACGACCCACACCTGGCTGGTTCCTTGCCTCACCACCGCATAGAGAAGCCCGATAACTAGGAAATGCCGCCAATTGGCGGCATTTTTGTTGGGTGCCGGTTCCTGCGGGGCCGCGTGGTGCCGTCCAAATCTACTCCTGTTGAAGTTCGCCCGCTTTCTACCGCCAGTATTGTTGCTGGCTGCTCTACTATGCTTTGCGGGAGCTTACCTGAGCAACCGCTACGGCCAGGCGCCCGGCGTACTGTTGCGCACCGACGCCGACCGGCTGCAAAAGCTGTTGCGCACTGCCGAGCTAACGGCCGAACAGGAAGCCGCTGAAATAACGGCGGAGGCGCAGCGCGGCGAACTGAATTTCGGCAGGCTGGTTAGCCAGACGACGTATCCCTGCTTCGTGTACCGAAACGAGCAGCTGCTCTACTGGTCAGACCACACTACCCGTCCCGAGCCGGAGCACGTAGGGCAGTCCTTCACGGAAAAGCTGGTGACCATGCAGTTCGGGCACTACATTGCCCTGCGGCACGCTGCCGGGCCTTACGTAGTGCTGACTTATGTGCCTCTGGAAAAAGGCTATGGTATCAGCAACCGCTACCTGCGCGACGGCTCAGAAAAGGCGCTGTTCCGGGGGCTGAATGTGCGGCTGGTGACCGGCAGACAACGGCCCGACCGCCCGAAGTTCTACTCTGACGAGGGGAGCTACCTGTTTTCGCTGGAAAGCCTGCAGCTTAACCCCGCTACCGGCAAGCGCCTGCCCATGGCCCTGATGATGCTCGGGTTCGGATTTTATCTGGGGTGCTGGCTGCTCTGGGCGTGGCAATTGGCCCGCGCCAACAGCGTGCTGGCTGGCGCGGCAGTGCTGTTGCTGCCGCTGGTGCTGCTGCGGGCAGTGCTGCTGCACTTCGGGCTGCCATTTTCCTTTATAGAACTGCCGTTGTTCGATCCGCGGGTATATGCGGCCTCGTGGCTTTCACCTTCTCTCGGCGACTTATTCATCAACGCCCTGCTGCTGGCTGTAGGGGCGTATTATGCCCAGCTGCTGTTCCGGCGCTACAATCCCATGCGGTGGGTGGAGCGGCTCCGGAGTTCGGGGCAGCGCACAGCGGTAGCAACAGTAGCGGGCGTGTTGTTTTTTCTGCTGCTGGAACTGTTGTTTCAGTTCTATTCCAATAGTTTCAATAACTCCCAGATCATCCTCGATATCACTCAGGATATCTCAGTGTCGGGGTTTAAGCTGCTGTTGTGCCTCGCTATTGTGCTGCACACGGGCTCCTACCTGGTAGGGTTTTACATGCTGGCGCAACTGTTTAGCGCGGCGGTGCTGCCCGAAACCAAGCGGGGCAGCATCTTCGGACTGGGCCTGAGCGCTCTGCTTTTCCTGCCGATTGGTATTGCGCTGGGCCAGGTGCACGTGCTGCTGGTGGGCATCACGCTGTGGTTTCTGCTACTGCTGCGCCTGATGGGGCTGCGGCGCGTGGCGGCGGTGGTGCCGTATCAGGTATACCTGTTCATTTTTCTGATGCTGGGTATCAGTTCGGCGGTTGGGGCCCTGGCCTTGTTCGAGCACTTCGACCGGCAGCTGGTCATCAATAAGCAGACTCTTGCCGGAAACCTACTCGTGGACAACGACCTGCAGGGGGAATTTCTGCTAACGGAACGCACCCGCGAAATGGCCGCCGACCCGCTCATCCGGACGCTGCTGGCCAGCCCGTTCGCCAGTTCGGAAGTGGTACGCCAGAAGATAGTCAAGCACTACCTGCGCGACTACTTCGACAAATACGAAATAGCGGTTTCGCTTTTCGACCCGGCCGGCCGCCCCTTGGGCGCCGGACCGGGGGCCGAATCGTTGTCGGATGCGCGCAGCCGGTTGCTGAAGAATGCGACCCGTACCGACCAGCTCAATCTGTTTCTGGTACGCGGCAGCAACTCGTTCAGCACCCGGCGTTACGTCGATTTTGTGGCCGTGCCGGCGCCAGTCAGCGGCTCCAGCACCGTGCTGCTGGAGCTCACACTCAAGAAGCTGACCAACTACAGCGTAGTGCCCGAACTGCTCATCGACCAGAAGTTCTTCCAGCCGGGCCTGGGGGCCGAACTGAGTTACGCGGGTTTCGAAAAAGACCGGCTGGTGTACAATGAGGGCGACTTCGACTACGTGAACCGCCTGTTGCCGCACCAGTACAACGACCCGCGCCTCTACCGTACCGGGTTGGTGGCGGGGCGCTACCACCACCTGGCCGTGCGCGACGAAGCCCAGCACCGCACCGTGGTGGTGACGACGGACAACTACAGCTTCACCGACTGGCTGGCCAATTTCTCGTTCCTGTTTCTGCTGCACACGTTTTTCTGGCTGCTCAGCATCGGGCTGTACCTGCTGGTGCGCGGCGAGTATCTGGAGATATTCCGCACCAACTTCAGCACCAAAATCCAGCTCTTCCTCAACTTTGGCATTCTGGTGCCGCTGGTGATTGTAAGCATTGCCACGGCCAGCCAGGTGACGTCGTCGTACAAGCGCGACCTGCGCCGCACCTATGAGCGGCGCGGGCGGGCCGTGCAGGAAAATCTGCTGCAAAACCGCGCCCTGCTCGCCGACTCCATGGGGCGCGCCGCGCTGTTCGAGCTAGCCGATAACGTATCCTCGCTCACCGAAACCGACCTTAACCTCTACGATGCCAGCGGCGAATTGCTGGTCAGCAGCCAGCCCATCATCTTCGAGTCGGGGTTGCTGGGTACCCTGATGAACCCGCAGGCCGTGGCGGCGCTGAAGGAGCATACGCAGCCGCGCGTGCTGCTAACTGAGCGGGCCGGCTCGCTCTCGTTCAATGCGCTGTATCTGCCGTTGCGCGCCCCGGAGGCAGAGGCCGGACAGGCGGGCCGGGTGCTGGGCTACGTCGGTATTCCGTTCTTCGATTCAGAGAAAGAGCTGGATAACAAGCTGATTGAGCTGATTTCGACCTTGGTGAACATCTTCACGGTGATGTTCATCTTCTTCCTGATTCTCACCTTCGTGGCCTCCCGGGTGCTGACCGATCCGCTGAAGCTGCTCACCGAAAAGCTCAAGCAGACCACTCTCACGGGCCAGAATGAAATGCTCGACTATCAGTCGAATGACGAAATCGGGCTGCTGGTGCGCGAGTACAATGCCATGCTGCTGAAGCTGGAGGAAAGCAAACAGGAACTGGCGGCGCAGGAAAAAGAAGCCGCCTGGCGCGAAATGGCCCGGCAGGTGGCCCACGAAATCAAGAACCCGCTGACGCCCATGAAGCTGAGCCTGCAGTTTCTGCAGCGCGCCATCCAGGACAACCGGCCCAACATTCAGGAGCTGATTGGCAAAGTGTCGCAGACACTTATCACCCAGATTGACGTGCTGACCGACATTGCCACCTCATTCAGTAACTTCACCAACCTGCCCGCCATGCGCCCCGAGCGGCTGGATGTGGCCCAGGTACTGCGCCGCTGCGTGGAGCTGCACCAGGGCAGCCGCCAGGACGCCCGTATCCGGCTGCAGCTGCCGGCGGAAGAAACGCCCGCCACCGTCTTTGCCGACGAAAGTCTACTGGTGCGCACCTTCAACAACCTGCTCATCAATGCGCTGCAGTCGGTGCCGGAAGGGCGGGGGGCGGAGATTGAGGCGCAGCTGGAAATCCGGCCCGAAGGGCGGGTGCGTATCAGCATCCAGGACAACGGGGCCGGCATTGCGGAGGAAGTGCGGGAGAAGGTGTTTGTGCCCAACTTCACCACCAAAGCTACCGGCTCTGGTATTGGGCTAGCCGTGGCTAAGCGCGGCATCGAAAGCGCCGGCGGCAGCATCTGGTTTGAAACTGAGGAAGGCACCGGCACCACTTTCTACATCGAGCTGCCGCTGGCTGGCTAAGCTGCGGGGTCAAGCCGAAGCAGAGCGGTACTTTTGGCGGCACGAATTGCGCCGCTTCTTACGTTGTGGAGCCGGGCAACCTTCCGGGTATAAAGACTTTCAATGATCAGCAGCTTTCCGCACCGCTTTCTGCGCTTTGGCTTGCTGCTGGTGTGTGTGCTGGCGTGGGCCGGAGCGTGGGCGCAGCAACGTGCAGAAACCCCGCCCAAGACGCGCCGCTGCGTATGGGTGCGTCTTACGCCGGGCCGCGACACCACCGATTTTGCGCTGAACGATACGCTGACCGTAGTGCCTTCCTCGGTCAGCACGCAGGGCCGCTCCATTAGCTACGACAGCCGCACCGACCGGTACCGGCTGGTGCAGCCGGGCCGCCGCCTGCCCAGCCCCGAGCCTGGTCAGCCCGACATCGTAGTGCCCGGCCTTGACTCAGTATTAGTGTGCTACCGGGTGCTGCCGCTACGGCTGGCCGCGCCGGTGTTTCGGCGCCCGCGTCGCCTGCTCGATAGTACCGACTTTCCGCAGCGCCGCTTCGGGCAGGAGGATTTTGCGGTGAAGGAGCAGATTCTGAGCACGCCGGGCATCAACAAAACCGGTAATCTGGCCCGCGGCATCAGTTTCGGCAACGCCCAGAACGTGTTTGTCAACTCCTCGCTCAACCTACAGCTCGAAGGCCGCCTCACCGACAACATCAACCTTACGGCCGCCATCAGCGACCAGAGCGTGCCGTTTCAGCCCGAGGGCAACACCCAGCAGCTGCAGGAATTCGACCGGATTTACATCACGCTGACCAGCCCGCGCTGGAACCTGACGGCCGGCGACGTGGTGCTGCGCAACAAGCCCGACTACTTCCTGCGCTTCTACAAAAACGTGCAGGGCGCGGCGCTGGAAGTGAACCTGGGCCAGACGCCGGGTGGCCTCAGCGGCTTCAGCACGCCCCAGCTCACGCCGCTGCCCAGCTACCCTGGCGTCAATCCGGGCACGTACACCACCACTACCATCACCAACGGCGGCCAGCCGCCCACACAGTCTACCGCGCCGGGCAGCGTGGCGCCGCCCGCGGCGTCGGGTTCCCCGTTTCCGCCGGGCACTTCTGGCACTATTTCCGCGGAGGAAAAGGGGCGGTTCGGGCCGATTCGCTCGTCTACGACGGTGGCGGGCGGCGTGGCCAAGGGCAAGTTTGCCAGTATTGATGTGGCGCCCATTGAGAACGTGCAGGGGCCGTACCGGCTGCGCGGGCCCAACGGCGAGCAGTTCATCATCGTGCTGGCCAACTCCGAGCGGGTGTATTTGGATGGGCGGCTGATGACGCGCGGCTTCGATAACGACTACGTCATCGACTACAACCAGGCCGAGGTGACGTTTTCGCCGCAGCACCTCATCACCCGCAACTCGCGCATCAAGATTGATTTCGAGTATTCCGACTTCAACTACGCCCGCTCGCTCTACCACCTGAGCCACTACCAGCAGGTGGGCCGGCTGGCGGTGCACGGCAACTTCTACCGCGAAGCCGACAACCCCGACAACTCGCCCAACCTGCTGCTCGACAGCCTCGACCGAATAGCCCTACGCGACTTGCCCGGCAACGTGGCCCAGGCCGCTACGCCCGGCGGCCAGCGCGTGCAGTACACCCGCAATCAGGTACTCTACAACCGCGAAACCCGCACCGTGAACGGCCTGCCCGTGGACGTATTCACATACCCGCCCGATTCCACGCGGGACGTGTTCAACGTGCGGTTTACGGACGTGGGAGCCGGCAAAGGCGACTATAACCTGAGCACAACCTATCCCAGCGCCAATGGCCGGGTGTACGAGTACGTCGAGCCGCTGAATGGGGTGCAGCGGGGGCGGTATGCGCCCATCCGGCTGCTGCCCGCGCCGCTGCAGAAGCAGATTGTGTCGGCCGGGGCCAGCTTTCAGGTAGACTCTACCACGTCCGTATTCGTGGACCTGGCCGTGTCGGACCTGGACCTGAACCGGTTTTCGCCTTCTTCCGACAAGGGCCGGGCCATGCGCGTGGGTTACGTGGTGCAGGACCGCCGTCTGCCGGGCCTGGGTTTTCTGAAGGACTACCGCTTCCGCAGCGCCCTCGATTACGAGTACACCAGCCGCGCCTTCGCGCCCGTCGACCGATTCCGGGACATTGAGTTTGACCGCAACTGGAGCACCACCAGCACCGTGCAGGGCAACGCCGCTCGTCGCGAAGCCCACGCCGACAATATCCTCAACTTTGCCGTAGGCGCGGCCAAAGACGAGAACAACGCCGTAAACTACCGCCTCAGCCGCCGCTTCCGGTCGGGGGAGGTGAGTGGGCTGCAGCACTGGCTGGATGCGGCCCGGCAAATCGGGGACGTGCAGCTGCGTGGCAGTTTGTTTCTGCTCGATTCGAAGGCCGGCAACAAGGAATCCAGATGGGCGAGGGGCGAGGCGGCGGCGCGCTACGTGGCCGGGTCTGTGGTGCCGGGCTACGCCTACCGCTTCGACAAAAACCGCGTGGCGCTGCCTTCCGGCGACTCCATTACATCGGCCAACTACTTCGACGAGCACAACGTGTTCTTCCAGAGCCAGGACTCGGCGCGCACCCGTTTCCGGGCCGACTACACCTACCGCCGCGACCAGACGCCTAACGCCGAACAAACTGAAATTCAGCGGCGCAGCACGGCCCAGACCTGGCAGGGCACGCTGACTACGCGCCTCGGCAAAAACCAGGACCTGGCCGTGCTGGCTACCTACCGCGACCTGGCCGCCCGCGACAGTGCCCGCCAGCGCACCGTGCTGACCAAGCTGGACTGGAACGCCAGCTTCCTGCAAAACCAGATTCGGTCGGAGCTGAGCTACTCCGTGGCGACAGGCCGGGAGCTGAAGCGCGACTACTCGTTTATCACGGTGGCCAACGGGCAGGGCACGCACTACTACGGCGGCGACGCGCCGCCCTTCAACGGCATCCAGGACCGGGACGAGTTCCTGGAGGCGCCTACATCGGATGCCGTGTACCGCACCCACATCAAAGTCTATCTGCCCACCGACGACTACCTGATTGCCTATAGCAACCGGTTCAGCTACCGCCTCACTACCAACGCCCCGCGCACCTGGCGCGACGCCGGTGGCTGGCGCGCGGCGGCGGCCCGCTTCTCGGCCATCAGCAGCATCACGCTCGATAGCCGCACCATCGACAACAGCCTTTCAGCCCGCCTGAACCCGTTTGCGTTCCAGACCGAAGACTCGCTGCTGCTCAGCCTCAATAAGCTGCTGCGCAATACGGTGTACTTCAACCGCTCCAACCCCATTTTCGGAGCCGAACTGACTGTGCAGCAGAGCCAGCAGAAGGTGCTGCTCACGCAGGGCTCCGATATCCGCAACCTGGCGGCCCAGAGCCTGCTGCTGCGCCGCACGCTGGCGCAGTCGTTTACGGGGCGCCTCACCACCTCGCGCAGCATCCGGCAGAATAACTCCGACTACCTCGCCAACCGCAACTACCGAGTGCTGGTGTACGAGGTGGCTCCCGAAATCAGCTACCAGCCCAGCGGCACGCTCCGCTTTACGGGCACCTACCTGCGCACCGACAAAAACAACCTAACGCCCATCAACGCCGAAAACGAGGCCCGCGGCGTGTTTGACGAGCTGGGGCTGGAAACGCGCATCAGCCAGGTCAGCAAGCGCACTATCACGGCCACCACGCGCTACGTGCGCATCGCCTTCGACGGCAACCAAGACTCGGTGGTGGGCCTGGAAATCCTGAATGCGCTACGCCCCGGCTCCAACTTCACCTGGAACCTGAACGCCGAGCAGCGCCTCAGCAACGGCCTCAACCTCACCCTCAGCTACGACGGCCGCAAAGCCAACGGCCTGAACGTAGTGCACACCGGCCGCATGCAGGTTTCGGTGCTGTTTTAGGGCGAGGTGGTTGCCCTGGCAACTCAGGTAGTCCGGCTGCCTGTTTTGTACACTCTGTATGCTGTAATCCAGTCAGGCTAACCAAGTAGACCCAAAATGGGAAAGCCGTGCTGTGTTGGGAAAAATTTTGGTGTAGTGCATAAACTCGTCAATTTTAGATTGCCTACCGCCTAACCGTATACACCGTGGGCTTTTAACCGCCTGACTTGCTACTGGTCAAGCCTGCAGCTCAAAGGAGGAAAAAGGACTATTCAGCACGCTACCACTATGGATGTTATCCTTCGTCATCATGTATCTACCTACGGTGCTGGTACACAGCCACTAGTATTCGCTCATGGTTTTGGCACCGATCAACTGGCGTGGAACTATGTGGCGCCGGCCTTCGCCGCCGACTACCGGGTGGTGCTCTTCGACCTGGTAGGAGCCGGCCGCTCCGACAAAGCCGCCTACGACTTCACGCGCTACCGCACCCTTGATGGCTATGTCACAGATTTGCTGGACCTATTGCGGGAACTGCAACTGCCCAAAGTGGTGTACGTCGGGCATTCGGTGAGCGGCATGATTGGGGTGCTGGCCGCCATCCGGGAGCCGGAGCTGTTCGAGCGGCTGGTGCTGCTAGCCGCTTCACCGTGCTACCTCAACGACGGCGACTACATCGGCGGGTTTGAGCCCGAGGATCTGGAAGAGCTGCTCGGCTTTATGGACCGCGACTACCTCAACTGGTCCAGCGCCATGGTGCCGTCCATTGTGGGCAGCGATATGCGCCCGGAGCTGCTCGATGAGGTGCTGGCCAGCTTCTCGCAGGTAGATCCGGCCGTGGCCCGCCAGTTTGCCCGCGCCACCTTCCTATCTGACTACCGGGGCGAGCTGGCCAAGCTGCAGGTGCCCGCGCTGGTTGTGCAGTGCGCCCACGATTCGGTGGCCCCGTCGGTGGTGGGCCACTACCTGCACGCACATCTATCGGGCAGCACCCTCAGCATCCTCGACACTACCGGGCACTACCCTCACCTAAATGCCCCGGTAGCCACCATTGCGGCACTGGAGCGCTACCTCCAAGCCGAGCAGTTAGCTACACAATAAACAGCCCGCCAGTAATGCGTGCCGCACTTATTGTGGTACCAGAGGCAGCCTACTGCAGCAGTTTCCCGAACCCGGCTACTACGGCTAGTTCCGTCTGCCCGGCGGGTGCTTTGGCGGCTTCCAGCTGCTTTTTGGCAGCAGCCAACCATGCGGCCGAAGGAGCCGTGCCGCGCTCCAGCTGCGTGAGGCGCTCCAGGCCCAGCGTAGCCAGCAGGCGCAGCTGCGTGGAAAGCGGCGCGTATTCTGTAAGTGGAGCCGAAGTGGTAAGCAGCGGCTGCAGGCGGGTGTCGTTGGTTTGCCAGAGCGTGAGCTGCTCACGCAGGACTTTGAGGCGCGCGCGGGTAGCAGCCGTGCGTGGTAGCGCCGCGGTTTTGGCCGGGCGGGCCGCCAGCAGCGAATCGACGTGCCAGCCAAACTGCCGCGCCCCATCCGATTCGGCCGGGGCCGCATCCACGAGGCGGGTAAGCGGGGTCTGGGGCGTGTAGGTAAAACCCTGGAAGTGGCGCTTATATTCCTTCACGGGTTCCAGCACGTCGGCCAGGTTGCGCAAGGGAGCTAGTGCGGCCGGGTCGGGGCCAGCCATCTGGCGCAGCAGCTGTGCCGGGGCCTTGCGGTGCTGCAGGCCCAGCCCTTCCAGCTGCCCGGCAACGGCGGCGAGGCGGCGGTACATGTCCGGCACATCCGTAACCGTGCGCGCCGACCACAGCCGCTCGGCCACAGCCGCAGCGCGGGGCCAGATGCGCGAATCCACGATGACACTGTCGGCAAACTCGGCCCACATGGTCGCCTCGCCGCCCAGAATCAGCTTCTGCTGCTCCGGAGTAAGGGGCGCGTCGGCGGGCAGCGGGTCGGTGGTGTAGCTGCTGGCGGCCGTCAGGTACAGGTCGAGGTAGTAGCCGCTGGACAGAATGGCGGGGTTGCCAGCCTTGGCGGCATCATACAGGCCCTTTTTGCCCCGCCAGCTCTGAATCACGGCGTTTTGGGGCAGGCCGGGGCCCAGAATTTCGTCCCAGCCCACCATCTTCTTGTTGTACTTCGTGACGATGGTCAGCACCCGGCGGTTGAAGTAGGTCTGCAGCGCGTGCTTGTCGAGGGTTTTGCCATCGGCTTTCAGGTATCCTTTTTCGCGGGCAAACTGCATGATGCGCGGGCTTTTGCGCCACTGCCGCCCGTCGTTCTCGTCGCCACCGATGTGGAAGTAAGGGTCGGGGAACAGGGCCGTCATTTCCGCAAAAAGCGTGTCCAGCAGCTCGTAGGTGCTTTCCTTGGTGGGGTCGATGGCCATGTTGGCGGTGCGCCAGCTCTGGTACACGCCGTAGATGGAGTCGTTGGAAGCCAGCTGCGGATAAGCAGCCATCCAGGCAATAGTGTGGCTGGGCACATCGAACTCGGGCAGCACCCGGATGCCGCGGGCGGCGGCGTAGCGCAGCACGTCGCGCACCTGCTGCTGTGTGTAGTGCTGGCCGCTCACTTCGTGCAGGCGCGGTAGCACCTTGCTTTCCACCCGAAAACCCTGGTCGTCGGAGAGGTGCCAGTGAAACACGTTCAGCTTCACGGCGGCCATAGCGTCCAGATTGCGCTTAATCACGGATACCGGCATAAAGTGACGGGACGCGTCAATCAGCAGCCCGCGCCACGCGAAGCGCGGCTGGTCCTGAATATCGACTTCGGGGAGCACTGAATGGCGGCCTTCAGGCTGCGGCAATTGTTCCAGCGTAGCCAGCGCGTGCAGCACGCCCAGGCTGGTGGGCGCATCAATCAATACGCCCGTGGGCGTGACGCGCAGACTGTACCGCTCCTCATCCCCGTTTTCCGGCTTCCCGATGCTACCGTACCGGATTTGCAGCGGCACGGCGCCGGCTGGTGCCACACCGCTGCCCACGTTGCGGTGCAACCGCACGAGCGTGCGCAGCACGGCGGCTGTCAGGTCGGCATCGAGCGGGCCCTGCAGCTCCGGTTTCAGCATCAGCTTCCAGCTCAGACTGCCCGTACCCCAGCGCACCGAAGTCGGGACCGGCATCAGGTGGCGGGTGGCCGGGGCCGATTGAGCAACCGCCGCAGTGGTGCAAAGCCACAGCAGAAACAGGGCAGCAGAAAAGCGAAAACGCATACGCGGGTAGGGTGGGGTGGAGGCGAAAGATACGGCACAGCGCATCGGGGGGCATCAAGCAGCATTCGTGCCGGAGGCAGGGGGCAGGCTGCGCCAACCGCTTCGGGCCGACGCAGGTGGCCATGCTCGGCGGCCACTGCCTGCTGATAGCCAGTGCCATAACCCGCGCAAGTACCCCGGCCACATACGGTGCCGCTACCCGGTGCCGCCCGAAACCGCGCTGCTACTCGACAGCAAGCCAACCTGCTCCCAAGCAACGCTCAGCAGCACGCTTTCGACGATTGATAAGTGCTATATCGGGCAGAGAAGTAAGCTCTGTGCGAGCTCAGATCAAGCCGCGGGACTTGAATTCCAGGTATTTGTTGATGGTATTCACCGTCAGGTGCTGAGGCGCCGTGAGCAGGGCGTGAATGCCGTAGCGGTTCAGCTCCCGCACAATCTGACGCTTTTCCTGCGCGAATTTCTCGGCAATGGTCTGGTTGTAGACGTCCTGCGTGGTTTCGGCGGGAGCGTCCAGAAACGCGCGCAGCTCCGTATTTTCGAAGAAGACCACCAGTAGCAGGTGGTCTTTGGCCATGCGCCGTAGGTAGGGCAGCTGGCGCTGCATACCGCTAAGTGTCTCGAAATTGGTAAATAGAATCAGCAGGCTGCGCTGCCGGATGTTATTCCGGACACTGATATAGAGCCGCTCATAGTCGGTTTCAAGGTACTTGGTGCGCTGGCGGTAGAGCACTTCCAGCAACTTGCGCATGTGGCCGCCGCGTCGGTCGGCAGGCAGCACGGTGCCGGGTTGGTGCGAAAACGTAATCAGGCCGGCCTTGTCGTGCTTCAGAATGGCAATGTTGCTCACTACCAGCGTGGCATTGATGGCGTAATCGAGCAGGCTGAGGCCCTCAAACGGCATCCGCATCACCCGGCCTTTATCAATGAGGCAGTATACCTGCTGGGCGCGCTCGTCCTGGTAGTGGTTGACGACCAGTGCATCGGCGGCATAGCCGGTGGTAGCGCGGCGGGCCGTGGCTTTCCAGTTGATGGCGCGCGTGTCGTCGCCGGCCACATACGGCCGAATCTGCTCAAATTCCAGACTGTGGCCCACCCGCCGGATACGTTTGACGCCCACTTCCGTCAGGCGGTTGCTGATAGCCAGCAGCTCATACTGCCGCATCTGCAGAAACGACGGATATACGGGCACCGTACGAGCGGCATCAAACCGAAACCGCCGCCGCGCTAGTCCCAGCGGCGACGCAACGTATACGTTCACGGCCCCAAACTCATACTCGCCCCGCTTCACCGGCCGCAGCTGGTAGCGGATTATATGCGTCTCGCCAGCGGCAATGGAGGCCCGAAACAGCACGTCGCGTCGCTGAAACTGGTGCGGTATCTCATCAATGGTTTCGGTATGGACCGGAAAGCGGTAGTGGTTTTCGAGGTAGATGCTGACGTCGTTGTCGGAGCCGTTGGCGAGCTTGTCGCCGAGTACGCGCCGCCCGAACACGTGCCCGGCCACACCATTTTGCGCCGGCGCATACAGTAGCAGCACATCCAGCCCGGCCAGCGCCGCCAGCAGCCCCAGCGCCACCTGCACCGGTGCCAGCCAGCCCGGCAGAAAGAACGCCACCACCAGTCCCAGAGTCAGGACGGTGAGGAGCAGAAAGAAGCGGCGGGTAAGGAAGAAGGATTTCAAGATGAGGAATAGAATTGACAGACCGTCATGCTGAGCGAAGCCGAAGCTTCTCTACCGCTTCGTTGTAATGGTAATTGATTAGCCAGAGGTAGAGATGCTTCGGCTTCGCTCAGCATGACGGTCAGTTGCATGCATGTACGCTACCGGGGAACCTCAATCTGCTGCAGAATCTGCTTCACAATGTCGTCGGCGGTGTGGCCTTCCATTTCGCGCTCCGGCGTGAGCTGAATGCGGTGGCGCAGCACCGGCGCGGCCAGGTACTGAATGTCTTCGGGCGTCACGAAGTCGCGGCCGCGCAGGGCAGCCAGGGCTTTGGCCCCATTGAGCAGCGCCAGCGAGGCCCTCGGTGAAGCGCCCAGATACAGGCCTTTGTGGGCACGGGTCTGGCCTACCACGCGGGCAATATATTCGAGCAGCTTGGGCTCCACGTGCTGGCGGCGCACCTGTTCGCGCAGGCCCTTCAGGTCGGTGGCCGTGAGTACGGCGCGCACTGCCTCCAGCGGTGTGCCGCCAAAGCCGGTGTGGTGGCCCTGCAGAATGGCTATTTCCTCTTCTACGGTTGGGTAGCCCACGTTCAGCTTGAACAGAAACCGGTCGAGTTGGGCCTCCGGGAGGCGGTAGGTGCCTTCCTGCTCAATCGGGTTCTGGGTGGCCAGCACCATGAACGGCTCCGGCACGGTGTAGCGGGTGCCATCCTGCGTTACCTGCCGCTCCTCCATCACCTCAAACAGCGCCGACTGCGTCTTGGCCGGGGCCCGGTTGATTTCATCAATCAGGACAACGCTGGCAAAAATAGGACCGGGCCGAAACTCGAATTCCGCCTTGTTCGGCCGGAAAACCGAGGTGCCCAGTACGTCAGAAGGCATCAGGTCGGGGGTGAACTGCAGGCGGCTGAAGGGCACTTCCAGCGTGCGGGAAAGCAGCTTGGCGGTAAGCGTTTTGGCAACGCCCGGCACGCCTTCCAGCAGCACGTGCCCATCGGCCAGAATGGCGGTGAGCAGCAGCTCCGCCAGCGCCTGCTGGCCGACTATCACCTTGCCCAACTCCTGCCGGATAGCATCGGCGTGGCGGGCCAGGTGGCTGAGGTCAGTGCGGGAAGTGAAGGGCGCGGCGGCAGGGGCATCATGATTTGGTTGCGCCGCAGGTTGTATGCCCTCGGCGTTGGGGGCCGGCATACCGGGAATCAGATTATTTTCCATCTTGAAAATCGAAAGCAGAGTGAGTGTCAGGTAGAGGAAAAATGTATTGAAATAATTTCATATGAACGGAGGAATATTTATCGATAATATAAATTCAAATGTCATATGGGCCGAAATGGAATAGTTATAAAACGGTAAAAGGCAATTAGTGTGCTCAGTGCAATTTTTTTAAGATGCCATCTTGCGGAACTCATTCAGTGCTTTGTTGAGCGCCAGGAGTTCTGCGTCCGTTACCTGTGGAGCCGTGAGCAGATAGTTGATGCGCCGCACCAACGCATCCACTTCAGGGCGGGGAACACCGGCTTTCTGGGCCAGCCGCTCCCGGGCAGATTCGTCGTTCAGGTCGAGGCCGGGCTCATGAAAACGAGTCCGCAAATGCTCCAGAAACAGCCCGACCTTTTTCTCAGCAATTGGCAGGTGGCTAGTGCCCTGCCGGTAGAGGCTGGCAATGGTGCGCGTGAAAAGAAGCGTGGTATTAGGAAGCGGCCGTAGCACCGGAATGACACGCTGCCGCCGCCGGGCCTCAAACGCCACGAACAGCAACGACCCAAGCATCACTAAATACAACGCCCAGCGCAGCGCATCGTGGGCCAGCACTACCCGCAACAGCGTTTGTTCTTCATGCCGTCCCTGTTTCTGATATTCGTCCCACCATACTGTGCGGCCGGCCGGCAGGTACGAAAGCGCCGCAAAAGCAAAGGGAGAGGTAGCAGGCTGCAGCACGAAGTAGTTGGTGAAAGCCAGCGGCACGGTGCAGAGGTAGAAATGTCCGCGGCCATGCGGCATGCGCACCAGCACCGCCCGCCCGGCTGTATCGGCGGCAAGCAGGGTGGCGGGCATGGCACTGTCGGGCAGCAGGCGGTAGGAGGTGCCCAGCGCGGGCAGACTAAAATTCCGGCGCCTGGTCTGGCGGGCCAGGGCTGGGTTGGTAAGCCGAAACACGGTAGAGTCCTTCAGCAGCGTATTTGCCGAAGCGCCCTTCAGGCGCGGGCGACTCACGAAAGGAGCGGTGCGGAAGCCCAGCGTATCGGCGAAATGGGCATCAAACTGCTCAGCGGCAATGAATACGTCGTTGCCGCGGGCCACATGGCGCAGCAGCGAGCGGCAATCGGACCCGCTTAACTCAAAGGCATCATCCACAAAAAGATAGGTCGATTTGGGGAAGCCGGATTCGGCCAGACCCGCCATGTAGTCGGCCTCGCCGGTGGCCACCTCTCCGGGGCTGGCAGTAGCGGGCTCAGTGGCGGTGGTATCGGGCTGGCTGCTCTGCGCCTCCATGGTATCGGCGGCAGCAGTATCGGCAAGGGACACCGTTGTCTCATCTTCCCCCTCAATCTGGCTATAAATGGGTACGCGCACCTGTTTTACGTCGCGCTTCGCTACGCCCAGCACCTCGGGCAGCACGTCGTAGAGCACGTAGGTGCCGTAAGGAATCTTGTCCTTGTTCTGGAAAGTTGGGGTCCAGTTGAGCGGCTTGGGACGGTAATATTCCACGGCCACATACGCCCCAAACAGCAGCGCCAACCCCAGCAGATACCAACGGAAAGTGGTCATGGTCCAGAAGTAGATCAGGCGGCGCGGCGGCCCGAGTGGAGTAGTTGCTGAAAAGCCAGGCGGGTGGCGCGGGCCTGGGCGTAGTGTGTGGGCGTGATGTCGTCCAGCTCCCCGTACCACACGTAGTCGAACTGCCGGGTCAGCTCCTGAAAAGCCTCGGGCAGCGGGCCGGCAGGCAGCTCGAACAGATAGTCGTGGTTGGTTTTGTCAGGCTGCCAGCGGATGAGGTTCTGGTCGGCGAGCTGCTTGAGCACGTGCAGATACCCCAGACGCACGGCCAGCCGGTAGTTGCTTTCTGCTTCTGCTGCGGCCAGCAGGGCATCGAAGTCCTGCCCGTGAATGTCCTCGGCCTGCACATCGTAGGCTAGCGCCCCCGGGCGCGGACTGCGGCCAAAGGCGCGTGTAATATCTACCTGCATCAGCTTCAGCACCACAAACACCAGGGCGGCTACCAGCCCGGCGTAGATGCCGTATTCCCACACCAGCTTGCCGGGGCGCGTTTCCAGCAGGTCAGAAACCCATTGCCAGAAGTGCCGCCAGAGCAATTCCCAGCTGCTTTGCTCGCTCTTCACCTCCACATACTGGAACTCCCGCTGCTGCCGAAAGGCCCGCAGCCGCTCGGGTGCTGGCTGCCGCAGCTTTACCGGCGTAGTCTGGTCGGGAGGCAGGGTATACGTGGCGGCGGCATTGCGGGGGCGTTGGGCCGCTACCGGCGGGGCCGCCAACGCCAGCAAAACCAGCAGCAGGCAGCCTTGACGAAAAAACAGAGAAACAGACACGACAGGCAGCAGCTACAGACAGGCGAAAAGCCGGAAGAACAGGGGCAGGAAGCCGAACCGGCTAATATTCGCCTTCCTCATCGGGGCGGAAGGCGTGGTTGTGGGCCACCGGTGCCGGGCCAGTGCCCAGACTATCCACGAGCGTGCGCAGGCCCACGCCTTCTTTGCGCTCTACCAGATTGAAATACTGAAACATAATAGCAAGCAGCAGCGGGGTGTAGAGCAGCATTCTGGCCACCGAAGCCACAATATTGGCCGCCAGCATCAGCGCATCAGACCCCAGCCAGGACCAGTGCATCACTTTCCCGATGATGGCGACATACTGCGGAACCTGCAGGATGGCGCCCAGCAAACCGATAATGAGCGACATCACGAAGGTCAGGCCAAACGTCGACCACCATTTGCCACTCATCAGGTTCAGGCTGCGCCTGATAGAACTATCGGAGCCCTGGTCTTCAAATACCTGTATTGCCCAAACGAGGCTCAGGGCAACACCCAGATAAATGCCCGGGATAAACAGAAGAACGAATCCTATCAGGGAAATGATGATGACCAGCACCGTGGACAGCAGCATGCGCGGCGAGTGGCGCCGTATTTCCTGCCATACCAACTGCGGTGTAACTTCCTGGGTTGGCTCCAGCGCCATTCGCACGCGCACATAGCTGTACACGGTAGCCCCCAGCACCACATAAGACAGCAGCATGGCCAGCATGCCCAGCCAGTAAGACGTGCCAAAGCCGTTGAACTGGCTTAGTTGAGAAAAACGATCTGCTGGAGAAGCGGTAGCCGATGCCTGGTCGAGCTGGCCCCACATCTGGCTCTGGGATATGCCAACGGCCACGCCCATTACCAGAGTCAGCGGCAGCACGAAGTAGAGCAGGCACTTGCCCAGGGGCCGCCAGTGTGCCCCCAAAAACTCAAACGTAGCCCCGATTTTGGCGCCAAAGTCCCGCTCCAGGCGAAAGTCAGATTCGCGGGTAAATTTTGCTTGCATAACTACTGTCCTGAGGGGTGATGCGCGGCCGGGCCGGCTGCTTATAAAGAGGAAGGGGAGGTGCTGGCGGCCGACTGCGCGCGCCGGGCCACGAGCTGACGTGGGTACAGAATGAAATACCAGATGATAAACGCGGCCGACGAGCCGATAATGGCCAGACTCAGCCACACGGGCATGCCCGTATGGCGCGTCACGAAGCCTTCCAGAAAGCCGGCCACCATAAAGATAGGGACCAGGCCAATAGCCAGTTTGAGGCCGTCGCGGGCGGCCTGGCGGAAGGCTTCGGAGCGGGAATAGGTGCCCGGAAACAGCAGGCCGCGGGCCATCACAAACCCTGCCCCGCCCGCCAGCACAATGGCCGAAATTTCCAGCGTGCCGTGTATCCAGATGGTGAGTAGGGAGGGCAGCAGCACGCCTTTCTGGTAGAAAAAGAACTGAAACGAGCCCAGCATCACCCCGTTCCGGAACAACGCCCATACGGTGCCCAGGCCCAGCGTGGCGCCCAGCGCATACGTTGCCAGCGCCACGTAGATGTTGTTGACGGTGATGGCTAGAAACATCGGCGTTTCGCTCATGCCTTTGTACACGGCCATCGGGTCGCCGCGCTCAATGTTTTCCAGCGTCTTGTTCACATACGCATCACCCAGCACCACCCGCACAAATGTATCGTCGTACGCCGCCGACAGCGCCCCCAGCAGCGTGAACACCGAAAACAGCACCAGTGCCACCACCAGCGGCGCATGATGACGCGCAACGAGCAGCGGCAGCTCCGTCTGCCAGAACTGCCTGAAGCGGCTCGTGCTTTCGGTTTTGTTCTTGTAGATAGCCTGATGCTGGCGGGCGGCCAGGTCGTTGAGGTAGCGGGTGGTGGGCGAGCCGGGGTAGAAGGTCTGCGCGTAGGCCAGATCGTCGGTCAGCTCCACGAAGCGGGCCGCCAGCTCATCGGGGCCGGTAGGGGGCTGGCTTTCGTAGAGCTTCCATTTGGCCTCGTTGAGGCGCAGAAATACCGCTTCGCGCATACGGAACTGACTGGATAGAAATAGCGGCGGATACTGGTGGCGAGGCTACGCGGGCAAAGTGGCTGAAATGCGGGCAGAACCCGTAATTTGCACCCTTGCCAGACAGGGCGAAGATGGGTAATTTTTCCGGGCCCGCCTCTATTTTCAGCTACCTAAATTCCGGCCAACGGCTGGGCCGCGTCGCCTGCTCATGAGTACTATCCGCGTTCAGACTACCCAAAACGTAACGCTCGAATACGAAGTCGCCAGCATCGGGGAACGAATGCTGGCCGCCATCATCGACTATCTGATTCTCATTGCCTGGGCAGTGGCGTGGCTGCTGTTGTTTGCGGTACTCCAGCTCAAAGGCGATACTATGGTGGTGCTGGTCGGATTGCTGGCCGGCCTGCCGTATGTATTCTACAACCTGGTCTGTGAGGTGTTTTTCAATGGCCAGAGCCTGGGCAAAAAAGCTCGCGACATTAAGGTAATCCGCCTCGACGGCACCAAGCCCAGTATCGGCGACTACCTGCTGCGCTGGATTCTGCGCATCGTGGACATGAGCATTCCCATGCTGGGGCCACTGGTCGCCATCGTAGTCATTCTGATGAATGGCCGTGGTCAGCGTCTCGGCGATTTGGCCGCGGGCACCACAGTCATCAGTACCCGCCAGCGGCAGAGCGGCGGCCCGCTGGCTCCCGCCTTCACTTCCCCCGACTATGTGGTGGTATTTCCGCAGGCCGCCCAACTCCAGGACCACGACGTGGCCACTATTCGCCAGCTGCTGTTCAAAGGGCTGGAGCGCGAAAACTACATGCTGCTGAACGAAGTGGCCACAAAAGTGAAGACCCTCACGGGTATCCAGACGCAGCTACCCGACGAGGCCTTTCTGCGCACGGTCATCCGCGACCATGCCCACCTGGCAGCGGTACAGGGCTAGACGTTTTCCGTACACAACACCCAAGCCGACATTGCTTAAGGGCAGCCATAAAGAAGAAAGGGCCCGCTACAGCACAGTAGCAGGCCCTTTCTTCTATGGATGTGAAAGGCAAAGCGCCGGGCGCAGGGCTACCACGGCACGTGCTGGTTCTGCCAGGTCACGAAGCTGCCGTTTTCCTCGTCGTGCAGCTGGTCGGCGAGGCGCAGGATGCCTTTGGCGGCCACGGCAGGATCCTGGGCGGCGGCGCTGCCACCCATGCCCGTGCGTACCCAGCCCGGATCTACCAGGATAGACAATACGCCGTACTGCCCGATTTCAGCGGCCAGCGCGCGCATGTACATGTTCAGGGTGGCTTTGCTGGCGCTGTAGTGATATGGGTCGCCGGAGGCTTTCCACTCCAATGAGCCCTGCCCCGAGGAAAGGCTCAGGATGCGGGCTTTGGTACCGGCGCGCAGCAAATCCAGAAAAGCCTGGGCTACCAACAGCGGGCCCACGGCATTCACGCGCAGCACCTGCAGTGCCCCATCGGCGGTGAACTGGCCCAGCCGCTGGTTTTCGGGGTCCTCGGGCCCCATGCCCGGATAAATGCCGGCGTTGTTGATGAGCAGGTCGAGACTGGAAGTTGCGGCTTTCACGGCGTCGTGCGCGGCCCGGATGCTGGCTTCATCCGTCACATCGAGCTGTACGAGGGTGAGGTGGCCGGGGTACTGCGAGGCCAGGTGCCGAAGGTCGGTGGCGGCTTCGGGACGACGGCTGGTGGCAAATACCGTGTCGCCACGCTCCAGCGACTGGCGGGTGAGCTCGAGGCCCATGCCTCGGTTGGCACCGGTAATAAGGACGCGTTTCATACAGGAAGGGCTTAAGGGAAAGGCGGGTTCCAGCCGGCGCTGAGCCGGTTGGCGGCCGGAAGTTTACTTAAATAAAAGGGGCTTTCAGATGGCCTCCGCCCAGCAAACTGGAAAGAGCCGCCCGGGAACGTTCCCGAACGGCTCTTTCGTAAAATTTTATTGTTCCGGCCGACGAGCGGCCACCACCAACGGCCGGGGTACGGAGCGTGTAGGGTAAAACGCGGGGCTAATAAAAATACCCTACACACCGTGTAGGGTATTTCACTAAAAACGGCAGCGCACCCTACACGCGGTAGTCCCTACCCCGCCGATACGGCCTTGCGGCGGCTGGAGGTTTTAACAACGCGCTCCTCGCCCTGCGCCAGCAACTCGTCGTCGCGCTCGGTTTTCTTCACCCAGCTCACCGAGTACAGGTCCTTGCGCCGGTCGCGCAGGTTCCGCACGGCCCCGCTGGTGTTCAGGTCCTTGAGTAGGTCCAGGTCCAGGTCGGCAATCAGGGTCATTTCGGTGTTGGGTGTGGCTTCGGCCACAATAGCATCGTGCGGGAAGGCGAAGTCCGACGGGCTGAACACGGCGCTCTGCGAATACTGAATGTCCATGTTCTCGACGCGCGGCAGGTTGCCGACTGAGCCGGTAATGGCCACGTAGCACTCGTTTTCAATGGCCCGCGCCTGCGCGCAAAGCCGCACGCGCTGATACGAGTTCTTGGTATCGGTCCAGAATGGCACGAACAGGATTTTCATGCCTTCGTCACTCAGCATGCGGCTCAGCTCCGGAAACTCCACGTCGTAGCAGATCAGGATACCGATTTTGCCAAAATCCGTGTCGAAACAGCGCAGCTTGTCGCCGCCGCGCATGCCCCAGTAGCTGGCCTCGTCGGGCGTAACGTGCAGTTTGTACTGCTCGTCCACGGTGCCGTCGCGGCGGCAGAGGTAGCTCACGTTGTAGAGCTTGCCATCGTCGTAGAGCGGCATGGAGCCGGCAATAACGTTGATGTTGTAGCTCACGGCCAGCTCCATCATCTTGGTTTTGATGGGCTCCGTGAAGGCTGCCATCGAGCGGATAGCCACCGACGGCGACTCCTCGTTGGTGAGGGCCATCATGGGGGCATTGAAAAACTCCGGAAACAGCACGCAGTCGGCCTTGTAGCCCGAAACGGTGTCCACGAAAAACTCCATCTGCTGGAAAAAGTCGTCCAGGTTTTTGGTGGCCCGCATCTGCCACTGCACAATGCCAATGCGCACGTTGCTCTTCTGGTTACCAATCAGCTTATCGGTTTCCTCATCGTAGTACACGTTAATCCATTCCAGCAGCGTGGCATAGGCCTTCGACTCCGAATCGTAAGGCAGATACCCACGAATGAGCTTGCGGACGTAGAAGTCATTGGAGAGCTGGAAGGTGAGGATGGGGTCGGTGAGCTCCTTGTTGCGCACCATTTCCACGTACTTGGCCGGCGTCATTTCGTTGGCGTAGGCCGCATAGCCGGGGATGCGGCCCCCGGCCACCATAGCGCGCAGGTTCAGGTTCTCGCACAGCTCTTTGCGGGCATCGTAGAGGCGGCGGCCCAGGCGCAGGCTGCGGTACTCGGGGTCTACAAACACGTCCACGCCATAGAGCGTGTCGCCGTCGGGGTTGTGCGTGTTGAACTTGCCGCCCCCCGTGATTTTGGAGTAGGTGTGCCGGTCGCCGAAGTCGGAATACTGCACGATGATGGCCAGCGCGGCCGCTACCACCTGCCCGTTGTCTTCAATGCAAATCTGGCCTTCCGGAAATTTCTTCAGCAGCGCGTTGTATTCGTCCTGGGCCCAGGCGCCCTCCATGTTGGAGTACACCTTGTCCATGATTTCTTTCACGGCCTTGAAATCAACTCTTTTCAAGGTGCGCAGTACCAGCTTATGCGCCGGAATAGCGGTAGGGGTCAGCAATTCGGGTGTCTGGGGCATGCCTGGCAGCGTATTTTTCTTGCCATGGGCGCCGCCCGCCTTACCGTTGGAGCTCGTTGCCATATGAATCAGAAAGGAAGTGTAGTGGGGAGAAACGCAAAGATAGAGCCCTTAGCGGGCCCGCCTGCTTTACGGCTGCACAACAACTTCGATGCTAAAAAGGCTCAGTGGAAAAGCCTGGCACAGAAAAAGCCCGCTTCGCACGTGGCACGAAGCGGGCTTCCGGTAGCTTACCTCCGGCTGCGTTACTCGCGCACCACGCGCCGCACGGCCACACCGGTTTCGGTCTGCACGCGGAGCAGGGCCACGCCCCGGAACGCTCCGAACAGCGTAGCCGGTAGCGTCGCCTCACGGGAAGCATGTGGCAGCGTGTGGCAGAACAACAGGCGGCCGGCAAGGTCGGTGGCGGTGATGGTGGCGGTGCCCGCTGCGGGCAGTAGCAGGCGTAGCGGCGCTGTGCCGCCCCACGGGTTGGGGTAGAAGCCAAGCACCGATTCGGGCAGTTGGCGGCTGGTGCCCAGCACCCCTAGGCGGCGGTAAAAGTCGCGGTATTCTATGCCCGAAATAACTTCCTGTGTCGCTACCTGCGTGGTGGTGATGGTAAGCAGCGGCACATGCTGGCCCACTGCCAGCCACTTGTATTCGCGCACGATAGGCAACTCAAAACCCTGGCTGATACCGCCCGCCGAAATACTGTCGCGGTCCTCAATGCGGCTCACAACCCGCACCGTCTGGTACGTGCCGAACGGTGTCGTGAGGCGGCCCCAGGCATCCACTTTATTCACCCGCTTGCGCTCCTGGCTCAGGTAGCCGGTGCCCGGCACGTTGATGCTGAAAAAGGAGTTGCTGGAGTCGGGGGTGCTGGCAAAGCTGAGAGGGAACCGGTAGATAACGTCCTGCTGAGCAGCGCTGGCATACGTGACAGGTACCGCCGTGCCCGCCAGCGTGCCACCATATCCCACGGAGCGAAAGTCCGCATTCGAGGCGTTGAAAAACTGGTAGGGTTCGGTGATGGGCAGCGAGAAGCCCGGCGGCAGCGGCACACTCTGCGGCGCCGCTACGGTGGCGCGGTTGCTGCCGCTGAAGAGCGAATTGAAGGTAAGCGTGTACAGCGGTTGGCTGGGAACAGTAGTGAAGCGAGCCACATTTTGGGCGGTAGCTACCAACGTGCTGTAGTTCCAAGTTTGGTTGGCGCCGCGCTGAGTCAGGGGCGGCGCACCGGCCGGCAGCACCAGCGCCGCCGTGCTTTGACGGAGCGTATCGGTAGCTACCGGCATATCGGCGCGGGTAATACTCGGCGACTGAGCCCGGGCCGTGACGGCACCGGCTAGCAGCAGGGACAGGAAAAGCGGGTAGCGTTGCAGCATAACAGAAGGAATTGCGCCGGAAAATATCAGGAACCCGAATATAGCACCTGGGCCCGCTAGTCGCCGCATCCGGCCTCTGCGTCGTACCTTGCAGTATGCTTCCTCCTGAAGAACGCAGCCTTCAGACCCTGGGCCGGCTGCTCAATCAGCCGGAGGGGTTTCCGCCCACGGCCTGGCTCTGTGCCCCGCCCGATGTTAGCCGCTGGCACCCCGATATGCCGGCAGCCGTGCTGCTTGTTGCGGCTGCCGGACAGGCCGTGCCTACGCCGCCCGGTCTGGTGCGCACGCTGTTCATGGACGAAGTGCAGCTGGTGATGGAGCGGTTACTGGCCCAGATTCCGGGGGCTCCGGCCACATTACGCGTCGATATTCTGGCCCGCTACAAAACCCGCCATGAGTTTCCGGCACTCACTAGCCACCCCGACACGCTGGCTGACCACTTGGCCGAGGCCGTACAGGCGGGCGGCCTCAGCGCGCCTGCCGCACTAGCACACCTGCGCAAATATTTTTCTCACTTCACGCTCGAAGCCGCCGAGCGTATTCTGGCCCAGGCATTCCGGCGGCTTAAGTAAAGGCGGTAAAAACCTGTCATCCTGAGCGGAGCGAAGGTTATCACGCTGAACAGAATCGTTCAGGTGTAATAAGGCCCTTCGCTCCGCTCAGGATGACAGATGAATCACCATTCACTGAACTATACGCCCGTCATTTCCGGAATTTCGCCGCGCACGACCAGCTTGCCGGCAGTAGCGGCCTGAATCTGCTCTACCGTGACACCGGGCGCCCGCTCGCGCAGTACAAATCCGTCGGGCGTCACGTCGATGACGGCCAGCTCCGTGACAATCTTTTTCACGCAGCGCAGACCAGTGATGGGCAGCGTGCAGGCCGGCAGCAGCTTGCTGGACCCGTCGCGGGCTACGTGCTGCATGGCCACGATGATATTTTTGGCGGACGCCACCAAGTCCATGGCGCCGCCCATGCCTTTCACCATCTTGCCCGGAATCTTCCAGTTGGCAATGTCGCCGTTTTCGGAAACCTCCATGGCGCCCAGAATGGTCAGGTCCACATGCTCACCCCGAATCATCCCGAACGAGTCGGCGGAGGAGAAGAGGCTGGAGCCGGGCAGCGTGGTGACGGTCTGCTTGCCGGCGTTGATGAGGTCGGGGTCTACTTGGTCTTCGGTGGGGAAGGGGCCCATACCCAGCAGCCCGTTTTCGCTCTGCAGCTCTACGTTGATGCCTTCGGGAATATAGTTGGCCACCAGGGTCGGAATGCCGATACCCAGGTTGACATAAGAGTTGTTCTGTACTTCCTGCGCAATGCGCCGGGCAATGCCGTGTTTGTCTAGCATGAGAGTAAGGTGGGAGTCAGAAGGATGTTGAGGGAAGGGAGCGGCGCAGCTTCCGGAGCTGCACCCATTGGATGAGGCGCATGACCAGCAGCAGCCCCACCACGCCTGGAATCAGCAGGAGCAAAATGCGGGTGTTGGCCTCGTTGTAGGAGATGTGCCACCGGGCCGCCAGATTCACCATGAAGTCGGTGCAATACCAGTACGCCAGACGAATTAAGTGGTCGATACGAGCGGGCAGGTCAGTCATGTAGCTGCTTTTTAAGGCGCCTAATAAGTACGGCGTTGCGCAACAGGCCGTACGTGAGCCAGAGCAGCACCAGCGGAATAATCACGAGGAAGACTCCGATGTTGGCGGCGGCGTACCAGCTTGCTCCTCCGGCTGCCAAAGCCGCAATAGTAGCGTGATAGAGGGGCCGCAACTGCCGGTACGCCGGGCTGTTGGCCGCAGTAGCGTGCGGGCAGCCGTGCGCTTCGCAGTAGCGGGTGCAGCGGCCGGCCACGTACCGGGTTGTAGGGCGGTATGGTGCCGTCTCGTTCACGTAGCCGCCAAACAACACCGGAAGGCTGGTCAGCAGAAGCGTCAGCAGCAGTAAGCCGGCCCGAGTGGAATAAGTCAGCATGGCAGGAAGTGCAGCGGGTTACAGGTTGCCGAAACAAGCAGCGCAGCATGACAACTACTTACCCCTGCCGAACCGTACGCTGCTCGATGCGCTTCTCGTAGTTCTGGCCCTGATAGATGCGCTGCACGAAGATGCCAGGCGTATGAATATGGTTAGGGTCCAGCTCGCCGGCAGGCACCAGTTCCTCCACTTCCGCCACCGTGATTTTGCCGGCCGTCGCCATCATGGGGTTGAAGTTGCGCGCTGTTCCTTTGAACACCAGGTTGCCGGCCGTATCGCCTTTCCAGGCCTTCACGAAAGCATAGTCGGCGTGCAGGGCGTTTTCCAATAGGTACATCTTGCCGTTGAACTCGCGGCTTTCCTTGCCTTCGCCCACCTCCGTGCCGTAGCCGGCCGGCGTGTAGAACGCCGGAATACCCGCGCCGCCGGCCCGGCACCGCTCGGCCAGCGTGCCCTGCGGAATCAGTTCCACTTCCAGCTCGCCCGAAAGCAACTGCCGCTCAAACTCGGCATTTTCGCCCACGTAGCTGGAAATCATCTTCTTCACCTGCTTGGTTTGCAGCAGCAGCCCGATGCCGAAATCATCGACGCCGGCGTTGTTGCTGATGCAGGTCAGGTTCTTCACGCCGAGGCGCAGAATTTCCCGGATGCTGTTCTCGGGGATGCCGCACAGGCCGAAACCGCCCAGCATGAGGGTCATGCCGTCGGTGAGGCCGCGCAGGGCTTCTTCCGGGCCGGCTACTACTTTGTTGATCATAGGAAGGGTGGGATGTTTGGGGCGGCAAGGTAGAGAGAACTACGAAAACCGCCCGCCATCCGAATACTTCCGCGAAACAACCGGCAACGCGCTACCTTATCCCACAACTGAACGAGTTGCTTCAATGGAAGAAAGTCCTGCGTCGTCGCTCCGGATGGCAGGTGTAGTGGCTGCTTAGCCGCCTATCAGGTGGCGGCGGGCATCAGCGGCATCTAGCGCCAGTTGGGCTTTCAGTTCATCGAGGCCATTGAATTTCTGCTCGTCGCGGAGGCGGGCTACAAACTCCACGGTCAGCGTCTGGTGGTACAGGTCGCCGTCGAAGTCGAGCAGATGGGCCTCTACGGTCTGGGCCAGGTCGCCGCCGATGGTGGGGCGCACGCCAATATTGAGCATGGCCGGGTGGTGCGTGCCCGCGGCCGTAGTGGCCATCACAGCATACACGCCGCGGGCCGGCGTCAGCTTCAGCGGCTCCTCGCACACAATGTTGGCCGTGGGCCACCCGATGGTGCGGCCCAACTGCCGGCCCTTCACTACAGTGCCTGTGAGTGGGTAGGAGTAGCCGAGGTAACGGTTGGCGGTGAGAATGTCGCCGCTCTCGATGGCGCGCCGGATGCGGGTGCTGCTCACGCCCACGGCGTCCACGTCTTCGCGCGGAATTTCTTCCACGCTCATGCCGTAGCGGTCCGCGTTCTGGCGCAGATAGTCAAAGCCGCCCTCCCGGTTTTTGCCGAAACGGTGGTCGTAGCCGATGACCAGCTTGCTGGTGCCCACCGTGCGCATCAGGATGTTCTGGATGTATTCTTCCGAGGTCCAGGCCGCAAATTCGGGGGTGAAGGGCACCACCAGCAGATAATCCACGCCGAACTCGGCTAGCTTGGCGGCACGCTCTTCCAGAGTGCTGAGAAGGCGCAGGGCCAGCATTTCGGGGTGGGAGGGTGGCGGCCCCAGCACCAGCCGCGGGTGCGGCCAGTAGGTAATCACCACGGCCGGACCGCCACTGTGCTCGGCCACTTCGCGCAGCCGCCGCAGAATCTGCTGGTGGCCTACGTGCACGCCATCGAATGTGCCGCTGGTCACCACGGCATTGCCAAGGTGCGGAAACTGGGCCGGGTCGTGGATGATGTGCATGGGTGAGAAAGGGCTGGCGGGTAGTAAAGGAGTGGGAGAGAAGCCTGCCGGCTACGCCTCGCTCGGGTCTTGGGCTTGGTCGGAGCTTGGTTGGTTGGTGTTGAAGAACTCCAGGCCGGCCCGGCGCTCGGGGCGCGGCTGCCGCTGCCGGCGGGGCCGCTCCGTTTCGCCTTCCGGGCGCGGCGGGCGCATGGCCTCCACGGCTTCCATCGTCAGGGCGTCTTCTACGTGGTACTCGCCGATGCGGGTGCGGACCAGCTTGGTGAGGTGGGCGCCACAGCCCAGCGCGGCCCCAAAGTCGCGGGCGAGGCTGCGGATGTAGGTGCCTTTGGAGCAGGTGACACGGAAATCCACGTCGGGCAGCGCAATGCGCGTGATTTCAAACTCCCGGATGGTCACCTGCTTGCTTTTGATTTCGGCCTCGTCGCCGCGGCGGGCCACCTCGTAGGCTCGCTCGCCGTTCACTTTCACGGCCGAAAACAGCGGTGGCGTCTGCGCAATCAGGCCCACGAATGGTGCGGTGGCCGCCCGGATTTCGTCTTCGGTGAGGTGGGCGTAGGGCAGCTCGGCGTCGACGGCCGTTTCCAAGTCGAAGCTGGGCGTCGTCTGGCCGAGGAGGAACGTGCCGGTATACTCCTTTTCCTGGGCCTGAATCTGGTCGATTTCCTTGGTTTTCTTGCCGGTGCACAGAATCAGCAGGCCGGTAGCCAGCGGGTCGAGGGTGCCGGCATGGCCGATTTTCTTGATGCGCAGCGTGTTCTTCACCTTGCGCACCACGTCGAACGACGTCCAGGTAAGCGGCTTGTCGAGCAGCAGCACTTCGCCGGCTTCGAAATCAAATGAGCGGGGAGTATCCATGGAATTAGATGAGCTGCATAGGAATTCCCAGCGCAATCATGACCAGAATGACCACGCCCACGATGATGCGATAGAAACCAAAAGCGCGGAAACCAAAGCGCGACACAAAATTCACGAACGACTTGACCGCCAGCAGGCCCACGATGAACGCCACCACGTTGCCGAACAGCAGTAGCTTGATGTCGTCGGCGCCGGGAGCCGCTATTTTGTAGGTCTTGTAAAGCTGGTAAGCGGTGATGACAAACATGGTCGGTACAGCCAGCAGAAATGAGAAGTCAGCGGCCGAACGACGGTCGAAGCCCTGAGCCAGGCCGCCGATGATGGTGGCCGCCGAGCGGCTCACGCCCGGCACCAGCGCCAGACACTGAAACAGGCCGATGCGCAACGCCTGCGGCAGGCTGGGCGTGGTTACCTCCTTGCGCGGACTCGAAAACCACCGATCTACGAACAGCAGCACTACGCCGCCCACTACCAGAGAAACGGCTACCACGGTCACGCTTTTCAGCAGCTCCTCAATGACGTCTTTCAGCAGGAAACCCAGCACTCCGAACGGCAGAAACGCCACAAACAACTTCACATAGAAGTCGAAGCTCTGCAGAAAGCGCCGCCAGTACAGCGCCACTACCGATAGGATGGCCCCCAGCTGAATAGAGGTGATGAAGGTTTCGGTGAAGGGCAATTGCCCGATGCCGAGCAGGTTGGCCACGATAATCATGTGGCCGGTGCTGCTCACGGGCAGAAACTCCGTCAGGCCTTCGACGATAGCCAGAATCAGGGCGTACCAGTAGTTCATGGGTAGAAAGTGGCGCCAAGCGCCTGCTTCGCACGTAGTTGCGCGCGGTGGATAGAACCAGCCTGGTTGCGGCTGTTCAGCGGAGCGTGAAGCAGAGGCTTCGCGCTTTTAGCGCTTGTAGGTAGGAGCGGTAGGAGCAACGGGAGCAGCCGGCGCGGGCTGCTGGGCCAGTGTGTCGCGGGTAGTAGCATCCTGCGCTACCGGCGCGGTGGCCTGTGGCTTGGCCATAATAGCCCAGAACTCTAGCAGAAACCCGACGATCAGCAGAATCGGACCGAGCGTGATGCCCAGAAATCCTTCGCCGTAGTCAGCCGAGTCCAGGGTCATGGTGATGAAGCCGGCGGCCAGCACGGCCAAGCCCAGAAACATCAGGCGGTAGTTGCGCGGCCCGAAGGCGAAGCGAGGCGTTTGGGGGGAAGTAGGTTCCATGTGGTTAGGAAGGGAACGTCATGCTGAGCTTGCCGAAGCATCTCTACCGCAGTAGTAATCAATTTACTTTGGCAACCAAGCGGTAGAGATGCTTCGGCAAGCTCAGCATGACGTTCTGTTATGCACGTTTAAACAGGTTAATACAGGTCATCCAAGGACATGCCCAGATATTTGCGCACGGCACGGTAGGAGCTCAGGAAGCCGATTCCGCACCCCAGTACCACCATTAGCAACAGCAGTGCGCCAATGAGCCGGTCGTCGCGGAGCACACGCAGGTCGGCTACCTGCAGGTAGGCATATTGAAGCAGCGCCAGCAACAGCAGGCCCGCTAGAATGCCACTCGCTAGGCCCTGCCACGTGGCGCGGTTCAGGAACGGGCGCTGAATGAAAAACGGAGTAGCTCCTACCAACTGCATGCTTCGGATGAGGAAACGCTGCGAGAACAGGGCCAGCTTAATCGTATTGTTGATAAGCACCGTCACGACAAATGTCAGCACTACTGCAAACCCCAGCAGCACCAGACTCAGCTTGCGCACGTTCTGGTTGATGGAACTGATGAGGCTCTGCACGTACTGGACTTCGTGCACGCCCGGCTCGGCTTTCAGTTCCCGCTCAATACGGCCCATCTGCAGCGAGTCGGAATGTTCGGCGTTGATTTTCAGGATGTAGGCGTCGCGCAGCGGGTTGTCGCCGAGAAACTGCTGAAAATCCTCGCCAGTCTGCTCGATGAACTGCTTCGCACCTTCCTCCTTGGACAGAAACCGCACCTGCGCCTTGCCGTCGCGCTGGGCAATGTAGGGCTTGCGGGCGAAGTCCTGCTGCAGGCGCAGCAGCTCCGTGGCTGGCAGGTTACGTTCCAGATAAACCTGCATTTCAATGTTCTCCTTCACCAGGTTGGAGAGCTTGTGTGCATGAATCAGGAGCAGCCCAAACAGCCCGATAACCAGCAACGCCAGCGTGATGCTGAACACCACCATTGTGTGGGGGTAGCTGCCTAGCTTTTTCTTGCGGGTCGGGCGGGGTTGGGCCATAGAGGGGCAAAGGTAATTTGATTATTGATTGTCGGGTGCTGATTGTTGGTCGTTTTGTGCGACGTTACCCGCCATACCCTCCGCTCAATTCCTACAAATTTGTCCGGGGGTCATCATCTACGTTCAGGACTTCGCGGGCTTTGCGGGCGTTCAGCTCGCGGCGGCGCAGGTGCTTGCGGGCGAATAGCTCGCCCAACGAGTCGAACTGCTCCGTGTGTACCAGCGAAACGCCGGCACGAGCCTGGTTTTGGCCGTTGCTCAACCCAATCAGGTCGCGCGGGGTCGTTTCGTAGCGCAGCTTTGCCCGGAACTTGCCGTCGGCTCGCAGGTAGTACTCTAGGCTTAGGTCGCCGATGATGGACGCGTTGTTGTTCACAGACGTCGTGACGCCCGTGGTGGCATCCGTCACGACCCCGTTATTGAAGCCGCCATCCCGCGTTACGCGCAGCCGCCCGTTCATGAACGAGTAGCTGAGCCGCACCTGGAGCGCCTGCAGCTGCTCGGCCGAAATACCGTTGAAATTGAAGCTGATTTCCAGATTGGGGTCGAGCTGCGAAGTAAGAGCCCCGAGCTGGGTGCTGATAATCTGGCCCAGGCTGTTGCCAAACGCGTTGTTCTGGCCCTGAAACGAGGTAATCGATGACAACGAAGCGGCAGGAGCCAGCTGCTTAAACACCACAAGGCTGAACACCTGCCGGCTCAGTTCCTGCTCATCGTTCCGCAACGACGACAGGAACGGTACTAGGTCGCCTTCCAGCGACGATGGAATGTCGTTGAACTCCAGATTCAGCTTGATAACCGGCAGCAGCAGCGGGCCGGTCAGGTTCATCACGGCCGTCACGGGCACTACGGCGCTGTTGCTGGCCAGAATAGGGGAGAGGGACGTGCGCTGGGTGTAGGCTGCCGTTACGTTCATTTCGCCGGCCAGCGGGTCGCCGTTCCAGGAAATAGTACCGCCCGGTCGCACCACAAATTCCTTGTTGACGAGGCCCTGCAGCGTGAAATTGTAGGCGCCCCGCACAATCTCAATCTGCCCGAACATGTTGAAGTCGCCGCGCGTGTCGATGTTGAGACGGAGCCGGCCCGCCGCCGTGCCCCGGATAACGTCGCCGGTGCTTTCGTCGAGCAGAATCTCCACGTAGGCATCGGGCGTCACTTCCAGGTTCATATTCAGCCGGATGCCCGAGAGGTCTACTTTTTCCTGCACCCCCACCGGAATAGGTGTGCGCGCCGTGTCGGTGAGGTTGCGGTTGACGAAACGGATGTAGCTGGCCTTCTCGGCGCGGGCGGCATTATCAAGTGGCAGCGAAAGGCGTGTGCCGGGCTCCGATTTGGCCTGTACGTTCACTACTAAGTTGTCAGAAGGGCCATTCACACGGGCCGTGCCGGTGGCATAGGCCGTACCGAAGTACAGCTCGTTGTCTTTGCGGGTGGTATTAAGCACCAGAAGCTTGCGGAACGAAGCGTCCAGCGCCAGCCGCATGTTCTGGAACCCGTCGTGGAAAATGTCGCCGTTGACGGTACCAGAGTTGCCCAGCGGGTCCTTCACCTTGATGTCGCGCAGCGCAATCCGGTCGTCAGTAAACCGGATCCGGTCGGCAAAGGTGTAGGTGGTGCCCAGGTAGATGAACGTGAGCTGGCCGTCGCTCACATCAATGGTGCCCGTGAGGTGGGGCTGGCTGAAGCGCCCGGCCAGCCGCAACGTGCCCACGGCCGTGCCGCCCAGGTCGCGAAACAGGGTTTTGAGAAACGGCTCCGCCAGTTTCACCGGCGCCTGATCGAGCACGGCGGTCAGGTTGAGCTGGTCGTCCTTGCGGTTGGGGGCCAGCGTGCCTGCTACCCGCACCACGCGGCTGCCGTCGCGCAGCACATCCAGGTCTATCAGGGCCTGACTGGCGCGGTTGTCCCAGCTGCTTTTGCCCTGCACGTTGCCAATCAACACATTATCAAAGTGCAGCGAATCGACGGTGAGCGTGGAGTTGATAGCCAGCGGCCCGTACACGCCACTCACGGTGCCTTCGGCATTCACGCGGCCCGTCATGTTCTGGGTAGTGAGCGACGTAAGGGTCGCTAGCTCCAGGTCTTTCACCGTCAGCTTTAGTTGCTTGGCAGAATTTTGGGAGATAAATCCTTGTGCACTCACACTTTGCGCTCCATTGCTTAGGCTCAGGTTCTGAATGTCGAATTCCTTGCCTTTGCCCGAAATAATGACGGAATTGTCCTGCGCAATGGTCCAGTCCTTGCCCAGCAGGTTCACACCCGACTGCCGGAATACCACCTGCACGGCGTCGGGCAGGAAGGAAAGCGCGCCGTTAATCTGGGCTTTATTAGTGGTATTGGTCTGGGCCAGGGCCGTCGAGAAGTTGATGCGCTCCTGGTCCCACACGCCTTCCACATAGAAGCCCTCCGTGCGGCCCAGCCCCGGTAGCACCTGCCGCTCCGACGTAATGTTGGCCTGCGCCAGCACTTCGGGCCGGTAGGGCAGCTTGGACGTGTTGAATTCGAAGGCCGTGCGGTAGGTGCGTACACTGTCTACTACCAGCGTATCGAAGCTGCCGCCGAGCTGCAGAATGGACGTTTGCCCATTGCGGAACGAGCCATCGATGCGCGAGTAATTCGCTATCCGCAGCCCCGGCATAAAGAGCTGCAGCATCGGATTAGGCTTTTTCAGATACAGGTCCAGGTCGATGGCGTACTCCGGAATAGCCCGCTGACGCTTGCGGCGGTAGTAGTCGGCAATGGCCGCGTCGTTGCTCTCGAAGTTGAGCTGGTACTCGGTCAGCAGCACCTGCGTGCTCCGGATTACCTCCGTGAAATCGAAGTTGCCGGTGGCCGTCAGGTTGAGTACCTCCGAGCGTACGGCCAGCCGGCGCTGGGCCGCTGTCCGCTCACTCACCACGTCCAGCGTATCCACCAGCACGGTGCGGCCGGCATAGCCTACGCGCGAGTTACGCAGCTTGATGCGGCCAATCAGCGCGTCCAACGTCAGGCCCTGAAACTTCACGTCGGCGGTGGTGGCCACTACCACGCTCTGCTTGGTGAGGCCCAGCGCGCGCAGGTCGGCGCGGCGGATGCGGGCCCGCACGTCAAACGCCTGGCGCTTTTTGTTCAGGTCGATGGTCCCATCCGCATCGAACTGCAGGCTAGGGTCGTTAGCGGCAATTTTGCCCGTAAATGACTCCCGGCTGAATCGGCCGTTGGTCGTGATGTTGCGGTAGCGGTAGCCGTTCAGCCAGATACTCTGGATGGTGGCGTTGGCCGTGAGGCGGGCGCCTTCCGGCGTGAAGCCCACGCCTTCTACCCGGCCGCTGAACGTCACGTCGCGCACCACGTTTTCCTGGCCCAGCAGCTTGCCCAGCTGGAAGCCGGTTGTGCGTACGTCGCCTTCATAGGACGAGAAGCGCGGGTCGTCTTTGAATTTCAGGTTGACGTCGGACACCACCGAGCCCAGCGCCGTCTGGAACGAGCCGTTGGCCACAAAGTCGTTGTAGAAGCCCAGAAACTGCCCTTTCAGCTTCACGATGCCCAGCCGCTGCACGTAGGGCCAGCCCGAGGCCGGAATGTACTTTCGGATGTCGAGCCCATCAATGACGGACGGTTGCAGGCGCATTTCCACGAAGCTTTCCTTCAGGTTGGGCAAGCCTTCCACGTTGATGTTGCCCACGACGCGCGTGTTTTTGCCGTAGGTAATGTCGAGATTTTTGGTCGTGAAGTTCTTCACATAGCCTTTGGCCTCGCCCGAAAGCAGCACCGTCTCCTTCAGGTCGCGCATAAACGGCTGCGGCGCGAACTGCGCAATATCGTCGGAGTAGATGCGCGACGGATCCAGCCGCGCCACTACCCGTACCGAGTCGTTGAAGTCAGCGAAATTGAGGAAGTGCTGATACTCGAAGCGCAGATAGTTGCGCAGCTGGCTGTTGCCGATGCGCAGGTTCAGGCCCGCAAATTCCCAGAACTTGCCCGCATAGGTCATGTTGGCCGTCAGCTCGCGCAGGCGGGTATTGGAGGGCGTATCCACGGCCCGCAGCCCGTCAATTTGGGAGTGAATGGTGTCGCCGCGCAGCCAGATCTGCGAAAAATCGGCGTAGATGCTGTCAATCCGCATGTGGGCGTAATCCATCGAGCGGCCGTAGTACGGCTCGCGCGGCTTGTGCCGGTCGTCGAGGATGAAACGCCCGTTGCGCAGGCCAATAGCGTTGATTTTGAAGTCGAACGGCTTGCTGACCTTCGTGGTATCCGAGGGGCCCACCAGCCGGCGGATGGCACTCAGAAACTCGGAGAGGTTGGTAGAGTCGGGCTGGTCTTTATAGGTCACCAGCGCAAAGCGCGGCTCTTCCAGCGTGAGCTTGCCTACGTGCAGGTGGCTGGGGTCGAAGATGCTGAACAGGCTGATATCGGCATCGGCCCGGCCTACGCTGAACAGCTCCTCGCCGCGCCGGTCCAGCACCCGGATTCCTTCCAGCAACACCCGCGAAAAGGGCCGCACATCTACCCGGCCGACTATTACCTTCTGGCCCAGCTTATCGGTCAGGATTTCGGCCGCTTCCTGCGCCAGGCGCGTCTGCACGCTAGGCACGCGCAAAGCTACCAACGCGCCCACCACTGCCAGGGCCACTACCAGCAGCAGGGCCAGCAGCACTTTCAGCAGAATGGAAACGAAACGTGGCACGGCAGCAGAAAAAAGAAGATATGGGAACGAAGATACGGGTTGGCAGTTGCCTGCACAGATGCAAACGACCGGGCTGCGGTTGCCGCAAGAACGAAGCCATGGGCCTGCGGGTTGACTACAACACAGCGTCTTTCGCAAACCAACCTACCCAGGTTGTTGGTTTTAAACGAACTTTGCAGCTGTTTCTGCTGCCGCTTTCCAACTAAGTACCATGCATCACCCTACCATTCTAGCCATCGAATCCTCCTGCGACGACACGTCGGCCGCCGTACTCGTGAACGGCGAAATCCGGGCCAACGTGGTGGCCACGCAGCAGGTGCACGAGCAATACGGCGGTGTGGTGCCCGAGCTGGCCTCGCGCGCCCACCAGCAGCACCTGATTCCGGTGGTGAATGCCGCGCTGCAAAAAGCCGGCGTGGCCCGTCACGACCTTGATGCCATAGCCTTCACACAAGGGCCTGGTCTGCTGGGCTCGTTGCTGGTGGGCGGCATGTTTGCCAAAACGCTGGCCCTGGCCCTGGGCAAGCCCCTGATTGCCGTCAACCACATGCGGGCCCACATTCTGGCGCATTTTATTGAGGCACCCCGGCCCGTATTTCCGTTCCTGTGCCTCACGGTCAGTGGCGGCCACACGCAGCTGGTGGTGGTGAAGTCAGCGTTGGAAATGGAAATCATCGGCCAGACCATCGACGATGCCGCCGGCGAGGCCTTCGACAAAACTGCCAAGCTGCTCGGCCTGCCGTACCCTGGCGGCCCGCACCTCGACAAGCTGGCCCGGCAGGGCAACCCCACCCGCTTCCCGTTTCCGGTGGGCGCCATGCCCGGCTACGATTTCAGCTTCAGCGGCCTGAAAACGGCGGTGCTCTACTTCCTGAAAAAGGAAACCGCCCAGAACCCCGACTTCATCCAGGAAAACCTGCCGGACCTCTGCGCCAGCATCCAGCACACCATTATCCAGACGCTGCTGCGCCAGCTGCGTCGCGCCGCCGCTGACAACGGCCTCAGCCAGATTGCGCTGGCGGGCGGGGTGGCGGCCAACTCCGGGCTGCGCCAGGCCCTGCAGGAAGAAGCCGCCGCGCAGCGCTGGCAGGTATTTATCCCGGCTTTCCAATACTGCACCGACAATGCCGGCATGGTGGCCAAAACCGCCGAGTTTCAGTACCAAGCCGGCGACTTCGCCACCCAACTCGTCAGCTCCGACCCGCGCCTGAAACTGGTGTAGACGGAGGGCTGATGACACGTGGCGCTATTCTTACGTAGATTAATTCGCAACCTTGCCGGCCGCATTTGCGAATCCTGCTCACGCCGCCGGTCAGGCGGCTCCTTTTCTTATGGCTTCCAAAAAAGACGACGCGCCCAAGCGCATCAATATTCAGAACCGCCGCGCCAGCCACGAATATGTGTTTTTGGCCAAGTATGACGCGGGCATCATGCTGCAGGGCACCGAAATCAAGAGCATCCGAGAAGGCAGCGTGCAGCTGCAGGATGGCTTCTGCACCTTCCATTCCGACGGCAGCCTGTGGCTCAATCAGGTAACCATTGCCAAATACACCGAAGGCACCTACAACAACCACGAACCCATGCGGGCCCGCAAGCTGCTGCTCAACAAGCGGGAACTAAAGCAATTGGCCAACAAAAACCAGGAGCAGGGCCTCACCATCATCCCGATCCGCATGTTCGTTAGTGACCGGGGTTTCGCCAAAGTGGAAATTGCGCTGGGCAAAGGCAAAAAGCTATTCGACAAGCGCGACGATCTGAAAGCCAAAGACCAGAAGCGCGAAATGGACCGTGCCCGCGACTATTAGGCACCATTCTCGGCCGGCTACCGCTGTTGCCAGAAGCGGTAGTTTCGTTCCTGCCCCCGAATTGCCACCTTTGTCGTCTCACTATCATTAAGTATTCCTTTGGAACACGGAATCTGCGCCCTGAGTGTTGTGCCGGTGCGCGCTGAGCCTACTGATAAGGCTGAAATTATTACGCAGCTCATTTTTGGTGAGTGCTACTCCATTTTGCTTGTGCAGGGCCAGTGGATTCAGGTAAAAACCGCTGCCGACCAGTACGTGGGCTGGATGGATGTGAAGCAGCACACGCCTGTGAGCAGCGAGTACATGGCGGCGTGGCAGGCGCAAGACCACCCGCGCACCCTCGATGTGGTGCAGATAGTGAGCTGCCCCAACACCCGCATTCCGGTGCAGTTGGGCTCCCGGCTACCGTTTTTTGATGGCATGACGCTGCGCCTGGGCGAGCAGCAGCTTTTCTACAACGGCGCCGCCACCAACCCGCAGAACGGCCACGGCCCGCACGGCCCCGTAGACCAGCGGCTGCGGCTGTTGCAGAAAATGGCCCTCACGTACCTGAAAGCGCCCTACCTGTGGGGCGGCAAAAGTTTGTTCGGTATTGATTGCTCGGGGCTGATGCAGCAGCTCTACGGCCTGATTGGGGTGCAGCTGCCGCGCGATGCCCGCCAGCAGATTGACTTGGGCCAGCCCGTGCATTTCGTGGCCCAGACCCTGCCCGGCGACCTGGCTTTCTTCGACAATGCGGACGGCAACATCGTGCACGTAGGGCTGCTGCTCGAAGACCAGCAGATTCTGCACGCCAGCGGCGAAGTCCGGATTGATCCGCTCGACCACAACGGTATTTTCAACCGCGACCGGCAGAAGTACACCCACAAGCTGCGCCTCATCAAGCGGATTCTGACCGAGGACTAAGCCGGCCGCCAGCATGGGCCGGATCCAACAGCTAACCGCCAGAAACTAAACTCCTGAGCTGTTGTTAATGCGCTTAGAATCATCTAGCTTTCGCTGAACCCGATGATTCCTTCCCAAGCGCGTATGGATCAAAAAGTCTTAGTCCTCAACGGCGATTATACCGCCATAACGCTGTGCAGCGTGCAGAAAGCTTTCGTGCTGCTGTTTCTCGATAAAGCCGAGATGATAGCCCGCTCGGAAAACGGTGTTTTGCGCACCGTCAGCACCACGTATCCTAAGCCCAGCATCATCCGGCTGCAGCGCTACGTGCGTGTGCCCTACAAAGGCATTGCCCTGAGCCGCCACAACATCATGAAGCGGGACCATTTTGAGTGCCAGTACTGCGGGTCCACCAAAAACCTGACCCTAGACCACGTACTGCCCCGCTCCCGCGGCGGCGACAGTAGCTGGGGCAACCTGCTGACGGCCTGTGCCCGCTGCAACCACGCCAAAGGGCACCGGACGCCGCAGGAAGCCGGCCTCACGATAAGGCAACACCCTAAAAAGCCTACCTTATCGGGCTTTCTGAAGCTTAGTGCCGGCACCATCGACCAGAACTGGCACGCCTATCTTAACCACTGACGCCGGGAGCAACTGCTTACCGGCTTTTTTGTGGTTTTTCAGCAGTATTTCCGGCCCGTGCGAAGCGGCCGGAATGCAACCGTCATGGCCGGGTTTGGCTCCTGCTGCTATATCCTGTACCAAAGCCATGAAAAACACCCTGTTTTTTCTCCTCGTCTGCATCAGCTGCCTTTGCTGCTTCTCCTGCAAGAAGAACTCCGATTCGGAGCCGCAAGGCGTAACCATTCGAGTGAAAAACGTCAGCCCGTATCAGTTTGAAAGTGTGTACGTCAATACCTCGGGCGGCGAAAACAACTACGGCGCGTTGGCAAGTGGCCAAAGCACCCCGTATCTGGGTGGCTACAAGCTGGCGTACGATTATGCCTATATAAAAGTGGTAATCAACGGAGAGGAGCTGGTGCTGCAGCCCATTGACTATGTAGGCGAAACGCCGATAAAAAAGGGCAGCTGCACCTACGTAATTGGTGTGACGGATTTGGGGCGGAAGGAGTTGAGCCTGCAGTTTACGCAGCCATAGCACTTCTACTTTGCTCTTTCAGCCCAAAGCCCAAAAACAACCCCGTCTGCCAGCAGACGGGGTTGTTTTTGGGCTTTGGGCCTTGGGTCTAGCGGTTGGAAGCCGGCTTTGCTGGTGTCACCGCTTGCAAGTGGCTCTTCGTTTAGCTGTTCTCGCCGTTTCTGACGGTGCCGCTGGTCGCAAAGTCAATCAGGTCACGGTTCAGCTTGTCTTTCTCCGTGATGAACAGACCGTGGGGCGCCCCATCGTAGGTGATGTAAGTAGCGTGCTTCAGATGCTGGTTCATTCGGTCGCCACTGTTCTTGATGGGCACGGTTTTGTCGTCTTCCCCATGAATAACGAGGGCGGGCACGCTGATACCTTCTAGGTCGCGGCGGAAGTCAGTTTCGGCAAACGCATGGCCGCAGGCTACTGTTGCTTGGTGCGAGCCGAGAGAAGCCATACCAAACGACCAATCCAGGACGCCCTTGCTGACGGGGTTGCTCAGGGGGCCTTCGCCATAAAACTGCTTGCCGAAGGTTTGCAGGAAATCGAACCGGTCTTTGGCTATGTTTTTCTGGATGTCATCGAAAACCGACTCATCTACACCGTCGGGGTTGTTGTCGGTTTTGAGTAGATAAGGCGTCACGGCCGATACAAATACCACTTTGGCCACGCGGGCTCCGCCGTGGCGGCTCATGTAGCGGGCTACTTCGCCGCCGCCCATCGAGAAGCCTACCAGCGTCACGTTTTGCAGATCCAGCGTGTCGAGAACCGCTTTCAGATCGTCGGCCAGCGTGTCGTAGTCGTAGCCCTCGAATGGCTTGGACGAGTTGCCGAAGCCGCGCCGCGTGTAGGCTACCACGCGCAGGCCATGCTTCGGTAGCTCACCGAGCTGATAGGTCCAGGCTTCGTGGCTCTGGGGCCAGCCATGAATCAGGACCACTGGTGCGCCTTGTCCCTGGTCGGTGTAATGCAGTTTTATTTCCTGGCCATTGGCGTCTTGGCCGGCTTTGATGTAGCTCATGAGTAAGTGAAGTTTGCCTAGGGTTCTGTTTAGATGTCTGTACATACGCCACATGTTGCCAGCCGATAAGCAATGCACAATATTTTGTACGCAACGTCCAAATACCTTTTCTTTGAGCGGATGAGTTTTATTTCTGTCTCCCCCCGGGCTTCGGCCCGAGTTGCAGTGCTGTTGCTGAGCGGCTGGCTGGTCGCCTGCCAGTCCAACTCCGATTCCCAGTCCGGTGCTGCCACCAGCACAGCGGAAAAGCCGGGCCACGCGCCTGAAACCACTGCTGCCCGTGACTCGCCGGGCGCGTGGTACCGGCAGTATCGGGGAGTGTTGCCCGGCAGCCCCGACAGCATCACGCTGCAGCTGCAGGCGTGGCCCCGGACCAGCAGCGGAGACTCAGAATCGACAGGGCTGGCTGCCAGCTACGCCGGCTCCGATGGCCAGACGTTCGAGCTCTACGGCGAAACCAGTGCCTCTTCCGACAGTATCCGGCTGACCGACAGCACGCCCGAGCACGCCGGCGCCGACTACTCCCGTAGCATTGCCTGGCGGCTCAAGCGTCAGGGTACCGAGCTGCTGGGAACGGTAGGCGTCCGGCCTGTTCGGCTGCGCCAGGTGCAGCCCACAGGCAGCGTCCGGCTGGTTTCGCACTATTTCCTGGATTCGGTAGCGGCCTTCCCCAAGCTAGTCGGCACGCCCTATGCTCACCAGCGCATGCTGGCCGTGCTGCCTACCGGTGGCGCTTCGGCCACGGCTCAGGCTACGTTGCGCGACAACCTGTTGCGTGGCCTCCGCGACGATACCGTAGACACCAAGGCAGTACCGCAACTGGGCGCGCTATGGCGCCAGCAGAAGCAGCGCTACACCGCCGATTATCGCCAAGATGCCGACGCCAGCAAACCCGCACCCGGCGACACGACTTCGCCGGAGTTTGGGATTGGCCTGCGCTACGATGAGCAGCAACTCATGCACGTGCTCTGGAACCAGGCGCCGCTTCTCAGCCTCGGCTACTACAACTACAGCTACACCGGCGGGGCACACGGCCTGTACGGCACTACGGTTGCCACCTTCGATACCCGCACGGGCCGCCGCCTCCGCTACGACGACATCTTCCGGGCCGGCACCAGGGCACAGCTCATGGCGTTGCTCGACAATGCAGCCCGCCGCGCTTTCCGGCTGGCCCCCAATGCCCCACTGGACAAAACGCTGTTCGTGAAGCAACTGCCCGTCACCCGCAATGTGTTCCTGACCAGCGGCGGCGCCACGTTCGTCTACACTCCCTACGAAATAGCCTCCTATGCGCAGGGCGAAATCCGTTTGTTTGTGCCGCTGTCAGAATTGCGGCCTCTGTTGAAGCCAGGGCTGCCGGTGCCGGTTGGAGGCGAGGTGACACGCCCTTAGGCTGCTATAGTGCGCGAATGTACCGGCGTGTATGCGCTACGGTTGTACATAATCAAGGCGTATGGCACTAATTGCGGGCGAGCTGGCTTTAGAAAGCGGTATATTTACCCGAAGTTTCCATTTACTGTTTTTCATGCACGCACCCAAATTCGCGGCCTCCCGCTCTTTCCACCAAGAGCTGAAGCGCCGGACCAATGCTTACTTTCAGGAAGTCGGTAAAGAAACCACCGGCGACTCGCGCCTGTTTGCCAAAGCCATTATCCTGACGGTGGCCTTCGTGGCGGTGTATCTGCACCTCGTGTTCCTGACGCCGCCCACGTGGCTGGCGCTGGCCGAATGCGCGCTGCTTGGCTTGTGTGGTTCGGCTATCGGCTTTAACGTCATGCACGACGGCGCCCACGGCTCTTTCAGCAAAAAGCGCTGGGTCAATCAGTTCGCTTCGTTCACGCTGAACGTGCTGGGCGGCAGCAGCTTCATGTGGAACGTGAAGCACAACCTGATTCACCACATGTACACCAACGTGGACGGCATCGACGACGACCTGGATGCGCAGCCCTGGCTGCGCCTGAGCTCCACGCAGCCGCGCCACCGTTTCCACCGGTTCCAGCACCTGTACTTCTGGTTCTTCTATGCCCTGCTGTTCATTGCCTGGGTGTTCTTCATGGATTACCAGAAGTATTTCAAAGGCAAAGTAGGCGAGATGCCCATCAAGAAAATGACGGCTACCGACCAGGGCGTATTCTGGGGCTTCAAGGTGCTGCACCTGTTCCTGTTTGTGGCGCTGCCCATCTATACTACCGGCTTCGTGGCTTGGCTGATTGGCTTTATGGTGTTCACGACGGTAGTAGGCCTCACGATGAGCATCGTGTTCCAGCTGGCGCACACCGTTGAGCACACCGCCTTCCCGATGCCCGATGAAATCACCAACAAGTTGGAAGACGAGTGGGCCATCCACCAGATCAAGACGACGGCCAACTTCGCCACTGACAGCAAAGTCATTAGCTGGCTGGTAGGCGGCCTCAACTTCCAGGTCGAGCACCATCTGTTCCCCACCATTTCACACGTGCACTATCCGGCCCTGAACAAGATCATCCGTCAGGCCTGCCAGGAGTTCGGCGTTGAGTACAATGAGTACCCCAAGATGCGCTACGCCGTAGCCTCCCACGTTGCGCATTTGCGCGAGTTAGGACGGGCGTAGAGTCAGTATTCTTCCTTAAAAAAAGAAGCCTCACATTTCTGTGAGGCTTCTTTTTTTAACTGATCCAAGTGGCGTCACTGGAAATGACCTGCCATTTACCATTCTGTTTTTCTATCCTATAAACCATTCCACCGCCGCATTCTCCTGGGCAATGAACAGCTGTATAGATGTAACCGGAAGAGAATGTTCTATTAAATATCACTCTGGATACCATTAGAACATGCCCGTTCTTTTTGATGGTTGCTCGAATTGCATTCCCGTCTTTATGAATGAAGCTGCGTTTCCTAAGCCTTAATTTTTCAACTAAAGCCGGGTGAACTATAGAGCTCTGTAACTGTAAGTCCCCATCATATTGCCTGCTATCCGACGCAATCGAAATAGCATTTTTTATTCCACTATAGCACTTGTGGTTCTCAAATCGGGATGACGGGAAAAATGGCAGTAATGAATCAGCAATGTATACTATGCTAGCAGTATATGTGTCATTAGCGTAAGCAGCCGAATCTGCCAGCCATTCATGTTTAGTTTTACCTATTTTGCGATAGATCATCAGCGACTTAAACGGCAGGCGAATCTCAAATGTAGGCTTACCAAAAACTGCATCAGATATATCCAATAAGGCCTGCAATTCTTGCTGCTGATAAAAGTCGAGCTTGGAAGCCTCTTTGACCTCGGCATGCCTGCACGAGTTGACAAGAAGCAGAAAGGCTATCCATACCGTGATTTTCATAGTATTTGTGAAGGTAGATAAGTAGCTGGTTAATACCCTCGCATTCCTCCTTCAAACTCCGTATCTTTGCGCCCCCGCCAGGGTGGCGAGGCCGGCGCTTCGGGGCTGTGTATCAAACAAAAACGCGTTCCGGAGGCGGGCCCTGCGCCGGACGTGTACATGAGGGCCACTGCAATACAACATGGCAGAAGTAGTAGACAACTTCGACTGGGACAATGTCGGAGCCAACAGCTTCGGTGGTAACTATACCGCTGAGCAGCGCGCCGAAATGGAGCAGATGTACAGCGAAACGCTGACCACTGTCCAGGAGGAAGAAGTAATCAAAGGCACCGTGGTTGGTATCACCGACCGTGATGTAATCCTGAATATCGGCTTCAAATCCGATGGTCTGGTGCCCCTCTCCGAATTCCGCGACCTGACCGACCTCAAAGTTGGTGACGAGGTAGAGGTGTTCATCGAGGACCAGGAAGATGCCAACGGCCAGCTCATCCTGAGCCGTAAGAAGGCAAAAATCAAGCAGGCCTGGAAAGCTATTTACGATGCTCTGGAGAACGATACCGTTCTGGAAGGTGTAGTAAAGCGCCGCACCAAAGGCGGTCTGATCATGGACCTGGACGGCGTAGAAGCCTTCCTGCCCGGCTCGCAGATCGACGTGAAGCCTATCCGTGACTTCGACATCTATGTTGGTCGTCGCATGGAAGTGAAAGTGGTGAAAATCAACGCCGCTTTCGACAACGTAGTAGTTTCGCACAAAGTCCTGATCGAGAAAGACCTCGAGAAGCAGCGCGAAGCCATCCTCAACAACCTGGAGAAAGGCCAGATCCTGGAGGGCGTTATCAAGAACATGACCAACTTCGGCGTGTTCATCGACCTCGGTGGTGTAGACGGTTTGCTGCACATCACGGACATTTCGTGGGGCCGCATCGCTCACCCGAGCGAAGTACTGCAGCTCGACCAGAAGCTGAACATCGTAGTTCTGGACTTCGACGAAGCCAAGAAGCGTATCAGCCTCGGCCTGAAGCAGCTGACTCCTCACCCATGGGATTCGCTGGGCGCCGACATGGGCGTAGGCTCGAAAGTGAAAGGCCGTATCGTGAATGTTGCCGACTACGGCGCGTTCATGGAAATCATCCCCGGCGTAGAAGGCCTGATCCACGTTTCAGAAATGAGCTGGAGCCAGCACCTGCGCAACCCGCAGGACTTCATCAAGCAGGGCGACGTAGTGGAGGCTCAGATCCTGACTCTCGACCGCGAAGACCGCAAGATGAGCCTCGGCATCAAGCAGCTGAGCGAAGATCCATGGACCCGCGGCGACTTCGGCACGAAGTACGCTGTAGGTACCCAGCACAACGGTTTGGTGCGCAACCTGACCAACTTTGGCCTGTTCGTAGAACTGGAAGAGGGTGTTGACGGCCTCGTGCACGTGTCGGACCTGTCGTGGACCAAGAAAGTGAAGCATCCTTCGGAAGTCGTGAAAGTTGGCGACCGTCTGGACGTGGTAGTTCTCGAACTGGATGTAGCTAACCGCCGTCTGGCCCTGGGCCACAAGCAGCTGGAAGAAAACCCATGGGATACGTTCCAGACGGTATTCACTCCCGGCTCGGTGCATAAGGCTTCCATCACGGAGAAAACCGACCGTGGCGCGGTGCTCGAACTGCCGTACGGCATCGAAGGCTTCGCGTATCCTAAGTCGCTGGCCAAAGAAGATGGCTCGCAGGCTGAGAACGGCGAATCGCTGGACTTCCGCGTTATCGAATTCTCCAAGGATGACCGTCGCATCGTGCTGTCGCACAGCGCCGTGTACAACCAGCAGGCAGAAGAAGATAGCCGCGCTTCGAAGTTCACGAAGAAGAAGCCGGCCGGTGGTGCCGCTGCTGCACAAGGCGAAGGCAAACTGAGCGACCTGAAGAAGCCCGCAACGGCTGAGAAGTCGACCCTCGGTGACCTGGACGCTCTGTCGGCGCTGCGCGACAAGATGATGGGCAATGAGCGCCAGGCTGGCGAGCAGAAGCTGTCGTCGAAGGCCGCTCCGGCTGCTGAGGCCTCGGCCACGGAAGAAGCTCCGGCCGAAGGTGGCATCGTAGCTGCTGTAACCAGCGCTGCTTCGGCTGCCATCGACAAGGTCAAGGAGGTTGCTGGCGACGCTGTAGAAGCTGCTTCGCACTCCGGCATCGTGGAGAAAGCCAAAGAAGTTGCCGGCGACGTGGTTGACAGCGTGAAAAACGCCCTGTCGAGCGACGAAGCCGACAAAAAAGACGAAGAGAAAGCCTAAGCTTTAGCATTCGTTAGAGTACAGGAAGGCCCCGGCGCAAGTCGGGGCCTTTTTTGTGCTTCTGTGGCCGGCCGCGCCAAGTGAGCCAGGGGCACAGGTCCGGAAATTTTTTCGCACTAGGCCAGCTACTTACCAGCTGTGGCGTGAAAAGCAGGCCTGTGGCATTGGCAGAAGTCAGATTAAGCTGTATGTTTGCATCCTCAAAACCACTGGTGACGTGACCGAGTGGCTAGGTAGAGGTCTGCAAAACCTCCTACAGCGGTTCGAATCCGCTCGTCACCTCTTCGAATGAAACGCCCCGCTGCAAGTGAAGACTTGCAGCGGGGCGTTTGCTTTAGGGCCATTTTCGCGAGCCGGTACAAAGGAGGGTTATGAGGATCGAAAAAAAATGCCGAACCGGTCGTGGCTTGGGTAGCAGGCAAGACGTAGCAGGGTACTACCTTCGCCATTCAACCTTTTCTCCTTATTCTTTTCATGTTAAAAAAGCTACGCTTCTGCCAGTTCGTTTATCTCACTTCCTTCAGCAGCCTGTTGCTGACTGGCTGCGGGGACAAGGATAAAGACGCCAAACCCAAAGAGCACGTTGTGGAAGTGAAATTTCAGGCTTCCGCTGTGCCCAGCAATTTCCTGGTCAACTTCTATGTGGAGGAAGATGAGGGCAAAGGGGCTACCACCACTTTCTTGGTGGCCGAAACCCCATCCAATGGGACGATGGCCGAAACACATACGGCCGAACTGGCTACCAGCACTAATGAGTCGATTGAGGCATATATTAGTCTTTCGCCGGTCAGTGGCTCATCGGCAATCGTGCCAGCTACTACCGTGAAGGCCGATATTGTGGTGGACGGTGCCGTAAAGCACACTATCACCATAAACAAGGATACTCCGGTTACTTCCAGTGGACTCCGCGAGGTTTCCGCGTTGCACAAGCTCTGATAAAAATCCCCGGCACTAACCGGGGATTTTTTTGTAGTGGCTGGCCAAGAGCGACCAGAAGTCCTTAGCTGGGGATATGCGGTTGCCTAGTTTCTGCGTATACCTCGTTCCGCCCGCCAAAACCGGGCAAAACGCGTGTACCCGATACTGTCATACTACCGAATCAGAAACGCATGAAATCAATACTGTACGGGTACCTGGTGGCGCTGACTATGGCGGTTACTCCACTAACGCATTGCCAGGCACAGGACACCCCCACGCCGACCGACACTCTCCGGAAGTTTGAGAATCCAGCGGGTGTTTCGGCGCCCGTGAAACAGCCGTGGTATAAGAGCAAAGTGGTGAAAGCTACCATAGTGCCGGCAGTGCTTATTGGCTACGGGGCATATACTTTCAACGGGGGCGGATTCTATACCAACCAGCAGGCCAACCGCGACATACACAAGCTGTTCCCGACCTACCGGACCCGGCTGGACGACATCCTGATTATTGCGCCGTATCTGGAGTTGGGGGCGGTGGCGCTGGCCGGAGTAGAAACGCGCAACGACCGAATCAACGTAGGTCTGGTGGTGCTGAAAAGCGAGATATTCATGCTTACCACTGTGTTTGCGGTGAAGAACCTCACGCGCGAAACTCGCCCCGATGGCTCCGATAACCTGTCGTTTCCATCGGGCCATACAGCTCAGGCATTCCTGGCGGCCAGCATCGTGCACAACGAGTTCCGCGACAAAAGCCAGTGGTACGGGGTAGGAGCATACACTATTGCGACCAGCGTGGCGGCCCTGCGCATGATCAACAACAAGCACTGGCAGAGCGACGTGGTAGCTGGGGCCGGAATGGGCATTCTGTCGGCGCACGTGGGCTACCTCACGCACCGCAACCGCTGGGGCCGCAAGCCACGGCTGCCGGAAGGCATGAGCTTCAACCCTACCTGGGTGCCGGGTCCCGGCGGCGGTATGGCCATGGGCATGGTCTGGCAGCTGCGTTAGCCCGGTAATACTAGAAGTTCTGGCCTTTTGTCTTTCCGCGACGCTATGTGGTGGCTGTACGCATTGCTCTCCGCCTTCTTCGCCGCCCTGACGGCCGTATTAGCTAAGGTCGGCATCAAGGGTGTCGACTCTAACCTGGCCACGGCTGTCCGCGCCGTTGTGATTCTGCTGCTAGCCTGGAGCATCGTGTATTTCCGGGGCGGCCTAGCAGAAATCCATACGCTCACGCACAATAACCTGCTTTTTCTAGTTCTGTCGGGGCTGGCTACGGGGCTGTCGTGGGTTTTCTATTTCCGGGCGCTGCAGCTCGGGCAGGTTTCGCAGGTGGCCCCGGTTGATAAGCTGAGTGTGGCGCTGGCCATTATACTGTCCGTCGTATTTCTAGGCGAGAAGCTCACGTGGCAGACCGCGCTGGGAGCCGGGCTCATCATAGCAGGGTCGCTGGTGCTGGTCAGGGCATGACGCGCACAGTATGCAGGGTTCTTCTGCTGCTGGGGTGCTGCCGCTATGGCCACCCAAACCGAATAGAAGCCGGAAAACTGCTTGAGTAAGCCGTTCGCCACATTTTTTATCTGGAGAGCTATCATCTTCTTCAAAATATAAATGCTTGAGCTTGTGAGCAAAGGGCAGAGCTGGGCCGCCAAAACGCAAAACAGGCGGCATGCTGGCTTTACAGGCTCAAATCCCTACATTTAACTCCGGCGTACAATCCGCTCGACTTAGTTTCCACTTCCTCCTCCATATGAAGATTATTGACCTCCGCACAATGCGCGGGCCCAGCTACTGGTCCGTTAAACACTACAAGCTGATTGTACTGAAAGTGGATATGCAGGATATGGCCGAAACGTGGTCAAATGGGGTGTCAACACTAGCCGAACAACTGCCGCAGCTACTGCCGGAACTAGGGCGCCCGGCACCTGCCGAATCTGAAAAGTCGGTGCTGAAGAACCCGCCCCTCACCCAGGAGCAGCTAGCCGATGGAGAGCCGCTGGGTCATGTTATTCAGCACGTAGCGCTGGCACTGCAGCGCATGGCCGGCATGCCCGTGTACTGGGGCAAATCGTATCCTGCCCACCAGGAAGGCGTGGAGTTTGTAGTGTTCAGCTACCAGGAAGAGCGCGCCGGCCGCATGGCCGCAGAAGCCGCCGTGCAGCTCGTAGACGACCTGTGCCATGGACGGTCCGTGAATGTGAAGCCGATTGTAGACGAGCTGCACGAAATCCGGGAAGACGAGTTTTTCGGACCAAGCACCTGGAGCATTGTTTCGGAGGCTGCCTCGCGTAATATTCCCTATATCCAGCTCAAGAACAGTAACATCATACAGCTGGGCTACGGCGTCAACCAGAAGCGCATCTGGGCCACCACTACCAGCTACACTTCGCACGCCGGGGTAGAAGTAGCCGGCAATAAGAACCGCACCAAAGCCATGCTCAAGGATGCTGGGGTGCCGGTGCCCAATGGCACGACGGTGTATTCGGAGGACGGCCTGCGGGACGCCGTGGAAGAGCTGGGCTTTCCCATCGTGACCAAGCCGCTCGACGGCAACCACGGCAAGGGCGCTACTATTCGCATCATGAACTGGGACGATGCGGTGGAAGGGCTGAAAGCGGCCCAGAAATACTCCCGCGCCGTAATTGTGGAGCAGTTCATCGAGGGACACGACTACCGGATACTGGTAGTGAACGGCAAACTCATTGCCGCCGCCAAGCGTACGCCGGCTGCCGTTATCGGCAACGGCAGCAGCACCATTCAGCAGCTGATCGACAAGGTAAACGAGGATCCGCGCCGCGGCTTCGGCCACGAGAAGGTGCTCACCAGCATCAAGGCCGACCAGCACACCCAGGATTTGCTCAAGAACCAAGGCCTGACGCTGGAAAGTGTGCTGCCAGCCGGTCAGGAGCTGTATCTGAAAAGCACGGCCAACATCAGCACCGGCGGCACCGCCACCGACGTCACGGACCTGGTGCATCCCTACAATGTGCTGCTGGCAGAGCGGGTGGCCGGTATTGTAGGCCTCGATATCTGCGGTATTGATCTGCTGACTTCGGACATTGCTATTCCGCTGAACGAAACGCGGGGCGCCGTTATCGAGGTGAATGCAGCGCCCGGTTTCCGGATGCACATTTCCCCCACGGAAGGTCTGCCCCGCAACGTGGCGGCCCCGGTGGTCGATATGCTGTTTCCGCCCGGCGCCACGGCCCGTATCCCCATTTTTGCCGTGACGGGCACCAACGGCAAAACCACTACCTCGCAGCTCCTGGCGCATATTGTGGCTTCCAAGGGCTACAAAGTGGGCTTCACGACAACCAACGGCATCTATATTCAGGGCGTACAGCTGCAAAGCGGCGACTGTACCGGCGGGCAAAGCGCCGAGTTTGTGCTGAAGGACCCCACGGTGAACTTTGCGGTGCTGGAAACGGCCCGAGGCGGCATGCTTCGCTCAGGGCTGGGCTTCCACACCTGCGACGTGGCTATCGTAACGAATGTAGCCGCCGACCACCTTGGCATGCGCGACATCTATACCGTAGAGGAAATGGCCGCTGTGAAAGGCGTACTGCCCCGCACGGTGCGCAAGAATGGCTGGGCGGTGCTCAACGCCGATGATGACCTGGTATACGCCATGCGCGAGAAGCTGGACTGCCGCGTGGCGCTGTTCAGCATGAACGAGCACAGTCCTAGAATCCGGGAACACGCCGAAAATGGCGGGCTGGCGGCTGTGTATGAGGAAGGCTACATTTCCATCTACAAAAACAGCTACAAGCTGCGCGTAGACCGGGCCGCCGAATTCCCGATTACGTTTGGCGGGCGTGCCACCTTCAACATCGAAAACTCCCTGGCGGCCGCGCTGGCCTGCTACTGCTACGGCTTCGATAAGGACGATATCAAGCAGGCGCTGCGCACGTTTGTGCCTTCGGCCGCCAAAACGCCCGGCCGCATGAACCTCTACAAGTTTCCACAGTTTGAGGTAATCGTAGATTATGCGCACAACACGCACGGAATCAGCAAATTTGCTGAGTTCCTGAATGCTACCGAGGCGACGCACAAGATTGGCGTCGTGTCAGGCCTCGGCGACCGTCGGGACGAGGATACGCTGAGCTTCGCCCGCATTGCCGGCCAGATTTTTGATGAGGTAGTGCTGCGCCAGGACCGCGACCTGCGCGGCAAAACCAAGGAGCAGCTCAAGGAAATCATGGAGAAAGGCCTGCGGCTTGATGTGCCGGATCTTCCCATCACGTACATCGAAAACGAGATGGAGGCCATCGACCATGTACTGACTACGGCCAAGCCCGGTTCCGTGATAGTGCTGTTCACGGAAGACATCAAAAACACCATCCGGAAGCTCGATGAGTTTGAAGCCTCGCTGGGCGCCTAGTGAGGCGGGCTTCCGGCCCGTAATTCTTATAAAAACAACAAGGCCCGGCTATAGAGCCGGGCCTTGTTGTTTGGCAGTAGCTGCAGCAGCACTGCTACGGTGCAGAAAGCTTTTTATTTCAGCGTAAACGTCGTTTTGCCGATCATCACGCCACCTTCGTAGAGCTCCACGGTGTGCAGGCCGGTTTTATAGGGGGCCCCTTTGGCGTAGAGAAACTGCACCGGCTGGCGGCTGTTGTCATACACGATGTCCTGCTTGGCGGTGTAGAAGGCCTCCGAGCCGTCAATCATGAACGTGCCGCCGCCGGTGCTCAGGTTGTACAGCGCGGACCCATCGGGCTCAATCAGGCGCAGCATAATCTGCTTGGTTTCCTTCGGCGACACATCGTTACGGGCCAGGTTGAAGGTGATTTTTATCTTTTCAACCCGCTTGGCCTTAAACTCGTTGTCGTCGTCGTCCTTCTCCTTGTTACGCGAATTCACTACGCCCACCCGGATATTTTCGGCCTGCAGGCGCGAAGCTACCGCCACTTTTTCGCTCAGTTCCTGGTTGGTGCGGGCAATGGTTGTGATGGTGTCCGATAACTTATTCTGACGCTCTTTCAGCGTAGTCGTTTCGGTGTACAGGGCCTCATTATCGGCTTTGAGCTGCGCAATTTCATCGTCTTTCTTGCGCAATTGGGCTTCGAAGTTCTGTGCCCGCTGCTTGAACCGCTGCTGCTCTTTAATAGAGAAGCTACCCGCCTTAAACGAGCGGAGTTTCAGCAAATCGGCATTGATAGAAGCAATTTTGGCCTCCAGCGAGTCATTGGACAGGCCCATAGCCTGCACTTCCTGGCTCTGCCGCTCAAAATCGGCTTTCAATTTTTCGAATTCGGTGATTTGGGTTTTCAGCTGGTCGTCCTTTTCCTGTACCTGCGTCGTGAGCTGTTGATTTTCCGCGTTCTTCTGCCGGTTCATCCAGTACAGTACGCCATTGATACCGAGCAGCACCAGAAAAAGTGCGACAATGAGAAGGATACGGCTGTTGTTCCGGGGTTCTGGGCTAGGATTTTGTTCCATTACGAGCGGGGTTAAATGAAGACCGGCGGGCCGGTGCGTGCGTTACCTTTGCGCACAAACAAACGAAAATTTAAAACAAAACTGGTTTTGGCGGCTGCCAGCTAACTGAAAGAAATGTACGAGAAGCGTATGAAACCCGATGTTTTGTTTGACGAAAACTACTGGCGCAGCCGCTACAGCACTGGCCGGACCGGTTGGGATACTGGCAGTATAACGCCTCCTCTGCGCGATTATTTCGATCAGCTGGGGCCAGCCGATCTGCGGCGCATTCTGATTCCCGGAGCCGGGCGGGCCTACGAAGCTGAGTACCTGCACGAATTGGGTTTTTCTCAGGTATACGTGGCCGATTTGGCTCCTGAGGCGCTGGCTGCGCTGCAGCAGCGGGTGCCCGGGTTTCCGGCAGCCCACCTGCTCCACCAGGATTTCTTTACGCTGCCCGCCCTGCCACCTTACGACCTGCTGGTGGAACAGACATTTTTCTGCGCCCTCGACCCCCAGCTTCGTGCTGCTTACGCCCGGCAGTGTGCTACTCTGTTGCGGCCCGGCGGAACCTTAATGGGGCTCCTATTTGAAACGGATTTCGGGCCCGTGACGGAGCCGCCATTTGGTGGAACGCGCGAGGAATACCGCGCCTATTTCGAGCCGTATTTTGATTTCAAGCATTTTGATACGGCTTATAACTCGCTCCGGCCTCGTCAGGACCGAGAGTTGTTTATCTGCCTGAAGCGGAAAGCCTGATTCTCTGCCGCTGGCAGCGCAACCAGGCTAAGCGGCGGTATCCGTTACCTTTGCAGCATTCGTTAGGGCGTGCTTTTCCGGCGTCCGCTACTCCTTTCAGCACTACTTCCATGCTCGAACTCCTCGCCAACACCCTGCCTCACTTCCGCAACACCAACTCCGGCCAGTTTTTCCTGATGGCGGGGCCCTGCGTGATTGAGGGCGAAGACATGGCGCTGCGCATCGCCGAAAAGGTGCGCCACATGACCGATAAGCTCCAGATTCCCTACATCTTCAAGGGCTCTTACCGCAAAGCCAACCGCAGCCGCCTCGATTCGTTCACCGGCATCGGCGACGAGAAGGCGCTGCGCATCCTGCAGAAAGTAGGCCGCGAAATAGGGGTGCCCACCGTAACCGACATTCACGAATCGGGTGAGGCGGCCCTGGCAGCGGAATACGTGGATGTGCTGCAGATTCCGGCTTTCCTATGCCGCCAGACTGATTTGCTGATTGCAGCGGCCCAAACCGGTAAGGTGGTGAACGTGAAGAAAGGCCAGTTCCTCAACGGCGAAGCCATGCAGTTTGCCGTGGATAAAGTGCGCCAGTCCGGCAACAACAACGTGATTCTGACGGACCGCGGCAACTCCTTCGGCTATTCTGATCTGGTGGTCGACTTCCGCAACCTGCCCGCCATGCGCGACTTCGGCGTGCCTGTGGTAATGGACGTGACTCACTCGCTGCAGCGCCCCAACCAGAGCAGCGGCGTTACGGGTGGTCAGCCGGCCCTCATCGAAACCATTGCCAAAGCAGCCATTGCTGTGGGCGCCGATGGCCTGTTCATCGAAACGCACCCGACGCCCGCCACAGCCAAGTCGGACGGCGCCAATATGCTCTCCCTCGACAAGCTGGAGGACCTTCTCGTGAAACTTACGCGGGTGCGGGAAGCGGTGCGCTAAGCACTTCGACAGGGCCGAACGGGCTTCCCTACCTACTACTACCGGCGGCACTACGCCGATAAGCGGCGGGTGCGCTCCAGCATCCTGTCAACGACGTTGTTGAAACGCAGGCGGAAGTGCTGCTTCGGCTGGTTGCGGCGGAAAAAGACGAGGCCCACAAAAAACAAGTCCACCGTCAGGCGCACTTCCGGGTGCTGCCGGATAACGTTCCAGGCGCGCTCCATATCCTGCGACCAGTGAATGTCGTCGAGCACAAACACGCTGCGTTCGGTGCGGTGGGCGAGGCAGAGCTCGAAATAGCGCAGCGTGGGCTCATAGCGGTGGTTGCCGTCGAAGAAGGCAAAGTCGAGTGGCGCGCTGAGAGCAGCCAGGGTAGGGGCGAGGGTAGTATCGAGGTTGCCCTCAACCAGCTCCACATTGTGCAGATCCAGCTGCGCAAACGTTTCGCGGGCTACGGCCGCCGTGGCCGGGCAGCCCTCAAAGGTGAGCACGCGGGTGCGTGAGTCGGCGGCGGCCAGATAGGAGGTGGTAAGGCCCAGCGAGGTGCCCAGCTCCAGTATGGTGCGCGGGCGGAAATGATTGACAAGCCGGAACAGCAGCTGCGCCAGCTTTGGCGGCTTGGCCGCCGTGCGGGCTATATCCTGGATGCGGCGCTGCCGGCCTGCGCCGGTGTGGGAGCCGGCCCCAAAGTCGCGCACCTGAATGGTTTGGGTGCTGCGCTGCAGTTGCCGCCGCCGCTGCTCAATGCCGGTAAAGGCCGCAAACGGGCCATCGTGGTTGATGACGTGCGCATACAGCCCAAAAACAAACGGGGAGTGTAGGCCATGGGCATTTCCTGAGCGAAGCAAAAACCGAACGTAGCTGAGAGCCTGAAAAAGCAAGGGGACAGAATTAGGTAGCCACAAAGAACGTCATCCTGCCGATTCTACACGCAGTGCAGGACCCACAGGATGACGTTCTGGACAGGAAAGGCGGGAATCTAGTTGAGGCGGTAGGGAACCACCAGCGTAAACTCAGGAATTTCGACCGTGAAGATAGTGCCATCAACAACACGCTCCATCTCATAGGTGCCGCGCATTTTGCCCATGCCCGACTTCAAGTTACAGCCCGATACGTACTGGTGCGACTCGCCGGGCTCCAGCACGGGCTGCTGGCCTACTACCCCTTCGCCCTCTACTTCGCGCACCACGCCGTTGGCATCGTAGATGTACCAGTGGCGGCGCAGCAGTTTCACGGTGTATTCGCCGTTGTTGCGGATATCAATTTTGTACGCGAAAACGTAATGCTCCTGGCCGGGGCTGGAATAGTCGGGCAGATAGTTCGTGGTGACACTCACGGTGACGCCCTGCGTAGTGGTCGTATTCATGGCTGCTGTGCGGTGTGGGTGGGACTAACAGACGAGGGCAGAAATTGGTTTATTTACGCAGCCGGCACCACTTGTGGCCTGCCAAATCCGCAAAATAATTTTCCCGCAGGATGAATGTAAAGATAGAAGAAAGCTGGCGCAAGGTTTTGCAGCCCGAATTTGAGAAATCATACTTTCAGCACCTTATTGCTTTTGTAAAAGGTGAATACGCTACCACCACCGTTTATCCGCCCGGCCCGAATATCTTCCATGCTTTCGAGGCCTGCCCGTTTGATCAGGTAAAAGTGGTGATACTGGGCCAGGACCCCTACCACGGCAAGGGGCAGGCACATGGCCTGAGCTTTTCGGTAGCGGAAGGTATCCGTACGCCGCCTTCGCTCCAGAATATTTTCAAGGAGCTACAGGCCGATATTCCTGAAATGCCGCCCGCTCCCAACGGCAACCTCGACCGATGGGCCCAGCAGGGCGTTCTGCTGCTGAATGCTACCCTTACGGTGCGCGCCGCTGAGCCGGCCAGCCATCAGAAAAAAGGCTGGGAGCAGTTCACGGATGCCGTTATTCAGAAGATTTCGGAAGAGAAGGACCACGTTGTCTTTATCCTGTGGGGAGCATATGCCCAGAAAAAGTCGGAGTTGATAGATGCCAAAAAGCACCTCATTCTAAAAGCGGCCCATCCGTCCCCCTACGCCGCCGACCGGGGCTTCTTCGGCTCCAGACCTTTCAGCAAAACCAACGCATATCTTCAGCAGAAAGGGCTGCAGCCCGTCCAATGGTAGACCACGGATTTGTCGGATTGGACGGATTCATCGGATTTTGCAGACGATTGACGTTCACCGTAGATGATTGATCTTCACCTTTGCTAAACAAAAAGGCCTGCTGTAGTAGCAGACCTTTTTGCTTACAGAGTTAATCGAAAGCCCTTGGACAGAATCGCCTACAGAATCCGATGAATCCGTCCAATCCGTGGTCCTAGTCGATGGTGTTGAAGATGCGGTTCCAGCGGATTTTGTGGAAGGCATCGGCATACGGGTCCACCGACATCCAGATCATCACGGCTTTGCCCACGATGTGGTCTTCGGGTACAAAACCCCAGTAGCGGGAGTCGAGCGAGTCGTGGCGGTTGTCGCCCATCATGAAGTAGTAGTCCTGCTTGAACGTATAGCTCTTCAGCGGCTGGCCGTTCTGCAGCAGTACGCCGTTCTGCATCGTTACGCCCTCATTATGCTCGTAGCGCATGATGATTTTCTGGTAGATGGGCGTGTTCTGGGGCGTAAGCTGCACGGTCTGGCCCTTCCTGGGCAGCTGCAGCGGCCCGAAGTTGTCCTTGTTCCAGTTGTTGACGGGGGCCGGGGTGCTCTGCGGGTAGTCGGCGTTGTTCGGGAAAACGTCGGGCTCTGCCTGGCCGGGTACTGCCTTGTCCTGCAGCACGGCCTTCACGTAAGGCTGCTTGCGGAAGAAGTCGGCGGTGGCCTCCGTGGCATCAATCATAAACGTAGGCTCCTGGGTGCCAAAGAGCGGCTCCGGCTTGCCATCGGGCCGGTTGAAGTTGGTGACATGCTGTTCCTGGAAAGCCTTGTACAAGTCGTCGTTCGGCTGGGGTACCTGCAGGAAGTAGCGGTTCTGGCTCTGCGGCGGGTTCGTCATGGGCTTGCCATTGATAAACACCTGCGTGTCCTTGATTTCCAGCACGTCGCCGGCTATAGCCACGCACCGCTTGATGTAGTTGGTGCGCAGGTCGGCGGGGTGCTGGCTCTCGAAGGGCACATTGAACACCACTACGTCGCCACGCTTTACTTCCGAAAAGCCCGGCAGGCGGTAGCTGGGCAGCTGAATCAGGTCGGAATAGCTCTTGAGGCCGGTGCCCCACATCGTCTGGTGCGTGAGCGGTACCTGCAGCGGCGTCTGGGGCGTGCGCGGCCCGTAGTGCAGCTTGCTCACAAACAGATAGTCGCCTACCAGCAGGGAGTCCTCCATGCTGGGCGTTGGGATGGTGTAGGCCTCGAAAGTGGCCCAGCGGATCAGCGTGGCCGCTACCACCGCAAACAGAATAGCATCGCCCCACTCCCGGAAGAAGCCTTTCTTCTTTTCAAGGGGCTTATTAGAGGCGGAAGCCGCTTTCATGCGTTCTTCCCAGGACTGTTGTACGGCCATAACGATGGAGGCAAAAAATGTAGCAGAAGCGTCTGCTCGTGCCGGAGTGTAAATATAGCGGCTTAACGCTGCTGCGCAGTCAGCACGTATTTCCTGAGCAGAAGAATCTGAGTAAAGCAGGGCTGGAACCCCGGCGCTAGATACCCAGCAGGTCTTTCATCCCGAACACACCCTGGTGGCCGGGCAGCCACTCCGCCGCCAGTAGGGCCCCGTCCACAAATCCGTCGCGGGTGTGCGCTTCGTGCTTCAGCTCCAGCGAATCGGCATCCGAGGAGTACGTCACGATATGAGTGCCGATAACCTGACCAGTTCGCTCACTTAGTACGGCCAGTTCGTTGGGTTGCTGGGCCGCTTCGTTGCGCCAAATAGTCTTGGCGGGGAAATGACGCAGAATAGCCTCGGCCGCTGTCAGGGCTGTGCCGCTGGGCTGGTCCACCTTCTGGGTGTGGTGGATTTCGCGCACCTGCACATCGTAGCCGCCAAACTGATGCATTTTAGCGGCTATGTACTCGTTGAAGTGGAAAAACAGGTTCACGCCTACACTATAGTTGGAGGCGTAGAACAACGACCCGTCGGTTTGCTGGCACAGCTCCACGGCTTCCGGGAAGTGGTGCAGCCAGCCCGTAGAGCCACATATCACCGGCAGCCGCTGGCGCAGGCAGGCCTGTACGTTGGCGAAAGCCGCATCAGGATGTGTAAACTCGATGGCGCAGTCTACCGTGGTCGGGCTAAAGTCCGCAATAGTGAGTTCGGGGTGCGCAGGGTCGATGATGCCGGCAATCTGGTGGCCACGTGCTATGGCACGGGCCTCAATAGCACGGCCCATTTTGCCGTATCCAATCAGCAAAAGCTTCATGTTAGGTTGTTTAGTAAGGGTCGTCAGCTGTCGGCTGCCCGGCGTACACAGCGTGTAGTCCGGCAGTTAACAGCCCACAACTCATTTCAGAGTGAGAGTCAGGCCCACGCCTGGGGTAGCGGCGGCAGTGGGCATGCGAAGCAGGGTCGGGTCCCAGTGCAGGCTCAGGTCGTCGCTGATGTCGAAGTCGCGCAGATGAGCGTCCACCACGGCATCGAGGATCTGCATGGTGTAGGCCAGCGCCGTCCAGGCTACAAAGGAGTCGCGCTGGCGGCGGTACACGATAACACCGCGCTTCACGTAATCATTCGTGCGGCCCACGGTGCCATTATCACCTTCTACTTCGTTGAAAGTCGTCGGGTCGCCGTCGGTGCGGGCGTTGTAGGCATCCGCAAACCCGCGGTACAGCTTCTGGTAGTGAATTTCGCCGTAGAGCGTGCCACCCACCGCACCATATACCAGCGGCAGCTTCCACCACCGATGGTTGTAGATCTGGCCTGCGCTGGGCAGCAAGGCCGCCAACAACCCGGCTTTCGCGGGCTTGGTCATCTTCAGGCCGAATAGCCGTGCCGTGCGCCGTACGGAGTCGGGCACAACGGGCGTACGCACGCGGGCCGAATCTGGCCCGGCCGTGACAATGGCTGGCGCTACGCCCGTATCGGTGGTTTGGGCCTGCGCTGCCATTGGCAGTGCCAATAGCGTAGCCGCTGCTAGTTTCGAAAGGCGGAAGCGCAGATTCATCGGGACGTTTTACGCGGGATGCAGGATATGGAGGATGCGTTGCATGTCCTCCACCGAGTCGAAGGCAATTTTGATTTCGCCACGGCCCTGCGGCCCTGGTTTCACCATCACGCGGCTGCCGAAACGCTCGGTGAGGTGGCGCTCGGTGCGGCGCAGCTCTGCTACCGGAATAGCCACGGTATTCTCCTGTACGGTTTTGGCTTCCGGCGAGTCGGGTTTTTCTACCGGGCTCAGGCCGGCACGTACCAGCTGCTCCACACGCCGCACCGACAGCTCCTCGGCCACGATGCGGTGAAACAGGGCCAGCTGCTGCTCTGCATTCTCAATGCTGATCAGGGCGCGGGCGTGGCCCATGCTGATAGCCGTATCGCGCAGTCCAATCTGGATATCGGGTGGCAGCTTCAGCAGACGCAGGTAATTGGTCACCGTCGAGCGGTTTTTACCCACCCGGTCGCCCAACTCTTCCTGCTTCAGGTTGCACTCGCTCACGAGGCGCTGGTAGCTCAGGGCAATTTCAATGGCGTTGAGGTTTTCGCGCTGAATGTTCTCGATGAGGGCCATTTCCAGCATCTGCTGGTCGTCGGCTTTCCGGATATAGGCCGGAATAGTATCGAGGCCGGCGAGCTTGGAAGCCTGCAGACGCCGCTCGCCCGAAATGAGCTGGTAGGCGTTGGTGCCGGTCTGGCGCACCGTCACGGGCTGAATAATGCCCTGCACCTTGATGCTTTCCGCCAGCTCGCGCAGGGCTTCTTGGTCGAAATGGGTGCGGGGCTGGTAGGGGTTGGCTTCGATGTTGCCGACCGGAATCAGCCCCACGGAGTTCACCGGGTGCGGCACCAGGCCCAGCCGGTCACCTTTCTTCTCGTAGCTGCCTTCAATCAGGGCGTTGAGGCCACGGCCCAGACCACCGACTTTGCGCTTTGCCGCTGCGGGAAGCGCAGCCGGAACGGATTTCTCTTCTTGCTTCTCTGACATACCTGCAATCTGCCTGCCGACACCAGCGCCGGAAAGCGGGATTCAAAAATACACAAACGCCGTGGAAGGGCAGGGTATTTTGTTCCACGAAAGTAAAATAAGCGTGGAACGTTGGCTGAAAAACCCGTGGGTTTCTGGCTGCTGCGTTTTATATCAGCGGGTTGGTGTGCAAATGGAGGACAGCAATTACCTCACACACAGCAACCCGCCGCGCGCCTTCCACAAAGTAGCCGCGCACGCCAAGTCTGATGTGTTGCTGGTGATAAGCGCGTGACCCAGGAAACACAACGAACATATCTGCCAGTCCATGCGCAGGCACATGCTCGTTTAGCAGCAGGGTTCCGTCAGGGTGCAGTATTTCAGGCCAGATATGGAACGTGCGGGTCGATATAGATTCGTCGTCGTATCTGAAATCCCAGCGGATATGCTGATAAGCAGGCGTTTTGCGGCCTCCTTCCTCGGCGCTATATAAGCTGTAGCTAACCCGGAAATCAGGGGACAGCCCGTTATCGGCATAAGAATCCATGGCAGATACGGTAGGCTTTTAAACAAAAACAGCCCACAAAGCTTGTGGGCTGTTCTTGTACTCATAAGATAAATGCTACGCCGCCGTATCCTCGGCCGCTTCAGCCGTGCCGGCCGCTTCCACGTTCTTCTCCACAATTTCGCGGGCCAGATTCAGGTAGCTGATAGAGCCTTTGCTTTCGGCATCGTGCAGGATAACCGGAATGCCGAAGCTCGGCGACTCGCTCAGCTTCACGTTGCGCGGAATAATGGTGTCGAACACCAACTGCTGGAAATGCAGCTTCACTTCCTCTACTACCTGGTTGCTGAGGCGCAAACGCACGTCATACATCGTGAGCAGGATGCCCTCAATTTCCAGGTTCTCGTTGAGGCGGCTCTGGATAATTTTTACCGTGTTGAGCAGCTTGCCCAGGCCCTCCAGCGCGAAATACTCGCACTGCACCGGGATAATCACGGAGTGCGCGGCCGTGAGGGCATTCACCGTAATCAGGCCCAGAGAAGGCGAGCAGTCGATGATGATGAAGTCGTAGAGGTCGGCCAGCGGGCGCAGCGCATCCTTCATCTTCTCCTCCCGGTTGGGCAGGTTAATCATCTCCACCTCGGCGCCCACCAGGTCGATGTGGGAGGGCATCAGGTCGAGGTGGGGCAGGATGTTGGTCTTGAGGATGATGTCCTGGGCGTTGATGCCGTCCACCATGCACTCGTAAATGCTGTTCTGAATATCCTTCGGGTCGAAGCCCACGCCGGAAGTGGCGTTGGCCTGCGGGTCGGCATCTACCAGCAAGGTCCGATATTCCAGCGCCGCCAAGGAAGCCGCGAGGTTAATCGAGGAAGTGGTCTTGCCCACGCCACCTTTCTGGTTGGCTACCGCAATGATTTTTCCCATTTCAATTAGTTGTCAGATGGTAGTTGTCAGTTGTTTGCTAGCAAATAAGCTGCTGATTGCGCGTGTTCCGGCAGAGCACGCTGACACCCAGCAACGGGCACCTGACAACTTACAAAGTAATGGTTTCGCCGATTTTCAGCAGCACCAGCTCCTTGCCTGCCTGCCGGGCTTTGGCGTGGGCCTCGGCTTGGTCGATGGTGATAGGCGGGAAGGTGTCGTAGTGCATCCCGATGATTTTGGGCGCCCCGGTCCAGTCGGCTGCCGTCAGCGCATCGTCGATGCCCATGGTGTAATGGTCGCCGATGGGCAGGATGGCGAAGTCGAGCGAATGCCGCTCTGCCAGCAGCTTCATGTCGTAGGTGAGGGCCGTGTCGCCGGCGAAGTAGAAGGTCTTTCCTTCCGCCTCTACCACGAATCCGGCTGCAAGTCCACCGTAGGAACCATCGGGCATAGAGCTGGAGTGGGCTGCGGCTACCATCTTCACGGTTCCGAAAGGCAGCTTGAGGGTACCGCCCAGGTTCATGCCGTAGGTGGCTTTGAGGCCTTTGCTGCCAAACCATCCTACTACTTCCGCCATGCCCACGAAGTCGGCACCGGTGCGCTTGCCAATCTCCTCGGCATCGGCCACATGGTCGGCGTGACCGTGGCTGAGCAGAATGAAATCAGCGGGAATTTTATCCACTTCAACGTCTTTGGCCAACGGGTTCGGACGGATGAAGGGGTCGAAAAGGACGCTGCTGCCGCCGGTTTCGAGCAGGAAACAGGAATGTCCGTAGTAAGTAAGGTGCATAAGGAAAGGAAAGCGGGTGGTCCGGCACCCGGCACAACGGCCAGACCGGATACCTTTGTCACAAATATACGTGATTCCGCCTTTCCCATGCTTCCGATTTCGCGCCTGGCTGCTGCACCTGTCTTCCTGTTGCTTACGGCGCTGGCCGGGTGCCAAAGCCCTGCACCGGCTACCGATGCCCGCCGCGTGTTCCGCTACAACCAGCCCGAAAGCCTGACGTCGCTGGACCCGGCCTTTGCCCGCAACCAAGCCAATACCTGGGCCGTGACCCAGCTCTACAACGGCCTCGTGGAGCTTGATGATAGCCTCAAACCCGGCCCCGGCATTGCGCGCCGCTACAACATTTCGCCCGACGGCAAAACCTACACGTTCTGGCTGCGGCCCAACGTGCGCTTCCATGATGCCGAGGTATTTGCGGGCGGCAAGGGCCGGCGCGTTACGGCCCAGGATTTCGTGTACAGCTTCAAGCGGCTGCTCGACGGCCCTACGGCTAGCCCCGGCGGCTGGATTTTCCGGGGTAAGGTGCTGGAAACCAGCGACGGCGAGCCGTCGGATACGGCGTTTGTGGCCGTGAACGACTCGACGCTGCGCATTCATCTGCGGGAGCCGTTCATTCCGTTTCTGGGCATCCTGACCATGCCCTACGCCTATGTGGTGCCACGTGAGGCGGTGCAGAAGTACGGCAAGGACTTCCGGGAGCATCCGGTGGGCACGGGGCCGTTTGTGTTCCGGCAGTGGGACGAAGGCAACGCCATCATCTACCACCGCAACCCCAACTACTGGAAGAAAGACGCCCAGGGCCGGGCACTGCCGTACCTTGACGCGGTGCAGATCAGCTTCATTCAGGACCGCAAAACTGAGTTCCTGACCTTTATGCAGGGCAAACTGGACTTCTTGAGCGGTATCCGCAGTGGCTCCCGCGACCTTATTCTGTACCCGGATGGGGCCGTGCGGGAAGACTTCCGGGGCAAGTTTCAGCTGCAGAAAGTGCCCTACCTGAACACCGAGTACCTGGGCATGCAGCAGGACCCCGCCAACCTGCGCGGCGACAATGCCGAAACCGGCCGCGCCCTGCGCGACAAGCGCGTGCGGCAGGCGCTGAACTATGCCTTGAACAAGCCGGAGTTTCTGGCCTATTTCCTTAATAATGTGGGCAAGCCCGGCAACTCGGGCTTTGTGCCGGCTTCGCTGCCCTCGTTCAGCCCTACGATGGTGCCCGGCTACACCTACCAGCCCGAGAAGGCGCGGGCGCTGCTGCGCGCCGCCGGCTACGGCCCCAACAAGCCGCTGAAACTGCGCCTGAGCACCGTGGCCGAAACCAAGGAATACTGCGAGTACTACCAGAAAAAGTGGGCCGAAGTGGGCGTGCAGGTGGAAATCGACGTGAACCAGGGCGCGGCGCACGGGGAGCTAATCGACAACGGCCGCGCCGCCTTCTTTACCCGCAGCTGGCTCGGCGACTACCCCGACGCCGAAAACTACCTGGCCTTGTTCTACAGCAAGAATTTCGCGCCCGCCGGCCCCAACAAAACTCACTTCAAAAGCCCCGTCTACGACCGCCTCTACGAGCAGGCCAAGCTGGAGCAGAACACCGAAAAGCGCTACGAGCTCTACCGCCAGATGGACCGTATCGTGGTGGAAGAATGCCCCGTGGTGGCCGTGTACTACGACGAAGTGGTGCGCCTCACCCAGAACAACGTGCGCGGCCTCACGCCCAACCCCATGAACCAGCTGGTGCTGGAGCGCGTGCGCAAGCAGTAGCCGTCATTGCGAGCAGAGCGAAGCACCCGAAGGACAGCGCAGCTAATCCTTCCTCTCCGTGCGATAAGCGTGAATTAAGCAGAAAGCCCTCCGGCAGTAGATTCCTAATCTGCTGCCGGAGGGCTTTCTGTAAAGGCTGGTTTAGCTGAATGCTTAAAATGAGCAGGGAAACAGCTCGGGGACGGTGGTCTGCGGGGTGCGCACGAGGGGCGGGCGCAACGAGCCGGCCGGAGGCCGCAACTGTTGCTGCAGGTGCTTGAAAAGTGGGGCTATAGCCGGGGCCTGACTTTCAAGAATGTAACTGGCGCGCAGGGGCCGCTTAACGCCCTGGTCGCGTAGCAGGAAGTAGGAGCCAGCATCTATCGGGTATTCGGGGGCATAGAAGCGGAACTGCGCGTCGGACAGCTTATCAATGCGCTGCCAGAGCCGCCGGTTGGTGGTGTCGGGCAGCACAAAAGTGTATACATCTCCGGCACCGTTGCAATAAGACGCGTGGCCGGTCCGGTAGAGCCTAGCGCTGAAGCCACTGCCTGCCCCATAGCCGGCTTCCTCGCCGATAGTTAGCCAGGTAGGTTGAAACCGCTTGACTACAGGCGCGGCCGGTTTGCGCCTGCTTTGGCCCTGGGACCACGCAGCAGGAAGCAGCAGGGCAAAAATCGTAAGGGAGCGAAGTAGACGCCGACTCATAAACCAGAGTAAGGAAAAGGCTTCATTCAGATCCGAAAAAAACCAGATGAGTAGGCCGCTACTGGTCTGCCGTCACACCCAGGCCGTCGGTAATCTGCTTCTCGATGTAGCGGAAGAAGCTTTTCAGCTCCGCAGGCTCTCCGGATTCCACGCTTACTTTCTTGGCCGGGCCACCGGATTGCCGGATGGTAGCGGTGGTTGAAGGCAGGTCGGTGGCGCCATCGGAATAGCTGCTTTTTAAGTCGGCAAAGTTGATTTCCCGTGCCTGCGCCAGCATCGTATTAACTGCGGATGGCGAAATTCTGAACTCCCGCTTGCCTTCTACCGGTGCGTAGCGGAACCCTTCGTAGCTCACGCGGCCATCGGGGTAGATGGTGGCAGTGTAATGCGGGCAGGTGCCCAGGCAGGGGGTCTTGGTGAAAATAATACTGGGTTCTTTCTGTGGCTCCACTACCGGCACTTCATCGGCGGACAGCATGGTGCCTGCAGTGGTAGGGGCAGAAGTCGTTTTGGGTGGCTTCACTCCTCCCGTGGTAGCTACCGGTACTTCTTCCTGCACGGCCAGCTGGCTGGCCAGCACTTTGCCGGTGCCGGCCACCGGAGCAGCGGGCTGCTCGGTGAGTACCGTGGTCAGGTTGCCGCTAGTAGTTGCCACAGGAGGAGTGGTAACAGGAGGGCTCGTTACGGGCAGGGGTGTGCCGACGGTAGGCTGCCCGGCGCCGGGAGTGGCCGGAGTGGGGCGTGTGGGTTTGGTGGTACCTACCGGCGGGTTTGTAACCGGAGGGCTGGTCACGGGGGGGCGCACCGTTGGGTTCTGGCGCACCGGGCCAGTGGTAACCGGAGGCGAGGTACGAACTGGGGGAGACGTGCGAATGGGTGGCGCAGTACGCACGGGAGGAGACGTAGGAGCCGAAACAGGGGGACGCGTAGGCGCGGCAGGGGTGCTGACTACCGGGGCCGGCTCCCAGCGCACAGTGCCTTGCTGCGGCTGATACCGTTGCGGGCGGGAGCGGGGCGGCCGGGGAGCGGGCGTAGCAGCAGAAGTATCAGTACCCGCTGGCACGTAGTAGTTGACGGTGCAGGCTGGCAGCGTGCCTACACCCAGAGCCAACAGAAAAAGGGGTAGAAAAGGGCGCATAGTAAGGAGAGAAAAGAGGTATAGAGCTGCAATTTCCAAAAAGCGGACCAAATCAACGTTTTCTGAATATTCAAAATAAAAAAAGCCTTCCACAGCATGTGGAAGGCTTTTTTATGATTCAGACAGCCTAAGAGCGGCGAGTTGGCTTCTTGGGCTTGGGCTCTACCGAGGCTGAAGTACCAGCATCAGCACCCGAACGTGGCTGGGCGTCGCGCTCCTGGGCGGCGCGCATGGCATCCTGGAGGCGGGCACCGAAGCCGGAAGGCTTCTTGTCCTTATTCTTCACTTTGTTGGCTTCGAGCTGCGCCCGGATCTTGGTGTCGTCCACGAAGCGGCGCGTGAGGGCCTGCTGGCCCAGCGTGGCCAGGTTCGAGACGAGGTAGTACCAAGTCAGGCCGGCGGCGAAGCTGTTCAGCACGAACATGAACACCACCGGCATCAGATACGAGTAGAACTTCATCGGGCCCTGCATGGCGGCGGGGTTCATCTGATTGCTCTGCCAGGTCATCAGCAGCGTCGAAAGCGTCATCAGGACCGTGAACAGGCTGATGTGGTTGCCCAGGAACGGCACCTCAAACGGCAGCTTAATCAGGTCGTCGTAGGTGCTCAGGTCTTTGGCCCACAGGAAGTGCTCCTGCCGCAGCTCGATGGCGTTGGGGAAAAACTGGAACATGGCAAACAGGATGGGCAGCGTGAGCAGCGTCGGTACACAGCCGCTGAGCGGACTCACCCCGAAGCTGGAGTACAGCTTCATGGTTTCCTGCTGCACCTTCATCTGGTCGTCGCCGGCCTTTTCCTTGATGGCGTCAATTTCCGGCTTCAGCACCTTCATCTTGGCCTGCGACACGTACGTTTTATAGGTCAGAGGCCACGTCACGAGCTTGATGAGCACCACCAGCAGCGCAATGATGATGCCGTAGGAGCTGATGAACTGCTCCAACGTGTGGAACACGGGCAGCACCACAAACTGATTTACCCAGCGGAACAGTCCCCAGCCCAGGTACACGTTCCGGTCGAAGCCGGGCGCGACATCCTTGAGAATAGGCAGCGAGTTCGGGCCGAAATAGTAGCGGAAGCTGGCTTTGCCCTGCTGGGCGTCGGCGGCCGGAATGCTGAGCGTGGTGCTCAGCGTCTTGATGAACGTGCTGTCGTTCAGGTCAACCGTAGAGTTGAACTTGCCATTTGAGAACTTGTCGTTGGCGATGATACCGGCCACGAAGAAGTCGTGCTTGTGCGCGGCCCACTTCAGCGGCTCCGCAATGTCCAGCTCCTCCGGCTTTTCCGAAGCCTCGGTCAGGGCACCGTGCTCATCGTCCACGAGGTAGTGGTTGATGGTGGTATGGTTGCGGTTCTGCTTGAGGTCCTGCTCAGTCTGGCGCACACGGTCCACAAACGTAAACGTGAGCGGCTCCTGCGACATGGCCTGCTGCAGGCCCGTGAAGCGCAGGTCGTAGCCTAGCTCGTAGGAGCCGTCGGCCAGCGTATACACTTCCTCAATCTGGCCGCCGGCCACGCTGGCCGTGAAGCTCAGGCGCTGGCCTTTCTTGTCGCCCTCGGCAAACGGCTGCACCGCGCCAGGCTGGAAATACAAGTCCGACAGACGCACGTTCTGGCCCCCGATGGTCCGGAAGCGGGTATCAATCTGGGCGCTCTGGGCATCCAGCAGATCCAGCGGCTTGCCAAAGAAGGTTTTGTAGTTCTTCAAACGAACAGCCTCCACACGGCCTCCTTTCGAGGAGAAAGTAATAGCCACGTTGTCGTTCTGCAGCTGCACCTGCTGGGCAGTGCCCTGCGCGGCGCCGGCAAACACGCCCAGCGTGCGGGCCGCAGCCGTCGAGTCGAAGGAAGCGGCGGGGGCGGGAGTAGCGCCGGGCGCCGTGCTAGCGGCCGTGGTGGGCTTGTCGGCCGGTACTTCCTTAGGCGTTTCGGGCTTGAAGAAATACAGGTAGACGAGGAGCAAGGCTGCTATCAGAAACAGGCCGGTTGCTGAATTTCTGTCCATTCAGGTAAAAATGAGGGCAAACAAGGAATGCGTGAACCGCGCCAACCGCAAAAATCCGGCAACGCTGCCGCAAAGGTCGGGTTTGTCAGGTTAATAATTGTAGGTCGGCGCTTTTGGCAGAAGAAATTGCCCTAAATAGAGCGTCATTCCGAGGGCAGCCGAGGAATCTTGCTAGGGTAGTAAATAGTAATTACCACCCTAGCGAGATTCCTCGGCTGCCCTCGGAATGACGTTCTATTACTTCATCACCTCATTACCCTTTCCGGTATTGAATAGCGGCACGCACGAAGCGCACGAACAGCGGATGCGGGTTCTGGACGGTGCTTTTCAGCTCCGGATGGAACTGCCCGGCCACAAACCACGGGTGGTTGGCCAGCTCCACCACTTCCACTAGGCCGGTGTCGGGGTTGAGGCCCGAGGGAATCATGCCGGCGGCTTCGTACTGCTTCAGGTACTCGTTGTTGAACTCGTAGCGGTGGCGGTGCCGCTCGCTGATGTGGTTGCGGCCGTAGGCTTTGGCCGCCTTCGAGCCCCGGCGCAATTCGCAGTCATAGGCGCCCAGGCGCATGGTGCCGCCTTTCAGGGTTACGGTTTTCTGCTCCTCCATCATGGCAATAACCGGGTGCGGGGTCTGCGGATTCATTTCCGTCGACGACGCCTCGGCCAAGCCCAGCACGTGGCGGCCAAATTCCACCACGGCCACCTGCATGCCCAGGCAGATGCCGAAGAACGGGATGTTGTTTTCGCGCACGTACTTCACGGCCGCAATCTTGCCCTCGAAGCCCCGCTCGCCGAAGCCCGGCGCTACCAGCACGCCATCCACGCCGTGCAGCTGCTGGGCCACGTTCTCGGCGCTCAGGTGGTCACTCTGGATGCTGCGCACCGTGACTTTGCACTCGTTCTGGGCACCGGCGTGCACGAAGGATTCGATGATGGATTTGTAGGCGTCAGGCAGCTCCACGTACTTGCCTACCAGCGCGATGGTCACTTCCTCGGTGGGGTTTTTCAGCCGGCCCAGGAAATCCTTCCACACGTCCAGATCGGGCTGGGCCGCACCGCCCTGCAGCTTCAGCTTCTTGATAACCCGCTCATCGAGGTGCTCCTTGAGCATGAGCAGCGGCACCGAGTAGATGCTGTCGGCGTCGAGGCTCTCGATAACGGAGTTGATGTTGACGTTGCAGAACAGCGCGATTTTGCGGCGCATCTCGGCCGGAATCGGGTATTCGGAGCGGCACACCAGGATGTCGGGCTGGAGGCCGGCGCTGCGCAGGTCGCGCACCGAGTGCTGGGTAGGTTTAGTTTTCAGTTCGCCGGCCGCCTTCAGGTAGGGCAGCAGCGTGAGGTGAATCACGAGGGAGCTGTTTTCGGGCAAGTCCCAGCGCAGCTGCCGCACCGATTCCACGAAGGGTAGGCTCTCAATGTCGCCGATGGAGCCCCCGATTTCGGTAATCACGACGTCGAACTGCCCGGTCTGGCCTAGCAGTAGCATGCGCCGCTTAATCTCGTCGGTGATGTGGGGCACTACCTGCACGGTCTTGCCCAGGTAGGCGCCTTCGCGCTCCTTGGTGATGACGTGGTCGTAGATGCGGCCCGTGGTGACGTTGTTGGCCTGCGAGGTGGGCACGTTCAGGAACCGCTCGTAGTGGCCCAGGTCGAGGTCGGTTTCGGCGCCGTCGTCGGTTACATAACATTCGCCGTGCTCGTAGGGGTTGAGCGTGCCGGGGTCGATGTTGATGTAGGGGTCGAACTTCTGGATGGTGACCCGGAAGCCGCGGGCCTGCAGCAGCTTGGCCAGCGAGGCCGAGATGATGCCTTTGCCCAGCGAGGAAGTCACTCCACCGGTGACGAAAATGTACTTGGCCGTTGCAGCCGTGGGGGTAGGGGTTCGGTCTGGCATAACGGGAAACAAAGTTAGCGGGATTCCTGGGCCTTGCCCCGAAAAGTTTGTGTTACGCGCGAGGAAGATTGGCAAGCACTGACCGCATGAGAAACAATATGCAACTTTGTTGCATATATTTGTTCCGAATTTTCTGCTACCACATCTTTTTGCCTTTTCCTGATGGAGCCAGACTCGAGTGTTGATGTAGTAATTGTGGGTGGCAGCACGGCGGGCCTGAGTGCCGCCCTCACGCTGGGGCGCGCGCTGCGCCGGGTGCTGGTGCTGGATGCCGGCCGCCCCTGCAACCGCCAGACGCCCCATTCGCACAACTTTTTCACCCGCGACGGCGAAACGCCCGCCCAACTGCTGGCCCTCGGCCGCGCTCAGCTGCAGGCTTACCCAACCGTTGCTATACACTCGGCTTCCGTGGTGGAGGCCCGCAAGGTTGAAGCGGGTTTTGAGTTGACTACTGATGATGGCCGGATCTTCCGCAGCAAGCGGGTGCTGCTGGCTACTGGCCTTCAAGACCACCTGCCCAGCCTACCCGGATTCGCGGAAAGCTGGGGTGTATCGGTGCTGCACTGCCCGTATTGCCACGGCTATGAAGTACACGACCGGCCGCTGGGCGTGTTGGGCAACGGGGACGGAGGCTTCGAGCTGGCCCGGCTTATCCGGCACTGGACGCCCGACCTGCGTCTGTTTACGGATGGGCCTTCCACTTTATCAGCGGAGCAAACGCGCCAGTTAGTAGCCCACAACATCCGCCTCATTGAAACGCCCCTGGCAGAAATTGAGCACGAAGCCTGCCAGCTGCATCACCTGCGGCTGACTGATGGCACGCGGGAACCGCTCACGGCGCTGTATGCCCGCGTGCCGTTCACGCTGCCCGGTACGCTGCACCAGCAGCTCGGCTGCGCCCTGACCGAGCAGGGCCTGCTCAAAGTGGACGAAGTGGGTCGGACCTCGGTGGAAGGCGTTTCTGCTGCCGGCGACAACAGCTCGCCGATGCGCCAACTGGCCATGGCCGCTGCCAATGGCTCCAAGGCCGCAGCTTTCCTGAATAACAACCTCATCGAAACGGCTTTTTGAGCGGAGAGACGCTGCTGCAATAAGCGTTTCGCCCCGGCCGCCATCTGTCTAAGTAGATGGTCGCTGGGGCGAAATACAACTATTAAACAGGGTAGACTACGCCTGCTTCGGCTCGGGGCCGCGGAATACGTCGGTGCCTTTCACTTCGGGCAGCTTCACGGGGCGGCCTTCGCGCGCCGACTGGTAGATGGCCTCCATGATGCGCTGGTCCTGCAGGCCTTCCTCGCCGGGCGTGTGCGGCTGCTTGTCGTCCAGCACGCACTCCGAAAAGTGGTCCATTTCGGCGGCAAACTGGTTTTTGGCCGGGATGGTAATCTGGTTCTGCAGCTTGGCCGGGCCTTCGGCGTGCGAAGTCTGCAGCTGCTGGCCCTGGTAGGTGTAGGCGTTGTTGAGGTGCACCCAGCCCCGCTCGGCACTCACGCGGTAGAAGCGCGAGTCGTGGGTGTTGTAGTGCGTGATGCTATCCACTGTAATGCCGCCGGGAAAGCGCATCTGCCACGACATCAGCTCCTCCACCTCCTTGAACAGCGGATTGCCGGGCGTGCTGTGCATGTAGCCAGATACTTCGGTGGGTTCGGTGCCGAGCAGAAAGCGACTGGTATTCAGGCAGTACAGGCCGATGTCGGGGAGGGCGCCGCCGCCGGCCAGGGCCTTTTTGTGGCGCCAGTGGTCGGGGTTGGCGGAGCTTTGGCTGTTCTGGGCCTGGATGTATTTCACCGGCCCGAACTTGTTGGCCCGCATCATCTTCCGCACCTCGCGGTTGTAGGGCTCATACTGGATGCGGTAGGCAATCATGAGCTTGCGGTTGGCCTTTTTGCAGGCGTCAATCATGGCCTGGCACTCCTGCACGGAGTTGGCCATGGGCTTCTCGCAGAGGATGTGCTTGCCGGCCTGCGCGCCCCGGATGGTGTATTCGGCGTGCATGGAGTTGGGCAGCACGATGTAAATCACCTGCACCTCGGGGTTGTCCCGGAGCTTGTCGTAGTCCTGGTAGCTGTAGCAGCTTTCGGGCTTGATGCCGTATTGCTGCGCCACTTTCTTGAGCTTTTCGGGCGAGCCGCTCACCAGCGCCACCGGCTTCGACTTTTTGCATGCGCCAAAGGCCGGCAGCAGCTCTTCCAGCGTGAGGTGGCCCAGTCCCACCAGCGCGTAGCCCACCCGCTTATCGGGCGGCAGCGGGGTAGGCGTGGGGCCCGATTTGGGGTCGACTTCGGATTTCCAAGCCTCCAGCTCGATGGGCTGGTCGAGGCCGGCCGGCACTTTGGCCGGCGGCGACACGGCTTCCGAGGAAGGCACTTTCTGCCCGTCGGGGGCGGCGTACACGGTAGCCGCCTCCACTTCCGAGGCCGGCGTACCGGTGGTAGGCGTGGTGGCGGCCCCGGTTTTCGGGGTATCCGACTGACAGCTGGCCAGCGAGCCGGCCGCGACGCCCACAGCCAAGCCGCGCCCGGCCAGGCTCAGAAACTCTTTGCGCGACACTTCCTGGCTGGCGTGGCGCAACACGGTGTTCAACAGTTCATTGGTGATGGACATACGAAACGGAAAATAAGTAGCGAGGATGCATTACCATACTTCCGGCACCGAAGCCAGGTTGCCGGAAGCCCGGATTTGAAACATGGTCCTGCTGATGTGAATGGAACGTCCTGCTGAGCGGAGAGAACGGTCATGCTATTTTGAATAGAACTTCATGCTGAGCTTGTCGAAGCATCTCTACCTCTGGCTAACTGATCAGAGTGGCAGTAGGGGCGGGGCTTGTCCCCGCCCGTTGTTGAGCGAGTATTGGTATAGCGGCGCGAATGGCGGGCGGGGACAAGCCCTGCCCCTACGCAACGAAGCGGTAGAGATACTTTGGCCGCTCAGGCCCAATCCAAACCCGGGCTTATCGGAGCCGGATAGTTGAATTCCGTTGCGCTTTTGCCCAAGTTGCGGGGATTTTGCCCGTTACTCTTTTTGAATGATGTCGTTCCTTTTCGTTGTTCGCCGCGCGCTGGCTGTGGCGGTGCTGTTCTTGCTGATTATGCTGCCGGCGCTTGCCCAGAAAGCGGCCATGCCGGCCCAGAAAGTGGCCAATCCAGCGTGGCTGGAGGCGCTGGTTGCTACGTCGCCGGTGCTGCGCCAGCACCATGTGGGCGTGGCGCTGGCCGATGCCGCCACCGGCGAGAAACTGTATGAGCTGAATGCCGACCGGTATTTCACGCCGGCCAGCACCATGAAGCTGCTGAGCCTCTATGCCGGCCTGCACATGCTCTCCGACTCGGTGCCCAGCCTGCACTACGTGGTGCGCCACGACTCGCTGATTTTCTGGGGCACCGGCGACCCCACGCTGCTGCACGGCGACGTGCCCAGCCGCCGCGCCTTCACCTTCCTGCAAAGCCGCCCCGAAAAGCTGTTCTACGCCGCCATTCCCAGCGTGCCCGCCTACGGCCCCGGCTGGACATGGGACGACTACAACTACTACTACCAGCCGGAGCGGGGCGCCTTCCCGATTTACGGGCACACGGTGCGCTTCTACGGGCAGGCCGGCCAGCCGCTGCCCCAGGTGGCGCCCCGCTTCTTCCGGCCCCTGACGGAAGCCGTAGCCGCCGGCACGCCCAACCCCACCGACGACCATATCCGGCGGCCGGAGCTGGAAAACCGCTTTTTCGCGTACCCGAGCACCACAAAATGGGTGGATGAAACGCCCTTCCGGACCAGCCCCGCGCTACTGCAACAGCTGCTCCAGGACACGCTGCGCCGGCCCGTGGGCATGGTGCCGTTTCGGCTGCGCCCCCAGGACAGCGTGCAAGTGGTGCGCGGCCTGCCCGTCGATTCGCTGTACCGCCGCCTGCTGCGGGTGAGCGACAATTTCCTGGCCGAACAGCTGCTGCTGCTCTGCTCCAGCCGCCTCGGCCCGGATTCGCTGAGCACCATCCGGCCCATCCGGGTGATGCAGAAGCTCTTTCTGGCCGACCTGCCCGACGTGCCGCGCTGGGTAGACGGCTCGGGCCTCTCGCGCCTCAACCTCGTGACGCCCCGCACCATGACCGGCCTGCTGCTCAAGCTGCACCAGGAAGTGCCCGAAGCGCGGCTGCTGAGCCTCCTGGCGGCGGGCGGCGGGCAGGGCACCCTGCGCCGCCGCTACCGCCCCGTAGCGGGCAAGCCGTGGCTGTGGGGCAAAACCGGCACGCTTACCAACAACCACAACCTGTGCGGCTATATCCGCACGAAATCGGGCCGGCTGGTGGCTTTCAGCTTCTTCAACAACAATATGCCCGGCAACGACGCGCCCGTGCGCACCGAAATGGAGCGGATTCTGACGCAGGTGCGCGAGCGGCTGTAGGGATTGGAACGGTGGTTAGCCGCCGCTATGCATCGGCGACTTCCTTGCCCACACGAGGCGCGCCAGCTTCCAGCCAGGCGCCACAAAAATCCAAGTGGAAACCGTGAGGATAAAAATGATGAAAGGGCTACACACCACATAGATAGTAAGCCCTGGCCGCCCGTAGTAGAGTTGCTGATTCAATTTGGCTGGTATCACGCCTACCAACGACAGAAGCCCAAACAGGACTGACAGCGGCAGCTAAAAGCCGCCGTAGCCATACAGAAGAACGAGAAAGAGTTGGCGGGAGGTCAGCTCTCGAAGTGGCATAAGGCTTAGAGCGTGCTTGGGAAGTTAAAAAGAACGTCATGCTGAGCTTGTCGAAGCATCTCTACCGCTTCGTTGGAAAACGTCCAGACGAAGCGGTAGAGATGCTTCGACAAGCTCAGCATGACGGAAAAGGCGTTTTCATGAATTCTCAAACACGCTCTTAGTACAGCACCCGGAACTTGATGGTGTGCTCTACCTGCTTCAGTTCGCCAATTACTTCCGGCTCGTATTCCTTGTCGATGTCGGTGATGACGTAGCCGATGTGCTCGTTGGTTTTCAGGTACTGACCCAGGATGTTGACGTGGCGCTCGGCCAGCACGTTGTTGATGCGAGCCAGCACGCCGGGCACATTGTGGTGAATGTGAATGAGGCGGTGGGCTTGCTGCTCGGGCAGCTGAATGTTGGGGAAATTGACGCTTTGCTGCGTGTTGCCGCTGTTCACGTACTGCATGATGCGCTCCGGCACAAACTCAGCAATGTTGCGCTGCGCCTCCGCCGTGCTGCCCCCGATATGGGGCGTCAGGAGTACGTTGGGCAGGCCGCGCAGCTCACTCTCGAAGCTTTCCTGGTTGGTTTTGGGCTCGTACGGAAACACATCCACGGCCGCGCCGCCCAGGTGGCCGGAGCGTAGCACGGCGGCCAGCGCCGGCACGTCCACGATATGGCCGCGGCTGTTATTGAGCAACAACGCGCCGGGCTTCATCAGGGCCAGCTCGGCGGCCCCAATCAGGTTGATATTGGCGGCGCGGCCGTCTACGTGCAGCGTCACGATGTCGGCTTGCTGGAGCAGCTCCGGTAGTGTGCGGCACTTAGTGGCATTGCCGAGCTGCAGCTTTTCGGCCACATCGTAGTAGAGTACCTGCATGCCTATTGCCTCCGCCACAACCGACAGCTGACTGCCGATGTTGCCGTAGCCGATGATGCCCAGCTTCTTGCCCCGGATTTCAAACGAGCCTTTCGCTGACTTGTCCCACTCGCCGTCGTGCATTTTGGCGCTTTTCTCCGGGATGCGGCGGGCCAGCATGATGATTTCGCCCAGCGCCAGCTCTACCACCGAGCGGGTGTTGGAGAAGGGCGCGTTGAACACGGCTACGCCCTTCTGCATGCAGCCCGTGAGGTCAATCTGGTTGGTGCCGATGCAGAACGCGCCCACCGCAATCAGGCGGTTGGCGGCCTCCAGCACGCGGGGCGTCACCTGCGTCTTGCTCCGGATGCCCAGAATGCTGACGCCCTCAATCTGCTGTACCAGCTCGTCTTCGTCGAGGCCGCCGGGCACGGTGTCTACCTGGTAGCCTTCCTGGCGGAACAGTTCGGCGGCCCGCGCGTCGGGGTTTTCGAGCAGCAGGACCTTGATGCGGTTTTTGGGGTAGGAAAGCGTCATCGGAAGCTTGTTCTGGTAGAGAAATTCGTCGAAAGTAGGCAGCACTTCATCGGCGCGGGCCACTACGGCGTCGCGGGTTACGTTTTCGGTGAAGGCGTAGAAGCGGTTGGCCAGCCCGGCTTCCCGGATCTGGTAGTCGGTGTAGCCGTCGCCGAGCACGTACACATCACCGCTGAGGTCGAGGCGGCGGAGCTGCTCGATTTTGCCGCCGTCGCGGCTGAGTACGTTTTCCGGGTCGAAGCCGGTGATGCGGCCTTCGGCATCGAAGGTGAAGGTATTGGCCAGCACAAAATCGGGCCCGATGCCAAACTCGGCTACCACCGGCTCGATGAACTCGCGGAAGCCGCTGCTCACAATATACACGCGCCCCGGAAACTGCTCGAAAAAGGCCCGGTTGCGCACAATGCTTTCCGACACCTTGCCTTTGAGCCGGGCCACCAGCGGCCCCAGGTGCCGCCGGTACGCCGGCAGCAGTGCCAGTCGCTGCTTCAGCGACTCTGAGAATTTCAACTCCCCACTCATGCCCCGGTCCGTCAGCGCCCGGATTTCGGCCACCACTTTCTCTCGGTCGGAGTGGCCTTCCAGGGCAATATCGGCCAGCTCGTCGAGGCCTTCTACCTGGGTGAATGTGCTATCGAAGTCAATGATGAGGTACGGAAGCGGCTGCGTTGGTTCGGGCATAGTGGGGGCAATATCGGGCGGAATTGCGAAGCAACCCACCGGAATTCTCAGAGTTGGCAAGCCGTATTTCGGGCGGTAGCTTTCCGTGTGTCCGGCTGGACTGGCTGCGGCCTGAAGAGAAACAGCCGCTGCGGAGGGCAGGAATAAGATGGTCTGGCCAGCGCCTACGCCACCCGCTTAGCGTCGCAGGCCTCAAGCCAGGCATCGTGCTGGCACACCGGGCAACGGGCCACACCGCCGCGGGCCAGCGGCTGCACGTGGCCGCAACAGGCACAGGCGTAGGAGCCGGCCGTTTCGGCGCGGCGTACTTCCTGCCCAAGGCGCTCCGGCCAGATCGGCAGGCCGGGCCGCACCTGCTGCTCCTCGAAAAAGTAGACGCTGACTTCGCCGGTGGCCTCGATGTAGGCCCGGCGCACCTGCCCCAGGTGTTCTACCTGCCGTTGGCGCAGCTCACCAAACAGCTCTTTTTGCGTCAAATTCTGCTTGTTGAAATTGCGAAGCTGAATCTCGCCGCCTTCTACTAGCAGCACCGGCGCGCCCTCTAGCCAGTCACTGAACCGCTCCGACTTCTCGGTGAGCCAGTTGAAAAACAGATACAGGCCCGACACCACCCCGAATACCACCAGCACGTGTAGCAGTGGCACATCGTCGTAGAACATGGCGTCGCCGGCGGCGGAACCCAGGGCCAGAATAATGCTGAGCTCGAACAAAGACAGCTGCCGCACGCCGCGGCGGCCCGTTACGCGCAGTGCCCCCAGCGTCATGAGGTAGGTAACGACGCATCGGAAAACTATTTCCAGCAAAAAAAGCGGTGGAGCATCCTCAGAAAGCAAAATTCGGTTCCAGTCGAAGGGTTGGATGGCAGCAGCAAGAAGCATAGGGGTAAGGCACTAGCAGAAACGATGGCCTATGCTAACGCAACCGATGGGCTTTCAGTTGGTGCGGGTGGCGGAGCGTCAGGGCCGGTAGGGAAGGGGCCGCACCAGGTGGTGCGTGGTGATGCCAAACCCCTGCGCCTGCCAGAAATGGAGCGCCGCCGGATTTTGCAGGGCTACCTGCAGCTCCAGATGGTCGGCTCCTTCGGCCAGCAGCCACGCTTTGGCGGCCCCAAAGAGCGCCCGGCCCAGGCCCCGCCGGCGGTAAGGCACTTCCACAAGGGTTTCGGCAATGTAGCCGCGCCGGAAAAAGTGCATGGCGCTGGTACCCACCTGGTAGGTAGCCAGCAATAGTCCTACCAGGCCATCGGGGCCGGCATCGGCTACAAAAATGCGGGTGTATGGCTCGGTGAGCCGCTCCCGCAGCATGCGCTTCAGCTTAAACTCCGCCTCGGGATGGTAGCCAAAAACCGGATGGTAGGCCTGATGCTGGTCCATGAGCAGGCACCAGAGGCGGTATACTTCGTTGAGGTCGTGAGGCGTGGCAACCCGGATGGTCATAGGAGCGGCAGTGGCAAATAGAAACGGGCGAAAGTAGCACGGCCGATGCGGAAGCGCATCCTGTATTCTGCATAGTAGCTGCGCCTTGCCGGCTTTTTTACTTAACCAGACCACCAGGTCCATGTTCGGTAGGTGCCGGCGCGTGGAGAGAAAACGCCCGTTGGCGGTTACGCTTCGCTGGCCTCGTACAGCTCCAGCGGCAGCTGGTCGGGGTCGGAGAAGAACGTGAAGCGGCGGCCCGTGAATTCGTCCGTCCGGATGGGCTCATAGGGAATGCCAAGCGCATCGAAGCGTGCTACGGCAGCAGCCAAATCGGCCACGGCAAAGGCCAGATGGCGCAGGCCGGCGGCCTCGGGACGGCTGCGGCGGGGTGGCGTTTCGGGAAAGGAAAACAACTCGATGATGTACTGCCCGTTCAGGGCCAGATCGAGCTTGTAGGATTGCCGCTCGGCGCGGTACACCTCGCGTACTATGTGCAGGCCCAGCACCTGCGTGTAGAAGTGCTTCGACGCGGCATAGTCGGAGCAGATAATGGCAATGTGGTGGACGTGCAACAGGCCAGGTAGCATAAGCAGCAGAAGTTGAAGCCCGAAAAATAGGCATCCGAACAGTGAATTCCGCTTTTTGCGGCTCGGCGACTAGCGGCAACATCCATTGCCCGGATGCTATGCCTTCAGCGTGCGAAGCACCCGGCACCGGCATTCCATTCCTGAAAAGCAGGTGTCCTAGTTCACCACTATCGTCATGATGGAATGGGGCCGGCTGGTGGCCTGGGCAGCCTGGCCCTTCATCCAGAGCTGAAACGGCTGCTCTTTTTCGGTGCTGTTCATGACCACCACGGCCACTTTGCCATTGGTATTGAGGAAAGCGGTGGTCTGCAGCACGTCGCGGCTGGAAGTGGTGGCAATGCGCCGGGCGCCGGGGCGGATGAATTTCGAGAAGTGGCCGATGTAGTAGTAGCTGTTCGTGTAGATAAGCTTGCCGCTTCTCGTATCACCGATGATGGGTGCGTAGCAGAAGTTGTCGACGTGGTTGGGGCCGCCGGTTTCATCGAGCAGCACGTTCCAGTCGGTCCAGGCCACGGTGCCCGCGTTGAAGTCGTTGATCATCGAGTGGCCATACCGCTCGCCCAGCCGCCAGTCGGTCACCTGCTCGTAGTTGAAATTCTCAACGCAGCCCTCCGTAAACACCAGGTTTTTGTCGGGGTAGGTTTCGTGTACGCGGCGCAGGTTCTCAAACTGCATGGTGCTGCCGGTCCAGGTTTCGTACCAGTGAAAGCCCAGGCCCCAGTAGTACTTGCTGGCTTCGGGGTCGTCGAAGAGGGTAGCGGCCCGCTGAAAAATCAGGTCCCGGTTATGGTCCCAGCCGATGAGCTTCTTGTCGCTGAGGCCGTTTTTTTTGAGCGTGGGCCCGAGGTATCCCTTCACAAAGTCGCGCTCCTCTTCTGCCGTAAAAATGCACGACTCCCACTTCTGCTTGGCCATGGGCTCGTTCTGCACCGTGAGGCCCCAGATGGGAATGCCCTGCTTCTCATACGCCTTGATAAAAGCCACGTAGTAGTCGGCCCAAGTCTGGCGGAATTCCGGTAAGAGCTTGCCTCCCTGCAGCATGCTTTTGTTGTCCTTCATCCAGGCCGGCGGGCTCCAGGGGCTCACATACATTGTGAGTTTGCCACCCGCTGCCGCCTGTGCCTGCTTGATAAACGGAATCCGGTACTGCTCATCGTGCTTGAGGCTGAAGGTTTTCAGCGACTTATCGCCGTCCGCTACATAGGTGTAGCTGCCGCTCGAGAAGTCGGAGCTATGGATGGTAGTTCGGGCCAGCGTGTAGCCAATGCCGCCAGTGGGGCTGTAGTAGGCCTGCAGAAACTCCTGCTGCTGGGGTTTTGGGAGTTTGGCAAAGGTTTCGGCAGCGGCGTCCGTCATGGCTCCGCCAATGCCAAGCAGCGTCTGGAAGGTGTGCGTTGGGTCTACAAAAACGGTCGGCTGCGTTTCGAGAGGTTGCGGCTGCGGCTGAAACGTGAGCTTATCCGTGGCGGCCATGCGCAGCTGCGTGTTGGCCGCCGTGGTATATACCTGCACCTGCCGGCCCGCTGCCGAATAGGATGTAGTGGGAGCTGCTGGCTGAGCCAAGGCGGCCGTACCGATGCAGGACGCCAGCACCAGGGGAATGAGGGAATTTTGCATGCGAGAGGAGGAACAGGAAGTGGGAGAGAGGAACCGTTGCAAAGTCGTGCATCACCAGACGTAGGTCCCGACGGACCCGGCCCCGAGCGTGGCGGTAAAAACTTGCCCGTGGTAGCGCACGTGAAAGGATTGGGGCGTGCGGGCGTCATTCTGAACTAGCAGTACCTGCTGGCCGGCCGGCGTTTTGAAGGCCACATTGGGCAGCGTCGGCGCCAGCGTGGATGCTATACGCACGGAGCCGGGCCGCACAAACTTGCTGGCATGCGCCACGATGTAGTAGGCATCTTCGCGGGTTACGGAGCTGCCCGCAATAGTAAGCGCGCCCCGGCACTCGGTGCAGCCGCCCGGCGTATGCGGATTCTGCTGCGGATCGGCGGCCAGGTTCCACTCCAGCACGGTGCGGGCCCAGTTTCGCGTCGCCCCAATAAGGAGCGTCCGTACGTGCCAGGGTACATTTTCAGCAAACAGACTCTTCGAGCCAACCCACTGTTCCGTGAAGTAGATGTGCTTGTCGGGGTGGGCATTGTGCACGGTGCTCAGCGCCTCTATAGGGCCGGCGTAGAGGTGAAACGCCGAGCCGTCGATATACTGGCGTGCCTCCGGGTCGTTGAGGATGGTCAGCGGGTAGTCGGGCCGGTCGGCGTTGTGGTCGTAGATGATGATTTTCGTATCGAGGCCTGCTGTCCGAAAAGCCGGGCCCAGGTGCAGCTTCACAAACTCTGCCTGCTGCTCGGCCAGCATGAGCAGGCTGGGGTTGTTGCCAGGGTGCAGCGGCTCATTCTGCACCGTAATGGCATCAATGCGTACGCCTTGGGCCTTCATTCCCTGGATATACTTCACGAAGTAGCGGGCGTAGGCGTCGTAAAACTCCGGTTTCAGGCTGCCACCTTTCGAGCTGTTGTTGGTTTTCATCCAGGCCGGTGGCGACCAGGGTGAGCCAAGTAATTTGATGTCGGGGTTGATGGCCAGAATTTCCTTTAGCACCGGCACCAGATGCACCAGGTCGGGGGCGAGGCTGAACCGGGCCAGCGTGGGGTCCGTCTGGCCCGCCGGCAAATCGTCGTAGCTGAACACGGCGGCGTCGAGGTCGGAAGCCCCGATGCTGAGGCGCAGGTAGCTCACCCCAATATTGGCGGCGTCGGTGGCAAACAGTTCCCTTAGGATGGCGTGGCGGGCTGCGGGCGCCATGGCATGCAGCAATTGCGCACTGCCGCCGGTCAGGCTGTAGCCGAACCCGTCGATGGTCTGGTAGGTTTGCTGCTCATCCACCTCAATAACCGCACTGCTACTAGCCGTTGCAGCCGTGCCCCAGGCCAACCCCGCCTGCTGCCGGAACAGCACCGACTTATCCGGATTCGTGAGCCAAAAGGCCACAGTGCTGCCGGCCGTTGCGGGCGGGGCAGCCGGAACGACGGGTGTCAGCCGCTGGCAGCCGACGCCCAGCCCGAGGGAGAAGAGCACCGCGCAAATAGCAGAAACACAAGAGCGGACCATAGAAACCGGGAGAAAATACAAGGCAATGCAGTAGCCGGCAACAGGCTGGAACCTGTTGCGGGGCTTTGGGAATCAGGGCGTTGAGTGAAGGTAGGTGGGGCGGACGCGCCGAGGCGCTAGGTAGTAGCGGGAGCGGGCTTATGGCCTTTCAGGCCGTACCAGAGAATGTAGAGGTAGCAGAGCACGGGCAGCACAAACGCCCAGCGCAGGGCATGAATACCGCCGCCGCTGATGGTGCTGTCCGCAATAAGTCCGAACAAAGGCGGGATGATGGCGCCGCCTACAATCGAAGCTGAGAGCAGGCCGGACGCATCTTCGGTATGGCGGCCCAGACCCGCAACGGCCAAGGTGAAAATCACCGGGAACATGATGGAGTTCATCAGGCCCACCGCCAGCAGGCTGTACATAGCCGTCTGGCCAGTCGTGTTGATAGAAATCAGGATCAGAAGAACAGCTCCGATGGAATTCACGGCGAGTACTTTGCCCGGGCTCACTTTCCGCAGCACGTAAATGCCCAGGAAACGGCCCACCATAGCGCCGCCCCAGTACAGCATCACCATGATGCCTGCCGTTTTGGCGGCCATGTCCATCACCTCGGGCTGGTTTAAGTAGCTGACAATGTGCGAGCCAATAGCCACTTCGGCCCCTACATACGTGAAAATGCCCACCAGCCCGAGCAGCAGGTGCCGGTAATTCCAGGCCCGGCGCGTGTCGTGAGCCTCGGCCGGCGCGTGCGGGATATGCGGCAACTGTAGGAAGTTCAGAAGCAGGCTGATTACCACCAAAACGGCTCCAATAGCTAGGTAGAGATACTGCACCGATGTGACGTCCAGCGAGGCCGTTTGGGCGGCCGACAGCTTGGTCAGATCGGGGAGGTGCGACAGGATGAGCAGCGCGCCCAGTGGTGGCGCGATGGTAGTAGCCAGCGAGTTGAAGGCCTGCGTGAGTGTAAGCCGCGACGAAGCCGTTTCGGGCGGACCCAGAATAGCCACGTAGGGGTTGCCGGCTACCTGGAGCTGCACGATGCCGGTGGCCAGCACAAACAGCGCCCCCAGAAACAGCGGAAACGTACGGCCTGCTGCGGCCGGATAGAACAGGAAGCAGCCCAGAGCTGCCACCAGAAAACCAACCAGCATGCCACGCTTGTACCCGATACGCTTTACGAGCAGACCGGCCGGTACGCCCATAATCAGGTAAGCCCCGAAAAAGCAGAAGTTGACCAGATTTACCTTAGCGTAGCTGAGCGTAAAAACGGCTTTCAGGTACGGAATCAGAATGTCGTTGAGGCAGGTAATAAACCCCATCATAAAAAAAAGCACCGTCAGAGAGGCCAGCGCGGAGGTATAGCGCGGCGTTTCCTGGCCCGGCAGGGTGCTGACGGAAGGCGGAAGTGGAGAGGTAATGGGAGCGGCCATGCAAAAAGGAGAGAAAGATGGTATCAGACGGCAGTAAAAAGCCTGACCAAGGAGGTGGAGGAACGAAAAATAGCTAATCCGGCGCTACAATCGATGAAAGTTGCCGGTCGTGGGCCCTCGGATGGCAATATTTTGGAAGGAGTTTGTTCATAAACTCCGCAAACAATGGCGCCCACTGCACAAAAACGGCAACGGGCGCCATAGCGGCAACTCAGGCGCTGGCCTGGTTTAAATGGGCTACCTCGTCGGGGCCCAGGTGCAGAGTGGTGGCGCCCAGCAGCTCCTGTAGCTGGCCGGGGGTGGTGGCGCTGGCAATGGGCGCCGTGAGGCCGGGCTGGGCCAGTATCCAGGCCAGGGCCACCTGGGCCGGCGTGCTGCCGGCGTGGCCGGCTACCACGGCATCAAGCGCGGCCAGAATGCCCCGGCCCCGGTCGTTAAGGTATTTGGGGCCGATGCTGCTGCCGCGGATGCTCTGGCTCAGGTCGGCTTCGGTGCGGTACTTGCCCGTCAGAAAGCCTGAGGCGAGCCCGAAATAGGGAATCACGCCGAGGCCTTGTTCCAGAACCAGAGGCTGCAGCTCCTGCTCGAAGGCGGCGCGGTTGTAGAGGTTGTACTCGGGCTGCAGGCTCTCGTAGCGGGGCAGGCCGTGCTGCTCGCTGGCTGCCAGCGCTTCGCGCAAGCGGCTGGCCGAGTAGTTGGACGCCCCGATGGCGCGCACCTTGCCTTCTTTGATCAGCTCGGCGTAGGCTTCCAGCGGCTCCGTTACGGGCAGCGTCTCGTCATCTTTGTGGCTCTGGTATAGGTCGATGTAGTCGGTTTGAAGGCGCCGAAGTGAGTCTTCTACGGAGCGCCGGATATAGTCTTTGGCGAGACCCTTGCTGCCGTCACCCATTTCCATGCCTACTTTGGTCAGGATGAGCACGTCGTCGCGGCGGCCGCGCTGCTTCAGCCACTTGCCCAGCACCGTTTCCGACTCGCCGCCCTGGTGGCCCGGCGCCCACGCCGAATACACGTTGGCCGTATCGATGGCATTGCCGCCACCGGCCACAAACGCGTCGAGGACGCGGAACGAAGCCGCCTGATCGGCTGTCCAGCCGAAGACGTTGCCGCCCAGCACAAGCGGGGCGAGGTGCAGGCCGGAGCGGCCCAGTTCACGGTGTTGCATAAAATAGGTCAGGGGAAAAAAAACAGAAACGTACAGTTCGTTTAGTGCCTCGTCCGGCACTGTGCAGAACGAGGTACATAACCGGATGCCGTCGGCCGGGGTTGCACCGGCAATAGAAACGCGGTATTTTACGACATGGCCCGCAAGCTAGACTCTTTGGAAATACTGGACGCTCCCAACCGCTCCGTGTGGCGCGACTGGCTGGCGGCTCATCATTCGCAACCCGACGGTATCTGGCTCATCCTCTACAAGAAAGCCAGCGGCCAGCGCCAAATGACGTATGCCGACGCGGTGGAAGAAGCACTTTGCTTCGGCTGGATCGACTCGGCGCCCCGCAAAGTAGATGAGGCCACGTTCCAGCTCTATTTTTCGCCCCGGAAAAAGGGCAGTGTGTGGTCGGCCGTCAATAAAAAGCGGGTGGCGGAGCTGCTGGCCGCAGGCCTGATGCAGCCGGCCGGGCAGGCCAAAATAGCGGCGGCCCAGCTCGACGGCAGCTGGGCCGCCCTGGAGGCGGTAGATGCCCTGGAAATTCCGGCCGACCTGGCGGCGGCGCTGGCCGCCAACGAAACGGCCCGGAGGCACTTCGACGCCTTTCCGCCCAGTGCGCGCAAGCAGATTCTGCAGCAGCTGGCCGCTGCCAAGCGCCCCGAAACGCGCCGGCAGCGCATCGAGCGGCTTGTGGAAAAGGCAGCGCAGAATCAGCGGTTGTAATGCCGGCGCCGCCGCCGCTACCTTTACTCTTATGCCCCGGACTTGTCTGCTTGCCTGCTTATGGCTGTTTTTGTTGCTACCCCGGCTGCTTGCGGCCCAAACGCCGCTGCGGGCTGATATTCTTATCCGCAACGGCCGCCTCTACGACGGCACCGGCAACACCTGGACGCTCGGCGACGTGGCCGTTCGGGGCGGCCGAATCGTGGCGGTAGGCCGGCTGCCCGCCGATTATCCTGCCGACACCGTGCTGGATGCGCAGGGCCTGGCTGTAGCGCCGGGCTTTATCGACGTGCACACCCACATCGAAGACGACGAAGTGCGCCAGCCTACGGCCGATAATTTCCTCTACGACGGTGTCACGACGGTCGTAACCGGCAACTGCGGCTCCTCGCGGCCCGATTTGCGGCGCTATTTCCGCCAGCTCGATTCAGTGCGGCTGTCGGTGAACGTGGCCTCGCTGGTGGGGCACGGCACGGTGCGCAAGGCCGTGATGGGCCGGGCCCGCCGCGCGCCTTCAGAAATGGAGCTGCAGCGCATGGAAGCCTTGGTAGACAGCGCCATGCAAGCTGGCGCAGTGGGCTTGTCGTCGGGCCTGATTTACGTGCCCGGCACCTATTCCCGCACGCCCGAGCTGGTGCGGCTGGCGCGCACAGCGGGGCGCTACCACGGCCTCTACGCTACCCACATGCGCAACGAAAGCGACAGTGTGACCTTTGCCATTCAGGAGGCGCTGCGCGTGGGCCGCGAGGCGGGGCTGCCGCTGCAGATTTCGCACCTCAAGCTGGGCGGCCAGCAGAACTGGGGCCGTACCGCCGCCCTGCTGCGCCTGATTGAAGACGCCCGCCAGGCCGGCCAGCCCGTCACCATCGACCAGTACCCGTACACGGCCAGCTCCACCTCGCTCAGCACCTTGCTGCCCGACGCCGTGCAGGCCGACGGCCGCGACTCGCTGCGCGCCCGGCTGGCACGACCGGCCGTGCGCAAAGCCGTGGAAGCGGACATGATGGCCCGCCTGAAACGCCGCCAGCTCAGGCATTTCAGCTACGCCGTAGTAGCCAGCTTCCCACCCGAACCCAGCTACAACGGCCTTAGCATCGAGGAAATAAACCGTCTGCGCGGCCGCCGGCACTCGGCTCGCGCCGAAGCCGCCACTGTGCTGGATCTGGTGCTGCAGTACGACGCGGGCATGGTGTTTCACGGCATGAGCGAGGACGACGTGCAGAACATTATGCGCTATCCGCAAAACATGGTGGCTTCCGATGCCAGCATCCGGGTGTGGCAGCAGGGCGTGCCACATCCGCGCGGCTACGGCTCCAATGCCCGCGTGCTGGGCCGCTACGTGCGCGAGCTGCGCGTCATCACGCTGGAAGAAGCCATCCGGCGCATGACCAGCCTGCCCGCCCAGACCTTCGGCTTCGCGGACCGCGGCCTGCTCCGCCCCGGTTTCGCCGCCGATATTGTTGTTTTTGACCCCGCTACCGTGCAGGACCGTTCCACCTTCGAGCAGCCGCATCAGTACTCAGTGGGCATGAAATACGTGCTGGTGAATGGCCGCCTTACGGTGCGCAACGGCCGCCACACCGGCCAGCGCGCCGGCCAGGTACTGCATGGTGCCGGCCGGAAATAGCGCACGGCAAGGTAAGCAAAGTGGTCATCCTGAGCGAAGCGAAGGACCTTTTCACGTCAGCACGATTTTTTTCAATGTGAGAAGGTCCTTCGCTCCGCTCAGGATGACAGCCTGCTTATATCCGTTCCAGCACGCGCCAGCCATGGGCTGGTACGGGTAGCTGGTCGCCTTCCCGAATGGCTAGCGGCGTGTCGTCGAAAATATCCTGCCAGGAGCCAACGGTTTCGGGCGGCAGCGGCAGCATCTGGGGCGTGGCGGCGGTGTTAATGACGCAGAGCACGGCGGCGTCTTGCTTGTGGCGCAGGAAGCCGTAGAGGTCTTCGTTGGGGCTGGGGAGGCGCTGGAAGCGGCTGGTTGTGTCGCCGTTGCGCAGGGCCGGATGGCGGCGCTTGAGTTGCAGCAGCCGCGTATAGAAATCCTGCAGCGGATAGTCCTGCCAGTCAATCGGGTCTTTGTCGAAAAAGGCCAGCCGCCGGTTCAGGGCTGCCTCCTGGCCGGTATACACCAACGGCATGCCGGGCAGCAGCACCGTCAGAACGGCGAAGGGGAGGACCAGCGGGCCCAGCCGCTCGTATTCGGTGCCGTCCCAGCTGTTCACGTCGTGGTTGCTGGTGAAGTGCATCAGGTACACCGAAGGCGGATATTTAGCCCGCTCGGCCGCCAAGTAAATGTCGATGTCCTGGAGCGGCTGCTTGTCCTCGGCAATGTGGTCGAGGAGGTAGTGCAGGCGCAGCCCGAAGGTCATGTTGAAGGCCTTTTCCAGCAGCCTGGTATCGGAGTTGAACTGTTCCCAGCTCAGGCCGCCGCTCGGGTACAGCTCGTCCCATTCGGCTAGCATAAACAGCGGCTTCACTTCGTCCAGCTCCAGGCGGGCTTCGTCCCAAAAATCGGTAGGCACGAGGCCGGCCACGTCACAGCGGTACCCGTCGATGTCGGCTTCGCGCACCCAGTAAAGCAGCGCGTCGGTCATGTAGCGGCGCAACTCAGGGTGGCTATAATCGAAGGCTACCACGTCGGTCCAGTCGGGTATGGGCGGCACCAAGTGGCCGGCAGCATCGTGCTGGTACCAGTCGGGATGCTGCTGCACCAGGGCATTGTCCCAGCTGGTGTGGTTGGCTACCCAGTCGAGCAGCACACGCAAACCCAGCGCGTGGGCCGCCTGCACGAGGTGGCGCAGGTCGTCGAGCGTTCCGAACTCCGGATTCACCCCAAAATAGTCGCGCACCGCATACTGGCTGCCCAGGCTGCCCTTGCGCTCTACTTCCCCAATCGGATGAATCGGCATCAGCCACACAATACTGACGCCCATAGACGCCAGCCGCGGCAAGTGTGCCTCAAATGCCCGAAAGGTGCCCTCCGGCGTATAGTTGCGCAGGTTTACCTCGTAGATAGTAGCGGTGGCGGCCCATTCCGGGTGGCGGACTTGAAACAGATGGGCATCGGGGTGAACAGCGGAATCGGACACAGGCATGTAGGCTTATGGAAGGAATAAACTCCGCAGTGTACGACAAACCAGCCCGCTAGGGCGGAAACTAAGGTGGCTGCACCTAGTGTTTCGTGCTGTCTTGATTGTATCAGCCTCTTGCTACCAGAGGCCGTTGCGGGGCGGGGGCGGTACCTGCTCGTAGACGCGGTAGCTGTGGCCCGGCAGCAGCACTTTTGAGCCGGAGCCTAGCCGCAGCACCTGTCCGCTGAACAGTTCCCGGTAGTTGCCCGGACCCAACGTGCGCAGTACCAGCTGGTGCGGCTGCCGGCCCAGGTTGATGACCGTCAGCACAGCCTTGTCGTCGCGGCGGCGCACAAAGCTGTAGACTTCGCTGCTGCTGCTGGCGGGCAGAGCCTCGAACTCCGCGCAGGCGTCGCCATTGAGCAGGGCCGGGTGGCGCTTTTTCAACTGCAGCAGCTTGGTGTAGAAGTCCTGCAGCGGGTAGTCGTTCCACGGAATGGTATCCTTGTCGAAGAAACGGAGACGCTTTTTCAGGGCCGCTTCCTGGCCGTTGTACACCATGGGTATGCCGGGCAGCATGGCGGCCAGCACGGCCAGCGGCAGCGCGTTTTTGCCCAGCCGCTCATATTCCGAGCCGTCCCAGCTGTTCACGTCGTGCGAAGACGTGAAGTTCATGAGGTACACTGAGCCGGGGTAGCGCTGGCTTTCGGCGGTGCGGTATTTGTCGAGGGCGGAGGTAGGGGCTTTGCCGGTGGCCAGGCTGTCCAGGAGGCCGTGCAGACGCAGGGCGTAGGCCATATCAAAGGCTTTTTCCAGCAGCTTCGTGTCGGGGCTGAACTGCTCGGGCTTAAGGAAAGTGGGTGGAAACAGCTCGTCCCACTCGGCCAGCATAAACACGGGCTTCACCTTTTCCAGCTCTTGGCGCGTGTCGTTCCAGAAGTCGGTGGGCACGAGGCCGGCCACGTCGCAGCGGAAACCGTCGAAATCGGCTTCGCGCAACCAGAACGCCATGCTTTCCTGCATGTAGCGGCGTAGCTCGGGTTTGCTGTAGTCTAGGTCAATAACGTCCTGCCAGTCCGAAACGGGTGGCTGAAACCCGCCGGCTTTGGTGCGCGTGAACCACTCCGGATGCTGCTGGCTGAGTTGGCTGTCCCAGCTGGTATGGTTGGCCACCCAGTCCAGAATAACGTGCATCCCCAGCTTGTGCGCTTCCTGGTTGAGGTGGCGCATGTCTTCCATCGTCCCAAATTCTGGGTTCACAGCCCGATAGTCCTGGATGGAGTACTGGCTGCCCAGCGTGCCCTTGCGGTTGAGCTTGCCGATGGGCTGCACCGGCATCAGCCACAGAATGCCCACGCCCATCTTCTGCAGCCGCGGCAGGTGTGCTTCGAAAGCCCGAAACGTGCCCTCGGGCGTGTACTGCCGGATATTGACCTCATAGATACTGGCCGAATCGGCCCAGGCCGGGTGGCGAATGGTGTATTCGGCCGGTGGGGTTTTGTCGCAGTCGGCAACGGTTCTGACGGGTTGATTGGGCTGGCAGGCGGCCAGCAGGAGCAGGCCGCTGAGCAGGGAGAAAGGACGGAGCATGCACCAACATAGCACATTTCGGGCAACTCGTCCGGCCTTGGCTGCCGGCGCCGGATGCCGCCGTCAGGGCTTATCGAAGCGGCGGAGGCGGTTTTTGCTGAGTTCGTAGCTGATGATGGCCGGGATGTAGAACGTGACATCGGCCAGCAGCTTGGCTACCAGAATTCCCGCCGCAAAATTGCCCAGCCAGCGCGGCAGATAATACATCAGCGCGGGCCGGATGAGGAAACTGTCGGCTACTTCGGCCAGGCCAAACTCTACGGCCAGCGCCCGCAGGTTGCGCCCCAACGTACGTAGAGTGTACCGGCGGCCCAGGGCCCGCAACGTGCGGCGGGCCAGCAGCATATCCTGACCCAGCAGCCACCCGAAATAGGCCACATTGCCGGCCCAGGTGCCCGCCAGCGCCGCCTGTAGGCCGCTGTGCGTGGCCTGTAGCGCCAAGGTAGCGGCGGCCAGCGTAGCCACCACCGACAGCAGTTCGGCGGGCAGGTAGCGGCGCAGCCATTCGCGGAGCTTCTGTTTCATGCAGGAACCGGAAAGAAACGGCTATTTTTCAGGGCCGGCCAAAGATACCGGCTTCCCACGTCCTGCCTTATGCAGATACCTTTTACGCCGCTGGTTGTCGTGTTGCTGGCCGTGGTGGCGCAGGCCGTATTTGCGGCCGGACTGCTGTGGCTTGCTCCGGCCAACCGACTCCCGAACCGCTTTCTGGCGCTGCTCATGCTGGCCATTGCGCTGTGGCTGCTCGATGGCTTTTTCCGCGTGTCCGGCATCTATGGGCAGAATGCCAACTGGTATTTCGCCCCTATCTACTACTCGTTTGCCTTCGGGCCGCTGCTGTACTTCTATGTGCGCAGCCTCATCAACCACGACTTCCGGTTCCGGGCCCGGCACCTGTGGCACTTTCTGCCGGTGCTGCTGCAGGCCGCGCTGTACTGGGGGCTTCGGCTGCAGCCCTATGCCACCCGCTACTGGTTCTGGGAGCAGGTGCACCGGCCCTATACCTACCGCGTGGAATTCATCGGCACGTGGCTGTCTTTAACCCTGTATCTGGGCCTGAGCCTGCAGCTGCTGCGGCACTACCAGCGCTGGCTGCCCGATAATTTTTCGGAAGTATCGAAGCTGCGGCTGCAGTGGCTGCGGGTGTTGCTGGTGCTGGTGGCCGTGGTGAGCGTGCAGTGGCTGGCGGAAGTGGTGCTGCGGGAGTTTTTCGATAAGTATTATCAGTACGACTATTCCACAGAAGTGCTGGGGGTGGTTGTGTTTCTGATTGGGGTAGTGGGGCTGCGGCAGGCCGATATGCAGGCCGTGCGCTTTGTGCCGGAAGAAGCCGAAACGGCCCCGGCTGCCGCTCCTCTGGAAGACCTTTCGGCTGGCAGCCGGCCCGGCATAGCGGTAGCCGAATCAGTGGCTGTAGCGGCCACCCCACCAGCCGCCGATGTGGCGGTGGTGGCCCGCATCCGCAAGGCGCTGGAAGAAGACCAGCTGTATCTAAATCCCACGCTCACGCTGGCCGAGTTGTCGGCACATACCGGCCTGGCCCCGCGCCTGATTTCGTTCACCGTCAATAACGGTTTCGGTCAGAGCTTCAACGATGTGGTGAATGGCTACCGGGTGGCGGAGGTGAAGCGCCGCTTGGCCACTTCCGACGCGCAGCGTTTGACGCTACTTGGCATTGCCTTCGAGAGTGGCTTCAACTCCAAAACCACTTTCAACCGCATCTTCAAGCAGTTCACGGGCGTGGCCCCGCGCGACTACCGGGTAACGCCGAAATAGAGTAGGGCTGTCTTGAATACTTGCCTGAGAAGCGTCAAATAAGACCCACATCATGATGCAGGGCGTCCCGATACCAGATTCGGGGCGTTTGGCAGAGCTGTGGCGGGCACCTTTGGGTCATTCATCAACCCCTGAGTGCCTCATGAAAACCCTGTTGCTTCTGGCGGGTCTAGCCGCCGCTCCGGCTGCCCCGCTGCTGGCCCAAACGCCAGCCCCCACTGCCTGGGCCGACCATACCCGTGTGCTGCCCGATAAGCTCCGGCAGGTGCCGGTGGGCCTCACGCTCTGGCATACGCCCAACCCGAACTACCCGGAGCCCAACCCGGAAAAGCCCGGCGGCTACGTGTGGAAACACAGCACCATGATTCGGTCGGAAGTAGGCGAGCTGGAAGTGGTGGAGTGCGGCAGCTTTATCTGGTACAGCGCCGCTGGGTGGCAGGCCAACATGCGCGAAACTCCTGCCGAATTTGCCGAGCTGTTTCAGTGCCCCGATAGCCGACTGCTGCCCGGCCGCACCTACACGTTTGCCAAAAACTACCGCTTCGCCGACAATGCCCAGCGCCTCTATGGTGGCGACGCCCTGTGGTACATTCTGGCCAAAGACAAAACCGGCAAACTCTACAAAGGCATGGGCCTGATTGAAACGGAATCGACGGTCCGCTAACCAGCCTCCTCACCTCTTTTGACTGACAACACAATGAAACTTCTCCTTTCTATCCTGCTGCTTTTCTGCACGCTGGCAGCCACGCCACCAACTGCTACCAGCTACTCAGTAAACCTGGAGGCCAGCCGCATCAGCTGGACCGGCTATGCCGAGGTAGGCACCTACGCGCCTACTGGCTCCATACAGTTCCAGCGCGGCCGCTTCAACTACGATGGCAGCTTACTGCGCAATGGCCGCTTTGAGGTGGATATGCGCACCATCCGGCAGGAGCAGGACCAGCTGGCCGAACATCTGCGTGGGCCGGATTTTTTCGATGTGGAGAAATATCCGGTGGCCGTTTTTGTGCTGAGCGAAGTACGGCAGGGCATAGCCAGCGGCCAGCTCACGGTGCGCGGTGTCACGCAGCCTGTCCGGTTTCCGCTCACTGTGGAGCGTCAGGCAAACGGCCGCCTGCGCATCCAAGGCACTGCCACCCTCGACCGAACCAAGTTCGGGATAAACCACAATTCCTCCAGCTTCTTTCAGAATCTGGGTTCCTACGCCATTCGCAACGATTTTAAGCTGACGTTTGATGTAGTAGCGGAAGTGGAGCGGCAGTAAGAGACTAGCATGCGAAGCGGCGCCTGCGGTACACGGATTAGCGTTGCACCACTACCAACCGCTGCCGCTGGCCGGCCAGCTCGGCCCAGTACACGCCACCTGCTACAGGGCGGCCCTGCGCATCAGCAGCATCCCAGACAACCGTGTGGGAGCCTGCTTCCGTAGTCGGCAGCGTGAGGGTGCGCACTACGCGGCCGGTAGCATCCAGAATGCGCAACGGGCCGGGCTGGCTGGCCGCGTGAAGCGTGTAGGGCAACGCTACCCGGCCGCTGAAAATGCGGTTGTCAGGGGCTTCCAGGGTCAGGAGTTCTGGTCGGGCGGCGGCGGGGCTAGTGTTCAGGCGCAGGCCGCGCACCGATACCGTGACGGGCTTGCGCTCCAACAGAAAACGCAGGCGCAGGGTGGCAGTGGCCGCGTCGAATTGCCACTCCGTAGCCGGCACGGTTTCGTTGTTGATCAGTACGGCGGCCGGCGCTGCTGCCACACGCGGAATCAGGAGCTCTACGCTACGCCAGAGCGGGGCGCCTTCGTAGCCCTGGCCCCCGGGTACAATGCGAATATCGGCCTGAGTACGGGTAGTGGTGCCGCTGAATGCCACCAACTCAAATGCTCCAGTCCGTTGCGTGAGGGCCGATTTGCCGTCGTCGTCATACAAGGTGAAGCTGGTGCGGCCGGCGGCGGGGTCGGCGTAGTAGCGCAGGCGCAGGCTGTCAGAATGGTACTGGGTGGTTGTGGGCACGTAGGGCGTCATCGGCAGAAAGGCCCCCGCCCGCACCAGCAGTGGCAACCGGGCCAGCGGTGCTGCTATTCCAACGGTCTGAGAGCCGGCATACGTCTGGTTGGTATCAAAATCAATCCAGTTTCCGGCGGGCAGCACCACGTTGCGGCGGCGTTGGCCTGGCTGCAGTACCGGTGCTACCAGCAGGCTCGGCCCCAGCAGGTACTGGTCATTGACGTTAGCCAGCGCTGGGGCCCGCTCGGCGGCAAATTCGCGCTGCTTGCGGGCCAGCAGCTTCTCGCTGCCCCAATGGCTGGAAGCGGTGGTGTTCCAGTTCCAGGGCAAAGCAGCGGCACCCCAGCCCATGTCAGATTTAGGGAAGCCGGCTGCCTGCTCTTCGGCAGTCAAGGGCCATACTTCCACGGCTTCGGGCAGCACATAGGTGTTGCCGAAGTTCATCGGGCGGGCCAGCGGCGCGCCGGTCTGGTTGTTTTCCCAGGCCAGCGAATACAGGTAGGGGAGCAACTCGTAGCGCAAGTGGGTGTAGCGGCGCACAATGCTTTTATAAGGCTCCGGCCACCAATACGGTTCGGGGGGCACCCCTTCGCCGTGGGGGCGAAGAATAGGACTGAGACTGGCCATCTGCAGCCAACGCGTGTATAGTTCCGGGTCGGTGGGGCCTACGCAGAAACCGCCGGCATCGGAGTGCATGTAGCCAATACCGCCCATAGCCATGCCCAGCATCACGGGTACTTGCGCCCGGTAGCCCGACCACGAGCGGTTAATGTCGCCGGACCACGGAAATACTGAGTTGCGCTGCATGCCGGCCCAGCCCGAGCGGGCCAGGTTAAACAGCCGCTCTTCTGGAAATTCTTTGGTGTAGTTTTCCTGCAGAATGCCGGCCCAGGCCTGGCCCAGGCCATTGTGCACTTGCCGGGTGCCGCCCAACACATGGCGCATATCATCTGGGTGGTTTTCGGGCTCGCCCAGGTCGCTCCACCAGCCGCCCACGCCTTCGGCTTTGCGGCGGCGGTAGTAGCTCCAGAGCCAGTCGCGGGTGGAAGGCTTGTACATATCTAAAATAGTGGCCGGCCCGGCCCAGAACGACTCCACGGTGTAGGCAGAGCCATCCAGATGCGTCCCAACGTACTGCTGGGCGCGCACTTCGGTATCGTTGCGGGAGGTGCGCATCACATAGGGCTCCGAAATCAGAATGGTTTTTACCCCCACCGAATCGAGCCGCCGCATCATCCGCACCGGCTGTTTGAACTTGGTGTAGTCCCAGTCAAGGTCGCCCTGCTGCCGGGTGCCGCCAAACCAGTACAGGTCCAGCACCAGCGCATCGAGCGGGAAATTCTCGCGGCGCATGCGGGCCGCTACCTGCTCCATCTCCGTATCCGACTTGTAGCCGAAACGGCTCTGAATCAGGCCCAGACCCCAGCGCGGCGGCAGCGGCTGCCGGCCGGTGAGGGCCGTGTAGCGGCTCAGGATTTCGGCGTAGGAGTCACCCGCAATCAGGAAATAGCCCAGGTTGAGCAGGTCTTCGTTGCTGTATTCCAGCAGGTCAGGTTTGGCCGCGCCTAGGTCGAGAGTAGCGGCGGCCATATGGTCGAAGAACAGCATATAGCCCCGGCTGCTGACCACGGTGGGCAGGCTCACGTTCAGGGTGGGGTCACCGTTCTGGTAGCCGTAGTGCGCTTCGTTGTAGAGGGTCAGGCGCCGACCGCGCCGGTCGAGCGGCAGGGCGCGGGAGCCGGTGCCATACAGGTGCTCATCGGGCTGCAGCCGAAACGATACGCCGGTGCCGCCGGGTCCGCTGTTTTCGTTGGTGAGCCGTTGGAATACGCCTTCCTCTTCAGCCAGCAGGGTTTCGGGGCCGCGCCGGTAGCTTACCCGCAACGGATTTTTCTGTACCACAACGCTGAGGCTGCCCATGGCAGGATAGGGCTGCCACTCCAGCGCTCCATCGGTTTCGAGCGGCTTGCCGGCTTTTGCGGCCGCCGGAAAGGCCGGCGCCTGCACGACACTGATGGACGGAATATCCTGCACTGCCGTGCCGGCCGGAAAGTATTCTACCCGCACCACGCCCTCGGCCCAGGGCCGAATGCGCAGGGTGCCACCCTCATTGCTTTTGATAGTGAGGATGCCACTCTGGTAGCTATGCGACTCATAGGTACCAATGCTTACCGGCACCGCCTCGGGCCGGCGAAATGGGTCCTGCGTGGGCGGCCCATTGGTAGCGCGCTGCCCATACAAGGGTGCAGTAAACAGCGGCAACAGCAGCAACGGGAGCAGAGGCAGGGCGCGGCGGAAAGAGGTGGGCATAGGGCGGGTGGTGATGCATTCAGGCGGGCAAGATACAGCCCTGCCACAGCCTGGCAGTGCGTCATCCTCAAAATGCCCGGCCGCCGCCACGCGCAACGCCCGCGGGCCGGGCGGCGTAAAGCCGGAGTAGCAGTTTCTTCCACTCCCTAATCCTTCCTTTTATGAACCACGCAGCCCGCATCGAAGACACCATTCAAGGTATTTACGACGCCTTCAATCATCCCGAAAAGCACCCGGCTGATGCTGGAATTGCGTCGATTGATAACTGGATTCAGGCGCTGGATGGCCTGGGCGGCTCGGCCCTGACCGGTATTCAGAATGAGCTGCGTGAGCTGCGCAACTTCGTGGAAAACGACGACCGCGCCAATATTGCGGCCTCCCTGCAGCGCCTTGGCGAGCATACGTCCCTCACGGCCCGCAACCTCCACGACGGCACCGGCGACCAGCTGCGCCACCTCGGCCAGACCCTGATTACAGCCGCCGGCAACCTGAAAATGTCATAGCAAATCGGCGGGAGCGGGGTAGTGAGCCGGAAAGGAACAGCAACTGTCGCCCCGGTTTACCGCCCCGCTCCCGCCGCTTTACTAATACCCACCAGCGGTGTCGTCGCCGCGTGGGTCGGCGCCGCCTTCCAGCCTGCCGTCGGGCAGCACCCGAATTACCTCTATCCGGCCCCAGGGGCTGCGCGGTTTCAGCACGTAGCCACGGGCCCGCAGGGTGTCTTCGGCGGCCGGTAGCAAGGCGCCAGCCTCCACATCAATCTGGTCGGGAAGCCACTGGTGGTGCAGGCGCGGGGCCGCCACGGCCTGTTGGGCGTTCATTCCATAGTCGAGGATATTGAGGCTGGCCTGCAGCACGCTCGTGATGATGGTGGAGCCGCCCGGTGTGCCGACTACCAGCACCAGCTTGCCATGTTTGGTGAAGATGGTGGGCGTCATCGAGGAGAGCATGCGCTTGCCGGGCGCAATGGCATTGGCCGTGCCGCCCACCAGCCCATAGGCATTGGGTGTACCGGGCTTGCTGCTGAAGTCGTCCATTTCGTTGTTGAGAATGAAGCCTGCTCCGGCTACCACCACCTTGCTGCCGTAGGCGCCATTAAGCGTGGTGGTGCAGCTCACGGCGTTGCCGGCCGCATCCACGATGTTGTAGTGCGTGGTCTGGTCCGACTCGTAGGTTGGCAGGCCCGCGCCGGATGTTACCTGGGCGCTGGCTGTGGCGCGGTAGGGCAGGGTAGACGTCATCCGCTGCTGATTGTACTTGTTGTCGAGGAGCCGCGCCACGGGTACTTGTCCGAAGTCCGGGTCGCCGAGGTAGGTGGCACGGTCGGCATACACGCGGCGCTGGGCTTCCGTAATCCAGTGCACGGCCTGCGGCGAGTGCCAGCCGGCCTTGCGCAGGTCGTAGGGCTCCAGCATCTGCAGCATTTGGAGCAGCGCCACGCCGCCGGAGCTGGGCGGCGGAAAAGCCAGTACGTCGTGGCCGCGGTAGCTGCCGTGCAGCGGCGTGCGCCATTTGGGCTGGTAGCTTTTCAGGTCGGCTCTGCTGATGAGGCCCCGGCCGCGCTGCATCTCCGTCAGGATAAAGTCGGCGGTCTGCCCCTCGTAGAAGCCGGTGCGGCCAAGGTCCCGGACCCGGCCGAGAGTGGCAGCCAGCTCCGGTAGCTGCATCACGTCGCCGGCCTTCCAGATGGCCGGTTTGAGGTACGCGTTGTAAGGATTGACTTTGGCAAAGGCATCCCGCTGGCTGTTCAGGCCAGCTGCTTCCTTTTCCGTCAGCTTCACGCCGTTAGCGGCCAGCTCCACGGCCGGCTGCACCACTTCACGCCATGGCAGCTTGCCCAGCTTGCGGTGCAGCTCCACCATGCCCGCTACAGTGCCCGGCACGCCGGCGGCGCGGTGGCCCAGCGTGCTCAGGTTCGGAATAATGTTACCCTGCGCATTCAGGTACATGTCGCGGGTGGCGGCGGCCGGGGCAGTTTCGCGGAAATCCAGCGCGCCTTCCGAGCCATCGGCGCCGCGGTAGAGCACGAAGCCGCCGCCGCCGATGTTGCCGGCCGCCGGCAGCACCACGGCCAGCGCAAACTGCACCGCTACGGCCGCATCGTAGGCGTTGCCTCCTTTTCGCAGGATTTCAACGCCTACCCGCGTAGCTTCAGGGTGCGCGGCTACCACCATGGCCTTCTCCGTCACGAGGGGCGTGGCCGCGGGTATGGGTGCTGCCAGGCTCGTGCCTGCAGGGGTTGATGGGGGCGGAGTGGCGGTGCAGGCAACCAGTGAAACCAGCGCCAACGAATAAAAATAACTTCTCATAACTGGCAAGGTAATACAACATCTGCCTACCCTTGCCACGCTACTTCGCGTTACATCTGTAGTTTTAGCCTGAAAACAACGCCCGCGCTATGCCTCCTGAAAAGCTCATTCCTGCTCTGAAAACGCCTCATTTGCCTTTAGTGCAGCAAGACCCCTGGCTGACGCCCTACGAACCCGTGCTTCGCCGCCGGCTGATGCGGCTGGAAGAGCGGCTCGCCGAAATTGAGGCGCAGCATGGCTCACTGCTCAAGTTTGCCACTGCCCATCAGTATCTGGGCCTCAACTACGACGCCCGCCGCCGCGGCTTCTGGTACCGCGAGTGGGCACCCGCCGCCGAAGGCCTGTACCTCGTGGGCGACTTCAACGGCTGGGACCGGCATGCTACGCCGCTGCAGCGCCGGCACGATGGAGTGTGGGAAGTGTTTCTGTCCGACAGGGAGTATGGGCAGCGCCTCACGCACGGCAGCCGCTACAAAGTGCATGTGCGCACCCAGCACGGAGCCAAGGACCGGCTGCCGGCCACGCTGCGCCGCGCTATCCAGGACGAACAGACCCACGATTTTGCCGGTCAGGTGTGGCGCCCCGAAACGCCGTTCGTCTGGACTGACCAGAAGTTCCGGATGCACAACTACGTGAAGGAGCCACTGATTTATGAGGCGCACGTAGGCATGGCTACCGAGGAAGGCCGCGTCGGCTCCTACCGCGAGTTTGCCGACCAGATTTTGCCCCGCATCCAGGCTGGTGGCTACAACTGCGTGCAGCTGATGGCCGTGATGGAGCACCCGTATTACGGCTCGTTTGGTTACCACGTGGCCAATTTCTTTGCCGTCAGCTCGCGCTTTGGCACGCCCGAAGACCTGAAATATCTGGTGAACGAAGCCCACCTACGCGGGCTGGCCGTGCTCCTCGATGTGGTGCACTCGCACGCCGTCAAGAACGAAGCCGAAGGACTGGCAGACTTTGATGGTTCCGGCCACCAGTACTTCCACGCGGGGCCCCGTGGCAACCACCCGGGCTGGGATTCCAAGCTCTTCGACTACGGCAAGCCCGAGGTGCAGCGCTTTTTGCTCAGCAACCTGCGCTACTGGCTGGAGGAGTTTCACTTCGATGGGTTCCGCTTTGATGGCGTCACGAGCATGCTCTACCATCATCATGGCGAGGGAGTGGCGTTCAGCTCCTACGACCAGTATTTTGGCCCCGAGGCCGATGATGCCGCCATTCTGTATCTGCAGCTGGCCACCATGCTGGTGCATGAGCTGAAGAAAGGTGCCCTGGTAATTGCGGAAGATATGAGCGGCCTGCCGGGCCTGTGCCGCCCGATTCGGGAGGGCGGTATCGGCTTCGATTACCGGCTGGGCATGGGCATTCCCGACTACTGGATTAAGCTGCTCAAGCACACGCGCGACGAAAACTGGAATCTGCACGAGCTGTGGCACACGCTCACTAACCGCCGGGTAGGCGAGAATACCGTGGCCTATGCCGAAAGCCACGACCAGGCGCTGGTAGGCGACAAAACCCTTGCCCACTGGCTGCTCGACAAAGCCATTTATGAACACATGCACCGCAACGACCCCGATGCCATTACCGACCGGGGTATCGCGCTGCACAAAATGATTCGGCTCCTGACCCTGAGCCTGGGCGGCGAGGCGTATCTGAACTTTATCGGCAACGAGTTCGGGCACCCGGAGTGGGTGGATTTTCCACGGGAGGGCAACGGGTGGAGCTACCATTTCGCCCGCCGCCAGTGGAGCCTCGCCGACAACCCCGACCTGAAGTTTCAGCAACTGGCTGCCTTCGACCACGCGCAGCTGCACCTGGCCCGCAAGCAGCATCTACTGGCGCATCCCGCCGCGCATCAGCTCAATATTGATGCTGATAATCAGGTGCTGGTATTTGAGCGGGGCCCGCTGCTGTTCGTGTTCAACTTCCACGTCAGCCACAGCATTCCCAACTACCACTTTTTCGTGCCGCACTCTGGCCGCTACCGCATTCTGCTCAGCACCGATGCGCCCGAGTTTGGGGGCCACAACCGCGTAGACACGTCCCTGACCTATGAAACGTTTGTGGAAGAAGGCATCGACAAGCTGAGTCTATACGTCACGAGCCGCACGGCGCTGGTTCTGATGCGTATCGGATAACACCCGGCCGTCAGAAACGCTAAGAAAGAGCCCGTTAGCCTGCGCTTTATGCGCGCTGACGGGCTCTTTCTTAGCGTTTTGTCTTTTCTACTTCAGCTTGTGACCTGCCTGAGCACCATCCAGCACGTCGTTGATGCGGCGCTGGCGGGCCTCCGGCTTTTTGGCGCGTTCCACCCACTGCACGTACTCGCGGCGGTGGGGGTAGGCTAGGTGGTCGAATTTGGCGCGCAGTCCGGTCCGGTCAAGGGCGCGGGCTAGGTCCTCCGGGAGCGTGAAGCCGGGCTCGTCGGTATCGGGCATCATGGTTACATGCACGGGCATGCCCCAGGTCTTGCCGATGGTGTTGCGCAGCTGCTTGTTCACGGCCAGAATGTGGTGGCCATCTTCATCGAGCGTAAGCGGAAGGCGGAAGGGAAACCCATCAAGCGTGCCGCGCACATGTACTTGGCCGCGCTGGCCAAATACTTCTGGCACGCTGAAAGGCACGAAAAGAAATACGCCGCCATCGGAGGGATGCAGCTCTAGGTCAGCGTCAAAAACCTGTTCCTGAGAATCAGACATACGAAAAAGGGTAAAGGCCGGGCCGCTCCGGTAGTGGAAGCCTCAGCTGATTTTGTGGCCGGCCAGTAGCATTTCTACGGCTTTTGCTACCCGGCGGGCGCGGGTTTCGGGGCGCTTGGCTTCCGCAACCCAGGTTGCATATTCCTTGCGGTGCGTATAAGCCAGGGCTGCAAAGGTAGCCTCTGCGGCGGGAGTGCCCACCAAGGCCACTGCCAAGTCATGCGGAACTTCTACAACTCGCTCGGTGGTGTCTCGCGCAAAAACGATGTGCACCGCATCACCAGGTATCAGCCTCAGCGTTTCGCGCGTGGCTTTATGCACGAGTAGAGCGTGTTGCCCACCGCCCATAGGAGCCATGCTGGAGGCAAAAGCGTAGCCATTCAGAGTGCCCTGCACCCGTAGTTGCGCACGAGTGCCTAGCGCCGCCGTAATGGCTGCGGGAACCAGGCAGAAGCACCCGCCTCGCCCATGTGCCTGCAATTTGGAGTCAAACGTAAACTGTTCGGACTTCATTTGCTCAGGCTAATCCGGGTGCTACCTCCCGCAAAGCAACCAGAATCGCCTCGGCCAGACGGTCAGGATTTTGGGCATCAGAGGAGGAAAGCCGCCGCACGCGTTGGGGTGGTAGCTCGTGCAGCTCCAGTACCCGCATGGCTAGGCTGGAAGAAGACGTTAGCACCAGGTCGGCGCGGCGCAGGGCCATGCGTTCCAGTTCTACAATCCAGCCCCGGTCGGCGGCGGTGCGGTCTTGGGCTAGGCTGTGCACATGCAGCACCAGCGGCTTGCCTGTCAGCTGCCGGATTTCCATCCCTGCCAGCCACGACTGCCAGTCGGAGGCATAAATAACGGCGAAATCCTGACTGGCCGCCAGCCGCGTGGCGAAGCGCGCATACTGAATGACTTTGAAGTTTAGCCCGGCTTCGTCGGTGGGTTCCGTCCGCAAGGCCGTCAGGGCCACGTCCAGCACCGATTGCCGGATGGCCGGCACCGGAAAGCCGTCAGTCGGTGCCGATGCAGCTGGTTCGGCCGGAGCTACTTCCAGAACATCGTCGGGCTGTAAGTCGTCGGCTGGCTGGCTCAGGTCCTGCGCTTCCTGCGCCGCAGGTTCCGCTGCCTCAGCCGCAAACTCGTCGGGGTTTTGCAGCAGGCTGGGTTCCCCAGTGGCGGGCTTTTCCTGTGTGGTTGCTTCTATTGGCGTTGTTTCCGAATGGTATTGCGGCACTGGAGCAGAGCTGCCCGCGTACGGTGCGGCCGGAGCCGCGCCGAAAGTGTCCCCCGCGCCGCCCGGTACCGAAGCACCCAGATACGGCGCCACCGGCGACTGCCAGGTTTCTAGGCGCAGCGCGTTTCGCTCAGTACCAGTCAGCGCCAGGTCAGCGGCCGTCAGGTCGCCGAGGCCGGTGGCACGGATCAGCGCAGACAGTTGCATGGGCTCCGAGAGGTGCGGCAGCAGCAGCGTGAGGTCGGCGTGGGGGGCCAGCGCCGCCACTAGGGCAGGCGAAGTGACTGGAACAGCAGATGCCTCCGAGGAAGGCGCCGGGGCGTCCCAGCTTAGCAGCAGCACCTTAAGCGGAGCAATAGTCATAAGCAGAGGGGAAAAGCAGAACAGTAATAAAACCGCATTATTACATGCCTGGAGGCGGTTTTGGCTAATCTATGGTCAATGTTAGGCAAAATTCGCGGGATTCGTTTTTACCTTCGCAGGCTTAACGCAGGCTTTTTCCGGCCCCGCCGGACTTTTTTTTGTTCGCCTCGTTTGGCCCACACCGACGCCCTCCATGAACGACGCTACTATTCAGGAAAACAACTATATGGTGAACGACCTGGCCGCGAAAGCGAGGCAGGAGTTCTTCCCCGGTAAGATAGTGGCCGGCCAGCAGGAAGGCCACGATTTCGTTTTTCTGTGCGACAACGGCGCTCAGCTGCGCGTGGAGGTCATCACCGACAAAGTGCTGCGCTTCCGCTATGCCACCGAAACCGGGTTTGGTCCCGATTTCAGCTATGCCTTCCCTGGTGGCGTGCCGGCCCGCACCGCGCCGGAGTTTCTGGAGTTCCGGGAGCGGCCCGACCACTACCGCATCACCACCGACCGCCTGATCTGTACCGTCAGCAAAGACGGCCTGAAAACCCGGGTGCTCGACCGGTCCGGCAACACGCTGCTACAGGACGAAAAGGGCTTCCATTGGGAGTACGACTACGATTCCGGCAACGACATCGTGAAGATGAGCAAGGGCGTGCAGGGCGGCGTATGCTACTACGGCCTCGGCGACAAGCCCGACAACATGAACCTGCGGGGCAAGCGCTTCACCAACTGGGGCTCCGATACCTACGGCTACGTGAAGGGCACCGACCCGCTCTACAAGAACATTCCGTTCTATCTGGAGCTTCAGCAGCGCATTGCCCACGGCGTGTTCTTCGACAACACCTTCAAGGCTTCCTTCGACTTTGCGGCTGAGCGGGCCGACGTCACCAGCTTCTGGGCGCAGGGCGGCGAGATGAACTACTACTTCATCTACGGGCCTTCGTTGCTGGAAGTCACGCAGGAATACACGCGCCTCACGAGCCCCCCCGAGCTGCCGCCCCTGTGGGCGCTGGGCTACCACCAGTGCAAGTGGAGCTACTTCCCCGAAAGCAACGTTAAGGAAATAGCCAAAGGCTTCCGCGACCGGCAGATTCCCTGCGACGCCCTGTACCTCGACATCGACTACATGGACGGCTACCGCTGCTTTACCTGGAGTCCCACGCACTTTCCGGAGCCCAAGCGCATGGTGCAGGAGCTGGCCCAGGATGGCTTCAAAACCATCGTCATCATCGACCCTGGCATCAAGATAGACCCCAATTACAGCGTCTTCACCGAAGGGCTGGAGAAGGACTATTTCTGCCGCCGCGGCGACGGACCCCTGATGAAGGGCTCGGTGTGGCCCGGCCTCTGCAACTTCCCCGACTACACCCGCCCCGACGTGCGCGACTGGTGGGCCGGTCTGTTTAAGGAACTGATTGAGGACATTGGCGTGAAGGGCGTCTGGAACGACATGAACGAGCCGGCAGTGTTCGAGAAAGGCACGTTCCCGGATGATGTGCGCTTCGGCTATGATGGCCACCCGACCTCGCACCGCAAGGCCCACAACATCTACGGTATGCAGATGGCGCGCGCTACCAACGAGGGCGTGAAGCGCTTTGCCTACCCCAACCGGCCCTTCACCATCACGCGCAGCACCTACGCCGGTGGCCAGCGCTACTCCTCCGCCTGGACCGGCGACAACATTGCCTCTTGGGAGCACCTGTGGCTGGCCAACATTCAGTGCCAGCGCCTGAGCATCTCGGGTTTCAGCTTTGTGGGCTCCGATATCGGCGGCTTTATCGATACGCCCGATGCCGAGCTGTACGTGCGCTGGGTAGCCTTGGGCGCGTTCCATCCGTTCTTCCGCACGCACTCTTCCGGCGACCATGGCGACCAGGAGCCCTGGAGCTTTGGCGAGCCCGCTGCCGAGCTGGCCAAGCGCTTCATTGAGCTGCGCTACCAGCTGCTGCCCTACATGTACACCACGTTCTGGCAGTACACCACGCATGGCACGCCCATGCTGCGCCCACTCACCTTCCTCGACCAGACCGACACGGAAACCTACCTGCGCATGGCCGAGTTCGGGCTCGGCGACCATCTGCTGGTGTGCCCCATCACGCAGGCCGGCGCCGATGGCCGCTGGATGTACCTGCCCCGCGGCGACTGGTTCTACTACTGGACCGATGAGCCCCGCTCGGGTGCCGCCGAAGTGTGGGCCGCCGCCGGCCTCGACCGGATTCCGCTGTTCGTGCGGGCCGGAGCGGTTATCCCGATGTATCCGGTGCAGCAGTATGTGGGAGAGAAGGTGATTGACGAAGTGACGCTGCACGTGTACTACAAAGCCGGCCAGGAAAGCAGCGTGCTCTACGACGATGGCGGCGAAGGCTACGGCTACCAGAGCGGCCAGCAAACGACCCGCCGCTTCACCGTGACGGGCACCGAAAAGGGCCTGTTGCTGCAGCAGACCACCGAAGGCGACTACGAGCCCACCTTCCAGCGCTACCGCGTGGTGCTGCACGGCCTGCCCTTCGCGGCCACGGCCTACAGCACCGACGGCCAGCCCGCCGAAGCCCTGGAGGTTACGCTCGAAACCGGCCTGACGCTTCCAGCCGTCGACATCAGTGCCACGTTTACGGAACTGGTAGTGGGCTGATACGTGGTGCTAGATATATTGTGAAAAAGCCCGGCAGCATTGCGCTGTCGGGCTTTTTCGTGCCGTCTGAGGCGGCGACTTAGAAGTTGTAGGCCACCCCGCCCGACAGACCTGTGGATTTGCCCAGGTTGCGGCCTGCTACATACGTAGTGGCGCCCACCGTCAGGCCAAACCCCTTGGCCAGCGGCCGGAACGCGCTGACGCCCAGACGCACATAGTCGACGCGGGTGGCGGGAAAGAAACCGGTGAAGCCGGGCTGCAGAATGTCGGTGCCGCTTTTGTCTGACTTCTGGAAGGAGGCCAGCGCATCAACGTAGAGCCGGGGGCCGGCATAGCCGATTTTGGTTTCGGCCACAAAGGCATTGGGGGCGCTGTTGTCGCGGAGGCTGTAGCCGGCCTGGCCGGTTAGAAACACGCCGGACAGCGTTTTCAGGTGCACGACTCCCTGGCCGGAGAGCTTGCTGGAGCCGTTGCCGATAGCAATAATGTAGCCTAGGCCCGTGTTCGATTTGTAGTCGCTGATGGGGGTGCTACCGCTCACTACGCCCAGCACGTCCAGCACGTTGGTCCCGATTTCCTTGGAGAAGATTTTCGCTTTCAGCAGCAGGGTAATGTCCTGCAGGCCAGCACGTTTATTCACGTAGTTCTGGTCGCGCAACACCTGCTCGTCGGCGAAACCCCGCGACTGAATATAGGGCAGGCTGACAACGGCTTCCAGCCTGTCGGTGAGGCCGTAGCTGCCATACAGGTTAAGAGAAGTAACTTCTACCCGGTCGAAAATAGGAACCCGGTCAATTTTTTCCGGAGCCAGATACACGCTTTGGTAGCGTTCTGCGGTACCGGACACTACAAAGGAGCCGTGGCCTTTGCCCGGCAGAAAGCCGCTTACCAGACTTTGGGCGCGGCCAATTTGGGACCCAGCCAGGCTTAGCAATGAGAAGGCAAGGAGAAAACGGTAGGTGTGTTGCATAAAGGAGCAGTGGTAGAGGGAACAGGTAGACAGGCTCATCGGGAAATTGTTCAAGAAACAATCCAGGCGCGCCGGTGTTCGGATATGGGAATCCGTCTGGGCGCTAACTACGAACTACTCAGTCGCATCGGATTTACTACGGGGTAAATCCGGATTGAATTTATTTTCGTTTCTACGCCGGAACTGTTCCGAAAACCTGCTCTTATACTGCCTCACACACCGTTTGCACATGAAAAAATCCTTACCCGGCTGGCTTTGCGGCCTTGCGTTGAGCACCCTTTTTTTGGTGGGCTGCCAGAAAAACGAAGAACTTGATCCGACCATTGCCGGCATTGCCGTCGCGAATCCGGATTTCCAGATTTTGGAAGATGCGGCTATCCGGGGAGAGGTGGTGGACATTCTGTCCAATAAAAATCCTAACGACCCCGAAGGCAACTACACGGTATTCGCCCCAACTAACACGGCATTCGGCCGGTTGGGCCTCAACTCAGCCGCCGACCTGCTAACCCTGCAGAAGCCCTTCCTGACCAGCACCCTGTTCTACCACGTCACGGGCGGCACACTGTCGGGGAATAACCTGCAGGCGGGGCTGGCGTCGCCTTCCGCTCTGGGCCCGAACCGCCGGATCATCAGCCGCAATGGCAGCACCTATGTAAACGGCTCGAAGATTCTGGCTACCGACGTAAAAGCATCCAATGGCACGGTGCACGTGATAGATAAAGTGCTGCTGGCCACCGGCGCCGATATTGTGCAGTCGGCGGTAGCGCTGAAGGATGCGCAGGTATTCACCAAGCCTGAGTTGGGCTTTCTGGTGGAGGCCGTGCTGTATTGCAACCTGGCCGGCGTTCTGACGGCCTCGCCCGGCAGCCCGCAGTTCACGGTATTTGCCCCCACCGATCAGGCATTCCGAAACCTGGGTACCGACCTGGGCGTGGTGCTGGATGTGCCGGCCGATATCCGCAAGCTGCCCCAGGCCACCGTCACGGCCGTGCTACTGAACCATGTAGTGCCCGGCGGCCAGTTTACCTCGGAGCTGCCCGAGAGTTCCCGCGTCACCACCGCTGGCGGCGGCCAGCTCACGCTCGGCGCGTTTACGGATGGCATCCTGACCGTGAAAGGAAACAGCAACGCCACGGCAGCCGGCATGGTGATTCCGGATGTGCAGTGCACCAATGGCGTGGTGCACGTCATCGACCGGGTGTTGCTTCCATAAGCGAATAGCTTGAGCGAGTAGAACAGGGAGTTTGGCGGCCGTTTCCGGCTGCCCGGCCAATTGTTCGGTGGCGCTGCCCGGTAGCGGGCGTACTTGCCGCCTGATTCCCGCCGTTGCTGCCTGCTCAGCTGGGCTGCCGCGCACTCTGTCCATCTGCTTTCACTATGAATAAGTTAAACTCTGCCTTCGTCTGGAGAGGCTTGTTGGGGCTGTTGCTGCTGCTCAGCGGCGCGGCAGCCCGTGCCCAGGCGCCGGCTGGTGGCCGCTACTCGCTGGAAGGCCAGTGGAGAGGTGCCCTGACAGTGCCCGGCGGCAGCCTGCCGCTCATGATTACGATAACGGAGCTGGCCGACGGCAACCGTTTCGCGGTGCTGGATGTGCCCATGCAGCGTGTAAACCGGGAACCCATGACCGTGACGCCCCGTGGCGATACGCTCATTTTCGAGGCGGAGCAGGCTGGCTGCCGCTTTGTGGGCCGCCGCACTCCCGATGGGCAGCAGCTGCTGGGTATCTGGCAGCAACCCGGCTACGCTACGCCGCTCACGCTGCTGTTTGTGCCACCTGCCGCGGCAGCCGCCCCCAAGGCCTTTAAGTTTCCGCCGCCCTACCGCGTCGAGGAAGTGACGGTGCCCAGCGTTACGGACCACCTGCGGCTGGCCGGCACGCTCACGGTACCAGCCGGCGAAGGGCCTTTCCCGGCCGTCGTGCTGCTTTCTGACCAGGATGCCCAGACGCGGGATGCTCTCTACGGCGACTTTGCCCTATTCGGCAATCTGGCCGACTACCTCACCCGCCGGGGCGTGGCGGTGCTGCGGCTCGATGACCGGGGAACGGGCAAATCCGGCGGCGACTCGACGAAGGCGACCACCGAAGACCGGGTGCGGGATGCCCAGGCGGCGCTGGCGTTTCTTCGCTCCCGGCCGCTGCTCGATATTGCCCACATCGGCCTGATCGGGCACGGGGAGGGCGGTAATGTGGCGCTGCTGGCTGCCGCGCAGCCGCTGCCGCCCAGCTTTGTGGTGACGCTGGCCGCCGCCGGCCTGCCCGGCAACGAGCTGCTGACCCAGCAGCGCCCCTCGCTGCTGCTGCGTGCCGGCACACCCGATACGGCGCTGCTGAGTCTGGCGCGGCGGCAGGAGCAGGCCCTCGCGGAAGCACAGCAGAAAGCCGAAAAGCTGCGGGCTTCAGGCTCCAATGCTGCCCAGGTAGCTACCTATCTGGAGCAGCAGCGCATGCGGCAGCGGGTAGAAGAAAAAAAGCGCCTCGATGCCCAGCGCAAGCGCCGCCGTGCCATGCTTGATATCATTGCCAATACCGCCGACAACGCCCAGGCGCAGGCCATTGTGGCCAACATGGTGCGGCAGGATGCCCCGGCGCTGCCGCCGGAGGCCGTACTGACGGCCACCGCCCGCCTCACCTCGCCCTGGTACCGTTACTACCTTCGGTTTGATCCGCGCGATGAACTGGACAAAACCAAAACCGCCATACTGCTGCTGCACGGTACCGCCGACGATATGGTGGAAGGCCAGACCAACATGGACATCCTCGTGAAGGCCCTGAAAGGCAATTCGCGCGTGACGGCCCAGAAGATTGAAGGTGCCAACCACCTGTTCCAGGCTCCCACCACCGAGTGGCCCCTCCTGAACGGCCAGCCCCGCCCCATCATTTCGCCCGCTGCTCTGGAGGCCATGCACTCCTGGATAATGGCCCATGTGAAGGAGTAGAATATGCCGTACAAGTAAACTAGCCAGAAACTCCTAACAGGCAACGGCCATCTACCCAGGGTAGATGGCCGTTGCCTGTTAGGAGTTTCTGGCTAAATATGGTCGCGCAGGTACTGGTATACTTCTGGGTTGGAAAGGAGTGTGCCATGATGCAGCTTCGGAAACACGCGGGTGCTGATGAGTTGCTCCGGCGGCAGGCCCGGGTCGCCGAAGACGCGGCCCAGGGCGCTGCCCGCACCCACCAGCCCGTCGCCGAAGTAGTCGTGCAGGGCGGAATTGGCGGTTTTCAGCAACGAGCCCACCAGCACGTGGTAGCTCACCCCAGGTAGCGGTGGCACCAGCGTGCGGGGCGGAAACAGGTCGTCGGCGTGCGGGTCCTGCCAGTCCTCATCCACCAGAATGGCGTGGCGCAGGTCTTTGATGCCGTTGCTGCGCTTGTCGATCAGGCCACTGATGAAGCGGGTGGGCCGCAGATTGATTTTGCGCAGGACCACGGACGTGAAATGGCTGTTTTGTTCCAGAAACGACCCATCGTTGGGGACGCCCAGCAGAAACACATCCTGGAGATGCGTCAGCCAGTGCGCTGGAACTGCTTGTTCCGGCTTACTTGCTGAGGCCACGGACCCCTGCTGTGTCTCCAGAGAAGCATAGTAGCCCGCGCTTCGGATAACGAGGCCGCCCATACTGTGGCCCACCAGGGTCAGCGGCCCAACTGCATCGGGATAGGTGCTAAGGAGTTCCGTGAGCAGATTGCTGAGCAGCTGGCCGTTCTGGGAGATGTGCAGGCCGCTGTTGTAGCGCACGTAGAGGCAGATGGCGCCGGTGTCCTGCTGCAGCCGGGGGCCGTAGCGCAACCCGTCCGGCGAGCCGGCCTGCCAGATTACCTCGTCGCCCATCAGGCCGTGCAGAAACACCACTACTTTGCGAGGGCCGGTGGCGGCAGGTTCCAGGCGGAGCGCTGCCACTGGCACATCGGTGCTGTGGCGGCGGAAACTCATCTGGATGGCGCGTCGGTCCTGCCGCTCGGCCAGCTGGTCGCCGAAAGCGCCGTTGAGAACCGGTAGCGTGAAGTGCCGGTTTTCCTGCCCCGTCCGATAGAGGTAGCCGGCCGTGTTGAACGGCAGTAGCGCCGCGCGGCCCATGGCCTGGGTGGCACGCCGCCAGCGCGAAGGCTGTTTTTCGGGTTGTGAATCGGGAGAAGGCAGGTCTTCGGTCACGGAATGAGGAGTTTGCGCGTCAGCAGGCCATCGGGCGTGCTGAGGTGCAACAGATACACGCCGGCCCGCAGCCCACGTAAATCTACGGTCCGGCCGCTTGCCGCGTTGAGCGGGGCCGCTTGCTGCTGGAACACAAGCCGGCCCATGCTGTCATAAACCCGGCAGGGAGCCGTAGCGAGCATCGGGTGCGACAAAGAAGCCAGAAAAAATTCGCCGCTACTGCTGGGGTTTGGGTAAACGCTGAGCGCCGCGGCTACTGCCGCCGGTGCTACTGCGGCCACGCTGCCGGTCAGGGCTACCTCATCTATCCACAGCGCCGAGCTGGCCGCCACACCTCCCGTGCCACAGAGGAAGAACAGCCGGAGCGAGTCCGGGGCCTGACCGAGGGCATAGGAAATCGGGACGGAAATCTGGCCGTAGGCGGCGCGGGCGGGCAAAATAGTGGCGCCGGCTCCGATTATCTGCGCGGCCTGGCCGCCACCGCGGGTCAGGGCCACGTACACGCCCGCTGAGTCGTTGGCGGCCAGTGTGAGCTTGTACCAGAACTGCAGCGTGGCCGGCCGGCTCGTGTACGGAATGCCGCCAACGCCAAACGTGCTGGACGTAAGAAAGCGCGAACCCAGGATCAGAAATGCCGGGAAAGGCAATCCAAACAGGGTTTTGCTTTCCATTTTGGCCGCGAAGCTGCCCGCATAGCTCTCCGTGCTTTTCGTGACGGTTCCCAGCGAAATCGGAATGCCCTGGCCACCATAAATGGCATCGGTGGTGAGCCAGCTGGCCGGGTACTCGGTGCCCGCCTGCGTGGTCCAGGTTTCGAAGCCGGCATTGGGCACACTTTGGGCCACGGCAGGACGGACCATCCATCCACCGAAACACAGTACTACAGCGAGAAGTAGCAGGTTTTTCATAGCAGTAGGGCTTAGGCAAAACAGTGTTCCGGCAACTGTTCACCGGAATACTATAAATATAATGCTTGTGCTATGTGTTTTTTATCACATAATCGGGTGATTGAGAGGCAGTATTCGGGGGTGTCGCAAAGAAGAAAGCGCCCCGGTGGCTGGTTGTCACCAGCCACCGGGGCGCTTGTACTGCCTGTTCTCCCCGTGGTTACTGCGTCATCAGTTTCTGCACCGCAAAGCCGTCAGGCGTATCCAGGCGCAGCGTATAGAGGCCGGCGGGCTGGGCCTGAAGGTCCAGCGTACGCGGGCCGGAAGTGCGGGCCGCCGGCTGCTGCAGAACTACGCGGCCCAGGGCGTCCAGTACGGTTAGTGAGGCCGTGGCCAGCACATTATCGTGGCCCACGGCGGCCAGCGTAAACAGTCCTGACGCGCTGGGATTGGGGTAGGCCTGAAGCGAAGCCGTAAGCTGGGTGTTGCGGGTGGCGGCCACGGTGCCACTCATCACCACGTCATCCACTACCAGCACCGTCCCGACTGTAGGGGCCACCGAAAATCCGGAGGCGAAAGCAATATGAATAGAGTCGGGGGCCAGGGAAGACGCATATTGCAGCGGAATAGTACCCAAGCTGTAGCTGGCCTCCGGCAGCAGGCGCAGGCTGCCGGAGGCAATGGTCTGCACGTTGCCGCCCACCGTGCGGGTCAGCGAAACCAGCGCATACGCCGAATCGGCCAGGGCATTGGCACCCGTGAGCTTGTAGTAAAACTGCATGCTGGCCGCACGCGTGGTGAAGGGCAGGCCGCCTACCGCGCTTACGTCGCGGCTGCCCGCAATGTCAATGGCCGTTGCATCGACGCTGCCCAGCACAATACCGCCGGGAACCGGCCCGATCAACGAGCCCAGAAACGGGTCGAGCTTGGTTTCCATGCGCGCCGCAAAAGCCCCCGTGCGGCTACCCGCATCCTTGGCCGTCGTGACGCTGGTGTAGAGGCCGCCAAAGACGGGCACCGTTTTGATAGCCTCATCGATGGTGCTCCAGCTCTGCGGAACTTCCAGCGTGCTGCGCGTAATCCAGGTATCGAGCGTGCCATTGGGCACGGTGGTAGTCTGGGCAGAAACGGTGGTTGCCGTGAGCAGGCTCAAGGCGGCAGCCAGGTTGCGTAGGCTTGTTTTCATTAGAATAAAGAAGAAGTGAAAGACAATGCGTTGTGTTTCCAAGGATGCAGCTGGCTGGCAGCTGGTTGCTTTCCGGGATGCAAAATACTTGATTATTCTATGTTGAATATGGATGTAAACGAGTGGTTATTTGGGACGCCAGACAAAAATAGAGGCCAGACCCGCCACAAGTCCGGTGAGGAGCCCCCCGATATGAGCGGCATTGTCGGTGCCGGCCGGGCCTTCGAGGCCGCCCACCAGACTGCTGAGCGCGAAATACAGCAGCAGTCCCAGCATACCGGCGCGTTCCTGCCGGCTTAGCGCGGTCCGTTGGGTCAGCAGCAAGGCCAGCAGCAGCCCGTAGAGGCCGAATATTGCGCCGGATGCTCCCACTGAGTTTACGCCCTGCGTGTGCCACCAAAGGCTGGTCAGGCTGCCCCCGATGCCGCTCAGCAAATAAATCAGCAGCCAGCGCCAATGCCCCGCTTTGCCTTCAGCCATCAGGCCCAGCAGCAGCAGCGCGCTCATATTAAGGAGCAGATGTGCCGGGCCGCCGTGCAGAAAAATGCTGGTCAGGAGCCGCCAGGGCTGCTGGGGCGTCAGGGAGGAAACGTTGGAGCCCCAGGCCACCAGAGCGGCTCCCGCTGGCGCCAGCATATTAACTCCGCTTAACCCCATCAGCAGGAACACCGCCAGATTGGCATTCAGCAGCCAGGGCGTAACGCGGTAGCCTGACCGCGGCCAGAGCATGGCCCGGACTACCTGCGCGCCCTGCTCCAGCCAATGTGTGTCCGGTACAGGAACTGCCGGTGGGCGGGGCGGGGCAGCTTCTGGCAGCTCATCCGGAATCAGGCCTCTGCGCTGCAGCTCCTGCACGGCTGCCGTACCGATGGCCGCCGGGTAGCGGGCCGCGTGCTGTGCGAGGTAGAGCAGCTCCGCATCGGTTTTGTCGGCGAGCGGACCGGGGGGAGGAGTTTCCATGCGGCGGGAGTGCCCAAACTAGGCTTCCGGCAGCTCACAAGAACCGTCCCATGCTCGCGCCAGACCAGCACAGTCTGCCAGAATAGCCACCCCCAGTATGCTATTCCTCTTTGGCAGCTACGCAGGCAAAACCGGATTCAGCCTCTGCTGCTACCCGGCAGAAAGTAAAAGCGGGGAACAGGGGACAGATTCAACCGGTATTTACTTATTTTGCTAATATTCTTAATAATAACGTGGTATATTGTTGATGTTTTATAGTACTCCTGGCGGGCTGGTTGTGCGCCTTTTTGTCATTGACATGTTTCCATCTTTCGCAGTTGCCGCACGTGCGCAAGCACAACGGTACCTGGCGTATCCTCTCTATCAGAGTGCCCGCTCGCGGGCTTCCTTCACACAATCGGGCCTGGCACTGAAAGAAGTGCGGATGAGCTTCCGGCAGTTCTTTACTTGGTCCAGTCCGGTCGTTTCGGCATTGCGGAGCCTGAAATACGTGCTGGTAGGGCTCGTGCGCCTACCCCTGGGCCGCAGCGTGCGGCTGAGCTACGGCTACACCGGCGAAGATCGGCTCATAGAATCACTGTTGAAGCCGTTGGTTACGCACAACGGCTACTATGTGGAGGTCGGCTGCAACGAGCCCCGGTTCATTTCCAACACGTTTCTGCTGTATCGGCGCGGCTGGCGCGGCATCTGCATTGATGCCAACGAGCAGCTGATCCGAAAATACCAACGGATTCGCCCCCGCGACCAGGCGGTTTGCGCTTTTGTGGCGCACAGCACGCAGGCGCTGAGCTACATGGAGTTTGCCAACAACGTGCTGTCTACCGCCGACCTGCAGTATGTGCCGCAGTATCTGGCGGAAGGGCAGCAGATATCCCGCACCCGGCAGGTGCAGCCCTATTCGCTCACCGCCATTCTGGCCGCCCGCAACGCTCCGGCCCGCTTCGACCTGCTGGCTATTGATGCGGAGGAGTTCGACCTGTCGGTGCTGCAGTCGTTGGATTTTGGGCGGTACCGGCCGCGGCTGGTGGTTGTTGAGGCCGAGGATTTCGACCCGATTCAGCCGCTGGCGCACCCCATCTGCGCTTTTCTGCTGCCGCTGGGCTACAGGCTGAAAGGCAGCCTGCTGAAGAACCTATACTTCATGGACGTATCCGTCAGCTAAGCAGCCTGCCCGTCGAAACATTACAGGGAAGTACCGCGGCGGAGGCCGGCAGCCCACTTTTCGCGGCTCAGCAGTGCCTCATGCATTGTGGTGGCCGAGTCGCGCAGGGTCGTCAGATACTCATTGTAAACCGGCTGGCCGTCCTCAAACCGCCCCTTTATGCTTTGCAGCAGCTCAATGCGCAGATAGGCGCCGCGGCGCATCACATCCATCCGTTTGGCCAGTACCGGCGTCAGCCCGTGGTCGTAGACGAGGGCTTTGGTAAGGCGGCGCCATTCTTCCACCACCGTCACCGTCTGGCCGGGCAGCGCAGAGTCGGGGGCCGTTTGGCGCACCCGGTCCAGCAGGTACAGGGTCTGGTTTTCGGCCTTCCAGTAGCGTTCGGCCAGCAGCCGGTATTTGCGGGTAGCCGTGGTATCGAGGGTGCGCTCGGAGGCGGGTAGCTGGCGCATTTCCTGCGCAATCTGGGTGCGGGTGAGCGAGTCGAAGGACGGAATTAGATGGGTTTCCACGGTTTTCAGCACTGCGGGCGCATCCTTGGCCTGTTGGGCCAGTTCGTCCTGCCGGGTCTTGTTGCCGCGCAGGCTTTTCCAGTACAGGCCGCTGCCCAGCAGCAGCACGGCCAGCACGGTAACCCACACGCCCGGCCGCTGCCACCACATCGGCTCCTCCGAATCGTCGTAGGGCGGCAGGTGCGCGCCCATGGGCTGAGGCTCGACTTCCGGATCGGGGTTGAGGCCCCGGCGACGCAACTCCCGGCGGGCCGTGCTGACCAGGTCGGGGTGATACAGCTCGGGGTGCTGCGCGAGAAACAGCAGCTCCGCATCGGTTTTCTGGGTGAAAAACTCGGATTCGGGAGAAGAGGAAGCGGCCATGCCGGGATAAAAAACGGATAGAAATCGGAAACCAACCCCCAAGTTGGCAAAAAGCCGCCGCACTACCATGCGCTGCAGGCCAACGCCGCTCCCGGCTGGTGCGTATAGCCCGGCAGACTCTCTCCCGTCACCGCAACCCAAGCACTTCCCCCTTATCCTTTCTTCCGATGGCACAAGACCAGCAACAACCGCAGACCGATAACCAGAATCCTACCCAGAAAGCCGACGCGGAGCGCCAGGGCAACTCTATCAGCACGGCAGGCCGCATTCCTGGCCAAGCCGACCCGGATTCCAACGCCAACGGCAACCCCGAAGCTACTAGCACCCAGGAAAGCATGGGCGACGGCTCCGGTATCCGTGGCGACTATGGCAACAGCAGCCAAACCAATGGCGCCGAAGGCACCTCCGAAGCCGATGCTGACGGAGCCCCCGCCAAGAAAAACGACCAATAAGCTACATAGCCTAGCTGACCGGGTTACCCACTTTTGAAGCCTCATATGCCGGAAGATTCTATCTTTCGGCACATGAGGCTTCTCTGTTTTCTGTTGCAGCGGCGGTTGTTGGGGGCATTACTATTCCTGCTGCTCGGTTTGGGCATGCCAGGTGCAGCGCAGCCGGGCCGCAACCCACTCAAGCAGCTGCTCCATGCCGATACTGCCCGTTTCGGGCGCATTCTGGCTAACCCGGCCGCATACCGCGTGCAGATCCTCTATACCCGCATCAACCGGGATGCGCAGGGTCGGCCGCATTTTCGCACGTTTCGGTATGGCGTTTCGGGAAACCAGTATTTCTATCCGGCCAGCACCATGAAGCTGCCGGCGGCCGCGCTGGCCCTACAGAAGGTGCGCCTCATCCGCCAACAGGTCCCCGGCCTGACGGCCGCCGCGCCCCTGCGCATCGACTCGGCCTTTGCCGGGCAGACGCGCGTAACGCACGACACGTCGGCGGCCAGTGGCCGGGCCAGCGTGGGGCACTACATCCGCAAGATGTTGCTGGTGAGTGACAACGAGGCCTACAACCGGCTCTACGAGTTTGTGGGCCAGCAGGAGCTGAACGAGCAGCTACACCGCCTGAACCTGCGCCGGACGCGCCTCGTGCACCGCCTGTCGGTCGGGGACCAGGAGCCCGGCTCGCGCCACACCAATCCGCTGGCGCTGTATGCCGATACGGCTCTGACGCGGCCGCTCTACCTGCAGCCGGCCGCCTACAACAGACAGCCCCTGCCGCAGCTGGCCGCCCGCGACTTCCGCATTGGCAAGGCATATATGCAGGGCGAGAAGCGGGAAGAAGGCCCGATGGATTTCAGCACCAGGAACAGCTTTCCGCTCTCCGAGCAGCAGCAGGTGCTACGGGCGTTGCTGTTTCCGGAATCGGTGCCCGCAAAGCAACGGTTTCAGCTGGAAGAGGCCGACTATCAGTTCCTGTACCGTTACCTCTCCATGCTGCCGCGCGAGAGCCAGCACCCGCGCTACGATGCCGCTCACTTCCCCGATTCGTATGCGAAGTTTCTGCTGGGCGGGGGAGGGCTGGCGCCGCTGCCGCCGGGCGTGCGGGTGTTCAATAAAATAGGGCAGGCGTACGGCTTCCTGATTGACAATGCCTACGTGACTGATGCTACGCAGCACGTGGAATTCCTGCTCAGTGCGGTCATCTACGTCAACGCCGACGGCGTGCTCAACGACGACCAGTACGACTACGCTACCATCGGCTTCCCGTTTCTGCGCGACCTGGGCCTAGCCGTGCTGCGCTACGAGCAGCAGCGCGCCCGCCGCCACCCCGCCGACCTGCGCCGCTTCCGGCTCAATTATCAGCCAGCCGGCGAGGACGCCCCATGAGCAGCCGGTATGCATTGCCGGCAGTAGTCCGGGAAGTGGGCGAGTACCGCCGGCAGGTGCAGCAGAATCCGGCAAATGAGCTGCTGAACCTGGCGGTTTTTTTGCCCGGGCTGCAGCTTGATATCCGCTACGCCACCGCCAATAATCTGCTGCGTGAGCCGCTGTATGCCGCGGCCGCGGCCTATCTGCGCCGGCCGGCCGCCGAGGCGCTGCGCGAGGTGCAGGCGGCCCTGGCTGCGCATGATGCAGGCCTGCTGGTGTTTGATGCGTATCGGCCCTATAGCGTCACGGTGCGGTTTTGGGAGCAGATTCAGGACGAAACGTATGCCGCCCCGCCGTGGCGCGGCTCCCGCCACAACCGCGGCTGCTCCGTGGATGTGGCGCTGCAGGACCTGCGCACCGGCCTGCCGCTGCCTATGCCCACTGCCTTCGATGTGCTGACGCCGGCTGCCCACTCAACCTACGAGCCCGTGCCCGCGGCAGTGCGCCGCAACCGAACCCTGCTGCTGCGGACGATGGCGCAGTTTGGCTTCGTGAACTACCCCGGCGAGTGGTGGCACTTCGATTTCGCAGCCTGGGCCGACTTTGCGTTGCTGGACCTGCCGTTTGAGCAGCTGTAGCACCGGGTGCCGGCCCTGGGCTGAGGTGAAATTCTGACAGGAAATCAGCGGAATAGGAGTTGCCAAGCGCAACGCACTGTTGACGAAGCCCTAACTTGCGGCCTGATACCCCCTTGTTGTGCTGATGTCCCGATTGTTTGCCGCTGGCCGCCTCTTCCTGTTCTTGTTGCTCACTACCGGCCTGCTGGCCGTTTCCTGCCGCCCTGCCACCGCCGATGTACCCCCGAAGCGGGAGCTACGCGGCGTCTGGATTGCCACGGTAGAAAATATCGACTGGCCCAGCGCCCGCAACCTCACGCCGGAGCAGCAGCGCCGCGAGTATATCCGCCTGCTGGACGCCCAGCAGCGCAACGGCATCAACGCCGTGTTTGTGCAGGTGCGCCCGGCTTCCGATGCCTTCTACCAGAGCAGTCTGGAGCCCTGGAGCAAGTGGCTGACCGGCACCCAAGGCAAAGCCCCCAGCCCCGCCTACGACCCGCTGCCTTTCCTCATTGAGGAAGCCCACAACCGGGGCATGGAATTCCATGCGTGGTTCAACCCGTACCGCGCCAGCATGGATTCTGTGACGCGGCGGCTGGCACCCAACCACCCGTTTCGGCAGCACCCCGAGTGGTTTTTGCGCTACTCCGGCAAGCTGCTCTACAATCCGGGCCTGCCAGCGGTGCGCCAGTACATCAGCCGCGTAATTCTGGACGTGGTGCGCCGCTATGATATTGATGGCGTGCATTTCGATGACTATTTCTACCCGTACCCGGAAGCCGGCAAGGTAATCCACGACGAAGCGGCCTTCGCGCAGTACAACCCCGACGGCTTGGCCCTGCCCGACTGGCGCCGTCAGAACGTGAACGTGCTCATTCGGGACCTGCACGACTCCATCCAGAGCGCCAAGCGGTGGGTGAAGTTCGGTATTTCGCCTTTCGGGGTGTGGCGCAACCAGGCCTCCGACCCCAACGGCTCGGCTACCAAAGCCTTCCAAGGCTACGACGGGCTGTATGCCGATGCGCTGGAGTGGGTACGCCAGGGCTGGGTCGACTACATTCTGCCGCAACTGTACTGGAGCTCCAACTTCCGGCTGGCGCAGTATCCGGTGCTGGTGGAGTGGTGGGCGCGCAATGCCAACGGCCGTCACCTCTACATCGGGCACGGGGCCTACCGCATGTCGGAAAGTACCAAGGCCGATACCACCTGGCGCAACCCGAGTGAGCTGCCCCGGCAGGTGCGCCTGAACCGCACCTTCCCCACGGAAGTAGGCGGCAGCGTATTCTTCAGCGCTAAGTCGCTGCTCACGAATGCCATGCACACCACCGATTCGCTGCGGCAGAACCTGTTCCGGTATCCGGCCCTAGTGCCTACCATGCCCTGGCTCGACGCTGTGCCGCCCCGCCCGGCCCAGAACCTAACCCTGACGGCAGCGCTGCCCACTAACACGCTTACCTGGCAGCCTGCCCTCGCTGCCCCCGACGGCGACCTGGCCGCCTATTACGTGCTGTACCGGTTCGAGCAGGAGGAAACCCCATCGCCGAACGACCCGCGCCGTATTCTGGCTGTCGTGCGGCCTCGCGCCGGTACCGGCCTCGTTTTCACGGATACCACTGCCCGGCGGGGCCAGGCCTATGCCTACTACCTGACGGCCGTGGACCGGCTGCACAACGAAAGCCGCCCCGTGAGTGTGCGCACTACGGGCCGGGCCGGCGAAATCATACTGGCGCAGGCGCCTGCTGAATCGCCGGTAGCAGCACCAGCCACATCCCCAAGTACTACTGTGCCAGCGGTAGTGCCCGGGCCGCGCCCGGCCGCTTCACAACCGGCAGCCTCCCGCCCAACAACGACCACAACGACCAAAATCAAAACGAAGACCAAATCGAAAAAACGCGGCTTTTTCGGTCGTCTGTTTGGCGGTTGATTCTTTGGACGCTCGTTACTTATTCCAACAACGCAAAACGCCCGACCTAGCTAGGTCGGGCGTTTTGCGTTGTTGAGTCTTGTAGTCTACTTAGTTGTTTTGGGAAGGCGCATGTAAAGAATCTGCTCGAACACCTGTAGCTCGGGTGCCAGAATTGGGCTTTGCAGCAGCAGCTTGCGGCGGGTAAGCTGCACAACGCTTTGGCCATCGAACAGCGGGCTGTCTTTGGTAGCTGCCTGGCTGTAAAGTTTGCCCTGCCGCAGCCCATACGTGCCTTGTTCACTATGCACAGTCCGGCCCCTGCGGGAGGTAGTATAGGTGTAGGTGCTGTCAGCCTTGAACTCGACAATCAGCGTCAGTTCGCCATTGGTTATGCCGATGTTGGTGTCGGCGGCCGGGCTATGAAACAGTTGCTCCTGCAGCGAGTCGGGGAGGGTGGCCGGGGCCTCAAAGGCAATCTGCTGCAACGACCACCGGCCAACCAACCCTGTTTGTGCCTGTGCGCCACCTGCCGAAGCTACCACTAAGCCGCCGCAGAGCAACAGCCGATACAGAGAGCGGGAAGAAAGAGTAAGCATGAGAGCTAAGTATACTGCACGCGCCGAAAACCGCTACGCCGCTGCCGTGCGGCACTTGTTGCAGACGCCCGACATCAGATAGTCGCTGCGCTCAGCCTGAAACTGGCCCGGCAACACTACCGGCGGAATAGAAACCTGATTGAGGCAGTAGGTGTGCTGGCAGGCGTTGCATTTGAAATGCACATGGTTGTCGTAGTGCGCGTGTTCGGTGCAGCCTACAGTGCAGGAAGCATAGCGGATAATATCCGTCGCATCGATGACGCGGTGAATGACGCCCTGCTGCTCGAAGGTGCGCAGCGTACGGTAGAGCGTAATCCGGTCGATGCCCTCGGCGCCCAGTTCCTGCTCAATATCGTTGCTGGACAGCGCGTAGGACTTGCTCAGCAATACCTGCAACACCTGCCGCCGGATGGGCGTAGCGCGCAAGCCGTGCCGGGCCAGGGTTTCGTTGATGCGGATGGTAAGTGGCATATCTCAAAATTACGGATTCAGCCAGACTTGGGCTGCTTAACAATCACAGTTGATGGCCGTGCCAACGGCCATCACGCTCAGAATCGGCGTCATTCATAACGCAAACAGCCCGCCGGAAGTACCAGCGGGCTGTTCAGGGAGAGGTAAAGAGGTAGCGCTAGAACGCGCGATACTCAAATACAACGCGGGCCGTAGAACCCGCCGTGCTGGGCTTCACGCCCGTAACGCGCAACAGCATGGGCTCGGCACCGCGCACGCGCACGGCGAACAGGTCGCCGGCGGCCACCGCACCAGGTAGTGCCGTGATGCCCGTCAGCGAGGCCGCATTCTGATACAGCAGCGTACCTACGGCGTTGGCTGAAGCCGTAGTGTAATAGCCCGTAGCGGCTGTGGCTACCGGAATCCGGTAATACACGGTGGTATTAGCCGACGAAAGGTTGACCGTGGTGCCGAGCACGCCGCTGGCAAACAGGTCTTTGGTGGTGGCCGGCGCACTGCTGAGCACGTTGGCGCCCAGGCGCAGGTCGTAGGCTACCGAATCCTGCGGGGCGCTGGGGCCCGCCGTTACGCGGCCGGTGCGCACCCGGCTCAGGGCCGTGGGCGCTACCACGTTGAGCGGCGCAGAAGTTACCACGGCCGAATCGGGGCCGGAAAAGGCTTTGAATACGAACGTCACGGCCTGGCCCTGGGCACCGACTGGCACCCGTACGTCTACGGTGCGGGCGTTGGCCGCGCCGGTGCTGGGGTTGAGGATAGAGCTAAACCGCACCCGCCGGCCCGTGCCGATGCGGTAATAGGTCGTCAGGCTATCCACATTCTTGAACAACGTGGCCGTGGAAGGTGTAGCCGGGGCCGTCGCAATACCCCCTTCATTAAGCACCAGATTGTACCCAATGATGTCGTTTTCGGTTTGCGCCGTGGCGGCTAGGTTGTTGCGGAAGGTGGTGATGGTGGTCGGCGAGGCCGTGGTGCCAAAGCGCAGGATTGGCCGGGCCGCCACGTTGTAGGTGAAGCGCTGGCGGCGGGTAGCCCCGTTCTCAAAGGTCGTCGTCACGTCCACCCGCACGGCCGTCTGGTTGGGTAGGTTCGGAACGGTGTAGGCAATCGGCTGAGCCGTAATGCCGGCCCGCGTGTCGAAAACCGGATTGGTGGGCGGCAGGGTAGCTACCACGGCGGAGTCTGTCCGGCCAATCACCTGAAACACGGTAAAGTCCCGGACATTGTCGGCGGCGTTGAAGCCAACCAGCAGGTTCACCACCTCGCCAGGAGCGTACTTGTTGCGCAAGCCCGCCGGCGCGGCCCCAATCGTGGAGAAGCCCCCATCGCCGGTTAGCGCATAGGGCGGCTCGAATTCATCGTCGCAGGCGGTGATGGCCAGGCCGGACAGGGCCAGCAACAGGGGCCAGGGGCGCCGCACCAGCGCCCGTATGTTAGAAAGTAGGTTCATAGTGGGAGTACATCAGAAGAAGAGAAAACACACAGTGCCTAGCGCTGGTCCCACCACACGGGGCGGGTGGCGTAGTCCGGCTCGAGGCCCCCGATGGCCTGCACGTTTTGCGGGTTGTACTGGGTTTCGGTGAGAGCCGGCAACAGGCGGCGCGGAAACTTGCGCTGCGTGGGGTCGGCCGGAACCGGGTTGAAGACGGGATTCACGCCCGTCGGGTACGCCAGGTTCACGTAGATATCGGAGCGGAAATCGTAGCGCCGCATATCCGACCACGCCTCCGGGTTCAGGAATAGCGCAATGTATTTCTGCTCCATGATACGCTTCAGATCCAGCTGGGCTTCGTTCTGGGCCACGGCGGCGCTGCTGAGGTAGCCGTCAATCTGCTGCTGGGTGAGGATGGGAAACGTGACGGTGAGGCCCTGCGAGGCGAACGTGCCGCCGCCCCCAATCTTGCGGATGTGCGCCTCGATGCCCTGCCGGTAAGCCCGCAACGCACGGTTCCGGTCGCCAGCCAGAAAGGCCGCTTCGGCCTCAATGAACTTCAGCTCGTGGTAGGTGATGATTTCGTGGTAGCCTAGGTCGCGGGCATACCAGCCGGAGTAGAAGTCGGAGGCATTCTGCGTCTGGGCAATGGGCGTGCCGCCCGACACGCCGGGATTGGTGCCCACGCTTACGGGGGTAGCCATCACGGCAAAGCGCGGGTCCGTCACGCCGGGGTAGGTGGCGTTGGCGGCGCTGCCGTTGAGGTAGCGCAGCAGATTCACCGAGAACGTAGCCCCGGCGAAGTTGGCGCGTGCCGTGCCGAAGATGCTGGTGCTGCCCGTCACGGGCGGTACGGGCACTTCCATCTGCAGCTGCGCATCATCGGCCGAGGAGGTAAAGCCCTTATCGACGGCAGCCAGCACGGCCTGGGCGCTGTAGCTGCCTTTTTTGGTAAGGTGCTGCAACTGGCGGGCGCGCAGCGAGTACGCTAGTTTCACCCACCTGGTAACGTCGCCGCGGTACAGGATGTCGCCGCTGGGGCTGGGCACGGTTACGTAGAGCGGACGCACGTTGGCCGAGGCCGGCTTCAGCATTTCCTGCTCGCCCTCATCCAGCAGTCGGAAAATCGTGGCGTAGATCTGCTCCTGCGGGTCGTACTTGGGCGAGAAGTTGCCAGCCCCCTGAAAGGCTTCCGTAAACGGCACGTCGCCCATCATGTCGGTGAGGTGGGCCAGCGACATGGCCTGCGTGATTTTGGCCGCGCCTACGTAGTGGGGCGAGCCTTCTGCCTCGGCGGCGCTGATGGCGGCGCGCAGGTTTCCGGAAGCGTAAAAGTAGAAGTAGTTGAACGTGTTGTTGCCGTTGCCGGTAGCAAAGTAGTACTGGTCGGTGCTGGAGGCCGGCGCCCGGCGCACGATATGCTGCGTGATATAAGGCGTCACCAGCGACGTGAACATTTGCTGTTGGAAGGCCTGGGAAATGCCGCCGGGTAGCAGGAAGTTGGGCGTCGAGCTAATAGGGTTGTTGGGGTCGGTGTTCACGTCGAGGAAACTCTCGCACGAGCTCAGTGCCCCGCCACCTACCAGCAGACCCAGAAGAAGAAGGTATTTTTTCATGGAATGTTGAAGAGTTGATAGTTGCTGGTTGATTGATAAGAGGCTGCCAGCCAGGAAGGCTGCCAGCCGCTGGAAAGTGTAGCCGGCCTAAGTTCCGGCATGCTTTCCACAATCAACAGAACGGAGTTAGAAATTCACGCGGATGGCCATGTCTACACCGCGGGTGGCGGGCGTACTGCCGTAGTCGAATCCACCCGAGCCACCGCCGCGCACGCCGGCACCAGCCGCGGCTGTTTCGGGGTCGGCGCCGGAGTAGTTGGTCAGCAGCAGTAGGTTGCGGCCCGTCACGCTCAGCTCCGCCCCTTTCACGAAGCTCTTGCCCAGCCACGCAGCCGGCAGTCGGTAGGCCAGCGTGGCGTAGCGCAGGCGCGTCCAGGAGCCGTCTTCCACGAAGGCCCATCCGGTACCGCCCACCTGGTTGATGAAGTAGCCCTGCGTCAGCTCCACGGGGCGCGTGTTCGGCGAGTACGAGCCGTCGGAGTTGCGCACTACACCTTCAATAACGGCGGTTTTGTTGCGGTCCAGGGTTTTTTCGCTCAGGCCCGAGCGCACCGCCACCCATTCGTTGCCGTTCACTACGTCGCCGCCCTTGCGGAAGTCCAGCATGAAGGCCAGCGAGAGGCCTTTGTAGGCCAGCGTGTTGGTAATCTGGGTGGTGAACTGCGGGGCCCGGTCGCCGGCGTACACGTAGGTGCCCGCTACCACCGACGGATAGCCGGTAGTGGGGCTGATAATTATCTGCCCGAAAGCCGGCGAGTTGGGGTCGGTGACGCGGGCGTAGTCCTGCACGCCGATGGAGGTGATGGGCCGGTTGGGGAAAGCGCTGCCCCGGGCCACGTCAATCACCCAGGAGTCCGACTGGTTTACCTCGGTCAGGAAGCTAGGCAGATTTTTGGCGCGGTTCTGATTGTGGAAGAAGTTGGCCAGTACGTCCCAGGTAAAGCCGGAGGTCGTTTGCACGGGCCGGCCATTCAGGGCAATTTCTACGCCCTTATTGGTCACCGTGCCGCCGTTGATGTACTGCAGAATGTAGCCAGAAGCCTGGCTGACGCGGGGGGCAATCAGCTGGTCGCGGGTTTCGGAGTAATACACGCCGGCATCCAGGCCCAGGCGGCCCTTCAGGAACTGGAAGTCCAGTCCGGCCTCATAGGAGCGGGTGCGCTCCGGCTTCAGCAGCGAGTTCGAGCCAAAGAAGCCCTGCCGGAAGCCCTGCCCGATGTAGGTGCTCTGCGCCAGCGGCGACTCCACGCGGTAGGGCCCGGTATCCTTGCCCACCTCGGCCACAGCCAGCCGCAGCTTGCCGTAGTTCAGGATGGAGTTGTTGTCGAGGCCCAGCGTGCGCGAAAACTCGTAGCCCAGCGTAGCCGAGCCGTAGAGGAAGCCCTGTCCGTAGTTCTTGCCTTTGCTAGGACGGGGAAGCGTCGACGACATATCGTAGCGCGCACTTACTTCCATGGTCACCTGCTTGAACAGGTCCAGGTTGACGCGGGCGAAGTTTCCCACCAGTCGGCGTGTCGAGTTGGTGGTCAGCGCACCCCGGTTCACGGTGTTGTTGATGGAGTTGAAGTTGGGCGAGCGGAACACCAGGCCGATGATGTCGGTGGTTTCGCGCTGGCCCTGTTCCACGGAGTTGCCCAGCAGCAGCGAGCCGCTGATGTTCTCCGAAAACGAGTGCGACAAAACCGCCGTCAGGTTGGAGTTGAGCAGGCGGTTCTGGGTGGTCGTTTCGGAAATGCCGCCGTCCTGGTTGCCGGGCTGCGAGGTGCCCACTGCCCGGATGGAGCGTACTTTTTCGGTGTAGTAGTCCGTGCCCAGGTTGTAGTTCAGTGTGAGCCATTTGGTGGGCTCATACGTTACCTGCGCGTTGCCGATGACGCGGTTGGTGCGGTCCGTAATCGGGTTGCGCTCCACCGTGAAATAGGGGTTGTCGGCGTCGGAGCTGCCGATGCCGCCAATCAGGCGGCGGCGGGTGCCGTCGGGATTGAGGTAGTTGCGGGCGTCGTCGTTGCGGGGCCAGGTCAGCAAGCTCACCATGTAGCCGCCCGAGCCTCCAAACAGGCCCGGACCCTGCAGCGGCCGGCGGCCGCCCGAGTTCAGGTACTGCGCCGAGCCCTGAGCCCGGATTTTCGGCGACACCTGCAGCGTGCCCGAGAGGCGCACCGTGCTCTTGTCGAACTCCGAGTTGCGGGCCACGCCGGTCTGGTCGAGGTGCGAGGCCGAAAGCAGGAATGAGCCCTTGTCAGTGCCGCCCGTCACGGTCAGGTAGTTCTGGAAGTTATAGGCCGTCTTGTAGAAGTCGCCCAGGTTGTCGTACACGGTTTCGCCGGGCGCAAACTGCGGCCCCCACGAGCTGCGCGTATTCGCATCGAAAACGCCAAGCGCGCCCTGCTTGTATACGCCCTGCAGCTTGGGCAGGCGGTTCACTTGGTCCACTGAAACCTGCGTGCGGTAGTCCACCGTTACCACGCCCGACTTGCCTTTCTTGGTGGTGATGATAACGGCGCCGTTGGCGGCCCGCAGCCCGTAGAGCGCTGCGGCGGCCGGGCCTTTCAGCACGGTCATGGTTTCCACGTCCTCGGGGTTGATGTCGGCGGCGCGGTTCTGCGACGATACCGAGCGGCCCAGCAAGCCGTTGAAGGCCGAGCCCCCGCCCGGCGCCGTCGACTCCACGAACGACGTGTTGTCCATGATGATGCCGTCGATGACGAACAGCGGCTGGTTGTCGCCGTCCAGCGAGTTGCCGCCCCGGATAACGATGGAAGCGCCTTCGCCGGCCCCACCACCCGAGCTGGTCACCTGCACGCCCGCCACCTTGCCCTGCAGGGCATTCACGATGTTGGGCTGGCGCGACTCGATGATGTCCTTGCTGGTGACTTCCTGCGCGCCATAGTTCACCTGGCGGCGCTCCTGTTTGATGCCGAAGGCCGTGACGATGACATCGTTCAGGGCGGTAGTATTCTCCTTCAGGCTGATATCAATGCTGGTATCGTCGCCGATGGCGCGCTCCTGCGTGGTGTAGCCGATGAAGCTGAACGTGAGCGTGCTGCCGGGGGCAGCCTGGAGGGTATAGCGGCCGTCGGTGCCGGTGCTGGCCCCGGTGGTGGTGCCCTTCACGAGCACCGTCACGCCGGGCAGCGGCGTACGGTTGGCGTCGATTACGGTGCCCGAGATGGTGCGCAGGTTCTGCTGGGCGTGGCCCGGCAGGGCCGCCACCACGCTGAGCGCCGGCGCTAACAGGTAGAGTCTGTTCATAATGAGAGAGTGGGATTGGGGGTGAGGGAAAAGGCAGGAAATGCGTACGGCCGAAATCCGGCTGCTAGTAGCAGTTGGATTTCGGCCGGAGAAACGTCTGTTTTGATGCGGGCCCGAAACAACAGGAAGGAAAGACGTTCATAAGGAAAAATAAGGCGGAAAGACATTAAAACCAACACTGTCCTCCGGGTAGTGGCGAATTGCTGATCAAAAGGGCGGCAAAGATGCGGATAAAGCTAGAAGTCCCACAAAGCGAAATCAACTATATATGGTATTTTATTTAGTGGAAATTATGTTTTGATTGCTCCTGTGAAAGCACCAATTTCCTCCCGTTCCACCAACTGCCAGAGCCATGTCATCCATCAGCCCACCCGCTGCCCGCATTCCGGTCCGAATCTTCTCCGATTCTGAGCACGCCTCCGTAGCAATTGCCCGCGAGCTGGCCGACTTTATCCGGCACCGGACCCGCGAAGGACGCCTGGCCGTGCTGGGCCTGGCCACGGGCTCGTCGCCGACGCGCGTATACGAGGAGCTGGTGCGCCTGCACCGGGAAGAAGGGCTGAGTTTTCAGAACGTCGTGACGTTCAACCTGGACGAGTATTTTCCGATGCAGCCCGACTCGCTGCAAAGCTATGTGCGCTTTATGCGGGAGTACCTTTTCGACCACATCGACATTCTGCCCGAGAACGTGCACATCCCCGACGGCACCGTGCCCGCCGACCAGGTAGGCGGTTTCTGCCGCCACTACGAGGAGCAGATTCGGGCCGTAGGCGGCATCGACTGGCAGCTGCTGGGTATCGGGCGCACGGGCCACATTGGCTTCAACGAGCCCGGCTCCGGCGCCGCCTCCCGCACCCGCCTCATCACCCTCGACCATATCACGCGCACTGATGCTGCCTCCGATTTTTATGGTGAGGAAAATGTGCCGCGCCGCGCCATTACGATGGGCGTGGGCACTATTCTGGAGGCCCGCAACATAGTGCTGCTGGCCTGGGGCGAGGGCAAAGCGGCCGTGGTGAAGCGCATGGTAGAAGGCGAGCCCACCGATACCGTACCGGCCACGTATCTGCAGCACCACCCGGCCGTGCAGGTGATACTGGACGAAGCCGCCGCCGCCGAGCTGAGCCCCCGCAAAACGCCCTGGCTGGCCGACGAAGCCTGCAACTGGCACGACGCGGCCCTGGTGCGCAAGGCCCTGACGTGGCTGGCGCGCCGCCTCGAAAAGCCTATTCTGAAGCTCACCGACGAAGACTACAACGAAAATGGGCTGTCCGGGCTGCTGGCCGAATCGGGGCAGGCGTATGCCATCAACATCCGGGTCTTCAACGAACTGCAGCACACCATTACGGGCTGGCCCGGCGGCAAGCCCGATGCCGACGACACGTACCGCCCTGAGCGCGCCGCGCCTTTTCCCAAACGCGTGCTCATCTTCAGCCCGCACCCCGATGACGACGTTATTTCGATGGGCGGCACGCTGCTCCGGCTCGTAGACCAGGGCCACGAGGTGCACGTGGCGTACCAGACGTCTGGCAACATTGCCGTATTTGATGACGAGGCCATCCGGTTTGCCGAGTTCGTGGCCGATTATGACGGCGCGTTCCGCTTCGACGACCAGCCCGCCGAAACGCTCTACCAGCGCGTGGCCGACTTTCTAAAAAACAAGCAGCCCGGCCAGGTAGATTCCGATGAGGTGCAGCAGATAAAAGGTCTCATCCGACGCGGCGAAGCCAAAAGCGCCTGCCGCTATGCCGGTCTCGACCCCGACAAACAGGCGCATTTCCAGGACCTGCCGTTCTACGAAACCGGCCGCGTCCGCAAAAAACCGCTCGGCGACGAGGACATTCGCCTGACCATGGAGCTGCTCAACCGCATCCAGCCCCAGCAGATTTATGCCGCCGGCGACCTTTCTGACCCGCACGGCACACACCGCGTATGTCTGGCCGCCATTATGCAGGCCGTGCAGCGCCTGAAGGCGGCCGGCACGCCCTGGCTCGATGACTGCTGGGTATGGCTCTACCGCGGGGCCTGGCAGGAGTGGGACATCGACCGGATTGAAATGGCCGTGCCACTCTCGCCTGAAGAACTCACGCGCAAGCGCCGGGCCATCTTCAAGCACCAGTCGCAGAAAGACCGTCCACTCTTCCCTGGGGCCGACCAGCGTGAGTTCTGGCAGCGTTCTGAGGAGCGCAACCGCACCACCGCCCGCATCTACGACCAGCTAGGTTTGCCGGAGTATGAGGGAATTGAGGCGTTTGTACGGTGGAAGTTCTGACAGAATCTGATAATTAGATTGTAGCAGGAAATAAGCCTTGTGAAAACGGCTGTCTGATTTACCAGGATAATTTATTCTGGTAAGCCAGACAGCCGTTTCTATTCAGAACGGGCAGCGCTGGCGGAGCAACAGGCGCTATTGGACTTTCAGAAGGAAAGACATCCAGGCGCTGTTGGGCTAGCAGTGTGCCAGACGGGAGGTACAGCAGAAGAATATCGGAAGTAATAACTGGTACTATTTGAATTATAAATATTCTATATTAACGAGGTATTGCCTCTGTTTCCCACACCTTTTTCCATTTCTGCTATGCGGAACACCTACTTCTTTTCGAGGCTGGCTCTGGTATTGAGTTGGCTTTTGGTCTGCGTGCTGCCTGGGGGCACGGCGTTGGCCCAGCCGACTGATGGCACGCGGCAACTGTACACTCTGCAGGGCCGCGTCACGGACGAGCGGGGGCAGGGCATACCCGGCACAACCGTGCTGCTGGGAGGTACTACCCTCGGCACGGCTACCAACACCGATGGCAACTACACGCTGCCCGTGCAAATGGCACCCGGCAGCTACACGCTCACCTTCTCTACTATTGGCTACCGCACCCAGACGCGGCCCCTCACGCTGGGCAGCAGCACGGCCGTCACTACGGATGTGGCCCTGACCGAGGCCCGGATGAACCTCGATGATGTGGTGATTATCGGCTCCACCATCAGCGTAAACAAGCGTGAGCTGGGCAACTCCATCAGCACTGTAACGGCCCGCGACCTGGAGCAGACCGGCACGGGTGGCGCGCTCAATGCGCTGCAGGGTAAGCTGCCCGGCGCCCAGATTGTGCAGAACTCCGGCGACCCTTCTGGCTCCATGTCGGTGCGGCTGCGGGGTATCCACTCGCTGCGCGGCTCCTCCGACCCGCTGTACGTCATCGACGGGGTGATTGTGAGCAACAACAGCACGAACGTGTCGCAGCTGGCAGCCGGGCCGGATATCGGGTCGGCCAACGCCGGCCAGAACCGGCTGGCCGACCTCAACCCCAACGACATTGCCAGCATCAACGTCATCAACGGGGCCGCCGCCGCCGCGCAATATGGCTCGCGGGCCAGCAACGGCGTGGTGCTCATCACCACGAAGCGTGGCACGGCGGGGGCGGCGCGGGTATCCGTGTACACCAGCTTCAACGTGAATGAGCTGCGCAAATCGGTGCCGGTGAACACTTACGGCAAGCAGTTCGGCTTTCCGGGCCTGCGCCTGTACACCATTGGCGCGCCCACTGCTCAGGAGTTGGCCAACAACCCCGGCACGACTACCACCGGCATCACGCGGGCCGGCGCTACGGCGCAGCTGGCCACCAACCTCGTGGACGTGACGCGCTACAACTATTTCGATGAGATTTTCCGGACCGGCTACGGCACCGACAACGGCGCGTCTATTGCCGGCGGAGCCGAGCGGACGCAGTACTTAGTATCGGTGGGGTACCTGAAGAACCAAGGCATCATCGACGGCACGGACTTCACGCGCTACAACGTGCGGGCCCGGGTAGACCAGCGCCTGACGAACTGGGCGCGGGCCTCGGTGGGTGTGGCCTACAACAACAGCTTCTCCAATGAGAAAGCCAACGGCAACGTGTTCTACAGCCCCATCAACTCCGTCAACATCACCAACAACATCTACGACATCACGCGGCGCGACGCCAGCGGCAACCTGCTGGCTGTGGAGCCCACCCGCGTCAACCCGCTGTCTACGGTAGAGGACATGAAGTTCACGCAGCGCATCAACCGCACCATCAGCGACCTGCAGGTGAATCTGACCCCGTTTAAAGGAGTGTCGCTCGACTACATTCTGGGCGTGGATACCTACTCGCAGGCGGGCCAAAACTACATTCGGCCCTACCCATACCAGGCCACGGCCGGCCTGCCGCTGCAGCGCTACCCCAACGGCTTCGCGGCCAACGCCAACAACAACGTGCTGCAGCTGAACTCCGACGTGAACCTGGGCTACGAGCGGCAGTTCACCGAGAACATCAAAATGACCCTGCTGGCCGGCTACAGCTACCAGTATCTGCGCGGCGAGTTGGTGCGTACGCAGGGCCAGGGGCAGGCTCCGTTTATATCTACCGTAAGTGGCTCCTCCAGTACCACGGTGGCTTCCGGCTACGACCTGGACCAGTTTGATTTGAGCGGGATTTTCGCGCAGGCCACGTTCGGCTTCCGCAACCTGGCCTTCCTGACGGGCGCCATCCGCCGCGACCGGTCCTCGAAGTTCTCTGACTCCGAAACCAACCAGTACTATCCTAAAGTGAGCGGCTCACTGGTGCTCTCGGACCTGGATTTCTGGAAGAATGCGGGTTACGCCAAAGCCTTCAACTCGCTGAAGCTGCGGGCCAGCTACGGCGAGGCCGGCGGGCTGACGGCTATTAATTCGTATGACCGGTTTTATCAGTTTACGCCGGTGGCCTTCCAGGGGCGCGCTACCTTTTTGCCGGGTGCCCGCCTGGCCAACCCGCGGGTACGGCCTGAACGCGTAGCCGAGCTGGAAGTAGGAGCCGACCTGGGTTTCCTGAACGACCGGATTGGGCTGGGCGTCACGTTCTACGACCAGAACACCAAAGACCTGGTAGTAGACCGGCAGATTGCCCCGTCGCGCGGCGGCTCGTCGATTGTGGAAAACGTGGCCCGGCTCACCAACAAAGGCGTGGAGGTACAGCTGAGCGTGGTGCCGGTCCGCACGGCCAGCTTTAGCTGGGATTTCACTGCCATTTTCAGCCGCAACCGCAACAAGATTGTGGATCTGGTAGGCTCGTCGGCCGCCCTGATTGACAACGTGACCGGGGCGCCCGTGTACCTGATCAACGGGCAGCCGGCGGGCGTGTTCTACGGCTCGGCCTACGCCCGCAACCCCGACGGCTCTTTGCTGCTCACGCCGCAGGGCTTCCCGCAGGATGAGCGCACCACCGGGCAGAGCACCGGCGCCGTAAACTTCACGCCCGCCCGCAACGCCGACGGCCAGCCCAGCTACGCCCAAGGCACCAGCATTGCCAACGTGGTTATCGGCAACCCCAACCCCGACTGGACCGGCTCGTTCACGACCAGCTTCACCTACAAAAGACTTTCGCTACGGGTACTGCTGGATGCCGTGCAGGGCGTGGACGTGTTCAATGCTGACTACCGCACCCGCCAAGGCGTAGGCCTCGGCGACCTGGCGGAGAAAGAGTTGAAAGGCGAGCTGCCGCGCGGCTACATCTTTGCCGTGTACAACACCCAGGAGTTTCGGGTAGATGATGGCTCGTTCGTGAAGCTGCGCGAAACGGCCCTGAGCTACACGCTGCCCACGTTCAGCAAGTTCATCAGCAACCTGAACGTGTCATTGATTGGGCGCAACCTGTATTCGTGGGACGACTACAAGGGCTTCGACCCGGAAACCAGCGCGGGCGGCTCTTCCGACCTGCTGCGCGCCATCGACTTCGGCAACGTGCCGATTCCGCGCACCTACCAGGTTCGGCTGGCGGCCACCTTCTAGCCGCCTGGGTTTCCACTTTACTTCGCTTTTCGCCATGAAAAAGATACTGCTATTACTGGCTGCTCTGTCGCTCACGATGGGCAGCTGCGACAAGGAATACCTCAACCCCAGCACCGCCAGCGACGTGCAGGTGCTCACCAATTCCGACGGCCTGATTACGGTGTGCAACGGCCTGCAGTCCCGCTTCACTACGGGCGGCGCGCTGAGCCCGCTCTACAACACGGTGGCGGCCGGGGGCCTGAGCACCCGCGAGCTGACGGTGATTAACGTCGGCAACATTGAGGAGTTCAACATCAGCCTCGGGGCCGGCAACGTCACGAACCTCAACGGGGTGGTTCGCAACCTCTGGACCCAATGCCAGCTGGTGCGCGCCAACGCCGACCTGGTGCTGGCCAACGCCGGCAACGCCGCCGACCCAGGCACCCGCAGCGGGATCATAGCCTACGCCAGCATCTTCCGGGCCTTGGCGCTGGGCACGCTGGCGCAATATTTCCAGCAGGTCCCGATTGCCACCCAAACCAACGCCCCATTCGTGGACCGCATACAAGTGTTGCAGTCGGCCGTGACGCAGCTGGAAGCCGCTGCCACGCAGCTGGCGTCCGCGCCCGTTTCGGCTGACTTCAACAGCAAGATTATTGGCGGCATCAACCTGCCCAACACGGTGCAGGCCCTGATTGCGCGCTATAGCCTGATGGCCGGCGACTATGACAAGGCAATTGCGGCGGCCGGCCGTGTGGACCTGGCCAGCCGGTCGGTTTTGGTGTTTGACGATCTGGCGCGCAATCCGCTGTTTGAAGTGGCGTTCGGCAACCGCAACGTGTTTGAGCCTACCGACGTGAACCTGGGCCTGACCGGCGCACTGGCCCCCGAAGCCGGCGACCGGCGCATTCCGTTCTACACCCGCGCCAACCCGACGGCTACCCAGAACCGCGGCACCGGTTTCTATACGGCCAGTGCCGCGCCCATTCCGGTGTATGTAGCCGGCGAAATGCTGCTGATCCGGGCTGAGGCTTACGCCCGTAAAAGCGACCTGCCCAACGCCGTAACGGAGCTGAACCGGGTGCGCACGAGTACGACAACGGCCGTGCTGGCCAACAACTTGCCTGTCGCGCCTCCCGGCGCTGGCCTGGCCCCTTACAGTGGGGCTCTTACCCAGGATGCTATTCTGCTCGACATTTACCGCAACCGCCAAGTGGAGCTGGCCTTCCAAGGGTTCCGGCTTGCTGACAGCCGCCGGTTCAACCGGCCCGGGCCCGGGGGCGCCGGCGCGGAGCGCAACCGCAATTTCTATCCGTATCCGCGGGTGGAACGCGAAAACAACACGGCTACGCCCGAAGACCCGGTGATTTAGAAGCAACGGCCGAATAACAGAACTTCCTCTTCCCGTTTCGGGGAGAGGAAGTTCTGTTTATGGGTGCCCGCGTGGGGGAGAAATGTAGTAAGTTGCCAGTCCCAGTTGCTCGTTTTTCCACTGGTTCCGCCATGCAAACCACTACCCAAGCTGCCATAGAAACCACCGGTGCCGTGCCGCTGGCCGAGGCGTCGCAGCCAGCCCGCCTGATTTCGCTCGACGTATTCCGGGGCCTCACCGTCATGGCCATGATTCTGGTGAACAACCCCGGCGACTGGGGCCACATCTACGCGCCGCTGGAGCACGCGCACTGGCACGGCTGCACGCCCACTGACCTGATTTTCCCGTTTTTCCTATTCATTGTGGGCGTGAGCATCGTGTATGCGCTGGACGGCGCGCGGCGGCAGCCCGAAACCCACGGCCGCACGATGGTGCGAATCCTGAAACGGTCGGCCATCCTGTTTGGGTTGGGGTTGCTGGGGGCGCTGTATCCGAAGTTCGAGTTCGAAACGGTGCGGATTCCGGGGGTTCTGGCGCGTATTTCATGGGTGTTTCTAGTGTGCGGGGTGCTGTTTCTGAAAACCACGCGGCGGCAGCAGATCGGGCTGCTGGCCTTTATTCTGATACTCTACAACGTGCTGTTGCAAGTGGTGCCGGTGCCTGGCTACGGCCCCGCCAACCTGGAGGCCGCCACCAACCTCGGCGCCTGGCTGGATCGGCTGGTGTTCACCGAAAACCACCTCTGGAAAAGCAGCCGTACCTGGGACCCCGAAGGTCTGCTCGGCACGCTGCCCGCCGTCGGCACCGGTTTGCTCGGGATGCTGACGGGCCAGTGGCTACGCCGCAAAGACATGGAGCCAGCCACCCGCGTGGCGTGGCTGTTTGTGGCGGGCGGCGCGGCCGTGCTGCTGGGCCTGATCTGGAACGGCTGGTTTCCCATCAACAAAAGCCTCTGGACCAGCTCCTACGTGCTCTACACCGGCGGCCTGGCCATGATGGCCCTGGCGGCCCTCTACTGGCTCTGCGACGTGCAGAACTACCGCGGCTGGTGGACCAAGCCGGCCCTGGCTTACGGCGTGAATGCCATCACCGTGTTCTTCCTGTCGGCCATCGTCTCCAAAACCCTCAATCTGATCAAAGTCGGCGACGTGACGTTGCGCGCCTGGCTTTACAACACGTTTTTCACGCCCTACTTCAGCCCCGTCAACGCCTCGCTGGCCGGCGCGCTGGTGTGCGTGCTGATTTGGCTGGGCGTGCTGTGGGTGATGTACAAAAAGGGCGTAATTATTAAGGTATGATAAAAAAAAGTCTGTCATCCTGAGCGGAGCGAAGGACCTTGTCACGTTAGAACGATCGATGCTACAACGACTCGTTCAGACGTGATAAGGTCCTTCGCTCCGCTCAGGATGACAGACTTTGCGGGCAGCTCCTATCCTGGAAACGAATACCCCGCGAAGTCTTGGCGGAGCTTGGTTTTGAGGAGCTTGCCGGTGGCGGTGTGTGGGAGTTCGGTCACGAATTCCACAGCTTCCGGAATCCACCAGCGGGCCACTTTGCCGTCGTAGAAGGCCAGTAGTTCCTGGGCTGTGATGGTGGCTTCGGGCTTGCGTACTACTACCAGTAACGGCCGCTCGCTCCATTTGGGGTGGGGCACGCCGATGACGGCCGCCTCGGCAATGTGCGGGTGCCCGATGGCCAGGTTCTCCAGCTCGATACTCGAAATCCACTCGCCGCCCGACTTGATGACGTCCTTGCTGCGGTCGGTGATTTGCATGAAGCCGTTGGGGTCGATGGTGGCCACGTCGCCGGTGCGGAACCAGCCGCTGGCGGTCAGCTCGCCGGGGTGCGCGGCGCGGAAGTACTCGGCCACGATGAACGGGCCGCGCACCAGCAAGTCGCCGAATGCCACGCCGTCGTGGGGGAGGGGCTGGCCGGCATCGTCCACAATCTTCATATCGACGCCGAAAATGGCGCGGCCTTGCTTGGTCTGGATGGCAAACTGCTCATCGGGGCTGAGGATGAGTTGCTGGGTTTTGAGAGTGCAGACCGTGCCCAGCGGCGAGGTTTCGCTCATGCCCCAGGCATGCCGGATTTCCACGCCCAACTCTTCATCAAACGCCTTGAGCAGGGCCGGCGGGCAGGACGCGCCACCTACAATCATGCGCCGCAGCGTGGTGAACTGTAGGTTTTTCTCGCGCATAAACGTCAGCAGGCCGAACCAGATGGTAGGCACGCCGGCCGTGAAGGTCACGCCTTCCGTCTCGTAGAGTTCGTAGAGGCTGGCCGCGTCGAGGCCGGGGCCGGGTAGCACCAGCTTGCAGCCGTTGAGCGGCGCCACGTACGGAATGCCCCAGGCGTTGACGTGGAACATGGGCACCACCGGCAGCACCGTGTCGCGGGCCGAGCAGTTGAAGCAGTCAGGCAGGGAGGCGGCGTAGCTGTGCAGCAGCGTGGAGCGGTGCGAGTAAAGCACGCCCTTGGGCTGGTCGGTGGTGCCGGAAGTGTAGCACAGCGAAGAAGCCGTATTCTCGTCGAAATAAGGCCACGCGTACTCGTCGTTTTCGGTGGCCAGCAGGTCTTCGTAGCAGCGCAGGTCGGGGAGGCTGGTGGCTTCGGGCATGTGGGCCCGGTCGGTCAGCAGCACCCAGCTTTCCACTTTCGGGCAGTTGATGGCCAACTTTTCTACCAGCGGCAGGAAGGTGAGGTCGAAGAACATCAGCCGGTCTTCGGCGTGGTTGATGATGTAGACCAGCTGCTCGAAAAACAGGCGCGGGTTGATGGTGTGGCACACGGCGGCGCTGCCCGACACGGCGTAGTACAGCTCCAGGTGGCGGTGCGTGTTCCAGGCCAGCGTGCCCACCCGGTCGCCGCGCTGGATGCCCAGGCGGGCCAGCGCGTGGGCCAGCTGCCGGCTGCGCGTGCCCAGGCCGGCGTAGGTGTAGCGGTGCATGCCGCCCTCGGCCAGCCGGCTCACGATTTCGGTGTCAGCGTGCCACTTTTCGGCGTGTTCGAGGAGGCCAGCGATACGCAGCGGCTCCTGCATCATGAGTCCTAGCATACTTCAAGCTACGGGTTTTCTCGCAGAGGTCCGCAGAGGCATGCGCAGAGGTAAAAGGGAGGACGTTCTTACAGGGTGTTGGCTATACGAATGATGCCGTCTTTAACGTGGGGGGTATTGAAGTTGATGAGCAGGCCCAGCTTGCGCTTTGAGAGCCGCAGATAGGTTAGCAGTTGCTTATGATGCACATCGAGAAGTGCATCAACAGATTTGATTTCAACAATTACCTTGTCCTCCACCAACAAATCGAGGCGGAAGCCTACCTCCAGCTTTACGCTGTCGTAATAAGCGGGCAAACCAACCTGCGTAGCAACCAGCAAGCCATTCTTGCGCAGCTCATGTGCCATAGCTGCCTCATACACCGACTCCAAAAGTCCCGGTCCCAGCGCCGTGTGCACCTTAAAGGCCGCACCCCGCACCGCATATGAAACATCATTCTCGCTCATCTTTCCTCCTTTTAACCTCTGCGCATCCCTCTGCGGACCTCTGCGAGAAAACTTTATTCCTCCACTGTTGTCTCCACCGCCTGCTTAACTGGCTGCCGCACGCTTTCCAGCGCCACTTGCAGCACGCCGGAGCGCACACTTAGCTCAGACAGCTTGTTGTTGCGGCGCGAGGGGTTCACGCGGTTGGTCAGCACAATGCAAGTCAGCTCCTCCTTGGGGTCGACCCAGAAATAGGTGCCCGTGAAGCCAGTGTGCCCGTAGCTCTGCTGCGACACACTTTTGGCCGAATTTACCGTGGGGTTGGCGGCGGGACGGTCGAAGCCGAGGGCACGGCGGTTATCGGGACAGAACTGGCACTTGGTGTACTCCTGCACGGTTTCGGCCTTCAGCAACTGCTGGCCGCCATACTTGCCGTTCCAGGCGTAGAGCTGCACCACTTTGGCCAGGTCGTTGGCGTTGCCAAACAGGCCGGCGTGGCCCGAGAGGCCGCCGAGCAAAGCCGCACCTTCGTCATCGACGGTGCCGTGCAGCAGCTGCTTGCGGAACAGCGAATCGTACTCGGTGGGCGTGATGCGGGCCAGTGGGAAGCGGCGTGTGGGGTTGTAGCCCAGCGAGGTGGCGCCCAGGGGCCGGTAGATTTCGTCGGTGATGAACTGATTGAGGGGCTTGCCGCTGGCGGCCTGCACGAAGCGTGGGTACAGAATAAACGACAAATCGGAGTAGACGTAGCCGGGCTTCTCGTTCAGCGGCGACTCGGCAATGGCTTTCGTTATCAGCTCCGGGAAATCCTGGCGGGCCCACAGACCGGTGGCGGCCCGCAGCGGGAAGCGCGCCGATGAGTCGGGGCGGAAGTAGCGGCGGCTAAGCTCCGAAGGCTTCGTGAGCGACACTTCCTTGGGCTCCGGGCTTTTGCCGAGCAGCGAATTGAACAGGCCGCGCGGCTTGGTATAGTCTTTCCAGAACGGAATCCAGGCTTTCAGGCGGGCCTGGTGCGTCAGCACGTCGCGCAGCTTCAGGTCCTGCTTGTTGGTGCCCACCAGCTCCGGAAATAGCTGGCCCATGGTCATGTCGGGGTTGAACTTGCCCTGGTCCTGCAGGCGCATCAGGGCCGGCAGCGCCGCCGACACTTTGGTCAGCGAGGCCAGGTCGTAGAGGTCGGTGTTGCGGACGGCGCGGCTGGGCTTGCCGGCTTGGCTGGGCGCATCAGCAAAGGAGTGGGTGCCGTAGCTTTTGCGCAGTACCACCACGCCCCGCCGGGCAATGACCACCTCGCCGCCAGGGAAGGCTTTGGCCGCCACCGCGCCGTTCATAATCGAGTCCACGCGGGCTTCGAGGTTGTTGTTCATGCCCACTGCCTCCGGGAAGCTGTAGCGCAGACGGGTGCCGCCCTGCGTGGTGAGGCCGGCGCCGTAGCTGTACTTGTCGCTCACGGTCACGGGCAGCTTGCCGCTGGCCGATACGCCCCCGAAAATCACCTCGGCGGCCACGTCCTGGGCGTTTTTGCTTTCCTGGTAGGCCAGCACCACGGCATCGGCGCGGTCCAGGTCCCGGATTTTGGCCACAGCGTAGGCATTGCCGAACACCGACACGATGAGCTTCTGGCCTTGGCTGCCCAGCTCGTGCAGCAGCACGTTGGTTTCCGAGGTTACGCCGAAATTGGTGGCAGGCAGGCGGCCCAGGTTGTTCACGCCAATGAGCACCGTGTTAAAGCCCTTCAGCGTTTCGCGCATTTGCGTCAGCTCATCCAGGCTCGGCGTGGCCGAAATCCAGAAGTGGCGGGCCGGGGCGTAGTCAGCCACCATGCGCTGGAAGTCGGTGGTGTCTTTGGTGCCGATGGTGAGCGTGGCCAGGCGCAGCGTATCGAGGCGCTGCAGGGGCAGCAGGTTGCGCTGGTTGCGCAGCACGGTCACGCTCAGCTCGGTGAGATGCTGGCTCAAGTACTGAGCGTGCGGCGTGTTGAGGTCGGCGGTGATATTCTTCAGGTCGATGGGCTTGTACTTGTCGAGGCCGGCCCACTGCTTCAAAGCCAGCATCTTGCGGCAGCGCGCATCAATGGATTCCTGCGTCAGCTGGCCGGCATTGATGGCGTCGCGCACCATGCGGATGGCCAGCGGAATGTTCTTGCTGAACTCCAGAATGTCGTTGCCGGCCTGCAGGGCACGCACGTCGGCGTCGCCGGGCGGATACTTTGAAATCACGCCCTTCATGTTCATAGCATCCGTGAACACCACGCCCTCGAAACCCATTTTCTGCTTCAGCAAACCTGTGGTAATTGGCTTGGAAAGCGTACTGGGCATGCCGGTCGTGTCAAGCGCCGGAATATTGAGGTGGGCCACCATCATGCCGCCGAGGCCGCGGGCCATCAGGCTGCGGAACGGAAAAAGCTCCAGCGTGTCAATGCGCTTGCGGTCGATGCGCAGCAGCGGTAGGGCCAGGTGCGAGTCGGTATCGGTGTCGCCGTGGCCGGGGAAGTGCTTGGCGACGGCCAGGATGTTGGCATCCTGCATGCCCTTCATGTAGAGGTAGCTTTTCTCGGTCACGCTCTGCCGGTCTTCGCCCCAGCTGCGGTAGCCGATGACGGGGTTGGCGGCGTTGTTATTCACGTCCACTACCGGCGCGAAGTTGACGTGCATGCCCAGGCGCTTAAACTGCGCAGCTACCTCGGTGCCCATGTCATACATCAGCTGGTTGTCGCGGATGCCGCCCATGCTCATCTGGAACGGGAAGCGCTGCACGCTGTCGAGGCGCATGCCAACGCCCCATTCGGCGTCCATAGCCACCAGCAGCGGCACTTTGCTCTGCGCCTGGTAGCGGTTCAGCAGGCGCGACTGCCGGACTGGCCCACCCTGGAAAAACACGATACCCCCGATGCCATACTGCTGAATCAGGGCTGTGATGGAGTCTTCGTCGATGCGCTTGCGGTTGGAGTAGGCGGCCACCATGAACAACTGCGCCACCCGCTGGTCGGGCGTGAGCGTCTTCATGACCGAATCAACCCACCGCGAACTGGCCAGCTGGGCCGCAAAGGGCACGGGCTGGTTACGGCTTTTAGACGCTGGTTTGGCAGTGGCTTTGGCTGCTGCAGGCTGGGCAGGCGCTTTAGCGGTAGGTTTGGGAGCCGGCGTCCGGGTTACGGTGCGGCTGGTTTTCTTCTTGGCGGCTGGTTTCCGGCGGCGCTGGGCTGAAGCATCAGGAAGGCTCAACAATACCAGCAGCAGCCACAGGAACGGGAGGAAGCGGGGAAAAGACAAGATAGATACGGTGGTTAGTGGGGATGCGAATTTACGGTAATTGACAGGATGCACGGGCGGAGTGCTGCATGGATGCTGCAGGAAGCAGAAAAATCTGTTTAGGCCAACCTGTTGGTGGCGTTGCCGGCTGGCCGCTGCCTAATCCGATTCTTTCGCCTAACTAGGACCTTCACACTTCTACTACCGTAGCAATGCTTCTACTGGACGCCGGACCCCTCGACCTGGCTTACGGGCTTTTCAAACTGGCACAGGCGCTTGGCGTGCTGCTACTGCTGGCGCTGGCTTTTTTTGGTGCCCGGATGCTGATTCGCCTGCGCCGGAAACCGGCCAACTCGGGGAACTGGCTGCGAACTGTTGGCGGAGTGCTGTTGCTGCTGCCGGCCGGCAGTTGGTTGTCTGGAGTCGTCTATTCGTTTAGTACGCAGGCCTATCAGGAGTGGCAGGAGGATGCTGAGGACGCCCGGGGCACGCAGCAATGCGTGGGTTGGTATCAGGCGACTACTACGGATACGCTGTCTGCTGGAACCGGCTATAGCTTCGACCTGCAACTTGGGGCCGACGGACGGTACACGTGGAAAACCACGCTGCCAACTCTCGATTCGGCTTCTTCCGGAAACTGGAGTATAGAAATGCGGGATTTTTCGAAACCCTACGTCGCCCTGATTTCCAGCAGCAACCCCAATTCGCACGTATTGATTTTGAATTCCTGCGACACACTGATAGGAAGCTGCTGGCAAGGCCAGACGCGCGGCAGCGGCTACGGCACTCCCGCCGAACAGCGCCCACTGCCGATTCTTCTGAAACGGCAGTAACCTGCCCCAACCGCTGATTTCATTGCCACAAAGCAGACGGCAGATGGCAGCGCAAGTGAAAATCTGGCGGCGTTGAGCAGAGTGGGCCTACTTTTGCGGTGTGGTATATGCCTGCGGGCCGTGGCGGCGTTATGGCTGTCCGGTTTATCGTTTCACCTCAACCCCGGCCATTTTGATTCTGCGCTCCTTCTTCTCCCTCGCCCTTTCCCTCCGCCGTCTGAGCCGGCCAGTAGGCCTGCTTACGGCCGCGCTGTTGCTCGTGCAGGTAGCACAAGCCCAGATACAGCTGCGCGGCACCGTCATCGATAAGGACACCCGCGAGACGCTGCCCTTCTCCAGCGTGGTAGTGCGCAACACCACACTTGGCACCACCACCAACGTCGATGGCGAATTCACGCTAAACGTGCCCAAACTGCCGGTTACGCTGCTGGTATCAGAGTTAGGCCACTTGAAGGATACAATTCGGGTGACCAGCGCCTCGGAGCCGCTGAAGCTGCCCCTGGCTACGGCCGCCGTAGCACTGCCGGAAGTGAAAGTGGGCAGCTACCCGTTCCAGCTCGTAGACCGTGCCTACCGCCAGATGCAGGCCCACTACGACCAGAAATTCTACGGTAAGGCCTTCTACCGCCAGCTTACCCGCATCGACAAGCAGCCCACGGAACTGCAGGAAGTGGTCTGGAACGTGAAGTCCAGCAACGCCCGCATCGAGGGCACGGCCATTGCGCAGGGGCGCTACGCGGCGGTTCCGAGCATGACCAACTTCAGCAACTTCTCGCTCTACACCAAGTCCTACGGCCTCTACGATGCCAATGCTGATACTACCAAATCGTTGGCGCTGCTCAGCCCCAACGTGGTGAAAAACTACCTGCTGGAGCTGAAAGGCATTGTGTCGGGCGCCGACAGCACCAAGGGCGGCATTGCGGAAATCGACTTCGAAACCCGCCCCGAACTGACTAAATACCGCTCTGAGGGCACCATCTGGATTGATATTGACTCCTATAAAGTGGTGCGCTATCATATGAAGTCGCCCAATTTCACGGGCTCCACGTCGAACCCCAACCAGAAATTCCGCAACACGCAGCTGGAAATCGAAATGGCTTTCCGCAACGACGACCCGGCCGTGGCAGTGGCGCCGCTGGAATACATGAAGGTGAATCTGGCCGCCGATCTGGTCAGTGGCAAGCAGGCGACTCCGCTTACGGTCTCGTCGTTTACCTTTTTTTACGACACCACCACCAAGCCTACTACCATTCCCTATGCCCGCGTGAGTGTGCAGGACCGGGACCTAGCCGCCATCAAAGCCATCAAGTACGACCCCGAATTCTGGGCCAACAACCCCGTTGTGCAGCGCACTCCGGTGGAGGATGAAGTTATTGCCTCGTTTGAAAAGAAAGGCGCGTTCGGTACGATGGTCAAAAAGCCCGAGCCCAAGGCCGATGTCCGTATCCGCAACGGGCGCATAGAGTAAACGTGACCGTCATTCCGAGCGGAGCCGAGGAATCTCGCGTGCTGATGTTGCGGCAGTATTATTTACCACACTAGCGAGATTCCTCGGCTCCGCTCGGAATGACGGTGTTACATAGCAATAGAAAGGGCCGCCTCAAGTACGAGGCGGCCCTTTCTATTGCTTGTAAAACTACGCTTATCCCTTGCGCGACTCGTCGTAGCGGCTGGATACTTCGCCCCAGTTTACCACGCTCCAGAACGCTTTGATGTAGTCGGGGCGCTTGTTCTGGTGCTTGAGGTAGTAGGCATGCTCCCACACGTCGAGGCCCAGGATAGGCGTGCCCCGCTGTACGCCGGGCAGATCCATCAATGGGTTGTCTTGGTTGGGCGTGCTCGTAATCATGAGCTTGTTCGCCTTTTTATCATGAATCAGCCAGGCCCAGCCCGAGCCAAAACGGCCGCTTGCAGCTTTCGTGAATTCCTCGGTGAACTTCTCGTAGGAGCCGAAATCCTTGTTGATGGCTGCCGCTAAGCCGCTGGTAGGCTGACCGCCACCCTTCGGCGACAGAATCTGCCAGAAAAACGAGTGGTTCCAGTGGCCGCCCGCGTTGTTGCGGATGGCGTCGGGCTGTTTGCTGGCCGAGGCCAGCAGCTGAGCCAGGCTCAGCTTCTCTTCCGGCTTGCCCGCTACGGCCTCATTCAGCTTCGAAACGTAGGTTTTGTGATGCGCATCATGGTGGATTTCCATGGTCTTGGCATCAATATGCGGCTCCAGCGCATTGAAGGCATAGGGCAGAGCCGGCAGCGTGAAGGGGCCATCGGCCATGGGGGTGGCGCGGGCGTCGCGCAGCAGCTTTTCTTCGTGGGCCGCCGCCAGCACAGCGGGGCTTACCAGCGCGCCGACCATCGTCAGCAGGCCATTTTTTAGAAAATCTCTCTTAAGCATGGCGGAAAGGATAGAAAGGGTGTCGGTTGGAGGAGTGTACCCGTACGGCGGGGCTGGGGTTGCAGCTTGTCCGTCATTCCGAGTAGCGCGAGGAATCTCGCCAGTATGGTAAAACACTACACTAGCGAGATTCCTCGCGCTGCTCGGAATGACAGGCGACACGCAGCTGTTATGGGTTGGTGCTCCACATGCCAGCTTCCTTGATGAAGATGCGGCGGTTGAGCTTGAGCTGGGCCACCATGAACTCGGCCAGGTCTTCGGGCTGCATCACCTTGTCGGGGTTGCCGTCGGTGAGCTTGTTGCTGATGGCCAGGTCCGTAGCCACGGTGCTGGGCGTAAGGGCCGACACGCGGATGTTGTGCTTGCGCACTTCCTGCATCAGCGACTCGGTGAGACCAAGCACGGCAAACTTGGAGGCGCTGTAGGCGCTGGTGGTAGCCGCGCCACGCTGCCCGGCCGTGCTGGCCACGTTGATGATGTCGCCGGTTTCGCGCGCAATCATGCCCGGCAATACGGCGCGGGTGGCGTAGTACGTGCCCATCAGGTTCACCTGAATGATGTGCTCCCACTCGGCGGGGTCCATGTCTACGAGCTTGGCAAACGTGCCGATTCCGGCGTTGTTGATCAGGATATCAATGGAGCCGAGAGCCTCAGTAGCTTGCGCTACGGCGGCTTCCACGGCGGCGCGGTCGGCAATATCAGCGGCCAGTACCACGGCTTTCACGCCCAGGGCTTCTATTTCCTTCGCTACCTCCTGCAACTGCGCTTCAGTGCGGGCCAGCAACGCCACGTTCACGCCTTCCTGTGCCAGGGCCACCGCCACTGCCCGCCCGATTCCTTTGCCTGCACCCGTAACAAGGGCGTTTTTACCGGCTATTGATGCCATTACTTCCAGATTAGATAGTGAGTGAGCTGTCTTAAACCGCTAAGACGGCAGGTAGGATAACCTGAAATGTCGGCTCTGGGTTGGCCTGAGCAGACATATTCCTAAGAAGGGAAAAGTTTTTCTAAAAAATATACGCTGCTTTCTGCTCTTTATAGCAGCGCGGAGATATTATTTAAGTGCAATGTGTGAGGCAGAATGCACCGCATACGAGGTACAAATTTGTTATATGTGTAATTTTAACAAAAATTGATTTATTTATATAAATAAATATAAAAATATTATATACGGTCTTGTTATGGATACCCTAATGAGCAGTGGCGGCGTACAAGCCGCAAACGAGTTCAAAGAAATAAAACTTAAACCACATTCCCATGAAAGCCTACCTACTTTCTTTTGTTATACTTTTTCTGTTTGGCTTCGGCGCATCTTCGCGGGTGCTGGCCCAGACAACTTACGTCTCTCGCCCCGGCGGTGGCGCCTGGAGTAACCCCAACACTTGGCTTGTAGATGGAATAGCAGGTGTCTCGGCTCCAGCAATGAATTCTACCACCCGCCAAAGAGAAACGAACAACATTATCGTCATCAACTCGGCCGTAGTTCTCGACCAGGATTATTCGATTGAAGGAGGCAACGGCCTCCTGACGGTAAATGCTGGTGGTTCACTCATCGAGGACAGAGCCGGCCGCCGGCTGAGTTTCGGAAGCCAGCAGGGCAACGACAAGCTGCGTCTCGTCCTGAACGGGACTCTGCAGGTAACGTCGTTGAGTTTCTACAAAGCTGACGCTGAAATCAATGCCTCGTTGCGCACCAGCTGCAACATATCGGTAGCCAACCAGTCGACGCTGGAAGTGAACGGCAGCGTGACAATTGAAGGAAATCTGATTGTCCGCCAAGGCAACCCTACCATTGAAGGTACCGGCCAGGTGAACATCAGCGGCTGCGTACTTACCAACAACAATGGTTCGCTCAACGGTCTTTTTGGCCCTAACATCAGTGTATGTGTGCAGGGCACGGCCAATGCTTGTGACACGGAAGGCCTCAGCTGCAACCCCAATATTGCCCAGTATATCACGATTGATGGCTGCCGGGCGCCGCTGCCGGTGGAGCTGCGCAGCTTTTCGGCCCGCAACACGGGCGGTACAGTACAGATAGTCTGGACCACGGCTACCGAGAAGAACTCGGATAGTTTCTTGATAGAGCGGGCAGGCGAAAGCAAGGAGTTTGTACCGGTAACGTCCGTTGCTGCCGCGGGCTCGTCGCAAACGCTTCGCTCCTATTCGGCCATTGACCGCAAGCCCCTGGCCGGCAACAATTACTACCGTCTCAAGCAAATTGACAAAGACGGCACCTTCGCTTATTCGCCGGTGGTGAATGTTCTACTGGCTGGTATCGATAAGCAGGACCTGAACGCCTACGGCACTAGCAGCCGCCTGAACATCCAGGTAAATACGCCAGCCGTGTGCCAAATGCTCCGTGTGATGGATAGCATGGGCCGGGTCGTGTACACCGAAAATATGCCTACCAGCACCACTGGAGTTGTGAGCCGCGAGGTGCCTTTGAGCAGCACTGGTTCAGGCGTCTATATTGTGCAGGCAATAACGAACCAAGGCACTATCAGCCGCAAGTTTATGCTGGCCGAATAGCCCAAAGCGGTAAGCCACGTCGCACTTTACACGGAAGCCCCCGAAGATTTTCTTCGGGGGCTTTTTGTGTCTGGCAGCCAGCGCCCCGCGAAACCTCTTATCTTGCCCGGTACCAACCTTACTCCCGCTTTCCGCATGAAAAATATCGTCCTGACAGGCTTGCTGGCCGGAATGCTGCTTGGCGGCTGCAACCAGCAGAAGCCGAAAACAGGGGACACTACAGCTCCCACCAGCCTCGCCGACGTGAAAGAAATCAACCAGTTGTTTGAACTGTATTGGGAAGAAAACGCCAAGCTCTTTCCGCTCGATGCTACCACGCAAGGCGACAACCGCTACAACGACCAGCTGCCGAACGACGGTACCAAAGCTTTCCGGCAGAATCTGACGGCCTTCTACCAGAAATATCTGGATGGCCTGAAGAAGTTTGACCGCGCTACGCTGGCCGACAACGACAAAATCAGCTACGATATTTTCCAGTACGACCTCGAAACCAAGCTGGAAGGACTGAAGCTAAACACCTGGATGATACCTTTCCAGCAGTTCTGGGGGCTGCCCATCACGATGGGGCAATACGGCTCGGGTGAGGGCATGCAGCCCTTCAAAACTGCCAAGGACTACGACAACTGGCTGGGCCGCGTGCGCGGCTTCTCGGTGTGGGCCGATACGGCCATCAGCAATTTTCGGCAGGGCATGAAGGCTGGCGTGGTGCTGCCCAAAACGCTGGTCACGAAGATGATTCCGCAGATGCGCGACCTGCAAGTGACAGATCCTACTAAGAGCCTGTTCTACGGTCCCATCAACAAGATGCCCGCCGATATTTCGGCCGCTGACAAGCAGCGTATTACGGCTGCTTACAAGAAGGCCATCATGGAGGAACTGGTGCCTACATACAGGAAGCTCGGCGACTTCCTGGAGAAGGAGTATGCGCCTAAAGCACGCCCCAGCACCGGCATTTCGGCGGTGCCCGGCGGCCCCGACATCTACCGCTACTACGTGAAGAGCTGGACCACCACCGACAAAACGCCGGAGGAAATCTATGAAACCGGCGTGAAGGAAGTGGCCCGCATCCGGGGTGAAATGGAGAAGGTAAAAGCACAGGTAGGCTTCCAAGGCGACCTGCCGGCCTTCTTCGCCTCGCTGAAAACCGACCCTAAGCTGATGCCTTACAAGATGCCGGAAGATGTGCTGAACGCTTTCCGCGGTATCCAGGCCAAAATCACCCCAAACCTGCCCAAGCTATTTGGGCGCACCCCCAAAACGCCGTTCGAAATCCGGCAGACCGAAGCCTTCCGTGCTGCCTCTGCCTCCGCCGAGTACAACCAAGGCTCCCCGGATGGCTCGCGGCCCGGCATTTTCTATATTCCGATTGTAGATGCCACGAAATTCAACACGACGTCGGGGATGGAGTCGCTGTTTCTGCACGAAGCTATTCCCGGACACCACTACCAGATTTCGCTGCAGCAGGAAAACACCGACTTGCCTAAGTTCCGCCGCTTTGCGTGGTATGGGGCCATAGGCGAAGGCTGGGCGCTCTACACTGAAAGTCTGGGCAAAGAGCTGGGCCTCTACACCGACCCGTACCAGTATATGGGCGCCCTCGGCGACGAAATGCACCGCGCTGTACGCCTGGTAGTGGACGTGGCCATGCACACCAAAAATATGACCCGCGAGCAGGCTATCAAGTACATGATGAGCAACGAAGCCATTAGCGAAGAAGGTGCTACTGCCGAAATTGAACGGTATATGGCCATTCCTGGCCAAGCACTGTCTTACAAGATAGGAGCGCTCAAAATCCGAGAGATGCGCGAGAAATACGCCAAGCAGCTCGGCAGCAAGCCAAATGCGCTGCGGGAAAAATATGCCGGCCAGAATAAGGAGCATTTCCGACTCCCACAGTTTCATGACGAGCTGTTGAAGGACGGTGTGATGCCACTGGCCGTGCTGGAGCGCAAAATGGACAACTGGGCTTCTCGCCATCGGTAGAGGCCCTGCATGCCGCTTGCACTGCCCGCTTCAGTTCTGGTTTCCGGATGAGGCGGGCAGTGTTCTGTTGGAGCCACTTGGCTGGCGTATTCGCATCTGTTGGATAGGAGGTGCGTGCGTACCGGATTCAGCACCTTCTCGTGCGACAGGCTGACTGTGACACAGGTGGTTATTGCGTCGTGAGGTGGTGTTTTTTGGGACATGAAAAAGGGTAGCTTTGATTGTTCAGGAACTCTATCTTTTCATGATGAGAAAACAACTACTACTCGCAGGGCTGCTGGCTGTTGCATACAGCGGAGACGCTCAAAATCAAGAAGCTACGCAGGAAATCGGTAATCTGGTGGTGCGCAATATCCCGGCTCTGCCCGCCGATCTGATGGAGCGCGTCGACCAGTACCAGAACGTGCGCGGCGCCACAGTGGCCGACTGGGACCGGGAAGGCAAAGGTCTGTTCATCTCCACTCGTTTCGCCGAGGTGCCCCAGATCCACCATGTGGCGGCACCCGGCGCCGACCGACGCCAGATTACGTTCTATAAAGAGCCGCTGGCCGCTGCTGCCGTAGCGCCCGACAAAAAGCAAAACGGCTTCGTTTTCAGCCGCGACAATGGTGGCAATGAGAACTACCAGATCTACTTCTTCGACCTGAGTACGGGCCGCGCCCGGCTGCTGACGGATGGCAAAAGCCGCAACCAGTTTCAGGGCTGGAACCGGGCCGGGTCGCAGCTGGCGTACATGAGCAACCAGCGCAACGGTGCCGACCTCGACCTGTATCTGCTCAACTTCCAGCCCGAGGCCAAGCCCACCCTGCTTACGGAGCTGAAGGGTGGGGGCTGGGGCGTGTCGGCCTGGTCGGATGATGGAAAGCAGATGATTCTCAGTAACTACAAATCCATCAACGAAGCCGAGCTCTACCGCTTCGATGTGGCCAGCCGCAAGCTGGAGCGGCTGTTTGCCACGGCTGGCCCCGTGAGCTATAGCGGCGCGGAATTTACCAAAGATGGCAAAGGGCTGTTTCTTGTTTCTGACGAAGGCACCGAGTTCCAGACCCTGCGCTACGTGGATCTGGCAAGCAAGCAGCAAGCTCCGCTCACGGCACCCATCCCCTGGGACGTGCAAGGCATGGACCTGAGCAAGGACGGCACAAAGCTCGTGTTTGCCACGAACGAGGATGGCTACTCGAAGCTCTATATGCTTGATACCAAAACCCGCAAGTATCAGCCCGTTGCCAACGTGCCGAAAGGCGTGATCAGCAACTTCCGCCTCAACGACGACAGCCGCCGCTTGGCCCTGAGCGTATCGACGCCCACCGCCAGCAGCGACGTGTATGTAGCCGACCTGACCACCAAGACCCTGACGCGCTGGACCACCAGTGAGCTGGGGGGCCTGAACTCGGCGAACTTCGTGGAGCCCAGCCTGATTCAGTATTCCACCTTCGACCAAGTAGACGGGCAGGCGCGCCTGATACCGGCTTTCCTGTATAAGCCCAAAAACGCGACGGGCAAAACGCCGGTGCTCATCAGCATTCATGGCGGGCCCGAAGGCCAGTCGCTGCCGACGTTCAGCCCGCTGATTAATCTGCTGGTGAATGAGCTGGGTATTGCGGTGGTGGTGCCCAACGTGCGCGGTTCCAGCGGCTACGGCAAGACCTACCTCAAGCTAGATAACGGGGCCAAGCGCGAAGAATCGGTGAAAGATATTGGCGCGCTGCTGGAATGGATTGGCCGCCAGCCTGATCTGGATCCGGGCAGAGTGGCGGTGTACGGCGGCTCTTACGGCGGTTACATGAGCCTGGCCACCATGACCAACTACAACGACCAGATGCGCTGCGGTATTGACCTGTTCGGCATCAGCAACTTCACCACTTTCCTCAAAAACACCAGTCCTTACCGTGCCGACCTGCGCCGCGCCGAGTACGGCGACGAGCGGGACCCGGCCATGCAGGCCATATTTGCGCAGATTTCGCCCATCAGCAAAATCAAGAATATCACGAAGCCTATGCTGGTGTATCAGGGCAAAAACGACCCGCGCGTGCCACTTTCCGAATCGGAGCAGATGGTAGCTGGTTTGCAGCAGCAGGGCACATCTGTGTGGTACATCATGGCGAAGGACGAAGGCCACAGCCTTGCCAAAAAAGCCAACCGCGACTACACCTACGGGGCCATGCTGCTGTTTCTGCGCAACAATTTGCTGAAATAGGGCTTAGCCTACAGAAGTATCACGGCCGGCCGGCGCGCATGATGCGCCGGCCGGCCGTGGCGTTTATCAATCCACTCTCCGTACGCCAGTATGCGCCATATTACGCCCACCGACCTGCAGGCCTTTGAAAAGGTGTTTCGTCTCAACCTGATAAACGCCCTACCCGGCTACAAACCTGCCAACCTTATCGGGACGGCTGATGCCGACGGTGCTACCAACCTGGCTATTTTCAGCTCCGTGCTGCATCTGGGCTCGGCGCCGGCGGTGCTGGGCATCGTCACGCGGCCTACCACGGTGCCGCGCCACACCTACCAGAATCTGAAAGCCACCGGCTGCTTCACCATCAACCATGTGCACGCCGGTTTCGTGGCGCAGGCTCACTACACCTCCGCCGACTTCCCGGCCGGCGAGTCGGAGTTTGTCGCGTGCGGCTTCACCCCGGTCTGGCGCGACGATTTTCCGGCCCCTTACGTAGCCGAAAGCCAGATCGGCATTGGGCTGCGGCTGCAGGAAGAGCTACCGATTCATAATGGCACCGTGCTGCTGGTAGGCAGCGTAGAACATATCTATCTGCCGGATACTGTGTTGCTGGCCGACGGTACACTCGACCTGGCGGCCGTCGAGGACGTAAGTATTTCGGGGCTTGATACCTATTTCCGGGCCCAGCCAGTGGGAGCCTTTGCCTATGCCCGGCCGGGGCAGGGGCCGCAGCCCAAGCCATAGCTGCGGCAGAGTGGTAGCCCGCATAGCCACGATACCGCGTGGGCCGTTTAAGCCAACTACCTTCCTCATCTGACTACCTGAAATCATGAGCAAACACTTTTGGCAAACCATTGGCCTAGGCACTGTAGCCGGCTTCCGTAGCATGATGGCCCCGGCGCTGTTGACGGGCAACCTGGCTAAATTCCATCCGCAGGCCTTGGCCGGCTCCCCGCTTCGCTACTTGCAAAAACCGCTGGTAGCTACGGGTTTCAAGCTGCTGGCCGGCGGCGAGATGGTAGGCGACAAGCTCCCACAAACACCCAACCGGATTGCCCCGCCCGTGCTGTTGGGCAGGCTGCTTTCGGGGGCTTTGGTAGGGGCCACGCTCTACAAAATAAACCACGGCAAAACCCTGAATGGTGCGCTTTTGGGTAGCGCTGTGGCGGGGCTGGCCACATTTGGTAGCTTCTGGCTACGCAAAAAGACCACCGACGAATCGGGCCTACCCAGTGCGCTGGTGGGGGGCTTTGAGGATATAGTGGTACTAAGCAGTGGCCTAGCTCTTTCTAAGGGTACTGATATTGGAGCACCCGCCGGCCGGGCGTTGTAGCCAGTCTGTTGCATAAAAAAAGTGCCGCCAGCAATGCTGGCGGCACTTTTTTTATGCAACAGACTGGCTGCTATTCTTCACGAGTTGTAGAGCGGCCTTCTTCCGATTCGGTTGGCATGGTGGTAGTAGGGGAGCCAGGGCTGCTTGGGGCGCCTTCCAGCGCTGCGTTGGTCGAGGTCTTCTGGTCGGCGGCTGAGCCTAAGCCAGTTGGTGTTTCCACGTTCTGCCCGCCGCTGAGACTGTCCCGGTCGGTTTCGTTGGTCGTGGCTTTGGGCGCGTCTGAGAAGTCCTGGCTGGCTTGCGGGTCTTTGCCCGGCGTGTTGTTGTAGTCGCAGGCCGTGAGGGCAGCACCCAGGCTGAGTGCCAGCAGGAAAGTGAAGGAGCGTTTCATAGAAGAAGAGTAGGGTAGAGATGGAAGGGAAGACAAGGAAGCCGTCGTGCTACTGGGCGGGGCCGGGCGCGGGGCCCGCCTGCGTCGAGTTCTGTACGGCGCTCTGGTTCTGGGCACCATCGGTGCCGGTAGAGTCGGAGGTGTTGGCTGGGGTAGAGGGATTGGCCGCGCCCGAAGTGGAGGAGCCGGAGCCGCAGCTGGCCAGCATAAGGCTGAGCAGCAAAGCGGAAAGGGACAGAATACGAACAGGATAGTGCATGGGCGAAATCGGAAAAGGATGCTTTGGGCAAACGGCCGCAAGCCTGCTTCGGTTGCGAGACCCTTACCTTTGGCTCATGCCCGCCCCAACCCTCATGAACTGGAGTGGGGGCAAAGACTCGGCCCTCGCTCTCTACCACGCCCTCCAGAACCCCCGCTACCACGTCACGGACCTGCTGACCAGCGTAAACGCGCAGTACCAGCGGGTATCCATGCATGGCGTGCGGGTAGCGCTACTGGAGCAGCAGGCGCAGCGCATTGGCTTGCCGCTCACCAAGCTGGAACTCCCCGAAATGCCCGGCATGGACGACTACGAACGGCTGATGAAGGCCGCATTGGTGCCTTTGCAGGCCCGCGGCATACAGCACGCCATCTTCGGCGATATTCATTTGGAAGACCTGCGCTACTACCGCGAGCAGCAGTTGGCCCGGGCTGGCATGCAAGCCGTGTTTCCGCTGTGGCAGCGTCCTACCGCCGACCTGCTAAGAGAGTACCTCGACCTGGGGTTTCGGGCCATTGTGGTGTGTGTCAACGAGAAGATGCTGGATGCCAGTTTCTGCGGCCGTGAATTGGATGCAGAATTTCTGCGCGACCTGCCACCAGAAGTAGATGCCTGCGGTGAGAATGGTGAATACCACAGCTTCGTGTACGATGCGCCGTACTTCAGCGCGCCCATTGCCGTTGAGCGAGGCGAGTTGGTGCACCGCACGTATGCACCGCCCGCCGTTGCCCAATCTACCGGCTACCAGCCCAATGGCCCTGATGAAGCTGCTTCTGCTACACCAGATCCTTATGCTACCGGCTTTTGGTACTGCGACTTGCTGCCGGCCTAACTGTGCGGACGGGAAGTTTTATGCCATTGTCTGTTACGACACCACCAGCGTATACCCTCCATGCCCGATTCATCTGTCCGTATTGTCTTCTTTGATGGGGTCTGCAACCTCTGCAACGGCTTTGTGCAGTTCATCATCCGTCACGATGCGGCCGGCCGGTTCCGTTTCGCCTCCTTGCAGTCGGAGGCCGGGCAGGCGCTACTGGCGGCGCATGGCCAGACAGTAGCAGCCGCTCCCGAAACAGTGCTGCTGCTCGAAAATGGCCGGCTCTACACCCATTCTACGGCGGCTTTGCGAATTGCCCGGCAGTTGGGCTGGCCGTGGCGCGGTTTCGCGGCGTCCCTGTTGCTTCCCCGCTTCCTGCGCGACGCCGCGTACCGCTTCGTGGCCCGGAACCGCTACCGGTGGTTTGGCCGCGAAGAAAGCTGCTGGATGCCCACTCCCGAGCTGAAAGCACGGTTTCTCTGAGGCGTTGCGTCCGCACTCAATCCCCTATTCCGTTCTGATTTACTCATCCACTCACTCATTACCTCTCCACATGCAAGCACTCGTCCTCGACGGCATCAACCAATCCGTGCAACTCCGCGAAGTTACTACCCCGCAGCCCGCGCCAGGCCAAGTGCAGGTGCAGCTACACGCCGCCGCTCTCAACCACCGTGATATCTGGATTCAGAAAGGGCAGTACGCCGGCCTGAAGTTTCCTATCGTTCTGGGCTCTGATGGTGCTGGTACTGTTACGATGCTGGGCGAAGGGGTAGATGCCACTCTGCAGGGCCAGCAAGTGCTTATCAACCCCGGCAGCCACTGGGGCAGCCAGCCTGCCGCGCAGGGCCGCGACTTCCAAATTCTGGGCTTGCCGCAGGATGGTACTTTTGCCGAATATGTGTGCGTCGAGGCAGCGCAGGTGCGCGCCAAGCCGGCTCACCTCAGCTTCGAGCAGGCCGCGACGCTGCCCTTGGGCGGGCTCACTGCATACCGCGCCATGTTCACGCGCGCGCAGTTACAAGCCGGTGAGCGGGTGCTCATCAGCGGAGTAGGCGGCGGAGTGGCATTGCTGGCGCTGCAGATGGCAGTAGCCGTTGGCGCCGACGTGTGGGTTACATCGAGCTCAGAGGAGAAGATAACCAAAGCCGTAGCGCTGGGAGCTAAGGGAGGCATCAGCTACAAAGCCGAAAAATGGCCTGCTACGCTCACCAAACAGGCTGGTGGCGGCTTCGACGTTATTGTGGATAGTGCTGCTGGACCGGGCTTCAACGACCTGATTGATGCCGCTGCCCCCGGCGGGCGCATCGTGTTTTACGGAGCTACCCACGGCGACATTCCGGAGTTGGCGGCCCGCAAAGTGTTCTGGAAGCAACTTTCCTTACTAGGCTCCACGATGGGCACGGCGCAGGATTTTGCCGACATGGTACGTTTGGTGGAGCACTACCACATCGTGCCTGCTATTGATGAAACCTTTGCTCTGGCCGAAGGAGAAACAGCGCTCCGTCGCATGGACGAGGGCCTGCAGTTTGGGAAAATAGTATTGAAAATAAAGTAGTTGTGTTCAGGTGCTTAGGCGTGTAAAAGCCAATATAAATAGTTGAAATGCGCGGAATGAAAAGGATGCTAGCTGTGTTAGTATTTTGATGGGATTTTAACTCGGAAACCTACTAACTTGCCTCTATGAAAACGCCTGCTGAATACCTGCAATGTCCGGTTTTTGAACTGACGTATCCTACGGGTGATGCAGCCGAATCGGTGCCGGTAGTTGCTTACGACGACGCGCTGCGCGCTGTGGATGCGGCCTTGGCCGATGCCGAGAAATACAAGTATCTGTTGATGCGCGCCTTGCGCCGCCACCATGCTAATACGGCAGTGGGCCCGTCGCTGATACCGCCGGTCTCCCGATTCCAGGAATATGTTGCGCAGCCCGATACGCCCGTTCTCCCACTCTACCCCGACGAGCAGGCTGCTTAACTAGTATGTAGTGCTATTGCGAAAGCCAGACCCTAGGGTCTGGCTTTTTTGTGCCCAAACGATATTACCAGCGCCGCCCCAGTTCCTGCGCGAGTGCCACCGCTTGTTGCCGCAACTCCGGCACAGCTGTCGACTCGAAGTAAGCAGGGCGGCGGCTGGGGCCAAGCGTAAAGAACAGCGGCGACGCTTGCTGGGCGGCATCGAGCAGTGCGCCATGCGCATCCGTCCGGATACCGAGGCCTAACGGGTCGGGCTGCAGGTGGCCGGCAGCGCGCAGGCTCACTACCAGCGGGTCCTGAATGCGGCTGTAGTTCAGCAGGGGGCCGGTGCAGCTAATGACGTGCCGGGTGCGCAGCGCGTGCTGTTGTTGTCTGTAGTGGGTCTGGACCACCAGTTCTTCTCCTTCCACTGCAATACCGCTCACCCGGCCGCTAAGCATGCGTACTTGGCCTGTTGCCATCATGCCGCGTACTATCTCATCATTTTGCGGGGGGCTGCGGTGGCGCAGTACGGCCCAGATGGACGCCAGATGCCGCAGAAACCGCGCCTGCTCGGCAAGTGGCCACGCCGCCCAGATCCGGCCCAGATCTGGCCTAAGCGAGTCAAATACCGGCCGCCAGTCCCATCCTGCCGCCGCCGCCTCCCGGACACGATGGCGCACGGCGGCCAGCACTTCCGCCACCGTGTGCAGGCCCCGGAGCTCCTGTTCGTAAAAGCTGGGATATGGTGCGCTGGCTGGCCCGTGCGCCGTCGGCCAGCGTTGGTGCCTCGACACCACCGTGACAGGCGCGCGGTGGCCATCAGCACGCAGGCCCAGCAGCACATCCACGGCTGTCAGGCCCGTCCCGATGAGCAGCACTTCGTCGTCGGGGGCAATATTGCGGAGCGCGCCCTGGGCCCACGGATTGCCATGGAAATTCGGATGCGCGAGGTAGGCACCGGGGTGGGCAGGTGAGGCAGGCGGAAAGTTGCCTAGGGCCAGCACAACTGCGTCGCTGAGCAGCTCCGTGCCACTGGCGAGGCGCACAGTGGCGCGGAGGCCGTCAGGGGCAGCTTCAGCCGCTACGGCCGCCTGCTGATGCCAGTGAAAAGCCAGGCCATTGGCGGCGGGCTGCTGTAGCAGGCCCGCTACCATTTCCTGCAGGTAGCGGCCGTAGGTCTGGCGGGAGCAGAAATCATACTCGCAGCGAAGAGCATTGGTGCGCAGCCAGTCCGAGAAGTGAGACGGCTCATCGGGGAATGCACTCAGAAAAGAGGCCCGCACGTTGAGCAGATATTCGGGCCGGCGGGCGGTATAGGCCAGGCCGGGCCCTGGTACCGGGCGCGGCTCTACGATGTGCACCGTGCCTGCCAGCGGCCCGGGTAGCCGAGCCAGCTGCATGGCTACCATAGAACCCGAAAAGCCACCGCCTACAATCGTAATAGTTCGTTGCTGCACTAGGGGAGAGAGGTGAAAAGTGGCGAATCGGCCCGAAAAAATGGGTGAAAAATAGTTCTTAACAAATCCGGCCGGCTGTTTCCATCCAAATCAGAAAGTCAAAATGCCCGAGCTACAGGCTTTTCTAAAAAGGCCCGGCCCGGTTGTGGAGCTACCACAACCGGGCCGGGCGAACTGTCAGGATAGTATTTGCGCCCGAAAGCCTACTGCTGCATCCCGCGAGTAGGAGGGAGCCAACAAAATTTAGGCTTAGTAGTATGTGCCCGGCACCAGGTAGTTGCGCACGTAGTCGTTGATGCCGTCTTCGAGGCGAGTGAAAGGCCGGTCGTAACCGATGCCGCGCAGCTTGCTCATGTCGGCCTGGGTGAAGTACTGGTACTTGTCGCGGATGTCCTCCGGCGTGTCGATGAAGCGGATATCTGCCACCCGGTCGAGTGCCGCAAAGGTGTTCAGGGCCAAATCGAGGAAGGAGCGCGCCTCACCGGTACCCAGGTTGTAGATACCGGAATTTTGGCGGTGGTGCATCAGGAAGTAGCACACTTCCACTACGTCTTTCACATACACGAAGTCGCGCATCTGGCCTCCGTCGGTGTAGTCGGGGTTGTGCGAGCGGAACAGCGACATGGAGCCGGTTTTGTTGATCTGCTCGAAGGCGTGCATTATCACCGACGCCATGCGGCCCTTATGGTATTCATTGGGGCCGTACACATTGAAAAACTTCAGCCCAGCCCAGAAAAACGGCTTTTCTGCTTGGTTGACAGCCCAATTGTCGAAGTCATTCTTAGAGTCGCCATACGGGTTTAGCGGGCGGTAGAGGGGGAGCAGGGCGTCGTCGTGGTCGGAGTATCCGAGCGTGCCGGAGCCGTAAGTAGCCGCCGACGAGGCATAGACTAGCGGCAGCTGGTACTGTACGCAGGCCTGCCACATCTGCTTGGAGTAGTTCAGGTTGAGCAGGTCCAGCACGGCACGGTCCTGCTCGGTGGTGTCGGTGCGGGCTCCGAGGTGGAAGATGAATTCCACTTCCTCATGATTGGCATCCAGCCACTCAAAAAACTCGTTGCGGTCTACGTATTCCCGCAGATGCTTGCCGGCGAGGTTGGCCAGCTTACGCTCCACGGCAAAATTGTCCACCACCACGATGTCGTTGAAATTGGCGGCGTTGAGGCGGGTGACAAGGCAGCTGGCAATAAAGCCGGCGGCTCCGGTGACGACTATCATAGGGCAGAAATTTTCTCAAAAGTAGGACCGATTTGGTTCAGTACGCGCCCCGGCCCACTTTCAGCTAAACAGGGGCCGCTGCAGATTTGCGTTATTGGCCCCGGCTGTGTTCTACCTTTGGTGCATGCACTACCCGTTCCTGAAGCCACTACTACAGGCTCTGCCGCTGCTCCTGCTGCTGGCCTGCCGCCCCGGTACGCCCGCTACCACCGAGAAACCCACGCCAGCTACTGCCCCGCAGCAACTCACCGACGACCTGGGCCGCCGCCTCACCGTAGTGGCATACCCGCGCCGTGTAATGGCGCTGGCACCTTCCGCAACCGAAATGCTGTACGCCGTGGCCGACACAGCCACCATTGCGGCGCGCACCCAGGTCTGCGACTACCCGGCGGCGGTGTTGCGCAAGCCTGTTGTCAGCAGCTACCCCTTGGATATGGAGAAGCTTGTGCAGTTGCACCCCGACATCGTGTTTACCGTGGAAGGCATTACGTCTCTGGATGATGCCGCCCGGCTGGAAAAATTTGGTATTCCAGTCTATTTCCAGCGTTTCGGTAGCATGAAGGATATATTCCGGACCCTGAATGATATGGGCCGAATTCTTGGCCGCCCGGCCCAGGCTCGGCACTTCACCGACTCGCTGCAGGCAGAGCTACAAGCCGTGACAACTGCTACACCTGCAGGTAAGCCACGTCCGCGCGTGCTGGCCATCACCTGGCAGGACCCCATCTATGTGTATGGCCAGAACACGCTTTTCACTGATAAAATCCGTCTGGCAGGCGGCCAGAATGCGGTGACAGAAGAATTTGCTCAGCCCTATCCGGCGCTTACCCGGGAATATATTCTCAAACTGAACCCCGACGTGCTGATTGGCGGCAGCTTCGGCAAGCTGGACAGTACATTCTTCAGAAATTACCCCGAACTAAAGCGCATCAACGCCTACCGCAACCGTCGCGTCTACAGTATCACCGGCAACCTGATGGAGCGCCCCGGCCCGCGCGTAGTAGAGTCGGTGCGGGAACTGCAGCGGATAGTATCCGGCCGCTAGCTGCTCGCAAGCACTTATCGAATCAAGGAGACAGCTGCAACAAACAACCGACGCCCCCTGCAAACTACCTTTGACTGCATGAACCAACGCGCCCTGCCCTGGATTGTGGCCAGCCTGCTGCTGATGCTGGCGTTGGTAGTGCTGGGCCTGCGCATCGGTTCCTACGAAACCGATTATGGATTCATCCTGCGCACGCTCACGCACTACAACCCTCAGGACCCGGCGCAACTGGTATTGGTAGAACTGCGGCTGCCACGCATTCTGCTGGCGTTGCTGGCCGGGGCCGGACTGGCTTTCAGCGGCTATCTGATGCAGGCCATGGTCAACAACCCGCTGGCCGACCCCTATCTGCTTGGTACGGCTTCCGGAGCCTCATTGGGCGCTATTCTGTGCCTCTCGTTGCTGCCCAGCCTCACCTTGGGCGGATTTTATCTGCCGCCGTTCTTTGCCTTGGCTGGTGCGCTGGGCACTACGTTGGTGGTGGTGGCCGTAGGGAGCCGGCGGGGGCAGATTATTCCGGCGCAGCTACTACTGGCAGGTGTGGCGGTTGGTTCGCTCACTACAGCCATTGGCGGTGTGTTCACCTTTCTGTCAGCCACGCAGGAGAAGCTGCGGAGTGTCACGTTTTGGGCGGCTGGTAGCTTCGAGCGGGCCGGCTGGAGCGTATTGCCCTATCCGGCGCTTATGCTGGCGGCGGCGTTACTGCTCTTTGGCTTCGTCCAGAAAGACCTCAATATTTTGCTGCTGGGAGAGGAACGCGCCCAAGGCCTGGGCGTAAACGTGGCCCGTACCCGTTGGCTGCTACTGCTCACGGCTTCCGGTCTGACAGGCTGCGTAGTGGCGTTGTGCGGCCCGGTGGGCTTTGTCGGGCTCATGGTGCCGCATCTTACTCGCTGGCTGCTGGGTGTCACGGGGCGGGCCAATATGCTGTTTTGCGCACTGCTCGGCGGTAATTTCCTGCTGGCCTGCGACCTATTGGCTCGGCTGCTCTATCCACCTGCCGGCCTGCCCGTAGGGTTGGTCACGGCCCTGTTCGGCGTACCGTTCTTCGTATATTTGCTGCGAAATAAAGGTTGATTGTCGCCTGTCATCCCGCGTGAAACGAACAATCTGGCTGTGGTGCGAGTAGAATTCGCCCTACAGCTTAGGCGCTTCGTACCACTCCTGATGACAGGCTATTTGTCAACAACCGTCTTGCAGCCACCCGCCTACCCATGATTTATATCAGCCGACAGGAACACTTCAACGCCGCGCACAAGCTCTACAACCCCAAGTGGAGCGAGGAGCGCAACCGGGAGGTGTTCGGTCCCTGTGCCAACACCAACTGGCACGGCCATAACTTCGACCTAATTGTGACCGTGAAGGGCAAGCCCGACCCGGAAACCGGTTTTGTCATCGACCTCAAGCAGCTTAGTACGCTCATCCGCACACATGTCATCGACAAGGTAGACCACAAGAACCTCAACCTAGATGTGCCGTTCATGGAAGGCCAGATGGCCAGCACCGAAAATCTAGCTATTGCGTTCTGGCAGATTCTGGCTCCCGAAATTGAGTTGATTTCTTCGGCCCGGCTGCACAGCATCAAGCTCTACGAGACTCCTCGGAACTTCGTGGAATATCTGGGAGAATAATTAATAATTAGGAATTAACAAGTAAGAATGGCTGCTGCCCGGCGCTACGTTTTAATTGTTTCCAATTCCCGATTCTTAATTACTAATTCTTAATACAACAAATGAAATACTACCTCATTGCTGGCGAACGGTCCGGCGACTTTCATGCTGCCAGTCTCATGTCAGAGCTGCAGCAGCAGGATCCGCAGGCCGAGTTCCGCTTCTGGGGCGGCGACCAGATGCAGGCAGTAGGAGGTACCCAAGTGCGTCATTACCAGGAAATGGCCATCATGGGTTTCTGGGAAGCCGCTACCAGCCTGCTCAAGTTCCGGGGCTACCTGAAGCAAGTACAGCAGGATTTGCTGCAGTATAAGCCCGATGTATTGATTCTGGTAGATTACGCCGGTTTCAACCTGCGCGTAGCCAAGTTTGCCAAGGCCCAGGGAATTAAGGTGTTTTATTATATCTCGCCGAAAATATGGGCCTGGAATCAGAGCCGCGTGCATACTGTCAAGAAGTTGGTAGACAAGATGTTCGTCATCCTGCCCTTTGAGAAGGAATTCTACCAGCGCTTTGGCTATGACGTAGATTATATCGGCAACCCTATTGCCGATTCCGTGGCCGAGCACCAAACGTCCCCCGACTTCTACCAGCGCAACCACCTCGACCCGAAACGGCCCATTATTGCGGTGCTGCCCGGTTCGCGCAAGCAGGAAATCGAAGAAATGCTCTACGAAATGACGGCCATCATTCCGCCATTTCTGGACTACCAGTTCATCGTCGCCGGCGTTGATAACCTGGACCCGAACTACTACGCCCACTTCGAGCGCAACAACGTCCGCATTATCTTCGACCAGACCTACGACCTGCTGGCCCACGCCAAAGCGGCCCTCGTCACGAGCGGCACCGCCACGCTGGAAACCGCCTTGTTCGATGTACCGCAGGTGGTGTGCTACCGCACCAGTGCCGTGTCGTATGCTATTGGTAAAGCCGTCATCAAAGTCCCGTACATCTCCCTTGTCAACCTCATTGCTGACAAGGAAGTGGTGAAAGAGTTGATCCAGGGCGACTTCAACTCCCGCAACCTCGTCACGGAGCTGAAAAAGGTAACTGCCGACGAAGCATTCATTGCCCAGCAGAAAGCCGGCTATGCCGAAATCCGCGAGAAACTAGGCCAGCAGAACTCCGCCGAAAAAGCCGCTAAGCTGATGGTGGGGTATTTGAAAAAGTAGATCATAGCCAGCAGACAACTAAAAAGAAAAGCGGCTCTCCATGTAGTGAGCCGCTTTTCTTTTTAGTTGTCTGCTGGCTTCTACGCCGCGCGCAGCTGCTTAATAGCCGTCTGCTCGAACTTGCTCCGGGCGTATTCCTCATCAATCACCAGTTCTTTCACACCTTCCTCAGAAGGCATGTCGAACATGGCGTCGGTCATGATGCCTTCGCAGATGCTGCGCAGTCCGCGGGCGCCGAGGCGGTACTCGTCGGCTTTCACTACAATGTACTCCAGCGCACCTTCCGAGAAGCTGAGCTGAATGCCTTCCATGTCGAAGAGGCGCTGGTACTGCTTCACGATGGAGTTCTTGGGCTCCGTCAGGATTTTGCGCAGCGTGGCGTGGTCGAGCGGGTTGAGGTGCGTGAGTACTGGCAGGCGGCCAATCAGCTCCGGAATCAGCCCGAAGGCTTTCAGATCCTGGGCCGTTACATAGCGCAGGAAGTTGTTAGTGTCCACCTTCTCGTCCAGCTGGGTTTTGGCGAAACCAATCGGCTTGGTGTTGAGGCGATTTTTGATGATACGCTCAATGCCCACGAAGGCGCCGCCGCAAATGAACAGGATGTTCTCGGTGTTCACCGTAATCATCTTCTGCTCGGGGTGCTTGCGGCCGCCGTGCGGGGGCACGTTCACCGTGGTGCCTTCCAGCAGCTTCAGCATGGCCTGCTGCACGCCTTCGCCGCTCACGTCCCTGGTGATGCTGGGGTTGTCGCTCTTGCGGGCAATCTTATCAATTTCGTCGATGTACACTATGCCGCGCTCGGCGGCTTCCACGTTGTAGTCGGCAGCCTGCAGCAACCGCGTCAGGATGCTTTCCACGTCTTCACCTACGTAGCCGGCTTCGGTAAGTACAGTAGCATCAGCAATGCAGAAAGGCACCTGCAGAATGTTGGCCAGCATGCGCGTCAGGAACGTTTTACCGGTACCGGTTTCGCCCACCATGATGATGTTGGACTTCTCAATCACCACATCGTCCTTCTGCGGCTTCTGCATCAGGCGCTTGTAGTGGTTGTACACCGCCACCGACATCACCTTCTTGGCTTCATCCTGGCCTACCACGTACTGGTCGAGGTAGTCCTTCATTTCGCGTGGCTTCACGAGGTTGAACTTCGGCGCTTTCGAGTTCGTCCGAATCTTATTTTCCTCGTTTAGAATCTGCTGGGCCTGCCCGACACACCGCTCACAGATGTGCGCGTTGATGCCGGAAATCATAACCGAGACGTCTTTTTTATTCTTTCCGCAGAAAGAACACGTTATATCTGCCATTGCCAGGGAAGCTCTCAGGGTAGGGGAGGGTAGGCTGTTTACACTAAACCTACCTCAAAGGTACGAAAAGGCCAACGCCCCACAGAGTTAAAAAAGTGCCGTCGGGGTTGCCTTCTACTAAAAAGAAAAAGCCCGCCGAAGCGGGCTTTTTACTATACAAGCGTCATTCAGAATGACGTGAAAGGAAGAAATTACGCCTTCTTCTTTTCCAGAACTTCGTCAATCAGGCCGTATTCCTTCGCCTCATCAGCACGCATCCAGTAGTCACGGTCCGAGTTGTCGTGGATTTCCTGGTAAGTTTTGCCGGTGTGGTCAGCCAGAATGTCGTACAACTCTTTCTTGAGTTTCAGAATCTCACGAGCTGTGATTTCGATATCCGACGACTGGCCTTGCGCACCACCCGAAGGCTGGTGAATCATGACGCGGGCGTGGGGCAGGGCCGAACGTTTGTCCTTGGCACCACCAGCCAGCAGCACGGCACCCATGGAGGCAGCCAGACCCGTGCAGATAGTGGCCACATCGGGGTTCACATACTGCATGGTGTCATAGATACCGAGGCCGGCATACACCGAGCCACCAGGCGAGTTGATGTAGAGCAGAATATCCTTCTTGGCGTCTACGGACTCCAGAAACAGCATCTGCGCCGTCAGGATATTGGCAATATAATCGTCAACGGCCGTACCCAGGAACACAATCCGGTCCATGATCAGGCGCGAAAACACGTCAATTTCAGCAAAGCGCGTCGGACGTTCCTCAATTACCGACCGGGTCATGCCGGTAGGCATAATCAGACCGTTGCGAGTCTGGCCTTCTACGTGCTGGATGTATTGGTCAACGCCCAGACCGTTCAGGCCCTGGCCTTTAACGGCAAATTTGCGGAACTCTTGTTTATTCAGCATGGGAGAAAAAGTGGGAGATGAAATGTGTCAAACCGAAACCGACGGGCAACAAAAAAGCCCATACGGCAAGTAAGGGCTTTTTTGTTGGTTCGAAAACCGGAAATGTCAGCGCTTAGCCAGCATTCTGATTGCGGAAGTCCTCGGCCGTAATCGGGTTGTCGTTAACAACAACTTTGCCGCGCAGGTTTTCCAGCACTTTCTCTGCCAGAATGGCTTCATACTCCTGTACGTAGTTTTTGCCGTTTTCCTGGCGCAGGAAGTTGTCAGCAAAGCCGCGTACCGACTCTTCCAGCTCCGGGGTCATTTCCATGTTGAACTGGCCCAGAATCTTCTGCATTGTGCGGTCCACGATTTCCTCGTTGTCCACTTTCAGGCCCTGCTCTTCCACCACTTTGTTGCGGATCAGGCTCCACTTCAACTCCTTCTCGTAGTCGTCGTAGTGCTCCTCAATCTGCTCGGGAGTCAGCTTGCCTTCGTTAGCGCGCAGCAACCACTTCTTGAAGAACTCCTTCGGAATCTCAATCGTGGTGTTTTCCAGCATCTTGTCGATGATCTGGCGGCTCACCAGGTTGTCAGCTTCCCGATCGTAGTTTTCCTGTACCGTGCCCCGGATTTTCTCGTCGTACTCTTCTTTCGAAGTCACGATATCCTTGCCGAACACTTTGTCGAACAGTTCCTGATTGTGCTCCGGCGTAACAGTGCGGTTCACTTTGTCCACGGTCAGCGTGTAGTCGCCTTCCACAGCCGCTGCTTCCTCCTTGCCGAAGCCGGTGAAGTTGCGGATAGCAGTAGCGTCGCCACCGAACGAATCTTTCAGGTCGAAGGTCACAACGTCGCCAGCTTTTACGCCTACAAACTTGTCAGCACCTTTCGTCACTTTGCTCGTGGGCAGCAGCACCTGGCGGCCTTCGCCTTCTTCGTCCGCCTTTTTCAGCTTGCCGAAGATGTAGTCGCCAGCTTCCGACGCCTCAGGCTCCGAGGTTTCGCCGAACTGGCGGCCAATCTGCTCGTAGGTTTCGTTGAGCGTATTCTCGTCGAGGTCTACCTTGTGGCGGTCCACCGAAATGCTCTGGTCGGCGGGCAGCTCGAAGTTAGGCAGCAAGCCCAGCTCGAACTGGAAAGCAAAATCCTTCTGCGCGTCCAGGTCGATGTTGTTCGACATCGGCAGGGGCTCGCCCAGGATTTTGAGGTCGTTTTCCTTGATGTAGCCATCTACCGCCTTGCCCAGCAACGCGTTGATTTCGTCGGCCAGGATGCCTTTACCATACATTTTGCGCACCAGTGTAGCCGGCACTTTGCCCGGCCGGAACCCTTTGATCTGCGCCTTTTTGCTGTATTCCTTCAGCTTGGCATCTACGGCAGGAGCGTAGTCAGCCTCCGTGAGATGTACTGTCAGGATGGCATTCAGCTGGTCGTCTTTTTTGTCGAGGGTAATGTCCAAAACGAGAGGTCGGTTAAGGGTACTACGTGTGGTAAACAGCGGGCTAGCCCGGTTAAAAAGAAACCCCCAACGGGTGGGTTGAGGGTTGAGAAGCGGTTTTTAGAGTAAAAACCTAAACTATAGTGCGGATGGAGGGACTCGAACCCACACGCCTTGCGGCACCAGATCCTAAGTCTGGCACGTCTACCAATTTCGCCACATCCGCGTCCTGAGGCCAAGTGCCTTGGGGGCGCAAAGCTACAGAAGCCAACCGGAAATTCCAACGCAGTATTCACTTTAGCTGCGTTGCTAAGGCGGGTACTGCGCACCTTATGAGCCGCAGGCTTGTTATATGGGCAAAAACCGGCAAATTCTCCTGTGTACTGGTCCAAGCTGGGGCCTGATGCCGTACTTTAGCACTCATTGACTCTGGCGCTCTGGCGCCGCCCGTGTAGCATGGCCACCCTCATCGACCCCGAAGTAGAGCGTCAGGAAATCCTGCGCCACTACCGCCGCCTCCTCCGCACCGCCAAACCGTACCTCAAGCCCGGCGACGCCAAACTCATCAAAAAAGCCTTCAATACCTCTTTGGAGGCGCACAAGGAAATGCGCCGCAAGTCCGGCGAGCCATATATTCTGCACCCGCTGGCGGTAGCCCAGATTGTGGTAGAGGAAATAGGACTGGGTACCACTAGCATTGTGGCGGCGCTGCTGCACGATGTGGTGGAAGACACACCCTGGGAAATTGCTGATGTAGAGCGGGAGTTCGGGACGAAGGTCGCCCGCATTGTGGATGGCCTGACCAAAATTTCGGGCGTCTTCGAATACGGCACTTCGGAGCAGGCCGAAAACTTCCGCAAGATGTTGCTCACACTGTCGGAAGATGTGCGCGTGATTCTCATCAAGCTCGCCGACCGCCTGCACAACATGCGGACTCTCGACTCGATGCCGCGTCACAAGCAGCTCAAGATTTCCTCCGAAACCATCTACCTCTACGCGCCGCTGGCGCACCGCTTGGGCCTCTATGCCATCAAGACGGAGCTGGAAGACCTTCACCTAAAATACACCGATACGGAGGTGTATAACGAGCTGGTGAACCGCGTGCGCCAGAGCCGTAGTGCCCGCAACCGGTTCATCAAGGAGTTTGTGCAGCCCATTGATGAAGAGCTGGCGGCCCAGGGCTTCTTATTCGAAATCAAAGGCCGGCCCAAGAGCATCTACTCCATCCTCAAGAAGATGCGCAAGCAGAACATCACCTTCGACGAGGTGTACGACCTGTTTGCCATTCGCGTGATTCTGGATGTGCCGCAGGAGCAGGAGAAGGCCGCTTGCTGGCAGGTGTATAGTATCGTCACGGACTTCTACCAGCCCAACCCCGACCGCCTGCGCGACTGGGTGAGCACGCCCAAGGCCAACGGCTACGAGAGCCTCCATACCACGGTCATGAGCCGTTCGGGCCAGTGGGTGGAAGTGCAGATTCGGAGCCGCCGCATGGACGATATTGCCGAGAAGGGCTACGCCGCGCACTGGAAATACAAGGACACTGGTGTTCCGCAGCCCGAATCAACGCTGGAAGCCTGGATCAACAAGGTGCGCGAGATGCTCGAAACCAACAACTCCAGCGCCCTGGAGTTCATGGACGAGTTCCGCCAAAACCTCTTCGTGAAGGAAGTTTACGCCTTCACGCCCAAAGGCAAGCTGATCATTCTGCCGGATAAGGCCACTGCCCTGGACTTTGCCTTCGATATCCACACCCACATCGGGTTGCAGTGCCTCGGGGCCAAAGTAAACCAGAAGCTGCAGCCGCTCAGCTACCAGCTCCGCAACGGCGACCAAGTAGAAATTTTGACCTCGCAGCGCCAGAAGCCTACTGAAGAGTGGCTGCAGTACGTTATTACGTCCAAGGCCCGTTCCAAAATCAAGGACTGGCTCCGTGACGACAAGCGCGCCAAGGCCGAAGACGGACGCTTCCTGGTGGAAAAGCGCCTGGAACTGCTGGGAATAGAGTTTACGCCCGAAAACCTCAACCGGCTGCTGGCTCATTTCAACACCTACAGCACGCAGGAATTTTTTTACCGCGTAGCCATTGGGCAGGTTGATGGGCGCGAAATAAAAACCGAGCTGTTCGACCCCAATATTGAAGTGCCCCGCCTGCCTTCCATGCTGGAGCCCAAAGCTTTTGACCATGAGGTGCAGAAAGTACGCGGCGTAAATGCCAATATGCTCGTCATCGGGGAGCGGACAGACAAATTCGATTACACCATTGCGCCCTGTTGTAACCCAATTCCCGGCGATGATGTGTTTGGGTTTGAAACCGAAGATGGCATCGTTATCCATCGTACGTCCTGTCCCAAGGCCGTGCAGATGATGTCCAACTACGGCAACCGGATCGTGCGCGCCAAATGGACCGATCAGCTGGAGCTGGCGTTTCTGGCGGGTATCCGCATCAAAGGCTCCGATAGGGTAGGGCTGGTAAACGATGTCACGCGCATCATCAGCAACAGCCTGAAGGTAAACATGCGCTCCATCACTATCGACTCTGATGATGGTATGTTCGAGGGCCAGATTATGGTGTTCGTCAACGATACCGACCACTTGACCAAGCTGATTCAGCGCCTATCACGGGTAAACGGGGTGCTGCAGGTGGAGCGCTTCGATACGTAAGTTATAAATAGCTTTAAAATAGAGTGTGAGTATAAAATGGCACATAAAAAAGCGGCTTTCCTTTGCTATCCAGCCAGCTTAAGTGTCCACCGATTGTTATCTAGTACCTTTGCACCACTCCTTATATATAAGGTTGCCTAAGATGCCTGATAAAGAAAAGTACGAGGAGGTAAAGAAGATCTTTACCGCTTACCTCGAAAACAAAGGCTTGCGCAAGACGTCAGAGCGCTACGCCATTCTGGAAGAAATTTATTCCCGCACCGGTCACTTCGATGTAGAGGAACTCTACGCCGGCATGAAGGAGCAAGGCCTGCAGGTGAGCCGGGCAACGGTGTACAATACCCTCGACCTGCTGGTAGAGCATGGCCTTGTCAGCAAACACCAGTTCGGCCGTAACTTGGCGCAGTATGAGAAATCGTACGGCTACCGTCAGCACGACCACGTGATTTGTACCGAGTGCCATAAGGTGGTTGAATTCTGCGACCCGCGCATTCATGGCATCCAGACGATGGTCGGGGAGTTACTCAACTTCCATATCTTGCATCACTCTTTGAACCTTTACGGCGTATGCGGCGACTGCCGTGCCAAAGCCGCTGCCCGCTCTCTAGCTGAATGAAAACCGAATCTACTGTCCAAGACGGCATCCTCTTTGTGCGCCTCTCCGGCGACCTTATCGGCAGCCCCGATACTCAGCAGCTTTTGCAATCCGTTGATCAGCACCTAGGCGAAGATGTTCGCCATTGTGCCGTCGATCTGTCCGAAATCCGCTACATCAATAGCACCGGTATCGGCGTGCTGGTGTCGTTGCTGACCAAGTTTCGTAGCCGCGGCGGTGAGCTGGTACTCATAAATCCTGCGGATCATCCACGCAAGATGCTCGCTCTGACCAAGCTGAACGCTATTTTTTCCATCGCAGACGACGAGCAGTCGGCTGCCCAACAGTTGAAAGCCGCAAACTAATGCCCGTTGACGTACTAGTAGGATTGCAGTGGGGGGATGAAGGCAAAGGCAAGATTGTCGATGTGCTGGCCCCCACCTACGATGTAGTAGCCCGCTTCCAGGGTGGCCCCAATGCCGGCCACACCCTCTATTTCGATGGTATCAAGCATGTGTTGCACCAGGTGCCATCCGGAATTTTCCATCCGCACATCATCAATGTTGTCGGCAACGGTGTCGTGCTCGACCCGGTAGTGTTCCGCCAGGAGCTCCAAAAACTCACCGACCGTGGCATCGATTGGGGCAAGACTCTTTACATCTCGCGCAAGGCCCAGCTGATTCTGCCTTCGCACCGCGCCCTCGACCGTATCAACGAAGAGGCACGCGGCGGCAGCAAAATTGGCTCTACTCTGAAAGGAATCGGGCCTACGTACCAGGATAAAATTGGCCGTACCGGTCTTCGTGTCGGCGATATTCTGCTCCCCGACTTCCAGCAGCGCTACCAGGAGGCCGTATCCCGCCACGCTACTCTCTCTGAATTCCACGGCCGCGGCCTCGAAATTGAAGAATTCGAGGCCGATTTCTTTTCCGCCGTAGAATTTCTGCGTACCCTCAAGCTCACCGACACAGAGTATCTGCTGAATGACTTGTTAAAACAAGGCAAAAACATTCTGGCGGAAGGGGCCCAAGGCTCTATGCTGGATATTGATTTTGGTACGTATCCGTACGTTACTTCTTCCAGCACTATTGTAGCTGGTGCCTGCACTGGCCTTGGCATTGCGCCGCAGCATATCCAGAAGGTATATGGCATCAGCAAGGCATATTGCACGCGTGTAGGCAGCGGGCCGTTCCCAACCGAGTTGCACGACGAAGTAGGGGAGCAGATTCGGCAGGCGGGCCGCGAGTTTGGCTCTACCACAGGCCGACCCCGCCGTTGCGGGTGGATTGATCTGCCGGCTCTACGCTACAGCATCATGCTCAACGGTGTCACCGAGATTCATCTGATGAAAGCCGACGTACTCGATGAGTTTGACGAAATCCGAGTCTGCACTCATTACCAGTTTCCCGATGGTCGTCTCACCGACCAACTCCCAGACCACGGCGACTTGGAAAACATGCAGCCGGTATACGTTAGCCTCCCCGGCTGGAAAGTAACCCTGCAGTCTATATCGGACCCCACGGCTCTTCCGGCAGCCCTCACCTCTTATATAGAGTACCTGGAACGGTACTTGTCAGTGCCAGTAAGCATCGTGAGTGTTGGACCTGACCGAAAGAGCACCTTACGGTTAAAGTAGAAACCCATTAAATGAGCGAGCCGGGATGCCTATATAAGGCGTCCCGGCTCGCTCATTTAGTGCTGTAAACAATTTAGTATTTGATTTTCAGGATAGTAGCTAAAACATCATGTGCAGTGCAAGAGAAGTTTACACTACACGCTTGCTTTTCTAGATGTATCGTCGCACCTTTGCACTCCCAAATCGAAAGGATATGGGTCGAAAGTAGCAAAGTGAAAAAAAGAGTTTGGTTGATGAAAAACAACTCTTACCTTTGCAGCCCGCTTCGATCGGAAGCGGTTGCAGGTTCTGAGAAAAGCACTAAAAAGTTTTTCGCTCAGAACTTGGAAACGAAGAAAAGGTACTTACCTTTGCAGCCCGCCGCGCTTCGAACGAGAAGCGAAACGGGGCGACAGGAAAAAAGAAAGCAACTTTTTCTTGTCAGTTGGAAAAACGGTGTTACCTTTGCAGCCCGCTTCGATCGGAAGCCGGCATACGGACTCAGCGGATGAGTCACTGAG